>NZ_CP013342.1:1745000-2945000 GCF_001610975.1 Sphingopyxis terrae subsp. terrae NBRC 15098 | reverse complement strand
GTCGGCGAACATGGCGAGGCGGTGCTCGCGGCCGAGGATGGCGCGCGCCGCGTCAACGGCGGCTATATCGTCGATGCGGAGCAGACCGCCGAGGGTCCGCGCCCCGCGCATATCAAGGACCGCATCCGCGCGCTCGGCCCGACCGTGCGCCCCGACCTGACATTGAAACCCGCCGATCCGACGGCCGGCGACTGGGTGATCTGACATGTATCAATATGACCAATATGACCAGGCGATGGTCGATGCGCGCGTCGAGGAGTTCCGCGACCAGGTGCGCCGCCGCCTCGCGGGCGACATCAATGACGACCAGTTCAAGCCGCTGCGGCTGAAGAACGGCCTCTATCTCCAGCTCCACGCCTATATGCTGCGCGTCGCCATTCCCTATGGCACCTTCAATTCGCGGCAGATGCGCAAGCTCGCGCATATCGCGCGCACATATGACCGCGGCTACGGTCATTTCACCACCCGCCAGAATATCCAGTATAACTGGATCAAGCTGGAAGAGGCGCCCGACATCCTCGCCGAACTGGCGTCGGTGGAGATGCATGCGATCCAGACCAGCGGCGAAAGCATCCGCAACATCTCCGCCGACCAATATGCCGGCGCCGCCGCCGACGAGATCTGCGATCCGCGCCCATGGGCCGAACTGATCCGTCAGGCGACGACCTTCCACCCCGAATTCAGCTATCTGCCGCGCAAGTTCAAGATCGCGGTGATCTCGGCGGCGGAGGATCGCGCGGCGCTGCGCTGGCACGACTGCGCGCTGCGCATCGTGCGCAACGAAGCGGGCGAGGAAGGGTTCGAGGTCTATGCCGGTGGCGGCATGGGGCGCACCCCATTCATCGCTTACAAGATCCGCGATTTCCTGCCCGCAGCCCAGATATTCTCCTATCTCCAGGCGATCCTGCGCGTGTGGAACCTCCACGCGCGGCGCGACAATATCCACAAACAGCGGATGAAGATCCTCGTCCACGAGCTCGGCGAAGAGGAATTCCGCCGCCAGGTCGAGGAGGAGTTCCAGACCTTCCTCGCGCTCGGCACCGATTTTCCCCAGGCCGAGTATGACCGCATCGCGGCCTATTTCACGCCGCCGCCGTTCGAGGCGGGCCTGTCCGACGACATCGACCGCAGCGATCCCGACTTCGCGCTATGGGTCGACCGCCAGGTCGTGGCGCACAAGGCACCGGGCTATGCGATCGCCAACATCAGTCTGAAGCCGGTCGGCGGCATCCCCGGCGACATTTCGGCCGAGCAGATGGAACTCGTCGCCGACCTTGCCGAACGTTACAGCTTCGACGAGATTCGCGCGACGCACGCGCAGAATCTCGTCCTGCCGCATGTCCGCAAGGCCGATCTCTACGCGCTATGGCAGGCGCTCGACGCCGCGGGGCTCGCGAACGTCAATCTCGACCTCGTCACCGATATCATCGCCTGCCCCGGTCTCGATTATTGCACCCTCGCCAATGCGCGCTCGATCCCGGTCGCGCAAAAGATTGCCGAGCGTTTCGCGAATATGGAACGCCAGCTCGATATCGGCGAGCTCAAGATCAAGATCTCTGGCTGCATCAACGCCTGCGGTCATCACCACGCGGGGCAGATCGGCATCCTTGGCGTCGATCGCAAGGGCACCGAAAATTACCAGCTCCTCCTCGGCGGCTCGGGCGCCGAGGACACGTCGCAGGCGAAGATCACCGGCCCCGGCTTCGACGAAGCGGGCATCGTCGATGCCGTCGAACGCACCGTCGAACGCTATCGCGAACTGCGCGAGCCCGGCGAACGCTTTCTCGACACCTATCGCCGCGTCGGTCTCGACCCTTTCAAGGAGGCCATCTATGGCTAATTTCCGTTATCGCGACGACCAGCCGCACGAAGAACCCGCGGTCACGCTCGACGCCTTCCTCGAACAGCCCGACGCGACCGCGGTGCGGCTCGAGGCGGGCGAGGATGCGCGGCGCCTCATCCCCTATCTCGACCGCCTGCAACTCATCGAAATTTCCTTCCCGCGCTTTCGCGACGGGCGCGGCTTTTCGAGCGCGCGCATCCTGCGCGAAGCGGGCTACACGGGCGAACTGCGCGCCGAGGGCGATGTGCTGATCGACCTCCTCTTCTTCATGCGGCGCTGCGGTTTCGACAGCTTCTCCTCGCAGCATGCGCTCAACCCCGCCGATGTCGAGGCGGCGCTGAACCGTTACGCCCTCGTCTATCAGGACGCCACCGACGCGGCGGTGCCGATCTGGAAGCTGAGGCATGGCTGATTTCAGGAAATCCGTTCGTGCTGAGGAGGGACTGAGCTCGTCGAAGGCCCGTCTCGAAGCACCGGGCGAAGCCCTTCGAGACGCCGTTTCGACAAGCTCAACGGCTCCTCAGGACGAACGGCAAGAAGGGCGCGCGGATCGCACCCGCGACCGGATCGACGTCGCGCCGCGTTTCACGCAGGCCGATGTCATCCGTCTCAACAACCTGTTCCGCGGCCAGGACGCGGGCGAGGCGGTTGCAAGCGTGATCGGCGCGGGGCTGCTCGGCGACACTGCGATCGTGTCGAGCTTCGGCGCCGAAAGCGCGGTGCTGCTCCATCTCGTGACGCGCGTCGCGCCCGACATGCCGGTGCTGTTCCTCGACACGGGCAAGCATTTTCCCGAAACGCTGGCCTATCGCGACGAACTTGCCGCACGGCTCGGCCTCAATCTCGTCAATCTCACGCCCGATGCCGCCGAACTCGCCGAAAAGGACGCGACCGAACTGCGCTGGTCGTATGATCCCGACGGCTGCTGCGAAATCCGCAAGGTCAAGCCGCTCGAAAAGGCGCTCGCCGATTTCGACACGTCGATCACCGGCCGCAAGGGCTTCCAGTCGTCGACGCGCACCGGCCTGCCGCGCTTCGAGCTCGACGGCAACACCGGCCGTCTGAAATTCAACCCGCTCGCCAACTGGACGCGCGAAATGCTCGACGATTATTTCGCCGAGCACGATCTGCCGCGCCATCCGCTCGAGGCCGAGGGCTATCCCTCGATCGGCTGCTCGCCCTGCACCTCGAAGGTCAAACCGGGCGAAGACCCGCGCGCGGGCCGCTGGCGCGGCTGGGACAAGACCGAATGCGGCATCCACGAAGCGGTGACGCCGATCGACGATAATCCGGCGAACGACCCGGCGTTCTGAGAACAGATCCGCGTGCCCCTGCGAAGGCAGGGGCCCATCTCCTGCCCCTTCGCCAGACGCAGGCTTTTGATTGCAAAACCTCGTGATGGGCCCCGGCCTTCGCAGGGACACTGGGCGCGGCTATCTACTCATAATCCGCATAGGCCTGGCTGTCGTCCGCCAGATCGCTGAACTTCGTCGTCTTCGCCTCGAAGTGCAGGCGAATCTTGCCGGTCGAGCCGTGACGCGATTTGGCGACGATCACCTCGGCGAGGCCAAAAACACGCTCCATCTCGGCGGCCCATTCCTCATGCGCCGCGTGGATCTTGATATCGTCGCCCTCGACCGGGCGTTTGGGCTCGCGCGCGGCGACATAATAATCCTCGCGGAACACGAAGAGCACCATGTCGGCGTCCTGCTCGATCGATCCCGATTCGCGAAGGTCGGAAAGCTGCGGCCTTTTGTCCTCGCGGCTTTCGACCTGGCGGCTGAGCTGCGACAGCGCCATCACCGGAACGTGAAGCTCTTTCGCCAGCGTTTTCAATCCGCGTGAAATTTCCGAAATTTCCTGCACGCGATTGTCGCCGCTCTTCGACGAGCCCTGCAGCAGCTGCAAATAGTCGACGATGATGAAGCCGATGCCGTGGCGGCGCTGCAGGCGGCGCGCGCGGGTGCGCAGGCTGGCGATCGTCAGGCCAGGCGTATCGTCGATGAACAGCGGCAGCGTCTGCAGCGCCTGCGCGGCGCGCGACAATTGCTGGAACTGCTCCTTGCTGATCTTGCCCATGCGCAGCGCCTCGCCCGACACCCCGGACTGTTCGGCCAGCACACGCGTCGCGAGCTGGTCAGCGGACATTTCGAGGCTGAAGAAGGCAACCTTGGCGCCCATATTCTTTTCGGGCGGAATCCCGTCCTCCTCGTCGCGCCGCCAGCGTTCGGCGGCATTATAGGCGATATTGGTCGCAAGCGAGGTCTTGCCCATCCCCGGACGCCCGGCGAGGATCATCAAGTCCGAATTGTGCATGCCGCCGATCTTGGCGTTCATGCTGCCGATACCCGTCGTGATCCCCGACAGATGGCCGCCCGAATTGAGCGCGCGCTCGGCGGCCTGCAAGGCGGTGAGGCTCGCGGCGCTGAAGCTCTTGACCGACCCCATTTCGGCCTCGCCGCCCGCGACGCGATAGAGCGCGGTTTCGGCTTCCTCGATCTGCGCATGCGGGTCGACGCTTTCGCTCGTGTCGAGCGCGCCCTCGACCAATCCCCGCCCGACGCCGACCAGTTCGCGCAGCAGCGCGAGGTCGAAAATCTGCCGCGCGAAGTCGCGCGCACCGATCAGGCCCGCGCCGCTGCCGGTCAGTTGCGCCAGATAGCCGACCCCGCCGACCGCTTTTATCGCTTCGTCATTTTCGAAGAAGGGCTTCAGCGTCACCGGCGTCGCAATGCTGTTGCGCTCGATCAGCGCCATTGCCTGCCCAAAGATGCGGCCATGCAGCGGTTCGAAGAAATGCGCCGCAGTCAATTGCACGGGCAAATCCTCGACGACTCGGTTATCGATCAGGATCGCGCCCAGAAAGGCGGCCTCGGCCTCGATATTGCGGGGCAATTGGCGTTCGTCCCCGGCGGGGACCGGGGCAGGAAAAAGGGCAAGCTCGGGCATGGCAGCTTTCATGCGTCGAAGGCGCGGCGGGCGCAATCGACGATATCGATCAACCTATCATAACTGTGGAATGCTGTGAATAAGTCGCCCTTGCCCTTCGCGCCCGGCCAAGTAGAAGCACGGACAGCATGACCGACGCCGACCCATCGAAACAGCGCATCATCTCGGTAGAGCTCGACGAGGGCTCGATCGTCTGGCGCAACCCCGATGTCGAACAGGAGCGGCGCGTCGCAATCTTCGATCTGATCGAGGACAACAAGTTCGTGCCGCAGCGCGGCCACCCCGATGGCTATGCCGGCCCCTATCGCCTGATGCTCCGCGTCGAGGACGGCCGCCTGATCTTCGAGATCAGCCGCGAGGACGGCTCGCCGCTCGAAGCGGTAATCCTGGGCCTCGGGCGCTTCCGCCGTCCGATCCGCGACTATTTCGCGATCTGCGACAGCTATTATCAGGCAATCAAGACCTCTACCGCGCAGCAGATCGAGACCGTCGACATGGCGCGCCGCGCGCTGCACAACGAGGCCGCCGAAATGCTGATGGACCGGCTCGATGGCAAGATCGCGGTCGATTTCGACACCGCGCGCCGTCTCTTCACGCTGATCTGTGTGCTTCACATCAAGGGATGACGATGCGCGCGGGGGTAAAAACAAAGGGCAAAACCGCAACGAAAGGCCTGTCCGACTGGCGGGCACGCTCCGCCCGGCTGGCGCGCCGGATCGGCGGCGGACTCGTCCTGATCCTGCTGCTCGCCGGTCTCGCGCTGTGGTGGGCGGCGCGCTGGACGCCCGACCGCGCGCTCTATCCGATTCAGGGCGTCACCATCTCCGCCGACAATGGCAAGGTCCACTGGGGATCGATCAAGGCGGCGGGCGCCGATTTCGCCTATGTCATGGCGACCGACGGCGCCGACGGCATCGATCCGCAATATGCCCGCAACGCCGCGCAGGCGCGCGTCGTCGGCGTGCAGGTGGGCGCGATCCATCGCTACAGCCTGTGCAAGCTGGCAACCGACCAGGCGGCCAATTTCATCCGCCACGTCGCGCGCCGCGCCGATGCGCTGCCGCCGGTGGTATGGCTCGACTATGACGACCGCTGCCCCGACCGGCCGACGCGCGCGCTGCTGCTCAGCGAACTTGCGACCTTCCTCGCGCAGATCGAGGCGCATACCGGCAAGCGCAGCGTGATCGCGCCCGGCCCCGCCTTCGAGGCCGATTATCGCGTCACCGCCGGAATTGCCCGCACGACCTGGCTGCGCCGCGACTTTTTCGAACCCGATTATGGCGCCCACCCCTGGGCGATGTGGCAGGCGAACGACTATGTCCGGCTGACCGGCGCCGGCGGAACGGTGGGCTGGAACGTGCTGCGACCCGAAGGACAGGAATAATGACCGACACCCGCGATGCCCTGATCGATGCCGCGCGCGACGCCGCGAGCCGCGCCTATGCCCCCTATTCGGGCTTTCATGTCGGCGCCGCGCTGCTGTTGAAAAACGGCGATGTCGTGACCGGTGCCAATGTCGAAAACGCGAGCTACGGTCTGACGCTCTGCGCGGAGACCACCGCAGTCGCCAAGATCGCCAACGAAGGCTGGATCGGCGAACTCGCCGAAGTCGCCATCATCGGCGGGCGCCCCGAGGGCGATGCACTGATCGGCAGCGATCCGGTCAACCCCTGCGGCCGCTGCCGCCAGATACTAAACGAAGCCGCCGAACGGTCGAAAACCGATATCCTGGTCCACTGCGCTTCGGGCGACGGCAGCGCGGTCACCACCTATCGCCTGAGCGAACTGCTCCCCGCCGCCTTCGGGCCGAAGGATCTGGGGATGATCCCCGACTGACCGCTTGCGCAAGCCGCCGAGGACCGACAAGACAGCGGCATGAGCATTCTTTCCGATAAATGGATTCGCGAAGCCGCCCGGACGCAGGGCATGATCGAACCCTTCGTGGAGGCGCAGCGGCGTGACGGCTGCATCAGCTACGGCCTCTCGTCCTACGGCTATGATGCGCGCGTCGCGCCCGAATTCAAGATTTTCACCAATGTCGACAGCGCGGTCGTCGATCCCAAGGATTTCGCCGCGAACAGCTTCGTCGACCGCGAAACCGATGTTTGCATCATCCCGCCGAACAGCTTCGCGCTCGCCCGGACGGTCGAATATTTCCGTATCCCCCGCGACGTCCTTGTCATCTGCCTCGGCAAATCGACCTATGCGCGCTGCGGCATCATCGTGAACGTCACCCCGCTCGAACCGGGTTGGGAGGGGCATGTGACGCTGGAGTTTTCGAACACCACTCCGCTGCCCGCCAAAATCTATGCCAACGAAGGCGCGTGCCAGTTCCTGTTCCTGCAGGGGAACGAACCGTGCGAGACGAGCTACGCCGACCGCGCCGGCAAATATATGGGGCAACAGGGCGTCACGCTGCCCAAGCTGTAGTTCGCTCGAGCGTACCAGCTGGCGCGGACGCCAAATGCGCCCGCGCCGCCGGGATCATTCGGCTTCGCGGGTTTCCGCGGCAGGGCCGTTCTTTTTGATCGACTCGATGGCGTTCTTCGCCGATGCCTTGCTGCTATAGCCTTCGGTCCAGAAGATCGTTTCGCTGTTATATTTGAAATAGGCGACGAACTCGCCGGCCTTGTTCTTCTTGATCTCGAAATAATGGGCCACGGGTACCTCCACTGGTCAGCCGCGCCACGGGCGACGCGGCTCCCGCATCCTAAACCCCTGATTTGCGAGCGCAAGCGCCGAGTGTCAGTGTGCGCCGAACCGGCCCGGCGCATAGGCGAAGGCATCGACCGCGCCGATCGCCCCGCCCGGCGCCGGCGCGCCAAGCTGTGCGGCGAGCAGTGCGCCGATCGCGGGCGACGTCTGGATGCCGAAACCGCCCTGCCCCGCGCACCAGATGAAAGCGGGCTCGGCCGGGTCGGCGCCGAAGACCGGCAGGCGATCGGGGGCGAAGCTGCGCAGCCCGGCCCATTTGCGCTCGACCGCGGCGACGGGCCAGTCGACCACCGACTGCATCCGTTCGATCGCGACCGCCACGTCCCACTCCTCGGGCGCGGCATCGCACGGCTCGGACGGCGTCTCGTCGTGCGGGCTCAGCCAGACGCGCCCCTCTCCGGCGCCCTTGAAATAAAAGTCGCCGCCGACATGGACGATCAGTGGCAAGTCAGCGGTGATGGGCACGTCCAGGCGAAGCTGCGCCACCGTCCGGCGATAGGGCTGGATGCCGACCGGCGCGATCCCGCAGCGCGCAGCGACCATATCGGCCCATGCGCCTGCGGCATCGACGATCAGCTCGGCGCGCAGTGTTTCGCCCCCGACGCTGACCTCCCAGCCGCCGGTGACCCGGCGCGCACCGTCGAAACGCGCGCGCGTTGCAAGCACCGCCCCGCCGCGCTTCGCCGCGCGCAGATAGGCCGCATGCAACGCGCCGACGTCGATGTCGCTGCACGCCGCTTCATAGGCGGCGGCGGTCCATTCGGATCGCAGACCGGGCACCAGCGCCGCCATCGCGTCGAAACCCATGCGGTCGATCACAACCCCCTTGGCGCGAAATTCGGCAACGAAGGCATCGACCGCCGCGGTCTCCGCGCCGCCGCGACCGATGGTCAGCGCGGTGCGCGGCGTCAGGAAAGGCTTGTCGGAAAAATCGGCTGCCGGCCGCGCCAGCGCATCGAACGACGCAGCGGACAGCGGTTGCACGCCGGGGCCGCCATAGCTTTCGTGCCAGAAGGCCGCCGACCGGCCCGTCGCATGATAGCCGGGCGCCTCCTCGGCCTCGACCATCAGCACGCGGCGGTGCGGCGCCAGCGCGGCGGCCACGCTTGCACCGGCGATGCCCGCGCCAACGATCAGCACGTCGGTGGAGGAAGGGCGCGGGTCGGACATGCGACGCCGCATATCCGCTGGCCCGCGGAATGCAACCCGGCGGGCGCACACTCATGGTTACTATTTGATAAGCCATAGTCGCTACAGCGGCGGCATGGACCAGAAAATCATCGCATTGGGCCTGATGGGGCTGCTCGCCTTGTTGATGATCGCCGCGGCGGTCAGCGACCTGCGCTCGCGCACTATCTCGAACGGCCTCAATGCGACCATCGCCCTCTTCGCTATCCCCTTCTGGATAGTGTCGGGCATGGCATTCTGGCCCGACATGCCGATGCAGTTCGGCGCCGCCTTTGCGGTCTTCGCGGTGTTCGCCGGTCTCTTCGCTCTGGGAGCGATGGGCGGCGGTGATGTGAAGATGATCGGCGCCGTGATGCTCTGGATTCCACTTTATTTGTACTTTCCCATGCTGACCATCATGGCGATCGGGGGCGGAATCCTGTCGGCTGTGATGCTGATTCAGTCCAAAATTCGTCCTTCGGACAAGGCGATAGAGGTTCCCTACGGGCTCGCGATCGCCGCCGGGGGCCTTTGGGCGCTTCACCAACACTATCTTAACCAGTTTCAGTTTATCGGATCGACCTGAGGGCAAGCATCCCCGCGTCCGGTGGGTGTAGGAGGCGAAAAACCGTCATGGATACGCGAAAGATTATGCTGATCGTCGGCGCGTTGATCATTGCGATCGGCGCGGCGTTCGGGGTCAACCAGATGATGCGGGGTTCCTCCGCACCGACGGCGCGCGCAGCAGCGGCGCCCGAAATCAACGGCCCCATGATCCTCGTCGCGACACGGCAGCTGCCGACGGGCACGATTATCGGCCCCGACAGCTTCCGCTATCAGCCGTGGCCGAAGGAGTTGGTCGAGAAGGCCTACTTCCTGAAGGACAAGACCGACGTGAATACGCTGGTGGGCACCGTCGTGCGCTACCCGATCACCGCCGGTCAGCCGCTGACCCAGGGCTCGCTCGTCCATCCCGATGACCGCGGCTTCCTTGCTGCCGCTCTCGCACCGGGCATGCGCGCCGTGACGGTCAAGGTTTCCCAGGAACAGGGCGTTGCCGGTTTCGTCTTCCCGGGCGACCGCGTCGACGTGCTGCTCGCGCAGACGATCGCGGTCAAGGAGGGCAGCTCCTATCCCGACGACCAGCTCTACACCGCCGAAACCATCGTGCGGAACGTCCGCGTCCTTGCCACCGACCAGCGCTACGACGCCGAAGACGAAACCGGCAAGACGCCGGTGCGCACCTTCGGCTCGGTGACGCTGGAAGCAACGCCCGACATCGCCGAACGCATCGCGGTCGCCGAAAATATGGGCAAGCTCTCGCTCGCGCTGCGTCCGCTCGCCGAAAACACCGGCGAACTCGAAGCGGCGATCGCGTCGGGCGACGTGAACGTGCCGACCAAGGGCGGCAGCGCGGCCGAGCGCCGGATGATGGCCGATGCCGCCGGTCGTCCGACCCCGTCGCGCACCGCTACCACGGGCGGCGACGTCTCGCGCTTCTGGATTCCGGTCAGCGGCCGGGTCTCGGCGCCGCGTCCGCCCGCCGGCATGCCGATCGCAGCCGGCAGCCCGCAGGCCGCCGCCGTGCCGATCGGCCCGGTGGTCCGCGTGACCCGTGGCGATAAAGTGACCGCAGTTCCGGTTGGGGGTAAGTAAGATGCACAGCAAAGCCAATTTCAAGGCGGCGGCCCTCGCCCGCACCCTGGCCGTCGGCCTGGTTGCAGCGACGCTGATCTCCGCCCCCGCGCAGCAAGCCGTTGCGCAGGCCATTCAGAACGCCAGCAGCAGCATCGACCTGTCGGTCGGCCGCGGCCGCCTGGTCAGCCTGCCGGCCGCCATGTCGGACGTCTTCGTCGCCAACGACCAGGTTGCCGACGTTCAGGTCCGCTCGGCGCGCCAGCTCTACATCTTCGGCAAGGCGCCGGGTGAAACGAGCATCTATGCGACCGACGGCAACGGCCGCGTTGTCTATTCGACCGTTGCCCGCGTCGGCAACAATATCGAAACGATCGACCAGATGCTCGCGCTCGCAATGCCTGACGCGAAGATCCAGTCGAACACGATGAACGGCTTCGTCCTGCTGACCGGCACCGTCCAGTCGCCCGACGATGCGGCCGAGGCCGAACGCCTCGTCCAGGCGTTTGTCGGTGAACAGACGAAGGTACTTTCGCGCCTGCGCACCGCGACGCCGCTGCAGGTCAATTTGCAGGTCCGCATCGCCGAAGTGAACCGCACGCTCGTCAAGGAAATCAGCGGCAACGTGCTGTCGCGCGATCGCGACGGGGCGATGGGCAACGGCTTTCTCGGCAGCATCGTGCGCGGCCGCTCGCCGGGCTCGATCCTTTATCCGGGCGAAGGCGAACCGCCGGTTGCGCCTGGCACGACCGCCTATAATTTCAATGTTCCCACGGGCACCAACAGCTTTGGGGCCGCCGGCCGCCTGTTCGGCATGGACCTGATGGCTTCGCTGGATCTCGGCGAACGCTCGGGCATGGTGGTGACGCTGGCACAGCCGAACCTCACGGCCATTTCGGGTGAAACCGCCGACTTCCTGGCGGGCGGCGAATTCCCGATCCCGATCCCCGGCAACTTCGCCGGCACGACGATCGAATATCGCAAATATGGCGTCAGCCTGGCCTACACGCCGACGGTGCTGTCGAATGGCCGCATCAGCCTGCGCGTCCGTCCCGAAGTGTCGGAACTGTCGACCGAAGGCGCGATCGAAATGGATGGCTTCCAGATCCCCGCGCTGACCATCCGCCGCGCCGAAACGACGGTCGAACTCGGTTCGGGCGAAAGCTTCATGATCGCGGGCCTGATGAACAACCGTTCGATCGGCGCCATCGACAAGGTGCCTGGCCTCGGCGACGTGCCGATCCTGGGCATGCTGTTCAAATCGGACAGCTTCCGCCGCGGTGAAACCGAACTGGTGATCGTGGTTACACCCTATCTCGTCAAGCCGGTGTCGGCGAACGAGATCAAGCTGCCGACCGATGGCTATCAGGACGCGAACGACCTTCAGCGCCTGCTGCTCAATCAGCAGACCGATGGCGTGACGGGCGGCGATCGTCCCAAACCGCGCCTCGACACCTCGGTGAACGATGCCGACCGGCCGCGCGCGGGTTCGCCCGATGCGGCGCCCGGCTTCAACCTCAAGAAGTGATGCTGGCAAACAGGAGCAACGTGATGAAGAAAATCGCAACTTGGACCGTCCTGGCGCTGGCAACCACTCTCGCCGGCTGCGCAGGCGCCGCGAACAGCAATCGCAGCCTTGAATCGGTGCATCAGCCGGTCGTGCGCAACGATATCTACCAGTTCGACGTCGCGGCGGCAGGCGGTGACCTCGCCCCCAGCGAGCAAGGCCGTCTGCAGGGCTGGCTCGATGCCATGAACGTCCGTTACGGCGACCGTATCGCGATCGAAGACCCGTCGGCCTATGGCAGCAGCGGCGCGAAGGAAACGATCCGCGAGATGGTCGAACGCCGCGGCCTGCTGCTCAGCGGCGATGTGCCGGTGACGACGGGCGCGGTCGCGCCGGGCTATGTTCGCGTGATCGTGACGCGCGCTTCGGCTTCGGTGCCGAGCTGCCCCAACTGGTCGAGCCGTTCGGCGATCAACGTCAACAACGCGACCTCGGCCAACTATGGCTGCGCGACGAACAGCAATCTGGCCGCGATGGTCGCCGATCCCAACGATCTGATCAAGGGCACCAGCGAGCGCGACAATGATCCGACGACCGCGACCCGAGCGATCAAGACCTATCGCGACAAACCGCCGACGGGCGCAGGCGACCTGCGCGGACAGGCGACCAGCAACAGCGGAGGAAGCCAGTGAACGCGCCTTTCAAAGCAGCCGGGCTGCGTGACCCGTTCAACGCCTTTGTGTGCGACGACGATACGCTGGAGCTGATCCGCGTCGCCGCCGCCGACATGGGCTGGCCCATCGAGAAGTGCAACAAGGGCGGCCTGCGCAACGCGGTGCAGTCGCTGTCGGTCTCGGCGAGCCCGAACATCCTGTTCGTCGACATGTCCGAGTCGGGCGATCCGATCAACGACATCAACGCGCTGGCAGAGGTCTGCGAACCCGGCACCGTCGTCATCGCGGCGGGCCAGGTCAACGACGTTCGCCTCTATCGCGATCTCTTGTCGAGCGGCATTCAGGATTACCTCCTGAAACCGCTGTCGCTCGATCAGGTCCGCGACGCCCTGACCAATGCGCAGGCGATCCTTTCGGCCCCCAAGCATGCCGACATGCATGACGACAAGCCGCACCACATGATGGCGGTCGTCGGCGTGCGCGGCGGCGTCGGCGCCTCGATGGTGTCGACCTCGCTCGCCTGGGCGATCAGCGAACAGGCCGACCGCCAGACCGCGCTGCTCGACCTCGACGTGCATTTCGGCACCGGTGCGCTGACGCTCGATCTCGAGCCCGGCCGCGGGCTGATCGACGCGATCGACAATCCCAGCCGTATCGACGGGCTGTTCATCGAACGCGCCATGGTGCGCGCCTCGGACAAGCTCAGCCTGCTGTCGGCCGAAGCGCCGATCCACCAGCCGGTCATGACCGACGGTTCGGCCTTCTATCAGCTCGAGGAAGAGCTGCGGAACGCGTTCGAGATGACGATCGTCGATATTCCGCGTCAGGTTCTCATCCCCTTCCCGCACCTCGTGTCGGAATGCGGGACGATCGTGCTCGTCACCGACGTCACGCTGGCTTCGGCGCGCGATACGATCCGTCTCCTGTCGTGGTTCAAGCAAAATGTGCCGGGCGCGCGCGTCGTGCTCGTCGCGAACAAGTTCCAGACCACGATCGGCGAATTGTCGCGCAAGGAGTTCGAATCGTCGATCGAACGCGCGATCGATGTCGTGGTCCCCTTCGACCCCAAGCTGGTCGCGCAGGCGGCCAAGCTCGGCAAATCCTATGCCGAGGTGTGCAAGGGAACCAAGGCCGGCCAGGTCTGGGCCAATCTGACACGCGTCGTCCTCGACGGCGCCGATGCCGAAGCCGAAGAGGCGACGGCGCCGGCGAAAGCAAAATCGGGCGGCTCGCTGCTCGGCAAGCTGGGCGGTCTGGGTACGCTCGTCAAAAAAGGCGCGAAATAAGCACGTGACGGCGGCCGGCGCAGGCCGGCCGCCGCCGCGACCACAGCGGGAACGGGGCAAAGGGCGATCATGAACCTGCCAATCATCCTAACATTCGGCGCCGCGTTGCTGGCGGTCGGCATGCTGGCGCTGGCTTTCGCCGGACCTTCTGCCGGCAAGGCCAAGAGCCGCCGCCTGTCGTCGGTGAAGGATCGCCACGCGGCCTCGACCGAGGCGGTCGTCGCAGCGCAGATGCGCAAGACGATCGCTGCCGCTGGCAATAGCGGCAACGCCAGCATCAGCAGCCTGATGCCGCGGCGCGAATTGATGGAACTGCGCCTTCGCCGGACCGGCAAGGGCTGGACGCTCAGCAAATATATGTTCGCGTCGATGGCATTGTTCGTCGTCGTTGCGGGCGGCATGCTGTCCGTTCGCGCGCCTTTCATGCTGGCGCTGATGTTCGGGCTGCTCGCCGGGGTCGGACTTCCGCATATGGTGGTCGGGCGGATCATCAAAAAGCGCGTCCTCAAATTCAATGCGCGTTTTCCCGACGCGATCGACCTGCTCGTTCGCGGCCTGAAATCGGGGCTTCCCGTAACCGAAACCTTTCAGGTGGTGAGCCAGGAACTGCCCGGCCCCGTCGGCGAGGAGTTTCGCGGGATCGTCGAACGCATCCGCATCGGCAACACGATGGAACAGGCGTTGCAGGAATCGGCAGAAATGCTGGGTACGCCCGAATTCCAGTTCTTCTGCATCACCATTGCGATCCAGCGCGAAACGGGCGGCAATCTTGCCGAAACGCTGGCCAATCTGTCGGACGTGCTGCGCAAGCGCGCGCAGATGAAGCTGAAGATCAAAGCGATGTCTTCGGAAGCCAAGGCTTCGGCCTATATCGTCGGCGCCCTGCCGTTCTTCGTCTTCGGCGTCGTCTGGTCGATGAACCCCGGCTATCTGCAGGGCTTCTTCTTCGAACAGCGGCTGATCGTCGCTGGCCTGGGCGGTTTGGTGTGGATGAGCATCGGCGCCTTCATCATGTCGCGCATGATCTCGTTCGAAATCTGAGGAAGGACGCAGCATGAACAGCACCCTCCTCCTCACTGCCTTCTCCGGAGCGCAGCAGGGCCCGACGCTGTTGGGCGTCGACGTCGTCTGGGCCTCGACCATGCTCGTTGCGGTCGGCATCTTCGCGGTCATGGTAGCCATTTACGGCGCGCTGACCGTTCGCGACCCGATGGCGAAGCGCGTGAAGGCGCTCAACGATCGCCGCGAACAGCTGAAGGCGGGGATCACCGCCTCGACCGCCAAGCGCCGCGCGCGCCTCGTCCGCAAGAACCATACCGCCGACAAGATGCGCACCTTCCTCGGCAAGCTGCAGGTGCTGCAGGACAGCCAGATCAAGGAAGTGCAGCAAAAGCTGGCGCAGGCGGGCATCCGGTCGAAGGATCTGGCCGTCGCGGTCATTTTCGGCCGCCTCGTCCTGCCGATCGTCTTCGGCGGTATCGCGGCACTGCTGATCTATTGGATCGACATGTGGCCCGACCTGACGCCGTTCAAGCGTTCGGGCGCGACGATGGCCATGCTCATCCTCGGTTACAAGGCGCCCGACCTGTTCATCCAGAACAAGCGGCAAAAGCGCACCGACGCGATCCGCAAGGGCCTTCCCGACGCGCTCGACCTGCTGGTCATCTGCGCCGAAGCGGGTCTGACCGTCGACTCGGCCTTTTCCCGCGTGTCGAAGGAACTCGGCCGTGCCTATCCCGAACTGGGCGAGGAATTCGCGCTGACCTCGATCGAACTCGGCTTCCTGACCGAACGGCGGCAAGCGTTCGAAAATCTGGCGTATCGCGTGAACCTCGAATCGGTGAAGGGCGTGGTCACCACCATGATCCAGACCGAGAAATACGGGACGCCGCTTGCCAGCGCGCTGCGTGTCCTGTCGGCGGAATTCCGCAACGAACGCATGATGCGCGCCGAAGAAAAGGCCGCGCGCCTGCCCGCGATCATGACGGTACCGCTGATCCTGTTCATCCTGCCGGTGCTGTTCATCGTTATCCTGGGCCCGGCGGCCTGCTCGCTCAGCGATGCAATGTCGGGCGGCAGCCTCGGCGGCGGCAAGCCCTGACGAACGCCGCATCGCAAACCCAACAAAAAAGGGGCGGGATCATTCCCGCCCCTTTTTTGCTGCCGGCGCGTCAGGCGACCGTCTGTTCGATCGCGCCGAAGATGCTGTGGTGGCGCTCGTCGTCCATCCAGATCCGCACCGTATCGCCCGCCTGCATGAAGGGCGTTTTCGCTTCGCCGTCGCGGATCGTCTCGACCGTCCGCACTTCGGCAAGGCAGCTGTAGCCGAGCCCGCCCTCGCCGATCGGTTTGCCGGGTCCGCCATCGGCGTCGCGGTTCGAAACCGTCCCCGATCCGATGATCGTCCCCGCGCGCAGGTCGCGCGTTTTCGCGGCATGGGCGATCAGCTGGCCGAAGTCGAAGGTCATGTCGACGCCGGCATCGGCGCGGCCGAGCGGCTGGCCGTTGAGGTCGACGCACAGCGCGCCGTGCAGCTTGCCGTCCTGCCACCGGTCGCCGAGCGCGTCGGGTGTAACGAACACCGGCGACATCGCACTCGACGGCTTCGACTGGAAAAAGCCGAAGCCTTTGGCCAGTTCGCCGGGGATCAGCCCGCGCAGCGACACGTCGTTGGTCAGGCCGACGAGCAGAATGTGGCTCCGCGCCGTTTCGGCATCGACACCCATCGGCACGTCGCCGGTGACGACCACCACCTCGGCCTCCATGTCGCAGCCCCACGCCGGATCGCCGAGCGGGATCGGATCGCGCGGCGCCAGAAAGGCATCGCTGCCGCCCTGATACATCAGCGGATCGTGCCAGAAACTTTCGGGCATTTCGGCGCCGCGCGCCTGCCGCACCAGCGCGACATGGTTCACGTAGGCGCTGCCATCGGCCCATTGATAGGCGCGCGGCAGCGGCGAAGCGGCGTCGCGCTCGTGAAAGCGCTCGCGCGGGATCGCCTCGTGATTGATGTCCTCGGCAAGCGCCTTCAGCCGCGGCGCCGTTTCCGCCCAGTCGTCAAGCGCCGCCTGCAGCGTCGGCGCGATATGGGTCGCGTAGGCATACCAGGCGAGGTCGTCCGAAACGACGACGAGCCGGCCGTCGCGCCCGGCTTTCAGCGAAGCTAGTTTCACATCTGTCCCTTTGTCTGCGATGCCGGCGAACCATCATCGCAAAGGGGGGAGCGACGATCAGCGCGGCATCTGGATGGATGCGAAACAGGTAAAGCCGCTCTGCCCCGCCTGCAAGCGCCGGATATATTGCAGATAGGCCTGCGACTGGTTGTAGCTGGTGCCCGGTAGCGTCTGGCCGCGAAAGGCGCGCTTCACTTCCTCGCCGGTGAACGGCCGCGGCGCGCCCGGAAACGCCCCCTGGGTCCCCGGTGGGACAAGCTTGCCGGCGGCGTTGATATAGCGGCCGGCGGCCGATGCGTCGGGCACCGGAATCTGGCAGTTCATCACCGATACCGCAGTCTGTGCAAAGGCGGGGCGGATGGTCAGCGCCGCCGACACGCCGACCGCGCCGAGCGCGAGCATCTTGCGCCGCGAGGGAACGGTTTCGTCGCCGGTCGCCGGCGCTTCGTTCGGGATGTCGCTGTCTTCCATGGCCGCGCATTAAACCAGTGAAGCCTTTAGGAAAAGCAAAAGACCGGCCGCCTCCCGCGCCCTTCCCGCTTTGGGACAGGCTGCGCCGCGATGGTAACCCGATGCACCGGCCCGCGAAGCGCCTTGCGCGCCGCGCCGCTTCGTGCGAGGCGCAGCGTCGATGTTCGACCGCCTATCCAGCCTGGTTGCGGCGCTGACGCTTGTCGCCGTCGCGGCGATTTTCGCGGCGCTTGTCGGCGGCGACCTCGCCTCGATCGCGATCCTGGCACTCGCAGGGGCGCTCGGCGCTGTCCTTGTTTATGGCGCGCAGCCGCCGCCCGCCGCGACGCAGCCTGCCGCCGCCTCTCCGGTCCCCGCCGAACCGCCGCTGCTGCTGCGCCATCCCGATTTCACCCGCTGGGCCGATCAGGAGCGCGAACCGGTGCTGGGGGTAATCGACAATGTCGTCGCCATCGCCAACGATGCAGCGGTCCGCCTGCTCGGACGCCACATCGTCGGCGCCGACATCCGCACCGCGATCCGCCATCCGGTGGCGGCCGAATGGCTGTCTGCTGGCGACGTCGACACGGGCGCGATGACCGTCGATCTCGCCGACTATCCGCGGCCCGGCCAGCGCTGGACAATGCGGATCGCGACGCTGTCGCACGGCGGCCGCATCATCTTTTTGTCCGACCGCTCGGCGATCGATGCCGCCGACCGCATGCGGTCCGATTTCGTCGCCAACGCCAGTCACGAACTGCGCACGCCGCTTGCCGCGATCCTCGGCTATGTCGAGACATTGCAGGACATGAACGACGAGGCCGATGCCCCGACGCGCAACCGTTTCCTCGCGATCATCGAGCGCGAGGCGCGGCGGATGCAGCAGCTCGTCATCGACCTGCTGTCGATCTCGCGGGTCGAAGCCGATCGCTTCCGCCGCCCGACCACCCCGGTCGATCTCGCCGCCATCGTCCGCCATACGCTCGCCCAGATGAAGGACAGTGCGGAGGCGCGGCCGCAGGACATTGTCGATCGCCTCGGCGACGCTGCACAGCCGGTGCTGGGCGACGCGGCGCAGCTCGGCCAGCTCGTCCACAATATCGTCTCCAACGCGATGAAATACGGCCGCCCCGGCACCCCGGTGACGGTCGAACTGACGCGCGAAGGCCGCCGCGTCCGTCTGTCGGTCCAGGACGAAGGCGAAGGGATCGCGCCCGATCACCTCCCGCGCCTCACCGAACGCTTCTACCGCGTAGACGAAGCGCGCAGCCGCTCGGTCGGCGGCACCGGGCTGGGGCTGGCGATCGTCAAGCACATCAGCGAACGGCATAACGGCCAGCTCGATATTCAAAGCGAAGTCGGTAAGGGCACACGCGTGTCCGTGTCCTTCCCGCTGTCCGAGGCGCACTGACAAAGGACCGCATCGATGACGAACCGACCAACACATCTCGACGAAAGCGGCGCGGCGCATATGGTCGATGTCGGCGCGAAGGCCGCGACCGGTCGGCGTGCCGTCGCCGGCGGCCGCATCACGATGACGCCCGAAGCGCTCGCCGCGATCCGCGCTGGCGACGCGCCCAAGGGCGATGTGCTGTCGACCGCGCGCATCGCCGGCATCATGGCGGCCAAGCGAACCGCCGAGCTAATCCCGCTCTGCCACCCGCTGGCACTGACCAGCGTCGCCGTGGACTTCGACTGGGAGGCCGATGGCATTTCGGTCCGTGCGACCGCCGCGACGACCGGGCCGACGGGGGTCGAGATGGAGGCGCTAACCGCCGCGTCCGTCGCATTGCTGACGCTCTACGACATGGCGAAGGCGCTCGACCGGGCCATGGTAATCGGCGATATCCGCCTGCTCGAAAAGAGCGGCGGCCGGTCGGGCGACTGGCGCGCCGCATGAGCGCGCTGCTCGCGGTCGAGGAGGCCCAGGCGCGGCTGCTGGCGCTGAAGCCGCCGCTCGGCGCCGACAATATCGGCGTGGCGCAATGCGCCGGGCGCTACCTTGCCCAGGACATCATCGCCGGGCGCGACCAGCCCGCCGCGGCGCTGTCGGCGATGGACGGCTATGCGATCCGCTTTGCCGATCTGCCCGGTCCGTGGACGATCGCCGGCGAAGTCGCCGCCGGCACCGCGCCCGCCCACGCGCTCGGCCCCGGCGAAGCGATCCGCATCTTCACCGGCGCGATGCTGCCGGCCAATGCCGATACCGTGGTGGTGCAAGAGGATGTCATCGCCGATGGCGCGCGCCTGACACTCACCGGCGATGGCCCCGCGTCGCGTGGACGCCATGTCCGCGCCCGGGCAAGCGATTTTGCAGCGGGAGCGCATTTGCTCACGGCGGGATGTCGCCTCTCTCCCGGCGCGCTCGCCGCCGCCATCATGGGCGGTGCGGGCGACCTGATCGTCGGGGGACGCCCGCGCGTCGCGATCCTGACGACAGGCGACGAACTGGTCGCGCCCGGGCGGGCGCTCGCGCCCGGTCAGATACCCGACAGCAACGGCACGATGCTCGCCGCGATGCTCGCCGCCGAACCCGCCGACGTCACGCTGCCGCTGCGCGCGCGCGACGATCGCGGCGTTCTCGCCAATATATTGGGCGATATGGCGCGGCGGCACGATGTCATCGTTACCGTTGGCGGCGCGTCGGTGGGCGATCACGACCATGTCCGCGGCGCGCTCGACGATGCGGGCGGGCAGCTCGATTTCTGGAAGATCGCGATGCGCCCCGGCAAGCCGCTGATCGCCGGCCGGATCGGCGACGCGATCCTGCTCGGCCTGCCGGGCAATCCGTCCTCGGCGTTCGTGACCGCGACGCTCTTTCTGCTACCGCTCGTCCGCTACCTTGCCGGGGCGGCCGCGCCGTTGCCGGAGGTCAGCCAGGCCCCCCTCGCGGTTCCACTCGGGCCCGGCGGGGCAAGGCGCGATTATCTGCGCGCGCGCCTCGACAAGGGACTGCTCACCCCCTGCGACGGACAGGACAGCGGCCAGACGCAACCGCTGATCTCTGCCAACGCGCTGATCGTCCGCGATATCGGCGCAGCACCCCGCGCGGCGGGGGAGCTTGCAAACTATATCGCGATCGCTTGACAAGTTCCGGTCTGTTCCACTATCGTTCCCCTTATGTCCGGCAACGCCATCATGGAGAACGACCGATGTTGACCGCGAAGCAGCATGAACTGCTCCACTTCATCCAGGAACGGCTCGACGCCAGCGGCATCTCGCCGTCGTTCGAGGAAATGAAGGAGGCGCTGGGCCTCAAGTCGAAATCGGGCATCCACCGGCTGATCAGCGCGCTCGAGGAACGCGGCTTCCTGCGCCGCCTGCCCAATCGTGCGCGTGCGCTCGAAGTGTTGAAGCTGCCCGATGCGGCCAAGCCCAAAACGCGGAGCGACAGTGACAATGTGGTGCCGCTGCGCAAGCCCGCACCGGCGCTGAAGCCCATCGCCGCGAACGACATTATCGAAGTGCCGCTGCACGGCAAGATTGCCGCCGGCGTCCCGATCGAGGCGTTCGAGGATTATAACCGGCTCGCCGTTCCCGCCGCGTTGCTCGGCGCGGGCGAACATTATGCGCTCGAAGTATCGGGCGACTCGATGGTCGAGGCGGGGATTTTCGACGGCGATTATGCGCTGATCCAGAAGGCGAGTACCGCGCGCGAGGGCGATATCGTCGTCGCGCTCGTCGACGGACAGGACGCAACGCTCAAATATTTTCATCGCGAAGGCCGGATGGTGCGCCTCGATCCCGCCAACAGCGCCTATGAGCCGCAGCGTTACGAAGCCGATCGCGTCATGGTGCAAGGTCGGCTGTCGGGACTGCTTCGTCGTTACCACTAAGCTGGTGCGGGCGGCGCTAAGGATGCGCATCGCCCGCGCGCAGCGCCGAAACGAGCCGCGGCTTCGCGCCCAGATAAAGCGCAAGGCCGCCGCTTTCTTCCAGCGTGTCGCGGTCGATCGTCAGCCAGCGCGCGACGCATTCGCGCGGTAGCCAGCGTTCGCTGATGACCACATCGGCGGCTGCGCAGGCGGCCGCCATCTCCTCACCCGCGATCCGGTCGCGCCCATGCGCGGCAAGGATGACGCGCGGCGCATCGCCCCTGCCTTGGGTCCAACGGCAGAAATCGCGATTGCAATCGACATGGTCGAGATCGCCAAGCGCGACGAGCGGCGTGTCGATCCCCGCCGCTTCGGCCATCGCGTCGCGTACGAAATCGCCGGCACGATCGCGCAGCATGGCATAGCCGCCGCCCGGCACGGCGGCTGCGATATGCCGCCCGTCGCCGGTCACGAGCAGGTCGGGGCGCGGCTGTGCGAGCAGCACCGCCATTCCCGCTACCAGCGGCACGGCGCCCGCCCAGCGCCACCCGCTGCGCCACAGCAATATCCACAGCCCGCCCGCCATTGCGACGCCGAAGGCCCATGGCGGAAACACGGACAAGGTGGTGACGGCGCCAGGCGCCGCGGCGACATGATGCGCGAGCCCGATGAGCAGGCGCAGCGCATGATCGGCGACCCACCAGAAGGGCGCCCCCGCCCCTACCGCGTCGAACAGCAGCGCCAAAGCCTCCGCCGGCATGATGACGAAGATGGTCAGCGGGATCGCGACGACATTGGCGAGCGCGCCATAAAGCCCGGCCTTGTGAAAATGGAACAGCGCGATCGGCGACAAGGCGACCTCGACGACGATGCCGGTGATCAGCAAGCCGGCGACGCCACGCCCGAAGCGGAAGGCAAATGGCTCCTCGCGCCGCGCGACGAAGCGCTGCATCGCCCTGCTTTCGTGGAGCGCGACGATCGCGGTTACCGCCGCGAAGCTGAGCTGGAAACTCGGCCCAACCAGCGCCTCGGGCCGCCACAATAGCACGAGCAGCGCGCCGGCGGCGACGAGCCGCAGGGTAATCGCCTCGCGCCCCAGCAGGATCGCCGCCAGGACCAGCAACGCCGCGATCAACGACCGCAGCGTCGGCACCTCGGCGCCAGCCAACCACGTATAGCCGCCCCCAGCGAGCGCCCCGGCGGCGGCGGCAAGCGGCAACACATAGCCCGCGAGCGCGAGCCGCGGGCTGAGCGCCAGCAACCGCATGGCGAGCAGCATCGCGAAGCCGACCACGGCGGTGACGTGCAGTCCGCTGATCGACAGCAGATGCGCCAGCCCGCTGCGCCGCATCGCCTCCTCGTCCTCGGGCGTGATCGCGCCGCGATCGCCCGTCACCAGCGCCGACGCGACGCCGCCCGGCGACCCCGCAACCTGGCGATGGATATGCTCGCTCAGCCGCGCGCGCAGCGGCTGGCGCGCATGCTCGGCGCCCGGCGGCAGTATGACATCGCCAAGCACTGTTCCGACCGCGCCGATGCGGTCGAACCACGCGCGCTGCGCAAAGTCGTAGCCGCCGGGCAGGCTCGCGGTTGGCGGCGGCATCAGCCGCGCGCGCACGCCGATCATCGTCCCCGGCACGATCGCGCGCCGCTGGTCGCCGCGCAGCGTCAGCCGCAGGCGCGGTGGCAGATCGGGACGCGCGAGCGGCCGCACGACAAGCCGCAATTGCGCGCGCGCCGGCAAGGGCTCGGCGGCTTCGACCCGCGCCGAAAATTCGGTCGTCACCGGCCGCGCGAGCACTGGTGCCTCGACCCACAGCGCGCGGCCCCAGATCAGCAGCAGCCCTGCCGCCGCAACCCCGCAGCCGATCGTCAGCGCGCGGCCAACGCGGGTCTGCCAGCCGATTGCCAGGCCGAAGGCCATGCCCCCCGCCAAGGCGCAAAGAAGCCCGATCCATTGCGCTGCGGTCGGCAAAGCGAACCACAGCGCGATCCCCGCGCCGAAGGCCACGGGAAGCCAGAGCGGCAGCCGCTCGCGCTCGATCTCCAGGCGCCTCTCGAGCGCCGCCGGAAACGCGCCGAACCATGAAAGCGTCCGCGCGGCAATGGGCGTTTGAAGCCTGCTTGTCGCCATGCTAGGGGCAGCCCCGAAATCCGCCGCGGTCCCTGTTCCGCGGCCGGCAGCCTGAGTGAAAGAGGCCAGAGTGGCAACCGAAAACAAAACCGAATTGGCAGAAGCGACCCCCGAAGCGACGGGCGCCGCCGTCGTCACCCGCTTCGCCCCCTCCCCCACGGGATATCTGCACATCGGCGGCGCGCGGACCGCGCTGTTCAACTGGCTTTTTGCGCGTCATCACGGCGGCAAGTTCCTGCTGCGGATCGAGGATACCGACCGCGCACGCTCGACCGATGCCGCGATCGACGCAATACTCGACGGGATGCAATGGCTCGACCTCGATTGGGACGGCGAGACCGTCTATCAGTTCGCGCGCGCGGCGCGCCATGCCGAGGTTGCGCACGAGCTGCTCGCCAAGGGCGCGGCCTATCGCTGCTATCTGACGCAGGATGAACTCGCCGCGATGCGCGCCGAAGCGCAGGAAAAGCGCATCCCCTTCCGCGTTCGCAGCCCGTGGCGCGACCGGGACGACGGCGATCCCGCCGCGCCGCACGTCCTCCGCCTGCGCGCGCCGCAGGACGGCGCGGTGACGATCCACGACCGCGTGCAGGGCGAGGTGACGGTCCAGAATGCCGAGCTCGACGATTTCATCCTGCTCCGCAGCGACGGCACCCCGACCTATATGCTCAGCGTCGTCGTCGACGATAACGACATGGGGATCACCCATGTCATCCGCGGCGACGATCACCTGAACAACGCCTTCCGCCAACTCGCGCTGATCCGCGCAATGGCGTGGCGCGAGCCGGTTTATGCGCACGTCCCGCTGATCCACGGCGCCGATGGCGCAAAGCTGTCGAAGCGGCATGGCGCGCTCGGCGTCGATGCCTATCGCGACGAGCTTGGCTATCTGCCCGAGGCGGTGAACAATTATCTGCTGCGCCTCGGCTGGGGGCATGGCGATGCCGAAATCATCAGCCGCGAGCAGGCCGTCGAATGGTTCGATCTTGCCAATGTCGGCCGCTCGCCGTCGCGCTTCGATTTCAAGAAGCTCGAGAATCTGAACGGTCATTATATCCGCGAGGCCGACGATGCCCGGCTTGCCGGCCTGGTGGCGCCGCGCATCGAGACGCTGGTCGGCCGCGCGCTCGACAGCGACGACAGCGCCTTGCTGGCGCGCGCGATGGACGTGCTCAAGCCGCGCGCCAAGACGCTGGACGAGATTGCCGAGGGCGCCGTCTTCCTGTTTGCCGTGCGTCCGCTGGCGGTCGAAGAGAAAGCGGCCGCGCTGATCGCCGAAGCCCCGGAAGGCTTGCTGGCGAATGTCACCGACCGCCTGCGCGCGCTCGGCGACTGGTCGCACGATGCCATCGAGGCGGCGGTGCGCGAGACGAGCGAGTCGGCCGGAGTTGGCCTTGGCAAGCTGGCTCAACCGCTGCGCGCCGCGCTGACCGGCCGCACCGTTTCTCCGGGCATTTTCGACGTCTTGCTGCTATTGGGGCGCGACGAGAGCCTGGCGCGACTTGACGCAGCGCACAATTATCCGGCAGGGGCGTAGCCACTCACTCTCCCGCCCGCAGATCAGGGGAAAAAATATGACCGACCAGACCGCGAAAATCACCCTGGGCGACAAGATTGTCGAGAGTCCGGTGCTGAAGGGCACCGTCGGCCCCGACGTCGTCGACATCCGCAAATTCTACGGCCAGACCGGCGCCTTCACTTATGATCCGGGCTTCACCTCGACCGCGAGCTGCGAGTCGAAGCTGACCTATATCGACGGCGACGAAGGCGTCCTGCTCCACCGCGGTTATGCGATCGGCGATCTTGCCGAACATTCGACCTTCATGGAGGTCGCCTATCTGCTCCTGAACGGCGAATTGCCGAGCGGCGACGAGCTGGCGAAGTTCGATACCACGATCACGCGCCACACTATGCTGCACGAACAGCTTGCGACCTTCTATCGCGGCTTCCGCCGTGACGCGCACCCGATGGCGATCATGTGCGGCGTGGTTGGCGCGCTGTCGGCCTTTTATCATGATTCGACCGAAATCCACGATCCGCACCAGCGCATGATCGCGAGCCACCGCCTGATCGCCAAGATGCCGACGATCGCGGCGATGGCGTATAAATATTCGGTGGGTCAGCCCTTCATCTATCCGCAGAACGACCTCAGCTACACGCATAATTTCCTGCGCATGACCTTCGGCGTTCCGGCCGAGGAATATGAGGTTGATCCGGCGGTTGTCCGCGCGCTCGACCGCATCTTCATCCTGCATGCCGACCATGAGCAGAATGCGTCGACCTCGACCGTTCGCCTTGCGGGTTCGTCGGGCGCCAATCCCTTCGCGTGCATCGCGGCGGGCATTGCCTGTCTTTGGGGTCCGGCGCATGGCGGAGCCAACGAAGCCGCGCTCAACATGCTGCGCGAAATCGGCCGTCCCGAACGCATCCCCGAATATATCGCGCGCGCGAAGGACAAGGATGATCCGTTCCGCCTGATGGGCTTCGGCCACCGCGTGTACAAGAATTACGACCCGCGTGCGACGGTGATGCAGAAGACCGTGCGCGAGGTGTTCACCGCGCTCAAGGTCAACGATCCGGTCTTCGACGTCGCGCTGCAGCTTGAGGAAATGGCGCTCAACGACGATTATTTCGTCGAAAAGAAGCTCTTCCCCAATGTCGACTTCTATTCGGGCGTCATCCTGTCGGCGATCGGCTTCCCGACCACGATGTTCACCGCGCTCTTCGCGCTCGCCCGTACCGTCGGCTGGGTCGCGCAGTGGAACGAGATGATTTCGGACCCCGCGCAGAAGATCGGCCGCCCGCGCCAGCTCTACACCGGCCCGACGCAGCGCGCCTACGTCCCGGTCGACAAGCGCTGAGGACGGACCGGGAGCCTGTCCCGGTTCAGAACCGGTTGCAGAAAGGGGCCGCATATGCGGCCCCTTTTTTGTGCGCCCACCAGAGAGAGGCCGTCAATCGACGCGCTCCAGAAGCTCGGCAAGCTTGCCGAACATCGCGTCGATCTCCGCCTTTTCGACGATCAGCGGCGGCGACAGGGCGATGATGTCGCCCGTCGCGCGGACCAGAAGCCCATTGTCGAAGGCGGCGTGGAACAGCTCCATCGCCCGCGCTGTCGGGGCGCCGGGTCGCGGTTCGAGCTCAATGCCGGCGACAAGCCCGATCGTGCGGATGTCGATGATGTGGCGCCGCCCCTTCAGGCTGTGCGCCGCATCCTCCCAATAGCCGGCGAGTTCGTTCGCCCGTTCGAACAGCCCCTCGCGCGCATAGAGATCGAGCGTCGCGAGCCCCGCCGCGCTCGCAAGCGGATGGCCCGAATAGGTATAGCCGTGGAACAGTTCGATCCCGCCCGGCACGCTTTCGATCACCGCGTCGTGCAGGTCGCGCTTCACCGCGACCGCGCCCATCGGCACCGCCGCGTTGGTCAGCCCTTTCGCCATGGTGATGATATCGGGGGTCACCCCCCAGGCCTCGGCAGCGGTCGCCGCGCCGACGCGGCCGAATGCTGTAATTACCTCGTCGAAGATCAGGATGATGCCATGCCGGTCGCAAATCTCGCGCAGCCGCTGGAGATAACCGGCCGGGGGAATCAGCACGCCGGTGGATCCCGCCATCGGCTCGACGATCACCGCCGCGATCGTTTCGGCGCCATGCAGGTCGACGAGCCGCTGAAGGTCGTCGGCGAGTTCGGCGCCGTGCGCCGGGAAACCGCGCGTGAAGGCATTGCGCGCCAGATCGTGCGTGTGCCGCAGATGATCGGTTCCGGGCAGCCCCGGCCAGGTGCGGCGATTGCTGACGATCCCGCCGACGCTGATTCCGCCGAAACCGACGCCATGATAGCCGCGCTCGCGCCCGATCAGCCGCGTGCGCGTCCCCTGCCCCTTCGCGCGCTGCACCGCGAGCGCGATCTTGAGCGCGGTATCGACCGATTCGGACCCGCTGTTGGTAAAGAATATCCGGTCGAGCCCTTCGGGCATCAGCGCCGCGAGACGCTGCGCCAGCTCGAAGGGCAGCGGATGGCCAAGCTGGAAGGTCGGCGCGAAATCGAGCGTTGTCGCCGCCTTGGCGATGGCTTCGGCAATTTCGGGCCGGCAGTGGCCGGCATTGCTGCACCACAGGCCCGAGGTGCCGTCGAGGATCCGGCGCCCGTCGCCCGACTGATAATACATCCCGCTCGCTGCGACGAGCTGGCGCGGATGGGCCTTGTAGGAACGGTTCGCGGTGAAGGGCATCCAGAAGCTTGCCAGCTGGTCGTTGTCACCCTGCATCGTCATGTTCCTCTTCCCAAGAATCGTCATCGCGAGGAGCCGAAGGCGACGCGGCAATCCGTTCGCAATGACGATGCGTAATCTGGGCGCAATCTGGCGAGCTACCGTGCGACTGGCAATGCCCGAAATGACCGATAACGGCCCCTCTGGCGCTCCGGCGGACTTCGCTATACGCTGCACCTTCCACAAACGGGCCGGCTCCTCGGCCCAATCGGGGGCGCATGTCAGTCAATCTGGAACAATGGATCAGCGACCATAATATCGACGAAGTCGAATGTATCGTTCCCGACATCAACGGGGTCCAGCGCGGCAAGGTTCTGCCCGCCAAGAAATTCCTCGCTTCGGTCAAGGACAAGTCGCTGCGTATCCCCGGCAGCGTCTTCATCTGCACGATCGACGGCCATTATCCCGAGGATATCGACGATATCTGGGACAAGGATCCCGACAAAATCCTGCTTGCCGACCCCGATACCATCTGCGTCGCGCCGGGCTTCACCTCGCCGACGGCCTTCGTCATTGCCGATGCCTATAATGGCGACGGGACCGAGGTCGATATCGCGCCGCGGACGATCCTGAAAAAGGTGCTGGGCCTTTACCAGGACAAGGGATGGAAGCCGATCATCGCGCCCGAGGTCGAATTCTATCTCGTCTCGCAGAACACCGACCCCGACTTTCCGTTGACGCCGCCGACCGGCCAGTCGGGCCGGGCGGAAACCGCGAGCCAGCCCTATGGCCTTGAAGCCATGAACGAATATGAGGATATCATCGATCATATCTATGACGATTGCGAGCTCATGGGGCTCGATATCGACACGATGATCCACGAAATGGGCGCCGCACAGCTCGAGGTGAATTTCATGCACGGCGATCCGCTGCGGCTCGCCGACGAGGTGTTTCTCTTCAAACGCGTCGTCCGCAACGTCGCGAAACAACACAGCGTCTATGCCACCTTCATGGCGAACCCGATGGCCGGTCAGCCGGGAAGCGCGATGCACATTCACCAATCGGTCGTCGATGCCGAGACGGGGCGCAACCTGTTCGCGACCGCCAACGGCCGCGACAGCGCGGCCTTTCGATCCTATGTCGCGGGGCTGATCCGCTTCATGCCGCAAATCTCGCCCATGTGGGCGCCCAATGTGAACAGCTTTCGCCGGATGCGTCCCGACAGCGCGGCGCCGATCAACGTCCAGTGGGGCGTCGACAACCGGTCATGCGGCTTTCGCATCCCAGTGTCGGACAAGAATAACCGCCGCGTCGAAAACCGCCTGCCCGGCGCCGACAGCAATCCCTATCTGGCGATCGCGGCCTCGCTCGTCTGCGGCTATATCGGCATGATCGACCGCATGGTTCCGCCCAAGCCGATCACCGGCAGCGCCTATAACCGCGCCCGCACCCTGCCGCGCACGCTGGAAGCCGCGCTCGACCGGTTCAGCTCGTGCAAGAAGGTCCGCAACCTGCTCGGCGACGATTTTTTCGAAATCTTCTACGCCGTGAAGGATTATGAGCTGTTCAACTATCAGTCGGTGGTGTCGAGCTGGGAGCGCGAACATCTGCTGATGCGCGTTTGACGCGCGCGACGCCATGACCGACCCGCTGAGCCACAGCTATTATGCCGCGACGGCGAATCCGTGGCGGCCGCTTCGTTCAACGGCGGACGATCTGGAGTGCGACGTCGCTGTGATCGGCGGCGGCTTCACAGGCCTTTCGGCCGCTTTGGCCTGCGCGGAGCGCGGCTTTTCGGTGATCCTAATCGAGCGCGAGCATGTCGGCTTCGGGGCCTCGGGGCGCAACGGCGGGCAGCTGATACCGGGATTGCGCTGGACTACATCCGAGTTGGAGGAAGAGTTCGGCCGCGAGCGCGCCGATGCACTGTTCGACCTGTGCTGGCGCAACAATCGCGTCAAAGCGCGGATCGAAAACCATGGCATCGATTGCGACCTAAAAGCGGGCCATCTGGAGGCAGCGTGGACGCCGAAAGACTTCGACGCCATGCAACGCGAAGCCGCCTTTCTCGACACACGCTTCAGTTATACAACCGAAGTCGTCACAAAATCCGCGATGGGCGCGCATATCTCGAGCCCCTTATATCATGGTGGAATCCATGATCCGCAGGGCGGCCATTTCCACCCGCTTAATTATGCCATCGGCCTAGCGAAGGCGGCGGAGGCCATGGGGGTGCGCATCCTGGAGAATGAACGCGTCGAACAAATTGTAAACTTAAGCGACGGATCGAGCGGGCTGTTCACAACACGGGACATCATCGAAGCTCGTTACGTCATCGACGCCACCGATAGCTGGATCGGCGAGGTCGAGCCCGACCTCGGGCGCTACACGGTACCTATCATGAACTATAATATCGCGACGGCGCCGCTCGCGAACGCCGATGCACTGCTGCCCAGCGACGCCGCGGTCGCCGACAGCCGTTTCGTGCTCAACTATTTCCGCCTGTCGGCCGACAAGCGCCTGATCTTCGGCGGCGGCGAGCGTTATTCGCAGACGCCGCCGCGCGACATCGCCGCGTTCGTGCGTCCGTTCATGGCCGCGGTGTTTCCGCAGATCGCCGACGCCAAGATCGACTATGGCTGGGGCGGTGCGGTCGCGGTGACGATGAACCGGCTGCCGCATATCGGGCGGCGCGGGAATGTCTTTTTCGCGCACGGATTTTCGGGGCATGGCGCGCTGATCACGACGACCGCGGGCGAACTGATCGCCGAGGCGCTGGCGGGGACCGCCGAACGCTTCGACGTGCTCGCGAGCCTGCCGTCGCGCCCCTTCCCCGGCGGCAAATGGCTGCGCCGCCCGCTCGCGACGCTGGGCCTTCTCTATTACGCACTGAAAGACAGGCTGGGATGATCGCCGACGCCGCCATCGCCCGCGTCGCCGCGCGCGAGGCCGATCGTTTCCGCGCCGACAACCCGCATGCTTTCGCGCATCAGGCCGCGGCGACCGGCTGGTTCCAGTCAGTGCCCTTCCACTGGATGAAGGATTGGCCCAGCCCGGCCCCGATCGTCGCCGCCTCGGCCAAGGACGCGACGCTGACCAGCATCGACGGGCGGACCTATGACGATTTCTGCCTTGGCGACACGGCCAGCCTGTTCGGCCATTCGCCGCCCGCGCTCGCGGCCGCGCTCGCACGGCAGGCGGCCGAGGGGCTGAGCTATATGCTGCCCACCGCCCGCGGTGCCGCGCTGGCCGCGAAGCTTTCGGCCATGTTCGGCTTTCCGCAATGGCAGGTGACGACCACGGCGAGCGAAGCCAATCGCGCCGTCATCCGCTGGTGCCGCGGGATCAGCGGGCGCCCGAAAATCCTCACCTTCAACGGCGCCTATCATGGCGCCGTCGACGATGTGTTCGTCGATCTGAAAAACGGCGCGCCGGTGATGCGCGCCAGCCTGATCGGCCAGGTCCACGATCTTCGCGGCACGACGACGGTGATCGAGTTCAACGATGCGGGCGCGCTTGCCGCCGCGCTGCGCAGCGGCGATATCGCCTGCGTCCTCGCCGAACCCGTCATGACCAACGTCGGCATGGTGCAGGACGCGCCGGGCTTCCTCGAAACGCTGCGCAGCCTGTGCGACGAGACGGGCACGCTGCTGGTTTTCGACGAAACGCACAGCATCTCTTCGGGCTATGGCGGCCATGCCCGCACCCACGGCCCTATGGCGGATCTGATGGTCGTCGGAAAGTCGATCGGCGGCGGCGTGCCGTGCGCCGTCTATGGTTTCAGCGCCGCGGTCGCGGAGCGCATGGCGGCGCTCAACAGGAGGCGCCCGCCGGGGCATAGCGGCATCGGCACGACGCTCTCCGCCAACGCGCTTGCGATCACTGCGATGGACGTCATGCTCGGCGAGGTCATCACCCCCACCGCCTATGACGCCATGTTGCGCGGCGCCGCGCGGCTGGTCACGGGGCTGGAGCGCGAAATCGCCGCTGCGTCGCTCGACTGGCACGTCACGCAGGTCGGCGCGCGCGTCGAGTTTCTGACCTGTCTCGTCCCGCCCCGCAGCGGCGGCGAGGCGAAGGCGGCGATGCACCCCGCGCTGGAGGCCGCGATCCACATTTTCCTCGCCAATCGGGGAATTTTGCTGGCGCCATTTCACAATATGATGTTGGTGAGCCCGGTGACCGGCGACGACCAGATCGACCGGCTGGTCGGCGGCTTCGCCGACTGCATCAAGGCGCTGAAGGAGTAGTGGGGCAATGGCGAAGTCGTCGGGCGTGATCGCGCCGCGGTCGGAGGCCGAGGAATTCTTCCGGGCCAATCCCGACGTCGATTCGATCGAGATGATCTATACCGACATGGGCGGCGTCCCGCGCGGCAAGCGGCTGCGCCAACATGAAGTGCTCGCTGTCTATGAAAGCGGACGCATGTTCCCCGGCTCGATCACTGTCGTCGACATCACTGGGCAGGACACCGTCGAAACGGGCTTGGTCTGGGAAGATGGCGACGCCGACCGATCGATGAAGCCGATCCCCGGCACCCTCGTCCGCACGCCGTGGGGCGGCGATCGGGCCGCGCAGTTCCTCGTCGATTTCTATGAACTCGACTGCACGCCGCACGACCTCGATCCCCGCCATGTCCTCGGCCGCGTGATCGACCGCTACACCGCCGACGGCCTGACCCCGGTGCTTGCAGTCGAGCTGGAATTCTACCTGCTCGACCCGCGCCGCGCGCGCGACGGGTCGGTGCGCCCCGCCCGCCCCGGCTACAGCCGCGACACGCCGCGCAATGTCGAAGTCTATGGCCTGCGTGAACTCGACGACTTTCGTCCCTTCTTCGACGCCCTCTATGCGGCGACCGACGTGCAGGGCCTGCCGCTCGAAAGCGCGATCAGCGAATTTGCGCCGGGCCAGTTCGAGCTGACGCTGCGCCACAAGCCGGACGCGCTGCGCGCCTGCGACGACGCGATCATGTACAAAAGGCTGGTCAAGGCGATCGCGCAGCAACATGGGCTCGAGGCGACCTTCATGGCCAAGCCTTTCGCCGAACAGGCGGGCAGCGGCATGCACATCCACGTCTCGGTCAACGATGGCGCGGGCGGCAATATCTTTGCGAGCGACGATCCCGAGGGCACCGATGCGCTGCGCCACGCGATCGGCGGCATGATCGGCAGCGTCGGCGACGGCTTTGCGCTCTTTGCCCCGCACGCCAACAGCTATCGCCGGTTCAAGGCGAACAGCTACGCCCCCGTAGCGCCGACGTGGGGGGTCAACAATCGCACCGTGTCCTTCCGCATCCCGGCCGGGCCGCCGCCAAGCCGGCATGTCGAGCATCGCGCCTGCGGCGCCGATGCCAATCCCTATCTCGCGGTAGCCGCCGTGCTCGCCGGCATGCATCACGGAATGACAAGCCGGACCGACCCGGGTCCGGCGGTCGTCGGCAACGGCTATGATCGCGACGCCTCGGGCGACGACAAGCCGCCGTCGAACTGGTTCGCGGCGGTCGACCGCTTCCACGCCTCGGCGCTGATGCGCGATTATCTCGGCGACCGCTTCGTCGACATGTTCAGCATCGTGAAGCGGGTCGAACAGGATCGCTATTTCGGGACGGTGCCGACGATCGACTACGACTGGTATCTGCGCAACGCATAGCGACCAGCCTGGGTCACGACGCACGAAAATATCAGGGATTCGTGTTGCGGTGCAAAAAAGCCTCTTTTCAAGCCGACATTAATGAGTCAGCTTGCGGTCACAATCAGGGAGGCCCGCCATGGATTTGAACGAACTGCTCGCGCAGGGCCGCAATCGCCGCTCGCTGCTTCAGGCGATGGGCGTCGCCGCAATCGGGATCAGCTTCGGCGGCCTCGCCGCGTGCAGCAAGGGCAGCGACAAGAAGCTTGCCAACGGCGAAGAGGCGAAGCTCAACTTCTACAACTGGGACACCTATATCGGCGAAACGACGCTCGACGATTTCAAGGCGTCGACCGGCGTCGATGTCACGATGGACCTGTTCGACAGCAACGACACGCTGTTCGCGAAGTTCAAGGCGGGCAATCCCGGCTATGACGTCATCGTGCCGTCGAACGACTTTGTCGAACGCATGGCGCGCGCCGACATGCTGATGCCGCTCGATCATGCGCAGATCCCGAACATGAAGAATATCGACCCCAGCTTCCTGAACGTCGATTATGATCCGGGCCGCAAATTCTCGATGCCTTACACCTGGCTGGTTCTGGGTATCGGCTATCGCAAGTCGAAGGTGAAGACCGCGCCCGACAGCTGGAAGGTCCTGTTCGACAGCGACGAATATAAGGGCCGCATGGCCTGGCTGTCGGAGGCCGGCGACATGTTCCGCCTCTATGGCAAATATCTCGGCAAATCGGTCAATTCGCTGACGCCCGAAGATATTCAGACCATTTCGGCGATGATGATCAAACAAAAGCCCTATGTGAAGAAATTCCACGAGGATGACGGGCAGGATCTGCTGCTCAAGGGCGACGTCGATGTCGTGCTCGAATATAATGGCGACATCGCGCAGGCGATGACCGAGGATCCCGATCTCGATTTCGTCGTGCCGAAGGAAGGCAGCCAGCTCAATTCGGATACGCTGTGCATTCCGAAGGGCGCGCCGCACCCGAAGAACGCCCACGCCTTCATCAACTATATGCTCGATGCCGAGGTCGACAAGAAGATCACCGAAACGATCCTCTACCCGACCCCAAATGCCGCCGCGAAGGCGCTGATGCCCGACAGCTACAAGAACAATCCGGTCATCTTCCCGCCCGCGGACGTGCTCGCCAAGTGCGAATATGCGAAGTTCAACGAAAAGCTTCAGCCGCTCTACGAGGAAGCCTTTACGAAGGTGCGGGCGTCGTAACGGTCTGAAAGGGGCATCGGGGGGATGGCCGAGCAGGACTGGAAAGCGAACAAGCGGGTCTTCGCGGCGGTGTCGGTTCCGACCCTGCTATGGACCCTCCTGTTCTTCGTCATCCCGATGGCGATCGTCTGGTTCTACAGCTTCGGCGAGAACCGCGGCCTGACCGAGATCGAATTTTCGGGAACGCTCGAAAATTACAAGCGCGCGACCGAAATTCTCTATCTGTCGATCTTCGGCAAAAGCTTCGCGGTTGCAGCACTCGTTACGCTGATCTGCCTGATCGTGGGCTTTCCCGTGGCGATGGCGATCACCTTCGCGAGCGAGAAATGGCGGCCGTGGCTGCTGCTCGGCATCATGCTGCCCTTCTGGACCAATTTGCTGATCCGCACCTATGCGCTGATGATGCTGCTTGGCACCCAGGGCTTTGCCAACAAGGGCCTGGGCGCGCTGTGGGACGGTGCGAGCTGGCTCAAGACGCTCGTCGGGATGCAGCCGCTTCCGACATGGGAGCCCGTGCAACTGCTCTTCAACAATTTCGCGGTCGTCTTCGGGCTCGTCTACGTCCACCTGCCCTTCATGGTGCTGCCGCTCTATGCCGCGCTTGACCGGCTCGACCGCAGCCTGATCGAGGCGAGCCTCGACCTTGGCGCCGGGCATTTCCGCACGATCATGCGCATCGTCGTGCCGCTCGCCGCGCCGGGCATCGTCGCCGGCGTGATGATCACGCTGATCCCCGCGCTCGGCGCTTATCTCACGCCGGACCTGATGGGCGGGACCGACAGCCAGATGATCGCAAACGTTATCGAACGGCAGTTCAAGAAGGCGAACGACTGGCCGTTCGGCGCTGCGCTCTCTTTCATCCTCATCTATGCGATGTTCATCCTGATCGCGCTGCAATCGATGCGGCGCAAGGTGCCGGAGGCGCGCTGATGGCGATCTTTTCCCGCACCCCGCGCGCGCCGCTGGAATATAGCCGCACCCTGTGGATGCGGCTGTGGGTCGGCGCGGTCATGGTCTTTCTCTACGCTCCGCTGGTCGTGCTGATGATCTTCAGCTTCAACGACAGCAAGCGCAACGTCGTCTGGCGCGGCTTCACGCTCAAATATTATGACAAGGCGCTCGGCAACGACGTGCTGGTCGAAGCGCTCGTCAACTCGCTCACCATCGCGGCGCTCGCGACGCTTATCAGCCTGATCCTCGGCGCGGTCGCGGCGGTGATGCTCTGGCGTTTCCGCTTCCCGTTGAAGGGCGCGGTCGACGGAACGATTTCGCTGCCGATCATCGTTCCCGAAATCTGCATGGGCGTCGCCTTCCTGATCTTTTTCGCCAAATGGCTCGAATGGCCGACCGACCTGATCTGGCCCTTCAATCTCGGCGCGATCATCATTGCCCACATCACCTTCTGCTTTCCGTTCGTGACGATGGTCGTGCGATCGCGCCTCGCCACCTTCAACCGCGAGCAGGAGGAAGCGGCAAAGGACCTCGGCGCCGGCGAATGGGCGGTGGTCCGCGATGTGCTGATCCCGCACATGCGCCCGGCGCTGATCGCGGGCGCGCTGCTGTCCTTCACGCTCAGCCTCGACGATTTCGTCATCACCTATTTCACCAGCGGCCCCGACACGATCACCTTCCCGGTGAAGGTCTATTCGATGGTCCGCTTCTCGGTGACGCCCGAAGTCAACGCGGCATCGACGCTGCTCATCCTCCTCACCATCCTGCTCACCGCCGTCGCGCTGAAACTTCAGGGCGTCAAAGCCATTGCGGAAACCCACTGACCATGACCGACGCGCCCAAGCCGATCATCCAGATCCAGAATGTCTCCAAACGCTTCGGCAAGGTGACCGCGGTCGATAACGTCAGCCTCGACATCATGGCGGGCGAGTTCTTCGTGCTGCTCGGCCCGTCGGGCTGCGGCAAGACGACGCTGCTGCGCATGATCGCCGGCTTCGAATTGCCGACCGAGGGCCATATCCTGATCGACGGGCAGGACATGGCCGGTATCCCGCCGAACAAGCGGCCGGTGAACATGGTGTTCCAGAGCTATGCCGTCTTTCCGCACATGAGCGTCGCCGACAATGTCGCCTACGGCCTCAAGATCGCTGGCGTGCGCGGCGGCGAAGTCAAGGACCGCGTTGCCGAAGCGCTCGAGCTGGTAAAGCTCGGCGGCTTCGAAGACCGCATGCCCGACCAGATGTCGGGCGGCCAGCGGCAGCGCGTCGCGCTGGCGCGCAGCCTCATCATGCGGCCGAAGGTGCTGCTCCTCGACGAACCGCTGTCGGCGCTCGACGCCAAATTGCGCGCGCAGATGCAGTTCGAGCTCGCCGACCTGCAGGACCAGGTCGGCATCACCTTCGTCACCGTGACGCACGACCAGGATGAGGCGCTGTCGATGGCGAGCCGCATCGCGGTGATCAACAAGGGTGACGTGGCGCAGCTCGCCGGGCCTTCGGACCTGTACGAATATCCCGCCAATCGCTTCGTTGCCGATTTCGTCGGTTCGGTGAACATCTTCGAAGGCAAGCTGACGCTCGACGAACCCGATCGCGCCGCGGTCGATTGCCCCGGATTGGGGCGCGTCTATCTGAACCATGGCGTGACCGGCCCACATGGCGCCGACGTCTGGGTCGCGCTGCGGCCCGAGAAAATCTATCTGCACGTTCCGGGCGAAGGCAAAGCGGTGCGCGCCGCGGCGCAGGACGCCCCGGAGGGGCATAATTTCGCGCGCGGCACGATCAAGGGCATGAGCTATCTCGGCGATATCACCCTTTACGATATCGAACTCGAATCGGGTGCGCGGCTACGCGTGTCGCGCCCCAATCTGTCGCGTCACGACCAGGAGGATTTCACCTGGGACGACAAGGTCAGCATGCACTGGCGCGCCGACAGCCCGGTGGTGTTGCTGGGCTGACGGCAACCCTTGCACCATCGTCACCCCGGACTTGATCCGGGGTCCATGACTTCCGGTGCCGCGGTGGATCCCGGATCAAGTCCGGGATGACGAAATCAATGGGCCTTCTTGCCCGGCACGAAGTGCAGCACGCCGACGATCACGCTGCCGAGCAGCAATCCGAAGATGCCGTCGCCGGTCGCCTTGATGAGCCACGTCCAAAGCCCTTCGAGCGGCAGTCCGCCCGCGACCGAATGAGCCAGCAATTCGAGCGCTTCGGCAATACCGCCGATATGATATTCGTGCAGGCCGTGCAGCACGATCTGCCCGCCGACCCACAACATGGCGGCCGTGCCGATCGTCGCCAGCGCGGCCAGCAACTTCGGCATGAAATCGACGAGCCCGCGCCCGATCGCGCGGCGCGCCCTGTTGCCTTCCTTCGCCATGTGCAGACCGATATCGTCCATCTTCACGATCAACCCGACCACGCCATAGACCGCGATGGTAATCAGCACGGCAACGACGGCAAGCGTGGCGCCGCGCATCACGAGATGTTCGTCCAGCACTTCGTTGAGCGCGATCACCATGATTTCGGCCGACAGGATGAAGTCGGTGCGCACCGCGCCCTTCACCATCACTTCTTCATGATTGCGGTCGGCGACGATCTCGGCATCTTCCTCCAGGCTCGTCCTGTCTTTCTGCAGCGCGTGGATGACCTTTTCCGCGCCCTCGAAGCAGAGATAGGCGCCGCCCATCATCAACAGCGGCGTAATCGCCCAGGGCAGGAACGTCGACAGCAGCAACAGCGCCGGCAGGATCAGCACCAGCTTGTTGAACAGCGATCCCTTGGTGATCCGCCAGATGATCGGCAATTCGCGATCGGGCGTGAAGCCGGTGACGTAGCGCGGCGTCACCGCGGTATCGTCGACCACTACCCCTGCGGCCTTGGCGCCGGCCTTCGACGCCGCGGCGCCGACGTCGTCTATGCTCGCCGCCGCAACCTTGGCGATAGTGGCAACGTCATCGAGCAGCGCAAAAAGGCCGGATGGCATGGAGGTCGATCCTTTTACTGGACATATGCCCTCAACCCGCTCGTCCTGAGCGTGTCGAAGGACCGTTCTTCTCTTCACGTCTAAAGAAGAAAACAGTGCTTCGACAAGCTCAGCACGAACGGGAATGGCAAGAAATCGCTAGAGCGCCCGCAGCTTCGGCATCACCTCGTCGAGCGATTTGCGGATGATCGCCACCATCTCGTCGATCTGTTCGGTGGTGATGACCAGCGGCGGGCACATGACGAGGCTGTCGCGGATACCGCGGACCATCAGTCCGTTTGCAATGCACGCGTCGCGCGCCATCGGGCCGGCGGTCCCTTCGGCGCCGCCGAACCGCGCGCGCGTTTCCTTGTCGGCGACGATCTCGACCGCGCCGAGCAGGCCGATCGAGCGCGTTTCACCGACGAGCGGATGATCGTCCAGCGTCGCAAGCGCTTTCGCCAGATGCGGCCCCGTAACGCTGCCGGTGCGTTCGACCAGCCCTTCGCGTTCGATGATCTCGATATTCTTGAGCGCGACTGCCGCAGCGACCGGATGGCCCGAATAGGTAAAGCCGTGGACGAAATCGCCGCCGGTCTTGAGCACGTCGACGACATGGCTCGCCACCGCTGTCGCCGAGATCGGAAGGTAGCCCGACGAAAGCCCCTTCGCCATCGGCATCAGGTCGGGGGTGAAACCCATGGTTTCATGCCCCCACATCTTCCCGGTGCGCCCGAAGCCGCAGATGACTTCGTCGGCCACGAGCAGCAGGCCATATTTGCGCACCACCGCCTCGACCTTCGGCCAATAGCCCTTCGGCGGGATGATGACCCCACCGGCGCCCTGAACCGGCTCGCCGATGAAGGCGGCGCAATTTTCGGGACCGACTTCCAGAATCTTGTCCTCGATCGCAGCCACGCAGGCATCGCAGAATTCCTCCTCGGTCATCCCCTGCCCTTCGCCGTAGAAATAGGGCTGGCGGACATGTTCGACGCCGGGAATAGGCAGGTCGCCCTGCGCGTGCATGGCCTTCATCCCGCCGAGCGATACGCCCGCGACGGTCGAACCATGATAGGCATTCCAGCGGCTGATGAAGACGGTCCGTTTTGGCTCGCCCTTCAGTTTCCAATAATGGCGCACCATGCGGAACACCGTGTCGTTCGCCTCGCTGCCCGAGGCGTTGAAAAAGATGTGCGGCAGGCGCCCGCCGGTGAGCTGGGCGATCTTGGCCGCGAGCGTCACGGTCGGCGGCGTCGCGGTCTTGAAGAAAGTATTATAGAAGGGCAGCTCGCGCATCTGCGCCGCCGCGGCCTCAACCAGTTCCTCGCGGCCATAGCCGACATTGACGCACCAGAGGCCCGCCATGCCGTCAAGGATACGGTGGCCGTCGCCATCGACGATCGTGCAGCCTTCGGCATGGGTGATGATGCGGCTGCCGCCGAGTTTTTCGATTTCGGCCCAGTCGGCCTGCGCGGGAAGATGATGCGCGACGTCGAGGCGGCGCAGTTCGGCGATGTCGTGATTACGGGGCATGTTTCTGATCCTGAAATTCCCCTCCCGCAGGTGGGAGGGGTTGGGGGTGGGCACGCGCGAAGCGCGCTCCGAAGGACGAGAGGATGGACGTTCGCCTGTGGCTCACCCCACCCCCGCCCCCTCCCGCCAGCGGGAGGGGCGTTCTTCAATCAGGGCGAAAAGCTGATCCGCGCGAGATAGCGATCATATCGGGTGACGCGGCGGTTCATAGTTCGCCTCTTAACGCGCGACCAAGGAGGTGGAAATAGGTCTGGCTCTGCTCATCGCCGTCGGCGGCCCATTCGGGGTGCCATTGCACCGCAAGCAGCGGCGCCCCGTTCGGCCGCGCGCTATAGGCCTCGACCAGTCCGTCGGGTGCACGCGCTTCGACCTCCAGGCTGTCGGCGAGCGCGCCGATGCCCTGATAATGAACCGAATTGACCTCTAGCGAGGGCGCGGCATAGGCCGACGCAAGCAGGCCGCCTTCGACGAGATCGACCTTGTGCCGATGATCGAACATCGCGTCGAAAGCGGCATCGTCGGGCGCGTGATGGTGCAGCAGTTCGTCGCTCGCCGACGTGTCGCGGCGCAGCGTTCCGCCCAACGCCACGTTGATTTCCTGAAAACCCCGGCAGATGCCGAACAGCGGGCGCTGCGCGGCGACCGTCGCTTCGACAAGCTCGATCATCATCCGGTCGCGATCGGGGTCGAACGGCCCCTCGCCTTCCGCCGGATCGCCATAGAGCGCCGGCGCGACATTCGACGGCGTTCCGGTGAGCAGCACGCCGTCGAGCCGCCCGACGATCTCGCGCGCGTGCATATGGTCGGGAAGCGACGGGATGATGAGCGCCGCGCAATCGGCGTAGCGCATCGCGGCGGTCGCATAGCGGTTGATCACCGTTTGCGCGACCTCTGTCCCGACGGTGCGGTTGCAGGCGATAATACCGAGGACGGGGCGCGCGGACATGCCCCCTTGCTGCCGCCTTTTGCGTCCTCGCGCCAGCGGATTTTTTCAGCGATGCTGGCGCGCGAATGCTGCGGCGGCGCCGAAAAGGCCGGGCTGCGGATGGGTGATCAATTTGACCGGGATCGCCGCCATGAAATTCTCGAAGCGCCCCTTGGCGACGAAGCGCTCGGGGAAGCCCGACCGGACGAGCTGGTCGCGGATACGCAGGCCAAGCCCCCCCGCGATCACGACGCCGCTGGCGCCCTGTGCAAGCGCAAGGTCGCCTGCAACGCTGCCGAGCGACAGACAGAAGCGATCCGCAGCCGCAGCCGCCAGCGCATCCTCGCCGCTCATCGCCGCTGCCCATATCGTGCGGTCATCGAGCGGAGTGATCGCGCGTCCTTCCATGCTCGCCAGCGTTTCATAAATATCGACGATGCCGGGACCGGATACGATACGCTCTACCGACACGCGGCGATGGCGTTTGCGCAGCCGCGCGAGGATGGCATCCTCGATGCTGTCGAGCGGCGCGAAATCGACATGTCCGCCTTCGGTCGCCTGGACGCGATAGTCGGTCCCATCGCGCCATACATGCGCGACGCCAAGCCCGGTCCCGGGGCCGATAACGCTGACCGTTCCCTTCGCGGGAAGTGGCTCGTCCGGGCCTGTCAGCCGCTCGAAATATTGCGCCTCGGCCTGCGCGACCGCATGACCGACAGCCTCGAAATCATTGACCAGCGTATAGCGGTCGACATTCAGCTTCTCGCCGATCAGCGCCGGGCGAATGATCCAGGGATTGTTGGTGAAGCGAATGATCTCGCCACGCGTCGGCCCCGCGATCGCAATGGCGACGGCGCGCGGGAGCGCACCGCCCTGCCGCCGCTCGAAATCCTGCCAGGCGGTCTGAAAGCTGGCGTGATCCTTTGTATGCAGCGTCGTTTCGGGCCCGAGCGAAACAACGCGGCCGGCCGCCACCTCGGCGATCGCGAAACGGGCGTGCGTGCCGCCGATATCGACCGTGACGATGGCTTCGCTCATGACTCTCCCTCGCCGGTCCATCATGGCCGGATCGCGTCCGGAATGTCGCAGGCCCGGCAGCGATGCAACAGGGCATAGCTATGCACGGTCGCGTCCGCGAAGCCTGAATTTCGATGGCAAAGGGAAATGGCGCACCCGGAACGATTCGAACGTCCGACCCTCAGATTCGTAGTCTGATGCTCTATCCAGCTGAGCTACGGGTGCGTGGAGCGGTGCCTTTAGGAGCAGTCGGCGGGGCGTGCAACCCCCTATTTCGACTTTGTGACGGTTCGACAGGTCGATTGGCGGCGAATTGCGTCGAGCGACCCGATTTCCGCAGGATCCTTCAGCAGCAGGCGAATCAGCGCAATCCCGCGATCGTGGCCGACGCGCACCACTTCGGCGCCCGGCGGCACCACCTGCCCTTCGCGCGCGACGATGATTCGATAGGGTTTTCCGCCCGCTTCGACGTCATTGCGAACGAAGGCGACGTCGGTCGCGGCATCGAAGATGCTGAGCGAAGAATAGCGCCCCGGGACCGGCACGACCATAATCTCGAGCGGCCCCGCCGCAAGGTCGAACGGACAGCTGGAATAGGCAAGATCGGGGCTCGGCCGCACGACAGGCTGGCGCGCGGGCGTCGCGAGCGGTCCCTGCGACATCTGATTGATGCCGCCGCGTCCAAGCCGGTCCATCGCGATCTTCATCATGCCATAGGGGATGGCGGCGATGGCCGCATAGCCGACCGCGAACGCGACGATCAGCCCGAAAGCGAGCGGTCCGATCCAGCGGCGCATGTCAGCACCCCTCCTTGACGATCGCGGGCAGCGCGGCCGCCGATGGCGCGGCGCGGACGCCTGCGCCCGGATTGTACATGCGCAGCGTCAGGTCGAACGGCTGCCCCTTGATCCCGGGAAGCCAGGCGCCATCGGCGGGCCGGTCGGGCGCTATGGTGACGTGCCATTCGCCCTTGTCGTCGAGCGGGACACCGGCGCCGTTGACCGACCAGATATTCGCGGGATTGGCGACCAGATAGCCTTTGGCGTCATAGACGGTCACGCTCCACCAGCGCGCATCGAGCGGCTTTCCCGACAGACGGTAGCGGCAATTGCCGTCAAGCCGCGCGCCCGAGGCGTCGGTGCGCGCCATCCAGTAGAGCGTCTCCTTTGCCGGCAGCGCGAGCAGCCCCGACCGCGCGACCATCGCGCGCGTCAGCGGATCGGTCGCCTTCGTCCCATAGCCGAGCGACGTCGTCCACGGGCCGTTGCGGATCGCGCCATCGCCGAGCCCGCCACGGGTCAGACCCCAGGCGCCGCCGAGCCCCACCGCTATCCCGCCCACCAGGGTGATCGCATAGCGGTGCCAGCTCTTCATGGCGTCATCCCCTCTTCAGCGCCGCCTGTGCTGCTGCCAGACGTGCGATGGGCACACGGTAGGGCGAGGCGCTGACATAGTCGAGCCCGGTCTGTTCGCAGAAGTGGATGCTCGGCGCATCGCCGCCATGCTCGCCGCAAATGCCCATCTTGATCCCCGCGCGGGCACCACGGCCGCGCTCGGCCGCGATCTCGATCAGCTGTCCGACACCTTCGACGTCAAGGCTGACGAACGGATCGGTCAAGAAGATGCCCTTGTCGACATATTGCGTCAGGAAGCGGCCGGCGTCGTCGCGGCTGATACCGATCGTCGTCTGGGTCAGGTCATTGGTGCCGAAGCTGAAGAATTCGGCCGTTTCCGCGATTTCGCCCGCCATCAGCGCGGCGCGCGGCAGCTCGATCATCGTGCCGACAAGATAGGCGATCTCGCGCCCCTTTTCGGCGAACACCGCCTTTGCCTGCGCGTCAACGACCGCCTTCATCAGATCGAATTCGCGGCGCGTCGCGACCAGCGGGATCATCACCTCGGGGATCGGGGCCGCGCCGGTTTCGGCAGCGACGTCGCACGCCGCCTCGAAGATCGCGCGCGCCTGCATCTCGTAGATTTCGGGGTAAGTGACGCCAAGGCGGCAACCGCGGTGACCGAGCATCGGGTTGAATTCATGGAGTTCGTTCGCCCGCGCCTTCAGCGCCTCGACCCCCACCCCTGCCGCGGCGGCGACATCGGCAAAATCCTCCTCGCGCGTCGGCAGAAATTCGTGCAGCGGCGGGTCAAGCAGCCGGATCGTGACCGGTAGTCCCGCCATCACACCGAAGATCGCGGCAAAGTCGCCGCGCTGTTCGGGCAGCAGCTTGGCGAGCGCGGCGCGGCGGCCGTCCTCGCTGTCGGCCAGGATCATCTCGCGCACCGCGGTGATCCGCGCGGCGTCGAAGAACATATGCTCGGTGCGGCAAAGCCCGATACCCTCGGCGCCGAAATCGCGCGCGACCTGCGCGTCGGCGGGGGTTTCGGCGTTGGTGCGCACCTTCATGCGGCGCACCTTGTCTGCCCAGCCCATCAGCGTGCCGAAATCGCCGACCAGTTCGGGCTGGAGCGTCGGAACCTCACCCGCCATCACTTCGCCGGTCGACCCGTCGAGCGTGATGACATCGCCTTCGCGAAGCTCGCGCCCCGCGACGCGCAGCACGCGCGCATTGCCGTCGATCGCCAGCCCGCCGGCGCCCGAGACGCAGGGGCGCCCCATGCCGCGCGCAACCACCGCCGCGTGGCTCGTCATCCCGCCGCGCGCGGTCAGGATGCCCTTGGCGGCGTGCATGCCGTGGATATCCTCAGGGCTGGTTTCGACGCGGACGAGGATCACCGCCTCACCCATGCCCGCCGCCTTTTCGGCGCTGTCGGCATCGAACATGATCTTGCCCGATGCGGCGCCGGGGCTGGCGGGCAGACCCTTGGTCAGCACGTCGCGCGGCGCCTTGGGATCGAGCGTCGGGTGGAGCAGTTGGTCGAGCGCGCCCGGATCGACGCGGCCGACCGCTTCCTCTTCGGAAATCAGCCCTTCGGCCGCCATTTCGACGGCGATGCGCAGCGCCGCCTTGGCGGTGCGCTTGCCGCTGCGCGTCTGCAGCATCCACAGCGTTCCGCGTTCGACGGTGAATTCGATATCCTGCATGTCGCGGTAATGGGTTTCGAGCGTGTCGAAGACGCGGCCCAATTCCCCGAAGGTTTCGGGCATCGCCTCTTCCATCGACAGCGGCTTGGCCCCCGCCTTTTCGCGCGCGATCTTCGTCAGATATTGCGGGGTGCGGATGCCGGCGACGACGTCCTCGCCCTGCGCATTGATCAGCCATTCGCCGTACCACGCACGCTCGCCGGTCGCGGGATCGCGCGTGAAGGCAACGCCGGTCGCCGATGTGTCGCCCATATTGCCGAACACCATCGCCTGCACATTGACCGCGGTGCCCCATTCGCCGGGGATCGAGTTCAGGCGGCGATAGACTTTCGCACGGTCGCTTTCCCAGCTGGCGAAGACGGCGCCGATCGCGCCCCACAGCTGATCCTTCGGTTCCTGCGGGAAGGGTGCGCCGGTCTCGCGCTCGACGATCGCCTGATATTCCTTGACGAGCGCCTGCCAGTCTTCGGCCGACATCTCCGTATCGAGGAAAAAGCCCTTGTCTTCCTTAGCGATTTCCAGCGCTTCCTCGAACTCGGCATGGTCCAGGCCCATGACGACGTCGGCATACATCTGGATGAAGCGGCGATAGCTGTCCCACGCGAAACGCGGGTCGCCCGAGGCTTCGGAAAGCCCCGCAACGGTCGCATCGTTGAGCCCGAGGTTGAGGACGGTGTCCATCATCCCCGGCATCGACACGCGCGCGCCCGACCGGACCGAGACGAGCAACGGGTTCGCCGCATCGCCGAACCGCTTGCCGGTGATCCCCTCGATATGTGCGATGCCGCTTTCGACGTCCGCGGTCAGGCCGTCGGGAAACGCTTCGCCATTGGCGTAATAGGCGGTGCAGACGTCGGTGGTGATCGTAAAGCCCGGCGGGACCGGCAGGCCGATCGACGCCATTTCGGCAAGGTTCGATCCCTTGCCACCCAGCAATTCCTTCGAACGCTCGGCCGTCGTGGCCGCGCCGCCGAACAAATGCACCATCTTCGTCATGTCTTACTCCTGCTGCCCCGGGGAGGAGGTCGCGGCTGGATAGGTATGCAATCGCGGTTGGTCGATTCAGTTTTACTTCGTTCGTTATAAGCTCTGGCGGATAGCCGGCGCGTCAGCCCTCGATCGTCGAGAAATCGGCAACGCCATGCACCGCGCCGGTAAAGCGCGACAGCAGGCCGAGCCGATAGGCGCGGACCGCTTCGTCGGGATCGTTGACCATCACGCCGTCGAAAAAGGCGTCGATCGGCGCGCGCAGGCTGGCGAGCGCCGCCATGGCGTCGGTAAAGCGTTCGTCAGCGACGGCGGCGGACGCCGCAGGCTCAGCCGCATCAAGCGCGGCGAGCAACGCCTTGTCCACATCCGTCGCCCCCGCGAAGGCGGAGGCCGTTATCGTGGGAGCAGTGCCGCCAGCGGTCCCCGCCTGCGCGGGGACAACGTCTTTTTCCGCTTGCTTCAATATATTCGCCGCGCGCTTGTAGCCCGCAAGCAGATTGGCGCCGTCCTCGGTCGCCATAAACGCCTGCAACGCCTTCACGCGCGCGAGCAGCCGAACAAGATCATCCTCGCCGCCGAGCGCAAACACCGCGTCGATCAGGTCGTGACGAACACCGGCTTCGCGTTGTTGAACTTTGAGGCGGTCGGCCACAAAGTTCATCATTTCACCGGATACGGTGACGGCCCGATCAAACGCCTCTGCCGCCAATGCGTCTATATTCGGCAAAAGGTGCGTCTCTTTATAATCTTCAATTGGCTGACCAGATGAAGCCAATCCAGCAGCAACCAACGCGCCTTCAATCGCATTGGCATGCTGAGCGTGCTCCTTACCGATGCGCCCGGCGACAACCCGCCCCACCGACCATTTCATGGCATCCTGCAATGAGAAACGAAGCCCGTTTGCGAGAACGATAGATGCGATACCAATTACTGACCGCCGCAATGCAAATGGGTCTTTTGAGCCGGTGGGCCGTTCGTCGATCGCAAAAAAGCCACCGAAGCTATCCAACTTGTCCGCCAGCGCCACGGCCACCGTCACCGGCGCCGTCGGCACATCGTCGCCCTGCCCGACCGGCTTGTAATGGTCGCGGATCGCGTCGGCGACCGAATCGGGCAGGCCTTCGGCACGGGCGTAATAGCCGCCCATCAGGCCCTGCAATTCGGGGAATTCGCCGACCATTTCAGTGACGAGGTCGGCCTTCGCCAGTTCGGCCGCCTGCCGCGCGAACGCGGGGTCGCAGTTCGGGACGATGCCTTCGCTTGCCAACCATTCGGCGAGCTTCGCGACGCGCTCGACCTTGTCGGCAACGGTGCCGAGCTTTTCGTGGAAGGTGATGTTCGCGAGCTTTTCGGCATGCTGCGCAAGCGTCTTTTTCTGGTCCTGTTCCCAGAAGAAGCGCGCATCCGAAAGCCGCGCCGCCAGCACTTTGCGGTTGCCTGCAACGATCTCCGCGCCGCCGTCCTTGGCGTCGATGTTCGCGGTGCAGACGAAGCCGTTGGCAAGCTTGCCGTCCTTGCCGTTCACGACGAAATATTTCTGGTTCACGCGCGCGGTAAGCTGGATGACCTCGGGCGGTACCTCCAGAAACGCTTCATCGAAGCGGCCGAGCAAGGGCACCGGCCATTCGGTGAGGCCGGCATTCTCGATCACCAGCCCCTCGTCCTCGACAAGGCTCAGCCCGGCGTCGGCCGCGGCCTTGGCGGCGCCATCGCGAACGATCGCCTGCCGCTCCTCATGGTCGACGATGACGTGGCAGGCGCGCAGCTTTTCGGCATAATCCGCCGCCGATCCGATGGTGATTTCGCCGGGGCAATGAAAGCGGTGGCCGCGCGTCACGAAGCCGCTGGCGATCCCGCCGATTTCGCACGGCACCAATTCGTCGCCGAAGATCGCGACGATCCCCGACAGCGGGCGCACCCAGCGCAGGCTTTCGCTGCTTGCGCTTTCCTTGCCCCAGCGCATCGACTTGGGCCAGGTAAAGCCGCGGACGATCGCGGGGATCGCCTCGGCGAGCACCTCGGCCGTCGCACGGCCGGGCTTGTCGATGACGGCGAAGTAAACGCCATCGCGATCTTCGAGTTGATCCTGCGTCAACCCGGTCTTGCGGAGGAAGCCTTCGAGCGCCTGCGGCGGCGCGCTGCTGCGCGGCCCTTTGATTTCCTCGCTGACCGCAGCGGTCGCTTGCGGAAGCCCCTTTGCGATCAGCGCAAGTCGGCGCGGGGTCGACCAGATGGTCAGATCGCCGACGTCGATGCCCGCCGCTGCCATCTGCGCGCGGAACAGCTTTTCCAGCTCGGCACGCGCGCCCGCCTGCATCCGGGCGGGGATTTCCTCGCTGCGCAGTTCGAGAAGAAAGTCGGTCACAGCGTCCACCCCGGATATTTTTCGGTCCAGCGCTCAGACTGGCTGTCGATCCACGCCTTGCAGCTGCCCTTCGCGAGGTCGCGGACGCGCGCCATATAATTGGCGCGTTCCTGCACGCTGATCACGCCGCGCGCTTGCAAGAGGTTGAACAAATGGCTCGCCTCGATCGCCTGGTCGTACGCAGCAAGCGGCACATTCGCCGCAATCGCGCGCTTGCATTCGTCTTCGGCCGCCTTGAACCCCGCGAACAGCGTATCGGTGTCGGCAACCTCGAAATTCCATTTCGAGAATTGGCGCTCGTTTTCGAGGAAGACATCGCCATAGCTCAAACCCGGCACGTCGCCGACGGGGTCGGAAAACCTGAGGTCGTACACATTGTCGACATTCTGGATATACATGGCGAGGCGTTCGAGCCCATAGGTCAGCTCGCCCGCGACGGGTTTGCAGTCGAAGCCGCCCATCTGCTGAAAATAAGTGAACTGGGTGACTTCCATCCCGTCGCACCAGACTTCCCAGCCCAGCCCCCATGCGCCGAGCGTCGGCGATTCCCAGTCATCCTCGACGAACCGGATATCGTGGAGCAGCGGATCGATGCCGATCGCGGCCAGGCTGCCGAGATATTGCTCCTGCAGGTCGGCGGGCGACGGCTTCAGGATCACCTGATACTGATAATAATGCTGAAGGCGGTTCGGGTTCTCGCCATAGCGGCCGTCGGTCGGGCGACGGCTCGGCTGGACATAGGCGACATTCCACGGCTCCGGCCCCAGGCTGCGCAGCGTGGTCGCCGGGTGAAACGTCCCTGCCCCCACCCGCATGTCATAGGGCTGCAGGATCGCACAGCCCCGCGCGCTCCAATAATCGTGAAGCGTCAGGATCATGTCCTGAAAGCTGAGTGGTTTCTTTTCTGCCGTATCGGCCACGAGTCCACATCTTTCGCAGGTGCAACAATCGCCGCCGCCCTTGGCGCAGCGGGCGCGCAGGGTCAAGGCTCGGCACCATTTGGTCGCCGATCAAATCGCGCACCCTGTCACGGTCACAAAACTTTTTGTCATGTGTTGTTGACATGGTCAGCGAATCGCGACATATAGTCATGCATACCTGACATGAAGACAGGTTGACGTGACCAAGACATCACCCAAGGAGACCCATCATGATCGCTCGCACCACCATCCTCGCCCTCTCGCTCGCTCTGGTCGGCACGCCCGCGCTCGCTGCGACCGCCGATGAAGCGCCCACCGCCACCGTCCGCATCGACGACCTCAAGCTCACCAGCGCCAAGGGACGCGAGCGGCTGGAATCGCGCGTTCACAGCGCTGCCCGCCAGATTTGCGCTACCTCGGCTCGCGGTCTTGCCGCGCGCAATTCGGAAAATGCCTGCATGGCGACTGCCCTCGCCGCCGCAAAGCCGCAGATTGAACGCGCCATTGCCCGCGCCGACGGCGGTACCCAGCTGGCGCTGCTGATGATCAAGCCCGGCCGCTGATCCCCTCCATCGGGCTTCGTCCGCGTCGATGCTCCCCGGTGTCGGCAGGCGACTTGAGCTGGAGCGCGGCCCGACGCGGCGGCGCTCCAGCCTCTTGATCCCGAAAATCCCCGCGGGCGGGCATCGCGTTTCGATCGGCTGACAAAAGGATAGCGATTGTGACTATATGCAGGCCCGAAGGGATCCTATTGGCGAGGCGCCGATGAACAACAAACTGAAAGTCCTCCGCGCAATGCGCAATTGGAGCCAAGCCGAACTGGCCGACCGGCTCGACGTGTCGCGGCAGGCAGTAAATGCAATCGAGACAGGGAAATACGACCCGTCTTTACCGCTCGCTTTCAAGCTGGCCCGACTATTCGAAATGCCGATCGAAGAGATTTTCGACGACGGTTTTGCAGGACAGGAATGATGACGAACATGCCGAAGGAACGCCGCGCCGGTCCCGGTTATCTGTGGCCGGTTGCCATCATCATGATCGCCGGAGCCGTTGCCGGCGCTTTCGCCGGTAATAGCGACGGCCTGGCCGAAACCGGCGGCCAGCCGTTGCCGACATGGGCGGGCCCGGTGGCGGCGCTCGTCCTCGCACTGGCCGGTATGGCGCTCTATATCCGCCTGAACCGCGAAGCCTGGGCCGGCTGGTCGCCGCGCAAGCGCCTCTATTGGGTGACGATGGTCGCGTCGATGAGCCTTGGCGCGGGGGTTGCGCTGACCCTCCAGGTTGCGCAGGGGTCCGGCGATCTGGCAAGCGACGCGCCCTTGACTCCCGCAACGGCGATCATCGTCTCGGCGATCTGGGTTGTCGGGATGAGCGTCGCCAGCCTCTTCTATTTCCGCGCAGTCGACGATCATGAACGCCACGCCTATTATCTGGGAAGCGTCGCCGGCTTCCATGCCTTTGTGATCGCCTGCCCCGTGTGGTGGGTCGCCGCCCGCGCGAGCCTCGCGCCGCCGGTCGATGCCATGGCGCTCTTTGTCCTGACGCTCGCCGTCAACCTGATCGTCTATCTCTGGTTCAAATATCGTTGATTATCAGCGAACCTCTTGCCCCTCCCCTTTTTGAAACGAAAGCAGGCCCGATGACCTCCTTCTTCCGCAAACTTGCGCTGAGCTGCGCGATCATTCCCCTCGCCCAATGCGCGGTCGTGCCGGGACACAATAGCGCCGCGGCGCAGGAAGCTGCCGCGCCCGCGGCGGCAACGACGACCGCGATCAAACCCGCGCTGTGGGCGGTGAAGGACGACGACACCACCGTCTATCTGTTCGGCACCGTGCATGTGCTAAAGCCCGGATTGAGCTGGTTCGACGGCGCCGTGAAAGACGCGTTCGACAAATCGGACGAACTCAAACTCGAACTCGTGCTGCCCGAAGATCAGAATGAAGTGGCGAAGGAAACGATGGCGCTGGCATTGGACCAGAGCGGAACGGCGCTTTCTGCGCGGCTCGATCCGGCAGCGCTTGCGGCCTATCAGGCGGCGATGACCAGCCTGGGCCTGCCGCCCGCCAGCTTCGACGGCTTCAAGCCGTGGTTTGCGGGGATCACCCTGTCGGTGCTGCCGCTGACCAAAATAGGCTACAACCCCGAAGAGGGCGCCGAAAAGCAGTTGAGCAATGCGGCAAAGGCGGCCGCCAAGCCGATCTCCGGGTTCGAAACGCTCAGCGAACAGCTCGGCTTTTTCGATGCCCTGCCCATGTCCAGCCAGATCGCCTTCCTCAACGTCATGGTCAAGGATCTCGACAAGCTGGGGCCGCAGCTCGACACGATGGTCGGGCAATGGGGGGCCGGCGATCCGGCTGCGCTCGCCGAAACGATGAACGAGGGGCTTGCCGAAACGCCCGACGTCGCCAAAACCCTGCTGTGGGACCGCAACGCGCGCTGGGCCGAGCAGATCGAGGCGCGCATGGCGCAGCCGGGCACCATTTTCGTCGCGGTCGGCGCGGGCCATCTGGCGGGAGCAAAGAGCGTGCAGGACTATCTCAAGGAGCGCGGGTTGAAGGTGACGCGCATCCAGTGAGGCAGCGGGGCGCCCTTGCCTTTCGGTCCTGGGGTCGCCGCGCCGCGGCGGCCCTTTTGCCGTTGCTGCTGCTCGCCTGCAAAGCTGCGACGCCAGTTACCGAAGCGCATCCGGCGATGTGGCTGGTCGAAGACGCCGACACGCGCATCTTCCTGCTCGGCTCGATGCACGCGCTTCCCGCCGGCACGCGCTGGGACGGCGGGAAGGTCGGCGCGGCGATTGCGGCGGCCGACGAATTGGTCCTCGAACTGGCGCCCGATCAGCTTGCAGCAGCGGGCGACGTGTTCCGCGAACTTGCACCGCGCAGCGCGCCACTGGCGATGGAGCGCCGGCTCGATCCGGCAGCGCTTGCCGCCTATCGCAAGATAGAAGGCGCGGGCAGCGGTTTCGGCGGCGATGCGCTCGACGACTGGGCAATCCTGGTGCTGATGGGCCAGCGTGTCGCGCAGCAGGCCGATTTGTCGCCCGAAAATGGCGTCGAAGCCCGGCTGACGCAGCGCTTTTCCGACGCCGGAAAGCCGATCGGCGGGCTGGAGACGGCGCGGGGGCAGTTGACGCTGTTCGAAACGCTCGACGCCGCAACGCAGCGCCGCCTGCTGACGCGCGCGCTCGCCAATTCGGCAAGCGGCGTCGCCGACGTGAAGGCGATGAACGCCGCCTGGGCGCGCGGCGACGTCGCCGCACTCGAAAAGGTGGTGAACGAGGATGTCGACGCGGTCCCGGCCGCGCGCGCCGCGATCATCACCGATCGCAACCGGCGCTGGACCAAGTGGGTGGAGCAGCGCATGGCGAAACCCGGCACGGTGCTGATCGCGGTCGGTGCGGGACATCTGGTGGGCGCTGACGGCGTTCCCGCCGCTCTGGAAGCGGCCGGATACCGGGTGGTGCGGGTGCAATAGCCCGGCGGCAAGACGGGATGCGATACCGACATTCCCCTTTTCGCCGATCCGATCCCCCTTTCCCGCATCGCGCTTGCCTTTCCGCCGGTTCCCGGCTATGCGCCCGCGCTTCCGCCATGGTCATCCCTGGAGGCGTGGCGGATATGTGCAACTGTTTCTCGGAGAAATGATATGAGCGATCAGCTGACGCTGACGGCCGAGACGCGCGAACGTGCAGGCAAGGGAGCCTCGCGTGACCTGCGTCGCAATGGCCGCGTCCCCGCCGTCGTCTATGGCGGCAACGAAGAACCCCTGATGATCCACGTCGAAGAAAAGCTGCTGATGAAGCAGCTGATGACGGGTCACTTCATGAACTCGGTCGTGATGATCGAAGTGGGCGGCAAGACCGTCCGCACCTTGCCTAAGGACGTCGCCTTTCATCCCGTCAAGGATCGCCCGATCCATGCGGACTTCCTGCGCATCTCGAAGGACGCCAAGGTCCATGTCGAAGTGCCGGTGGTGTTCGCCAACGAAGAAGCCTCGCCCGGCCTGAAGCGCGGCGGCGTGCTGAACATCGTTCGTCACGAGCTGGAACTCGTCTGCGAAGCGGACAAGATCCCCGACGAAATCAGCATCGACGTCACCGGCTTCGACGTCGGCGATTCGATCCACATCAGCAACGTCGCTCTGCCCAAGGGTGTCGAGAGCGCGATCAGCGATCGCGACTTCACGATTGCGACCATCGTCGCTCCGTCGGCGCTCAAGTCGAGCGATGGCGACACGACGAAGGACGAAGGCGAAGCCGCCGAAGGCGAAGCCTAACGCTTACCGGATGCGCCCCTCCCCGGCGGGAGGGGCGTTTCCATCGGACCCGGGAAAGGCACCGCAATGCAGCTCTGGGTCGGCCTCGGCAATCCCGGGCCTCAATATGCGATGAACCGGCATAATGTCGGCTTCATGGCGATCGACGTAATCGCCGACACTCATCAATTCGCGCCGCCCGCCAAGAAATTTCAGGGCTGGCTGCAGGACGGCCGCATCGGCCGAACCCGCATTCTGCTGCTCAAGCCCGGCACCTTCATGAATGAAAGCGGTCGCAGCGTGCGCGCCGCGATGGATTTCTACAAGCTTGCGCCGCAGGACGTGACCGCCTTCTACGACGAACTCGACCTTGCGCCGATGAAGGTGAAGGTCAAACAGGGCGGCGGCGCGGCCGGACATAACGGCATCCGCAGCATGATCCAGCATATCGGCGACGATTTCCGCCGCGTCCGCATCGGCATCGGTCATCCGGGGCACAAGGACCGCGTGACGGGCCATGTCCTCGGCAATTACCACAAGACCGAGATCGAACCGCTGACCGACCTGCTTGGCGCGATCGCCGCCGAAGCGAGCTGGCTTGCCGAGGGCGACGACGTGCGGTTCCAGAACGATCTGGCGCTGCGGCTGCAACCATGACGCTGATCCGCGCCGCGACGCCCGCCGATCGCGACGCCGCGGTCGCCCTGTGGCAAAGCTGCGACCTCACCCGGCCCTGGAACGACCCGGACGCCGACTTTGACCGCGCGCTCGGCCACGACGCCGCGACGATCCTGCTCGCCGAAGCGGGAGGCGCGATCGCCGGTACGATCATGGTCGGCTTCGACGGCCACCGCGGCTGGGTCTATTATCTGGGCGTCCACCCCGACCGGCGCGGCAGCGGGATCGCGCGCGATCTGCTCGATGCCGGCTGCGACTGGCTGCGGGCGCGGGGCTGTCCGAAGGTGGAATTGATGGTTCGGGATGGAAATCCCGCCGCGGGCCTCTATGAGCGCCTCGACTGGAATTTGCAGCCGGTGCGCGTCTTTGCCCGCCGGCTTGATTAAAAGGGTAGGAAAATGGGTTTCAAATGCGGGATCGTCGGGCTGCCGAACGTCGGCAAGTCGACGCTGTTCAACGCGCTGACCGAGACGCAGGCGGCGCAGGCGGCGAATTATCCCTTCTGCACGATCGAACCGAATATCGGCAATGTCGCGGTGCCCGACGCGCGGCTCGACAAGCTTGCGGCGATCGCAGGCAGTCAGAAGATCATCCCGACCCAGCTCGCCTTCGTCGATATCGCCGGCCTCGTGCGCGGCGCGTCGAAGGGCGAAGGGCTCGGCAACCAGTTCCTCGGCAACATCCGCGAAGTCGACGCGATCATCCACGTCCTGCGCTGTTTCGAGGATGACGACATCCAGCATGTCGAAAACAAGGTCGATCCGGTCGCCGACGCCGAGACGGTCGAGACCGAACTGCTGCTTTCCGACCTCGAAAGCCTGGAAAAGCGTGTTCCCGCTTTCGCGAAAAAGGCCGCGCAGGGCGACAAGGAAGCCAAGGCCGCAGCATCGGTGCTCGGCCAGGCGCTCGATCTGCTACGCGACGGCAAGCCCGCGCGTCTGACCGATCCGAAGGACGCCGATGAAGAGCGCATCCTCCGGCAGGCGCAGCTGCTGACCAGCAAGCCCGTCCTCTATGTCTGCAATGTCGAAGAAGCGAATGCCGCGACCGGCAATGCGCACAGCGAAGCCGTCTTCGCGCGCGCCAAGGCCGAGGGCGCTCAGGCGGTGATCGTCTCGGCAGCGATCGAAAGCGAGCTTGTCGGCATGGACGCCGAAGAACGCATGATGTTCCTCGAGGAGATGGGGCTGCACGAAACGGGCCTCGCGCGCGTGATCCGCGCGGGATATGAGCTGCTCCACCTGCTGACCTTCTTCACCGTCGGCCCGAAGGAAGCGCGCGCATGGACCGTCCATACCGGCGCGACCGCGCCGGAGGCCGCGGGCGAAATCCACAGCGATTTCCAGAAGGGCTTCATTCGCGCAGAAACCATCGCCTATGACGATTATGTCGCACTGGGCGGTGAAGCCAAGGCGCGCGAAGCCGGCAAGCTGCGCGCCGAAGGCAAGGCCTATGTCGTGCACGACGGCGACGTCATGCACTTCCTGCACAGCTAGGCCGCGCTGCGCCCAGAAACTTCGTCATTGCGCGCGAAGCGAGGCAATCTCCAGCCATCGACCTTGCGCACGGCCGACAGCGGGCGATTGCGTCGTCGCTGCGCTCCGCGCGATGACATCAGGGCTCGAATGCCGCGAGTATCGGGCAAGGGCCCTTGTCGGTCGCGGCGCACTGGTCCGCCAGCCGCGCAAGCGCGGCGCGGGTTTCGCTCATCTGGGCAATCTTGGCGTCGAGCGCGGCGATGCGCTGGCGCGCCAGGCTGCGGACCCGCGCACGATCGTCGCTCTGTTCAAGCTCCAGCAGCTCGGCGATTTCCTCGAGCGTGAAGCCCGACCCTTGTGCCGACCGGATGAATTTCAGCCGGCGGACATCGTCGGCATCATAGCGACGGATGCCGGCGCCCCACCCCTCGCCGCCACTGCGAGCGGGCGTCGTCATCAACCCGCGGCGCTGATAATAACGGACCGTTTCGACCCCGACGCCGCCCGCTTCCGCCAGTTTTCCGATCGAAAGCTGCATCGCTTGACTCCGTACCATGGTACGGAGGTTATACAGGCGGCATGACACAGACAGCAACCCTCTACCGCATGGTCATGCCACAGCATATCTGTCCCTATGGCCTGAAAGCGAAGCATCACCTCGAACGAAAGGGCTTCACCGTCGACGATCATTGGCTGGAGACGCGCGCGCAAACCGACGCGTTCAAGGCCGAACATGGCGTCAAGACGACGCCGCAGACCTTTATCGATGGCCGCCGGATCGGCGGCTATGACGATCTGCGCCGCCATTTCGGCCTTGCCGTCCGCGATCCGGGAGCGACGAGCTATACGCCCGTGATCGCACTGTTCGCGATGACCGCGCTGATGGCGCTCGCCGCGAGCTTCGCCGCCTACGGCAGCCCCTTCACCCTGCGCGCCGCCGAATGGTTCATCTCTTTTAGCATGATCGTCCTGGCGCTGCTTAAGCTGCAGGACGTCGAGAGCTTCTCGACGATGTTCCTCAACTATGACCTGCTCGCGCGGCGCTGGGTTCCCTATTCCTATGTCTACCCCTTTGCCGAGGGGCTGGCCGGGGTACTGATGACCGCGCACGCCCTCCCGTGGCTGTCGATCCCGGTCGCGCTGTTCATCGCCGTCATCGGCGCGGTGTCGGTCTTCAAGGCGGTCTATATCGACCGCCGCGATATCAAATGCGCCTGCGTCGGCGGCAGCAGCAAGGTGCCGCTGGGCTTCGTGTCGCTGACTGAAAATCTGATGATGATCGCGATGGCGCTCTGGATGCTGCGCGGAGCCATCGCATGAGCGGCGCGATCGGCCGCCGTTCGCTGTTAGCGGCAGGCGGAGCGGCGGCGCTTGTCCCGTGGCTGCCAGCCTGGGCGCAACCGATCGCGTCGGGGCTGCCGACGGTCGGCGGCGCCGATATCCGCCTGAGCATCGCGCACCGGATGCTGAGCGTCGATGGCAGGACCAGCCATGCGATCGGCATAAACGGGACGATTCCTGGGCCGCTGGTGCGGCTGAAGGAAGGCACGACGGCGCGACTGCACGTCACCAACGTCCTGCCCGACGAGGATAGCTCGATCCACTGGCATGGGCTGATCCTGCCCTTTCATATGGACGGCGTGCCGGGCATCAGCTTTCCCGGAATCGCGCCGGGCGCGACCTTCACCTATGAATTTCCGGTGCGGCAGTCGGGCACCTATTGGTATCACAGCCATTCGGGGCTGCAGGAACAGATGGGCCATTACGGCCCGATCGTCATCGACCCCGCCGATCCCGATCCCGTCGCCTATGACCGCGAGCATGTGATCGTCCTGTCCGACCACAGCGCGCTGCACCCGCACGGGATCTTCAAAAAGCTCAAGCAGATGGGCGGCTATTTCAACCACAACAAGCAGACGCTCGCGGGGTTGATCGCGGGCCGCGACCAGCCGCTGAACGACCGTGTCGCCTGGGGCGCGATGCGGATGGACCCGACCGACATCAGCGATGTGACCGCGGCGGCCTATACCTATCTCGTCAACGGTCACGGTCCCGCCGACAATTGGACCGGGCTGTTCGCTGCGGGCGAACGCGTCCGGCTGCGGGTCATTAACGCGTCGGCGATGACGACCTTCAACATCCGCGTGCCCGAACTTGCGATGACCGTGGTGCAGGCCGACGGCCTGAACGTCCGTCCCGTGAAAGTGGGCGAATTTCAGATCGGGGTCGCCGAAACCTATGACGTGATCGTCGAGCCCGAAGACCGCGCCTACAGCATCATCGCCGAGAACAGCGACCGATCGGGCATGGCGCGCGCAACGCTCGCCCCGCGCCCCGGCATGACCGCGCCGGTTCCGCCGCTGCGCGCCCGTCCGCTCGCGACGATGCGCGATATGGGCATGGGCGATATGAGCATGGACCATGGCGCGATGGGGCATGGGATGACCGCGCCGGGCGAACCGATGCGGCACGGCATGCGCGACATGAAAGGCGCGCCGAGCGTCAAGGACACGCCCGCTGTCCAGTCGATCTCGCCGATGCCGGTCGATCGCACCGGTGAGCCCGGACAGGGGCTGGAGGATGTCGCGGACGCGCTGACCTATCGCGATCTCGTCGCGCTCGATCGCAACCCCGATACCCGCGTCCCGTCGCGCGAGATGCAGATCCATCTGACCGGCAACATGGAACGCTATATGTGGGCGTTCGACGGGGTGAAGATGAACGAGGTCACCGCACCCATTCCCTTCACGCTGGGCGAGCGCGTGCGCGTGACCCTGGTCAACGACACGATGATGACGCACCCCATCCACCTGCACGGTCATTTCTTCGAACTGGTCACTGGCAAGGGCGACCATGCCCCGCGCAAGCATACGGTAAACGTCCAGCCGGGCGGCAAGGTGACCTTCGACCTGACTGCCGATGCGCCGGGCGACTGGGCCTTTCACTGTCACCTCCTCTATCACATGCACGCCGGGATGATGCAGGTCGTGACGGTGCGCGCGGCGGAGGATGCGGCATGATTCCAATGGCACTCCTGTTGCTGGCCGCACAACCCGACGCGATGGCGCACACCGTCTCCGCGCCGGCGCCCGGCTGCACCGCCGAACATGCCGCCATGGGCCATTGCACGATGCCGAAGGCGGAGCCTCCGCCGCCGCCCCCATCGCCGCCTTGCTCGCCCGAACATGCGGCGATGGGCCATTGCGCCATGCCTGCGCCGCCCCCGTCCCCCGGCTGTCCGCCCGAACACGCCGCCATGGGGCACTGCACCCCCGGCGAGCCCACGACAGCCCCGCCTCCCTCGCCGCCCGTCGGCAACGCGCCGCCGCCGCCCGCGCCGCGCGTCGATGCCGCCGATGCGATCTTCGGCGCCGACGCGATGGCACCCGTCCGCGCCCGGCTCTATGCGGAGCATGGCGGCGGCAGCATTTCCAGAATCATGCTCGATCAAGCAGAAGTCCGCGTCGGCTCCGGCGAAACCACCTATAGCTGGGACGGCGAAGCCCGCTTCGGGGGGGACATCGACAAGCTCGTCATCAAAAGTGAGGGCGAAGGCGCCTTCGGCGGCGCGTTCGACCGCGGCGAGGGGCAGCTATTGTGGAGCCGCGCCATCGGCCCCTATTTCGATCTCCAGACCGGGCTGCGTCAGGATGTCGGCCCCGGCCCCTCGCCCACTTACGCCGTTGTCGGCGTCGAAGGACTCGCCCCCTATTGGTTCGACGTCGAAGCGGCGCTGTTCCTGTCGGACAAGGGCGATGTCACCGCCCGCATCGAAGGCAGCTACGACCAGCGCATCACCCAGCGCCTGATCCTGCAACCGGCGGCGGAACTGAACTTCGCGCTTCAGGACGTGCGCGAACAGGGCATCGGCGCCGGGCTGTCGAGTGCCGAGCTGGGCCTCCGCCTGCGCTATGAGATCGCCCGCGAATTCGCGCCCTATCTGGGCTATGTCTGGGAAGGCAAGATCGGCCGTTCTGCGCAGTTGGCGCGCGCCGTGGACGACGATCCGTCGCGGTCCAGCTTCGTCGCTGGGGTCCGCTTCTGGTTCTGACCCCACCGCCAAGATCATTGATGTGACGCATGACTAGTCTATCTGGGGAGCACGATTCGTTTCCCCCCGGAGTCCCGCCATGTTCTCGCGCCGCAATTTCCTTGCCACCGCCACGCTTGCCGGCTTGTCCGCCCCGGCGATATTGCGCGCCGAGGCCGGTTTCTTTCGCGATTTCCCGTTCAGCCTCGGCGTCGCCGCCGGCGATCCCGCGAGCGACGGTTTCGTCATCTGGACCCGCCTCGCGCCCGACCCGATGGCGCCGCACGGCGGCATGCCGCTGGTTCCGGTTCCGGTCGAATGGGAAGTCGCCGAGGACGGCGGCTTTCGCAAGGTCGTCGCGAACGGCACCGAACTGGCGCGCCCCGAGCTTGGCCACAGCGTCCATGTCGAGGTTGCCGGGCTGCAGCCCAGCCGCCCCTATTATTACCGCTTCACCGCTGGCGGCGAACGCAGCCTGCGCGGCCGCGCCCGCACGCTGCCCGCGACCGGCGCGCGCACCGATCAGGTCAAGTTCGGGGTTTGCGGCTGCCAGCATTATGAATCGGGCTTCTATGGCGCCTATCGCCATCTTGCGCGCGAAGAGCTGGACTTCGTCTACCATTATGGCGACTTCATCTATGAATATCAGCAGGATTATCTTTACGACAGCGGCCTGCCGATCCGGCCGGTGCGCAAATATGCGCTCCGCGGGCTTCAGGATCTGAGCGATTTCCGCACCGCCTATACCCAGACGCTGCTCGACATCGACATGCAGGCGGCGCGTTCGGCGCACGGCTTTATCTCGACCTTCGACGACCATGAAATCCGCAACGACTGGGTGTCGGTCTATGACGACTGGAAGATGGGGCTCGACGGCAACGATCCCGACGCTCCGCCGCCCGAAGTGTTCATGCTGCGCCGGCAAGCCGCCTTCCAGGCGTGGTACGAACATATGCCGGTGCGCAAGGCGCTGTTGCCGCGCGGCGGCTTCATCGCTGCGAACCGCGAATTCCGCTATGGCGACCTGATGGCGATGCAGGTGCTCGACACCCGCCAGTATCGCGACAACCAGCCGTGCGGCGACGGGTTCAAACCCGCTTGCCCCGATGTCTTTGCAAAGAATGCGCAAATTCTCGGCAAGGCGCAGGAAGAGTGGCTGGCGAAAAACCTGGCGCAAGGCGGCGCGACGTGGAACGCGATCGCGCAGCAGGTGACGATGATGTCGCTCGACCGGCGGCGCAAGGCCGACGAGCCCGAAAAGATCGTCAACCTCGACAGCTGGGCGGGCTATGAGGCGCCGCGCGAACGCATACTGTCGCGCTTCGCCGGTCTCAAGAACTGCGTCGTACTGACGGGCGACGAGCATCAGAATTTCTGCGGCGATCTGGTGCTTAAGGACAAGGTCGTCGGCGCAGAATTCGTCGCCACCTCGATCAGCAGCGGCGGCGACGGCAGCGATCTGCGCGCCGGCACCGACCAGTTTCTGAAGCTCAATCCCGAACTCAAATTCGCCAATGACCAGCGCGGCTATGTCGTGTGCGATGTGAACCGCGATGCGTGGCAGACGCACTTCATGGTCGTCGACAAGGTGACGGTGCCGCTGGGCACGCTGTCGAAACGCGCGACGGGCGTCGTCGACAACGGCATCGCCGGGATCAAGATGGCCTGACCCCGGCGGATACCCGTCGCTCAGTCGTTGGGGTCCTTGTATTTGAACGGATCATAGGGCGTCGGCTGCGTCGGCACCGGGAAGCGCGGCAGCGTCTTGTCGCTGTTCGCCGCCGTGACGAGCATCCCCGCCATCACGACCGAAGCCTGGCGCAAATCGTCGGCTTTCAGATGGTCGAAGGTATCGGCGTTGCTGTGGTGCGTGCGCGATCCATAATCGAGCGGATCCTGGATGAACTGAAACCCAGGCACCCCGACCGACTGCATATAGACATGATCAGTGCCGCTCGTCGGCCCCGCAACGACCTTGCCCGCGCCCATGCTCGCAAAGGGTGCGAGCCAGGATTGCAGGATCGGAACCGCGCCGACATTGCCCTCGGCATAGATGCCGCGCAGCTTGCCCGAGCCATTGTCCATGTTGAAATAGGCCTTGAGGTCCCCGTAACCGGGCTTTGGCGTGATCGGGTACCGGCTCGGCCAGCCATAATAGAGCGCGTTGCCGTCCTCGCCCTCGGTCGGGCCGGGGCGCGCCGCTATATATTTGTCGACATAGGCGAGCGACCCGAGCAGCCCCTGCTCCTCCGCGCTCCACAGGACGAAGCGGATCGTGCGCTTGGGCCGGATGCCGAGCTTGCGAATGATGCGCGCGGCCTCCATCACGACGGCGCTGCCGGCGCCATTGTCGGTCGCGCCGTCGCCCGCCACCCAGCTGTCGAAATGCGCGCCGGCCATGACATAGCCGGCCTTGGGGTCGGTCCCCGGAATTTCGGCGATGATATTATAGGCGCGCGTGTCGCTGTCGTCGTAACGGACGTTGGAATCGATCTCGAGCTGCGGCGGCGCCCCGCTTTTCGCGAGCCGTGCCAGGCGGCGATAATCCTCTGCGGCGAGTTCGATGCCGGGCAGCGTCGGCGAATGGCCGACGCGGTAATTATAGCCCTCGCCATGGACGAGCTTGCCGTCGCGATAGGATTGCCGGACCATCGCCAGCGCGCCTTCGGCCTTCAGAAAGGCATCGAGCTTTTCGGCAAACGTCACGCGCTCCAGCCGGCGATTGAGCGCATCGGGATCATATTTGGGCTGGCGAAACTCGTCGAGCTTGCCGATGTCGTCGCTGCTCAGGCGGCGAAAGGCCGGCTTGTCGGGCTCGTCACCATCGCCCGGCAGCGACACGAGCACGATCTTGCCGGCGAGCTTGCCCTTCCATTCGGCGAAATGTTCTTCCTTCGACATCGGCGCGACGATGATCGGGGCGGTCACCGGTCCGTTGGTCGACGGCGTCCAGGCAATCGGAATGGCGGTCAGCGCGAGCGGGCGCGGCGCGACCATACGTGCGCTGACCGACAGGATTTCCCATCCGCGGCCGAATTCAAAGCCATCGCGGCGGACATTGGACAGGCCCCAGCCTTCGAACTTTCCGATCGCCCAGGCTTCGGCCCGGCGCATGGCGGGCGAATTGGTCAGGCGTGGACCGATACCGTCGGTCATTTCCTGTGCCGTCTGCATCACCTGGCTGCGATTATAGCCTTCGTCGATGATACGATTGGTGTCGTCGCCGCCCTGCCCGGTCGCCGGCACGGCCAGACATGCTGCGCCGACCAGCAGCGCCGCCATCAAACCCCTGTTCATGAACGCGTCCCCTTCATTTCGTCCGTGGTTTCGGATGAAACCGGGTGCACCATGGCAAGAGCGCGATTGCAAGCATGGATGTGGCCGAACCGGCGCGGCAAAGCGCAATGAGCTTGTCGCGCGGTTGTCACGCGGCCATCCTAGCGCGATGACCATGACTCGCCTGATGATCCTGATCGCCGCACTTTGCTCGCTGGCGTCACCCTATGCCCATGCCGCCGAAGCGAACACCGAACAGCGCGCGCCCGTCACCATCCTGATTTCGATCGACGGCTTCCGCGCCGACTATCTTGACCGCGGAATCACACCCAATTTGTCGAAGCTCGCCGCCGAGGGCGCGCGGGGCGCGCTCCGCCCCTCCTTCCCTACCAAGACCTTCCCCAACCATTATGCGATCGTCACCGGCAAACGCCCCGACACCAACGGCATCGTCGGCAACAACATGATCGACCCGCGGCGTCCCGCCGAACGCTTCAGCCTGGGCAATGCGAAGCAGGCGCTCGACCCCTTCTGGTGGGACGAGGCCGAACCCGCGTGGGTGACGGCGCAAAAGGCCGGGGTGCGAACGGCAACGATGTTCTGGCCGGGCAGCGAGGTCGCGATCCACGAGGTGCGTCCGGCCGATTGGCTGCGCTACGATGAAAATATCAGCAATGTGCAGCGCGTCAACGCGGTCCTCGACTGGCTGCGCCGCCCGCGCGCGATCCGCCCGGCCTTCGTGACGCTCTATTTCGACGCCGTCGATACTGCCGGGCATCATTTCGGCCCGGACTCGGCGGAACTCAATGCCGCGGTGACCGAGGTGGATGCCCGCATCGGCGACCTGCTGTCGAGGCTGAAAGACCTCGACCAGCCCGTTCGGCTTCTGGTCGTGGCCGATCATGGCATGCACGCGATCAGCGACGCGCGGATCGTCGACCTTGCCGACCTGATCGATTTGCCGAGCATCATCGCGGTGGAGACCGGCCCCTATGCCGCGATCGAACCCGCCGCCGGCACCGACGACCGGGTCTATGACGCGCTGCTGAAGCCGCACGACCATATGACCTGCCGCCGCCGCGAGGCTCTGCCGGAACGCCTTCACTATGGGCACAATCCGCGCGTCGCGGCGATCATCTGCATCGCGGAGAACGGCTGGACGATCGTCGCGGGCAAGCCGGCCTACCCGGTGATGGGCGGAGCGCATGGTTATGACAATGACGACCCCGACATGCGCGCCCTGTTCATCGCCTATGGCAGCGGCCTGCGCGGCGACGTGGGGCTGGTCGACAATATCGAAGTCTATCCGCTTCTGATGCGCCTGATCGGCGTCAAGCCGCTGCCAAGCGATGCGCGCGGCACGCTGCTCGAAAGTCTTGCGCCGCAACGCTGATCTGCGAAACGCGATCGAAACCGCGCGCGCCGGTTCCGCTATGCCCGATCAGTCGCGCAGCACCGCCATCGCGCGGATCGACTGTTCGGGTGCATTGACGATCTGGACGAGGTAGCGGCCCGGCGTCACGTCATATTCGACCATCTTGCGGATGCCCGAGCAGGCGGGGCCATGGCCGTGCGCCGCCGCCGGCTGCGCCTTGCCGTCGCGTACCAGATCGATCCAGGCGCCCGCGTCGAGCGCGATCACGAGCCGGCCGGCCCGTTTCACCTCGACCGGGATCATGCCGCCGAATTTGAACACATCCTGCCGCCGCTCGGGCGCGATCCAGTAGCGCAGGCTTTCGGCCTTATGGAGCAACAGGCCCGTTCGCGCCGCGCCGAGCGACGGCCAGTCGGCGGCGCGCGCCTCGCCATAGGCATAGATGGTCTTGGCCGAACTCATCCGCCCCCAATCGGCCAGATCGGGCGGCAGCGCGGGGTCGGCGGGGCAGTCGGCCACCGCCTTGCCCTTGCGCGGCGCCTTGCCTGCCGCCGGCACCGCCAGAATCACGGCAGCGCTCAACGCCGCACCTGCAAAGACCCGAAACCGCATCGCTCACCCTCCCGCGCCGGAATAGCCGTCGGCGGCAATCTATACCGGTGCGGTCGCTTTGTGGATGCCGGAAATAGCAGGCGCGGCGGACCGTCACGCGATCAGTCGAAGCGTCCGCTCCGCCCTGCCCCGTCGACAAAGCGCGCCGCCCCCTTCCGGGCTTCGGCGCGCAACGGCGCGGCGCCTTCGCGCCCTTCGAACCGGAGCGCGTCGGCAAGGTCGAAATCCCATTGGCGATAGGCCGACATGCGGTCGGTACGCATGCACAGCGCCGGAAAATGCGCGATCTCGGCGGCGAGCGCCTGCGCGGCTGCCAGCGCCTGCCCGTCCGCCACGACCCGGTTGGCAAGCCCGATTGCGAGCGCTTCGGCCGCATCGACCGGGCGCCCGGTCAGGATCATGTCGAGCGCGCGCCCCTGTCCCACGATGCGCGGCAGGCGAACCGTCCCGCCATCGATCAGCGGCACGCCCCACCGGCGGCAGAAGACACCGAACATCGCGCTGGCGGACGCCACGCGCAGATCGCACCACAGCGCGAGTTCAAGGCCGCCCGCAACCGCATAGCCTTCGACCGCCGCGATCACCGGCTTGGAAAGCAACATGCGCGACGGCCCCATCGGCCCGACGCCTTCGGGTTGGTATCGCTCGTTGCCCGCGCCCACCGCCTTCAAATCGAAGCCTGCGCAAAAATGGCCCGACGCGCCGGTCAGCACCGCGACCGCGGCGCTGTCGTCGGCGTCGAAGTCGGCGAACGCCTGCCGCAACAGGTCGGCGGTGGCCGGGTCGACCGCGTTGCGGCAGTCCGGGCGGTCGATGGTGACGGTGCGCACCGCGCCGTCGTTGGTGATCCGCACGCTCATGCCGCGGGCATCGCACGGTCGACGATCGCGCGCGCATCGACGGCTGCATCGAACGCGCCATGGGCGCTGCCACGTGGGCTCAGGCGAAGGCGGCAGAAGGCCTCGGCAATCGGACTATCCTGTCCGATCAGGATCGCGGCCTGCGCCGCAAGCGCCAGCCGCTCGACGAGCAACCGCGCGCTGCTTTCGTCGGCGCGCGTTAGGTCGATGTCCTCGACCCAGCGATCATAAAGGGCGTCGCGTCCGCGCTGCGCCGCCAGAAAATCCTGAAGCGCCGCCACCCCTTCTGGTTCGCGCGCGATGGCGCGCAGCACGTCGAGCGCAATGACATTGCCCGATCCTTCCCAAATCGCGTTGAGCGGCGATTGGCGGAACAGCCGCGGCATCGGCCCCGCCTCGACATAGCCGGCGCCGCCATGCGCTTCCATCGCTTCGTAAACCAGCCCCGGCGCGCGTTTGCATACCCAATATTTGGCAATCGGCGTCAGCAGCCGCGTCAGCGCATCCTCTTCGTCGAACGCCTGCGCCAGCCGGAAGCCGAGCGCCGTCGCCGCCTCGCTTTCGACGGCAAGGTCGGCGAGCACCGCCGCCATTGCGGGCTGGTCGATCAGCCGTTTCTGAAAAGCCGACCGATGGGCCGTGTGCCACAGCGCCTGGGCAAGCGCGCCGCGCATCTGCTGCGCCGAACCGATCACGCAGTCTAGGCGCGTATGCTGGACCATCTGGATGATCGTAGCGACGCCGCGCCCTTCGGCGCCCAGCCTCTGGGCCAGCGCACCATGATATTCGATTTCGGACGAGGCGTTCGACCGGTCGCCCATCTTGTCCTTCAGGCGCATAACGCGGAACCCCGCATTGCGGGTGCCGTCGGGCAGCCAGCGCGGGACAAGGAAACAGGTCAGTCCGCTTGGCGCATAGGCCAGCGTCTGGAAGGCGTCGCACATCGGCGCCGAACAGAACCATTTATGCCCCGTCAGGCTGTACCAGCCCGCTTCGCCGGTCGGTTCGGCGCGCGTCGTGTTGGCGCGTACGTCGCTGCCGCCCTGCTTTTCGGTCATCGCCATGCCGATCGTCACCCCGGCCTTGTCCGCAGCCGGGCGGACGGAGGGATCGTAACGGCCCGCCGCGATGCGCGGCACCCAGACGTCGGCGACCGCCTGCTCGGCTCGCAGCGCCGGCACGGCGGCATAGGTCATGGTCATCGGACAGCTTGTGCCCGAATCGGCCTGCCCGGTCAGGAAGAGGATCGCCGCGTGGAGCGTATGGCCGCGTGCGCTGCCGTCCCAAGCCGATGCCGCAAAGCCGCTATCGAGCCCGAGCCGCATCAGGTCGTGATAGGCGGGGTGAAAGCGCACCTCGTCGACGCGGTGACCATAGCGGTCATAGGTTTCGAGCACGGGAGTCTGGCGGTTCGCCTCGACGCCCCATTCGATCACCTCGGCCGAACCACAGCGCTGCCCGAGCGCGGCGAGCCGGGCGCCATGCGCGCCCGCGCCTGCGCTGTTCACCGCATCGACCAGCGCCCGGTCGCCGGTAAACAGGTTCATATTCTCGAACGGCGGCGCCTGGTTGAACACATCATGCGTGTCGAGCCGGTCGATCGGCTGGAGTGCGGTCATGCTTCGTCTCCTCAATCGTCGGCGGGCAGGCGCTTCGACACCTGGCTCGCGATCGGATCGCCGCTGTCGCGTTCGGCCACCGCCTGCTTGAAGCCGACCTCCTGCGCCCGGTCGCGGAACCATATGCCTTCAGGCGAATGGCGCGATACCCCGTCGAACAGCGTCGCGAACATCTGGGTATTGTTGAGGCCCATATTGTCATAGGCCTGATTGACCACCGTCTTGGTCATCATCAATTGGTTGCGCGGCACCCCGCGCAGCCGCCCGACCAGCCGCTCGACAGCATCGTCGAGTTCGGCCTCGGGCACCGCTTCGAGCGCCAGCCCGATCCGTTCGGCTTCGCGCCCGTCGATCAGGTCGCCCGTCATCATCATGCGCTTCGCCATCTGCGGCCCCAGACGATAGACCCACATCGCCGGGGTCGGCACGCCCCAGACGCGCGCAGGGGGATAACCGATGCGCGCATCGTCGGCCATGATCAGAAAGTCGCAGCACAGCGCGATGTCGGACCCGCCGGCAACCGCGGCGCCATGAACGCGCGCGATTGTGGGCTTGGTCGCGCGCCACAGTGCCATGAAGTCCTGCGTATTGCGCCACATCATCTGGAAATCGAGCGTCGGATCCCACGGCATATCCTGCGACCCGCTGATCTCGCCCTTGCGCTCGGCATAATGTTTAAGATCGTATCCGCCGCAAAAACCCGGCCCCGCGCCGCGTACGACGATGACATGGACGTCCGCATCGGCCTCCGCCCGTTCTACCGCGGCGCGGATCTCACGCGGCATGCCGTGCGCGATCGCGTTGAAATGTTCGGGACGGTTGAGCGTGATCGTCGCCACCCGATTTTCGGCGGCATAGGTCAAGGTCTGATAGGTTGCCATAGGGTCTCCTCAGGGCAGCAGGCGGCACCGTTTGCGATGGCGGCTTCGATCTCTTCGGCGGTCAGGCCGGCCGCGGCGAGCACCGTCCGGCTATGTTCACCGACGCGCGGCGCATGCGTCTCGAACCCCGGCCGCGCGCCGTCGAAGCGCGCCACGGGCCGGGTCCGGCGCACCGCACCGGCCTGCGGGTGGTCGGTCAGCGCGACGAAGCCGTCATGGACGATCTGGGCGTGGCCGGGCAGCGCCGCCGACCGGTTGGCGACGCCGCACGGCACGCCCGCGTCGGCCAGCCGGGCCACAGCCTCGCGCGTGGTCAACGCGGCAATGCGGGGCGCCGAAATCGCGCGCAGATCGTCCCAGTTGAGGAATCGCGTCGTCATGTCGGCAAAGCGCGGATCGGCGAGCAGGTCGGGCGCGCCGATCGCGCGCGCCCAGCCTTCGAATTCAGATTGCGACAGCATGACAACGACGATCCAGCCGTCGCCGGTCGCCCAAGGGCGATAGACGGCGGCGATGTCAGGCATGCGCGAGGTGGCATCGGGAAAGGCCTGCGCCCCGTGGAGGTCGATCCAGCCATAAGCGACAGCCGCCTCCAGCATCGAAATATCGACGACCGCCCCCTTTCCGCTGCGCGCCCGTGCGACGAGCGCGGCGGTCGCCGCCTGCGCCGCGTAAAGCCCCGCGGTCTTGTCGCAAATCCATTGCGGAGCGAGCAGCGGCCCTTCGGCGGTCCAGCTGACCATCCCCGATTCGGCCTGCACGATCGGATCATAGGCGCGCCCGCCCGCCATCGGCCCGTCCTGACCGAAGCCGCTGATCCGCGCGATGACGAGATCGGGGCGCAGCGCATGTAGCACGTCGGTGCCAAGCCCCAGCCGCTCCATCACCCCGGGCCGGAAATTGTGGATGAGGAGGTCGGCCTGTGGCACCATGCGGCGCAGCAGCGCCTGCCCATCGGCACGCGCAAGGTCGATCGCGACCGATTGCTTGTCGGCGTTGAGCGCGACATGCGCCGAGCTGAACCCCGGCGCCGCAACCGCACCGAGCAAACGCGCGCGGTCGCCTTCGGGCGGCTCAACCTTCCATACCCGGGCGCCCTGCTGCGCCATGATCTGCGTCGCCAGTGGCCCCGCGACAACGCTGGTAAGATCGATTACGGTCACGCCGTCAAGGGGCAGCATCTTCCTCTCCCATCTTATTTGTTGCATATATTGCCGGATATGGACACAGAACGCAATATAGTAAACTCGGCCGATGCCGGAGGGATGAGCGCGCGGATGCTCATTCTCGATCTGCTCGACACTGGCGCTCCGCCGGCGTTCACCGTCGCCGAACTGGTGCGCGCCGGCGCGGCCTTCGGGATCGAGGCGCCGGGCATCCGGACGGCGTTGACGCGCCTCAAGTCGGAAGGCCGGGTTCAGGCAATCGCGCGCGGTCGCTATACGATCGGCGCGAATGCAGAGGTGTTGAAGCAGCGGATCCTCGGCTGGCGCTCCCGGCTTGAGCGGCGGCAGCCCTGGGAGGGACGCTGGCTCGTCGCGGTCGCGGGGCCGCAGGAGCGCGCCGACCGCACCACTTGGCGCCGGACTCTGCGCGCGCTTCATCTTGAGGGATTTGCCGACGCCGACGCCAATATCTGGGTGCGCCCCGACAATCTGGAGCGTGGGGCCGCGGGGATGCGGCAGGATTTGATCGAACTCGATGCCGCGCCATCGCTGTTCGTCGTCGAAGCGAGCGGGCTGGACGCCGCCCGCGACGCCCGGTTCCGGACCTTGTGGCAGAGTGATGCCCTGCGCGCGTCGCACCAGCGGCTCGCCGCCCGCCTCGACGAGAGCGCGGCGAGCATCGATGAAAGCCGGCTGCCCGCGGCGGCGGCCGAAACGCTGCTCCTGGGGCGGCAGGCCATCCGCGCCATCATGCGCGATCCGCTGCTACCCGAAAGGCTTTGTCCAAGCGATGCGCTCGCGGCGCTGATTGCCGCGATGACGCGCTACGACCGCTTGGGCAAGCGCATCTGGGCGCGCTATCTCGAAAGCTGATCGGTCGCGGCGCGGAAAGCGAACGTCGGCGGGTGCGGGGCGAGCGGCGCTCCGGCGCCGCCCACCCCGCCCTTCGGCGACTTAGTGGCGCGCGAGTTCGTCGCGGCCCACGACCATATAGTGAACCTCGTCGGGGCCGTCGGCGAAGCGCAGATGGCGCACGTCGGCATAAAGCTCGGCGAGCGGCGTCCAGTGCGAGATGCCGGTCGCGCCGTGGATCTGGATCGCCTGATCGATAATCTGGCACACGCGCTCGGGGATCATCGCCTTCGCCATGCTCACCCACACGCGCGCTTCACGATTGCCGAGCAGGTCCATCGCCTTCGCGGCCTTGAGCACGATCAGGCGCATCGCCTCGATATCGCAGCGCGCCCGCGCGATGACTTCCAGATTCTTCCCGAGCTGCGACAGCGGCCGGCCGAAGGCGGTCCGCGAATTGCCGCGCTTGACCATCAGGTCGAGTGCAACCTCGGCCTTGCCGATGGTGCGCATGCAGTGGTGAATGCGGCCCGGCCCGAGGCGCATCTGCGAAATCTCGAACCCGCGCCCCTCGCCGAGCAGGATGTTGTCGCGCGGCACGCGGACATTTTCGAACCGCATATGCATATGCCCCTGCGGCGCATGGTCGGCCCCGAACACCCGCATCGGCCCGAGCACCTGCACCCCCGGCGTGTCCATCGGCACCAGGATTTGCGAATGCTGCGCCTTTCGCGGCGCCTCCGGGTTGGTCTTGACCATACAGATCAGGATCTTGCAGCGCGGATCGCCGGCGCCGCTGATGAAATATTTCTCGCCGTTGATGACCCATTCGTCGCCCTCGAGCGTCGCGCTGGTTTCCAGATTGCTCGCGTCCGACGAGGCAACGCCGGGTTCGGTCATCACATAGGCGGAGCGGATTTCGCCATTAAGGAGCGGCTTCAGCCAGCGGTCCTTCTGTTCGGGCGTGCCGACCATTTCCAGCACCTCCATATTGCCGGTGTCGGGCGCCGAACAGTTGAGCGATTCGGATGCCAGCGGCGATTTGCCGAGTTCGGCCGCAATATAGGCATAGTCGAGGTTGGTGAGCGGGGTTCCCGTATCGCCGTGGGGCAGGAAGAAATTCCACAGCCCTGCCGCCTTCGCCTTGGCCTTCGCGCCTTCAAGCAGCTCAAGCTGCCCCGGCGCCCAGCTCCAGCGGTCGGCGCGCCCTTCGCCCAAGCGGAAAAACTCCTCGGTGATGGGATCGACATTTTCGGCGATGTGGCGTTTCACCGCATCGAACAGCGGCTGCGCCTCCTTTGACATTCTGAGGTCGTTGAGTTCGGCTTCGAGTTCGATCGGCGTCATCGCTATTCTCCTTGGTTGGGGCCAAGGCTAGTGCCCCTGCGGCATCAGGAAAAATGATAACTTCGAATAAAGTCTATTCGTCTGAGGAATAGGCGCCTATTCGTCGCGCATCACCTCGAGGATGATCGCGCGCAGCCAAGCGAGGCCGACATCCGCCTGAACCGCGCGATGCCAATAGAGATAGCTGCTGCTCTGTGCGACCGCGATCGGCAGGTCGAACAACTGCATCGGCCAGATGTGCTGCAACATGCGGACATGGCTGCGCGGAAGGGTGCAGAGCATGTCGGTCTTCGCCACGATCTGCCAAGCGGTGATCGCATGCTGGCAGCGCACCGCGACGCGGCGCTGCAAGCCGAGCCGCGCCAGCGCCATATCCTCGATCCCCGGCCCGTGCGGACGCGGCGTCGCGAACACATGATCAAGCGCGAGATAGCGATCGAGGTCGAGCGTCCCGGCGATGCGGCCATTGCCGATCCGCGCCGCCACCAGCAACGGCTCGACGCCGAGCGGTTCGCGGCACAGCCGATCCTCGACAGGCAGGTCGACGTCGATCGCGACGTCGAGATCGCCGTTGGCCAGCGCAGCGACCAGATCGCGGCGCCGAAAGGCGGTCGACGTCAGCCGGACATGCGGCGCCTCTTCCAGCACGCGCGACGCGAGCGCTGGAAAGCGCGACATCTCGCCCGCCAGCCTTATCCCGATGCGAAACTCGCGCGTCGATTGTGCGGGATCGAAGCTCCCCGCCCCGTCGAGCGCCGCGACCAGTTCGCGCAGCGCCGTATGGATCGGTTCGGCGACCGCCCGTGCAGTCCCGGTGGGGACGAGGCGATTGCCCTGACGGATGAACAAGGGATCGTCCAGCATCGCGCGCAGCTTGGCCAGCGCATGGCTGATCGCGGGCTGCGACAGATTGAGGTGCGACGCGGCAGCCGACACGCCGCCCTTGGTATAGATGGCGTCGAATATCTGGAGCAGGTTGAGGTCGAGCCGCGGCAGGCGCTTCATATCGGGCTCCTATCGGCCTTGCTTCGGCGGCGCCAGGCGGTCAGGCCGGTGCCAGCGCCGTGCGGACGAAATCGACCGAACCCGACGGCGCCGCCAGCCGTTCGGCGCCGAGCAGGCGGTTCCAATAGCTTTCTGATCCGTCGGCGAGCCGCCAGGCCTGAAGCCGGCGCGTATAGAGCTGAAGATCATATTCCTCGCTGATACCGATCGCGCCATGCACCGCATGCGCGATCGCCGCGACCCGCGCGGCTGCGCCGCTCGCAACCGATTTGGCGGTCGCGGCCGCCGCGAGCGCAGGCGGGAAAGAACCTGCGCCGCCGATATGCGCCGCAATGCGCGCCGCGACCATATCCTCCGCCATCACGGCAAGCTGCTGTTGCAGCGCCTGCTGCTTGCCGATCGGCTTGCCGAACTGGATACGCACGTTCGCATAGCCCGCCGTCATCGTGGTCAGCCGGTCGGCGGCGCCCGCGATCAGCGCGGCGCGCAGCACCGCCGCCGCGCGGCGTAATCCGCCGGGGACTATCGGCCCCACCGGTGTCGCGGCTTCGCTATCCCAGCGCACCGATGCCGCGAGTTCCCTGTCGCCGCCATCCGCTTCGCCCGGCACGGCGGCAAGATAGAGATTGCCCTCCCATTCGACGAGCAAATGCCGCCCCAGCGCGGCGCCGATCACCCGCCCGGCGGCGCCCGGCGCCTGCGCGGCGATCGCGATCGGTCCATCGGGCGCGGCCCTCCCCGCTTGCGCGAGCAACGCGCGCGCAATCATCGTTTCGCCGACCGGACAGGGTACCGCATGGCGGCCAAGCACCAGCCACAGCGGGACGATATCGGCAAAGGACACCCCCGCGCCGCCCGCGTCTTCGGGAACCAGCGCGTCCAGGAAACCCGAGGCCGCGAGCTCCGACCATGCCCTGTCGTCCGGCTCGCCGCGCTCCGCCGCGCGCACCGCGGCGGGGCTAAAAAGCGCGGCGATCATCCGTTCGAAAGGGTCGAGGAAATCGGTCATCTATGGCTCCTCACCGAAGGCCCATGCCGCGGGCGATGATGCCGCGCAATATTTCGCGGGTACCGCCGCGCAGCGAAAAGCTGGGCGCGACATGCGTGACATAGGTCAGCGTGCGGTAAAGCTCGTCCGAGACGGGCTCATCGGGATGCGCGGCAAGATCGTCGCCGATCGCGACCGGAAGGTGCTGTTCGAACGCCGTCCCCAGATCCTTGACCAGCGATGCCTCGACCACCGGGCTTTCGCCCGCCGCAAGCCGCGCGGTGCAGGCGATCGACATCGCGCGCAGCGTTGCGAGCCGCGCGGTGAAATCCCCCACCAGCGCGCGCACCGCGGGATCGTCGCGCCCGATATGCTGCAAATGCCGCGCCCAGGCATCCAGAAGCACGACGCTCGAATAGATACGCTCGGGGCCGCTGCGCTCGAAGGCGAGTTCGGCGGTGACCTGCTTCCACCCCTCGCCTTCGGCGCCGATCAGCGCGTCGGCGGGCAGATCGACATCTTCGAAGAATATTTCGCAGAAATGCGCATCGCCGGTCAGATCGACGATCGGACGGATGGTGATCCCCGGCGCCTTCAGGTCGATGATAAGCTGCGACAGCCCGGCATGACGATCCTCGGCGCTTCCCGAGGTGCGGAGCAGCGCGATCATATAGTCGCAGTGCATCGCGCCGGTCGTCCATATCTTCTGCCCGTTGACCCGCCAGCCGCCCGCGGTGCGCTCGGCGCGGGTGCGAACGCTCGCAAGGTCCGATCCCGATCCCGGCTCGCTCATCCCGATGCAGAAGAACAATTCGCCGCGGCAAATGCGCGGGAGATAAAATTGGCGCTGCGCCTCGGTCCCGTAATTCAGGATCAGCGGCGCGCTTTGCCGGTCGGCGATCCAGTGCGCCGCCACCGGCGCGCCGGCCGACAGCAATTCCTCGACGACGACGAACCGCGCGAACGGGCCGCGCTCGCCGCCGCCATAGGCTTTGGGAAGCGTCAGGCCGAGCAGCCCTGCAGCGCCGAGCTTGCGGCTGAAATCGGCGTCGAACCCTTGCCACGACCGGGCGCGGACGTCGGCGGGCCGCGCCGCCGTCGCCGCCGCGGCGAGCGCGCGGACGCGGCTGCGCAGCGCCTCATCCTCGGGCGGCAGGCTGCTCGGTTCCAGCGTGTCGAACACAATAGTCTCTCCCGCACCGACTCTGCAAAATCGCGTAGCCGCCCTCTCCTGCCGCGAAAATCGCGGCGCGTCACCTGCAGGAATTGATGGGGCGCCCGATCAGAGCGAGAGGCCCCCGTCGACGATCAGCGTATGACCGGTGACATAGGAGGCAAGCGGCGAGGCAAGAAAGATCGCCGCCCCCGCCATGTCCTCGGGCGTTCCCATCCGTCGCTGCGGGATATGGGCGAGTGCGCCCTCCAGCCGGTCGGGATTCTGCGTCGTCACCTTGGTCAGCTTGGTATCGACCAGCCCCGGCGCGAGGCCGTTGACGCGGATGCCGTCGGCGGCGAAGGCCTGCCCCAGCGTCTTGGTCAGGCTGATCGCCCCGGCCTTCGACGCGGCATAGGCGGGATTGCCGATATTCGCCTTCAGCCCCGAAATCGAACTGACGATGACGATCGATCCGGCGCTTTGCGACAGCTGCGCCCGGAACTTGCGCGATATATGCATCAGGCTGTCGAGGTTCACCGCCATCACCCGGTCCCAGCCTTCGCGCTCGAACTCGCCGCGCCGATAGACGACCGTGCCCTGGCACAGGATCAGCACATCGAGCCGGTCGAACGGCATCGCCGCCGCCTCGATCGCGTCGGGGTCGCCGACATCGACGCAGCTATAGCCGAGCCCCGCAAGATCGGACCCATCGTCCGGGTCGTAATCGGTCGCCTGCGCGCGTGTCCCCCAGACATGGACCGCCGCGCCGCGCGTGCGAAAGCCACGGGCGATGCCGTTGCCGATCCCGCTCGATCCGCCAACCACCAGCACCGCCTTTCCGGCGAAGTCGGTATCGTCCTTCATGCTGACCCTAGGCGGCACGCGGGATCGCCGGATCGCCCGCGCCGGCTGGCGCCGCATCCCGTCCCCGCCGCACGAGCCGACCAGGGAGCACGCCCGTCGGCTGCCCGTCGCGATAGGTGACCGCGCCCGATACGATCGTCGCGACATAGCCGTCGGCGGCCTGATGCATGCGCTTCCCGCCAGCGGGCAGATCGTAACGGATTGTCGGAACATGCAGGCGCAGTGCGTTGAAATCGATGATGTTGAGGTCCGCCTTCATCCCCTCGGCGATGCGACCGCGGTCGGTCATGCCGACGGTCGCGGCGGGACGCGCGGTCAGCTCGGCAATGGCGTCGGCGAGCGCGATCCGGTCGCCGGGATCGGCATCGCGGACCCAGCGCTGGAGAAAATAGGTCGGAAAGCTCGCGTCGCAGATCAAGCCATAATGCGCGCCGCCGTCAGCGAGCGCCATCACCGTATCGGGATGACCCAGCATTTCGCGCACCGCGTTCAGATTGCCTTCCGAATAATTGGCGGCAGGCAGATAGAAGAGCCGCCGCCCTTCGTCCTTCAGCAGCAGCTCATAGGCGAATTCGGCAACCGACTGGCCCGCCGCCGCGGCGCGCGCCTCGATCCGCGTCTCGCGCTGCGGTTCATAGTCGGGGCCGTCGCTCCATTCATGCGCGGCGCGGAACGCATCGATCAGCGCCAGCGTCACCGGATTGCTGTCCTCGGCCGTCTCGGCGAGCAGGCGCGCGCGGAAGACCGGATCGCGCATCGCCGCCACGCGCTCGGCCAGCGGGCGGTCGGCGATCGCCTTGTAGCTCGGGTGCGAGCTGAACGGATGGAGGCTGAGGTCGAGGCCGAAGAACATGCCGACCGGACGCGGCGCGACCTGACCGCGCATCTGCAACCCGTCGCGGCGCGCCTGTTCGAGCCCCGCGAGCATCGATCGCCACCCCGCCCCCGGCTGGTTGGGCACATCGAGCAGGGTGAAGGACAAGGGCCGCCGCCCATGTTCGGCAAGCGCGCGCAGCAAGGCGAATTCGCTCTCGGCATCATTGGCCGGTGCCGGGATGATCTGGAACACCCCTGCATCGGCATCGCCGAGGCCGTCCATCAGCGCGCGCAGCTCGTCGGCCTCGGAATAAAGGCTCGGCGCCAGTTCGCCCGCCTTGGTCCGGTGCATCATGTTGCGCGACGTCGTGACCCCGAAGGCTCCGGCGGCGACGGCATCGGCGACCAGCGCGCGCATCTGCGCCAGATCGTCGGCGGTCGGGGCCTCGTGCTGCGCGCCGCGTTCGCCCATCACGAAGATGCGCAGCGCCGAATGCGGCACCTGCGCCGCGATATCGATGTCGAGTTCGCGCGCATCGAGCGCGTCGAGATAGTCGGGGAAACTCTCCCAATTCCAAGGCAGCCCGTCGACCATCACGACCTCGGGAATATCCTCGACCCCCTCCATCAGCTTGACGAGCATGTCGCGCTGGTGCGGCCGGCACGGCGCGAAGCCGACGCCGCAATTGCCCATCAGCACCGTCGTCACGCCATGATTCGAGGAGGGCGCCATGCGTGTCTCCCACGTCGCCTGCCCGTCATAATGGGTGTGAATGTCGATGAAGCCGGGGGTTACGATGCGGTCGCTGGCATCGATCTCCTCGGCCCCGCGGCCCGTTATCTGCCCGATTGCGGCGATTTTTCCATCGCGAAGGCCGATGTCGCCGACGAAGGGAGCGGTGCCGCTCCCGTCGAAAACCAGCCCGCCGCGCACGACCAGATCGAAGTCCATAAGCCTCTCCTCGAAGCGCGCCGGCCTCGTCCGGGCGGGTCGTCGCTTGCCTTGTCGCTTTCAGCCTTCCGCGAAACCGCACCCGATTGCAAGCGAGGCCGGGCAGAAGACGTCGGCGTTTTGCGTTGGCAAGGCGGGGCCGGTTCGTGATAGCCTTCGGCCCGACGGGAGGGACCACCATGGCGGACATCCGGATGCTGTTGGGTTTGTCACTGGCCGCGCTGCCGCTTGCCGGTCCGGCGCAGAGCGCGGCGCAGGGTACGGCGCAGCCCAGCCTGACCAGGGAACAGAGCATCCAGTTGTTCGAAGCTGCGGGCTTCCGGGTCGAAAACGGGCGCGCGATCAACCGCTGCGGCGGCGCGTCGAACCCGCGCGTCGCCTTTGCCGATCTCAACGGCGACGGACGGGCGGAGGCGCATGTCGCCGATGTCGATCCCAAATGCTACGGCAAGCCCGGCGCCTATTTCGCGGTGCTGACGCTCGGCACCGACGGGCGCTGGCGCCGCCTGATCGCCGAGGATGGCATCGTCGGCTTCGCCAAGACGCGTACCGGTGGCTGGCGCGACCTGACGCTCGAGGCGCGCTATTCGGCCTGCCCCGGCACGCGCCATTTCGCGGGCGGCAGCTACGGCGCGCCGACGGCGTGCAGCCAGGACGGGAAGGCCGCAGCCGCCCCGGCAAGCGCCGCGCCGCCGCGTAGCGGCCCGATGCCGATTTCGCGCGACTATCTGTTCGATTGGGGCGGCTCGCAAACCCCCGAAGCCAAGGCGCTTCCGGCGACCGAGCGCCTCGCGCTGTTTCGCGCCGCCGAGATCAAGCCGGTCAAGGGCGGCCGCTGGACAGCCTGCACCGACGACGACAGCGGCCATTCGGAGGCACAGGTCGATTTCATTGGCGACGTCAATGGCGACGGCCGACCCGAAGCGATGATCCACGACAATGGCATCTTCTGCAACGGATCGGCCGGCGTCAATTCGATCGTCCTGACCAAAACGCCGGCGGGAAGCTGGAAAGTGATGCTGACCACCCAGGGCTTCGCAAACTTCCTCAAAAGCCACGGCGTCGACAATTATCCCGATATCCAGGTCGGCCTTCCCGGCTTCTGTTTCCCCTATCTGCGCTGGAACGGCCGCGAATATGATCTCGCCGCCCGGTTCGACGACAACGGCAAGCCCTGCAAGCCGTTCTGATCGCGGCGTTCAACCTGCGCCGAACAGTCCCGCGGTCTGCGCCAGAACCCACAGGCCGATGACCAGGAACAGCGCCGCAGCGATCATGCGGACCTTGTTCAGATCGACGCGCTTGAGCAGTTCGTGGCCAAGGAAGATTGCGGGCACATTGGCGATCATCATCCCCAGCGTCGTACCCGCCGTCACGGTGAAGACATCGTGGAAGCGCGCGCCGAGCGCGATTGTCGCGACCTGCGTCTTGTCGCCCATCTCGACGAGGAAGAAGGCGACGAGCGTCGTCATGAACGCGCCCGCATGCGATTTGGGCGCATCATCATCCTCGAACTTGTCGGGGATCAGCGTCCACGCCGCCATCGCGACGAACGAGGCGCCAATGACATAGCGGAAGATATCGCTGTCGAGGAAGGCGGCCGCCTGCGCCCCCAGCAGCGCGGCGAGCGCATGATTGGCGAGCGTTGCGACCAAAATGCCGAGGATGATCGGAAGCGGCCGTTTGAAGCGCGTCGCGAGCAGAATCGCGAGGAGCTGCGTCTTGTCGCCGATCTCGGCGAGCGCGACGACCGCGGTCGAGGTGAACAAGGCTTCCATGAGTTACTCCGGGGCCGAGCGGCAAGCGAACTCCAACAGCGATCGCGCCCGCCGCCCGGCCCGGACGAAGGTGCGACGCCATTGGTCTCGCCCAAACGCTTTCGCGCTTCCGCGGCGCCACGGCCTCTCGACCGAGTATGTTGACGCTGCGGCCCGTCCGGCAGGACGGCTGGCTACTCCCCAGATGACGGGGGTGCGTTAGACGCGGTCGAGGCGGCTGGCAAGCCCTTCGTCTGCGAACCATTGCCCGGCGCGGCCGCGGCGGCGGCCTTGTCCGCCTCCGACAGATCCTTGTCCATCGCCCGCGCGCGCGCTTCGATGTCGGATGCAGCCTTGTCGTACCGCTGGTCGAAATCGGGCGGCTGTTTGCACGCCGCCAGCGCGAACAGCGGCAAGAGCATCAGCGCGCGGTGCATCAATAATCCTTGCGGTAGCGGACGGAGAAGTTCGATTGCCCCGAACCGCCCGCCTGGCTCAGGATCGACAGCGCGCGCGTCAGGCTGATCTCGAGCTGCGTCGCGGTATAACCGCGCGCATCGGTGATGACCTCAAGATAGATGTCCTTCGAGATATATTGCCCTGCCGCCAGCGCGGTGCCGCGTCCGGTCGTATCGTCGGGCCCCAGAATGCGCAGGCGGTCGATCCCCGCCGCCGACTGGAGCGCGCCGAGCGGGCTGAGCCCCCCGCCACCGCCGCGCAGTGTGTTGAGCGACGCCGCGAGTTGCACCGCCTGGAGCGGCGACAGCGAGGTGATCGAATCGCCGAACAGGATGCGCGAGACGATTTCGTCCTGCGGCAGTCCGGGCACGCTCGAAAAGGCGACCTGCGGGTTGCTCGCGCGCCCGGTCACCGCGACATTGACGGTCACATTGTCGAAAGTGTCGGTCGCGAGGAGGTTGATCGCGGGATCATAGGCATCGCCGGTGGGGAAGGTCACCTTGCCCTGTTCGAGGTTGAACGAGCGCCCCGCGAAATCGAGCGTGCCGCGCACCAGTTCGATCTCGCCGGTCACGCGCGGCGCGACGGTGGTTCCCTTCAAGGTGACGTCGGCCTGCCATTCGGATTCGAGCCCCATGCCGGTCACATAAATCTGTTCGCCGGCGCGCAGGCGGATGTCGAGCCGGATCAGGTCGAACAGGCTGCCGCCGACCGCCGCCAGCCCGTCGCCGCTGATCCGGCGGCGCCCACTCGGCGGCTTGCGGCGCACGCCGGTGAGCACGGGAACGCTCGCCGCGCCCTCGCGCACGATGCGATAGCGCGTTTCGGGCAGGCGCAGGTCGCCCGACAGCAGCGCTGCCTCTCCCGCTGCTTTTGTGAGCGTCAGCGTGCCGGTCGCGCGCGCGCCGATATTCTCGCTGCGCGCCAGCCGCGCATTGTCGAGCGTGGCGACGATGTTCATCGGATAACCATCGGCCGACGACAGGCTGACATAGCCTTTTGCCGCGACGCTTCCGGTGCCGGCCTTGGCGGTAAGCTGATCGATTTCGAGCCGGTTTCCGGTGAAGCGGCCGCTGACCACCATGTCGGTCAGCTTGGTGCCATAGGTCTGGTTCTCATAGGTCATGCCATTGCCCTTGAGCACGCCCTGCAGACAGGGATCGGCAAGCTGGCAACTGAAGTCCGCCGCCACCGCAACCGGGCCCGCGAGCCCCTGATCGGCGGGACCGACGAAGGAATAGAGCGTGTCGGCGGGACCATTATAACGCAGCCCGCCGCCGAGCGGTGCGGCGCGCAGGCGCGTCATCCAGTCGCCCGCGCCCGGCCCGAGCGGGCGCAGCGACGCCTGCAGCCGTCCGATCACGCTGCCGCGCTTGCGCACCACGGCGCGCAATTCACCCCCGTCGGCGAGCAGCTTGCCCGCGAAATTGACGTCGACCGGCTGGCTGACCGCCGCCGCGGTCGTGCGCGTGAAATCGTTGATCGTCAGCCGCGCGTCGGCACGCGGGAAAGCGTCGGAATTTTCCTGCGCGAAGTCGAGGCTGCCGGTCGCGCGCCCGCCGAGCCCCAGTCCCGGATAGACGGCGTTGAGGATCGTCATATTGGCGCGCTCAAGGCGGCTCTGGAGGACGACGCCCTTGCCGAAGCGCCCCGCGAGGCGCGCGCTGCTGCCGCGGCCGAGGTCGATGGTTGTCGGCAGCAGTTCATAATCGTCGGTATGCGGCACGATGCGCGCCGGCGACGCGGTGCGGAAGTTGATGCCGCTGGCGCGGCCCTGCACCGATGCGCGCCACAGCTCGGGTGTCAGATCGGCATTGGCGGCGATGCGGAACGGCACGCCGCTCGTCCCCTCGACCAGCGCCTGCGCCTTGCCGCGCCCGTCGCGATAGTCGATCTTCACCCGCCCGACCGCAATGTCATAATCGCGGATGCGCGTGTCGGCGAGCTGGATGTCGGCGATGATCCGCGGCTTGTCGTAAAGGATCATGTCGGCATCGACGATCGCGCTGCCGACCGCGAGCCGCGCGGCGCCGGGCAGCACCACATTATTCGCGCGGATGTTCGCCGCGACCGCCTGATATTGACCGTCGGCGCTCAGCCGCACGATACCGCCCAGCCCCTGCCCCGATGCGTCGAGCCGGCCGACGAACGGCCCCGCCGCGCTTTGCTGCAGCCGTCCCTTGAAGCCGATCCCCGACAGGTCGGCACGTTCGACATCGATGGTCAGCGGGCCGGCGGCGGTCAGCAGGACGACATCGGCGGTCAGCGGACCGTAATCCGTCTCCCCCTTCGCCGCGAGCCGGTATCCGTTGGGGGCGCCCGTCAGTCGCGCTTCCAGATTGGCGAGGCCGATGCCGAGGCCGGGGCGCTCGGCGCGCAGCGTCGCGCGCGGGTCGCTGATCGTGCCCGCCACCTCGACGCCAAGCGGCCCGTAATCGACCGAAGTGGCGCGCGCGACGAGCTGGAGCTGGCCGCCCGGCGCATAGCTGCCCTGCCCGCTCGTCACCCGCAGCCGCGGCGCGGTGAGGCGCAGATTGGCGAAGCGCACGATGCCGTCGGTGCCATAGCGAATGTCGCTCGTCGCCACGGCATTGCCGCCGAGCAGGTCGCGAACGCCCGAATTGAACAATTGGGTCGATCGCGCGCGAATGCGGCCGGCAATCTCGAACCCGTCGGTACCGACACGCTTCAGATCGACCTCGGTGCCGATGTCGAAGATGCCGACGCTTTCGATGCGGTAATTATTGACCCGCCCGTCGATGGCGCCGGTGTAGAAGCCGCGGTTGAGGTCGGCGACGATGATCGCCTTGGCGTCGATGCGCGGCGACCGCAGGCGGAGGTTATCGCTGAGCAGCCGCCCATTCTTGTAAGCAAGATCACCGTCGAGCCGCACCGCGACGAGCGTTCCGCCCGCTACCGTATCGAGCCCGCGGATGCGCGCCGCGCGCCCCGTCACCGGGATGACGATCTGGTCGACATCGACGCGCGCCTTGCCCGACAGGTTCAGCGCCTCGACGACGATATCATTGACCGCAAGGCTCGCCGCATCGACGCGATACGCGACCGTCGGCGTCGCGAAGGCGCCATCGAGCCGCGCCGAAGCCCGGCCGCCGCTCGCCCGAAGCGCCGGCGCGATCGCGGCGGGGCGCAGCAGCACGAACGTCAGTTGCAGGCCATCATAGCGATTGGCGCCGAGATCGAGGCCGCCGCTGATCCCGAGCCGCATCGCATCGGACGAAACCCGACCGTCGAGATCGGCCTTGCGCTGGGCGAGCCGCGCCGTGACATCGACCGCCGTCTCGCGGCCGAGCAGCGCCGCCGGCGTGCCCGCGAACAGCCGCGCCGCCTGCGTGGTACCCTTGACCGCGAACGTGCCGTCGCGCGCGCTCAGCGCCAGCCCGGCAAGCGGCGCCGCGCCCAGCGTCGCGTCGAGGCGCCCGTCCCAGCGCGTCCAGTCGCCGCGGCCGGCAAGCTTGGCCGTCAGCGGCTCCTTGAACCCGCCGAGTGCCGCCAGCACCCCACCGGCGGGAGCGTTGACGTCGAGCGTCAGCGCCAGTCGGTTCTTTTCGGGCACCGCGTCGAGCAGCAGCGCGAGCCGGTCGCCCTTCGTCTTGCCGCCGATGGTCTCGGCCTTCGCCGTCACCTGCGCGCGCCGGTCGGCGATCGCGACCTTGCCATCGATGCGGAGTTCCTGCCGCGCTCCTGTCACCGCAGGCTCGACAACGAAACGGTCGACGCGCAGCCGCCCGATGTCGATATCGAGGTCGGGAAGCAGGGGTTCGCCAGTGTCGGGCGTCGGACGGAATGCGGGCAGCCGTTGCAGCACGATCGTCGAGGCGGTCGCCGAACGGACATCGACATGGTTATTGAGATAGGCAAAGGGTCGCCAGTCGACCCTGACCTCGGGCGAGCGCAGGAACACGCCCTTCGGGTCCGAAAGCGTGAAATCGCGCACCACCATCGCGCCATAGAGCGATCCGTCGAGCCGGCCGATGCCGATCTTCAGCCCGTTCGAAAATTCATATTTCTCGATCTGGGTGACGACAAAGCGGCGCCCGGCGTCGCTGTTGAGACCGACGACGAACAATGCGATCAGCGCGAGCAGCCCGCCGACGACGATCCCCGTCCAGCGCAGCACGCGGCGCGGCCATGGATTGCTCCGCGGCGGCGGCGTGTCCTCCATCGGCTCGGCTGCGCCCTCGGCCATCAGAAAGCCTGCCCGATCGAGACATAGACGCTGATCCGCGATTCACCCGGCTTGCGGTCGATCGGCGTCGCGACGTCGAGCCGCATCGGGCCGAAATTGGTGTAAAAGCGGCCGCCGATGCCGGCGCCGAAGCGCAGGTTCGAAAAATCGGGGGTCGATCCGGTATAGACCTGTCCCGCATCGACGAAGCCGACGATCCCGAAATTACCGAACCGGTAGCGCGCCTCGAACGCCGCTTCGTTGACGCTGCGCCCACCGATCGGATCGTTGTTGGGATCCTTGGGGCCAAGCTGTTGATAGCCGAAACCGCGCACCGACCCGCCGCCGCCGGCATAGAAGCGCCGCGACGGCGCCAGCCGCTCGCGCGCGGCGCCCAGGATCGAGCCAACGCGCACGCGGCCCGCGAGCACGATATTCTCGGCCACCGGATAATAGCCGCTGACATCGACGCGCGCGCGCGCATAGGGCGAGAAGCGCCCGCTCATCGACCCTTCGGGCTCGATCAGCGTGGTGACGCGAAATCCCTTGGTCGGATCGAGCAGGCTGTTGGTGCGATCGATCCCGATCTGTCCGGTCAGGCCGACGATATAATATAGGTCGCGTTCGCGATCGGCGAGCAGGAAACTGTAATCATCCTCGCTCGTCGCGATAAGCTGCACGCCATAGGCATAGGTCAGCTTTTTCTGCCAGATCGGCGTCGAATCATAGCTGACCCGCGCCGCAATGCGCCCCGTCAGCGCCTCGAACGCGTTATAATTGCTCCGCGTCGCCTCACCGACCAGTTCAAAGGTGCGATCCCGCCGCCCCGCATTCGACCGGCGGAAGGTGACCCCCAGCCCCTGCTCCTGCGTCCCCGCGACGCCGCGCACGATCAACGCGCCTTCAGGCGGGAAAAGATTGCGGTGGGTCCAGCTTCCTTCGACGCGGATTCCCTCGCCGGTGCCATAGCCGGCACTGGCGGCGAGCGTGCGCGGCGGTCCCGCCTGCTGGTTGACCAGCATCGTCACATATTCGGTATCGTCGCCCGCGCTCTCGCCCGTCGCCTGCGGCTCGACCGACACGGTCGCGAACAGGCCGGTGGCGACCAGCGCCTGCCGCAGATCGTCGACCTTGCGGCTGTCGTAGAGATCGCCGCGCTTGAACCGTGCCATGATCGCGACATGGTCGGCGCCAAAGGCCTCCTCGCCGCTACTCGCAAAGCCGCCGAAACGGGCGCGCGGGCCGATGTTGATCGGCAGCGTGTAGACGCCCGTTGCCTTGTCGCCATCGAGCAGGATGTCGCGCTGGCCGACCTTGGCAAAGGGATAGCCTTCCTCGGGAAGTTTGAGCGAGATCGCCGCTTCAGCGCCCTGAACCCGTTCGGCGACGATCGGCTCGCCGATAGCGAGCGGGAAATTGTCGGCGATCAGCCCCGGCGGCACCGTCGGCTTGGCATCGAGGATGATGTCCGAAAAGCTGTAGCGCGGACCCGGCTTTACATCGATCACCGCTGAAACCGGCTGCCCGCGCTCGCGGCCGGCGCGATCGATACGCGTATCGACGCTGCCGTCATAATAGCCTTCGGACGACAAGATGCGCTGCATCAGCTCCGCATCATTGCTCAGCCGGGCGCGCAGCATCGCGAAATTGTCGGCCTTGCCATCGCCGTCATAGAGCGCCGACAGGTCGCCGAACAACCCGGAGAGGTCGGCATCGGTGCTGTCGTCGGCTGCGGCAAGACCATTGACCTGCACCGAATAGGCGACCTGCCGGTTCTCGCCCTCGGGCTCGGCATCGACGAACTGGACCGGCTGAACGTCAAAGCTTTCGAGCGGCGGCAAGGGCGCGGCGAGCTCGGTATCGGTTATCGGCGCATCGCCGATCGGCTCGACCGTCTGCCCGTCGGCGAGCGCGGGAACGGGCGTGCCATCGACCTGCGGCACGGCGTCGGCTGTACCGTTCGCCTTCTGCTTCGCCGCATCGGCGACGCGCTTTTCGAAATCGGCGATCGATTCGAGCGGCTTGTCGAGCTCGGGATCGTCCTCCGCACTGATCGGAGGAATCGCCTTCCTGAATTCGTCATCGGGAATGATCGGCGCCACCTCGGGCAAGACCGCGCCCTCGGGCGGCGGCGACGGGCTCGCGATCGGGGTATCATCGCCGGGAGGCGGCGTATCGGCCGCGGCGGGCTCCGCGGTCGCAGCCTCTGCAGCCGGCGGCGCGGCCGGTTCGCGCTCCTGCGCGGCGACCGCATGGGCGCAGGCGAGCGAGAGCAGCGACGCGGACAATAGCCCCCACCGCCCCCGAGCATCGACGCCAAAGCCGTTCAATTCGTGACGCTTTTTTTCGCTGGCCATCTGTCCACAACCGATGCGCACTTGTGGCTTGCCCGCCGCACGCACGCAACCCGGTTTTCGGGGAAACCGGCTCGGTCCGTCGAAAAGGCGGCCCCGTGGCAACCGCTCAGCTATCGGCGCCGAACAGATCGCGGCTGTAGACCTTGTCGGCCACATCGGCGAGTTCGTCGGCGACGCGATTGGCGATGATCACATCGGCCTCGGCCTTGAAGGCATCAAGATCGCGCACGACCCGCGAGTTGAACAGCCGATCCTCCTCGATCAGCGGTTCATAGACGATAACCTCGATCCCCTTGGCCTTGACGCGCTTCATCACGCCCAGGATGCTGCTCGCGCGGAAATTGTCGGATCCCGCCTTCATCGCGAGCCGGTGGATGCCGACAACGCGCGGCTTGCGGCGAACGACCTCGGCGGCGATGAAATCCTTGCGCGTGGTGTTCGATGCCACGATCGCCTGGATCAGATTCTGCGGCACGTCCTGATAATTGGCAAGCAGCTGCTTGGTATCCTTGGGCAGGCAATAGCCGCCGTAGCCGAAGGACGGGTTATTGTAGAATTGCCCGATCCTGGGATCGAGCCCTACCCCGTCGATCACCTGCCGGCTGTCGATTCCGTGCATCGCGGCATAGGTGTCGAGTTCGTTGAAGAAGGCGACGCGCATCGCAAGATAGGTGTTGGCGAACAGCTTGATCGCCTCGGCCTCGGTATTGCCCGTTTGCAGCACATCGGTCTTGTCCTTGAGCGACGCCTGCTCGAGCAGCCGCGCGAAATCGGCGGCGCGCGGGTTCGTGTCGCCGACGATGATCCGCGAGGGGTAGAGATTGTCGTATAGCGCGCGCCCTTCGCGCAGGAATTCGGGCGAGAAGACGATATTGTCGCTGCCGAACTCGGCGCGCATGCGGTCGGTGAAGCCGACCGGAATCGTCGATTTGATGACGATCAGCGCGCGCGGCGCGAGCGCCAGCGCATCGGCGATGACCGCTTCGACCGTGCTCGTGTTGAAATAATTATTGTCCGGATCATAGTCGGTGGGCGTCGCGACGATCACGAAATCGCTGTCGCGATAGGCGTCCTGCTTGTCGGTCGTCGCGACCAGATCGAGCGGACGGTTCGCCAGATACTCCTCGATCTCCGGGTCGGCGATCGGCGAGGTCCGGGCGTTGATGAGGTCGACCTTCTGCTGATCGATATCGAGCGCGACGACGCGGTTGCGCTGCGCGAGCAGCACCGCGTTCGATATGCCGACATAGCCGGTACCGACCACGGTGATTTTGGGCGAGCTGGCTGCCGCCGATTCGGTCTGGGACAAAGATGCGATCCTCGATTGGGTTGGCGGCCGCTCTAGCAAGTGCCGGGCGGCCGCTCAACAGCGCCCGGCACGCCGGTCAGGTTCCGCAAAAGGTCGTATAGGGTCCGAAGCCTTCGGGTGCCGGGTGGGCAAAAGCCTCCCACTCGCCCCGCGGCACGAACGGCTGACGCACGACATCGAGCAGTTCGAGCCACGCCGTCATACCGCCGGCCTCGGCATCGACCAGCGCCGCCTCGACCAGATGATTGCGCGGGATATAGAGCGGGTTGACCCGGTCCATCGCGTCGGCGCATTCGAGCGGCCCTGCGGGCTCGCGCTCGATCAGCGCCCACCACTCGGCGATCCACGGCGCCATGGCGTCGGGCGCCGGGAGCAGCGCCTGCAACATATCGCCCTCGCCGCGGAGCAGCATGGCGAGCGCGCGGAAGAACAGCGTGAAATCGACCTGATGCGTCTCGAGCTGATCAAACAAGCCGTCGATCAACTCGGCATCGCCATCGCCCGGCTGCGTCAGCCCGAGCTTGGCGCGCATCCGTGCGAACCAGGCCATGCGAAAGCGTTCGGGAATGGCGTTGGCAAGCGCCTTCGCCTCTTCGACATCGTCCGGCCTTACCGCGTGGATGGCCGGGAGCAGCGCTTCGGCGAAGCGCGCCATGTTCCAGTGCAAGATTTGCGGCTGGCGGCCGTAGGAATAGCGTCCGTTCGCGTCGATCGAGCTGAAGACCGTGTTCACCGCGAAGCGGTCCATGAAGGCGCAAGGGCCATAATCGATCGTCTCGCCGCTGATCGCGACATTGTCGGTGTTCATCACCCCGTGGATGAAGCCGACGCCAAGCCAGCTTGCGACGAGATCGCACTGCAGGCCGATCACCCGGTCGAGCAGCGCCAGATGCGGATTGGCCGCCTCGGCAAGCTCGGGAAAATGCCGGCGCACGGCATAGTCCGACAGTTGAACGACATGGTCGGCGCCGAAATGCGCGGCGAAGAACTGAAAGGTGCCGACGCGGATATGACTGCTCGCAATGCGCGTCAGCACGGCACCGGGATGCGCCTGCTCGCGCTGGACGCGATCGCCGGTGGCCACCGCGGCAAGCGCGCGCGTCGTCGCGATGCCCATCGCCGCCATCGCCTCGGACACGAGGAACTCGCGCAGCACGGGGCCGATCGCCGCCTTGCCATCGCCGTTGCGCGAAAAAGGCGTCGGCCCCGACCCTTTGAGCTGCACGTCGAACCGCGCCCCGTCGGGCGCGACGATCTCGCCGAGCAGCAGCGCGCGGCCGTCGCCCAGTTGCGGTGAGAAATGCCCGAATTGATGCCCCGCATAGGCCAGCGCCAGCGGGTTGGCGCCGCCGGGCATTTCCTCGCCCGAAAATATCCGGGCGAGCTGTGCATCGCTTGCGCCCGCCGCATCGATCCCTAACCGGTCGGCAAGCGCATGGTTGAAGATCAAGAGCGTCGGCGCCGACGGCTTCGCCGCCTCCGCGGGCGCATAAAAACCCGGCATCGCGTCGTGAAAACTATTGTCGAACGCAAAATCCATGCCCGGCTCCCTAAGGCAGCAATGTCGGTCGAAGCGCCAACGATTGCAAGCCGCAGCACAGTCGTCACCATCCTGCATTATGTCGCGAAGCCGCGTCCGTTCGCCGCGTCATCCATTTCAGTTCCCGAGATATATGATAGGGCATGGCGATCAATCCAAACGTCATGGAACAGTCATCGTTTGGTCACCCCCTGCGTATAGATGACGCCGTCCCAAGGCTGAATGCTACAAGCAGAACAACATCCAATATGAAAGAATTGGATTATCATTCGTTGACAAATACTTGTAGTGGCGAGATGGAATGACACGATCAAGATTTGGATAGGGCCGGGCACCTCCAGTGGATAGGATTGCACCAGCCTCGAAGGCCCCGCCAGTCTGGCGGGGCCTTCAACTTTTTAAAGCCCGGGCATACAAGCAAGGTTCAGGCAGCGCGCACCAAAGGGCAGCAGCCCGATCCCGAGCGCCGCGCGATTCGAAAGTGATCAATGCAAATTCTGCAGCAAGCCGCCGCCGATTATCACGGCCTCATTCTGGATATAGGCGCGGCGACGGGCCTCCCCGATGCGATGCTGCACCTGCATGCAGGAATGCTCATCTTCCTCGCGACCGCGCTCGTGGTGCGCCGGGGCCTGCATGACATATTGCCGCTCGGCATCGTCATCATCGCCGCCTGCGGCAATGAGGTGCTCGACCGGATCAATCTCGGTAACTGGAACTGGCCCGACACGCGTATGGACCTGTTCAACACGATCGTCTGGCCGCTCGCGACCCTCCTCGTCGCCCGGACCGTTCGGGGCCGCCGTTCTGCCGCCGCCGACAAGAAAGCCCCAGCCGAGCCAGTCACTGAGCCAGCCGCGGCCAACCCCGACTTTACCTGAAACACGGCGCGCCGGTCCAAGCCCGGCCCGCGAATTGGCGATTGCAGCGCGCTTCCGCATTTGCTAGCGGCCCGCACCGTGACCTCGGGTTGCCCGGTGACGGGCATGAAAAGGGAAGACCGGTCGATCCGGCGCTGCCCCCGCAACTGTAGTCCGGCGAGGTGGATGCAATCATGCCACTGGAAGCTTGTCTTCCGGGAAGGCCGCATCCCACCGCTGACCCGGCGAGCCAGGAGACCTGCCAGGGCGTCGCCGTTATCTGCACGCGGGCGGGGTGCACCGGGCGCAGGCGAGGATCCTCGCGTGACGGCAAGCCGTTACGCTGGAGGTACTCGTGAAGTCATTTTTCTGGAAATCCACCTTGTCGCTCGTGGCCGTTGCCGCAGCCTCGCCCGCATCGGCGCAGGACGCTGATCCCGATGGTTCGACGATCACCGTCGTCGGCGATCTGCTCGGCGCCGACCAAAGCAACGCCTCGGTCTCGATCATCGACGCCGCCGCCATCCGCCGCGCCCAGAACGGCACCGCCGCCGATCTGATCGCGCGGTTGCCCGGGGTCAGCATCACCCAATATGGTACGCTCGGCAGCGTATCGAATGTGCGCATCCGCGGCGCCGAGGGCGAACAGACGCTGGTCGTCATCGACGGGGTGCGCGTCGGCGACCCCTCCTCGCCGGGCGGCGGCTTCGACTTCGCCAATCTGATGCTCGGCGCGATCGACCGCATCGAGGTGCTGCGCGGCGCGAACAGCCTGCCGTGGGGCAGCCAGGCGATCGGCGGGGTTGTCGCCATCTCGACCACCGAGCCCGACGTGGTCGGCGGCGGCACGAGCGGCCGGATCGGCGCCGAATATGGCGCGCGCGATACGGCGCGGGTCAACGGCCAGCTCCGCGCCGATCTCGGCGCGTCGCAATTCGGCCTCGGCGGCGGCTATGTCCGCACCGACGGGATCAGCAATGCCGCGGTCGGCACCGAGCGCGACGGATACCGCCAATATGCGCTCAACCTCACCAACCGGACCGAGATCGGCAATACGCTGACCTTCCGCGCCTTCGGCCTGTATGCCGACAGCCGCGTCGACCTCGACGGCTTCGCGCCGCCGACCTACAGCTTCGGCGACACCGCGGAATATCAAAAGACGCGCGAACATTATGCCGCCGCCTCGGTCGAGCACCGCCCCGGCGGCAACGACAGCACGACCGGCTTCTCGCACAAGCTCGCCTTCGGCTTTGCCGACATCAACCGCGACAATTTCGACCCGGCGGCGGGCAGCGATCCGAGCTTCAAGGCGCGCGGGCGCAGCGAGCGGCTTTCGTACAGCATCGACTGGCTGACCGCGGGCAATGCAAGCGGACAGCAAGTGCGGCTGATCGCGGGCGCCGAACGCGAATGGACGCGCTCGCTGACCGCCGACGCCTTTTCGAGCGACAGCGGCCGCACCGCGACCACCGGACTGTGGGCGATGATCGTCGGGAAGCCGACCGAGACGTTGTCGCTGACCGCGGGGGTGCGCCGCGACAATCACCGCGACTTCGGCGGCGCGACGAGCCTCGCCTTCGATGCGGGGCAGAAGCTCGGCGATCATGTCACGTTGCGCGCGAGCTATCGCGAAGGCTTCAAGGCGCCGACGCTGTTCCAGCTTTCGGATACCGCAGGCGCCTACGGCAATCCCGATCTGCAGCCCGAGCGCGCCCGCGCCTATGAAGTCGGGGTCCGCATCGCTGCCGCACCGCGCGCGTTCATCGACATCGCCTGGTATCGCCGCGACACGCGCAATCTTATCGATTTCGTGAGCTGTCCCGCCGGTCCCAATCCCCTGCCCCCGATCTGCGCGACAGGCAACCGTCCCTTCGGCACTTACGACAATATCAACCGCGCGCGCGGCCAGGGAGTCGAGGTCGAGGGTGCGGTGCAGCTGTCGCCGGGCCTGCGCTTCAGCGCCAACTACAGCCTCGTCGTCGCGACCGACCGCACCCCCGGTTCGGTCTACGAGGGCAATCGGCTGGCGCGGCGCCCCAAGCATCTTGCCAATGCCGAACTCGGCTGGACGCCCGGCGGCGCCTTTGCTGGCGCCGACCTGTCGGTCGCCGCGCGCTATGCCGGCAAGAGCTTCGACGATCGCGCGAACAATGTGACGCTGGACGATTATTGGCTGGTCGATCTGCGCGCGAGCTACCCGCTCTTCGCGGGAATCGATGTCTATGGCCGCATCGAGAATCTGTTCGACACCGATTATCACACGGTGGCGGGCTATGGCACTGCGGGCCGCTCGGCCTATGTCGGGGTCCGCTGGGCCTTCTGATGCGCGCGGGAGCGGCCCTCGCGATGCTGGCGGCCCTTTCGGCCTGCCAGCCGCGCGCGCCGCTCCCCGCCCGTCACGGCATCGTCAGCATCGATTATTGCGCCGACCAGATGCTGCTCGGCCTGGTGCCCAAGGAGCGCATCCGCGCCATATCCTTCGAGGCGGCGAGCGACAGCGCCTTTGCCGCACCGCGCGCCGCGGGTCTGCCGCGGCTACGCCCGCAGCTTGAGGATATTGCGATGCTGCGCCCCGCGGTGGTCGTGCGCTCCTATGGCGGCAGCGCGAAGCTCGACCGCCAGCTCGAAGCGATGGGGATAAAGGTCGTGCAGCTCGGCTATGCGGGCACGCTCGCCGATGTCCGAAGCCAGATGCTCCGGGCAGGCGCGGCGCTCGGCGCCGGCCCGCGCGCCGCGGCGCTGGTCAAGGCCTTCGATACCGAGGTCGCCGCCGCGCACCAGGGCGGCGGGCACGCGGGCACCGCGCTTTACATCACCCCCGGCGACGTCACGACCGGCCCCGGTTCACTGGTCGCCGAGGTCATGGAAGCGGCGGGCTTCACCCCCTATCGCACCCGCCCCGGCTGGGGCAGCCTGCCGATCGAGGAGATGGTGCGCCGCCCGCCCGATCTCGTGTTCCGTGCCTTTTTCGACAGCGCGCGCTATCGGCAGGATTATTGGACCGCCTCGCGCCACCCCGTCGTGGCCGAAGCCACGCGCCATGCCCGCGATGTCGAGGTGCCCGGTGGCTGGCTCTCGTGCGGCAATTGGCTGACGGGGCACGCGGTCAAGGCGCTCGCCGATGCGCGAAAGGATATGCGATGACGCGCCTCAACCTGACCCTCGCCGCGCTGCTGCTGCTCGCCGCACTGCTCGCGCTGGCAACCGGCCCCGATGGCGTGTCGCCGACGCTATTCGCCGATTGGCTCGGCGGGCATGACCCCGCCGCGACGATCATCCTTGCCGACATCCGGCTGCCGCGCGTGCTCAGCGCCGCGGTCGTCGGCGCGTCGCTCGGCCTCTGCGGCGCCGCGCTGCAGGGGCTGACGCGCAACCCGCTCGCCGAACCCGGAATCCTCGGCGTCTCGGCGGCGGCGACGCTCGGGGCGACGCTGACGCTCTATTTCGGGCTCGCGGCGCTATTTCCCTGGGCGCTTGCCCTTGGCGCCATCGCGGGCGCCGCGCTCGCGACCCTGCTCCTCGCCTCGGCGGCGGTGCGGACGCAGGGCATGGCGAGCCTGATCCTTGTCGGCGTCGGCCTCTCGAGCCTCGCGGGCGCGCTGATGGCGCTGATCCTCAACTTCGCGCCCAACCCCTTTTCGCTCTCCGATCTCGTCAACTGGACGCTCGGGTCGGTCGCCAACCGGTCGCTCGCCGATCTCGCGATGACAGCGCCGCTGATCCTCGTCGGCGCGCTATTCCTGTTCGCCCAGCGCGCGAACCTGTCGCTACTCACGCTTGGCGAGACCGCTGCCGCCGCGCATGGCCTCGACGCCCGCCGCACCCGCATCGCGATCGTCGCCGGAACCGGAATCGCGACCGGCGCTGCGGTGGCGCTCGCCGGCGCGGTCGGCTTCGTCGGGATCGTCGCGCCGCATCTGGTTCGCCCGTGGACGGGGCACGATCCGGGGCGGACCCTGGCGCCTTCGGCGTGGCTGGGCGCGCTGCTCCTCGTGCTTGCAGATCTCGTCGTGCGTATTCTGCCAACCGACAATGAGCTGCGCCTCGGCGTCGTCGCCGCGCTCGCGGGCGCGCCGATGTTCACGCTCATCGTGCTGCGCCGCGGCCGTGGAGGTGCGCATGACTGACGATCTGATCATCGAGGCGCTGCGCGTCGAGGCGCAGGGTACCCCCCTCATCGCCGACATCAGCGCCCGCTTCGCACCGGGACAGTTGACCGCGATCGTCGGCCCCAATGGCGCAGGCAAATCGACGCTGCTTCGCGCGATGGCGGGCGTCGTGCCGACGCAGGGCACGATTCGCATGGGCACCGCCGACCTCACCGCACTGCGCCCCGCCGAACGTGCGCGGCGGCTTGCCTATCTGCCGCAGGTGCACGAACTCGCCTGGGATATCAGCGTCGCCGATATGGTCGCGCTCGGCCGCTTTTCCTATGGCGCTGCGCCGGGCCGACTCTCGGCCGAGGACAAGGCAGCCGTCGACCGCGCAATGGCCGCCACCGGCTGCACCGATCTGGCCCACCGCGGCGTTACCAGCCTGTCGGGCGGCGAGGCGGCTCTCGCCTGCCTCGCACGCGTCCTTGCCGCCGAAACGCCGGTCCTGCTCGTCGACGAACCGGTCGCGGCGCTCGATCCCGCCAATCAATATCGCGTGATGGAATGCCTTGCCTCGCTCGCCGCCGACGGCCGCACGGTCGTCGCGGTGCTCCACGACCTGTCGCTGGTCGCGCAATTTGCCGACACGTTAATGTGGTTGGTCAGCGGCGCCATGGTAGCGCAAACGAGCACCACTCGCGAGGCATTTATAAAACATGTGCCCGAAGTGTTTTCGATAACACCTTCGTTTGCAAATGAGAGTTGCAAAACAATCTATTTTTCAGAACGAGCTGAAATTCGATAGCACGGCCATTAGAACGTTTTATTTCTTAATGCCACAAGCAACCCAAAATGGAGCAGTTTCTCGAAAACGAATGTCTGACAAACCGCACGCCTCCATCATCTGCTGGATTTGACATCTCGAAAACCTTTGCTCGAGCCTAGTCCCGAATCGATCAAGTGCATCGGTGCGCATGGTGTAAAAGCTCTGGTCGCGATAAAAGCTCAAAGGCATCGCCTCCACATCAAAATTCATCTTCTGCATTATCATGGCGATACGGGCCAGCGGCCAATAGACAATGCATGCGAGAATATTAGTCATAGACTTTCGCACCATAAACGGCATTCTACTTATAATTTGGCGCGCAAAGTCACTCACCCTCCAAATAGCTCTAAACCAAACCGGACGATCGTCAAACGCATAGTATAGATAGACTAAAAACGGCGCTCCCGTTTTCAGTTTTGCGACGCAAGAGCGCATTGCGGCTTCGGTATCAGGGATGTGATGAAGCACACCAAGAGAATATCCAAAATCTTGGCTCGCGTCAGGTAAAGGGATATTATCTACGCCAGCATTGTGAAATTCGACACCGATGAATGCGCCAAGGGCCTGCTTGGCGATGTGCAACGCCTTTTTGGACGGATCAATGCAATGAAGCGTTCCTACCCGGGTCGCAACGCCCCTCGCCCACCGACCAGACCCACACCCCAAGTCGAAGCCAGAAGCATCAGCGGGAAGCGCCTCCCACGGAAAAATGGCAAAATATCCTTCAAAGAGTTGACGCCATTCTGCCTCGTCTAGCGCCGTCTGATCGAAAGCCGCCCATTCTTCTCCAAACCCTTCAACCGTTTTTTGGTCAATATTCTGCGCAGACAAATGCTTAGGCATCAGCAAGAGAACTCCAGAATCGAGGCGGCGTGCGCAAAGCCTTTTGGGGGCGACGAAAACGCAGCACATCTTGAGCGCCAAGAAAAATTTAAATGCTTCAAAATTTGATGCGTTATCATTTGCGTCGGCCTGTCCTCTAATATGACACTTGATTCTCTTGCCGCTGTCCCATCCCGCCCGGGTTTTGTCCAGCGCGGCGGCTCAGGCGAATGAGCTCTCGCTGAAGTCGAATATATTCATCGCCTGGAGAACCGCAGCGAAAGCCAGGCAGTTGACTCGACGATTTTGCCGATGGAATTATATGTCCACCTAAATGTTGAGGGTAAACAATTCCGATGAAAGTGTTGGTCACCGGCGGGGCGGGTTATATCGGCAGCCACACACTTGTCGCGCTCCTGGCGGCGGGTCATGAAGTCTGCGTCTTCGACAATTTTTCGAACAGTTCGCCCGTCGCGCTCGCCCGCGTACGCCAACTGACGAATCGCGATATCCGCCTGGTAGAAGCAGATATCTGCAACGGGGACGCGTTGATGCAAGCGACTACAGAATTTCGACCAGACGCCGTGATACATTTTGCGGGCCTCAAAGCAGTGGGTGAATCAAGTGAAAACCCGTTGCTATATTACGCTAACAACGTTGCAGGGTCAGTGAACCTTCTCGCGGCCATGGACGCTGCTGAGTGCCACAGGATTATTTTTTCTTCATCCGCAACAGTTTACGGCAGGGCCCAGTATCTCCCCTTCGACGAACAGCATCCTGTGCATCCCACCAATCCATATGGCCGCACGAAAGCGATAGTGGAGGAGTTGATCCGGGACTGGGCAGCAGCGCACCCCACCGCCTCGGCGGTTCTGCTTCGCTATTTCAATCCGGTTGGCGCCCATGATTCTGGCCTAATCGGAGAAGATCCGAGAGACATACCGAACAATCTGATGCCGTTCGTTGCGCAAGTTGCGGTCGGACGCCGGACCAGCCTGGCAATATTTGGTGACGATTACAATACGCGCGATGGTACCGGCGAGCGCGATTATATTCATGTCGTTGATCTCGCTAACGCCCATTTGGCCGCTCTCGACTACAGCGAGAAGGGACCATGCTGCGAGGTGGTCAATGTTGGAACCGGTCGCGGTATCACGGTAAAGGAGTTGGTCGCTGCATATGAGCGTGCCTGCGGACGAAATATTCCAGCGCAGATCGCTCCCCGCCGCCCAGGCGATGTCGCAAGCAGCTATGCAGCAACGGCCAAGGCCGAACGACTCCTGGGCTGGCGAGCAGCGCTCGATATCGACGCGATGTGCACCAGTAGCTGGCGATGGCAATCTAACAATATTGAAGGCTATGGCGACGCGTCGGCCGGCTAAATGCGATTGGATCAAGCGCTCACCTGATGACATGACGGAGCCGCCGTTGGGCGAGATAGCGCACCCCTCCGCCGCAATATGCCCTTGGTCACGATATTTGCTCGTACCGCCGACCTGCGTCGAGCAGCTAAACCTTTACAAGAAGCTCGTTCGGCGGAATGCGTTTCGCTTCGTTTGGCGAGACTTTGAAGCCTGTCGCCGCTGTCCGCCATCATAATGTTGTGCGATGTCGTCCAGGATCCGTTCGCGAAGGACGATGTGCCCGCCCTTCGCGAGCGATCACGCTGAAAAGAAATGCATGTCAAACCATTTCGCGCGGAGCATACCAGCGTCGGGAGCGGCAATCCTGCGACTCAGGAAGGTCAAACCTGCGGTGTTTCCATACCCCGCAGTCTCGCCAGTTCTATCGTGCTCCGCTATGACGCCACAAAAGGCATACCCGCACAGATGATACGGCCCACGGACTTCCGCCAGCGGGGCGACACTTCGCTCCAGCTTTTGCAGCGCTTTCTCGACGCGCTCGGCAATGGCATCGATGGCGAGCTAGACGGCGACTATGTCGTGCCGTCACAATTGCTGCTTCGTTGGAAATCGAACTTCACGCTGAACGGCAACGGTTACCGGATTACTCTTGCAGACGGCGCGGCAACCGGATGGGGCGGATCAGCACTTTATGTCGTCGGATGCCACGACTTCCTGATTGTGGACATGATCTGCGACGGAAATCGAGATAAGCGGATCCCGGCGGAAGATCCAGCGCATGTGATCGTGGTCGACAAATGCCATCGCTGGACTTTCCGGAATGTCCAGGCAGTCAATGGAACCTGCGACGGCTTCCTGATCTACGCGGGCACCGAGGGGAACGGCACCGGTCCGAACGGCGCGTTCTCCACGGCCGACGTCCCGTCTCGCTGGAGCCTCGAAAACTGCGCGGCGCTGAATAATTTCAGGCAGGGACTTTCAGTTATCGAAAGCGTCGAAGCCTCAATCGAGGGCGGTCGCTTTGGCCTGACCCACGGACTTTGGGACAGCGGCAACGGCCCCTGCGCAGGCATAAACCTTGAACCCGACGACCTGCCGTCGCGTCCCCGCGATCGCATACGCAACATCGCGATACGCAATGTACTCTTTGATGGCAATCAGGGACCGGGACTATTGATCACACGCGTCAACGGGGTGCGAGAGATAGACGTCGTCGATTGCATATTCGATGACAACAAAAGGGCCGCGATCGAATCTTTCGGCGACGATGTGGCAATCATGAGGCCGAAAATCCGTAATTGGTCGGGCCAACCCTACACGAGTCGCGCCGACGCCCCGCCAAAGCGCGGATCGATCGATATCGGCTATGGCGCCGGTCCGACGCGAATCGTCGATCCGGCATTCGAGTGCGTAGACAATGGCGCGTCCGACCGTCACCCGTGCATCTATGTCCACGGCGGTGCCGCCGCGGGCATCGTGATCCGCGGGATCCGATCAGACGGCAGCGCATCCTTCATCTGCGGTGCTCATGCGCCGCAGATTCAAGTCAGCCATAGCGTAATCGACCTGCATGCGGCCAACCGCCCCAACGCTTTTGTCTTCTTGGGCGACTATGCGGTGTTCGAACACATGATGCTACTTGGCGTTTATGAAAGCGCTGCCTACTTTGGCGGCAAGGCGCCGCGTATCCAAAATAACAAGTTTTTTGTGCGCGTAGCGACGCCAACCGTCTATGTCATCTCCGCATGGGATGCCACTGCGCCAGATTTGCGCGAGAATCTGATCGAATTCGACAAGCCTGTTGCGGCGAAGAGCATTTCGGTCGGGCAAAACGCAACGGTGATGGGCACCAAGGTCATCAACAGTATGAGCGACCGCCTATTTGATTCGCGTGGCATACCTCGCCTTGCCTCGGGAAACGCCCATGTCGCGCGCCGATCGCGTACGCCCCCCTGAACAGACGCGATAGTTTCCAAAGAGCTAAGGGTGGATTGAACGCATCACTTGTTGAACGTCTATGGCATTGCTTTTACAGGAACCAAAGTATTTGTCGTGCCGTTCTGCTTGCGGCGCGCAACCTTTGTCGGGGCCTCTCTGGCAGCCCCCCGAGATCGCGCCTGCGAGGATTTGCCCGTACGATGACATTTCGAGACTATGACTATTGGCGCCGCCTGCGGAAGCAGACCCTGAATTTCATCGGTGATCGTCCGCGCGTCCAGCGCCAGGCTGCAGCTGTCATGATCGATGGCGTACTTTGCCTCATGGCCGTGTGGATCGCCTTTTCGCTCCGGCTCGGCGTGTGGGAACTGTTCTCGCGTCCGATTGCGAGCTTCGCCGCCTGCGCGTTGCTTTTTTGGTATCCTATCGCGTGGCGATCGGGCGTGTATCGTTCGCTGATCCGCTATTCGGGCTCGCGTACGGTGGCGGACCTCGCGGTCGCGTGCGGACTCCTGATGATTCCGCTTCTCGTGGTGTGCGTGCTGTTCCGACTCCCCGACGTGCCGCGTACGCTCAGCGTGTTGCATCCGATCATCTTCCTGCTGCTGCTCGCCGCAAGCCGCATCGCCATTCGATTCGCATTGCTTGACTTGTTGAAGGTCGTCGATGTTAATGCGCGACGCATGCTCGTTTACGGCGCGGGGCGCGCCGGCCAGCAGCTGGCGCTGTCGCTGCGCCACGAGCCGAAGGTGGATCTTGTCGGCTTCGTCGATGACGACGCCCGGCTTGACGGCCAGCGGCTCGACGGCGTACGGGTTTTTGGGTCTTTTCGGCTGCGCCAAGTGCTCCAGGATACCGCCGCCGACGAAGTTCTGCTGGCGATTCCCAGCGCGTCGCGCGCGCGACGGCGCGAGATTATCGAAGAGTTGCAGGGTGAGGACGTCTATGTCCGGTCGCTCCCCAGCCTGACCAACGTCATCGATGGCAGCATCACCGTCAGCGATCTGCGCGAGATCCAGATAGAGGAACTGCTGGGCCGCGAAGCGGTGGCGGCAAACGAATTGCTTATGAGTCGGACAATTGTTGGGAAACGCGTTCTCGTCTCGGGTGCCGGTGGCTCGATCGGCAGCGAGCTCTGTCGTCAGATGGTTCGCTGTCGCCCGGCGCGGCTTGTGCTTCTTGAGCAGAGCGAGTTCGCACTCTATTCAATAGAACGCGAGCTCGATGCGATGATGCGCGCACTGGGCGAAACTGTTCCGCTCGAGCTTGAACTGGCGAACGTCTCCGAACGCTCGGCGATGCGTCGCGTATACAATCGGCATCGCCCCGAAACAGTGTTCCATGCTGCCGCCTACAAGCATGTTCCCCTCGTCGAGGCGAATCCGATTTCGGGCTTGCGTAACAATATTATGGGAACGCTGTACAGCGTCGAGGCGGCCGAAGAATTTGGGGCGACCAATTTCACATTGATAAGCACGGACAAGGCGGTGCGGCCGACGAATATCATGGGTGCGTCGAAGCGCGTTTGCGAGTTGATCCTGCAGGCGCGCGCCGCCAACCCGGACGTGGGGACGATCTTCAGCATGGTGCGATTCGGCAATGTTCTGGGTTCCAGCGGGTCAGTCGTACCGTTATTCAAAGCGCAGATTGCAGCTGGCGGACCGCTGACGCTGACGCACCGCGAAATCACGCGTTATTTCATGACTATTCCTGAGGCCGCGCAACTCGTCATTCAGGCGAGCGCAATGGCAAAGGGGGGCGAGGTGTTTGTACTCGACATGGGGGAACCGGTTCGGATCGCAGACTTGGCGCGCGCGATGGTCCGGCTTTCGGGGCTCAACATACGCGACGCCGATCACCCCGATGGCGACATCGAGATCGTCGAGACAGGGCTGCGGCCGGGTGAGAAGCTTTATGAAGAGCTACTGATCGGCAATAATCCCGAACCTACGAACCACCCCCGGATCATGCGGGCGCGCGAGCGATTGCTGCAATGGCCCGAACTCGACGCGATGCTGAAGGAACTCGACACCACCATTCGCGGGACCGGCGACGCCGTTGCGGCGATGCAGATTATCGGTCGTCTTGTTCCAGAATACGCCGCAGGCGGCCAGTGGGCTACTCTCCTTGGCGATCATCATGTCAAAAGCGTCGAATAGTCGGGCCAGGCGATAGCGGTTGACACGCCGCGGCACGGCTGGTTGGACGCCCATTGCCCGTCACCTCGGCTGCCGTTCCGATCGTCCAGCCTTCGAAGAAGCATAATGACAATCGCCTCTTTGCGTCCCTATGATTTCATTGTCACCGGAGCCTCTGGGAATGTGGGTCGGCATCTTGTGCCGTTACTCGCACGCGGGGGCCGTACTGTGCTCGCTGTCGGTCGCGACCTCGATACGCTGCGTAAGTTGTTTACCGATCAGCCTCACGTGGAAGTCGCTAGCTATGACGCGCTCGCGGGACTGACTGCGTGCGACACCCTTGTCCATCTCGCCGTCCGCAACAACGACACGCGTGGATCGCTCGCCGATTTCATCGAGGTAAACGTCGATTTCGCGATGCGGATCGCAAATGAATTTAAACGCATGAACGGCCGTCGCTTTCTCAATATTGCATCAATCCTCTCGCTCGACGAAGACGACCAGTCGCCCTATGCGGTGAGTAAAGCGATGGGAGTACAGGCGATCCGTGAGTTGGTCGGGAAGCGGCTCGACAACGTCCACATCGGATATTTCCACGATGGCGGCTATTTTGGCGAAAAGCTGCGCATGCTCGCAGCGTTCGGTCCCGCGGTGGGCAGCGCCTTTTTCGCAATGTTCAAGATGCTCAAGCCCACCACCTCGGCACAAAGCCTCGCGGATTATGCACTCGGGCCGGCGCATGCTCTGCCTCATCCCGAAATCCTGACCGACGATCTTTCGGATGCTTTGCTCTATCGCGCATTGACCCGCATGCTGGACATTGGCGTAGCGCTGGCAATCATGCTGCTCTTGGCTCCGGTTTTTGCTGCGATCTGGGTCGCCATCCGACTCGATAGCCCGGGTCCCGCAATTTTCGCGCAGGAGCGCGTTGGCGCCGCGCAAGCACCTTTCACCCTGTATAAGTTCCGGACGATGAAACACGGTACCGCCTCGGCCGGAACGCACGAGGTCAGCGCGAGCGCGGTTACCCGGCTTGGCGCTTTCCTCCGCAGGACGAAGCTCGACGAGCTGCCGCAGGCCATCAACTTGCTGCGCGGAACGATGACGCTCGTGGGGCCCCGCCCTTGCCTTTACTCACAGACCGAGCTCGTGGAAGCGCGCGAAGCGCTCGGTGTTTACACATTAAAGCCCGGTATCACCGGCTATGCCCAGATACGTGCAATCGATATGAGTCAGCCGCTTGTGCTGGCGCGGGCCGACTATCGATACAAGATGCTGCGATCTTTGCTGCTCGATCTTCGCATCATCCTTGCGACTGCGCGCGGACGCGGCGGCGGCGACCGTGTCGCGGCGCCTGATCGGCCCTGACCCGATGACACCCCTCCGCAATACGATCCTCTTCTTCGTCGGCGACGCCCCCTTCTTCGTGTCGCACCGGTTGAATCTGGTCGAAGGCGCGATCGCGGCCGGCTATGAGGCGGTCGTTGCCTGTCCCGCCTCACCGGCGGTGGCGACGATCGAGGCGTGCGGGGCCCGCTGGGTCGAGTGGAAGATCGATCGCAGCGGTATGGCGATAATGGCCGAAATTCGAACCTTCACCAGCGCATTTCATATCGCTCGGAGCACAGCCCCTGCGGTTATCCACGCGATCGCGCTCAAATGTATCCTCCATGCGGGAATCGCCTCGCGGATTCTTGGTATTCCGATCGTCGGTGCCGTGTCGGGGCTCGGCTATGTCTATACGGGTGCGACAACGCGGTCGAAGGCGATGCTGCGCCGCCTTATCAACCGGTTCATGAACCTCGGACTCAACCGCCGCGACGCCAGCTTCATCTTTCAGAACCGCGACGACGCCCGGATGGTCCAATTTGCACGACTCGACAAGGCGACCATTTACATGATTGGCGGCTCCGGCGTTGATCTTGGCGCGATCCCAATGCACCCTCATCCTGCTGACTCAACCACCATCGTGGGCCTCCCGGCCCGCCTGCTCCGCGACAAAGGTGTATATGAATTTGTCGAAGCCGCCACGCAAATTCGCGACCGCGGCCACAATGCCCGTTTCATTTTGATCGGCGATCCCGACCCGATCAATCCGACCTCGGTGACGCCGGCTGAACTCGATGCCTGGGTTGCCGACGGCGCGATTGAATGGCGGCCCTATACGCGAGACATTGCGTCGATGCTGGCGGCGCTCCACATCGTCGCCCTCCCCTCTTATCGCGAGGGATTTCCCAAGACGATCATAGATGCATCGGCTGCGGGGCGCGCGTCGGTAACGAGCGATGTTCCGGGATGCCGCGATGCGATCATCGACGGGGTTACCGGACTTCTTAGTCCGGCCAAGGATGCCGCGGCGCTTGCAAACACGCTCGAACGGCTGATTCTCGACCGCGATCGCTGTGTTGCTATGGGAAAAGCCGCTCGACAACACGCTGAGGCCTTCTTCGACATCCGCGATGTGACCATGCGGCATCTTGAAATCTACCGCGAAACCGAAAATCGCCGCCGCTGAACGTTTGGATATGCAGCCGGACGATGCCACACCGAATTTCAAGCGGTCGATTGAGCGTCCAGCCACGCCTGGAACATCAATATGTCCCACACATAATAGTGCATTCGGCGTCGGCCGCTACGCGTATCGGACCATAGGCGGCCGATCGCATCGGCGTTGAAATAACCTTCGCGCTTCAGGCGGTCGGGCGCCAACATGTCGTCGGCCCACGATCGAAGCGGGCCTCGCAGCCAGTGTTCGATCGGAACACCGAATCCCATCTTGGGCCGCTCCATCATTTCGCGCGGGACATAACGATAAAGCAACTGGCGAAGTGACCACTTCGCTTCACCGCCGCGCAGCTTGTATTTCAGCGGGAGGGAAAGCGCGAATTCGACGACGCGATGATCGAGCAGCGGCACGCGCGATTCCAGACTGACCGCCATGCTAGCTCGATCCAACTTCACCAAAATGTCGTCGGGAAGATAGGAGCGCATATCGAGATACATCATCCGGTCGCGAAAATCGCCCTGGGCGGGCCAATCGTGGTCGGGCGTCGTGAGAATTGTAGGTGGTTCATGCGCGCCCGGCACCAGCGCGGCCGGGTCCTTTGAATGCGAAACGAGCGAGCGATAGAAATCCTCAGCCTGTTCGACATCCAGAATGTCGGCCACCTTCAGCAACCGGTCGCCGACCGCCATCTTGCGCAGCCGCGCGGGGGCCATCTTCATGGTGCCGTCGATGAGATCCGCCGGGGTCAGGCGCAGCGCGCCCGCGGCCAGCTTGCGAACCGCGCGTGGCATTCGGCCGAGGCGCCGCCATATGTCGTAGCCCTGCGTATAGCGCGTATAACCGCAGAAAAGTTCGTCGCCGCCATCGCCCGATAAACTGACCGTGACCTCAGACCGGGCGAGTCGACTGACCAGCAGCGTTGGCATCTGCGAGGAATCGGCGAAGGGCTCGTCCCAATGGTGAGGCAGTATCGGGATCTGGTCGAGCGCGTCCTGCGGCGTTACATAAAGTTCGGTATGATCGGTGCCGAGGTGCGCCGCGACCCGCTTCGCATGATGGGCTTCGTCATACTCCTCTTCGGAAAAGCCGATCGAGAACGTCTTTACCGGGCGCGCCGATTGGCGCTGCATCAACGCGACAACCGTGCTCGAATCATAGCCGCCCGATAGAAAGGCGCCGAGCGGAACGTCGGCCGCCATCCGCATGCCGACCGCGTCGAGCAGCAAATCTTCGAGCGCGTCGACGGCGGCGTCGGGCGCCCCCGCAAATGGCTGCGCGCGCCCGTTCTGCGCCTTTTCGGCAATGTCCCAAAAGGCGACCGGGTCGGGCAGCTGGTCGTCGTCGAGGCCGATTTCCAGATAGTGCGCAGGCGGCAGTTTGGCGATCCCGCGATAGATCGAATAGGGGCCGGGCACATAATTGTGGCGCAGGAAAAGCGTCAACACGTCGCGATCAACCTCGCCCTGCCACGCGGGATGCTGGCGCAGCGCCTTAAGCTCCGAACCGAACAGCAGCGTCCCACCCTGCAGGCCGTAATAAAGCGGCTTTTCGCCCATGCGGTCGCGCGCGAGGAACAGCTTGCGTTCGCCCCGATCCCACAGCGCGAGCGCGAACATTCCGTTCGCGCGCTCGAGGGTGCCGACAACGCCCCACTTGGAAAAACCCTGGAGCAGCGTCTCAGTATCCGAATGGCCGCGCCATGCGATCGGGCCTGCCGCCTCCAACTCGCGACGGAGGTCGAGGTGGTTATAAATCTCGCCATTATAGCTTAGGACATAGCGACCGTCGTGGCTCGCCATCGGCTGATGTCCCGCGGGCGACAGGTCGATGATGGCGAGCCGGCGGTGCGCCAGCGCGATCCCCGCCTCGCCATCGACCCAATAGCCATCGCTGTCGGGGCCCCGATGCGCGATCGTATCGGCCATCCGCCGCAGCACCGCCTCGCCGTCGGCAAATCCGCCCCGGTCGAGGAACCCCGCAAAACCACACATCAAACGTCTCTTTTCATCATCGAATCATAGAGTTGGGTATAGGCATCGACAGTAGCCCGCAGGCTGTAGCCGGCCTCGATCCGCGCCCGAGCCGCTTTGCCGATTTCAGCGCGGCGCGCAACATCCATCCGCGCCAGGTCGCTTATCGCCGCGGCCATCGCCGCAGGGTCGCCGCGCGGGACGATCCGCCCATGTCCATCGATCAGCCGCGCACAATCACCAACGTCGGTGGCGATGCACGGCAGGCCGCTCGCCATCGCCTCCCCCACCACGTTCGGAAACGCCTCGCTTATCGACGACAGGCAGAAAAAGTCCATCGCGGGCAAGATCGCCTCTATATCGTCGCGCGGCCCCAGCGCATGAAACCGCTGCGGCGGCAGCGCGGCGAACAGCGGTGTCAGCGCTGCATTGTCGCGTGCCAGTCCGTCGCCGACCATGACGAAATGCAACTGCGGATTCTCTGCCATCGCGATCGCGGCCGCTTCCATGAAGGCGGGCACATCCTTGAGCGCGTGAAACCGCCCAACGAATCCCGCCAGCGGCGCGGCATCGCCAATGCCGAGCGCGGAGCGCAGCGCCGCGCGGCGATGCACGTCGGGTTTCCATCGCCCGGTATTAAAGCCGTTAGGAATTACGCGGCCGTGCGCTGGGGCGAACCCGAGTGCCTCGTGGTGCGCACGCGCCTGATGGCTGTTATAGAGGATCGCATCGGGTCGGCCGGACAGCCCTTTCAGGGCCCGAATGATCCATTGCGTTGCCAGCTTTTCGTCCCGCAAATCATAAAGCGACTGGCGGATATTCCACGCCAGGCCGACCGGCCGGCCCGCCATCGCGGCGGCGGCCGTTGCAATCAGGTTGCCGTGCGGCATCCATCCTTGGACGATGTCGGGACGCTTGCGCCGTGTCAGGGTCCGAATGCGGACGAGTGCGCCGGGAAGTCCGGCGACGCCCGGCATGTCGAACGCCGCGACGGCGACGCCCCGCTGCCTCAGCAGCGGCCCGTAGTGACCGTGGTCCGCGAGCGAGACGACGCTATGGACAAATCCGGCATCCGGACCCGCCGCGGCCAGGTTGAACAGCGACCGCTCGGCCCCCCCGGATCCGAGGCCGGTGATGATGTGAAGCACATGTCGCACCGGGCAGGATTACCCCGCAAAGCCGTTGAAATAATAGATCCATTGCGCGACCATGTAGATGGAAAGCGCCGGAATCGCGAATGACTTCAACGACGGTCGAGCAAGGAAAATCGTGGCGATGACAAAGGGGTATCCGAGGGCCAGAAAGCGTTGGGAATAGCCGCCGGTAAACACATTCACCGTCACCAACGACAGAATGAATAGCGAAAACCGGCCTTCGACCGAACGGAAGGTGTGCCGAAAATCGAGAAGAAACAGGCCGAGGAGCCCGACCCAGAAGCTGAGATAGAGGGGGCTGGCCGCAAGGTCGAGATACTCGGCGCGGCGGTCGCCGATCAGGTTGAGGAGAGTTTCCCGCAACGGCCCGATCGCCAGCCCCATGACGACGCCGGCGCCCAAGACGAGGGCAAGGCGAACTTCCAGCGGCCAGCGCGACAAACGCCCGCCTTCGTCAGCGGTCATGATACATAGAATGTAGATTGCCAGAAAAATGACCATTGTCGTGTGGATCGTCGCGGCAAAAAGGCATAGCGCGATCGCGATATAGGTCGACCGCCGGAAAAACAGGTAGACGAGATAAAGGATGCTGATCGCCAACGCGGAACGAAGCTGCGAATAGGCCAGTTCGAAAACGAGAGGATTGGCCAAGAAGACCAACGGAAGCAGCCCGCCGCGGCGGTAGACAATTAATGCCGCTGTGACGAGAAAAAGCGTCGATATGATCTGAAAAATAGTTTCATAGTCAACAGGGAGTCGGCCGTCTTCCAGAAGCTTCATCAGAAACCACCAAGAATATTCGGACGTGAAATAGTCGACGTAACTATTGAAATGAAAATAGTTCAAAAGATTATCTCTATAAATAATCTTTTGAATATAGACCTCCCTATCAATAAGAACGCCGCGCGTTCCAGACAGAATAATGTCCGGCCATGGTAGCAAGGAAATTATAACTGCCAATATGAGGGGTAGAATATAGTATCGGTAATCAGTCGGAAGAGTCCCTTGATAATGTGATCGATTGTTCATATGAGGACTACCAATTAATTATTTATAACCCAAGGCACTGAAATGAAAATATTATTTCTGGTATCTTCAATGCAGGGAGGCGGTGCAGAACGGGTGGCGGCGCTGCTCGCTAATGCGTGGACGGCGCGCGGACACGGCGTTACCTTGATGCCGACTTTTTCGGCGCGCGGGGAGTGCGTCTATCCATTGTCAGCGGCAGTTCAACTCGATTTTCTCTCCGATCATTGCGAGCCGGCCGCCGGACGGCTAAGCCGGCTCATGATGTTGCGCCGGTTTATAAGGAGCCTCGGCCCCGATGTCATTGTTTCATTTCTACCTCATGTGAACGTCGCGGCGATTCTGGCCGCGATGGGAACCCGGGTGCCCGTCATCGCTTGCGAACGGACCTACCCCCCCCTTCTCGCGCCGCCTCTACCCCGCTCCTATCGCCTTTTGCGTCGCCTGACCTACCCGTTCGCTGCGGCGCTGGTCGCGCAAACGCAGGGTACGGCGGACTGGCTGCGACGACACGTACCGCGGAGTCAGATAGCGATTATCGCAAACCCAGTGCTGCTGCCGATGACGGACGCGGAGCCTGCTGTTCCGCCGTCATTGCTGGCCGACACATCCACGCGCATACTTCTCTGGGTTGGTCGAATGGACGCCGGGAAACGGCCCGAGCTCGCAATTGACGCCTTTGCTTCGCTGGCGGATCAATATCCCGATTGGACACTTGTCATGTTAGGCAACGGCCAATTGAAGTCAGCGTTGCAGGCCTCGGTTTCGGCGAGGGGATTGGAGGAAAGGATATATCTGCCTGGGTTCGCCGGCAATCTCGGCGTTTGGTACGAGCGCGCCGACATCTATATCATGTCGTCGAGCTTCGAAGGGTTTCCCAACAGCCTTCTCGAAGCCATGGCGCACGGCTTGGCTTCGGTGGCGTTCGATGTTCCGACCGGCCCCGCGGAGCTCAGCCATAATGGCCAACGTCTTCTGCTGCTTCCCGACAACGATCAGACCGCGCGGCTTTCGAGCGCGCTGCGATCACTCATGGCCGACGCGGGCCAACGCAAAAACCTGTCTGACCGCGCCCGCGAGGTCACAACTACCTACTCGCTCGACCGAATTCTGGCCCAGTGGGCGGAGTTGCTCGCGGGCGTCACGGGCGATCAAGTCCGCGGCGACCAGCACTCGTCATAAAGGAAGCTGAGAAATCCGGCAGGCCATGCGAGCAGTTTCAACAGCCATCCCCCGACGCTCTTCGGCGGAAAGCCATCTTTTCGTCCGCCCCGCCGTATGTGCCAAGCATAGCGCGTATGGTTCGCCGCGATCTTGAGAACCTCGATCGGCGCCCGAAAGAACCAGCGCCAGTCGTGCGTCAGAAACTCCGCAGTGTAATAGCCGCGCCCGACCGCCATGCTGCGCATCTTCGTCACCGTATTGCGGCTGTTGATGATCGAATCCTGTTCGACATGATAGGTCAGAACGGCCTTGTTGATATAGCGCGTCTTGTAATGGCGCGCGATCGCGTTCCAGACGACGCCTTCGGGAACGAGGCCCTCGATAAATTCGGGAAAAGGAAATTGACGAAGGACATCGACGCGCTGGAAGCCCGACTTGTCGCCCCGGATACCGTCGCATAGTGTCGATTCCACGGGATTGCTGTCATAGGGGCTGCGGGGGTAAATGTCGCCAAAGACCGTTCCGTTCTCATAGGCACATAGCCCCGTTATGCCGACGTAGGCGGTCCGTTCTGCATCGGGGATTGCAAGCCATTCCTCATGAAGAATCCGCAATGCTTGCGGCAACGCGGCATCATCGCTATCCCAGCAAGCCAACAACTCTCCGCGCGCTTCGCGAATGCCATAGTTATAGGCGGTCTTTTTGTGGCCGTGCGACTGATAAAAATAGCGAATCGGGAAATCGGCCTCGCACGCCCACCCTTCCACCAATTCGCGCGTATAGTCGATCGATCCGTCGTCGACGATCACCCATTCGAAATCCCGAAACTCCTGCGCGACGATACTGGCATATAGCCGCGGCAGCGTATGCGCGCGATTGTAGGTGGGAGTGAAGATGGTGAAACGCGGGTTCGGCACGGCGTGGCTCAGGCCACTTTCACATCGCGATGCACCGCGACGATCATCTGATAAAAGCCAGGGTTGAACCGCGCGACCGGTCGCACTTCGAGTCGTTCGCCGAAAAGTGTCCGCAACAGAAATCCTGAATAACGGCCAAGCCGCGATTCGCCGAATTCGAAATTTCTTTCGACCGAAACGAAATCATAGCCCATACCGGCCAAGAGATTGGCGACCTCGGATCCCTTGGGTCCGAAATCGCTCGGCGACAGTTCGAACATTATGACGGGATGGTTCGCCGCGATGACCGCCGTCGCGCCCCGAAGAATCCGTGCCTCGAACCCTTCGGTGTCGATCTTGATGAAACCGATACGGCCGAGCGTCCGGTTGAGCACGAAGCTGTCGAGCGTTGCCAGCGGCACGCCTGTGCCCGGCACGGTATCCGGCCCACAGACCTCTATGAAAGTGCCGCCCATATTGGTCGGATTTTCGTGAAGCGTTCCGACGACGTCGGCGTCCGACAGGCCTTGCCGGTGCGGAATAACATTTGCCGCCTGCGCCGCGTTGAATTTCAGAAGTTCGAACGTCCGCGGATTGGGTTCGAATGAATGAACCTCGCGGAAATATCTTGCGAAGAAGATCGAGTGGTTGCCGATGTTCGCACCGACGTCAAGCGCCACCGATTCGCCCATATCCTCCACGAAACCGCCAAGCCACCCGAAAGCTGCGCACAGATAGTCATCCTCGTAACGACCATCAATGTTGATGACGTGCCCGATATGGTCGTGCGAAAAGATCGCCATCTGCGGATAGCCCGCAGTATGATGTTCGCGCGCCAGTTTGTGCAGCTTCCGATTGGTCACGAAACGCGATACTTTCGCCAATCCTTGGCTCGACGATCGGAAACTGTGGAGCGACTTGGTCACATTTAATCCTCTAATGAAACGGTACATTGAACGGGACTGCTGCCGCGATTCTATTCAGGCTGTGGGCAGCCGCCTCATGCCCGGCCGCCACGGGCCTTACCAAAGCTCACCATGCCGCCAAACACCGCACAATTCACGCCCAGCCACCGATAGACGGCACGGCAGGCGAGGTAACGATAGCAGATTAACGCCACCGATGCCGCGATTGCTGCCCCGGTGCCACCTAGCGACGGAATCAGGACCAGGCACAGCACCAACGAAACAACCAAGCTGATCGCGACGAGCAGAGTCACTCTGTCGTGATGGCCGGTCATGTTCAATATATAGATCGGGTCGCCGAACAGGAACGAAACCAGATATCCTGCCGCGATGATCGACAGTGCGAAACTTGCCGGGGTGTAGGATTCGCCGAACACCAGTCCGATGACTAGGTGCGATCCGAAGATCAAGGGAAGCGCAATCAAGCCCCCAATAAGGAGGATCAACCATGTTGCGTGGCGCACAGTCTTCTGAAGCTGCTCGCGATCGCCCGCCTTGTGCATCCGCGCATATTCAGGGGTTAGGACCGTGGTCACGGCCGTATAGCCAAACGCCACCAACAACCCGCCTTCGGCAGCAACGCGATAGAGACCAACGGCTTTCTCGGTTGCGAGAATGCCAAGGACCAGCAGGTCGACCCGCATCAGCGCCATATTGATAACCGAATTGAACATGAAGCGCGATCCGGTGGACAAGATTTCTCCCGTCCCGAGGATGCGGCCGCCATCGGCAGATGATAGCCGCCGCAGGATCAGAATGAGATGGACACAGCATGTCATCAACAACAAAGTAAAGGCTGCAAAGCGTGTTTCGATCGCGATTCTTGCGGTATATTGGTCGAGCAGTATCATCGCCGAGGCGCCAATGCCTAGGGTCGCCCCCGACAGTAAGACCGACCCATAGAGCTGAAACGCTATAGTCCGGCCAAACCCGCGAATTATGCCCGCCGCAACCTCAAAAAAGGCGGAAGGGATGACCATCCACAGGCCTATCCTCATGAGGCGGCTAATCGGCGTATCGGCCGTGAACTGCAAGACTAGTTGCCCGACCGCCACGATCGCGATCGCCGCGATGCCGACGATGGCAAACCCTTTGACGATCGAGCCGGCCAGCGCCAGCGGCTCGGCGCCACCGCGCGCTGCGGCAATATCGCGCGTCAATAGCTCAGGGATACCGAGCTTCGCCGGAATGCACAGCAGGGCGATTGCGGTGACGACAAAGGCATAAGTCCCAAACTCGTCGGGGCCTAGCCAGCGCGCAAAGATGATGCCGAGACCGACTGCTACAACGCGGTCGAGCAGGCCTATGGCGCCGACGCTCGCGGTTAGCTGGATGAGACTGCGGAGCTGCATCGCTTCCCCTGACCCGGTTCACAATTCAGATGCGCAAATCGCTCTCACCAAATCCTAACGTGCCCTTGACATCGATGAGCACTGACGAAGCATTGCCCAACTTGCGCAGGGCTTCTGCGCCGGCGTCGAGGAACTGACGATGCGATACCGCTAGAATGACCGCATCATAATCGCCCACGGCCGGATCAGCGAGCGCGATCCCATATTCGCGCTGCGCCTCGGCCGCGTCGACCCACGGATCATGGACGTCGACCTTGACGCCATATTCCTGGAACTCGCTGACGACATCAACGACCCGGGTGTTGCGGATATCGGGGCAGTTTTCCTTAAAGGCCAGCCCGAGCACCAGAACGCGCGCGCCCTGAACCGGCAGCCCGCGCTTTATCATCAACCGCACGACCTGGCTGACGATATAGCCGCCCATGCCGTCGTTGACGCGCCGCCCGGCCAAGATCACCTCGGGGTGATAGCCGACCGCCTGCGCCTTGTGCGTCAGATAATAGGGATCCACCCCGATACAGTGGCCGCCGACCAGGCCCGGCGTGAATTTCAGAAAGTTCCACTTGGTCCCGGCCGCTTCGAGAACGCTGTGCGTGTCGATGCCGAGCCGGCCGAAGATGATCGACAGCTCGTTCATGAGGGCGATGTTGAGGTCGCGCTGCGTGTTTTCAATCACCTTCGCCGCTTCGGCGACCTTGATGCTTTCGGCGCGGAACGTGCCCGCCGTGATTATCTGCGCATAAAGTCGGTCGACCCATTCGGCCACAATGGGGGTCGACCCGCTCGTCACCTTGCGAATCGTCGGCAGGCGGTGTTCCTTGTCGCCCGGATTGATCCGCTCAGGACTGTAGCCGGCAAAGAAATCGCGATTGAAGACAAGGCCGCTGACCCGTTCGAGGATCGGCACGCAATCCTCCTCGGTGCAGCCTGGATAGACCGTGCTTTCGTAGATCACGATATCGCCGCGCTTCAGAACGCGGCCGACCGTTTCCGAAGCCTTGACGAGAGGGGTCAGATCGGGGCGCTTATGCGCATCGATTGGCGTTGGTACTGTCACGACATAAACGCGCGCCTGCGCAAGCTCTGCGATATCGTCAGAAAACACCAGCTCGGTTGCTGCAGCAAGCTCGTCCGCAGTCGTCTCCAGCGTGTCGTCGCGCCCATTGCGGAGCGCCGCGATGCGGTCCCGGTTTATATCGAAACCGACGACTGGCCGGACGCGTCCGAATTCGACGGCGAGTGGCAAGCCGACATAGCCCAAGCCGATGACGGCGATGGACGCAGTGTCGAATTCGGGAAGCGGTGCAATCTGGTCGGACGTCATTTGCGGAAATATTCCCTGTACCAGGTGACGAATTGTTCAATGCCGTCGCGGAAGTCCGTTTGCGGACGATATCCAGTCAGCCGTTCGAGCAGGCTGGCATCGGCCCAGGTCGCTGGAACATCGCCCATCTGCATCGGCATCAGATTGCTCTTGGCCTTCCTCCCGAGCGAATGCTCGATCGCGGCGACGAAATCGAGCAACCGCACCTTGTCGTTATTGCCAATGTTGACGATGCGGAAGGGCGCGACCGGCGACAGGCTGTCTCCCGGCTCGATCTCCACCTTTGAAGCAGGACGTTCGGGCACAGCGTCAATCAGTAGCCGGATGCCGCGGACCAGATCGTCGACATAGGTGAAGTCACGATACATGTCGCCGCCATTATAAAGGTCGATTGGACGGTCATCGAGGATCGCATCGACGAACTTGTACAACGCCATGTCGGGGCGTCCCCACGGTCCATAGACGGTGAAGAACCGGAACATCGTCGTCGGCACGTCCCACAAATGTGCATGGGCGTGCGCCATAGATTCGGTCGCCTTCTTGGTCGCGGCATAGATGGTCAGCTGCGTGTCGGCCTTTTCATTTTCATGAAAAGGCATGTCGTCGTTTGCGCCATAGACCGACGAGGTCGAAGCCATCAGCAGGTGACCGACCTGGTTGCGCCGTGCCGCTTCCATAACATTGAAGGTTCCGATAACATTCGCCGACAGATAGGCGTGCGGATTTTCGAGCGAATAGCGCACTCCCGCCTGCGCGGCGAGGTGCACGATCACATCAGGCCTGAATTGATCGATCGACTCGTCAATCCGCTCGCGATCCTCCAGCATCGCCTCGACAGCGGAGAAATGCTGATTCTGCAGCAAAATCTGGTGGCGTCGGCGCTTCAACTCCACGTCATAATAATCGGTCATCCCGTCGAACCCGACGACTTCAAACCCCTCGGCGAGCAACAGTTTCGCCAAGTGAAATCCGATGAAGCCGGCGGTGCCGGTCACGAATATTTTACGGCGCATGCAATTCTCCATGGGGGTGGGTATCAGATAGAACTGGGTTGCGCCTTTTTGCCAAAGTCGCTTCACTCACGGCGCAGGCTGAGCCGCTCTATCGCAATGTCCGTGCCGACCGAGCTACTCTGGGCTCCGAATTCTAACGTCGCGCCATACCATGCGCATGAGCTGGTCGGGATCGTCAAAACAGCACTGCCGTTACCTTCGCCGATCGTGATGGGGGGGATCGGCGGACCCGCTCGGGTCGGTTCGGCGCAGGTCAGGCGAAACTTCAGCAGCGCATCGGGATTGGCAGCCAAGCCCGCTAAGCTCCATCGCAAGCGATAGACGCCGGGAGCGGAAATTTCTATCAGCTGGCGCGCTACCACGCCCGATGCGCCCGGCAGGCTGGATATCGCCAAGGTGCCCGCCTTGGAGTCGATCGTCGCCCCCACGTCACCGGTCTGAAGCAATTCCCATTCGAACGGAACGAAGCGGGGCTGATGGTTGAACATCGAACCGGCCAACAATTCGCCGCTCGACGTCACCGACATGCCGAGACTGCTTGCAATATCACGCGCGAGCGCCGGGTGGCCCCGCTTCGCCAACTCGGCGATCAACTCGAAATCAGTCTTGCTCGGATTATTGACATTCCAAGGGGTCCCGGCGATCCGACGCCGAATTTCGCCCGCACGCACGAGCGCGTTTGGCACCCTCAGAACCGCATTCCAATAGTCCAGGCTCCATTTCGGGTTACGACCGAGCATTGGCACTAGAACATCGGAAGCCCCAGCGCTGGCAGTGCCGGCAGCCATTCGCTCAAGATACATATAACGGACTTCGTAATCGACTGACATCGCGCGCCCGAGAAGGCCCATCGCGCGTTGGGTCTGCTTCCGCTTCAACGCCTCGTCAATCTGCATCGCATTAACGAGATTGTCGCGCCGGCTGAGTTCCGCCGCGAGCTCGATCAGTCGCTCGGACTTGCGCTGCGTCCCGTCCGCAGCCAGCGACTGGATCAGGACCGACAGCGCGGGCGTGGCAAGCGGTTCAGCGGCAAACGCCTCCTGCGCTAACTGGCGCTCTAACGACCCTGGAGCGGATTCAGGATTCTTGACCAGCCGTGCCCCCTGCAGCGCGTGGCTAAGCGACGCCTTTGTCCATCCTTGCGGCGGGATACCAATCATAGCCGCGCGGCCGGGCGCCCGACGCTCGTAGACGATCACAGTCGACTGAGCCCAGACCACGCCCGCCGCCAGCAGGCCGGAACCGATCAGCAGAGAGAATTTAGCCGACATCTTCATAATTAATCGCCGCGCTTCGCCGTTCGCTCCGTTTACTCGCTGTTGCCGCGGCTTTTGTCTGCGCCATAGCCATAGCCGTAGCCGTAGCCGTAGCCGTAGCCGTAGCCGTAGCCATAGCCGTAGATTTCGTTGCGTCTGCCGACCTTGGTAACGAGCGCTCCAAAAATCTGTGCGTCGGTCTGCCGCAAGCGGTTGAGCGCCGACTTGATCGCGCGGGCGCTGCTACTCGAGGCGTCAATCGTGAAAATGACGCCCTCCACCGGCCGCGCGAGCAATGGCGCATCGGCAAGGCCGAGCACCGGCGGCGCGTCGAGAATGACATGGTCATAATCGCGCAGCAATAGCTCGACAAGCTCGCTGAGCCGCGACGAACTGAATAGTTCGGCGGCGTTCGGCGGCATAGGCCCGGCGAGAATATAGTCAAAGCCAAATTCAGGCGACGAAGCAATCAGTTCGCTCACCTTGTCAAATCCAGTCAGATAGTTGCTCAGGCCATTACGGTTATCGACGTCGAGCAATTCGTTGAGCGAGGGGCTGCGAATATCAGCGTCGATTAACATGACTTTCTTGCCCGTTTGACCGAATACGCTGGCTAAGCTCAGCGCCGAGCTGCTTTTTCCTTCGGCAGGTCGCGTGGAAGTCAGCATGAAGCTGCGCGGCGCGCCATGATTGGTAAGGAACGTCAAGTTGGTCTGCGCAGCGAAATAGGCTTCGTAGATCATCGACTTCTTGTCGAGGAGCAGCTCTTCGAAGGTGTCCGCGTCGACCTTGGGAATCGAACCCAGCAGCGGCAGGCCGAATCGGTCGCTCACTTCGCTCGGGTCGCGGATCGACTGATCGAGCTGTTCGAGCAGGAAAACCAGCGCCCCGGCCAGTCCGAACCCGGCGATCAACGCCAGCGCAACATTGAGGATTAGCTTGGGACTCGACGGACCAGGCGATGGCGTTGCCGTATCGACTACTGCAATGTTATTCGTCCCGACGCCGGCGGCGCCAATTTCCTTGTAACGCTGCAACAGGCCGTCATAAAGCTGGCGATTGGTATCGACCTCTCGTTGGAGGATGGCATATTCGATCGACCGGCGCTGCTGGTCACGATATTTGCCAGTCAGCCGGTCGAGTTCCGCCTGTAACTCTTTCTCGCGCTTCAATGCGCTCGCATAGCTCTCCTGATTGAGCGCACGCGAGCGTTGCGTTTCAGTCGACACGGACTGATTCAGCGCTGCAAGTTGTTCCTTTTTGGCGACAATTTCGGGATACTCTTCACCGAAAATCTTCCGCAGACGGGCAAGATCTGCCATCAATTCAGCGCGCCGCTGACGAAGGGCGCTCACTGCGGCGTTGCTCGACAGATCCGTCGACGAAACTGAACTGCTCAGTTGGCTTTCGGCTGCAATGCGAGCGTCGCGCGCAACTGAAAGCGCGGTGCTGATCTTTTCGACATCGGCTGCAACAAGTGTTCGGTCACCGATCGTCCGTCCTGTTCCTGGGTCGCTGCGGGTCTCGAGCGTAATGATGTCGTTGTTCGCCGCATAGGTAATCAGCTCGCGCTCCGAATCCTCAAGATTGCGGCGCAGCGAACCGATACGTTGCTCCAAGAACCGCCGCGCGTCACTCGTTGCAGAGAAACGGCGATCGAGATTAGCTGCAACGAACTGCTGGACCCACAGATTGGTCAACTTCGCGGAAAGCGTTGCCGAAGGCGTCGAGAAGGACACATCGACAAGACTCGACTGGCGCACCGGCTCGATGCTCACTGCGTCGAGCAAAATCTTTTCCGCTCGTTCAGCCATACGCGCGCGCTGGGCACTGTTGGGTGTGCCCTCCTCACCCCCGGTGAGATCGTATTGGGCGAGGAAATCCTTGTCGTTTAGAAGGTTTCCGGCTCGGACTGTACGAGCCGCAAGCGAGCGCGATTCCAGCAAGCTGTACTGAGTATTGAAAAAGGCGATCTCATTGGAAATCGTCTTTTCGCGCGCGCCCTCGACGTCGGTTTCCACTGGAGCTTGGGGAGAAATTTCGATCCGCGACGTGCTAGTATATAACGGCGTCATCAGGAAAGTGATGGCCAAGCCAATCGTTAGACAGGCCAGAATGCTGCCGATGACCCAAGCCTTACGATTCAATAGGGCGACAAAGGCTCTTTCGACCATATGCATGTCAAAAAGCCCGCCGCGATATGGCTCAGCCTCACCTCGCCGGTCGGCGGGACTCGCCGAACTTCCGATCGAGCGCGCGGTGTTTGGGGTATCCATCTTCGCTATCATCCGTTCAGAAAATACGATCGCGCGATCAATTGTTGTTGGTGAGATTGGTCAGGACAATGAGCGGAGTGCTGAGAAGCGTGGCCGCTTTGATCACATCCTCAAAAAGGCGGCGCTGCGAAGAATCGCCGACCACGATCACATCGTTCGGAAAAATCTCGGGGTCGGCGTAATTGCCGCGCCTGATTGCCTGCAAGTTATAGATCCCGACATACTGCTGGTTCTCGACCTTGCGGAACACCAGCACGTCGTCCCGCTTGGCCAACTCGGTCAGCCCGCCCGCCAGCGATACCGCCCGCATCAGGGTCTGTCGACCAACGAGAGGATACTGGCCTGGGCGCTGTACTTGGCCATCGACGGTGACGGCCTGCGACAGTAGGTGAAGCGGGCTGGTCGCGGCCTTGAAGTTGACTGTAACCTGAGGATCGCGAACAAACCGCCCACGCAGCCTATCCTCGATCTCTCCAGCCAGTTGCGTGGGCGACTTGCCAGCGCCGTCTAGCGTTCCGATCAACGGGAACGAGAATTTGCCCTCGCCGTCGGTCAATATCTCGCGCTGAAGATCGGGAATGCCGTACACGTCGACCGAAAGCTCCGTAAAGGAGCCAACAAAGGTCTGTCGGGTTGCCTGTTGCGCATCGCGGCTCGTCGGCTGAGGAAGCGCGTCCAGAAGCGTCACCCCGCTGGCGGGGACAACCGCCACTGGCTGCTTTCCAGCGCAGGCCGCCAACCCGAGCAAAGTTAATGCGATTAGGCGATGCAAACGAGGCATATTCTTCTTTCAAGCCGAGAATCTTCGGTAAAGTCGTTCGCCCATAGGGCGAAACATCAGGTGGCGAAAGCAGCTTTAGTGCCGCGGTTGGTATTGAAAGCCTCCTCGCGGTGACGCACAAGGATGACGATAAGAATGGCCGCGACCATCATAATAGACGGCACGCGAAGAGGATAATCGACCGCCGCACCCGAGATGAGTACAGCAAATGTGGCCGCCACCGTCACTGTCTCGGCCATCTCCCCGCGCAACGGCACTCCGCGGGCGCGCGCGGCTGAAACCAATTGTAGCAAGATCCATATCGCGCCGCCGGCAAATATCAGCACGGCAGGCAGGCCGCCCTCGATGACGATCTGAAACCAGTCATTGTGTGCTTGGTTGAAATAGGCTTCGCGCAGCAGCGCGTCGGGCTCGACGATCTGATAGACGCGCGCAAACGATCCGAAACCCGCGCCGAGCAGCCAGACCTGCTTCATCAGTGCCGTGACCGTCGCCAGTGTAGCAATGCGAAACTCCTCGACGCCGTCACCCTGGAACAGTCGCCCAACCGTATTGTCGCGCCCGGAAAAGTAGAAGAGAATTCCGAGGCCGACAATAAGTACGAGCGGCAGGACATTGAGAGCAATCCGCCGCGCAACGCCGAAACGATCCGAAGATCGATGACGCCCCCGCTGCAGCGTGCGGGCCTGATTGATCGGCTTGGCCCGAAAGCGATAGGACCAGCGGACGACGGCATAAGCCATGATCGTACTGGCGGCACCGCATATCAATCCCATCCGCGAGCCGATTACCAGCGTGAACAGTAAGAAAAGCACTATGCTGGCGGCCAACGCGGGGACAACGAGCGGGCGTCCGTTTCGGCGCAATATCTCGTTCGATATCAGCCATCCAGCTGCGAGGATTGATATAGAAAGCAGAAGCGCATGATGATTGCGATTGGCAAAAAGGCCGACCGGCGACGTGTCATTAGTAATCCGATACAGATAAAAAACGCTGCGCGGTCCGCCCATAATCTGCAACAGCCCGAACACCACCGACGCGAGACCAAAAGCCCAGATCGCCCACCACAGCCGAACTCGCTCGGCTGCCGGTAGCGCCGCGGCCACCAGAAATGCGGCAAAGGGAACACACAGCGACAGCAAGCTGTTCATCGTCAGCGAAGGCGCCATGCTGATCGGGCGCCAGTGCTCGGGCGCGCCAAGCAATTGGTCGATCTCCCAAATCGGCCCACGCAGCGGCAGCGATGCCCAAAGGCTAGGCGGAAGAGGCGTCAGCTGGATGCCCATCCACACCGCCAGCGCCGCGATCAGCGCAAGCGGAACGCGAAGGCCGGTCAAGGCCCGGGACGGCATCAGCGCGATCGACACGGCCGCGAACAAAATCGACGCGGCGCGAAGAAGCGGTGCCGAGGAGATGTCATAACGCGACCCTCCCCCCATCAGGGCGACGATCGCCACAAAGGCGCCAACCATCCAGATAGCCCGGCGAATGGTCAGATCATCCAGCCTTGCCATCTTCGTCTTCGGCTTCATCAATGCGTCCATTCAAAATTCAGATTTGGTATCAGCTACGCGCTCGAGCCAGCTAAGCCAAGCCCGGATCGAGGTGACGAAGGCGGCAATGAGCTTCTCCTATTGGGGCTCAGCGTCCGCCGTGTCGAGAAACCAGCGTTCGCTTCCCTCCAGTCCAACGGCTGTCAAGCGGCCCGTTAGATATGCGCCGGTGTCGATGCCGATGCGTCCACGCGCCTCATCGACGCCATCCGAAATCGTATGGCCGTAAACTACGGTTGCGCCATGATCATGCTCGCCATCGATAAACTCGTCACGAATCCAACGCAAATCCGACAATTGCTGCCGATCGAGCGGGATGCCAGGCCGGACGCCGGCATGGACGAACACATAATCTCCGATCTGAACCATATCTTCGCCGCGCCCCAGAAAATCGATGTGCGATTGGGGAACCAGATGCGGCAGGCGCTCGGCAACCTCTTCAAAGTCCGCTGCGGCATAGGCGGCATCGTCGCACCAATAGCTTCTTATGGTCGCATCGCCGCCGATCCGGATAAAATAGCGCACGCGCCGCAAGTCGCCCGAAAGCGCGGACAGAAAACATTCCTCATGATTTCCGATGAGAAGAGTCACCTTGTCGAACGGAGCCCCGATGCGGATCGCGCGCTCGATGACAGATGCAGAATCGGGTCCGCGATCGACGAGGTCGCCGAGCAGGATTAGCGTCGTTTTCGCCTGGCCTCGGCCGGCGTTGTCGGCCTCGATCTTCGCCAACAATTGCTCGAACAGATCGTCACGACCATGAATGTCCCCGATCGCATAAACTCGCTCGCCAGCGGGCACACGCGGCTCCGCCGCGCGCGAACCGCGCTCTTCGCCTCGCCGGCGCTTCAGAAAACCAAGTAAGGACATATGGGGCTTTACGAGTAGAACTCTGAAATTACAGACAAATGCATCACCTGCCGCCCCCCTCGACGGCATGTGTTACGGCCCACGGGAGGCGTATCCGATCGTTTCGAACCAGAATTCCGCGAACGGCCGGGCGAATAGTGGCAAGTTAAGCCAGCGGCAAGAGCTTTGCGCTAAGGCGGGCGAAGGAATCGCCGAGAAAGCCTTTGCCTTATGAGTCCGGAATTGCGTTCATCACAGCATTCAGCGGCGCGAAAAATCGTTGTCGTGTTCGGCACACGACCCGAAGCTATCAAGATGTTTCCCGTGATTCACGCGCTTCAGCGCACCAACGGCATCGACGTTCGTGTCTGCGTGACCGCCCAGCACCGCGAGATGCTCGACCAGGTTCTTGCAATAGCCCGAATCATTCCCGACGTCGATCTCGACATCATGACCCCGAGCCAGTCGCTCGATGCCCTTCTCGCGAGACTGGTCACCGGACTCGGCGAGACTTTCGACACAGAAAGGCCGGACCGCATTCTCGTTCATGGCGATACATTGACAACAATGGCAGCAACGCTCGCCGCCTATTTCCGCAAGATACCTGTCGGCCATGTCGAGGCGGGGCTGCGCAGCGGAGATATCTATCATCCCTGGCCCGAGGAGGTAAATCGCAAGGTCACAGGCTCGGTCGCCGACCTGCATTTCGCCCCGACCGAGACCGCCGCCGCTGCGCTGCGTTCGGAGAATGTGCCGGACGAGCGGATTCACATCACCGGCAACACCGTCATCGATGCCCTGCTCGCAACGAACGCGCGCATCAACGAAGACCCGTCGCTCGCAGCTGGCCTCGATCCGCTGGTAAAACGATATGCGAGGAAGCGGATCATCGCCGTCACCTCGCATCGGCGCGAGAATTTCGGCGAGGGGATGCGCGCGATCGCCGAGGCGATCGCAGCCATCGCCGCGCGCCCCGACGTCGCGGTGATCTTTCCCGTCCACCCGAACCCGCAGGTCCGCAGCGCGATGGAGCCGCTGCTCGCCGCGCTTTCCAACGTCGCGCTGATCGACCCGCTCGATTATCCGCATTTCGTGCGCCTGCTCGCCGAAGCCGATCTCGTGCTGACCGACAGCGGCGGCGTGCAAGAGGAAGCGCCTTCTCTCGGCAAACCAGTGCTCGTCATGCGCGAGACGACCGAGCGACCCGAAGGCATTACGGCAGGCACGGCAAAGCTCGTCGGCACCGACAAGGACCGTATCGTTACCGAAATTTTCAGCCTTTTGGACGATAGCGAAGCCTATTCGGCGATGGCCCGCGCGCACAATCCGTTCGGCGACGGCCTCGCCGCCCAGCGAATTGCGGAGATTGTCGCGCGTGCCCATTGATACCGACCAGCAAGTTACCGTCCTCGGCCTCGGCTATATCGGGCTGCCAACCGCGGCGCTGATCGCGCGGTCGGGTTGCCGCGTCACCGGCGTCGATGTCAGCGAGAAGGTCGTCGAAACGGTCAACAGCGGCAAGGTGCATATTGAGGAGGTCGATCTCGACGGGCTCGTCCAGGGCGTCGTCGCGCGCGGCGCGCTCACCGCTTCGACCGAAGTCGCGCCCGCCGACAGCTTCGTGATCGCCGTGCCGACGCCGCACGACGCCGATCATCGCCCCGACATCAGCTATGTGCTGGCGGCAGCCCGCGCGATTGCGCCCAAATTGCAAGCCGGCAATCTTGTCATCCTCGAATCGACATCGCCCGTCGGCACGACCGAAATGGTCGCCGCGCTGATCGCCGAATTGCGACCCGACCTTAAGGTGCCAGGCGCGTGCGCCGGTGCCGCCGAGATCTTCATCGCCTATTGTCCGGAACGTGTCCTCCCGGGCCGCATTCTGGTCGAGCTGGTCGATAATGACCGCTGTATTGGCGGTATCACGCCGCGCTGTGCGCGCCGTGCGATGACTTTCTACCGCCAGTTCGTGCGCGGTGCCTGCATCACGACCTCGGCGCGCGCCGCCGAAATGGTCAAGCTCGTCGAAAACAGCTACCGCGATGTCAACATCGCCTTCGCCAATGAATTGTCGATGATGGCCGAGGAAATGGGCGTCGATGTCTGGGAGGTGATCCGCCTCGCCAACCGCCACCCGCGCGTCAACATCCTTCAGCCCGGCCCCGGCGTCGGCGGCCATTGCATTGCCGTCGATCCCTGGTTCCTCGTTCATGGGGCGCCCGATCACAGCCGCCTGATCCGTACCGCGCGCGAAGTCAATCTCGCGAAGACCGCGCATGTCATCGGCGCCGCCGAAATGCTGGTGTCGCAGCACCCGCAGGCGCGCGTCGCCTGCCTCGGCCTCGCCTTCAAACCGAACATCGATGATTTCCGCGAAAGTCCCGCGGTCGAGGTGGCGGTCGCCCTCGCTCGCCGCTTCGGCAAGCAGGTCGACATCGTCGAGCCCTATGCGCGCGGCCTACCGGCCGAATTCGCCGGTACCGGATCCGAACTCATCGACCTCGATACCGCACTCGCGAAGTGCGACCTGCTGATCGTGCTCGTCGATCACGACCTGTTCAAATCGATCCCGCTCGAAGAACGATCGGACAAGATTGTCTATGACACGCGCGGTCTCTGGCTCGACCAGCCCGGCGGGAGCACCCCCAACCGGCTCAATCGCGCCGCTTGATGCGCGCGGTCGCTTGACGTCCTCGCGCACGCGACACATGACATTGCGATGTTGACCCGCCTTCCCCCGCATATCGTCGAAAAGCCGTGGGGACGGACCGACATTCCCGCGGCATTCGGCGACTTCGGCGAAAGGCGCATCGGCGAGATATGGTTCGCGCATCCCGACGGCGATGCCGCGCCACTGATGATCAAATTCCTGTTCACCTCCGAGCGGCTGTCGATTCAGGTTCACCCCGACGATGTCCGCGCACGCGCCGCCGGACATGCGCGCGGCAAGGACGAATGCTGGCTGATCCTGGACGCCGAACCGGAGGCCGAACTTGGCCTCGGCTTGAAAGCCCCCGCCGACGTGGCCGCACTTCGCGCCGCGGCGCAGGATGGATCGATCGTCGACATGGTCGATTGGCGGCCGGCGCAGGCGGGCGAATTCTTCTATAATGCGGCGGGCACGATCCACGCGATCGGCGGCGGGCTGACCTTGGTGGAGGTGCAGCAGAATGCGGACTGCACCTACCGCCTCTTCGACTATGGCCGGCCGCGCGATTTGCACCTTGATGACGGGCTGGCGGTTGTCGACGGTGCGCCGTCGCACGGCGCGCCGCATTGCGCGATCGACCCGGCGGCGAACAAGCGCCTTGTAGATGGGCCCCACTTCCATCTCCTGCATCTGGCGGCGCCTTTCGATCGCGACCTTGTCGGACCGACCGGGCAAAGCCTGACACTCGTTCCGCTGGCCGACGGCTGCAGCATCGGAGACGACCCTTTGCCGTTCGGCGCAGTCGGCCTGCTCGAAGACTTATCTTCGCTTGAAATGGCGCCGGGCGCCCGCGCGCTGCTCTGCTGGGCCGCCTGATCGGCACCTCCCCTTGCGGCTCGGCGCCGCTTTACCCATATCGCGCCGCATGACCCAATCGACCGCGCACCGTGACGCGCCCTGGCACGGAACCACCATCCTCTCCGCCCGCAACGCAGACAAGGTCGTCGTAATCGGCGACGGTCAGGTGTCGATGGGGCAGACGGTGATGAAGCCCAACGCCCGCAAGGTCCGCCGCCTTCACGACGGCAGCGTAATCGGCGGCTTCGCGGGTGCGACCGCCGACGCCTTCACCCTGTTCGAGCGGCTCGAAGCCAAGCTCGAACGCCATAATGGACAGTTGCTGCGCGCGGCCGTCGAACTCGCCAAGGACTGGCGCACCGACAAATATCTGCGCAATCTGGAAGCGATGATGATCGTCGCCGACAAGGAAGTAACGCTCGTCATCACCGGCAACGGCGACGTCCTCGAACCGCTCGGCGGCATCGCCGCGATCGGCTCGGGCGGCAATTTCGCGCTGTCGGCGGCGCGCGCACTCGCCGATTATGAAAAGGACCCCGAGGTGCTGGCGAAAAAGGCGATGCAGGTCGCCGCCGATATCTGCGTCTACACCAACGACCAGACCACGCTCGAAACCATCGAAATTCAGGCATAATATCATGAACAAGGATTTGACTCCGAAGGCGATCGTCGCCGCACTCGACACGCACATCATCGGCCAGAAGGACGCCAAGCGCGCGGTCGCCGTTGCGCTCCGCAATCGCTGGCGCCGCCAGCAGCTCGCGCCCGACTTACGCGATGAGGTCAGCCCCAAGAATATCCTGATGATCGGCCCCACCGGCTGCGGCAAGACCGAGATTTCGCGCCGCCTGGCCAAGCTTGCCGACGCCCCCTTTATCAAGGTCGAGGCGACCAAGTTCACCGAAGTCGGCTATGTCGGCCGCGACGTCGAGCAGATCGCCCGCGACCTGGTTGAGGAAGCGGTGCGCCTCGAGAAAGATCGCCGCCGCGGCGCGGTGCGCGCGGCCGCCGAAGAAGCTGCGATGGAGCGGCTGCTCGACGCCCTGACGGGCAAGGGCGCCAGCGAAGCTACACGCCAGAGCTTCCGCCAGCGTATCCGCGAAGGTCATCTCGACGATAGCGAGGTCGAAATCGAGGTCTCCGACGCCCCCGGCATGCCGTTCGATCTGCCCGGACAGCCCGGCCAGATGAGCATGATCAACCTCTCCGACATGCTCGGCAAGGCGATGGGCGGCCTGCCCAAGAAGCGCCGCAAGATGAAGGTCATAGACGCTGCGACGCGGCTGATCGAGGAAGAGCAGGACAAGCGGCTCGATCAGGACGATGTCGCGCGCGTCGCGCTCGCCGATGCCGAAGCCAATGGCATCGTGTTCCTCGACGAGATCGACAAGATCGCGGTCAGCGACGTGCGCGGCGGCTCGATCAGCCGCGAGGGCGTCCAGCGCGACCTGCTGCCGCTCATCGAAGGGACGACCGTCGCAACCAAATATGGGCCGATGAAGACCGATCATATCCTCTTCATCGCCAGCGGCGCGTTCCACGTCGCCAAGCCCAGCGACCTGCTCCCCGAATTGCAGGGTCGCCTGCCGATCCGCGTCGAACTGGGGGCGCTAAGCGAGGAGGATTTCGTTCGCATCCTCAGCGAAACCAAGGCGGGCCTGCCCGAGCAATATGCCGCGCTGCTCGGGACCGAAGGGGTCACGCTCAGCTTCACCGCCGATGCGATCGCACGCGTCGCCCGGCTCGCGGCAGAGGTGAACGAAAAGGTCGAGAATATCGGGGCCCGCCGGCTCCAGACGATCATGGAGCGGCTTGTCGAGGAAGTGAGCTTCACTGCCGAGGATATGCCCGGCACGACGCTCGAAATCGACGCCGCCTATGTCGACAAGCAACTCGCCGATGTCGTGGGGGACACAGATCTCAGCAAATATGTGCTCTGACAGCTAGCGCCCCATCGCCGGATGGCGGCAGGAGCCGCCCCCCCGATTGCGCACAAAAAATGCGGGCGACTTGAAGCCGCCCGCTTTTTTTCGTCGCTTATGTCGCGACCTGTCAGCTGATCTTCTTCGCCGCGGCCGAACCGAGGACGAGGAAGAGAACAACCAGGGCCAAGCCGACGAAGAAGAGGATTTTGGCAATCCCGGCCGCCGCGCCGGCCACGCCGGAAAAGCCGAGAACGGCCGCGAGCAATGCGATCACGGCGAAGATCAACGCCCATTTGAACATGATGAATTCCTTTCGACACCTAATCATCCGGATTCGCGCGCTTTGTTTCGCGGGAACTGAGAATGGAACGGATGAGCGGCGGCGAATGTTCCCTGCCCTGCCCTCGTCTCGGCAAGTCGGCTTTTCCGGCAGTCCGGAATCCGCTTCCTTTCGGCCTGTTGTTTGCGGAACTTCATTTGACTTTCGCGCGTCCACAATGCGAGAACGAGGCGACACGGTCGAAACGGGTTGCAAGCGACCGGCACGGAGACAGCAATGGCAGATGAGGACGTCGCCCCGCAGCAGGGCGAGTTGGCGATCACGCGCACCGGCGACCGGCTTCGCCTAGCGCGCGAGGCGGCGGGGCTTTCGCTCGCCGACATCGCGACGCGTACGCGTGTGACCCAGCGGCATCTTCAGGCCATAGAAAACTCGGAATTCTCGGAACTTCCGGGCCGAACTTATGTCACCGGCTTCGCCCGCGCCTATGCCCGCGCGCTCGATCTGCCCGAAGCCGAAATCGCCGCCGAGCTTCGCCGCGAACTCGACGAGGATGAATATGGCGCGCGGCCGCTCTACGAAGCTTATGAGCCGACCGACCCCGCCCGCCTGCCGACCGCACGGTTGACCTGGACGCTCGTCATCGTCGCGCTCTTGCTGGTCTCGGCCTATGGCGTGTGGCGCTTCCTGTCGGTAGAACCCGATGAGGCGCTGATCGCGGCACAAAATGCCGACGCCGACGCGTCAGAAGCCCCTGCTGCCGCCACCCCGGCGGCAGGCACCCCCAAGGCGGGCGCGCCGAACGCGGCAGTGCCGGCAAACGCCCCCGTCGTGCTTACCGGCCTTTCCGAAGTGTGGATCGGGTTCGACGATGCGACCGGCAAGACCGAGAATTGGCGGACGCTCGACGCCGGCGAAACCTATGAGGTTCCCGCAGCCTATATCGAGCAGTTCACGCTGCGCACGAGCCGCCCGCAGGCGCTCAAGATCACCGTCGGCGGCCGCGACGTCGGCGCGACCGGCCCCGCCGATACGCTCGTCAAGGGAATCTCGCTCAAACCCGCCGACCTCGTGGCGCGCGCCGAAGGAAGCGGCAGTACCGCGACGGTGCCGCTGCCCAAGGCGAAAGGCGCCTCCGCGCGCCCCTGATTCGTCTCCGTTCCCGACGGATCGACGCGGCCGCGCGCCGAAATGGGTTTGCGTATCCGCCGTTTGCGGCGTTATGAGAGCATAGAGACAAGATAGTTAACTGGTGGGGGCCGCACGGCAGATGAGGAAGTTACAAGGGTCTTTGATCGGCGCGGCAATGATCGCGCTGACAGCGGCGCCTGTTGCACAGGCGCAGGACGCCGGGATCGACAAGCGCGTCGAGCGGTTGGAAAAGGAAATGCGGGCGGTCCAGCGCTCGGTTTTCCCCGGCGGCAGCCCCGCCTTCTTCGAGGGCGAGATCGCACCCGACAACACGCCCGGCGAGCGCGCGAAGGGCAATGCCCCGGTCATCGACCTCACCGCGCGCGTCGATGCGCTCGAAGCCCAGCTTCAGACCCTCACCGGCCAGACCGAGCAGAACAGCTATCAGCTACGCGAACTCGAAAAGCAGTTCGCCGCCTATAAGGCCGAAATGGAAAAACGCCTTGCCGCCCCCGCCATTGGCGGTGAAACCCCGGCAAGTCTGCCGCTTGCATCGGGTTCGGGGGCGACCAAGCCTGCCACGGTGACGCAGGCGTCGACGACCACGACCACCAAAAAGCCCTCGACGACGACGCCCGCCGCGAGCAAACCCGACGCCAACCGGCTCGCGCTCGTCAAGAAGGTCGAAATTCCGGCGACCGGCAACGAAGCCGAAGATGCCTATACCTACGGCTTCCGCCTGTGGGATGCCAAACTCTATCCCGAGGCGCAGGCGCAGCTCAAACAGGTCGTGGCAAAATGGCCGAAGAGCAACCAGGCAAGCTATGCGCAGAACCTGCTCGGGCGCGCCTATCTCGATGAAGGCAAGCCCAGCCTTGCCGCCGTCGCTTTCTATAATAATTACAAGGATCGGCCGAGCGGGCCCCGCGCGCCGCACAGCCTGATGTATATGGGAGTAGCGCTCGACAAGCTCGGGCGCAAAGCCGACGCCTGCAAGGCCTTCCGCGAACTGGATGAGGTCTATGGCGACAAGGCACCGAAGGATGTCCGCGACGATGCTGCCGCCGCAAAAGCAAAAGCAGGCTGTTGACAGCGACGCCGTCGAGCGGCTCGGCGGCGAACTCGCCGCGCTCGTCGGCGCCGACTGGCATCGCCGTGACTATGGCGTCGCCGTATCGGGTGGCCCGGACAGCATGGCGCTGCTCTGGCTGATGGCTTCGCTGCTGCCCGGGCAGGTCCGGGCGGCGACGGTCGATCACGGATTGCGCAGCGGTTCGGCCGAAGAGGCGCGCATGGTCGCGGCCTTCTGCGCGCGTGAACATATTCCCCACGCGACGCTGACGCCGGATAGTCCAATTGCGGGCTCGCTGCAGGCCGCCGCGCGCTCGGCGCGCTATGATCTGCTCGACGGCTGGCGCCGCGAACAGGGAATCGACTTCATCGTCACCGCGCACCATGCTGACGATCAGCTCGAAACGATGATCATGCGGCTCAACCGCAGCAGCGGCGTCGGCGGCCTTGCCTCGATCCGCGCCCGCAACGGCCAGGTTTTGCGCCCGCTGCTCGGCTGGCGGCACATGGACCTGACGCGGCTCGCGCTCGACCAGGACATTCCGTTCGTCGACGACCCGTCGAACAGTGACGAGCGCTTCGACCGGGCGCGGCTGCGCCATGCGCTGCGCTATCAGTCCACGATCGACGCCGAAGCCGCCGCGCGCTCGGCGCGCTGGCTCGCCGAAGCCGACGAGGCGCTCGACTGGGCTGTCGACCAGGCGATCACGAGCTGGCCCGAGGTCGACGACACGGCCGTCATCCGCGATCTCGGCTATCCGCCCGAGCTTTTCCGCCGCATCGTCATGCGCCGCCTTTCGCATGCCGACCCGCGACTCGTGCTGCGGGGCGTCACCCTCGACACGGTCATCGCGGCGATGCGCGAGGGCCGGCGCGCAATGGTCGGCAGCCTGTTGATCGACGCCGCGGGCGAGCGCGACGGCTCAATCTGGCGCATTTCCTCGGCGCCGCGGCGGAAAAGCTGAATTTATCGCGCTTGGCGCATTGTCATTTAACCGGATATTCCTATCTTGCAGCCTATGGTCGCGGCTTCTCGCGATGCTGGCGTTGATTGGGATATTCTCCGAATGCAGGACGACAAGGAACCGCAGGGCAACCCCTGGATGAAGAGCGTGATGATCTGGAGCGGCATTCTGCTTGCCATGCTCCTCGTCGCGTCGATGTTCGGCGGCGCCTCGCAGGGCACGGGTTCTCCGATGGCTTATTCGGAGTTCCGTCAAAAGGTTCAGGAAGGCGCGGTGAAGGAAGTCGTCCTCTCCGACGACCGCGTTTCCGGCAAGCTGAACAGCGGCGAAAGCTTTTCGGCCAATATCGTCCGCGATCCCGAACTGCTCAAGCTGCTCAACGACAATGGCGTCAAATATGACGGCAAGCCGACCGATCAGGGCAATATCTGGGTCTATCTGCTGATCCAGGCGCTGCCCTTCATGTTGATCCTCGGCATCGCTTTCTTCGTTTTCCGCCAGGTTCAGAAAAATAACGGGTCGGGCGCGATGGGCTTCGGCAAGAGCCGCGCGAAGATGCTTACCGAGAAGCAGGGCCGCGTGACCTTCGACGATGTCGCGGGCATCGACGAGGCGCGCGAGGAGTTGCAGGAAATCGTCGAATTCCTGAAGGACCCCACCAAATTTTCAAAGCTTGGCGGTCAGATTCCGAAGGGCGCACTGCTCGTCGGCTCGCCGGGGACCGGCAAGACGCTGCTCGCTCGCGCGATCGCGGGCGAGGCGGGCGTCCCCTTCTTCACCATCTCGGGTTCAGACTTCGTCGAAATGTTCGTCGGCGTGGGCGCCAGCCGGGTCCGCGACATGTTCGAGCAGGCGAAACGCAACGCGCCGTGCATTGTCTTCATCGACGAAATCGACGCGGTCGGCCGCCATCGCGGTGCCGGCCTCGGCAACGGCAATGACGAGCGCGAACAGACGCTCAACCAGCTGCTCGTCGAAATGGACGGCTTCGAAGCGAACGAGGGCATTATCATCGTCGCCGCGACCAACCGTCCCGACGTTCTCGATCCCGCGCTGCTGCGTCCGGGCCGGTTCGACCGCCAGGTCGTCGTCCCGCGCCCCGACATCGAAGGCCGCCAGAAGATCCTCGAGGTCCATACGCGCAAGAAGCCGCTCGCCCCCGACGTCGACCTGCGCCGCATCGCGCGCGGCACGCCCGGCTTTTCGGGCGCCGACCTTGCCAACCTCGCCAACGAGGCCGCGCTGCTTGCGGCGCGCAAGGGCAAGCGCCTGATCGCGTCGGGCGAGTTCGAGGAAGCCAAGGACAAGGTGCTCATGGGCGCCGAACGCCGTTCGATGGTGATGACCGAGGACGAAAAGAAGGCGACCGCCTATCACGAGGCGGGCCACGCACTCGTGTCGATCCATGTCGAGCATAATGATCCGCTGCACAAGGTGACGATCATCCCGCGCGGCCGCGCGCTGGGCGTGACGTGGAACCTTCCCGAACGCGACCGCTATTCGATGAGCATGAAGCAGATGAAGGCGCGCCTCGCGCTCTGCTTCGGCGGCCGCATCGCCGAACAGCTCATCTACGGCAAGGACGAGCTTAATACCGGTGCGTCGAACGACATCCAGCAGGCCACCGACATGGCGCGCTCGATGGTCATGGAATATGGCATGTCCGACAAGCTCGGCTGGCTGCGCTACCGCGACAATCAGGACGAGGTTTTCCTCGGCCACAGCGTCTCGCGCGCGCAGAATATGTCCGAGGAGACCGCCAAGCTGATCGACGCCGAAGTCCGCCGCCTCGTCGAGGACGGCGAGAAGACGGCGCGCAAGGTGCTCACCGACCATCTCGACGAGCTGCATCTGCTTGCAGGAGCGCTGCTCGAATATGAGACGCTGTCGGGCGAGGAGGCGCGCCGCGCGATCAAGGGCGAGGACATTGGCCGCGACAGCGACGCGAACAAGCCCGGCGCCCCCATTCAAGGGCACGCTGGCGGCCTGCCGCAGATCAAGCGCAAACCGCGCCCCTTTGGCGACACGCATCCACAAGGCGCGTGACGATCGCCGATTCAGCCGGCATTCAGGGCGCGGGAGAGATTTCGGCGGCATGATGAACGGCAGGACGCAGCGCATCGAAATGGCTTCGGCCTTGGCCGCCTGGCTGGCTCTGACCGCGGCGTCGCCCGGCGACATGAGCGTAGCGGCCTTTCTCCAGCGCGCCGAAGCGCTGCAGCGGCTGGGTCCGCTTGCGCTTGCCATGCCCGAGGCGGACCGGCTCAAGAGCGAAGTCATCGCGGCGGGCAAACGCTATCAGGCGCGGATCGAGGCCGACCGCAAAGCGGGGCGCAAATCGGCGAGTTGCCCGCCCAAGAGCGGCACGCTGACCCCCGAGCAATGGCTCGCGCATCTTCGCACCTATCCGCCGCAGAGCCGCAGCCGCACGACGATCAACATGGCGTTCGACGGGCTGATGCGGAAACGCTATCCCTGCCCTGCTTGAGCAGATCAATTTTCACCTTTCGAAGGACCAGATGATGCGCGGCAGGCTTATCGCATATATTCTCGCGGCGGGCCTTGGCGCCGCGGCGCCCATGGTCGCCGCGCAGGAAAAGGGTGCGCTGACCTCTACGGTGGAACTCGAGAAGATCAGCGGCGTCGCCAGCGGCAAGCCCGTCAAATCCTATGTCGCCCCGGACGTGGTCGTTCCCGGCGACCGCGTGCGCGTCACGCTGCTGTTCGCCAATCCCGGGCCCAGCCCGGCGACGGGGGTTCGCATCGTCAACCCGATCCCCGCGGGGCTGGCCTTCGACGGCACCAACGACCGCGCCGATTTCAGTGTCTCGGTCGACGGCGGCAAGAGCTTCGGCGATCTTGCGGGACTCACCCTCCCGGGCGCCGATGGAACGCCGCGCGCGGCGACCGATGCCGACGTGACCCACGTCCGCTGGCTCTGGAGCACCGCCGTACCGGCAGGCGGATCGCGCTCGGTTGCCTTTTTCGGCCGCGTCAAATGATCGACGTACGGGGCGCGGCGCAGGCATGACCATCTATTGCGACGAATCGGGCGGCCTCAATGCCGGTGCGATGACCTTTGCCGCTGTGATGCTTACCCCCGAAGCCGCGGCGCAAATCCATGCGCGCTTTCGCGCCGTGACGGGCCTGCGCGGCGAACTCAAGGGCAGCCGTATCAGCCTGACCGAGCGCGCCTATCTCCTCGAACTTTTCGACCGGGCCGGCGGACGCGCCTGGGTGGCCGTCGCCAAACGCGCGCGGCTCCAGCCGCCGGCCAACGGCCAGCCGACAAGCGATCTGGCGCTCTACGCGGCGCTTCTTGATCTCGCGATCGGAAGCTGGCTTCCCGAAACCGGCGGCGTGTGCAGCGACGTGGTGATCGACGACGGCCGCTACGATCCCAAAATTCTCGAAAATGTCCGCGAGGCGATCCAGACCGGGCTCGGCGGCTGGGGCCGCGCGTCGCTCGCCGACAGCCGCCGCTCGGACGGCGTGCAGATCGCCGATGTCGTCGCGAACAGCCTCTATAATGTCGAGGTCGCGTCACCGCGTGCACGGCGCATCGGCATCATCATCGAACCGATGCTCGCCTCGCGCGCGATCCGTGTCGCCGAGCTTGCGCAGCTTCCCTGAGCGTCCCGACCGAGACGCCGCGCCAACGAAGAAGGGCCGCGGTTTCCCGCGGCCCCCTCCGGTGATGCATTCGTCGACCTCAGTCGAAATCGGCACCGCCGCCCGCAGGGCTGCGCGGCGGCGCAGCGGCGGTGAGGCGAAGCGCCTCGGCCGAGCGCGCGATCGAGCTGATTTCATCGGGCGTATCGTCATCGTCGACGACAACCTTCTGCAGCGATCCGGTGAGCGCGTCCTTGAGGTCGACGGGGCGAATCGTCTGTTCGGCGATCTCGCGCAGCGCGACGACCGGATTCTTGTCGCGATCGCGATCGATGGTCAGCTCCGAGCCGCCCGAAATTTCGCGGGCGCGATGCGCCGAAAGCAGCACCAGATCGAAACGGTTGGGAACTTTGTCGACGCAATCTTCGACGGTAACGCGGGCCATCTTGTTTCCTTAGATGAGGAGAGGCCAGCCCGATGGGCATGGCGGCAAGCGCTGCGCGCTAGCAGGCGGCACCCGATATGTCAACAAAACCGGGGTGCTTGCGGCGCTTCGAGGCTCCTGCTTATGACAGGGGCACGATGACCGAACCCCCTGCCCCCGCCCGCGAGCGATTGCATTGGAGCGCCGATGTGGCGGGGCACCGGATCGAGCTGCTGTTCGACGGCGCCGCGCGGCTCGACCGGTTGCTCGCCCTGATCAATGGCGCTATCCGCAGCATCGATCTCGTCATGTATATCTTCGAGGGCGACGGCGCAGGGACCGACGTTCTAGAAGCCCTTGCCCGCGCGGCGCGGCGCGGCGTCCGCGTGCGCGCGGTCATCGACAGTTTCGGATCGTCGAACACGTCCGACAACATCTTCGTGCCGCTGCGCGACGCAGGCGGCGAAGTGACCTATTTCTCCCGCCGCTGGCGATCGAGCTATCTGATCCGCAACCACCAAAAGCTGATCCTGATCGACGGCGATATCGCGATCACCGGCGGCTTCAACATATCCGACGACTATCTGAGCGCACCGCGCCCCGACTGCTGGTTCGATCTGGGGATGGTCCTGCGCGGGCCGAGCGTCGCGCGCGCCGCCCAGTGGTTCGCGCAAATCCGCGACTATGCCGTCCATCATGACGGAAAGCTTCTCATGCTCCGGCGGCTGATCCGCGAATGGCCGGTCGAAAATGGCGCCGTGACCTGGCTTGTCGGCGGACCGACGCAGCGCCTCTCACCATGGGCGCGCGCCGTGCGCGCCGATCTCGAGGGGGCGCGGCAACTCGACATGGCGATGGCCTATTTCTCGCCGACGCAGGGGATGTTGCGCCGGCTCGGGCGCGTCGCGCGCTTCGGGCGCGCACGTTTCGTCATGGCGAGCAAATCTGACAATGCCGCAACGATCGGCGCCTCGCGCCTTCTCTACGGCTATCTTCTGCGCAAAGGCGGGGCGGTTTGGGAATATCGGCCGTGCAAATTGCACATTAAGCTGATCGTCATCGACGACATCGTCTATATCGGATCGGCCAATTTCGACGTGCGCAGCCTGTTCGTGAATGTCGAGATCATGGTGCGGATCGCGGATGCGGACTTTGCACAGCGCATGCGCGGTTTCGTCGCAGGACTCGAAGAGGATTGCGACGTGATCACCGCCGAAACGCACAAGGCCCGCGCTGGCTGGCTGACCCGGCTGCGCTGGACGCTTGCCTGGTTCGTGGTCGGTGTGGCCGATTATACGGTATCGCGGCGGCTGAATTTCGGGCTCGCCGAACCCGATCCCGAGCTTTGACAGCGCTCAGTCTTTCCAGCCCCAGAACAGAAAGCAGGGCGGGACATTGACCCATTCGAAGGCATTGTCGATACGCTTGAAATGTGCCGCGAGAAAATCGCGGGCGCGGGCGCGGAACTGATAGACGAGGAAGGCCCCGCCCGGGCGTAGCACGCGGTGCGTCGCTGCCGCGATCGCCGGCCCGACGCCTGCCGGGAGCGTCGAAAAGGGCAGACCCGACAGCACATAATCGGCCTTGTCGAAACCGTGCGCCTTGACGATTTCTTCAACGTCTGCCGCGGAGCCATGCACCGCAACGAAGCGGCTGTCGCGGATCTCCTTGCGCAGATAGGCGATGAAATCCTCGTTCGTGTCGATCGCGATCAGCATCGCATCGCCCGCCAGCCGTTCGAGCACCGGGCGGCAAAAGGTGCCGACGCCGGGGCCATATTCGACGAACAGCTTGGTATTCTTCCAGTCGACGGGCCGCAGCATGTGGCGGATCAGCGTCGGTGACGAGGGCACGATCGACCCGACCATGACGGGATGCTTGATGAATCCCTTCACGAACATACCCCAAGGGCCAAAAAATCGCTTCAGCCTCTCGCGGATCCGACGGGACATCGCGATTTTCGATTCTTGGGCCTGCGCCCGCGGATTGGTCATGATGGCTTTCGCGTTGTTGCGGTTCTTGGTGGAGTGGCAAAATCGTGGCGGCGGCGCAAGAAAAGAGTCTGTCTTGACACTGGACAGACGCCCGGCGGCGTGTAGGGAAACAGGCACTTGCGGTAAATGGTTGGAAAACAGGGGGAGGACGAATTGAGCAATATGACGCGCTCGATTCCGGCCGATCGCATGGCTGTCCTCTTCGCCATCATGCTCGTCGCCGCCGCGGGCAATACCGCAATGCAGTCGATCCTTCCCGCCATCGGCGCCAAGCTTCACATCCCCGATGTCTGGGTCAGCCTGGCGTTCAGCTGGTCGGCCTTGCTCTGGGTGCTTACCGCTCCCTATTGGGCGCGCCAGTCGGACAAGCGCGGGCGCAAGGTGCTGATGGCGCGCGGAATCATCGGTTTTTTCCTGTCGATGGCGCTGTGCGGCGTGACCTTGTGGGCCGGGCTCCAGGGCTGGCTCGCCGCCGGCGCGACCTTCATTCTCTTCGCGCTGTTCCGCAGTCTTTATGGCGGCTTTGGATCGGCCGCGCCGCCCGCGGTCCAGGCCTATGTTGCCGCACGCACCGATCCCGAGGAGCGCACGCAGGCGTTGTCGCTGGTCTCCTCCTCCTTCGGGCTCGGCACGGTGATCGGCCCCGCGGTTGCGCCCTTCTTCATCCTCCCGATCTTCGGCCTTGCAGGGCCGTTGCTCGTCTTTGCCCTGATCGGCCTCACGGTGCTTGTGATGCTGCGCTGGCGGCTTCCCGACGATATGCCGCGCTTCGCGGCACGCGGTGCGATCGCCTCCTATCCGCTCTCCGCAGGACCGGGCGAACCGACCGCCGAGGATGAGAATGAACTCGACCCCGCCGAGCAGGAATCGCTCGGCTGGCGCGACCGGCGCGTGCGCCCATGGCTGCTCGCGGGATTTTTCGGCGGTCAGGCGCAGGCGATGATGCTCGGCGTCATCGGCTTTCTCATTCTCGACCGGCTGCATCTGCGTCTGAGGCCCGACGAAGGCGCAGCGATTACGGGTATCGTGCTGATGGCCGGCGCCTTTGCGACGCTGCTCTCGCAATGGGGGCTGATCCCGCTGCTCAAGATGACCCCGCGCACCACCGTCCTGTACGGCGCCGCTTTTGGGGGCGTCGGCATCCTCATGACCGGGCTGGCGCAGGATTTGCACGCGATCGTCATCGGTTTCGCCCTCGCCTCGCTCGGCTTCGGACTGTTCCGGCCCGGATTTACCGCCGGCGCCTCGCTCTCGGTCCCGCGCCGCGACCAAGGCAGCGTCGCCGGGATGACGGCGTCGATCAATGGATCGGCCTATATCATCTCGCCCGCCATCGGCGTCCTGCTCTACAATTGGCACCCGATGATCAGCTACGGACTGATGGCCGCTTTTTGCGGATGGCTCGTCCTCTGGGGCTGGTCCGCCTTACGACAGGACCAGCCCACAAACTGAGCATTAGCGCTTCGCGTCAGCCCTTCGCATCATCGGCGTGCTTCTGCTCGCGAACGGGTTTCAGCATGCCGGGCGCGAAAAAGCCGATCGGGTCGATGCTCATCGCCTGCTGCTTGATCTCGCCCTGGATTTTTTCATAGTCGCGCTCCATCGCCTCCGTGACCGAAGCTCGGGTATCCTTCAGCGCAGCTTCGAAATCGGCCATGGTGACGAGATCGCTCGCGATCGATCGCTTGAGCGCGGCAAGCCCCGCCCGGCGCACCAGATCCTCCAGATCGGCGCCCGTAAAGCGGTCGCTGCGCTCGGCGAGGGCGTCGAGCGACACATCGTCGGCGAGCGGCATTTTGGCGGTATGGATCTCTAGAATGCGCCTCCGTCCCTCGGCATTCGGAACCGAGACATAGATCAATTCGTCGAGCCGTCCCGGGCGGAGCAGCGCGGGATCGATCAGGTTCGGGCGGTTTGTCGCGCCGATGACGATCACCGATTGCATCTCTTCGATTCCGTCCATCTCGGCCAGGATCGTGTTGACGACGCGCTCGGTCACCTGCGGCTCACCCGACGTTCCGCTGCCGCGCGCCGGCACCAGGCTGTCGAGTTCGTCGATGAAGATGATCGTCGGCGCGACGGCGCGGGCGCGTGCAAACAACCGGGCAATCTGTTGCTCACTCTCGCCATACCATTTCGACAGCAGATCGGACGATTTGATCGCAATGAAATTCGCATCCGACTCGCGCGCCGCCGCCTTTGCCAGCAAGGTCTTACCCGTGCCTGGCGGGCCGTAGAGCAGAAAGCCCTTGGCGGCGCGGATACCCAGCCGGCGGAACGCTTCGGGATGTTTGAGCGGCAGTTCGATGCCCTCGATCATCTTGTCGCGCGCCGCGTCGAGCCCTCCGATGTCGCTCCAGCGCGTTTTCGGCGCCTGCACCATCACCTCGCGCATCGCCGACGGTTGGACGCGCTTCAGCGCATTCAGAAAGTCGTCGCGCGTCACGCGCAATTCCGCGAGAACTTCGGGCGGGATCGTTCCTTCCTCAAGGTTCAGCTTGGGCATGATCCGCCGCACCGCCTCGATGGCCGCCTCGCGCGTCAGCGCGGCCATGTCCGCCCCGACAAAACCAAAGGTCGTGCGCGCAAGCTCGCCCAGATCGACGTCGTCACCCAGCGGCATGCCGCGGGTATGGATCGCGAGTATCTCGCGGCGCCCGCTCTCATCGGGCACACCGATCACGATCTCGCGGTCGAAGCGGCCAGGACGACGCAGCGCCTCGTCAATCGCGTCGGGGCGGTTTGTTGCCGCAATGACCACCAGATTGGTGCGCGGTTCGAGCCCGTCCATCAGCGTCAGAAGCTGCGCGACGATGCGCTTTTCGGCCTCGCCGGTTACCTGGCCACGCTTCGGCGCGATCGAGTCGATCTCGTCGATGAAGACGATCGACGGCGCGGCTTTGGTCGCGGCCTCGAAAATCTCGCGCAGGCGCTTTTCGGACTCGCCATAGGCGCTGCCCATGATCTCCGGCCCGTTGATCAGGAAGAATTGCGCATCGCTTTCGTTCGCAACAGCGCGCGCAAGCCGCGTCTTGCCGGTTCCCGGCGGGCCGTGGAGCAGTACGCCGCGCGGCGGATCGACGCCGAGCCGCTGGAAAAGTTCGGGATAGCGCAGCGGCAGCTCGACCATCTCGCGCAGCTGATTGATCGTGTCACCAAGCCCGCCCAGATCGTCATAGGTAACGTCGGTGCGCCGCGCGTCCTGCGGTTCCTGATATTCGGGCAGCAGCTCGACTTCGGTGCTTTCGTCGATGAACACGACGCCCTTCGGGTTCGCCGAGACAACAAGCAGGCGCACCTCGGCGAGCGCATAAGCGGGCGCGTTGAGCATCTGGCGCAGTTGCGGCGGCATATCGCCTGCGGGAACGCGCTGTTGCCCGGCGGTCGCGACCGTATCGCCGGCGACCAGCGGACGGCCGAAGAAACTGCGCTTGAGCGCATTGGCCGAGCCCTGCAGCCGCAGATTTTCCTGTGCAGGCGCGAAAACGACGCGTGTCGCGGGCCGCATCTCGACCCGGCTCAGGTGCACCATATCGCCCGCGCCGGCGCCCGCATTGGCGCGTTGCAGACCATCGAGGCGGATCACCTCGATCCCCTCATCCTCGGCGTACGGTGCGACCACACGCGCCGCGGTGTCGCGCTTGCCACTGATCTGGATGACATCGCCCTCGGTCACGCCGAGTTCGACCATTGCGGTGCGCGGAATCCGGGCGATCCCCGCGCCGCTTTCTTCTGCGCGCAGAGTCGCCACCTGAAGCTTGACCTGCTTTTCTTTTACCGGTGCGTCGGCCAACGCCAATCTCCCACAAAGAGTTCAGAACGGCAGAGATAGGACGGCAGTTCCCGATTTGCGACCCTCGGACCGCCGACCAATCATGCCGCACTGCACAAAAGTCTGGCGCGGGATTGACACGCATGTCATCATCGCCATCGAGACAGATCATGCCACGCCTTCCTCCCCTCAGCAGTATGGAAGCCTTTCTGGAGGTTGCCCGTCATGGCACGGTGAAGGCCGCCGCGAGCGAGCTTGGCCTTTCGATGCCTGCCCTATCGCGCCGTATCCAGACGCTAGAGCATGCCGTCGGTCGACCTTTGTTCGACCGCCATCATCATGGGCTGCGACTGACCGAGGCAGGGCGCGACCTGCAGGACCAGTTGTCGCCCATCCTCGACGAACTACGCAGCGTTATCGGCCAGGTCGGCAGCCCCGACGCGTCGGTCCGCCTGCACCTCAACGTGCTTCCGCTCTTTGCGCAGCAGCGCCTGTTCCCGCGCCTGCCCGAACTGCGCCGCGCGCATCCCGAACTGCACATCGACATCGACACGCTGTCGCACGGTGAAGCGCGGCTCGGCGAAGGCATCGACGCTGCGATAGCCCTTGCCCGCGCAATTGATCCCGCACTTTATGCCGCCCGGCTCGATCAGGACAAGGTGTTCCCGATTGCTGCACGGGGGCTGACCGATGGCGAGCGCCCGATCGCGGTGCCCGAACAGCTGCAGCGCGCGACGATCCTGCTGCACCGCGAAATGCCTGAAACCTTCAACGAATGGCGCAATGCGATCGGCATGCCGTATCTCGAACCGATGGGGACCGATTTCTTCGATTCGGGACCGCTGATGCTAGAGGCTGCAGCACAAGGCATCGGCGTCGCTTTCATGCACGGTCATCATTTCGACGACGCGCAGGATCCGCGGCTAGTGCGTCTGTTCGATTTCGACGTCGACAGCCCTTACAGCTACTGGTTCGTCTGCCGCCCCCGCGCGCTGCGCCAGCCCGCGGTCAAGCTGTTTCACGACTGGCTGCTCGAAGCGAAGATCTAGGGTCAGGACGCTAGGCCGGCGGCGACAGGGCTTCGCCGCGCATCTGCGCAGCTATATCCCAAACCGCGATGAACATCGCCGCGATCACCGGCCCGATGACGATGCCGTGAAACCCGAACAATTGCAGGCCGCCCAGTGTCGTGATCAGCACGACATAATCGGGGATGCGCGTCTCGCGCCCCACCAGGATCGGGCGCAGCAGATTGTCGACCATGCCGATGACGAAGAGGCCGCAAAAAACGAGCACCGCTCCCTGCCAGATTGCCCCGCTGAAAAAGAGATAGAGCGCCATCGGTACCCAGACGAGTCCGGTTCCCACCGCGGGAATCAACGATGCCGCGCCCATCAGCACGCCCCAGAGCAGCGGCGCCTCAACCCCGAGCATCCACAGCACCGTCCCGCCGATCATCCCTTGGATGATCGCGACAACGATGCTGCCCTTGATCGTCGCGCGCACCACCACGATGAAACGGTCGACGAGGAGGCCAAGCTGGTCGGCGCGCAGCGGCACGGCGGCCGCAACACGGCGCTGCAACGCATCGCCGTCGCGCAGCAGGAAGAAGGAGAGATAGAGCACGACACTCAACTTCACGAGCAACCCGAATATGCTCTGGCCGAACAGCAGCGCCTGCCCCAGCACCGCGCGCACGCCGTCGGCCGCGCCCGATCCGAAGATGTCGCGCGCGTCGGCGAGATCCTTGACTCCCAGATTGGCAAGCAGGGTCGTCGCCCAACCCGGCAGTCCGGCGAACAAGGTCGCGAAAATACGCGCAATGTCGATATCACCCGACTGGATGCGCAGATAGACCGTCGTCGCCTCCCCGACCAGCGCCACGCTCAGGATCGCCGCCGGCAGGATGACGATCCCAACGATCAGTAGCAGGGTCAGCAAGGCGGCGCTGTTCGGCCAGCGGGGCATGCGCGCGAGCAAGCGGCGATAGACCGGCGTGAACAGAATCGCCGCGATCACCGCCCAGAGGATGGCCGTCAGAAATGGCCACAGAACGAGCGCAAAAGCAGCCGAGATGGCGATCAGGATGACCAGAAAGGACCAACGCCCGTCCGCGCCCCGCCCTTCACCCTCACTCGCCATGATCCGTCACTCCCAGCAGCAATTCCCCTTCCCTAGCGACGATACGCCGATCCGAACAGCGGCATGTGTCCAACCCCCATTAGGCCCGACGGCGGGCGTCTTCGCTCCGTCAGCCTTCATCGCCTCCATCGCCCGCCGCAGTGCGGCTAGGCGATCCCTTCCGGTTCGAACGCGCTGGCGACGGCGCCGGATTCTCTTCAAGCTCGGTTGCACCCTTAACCAGTGCATCGAGCGAACCGCCATCGAAGCCCAGTTCCTTCATCAAACCGTCAATGACCGGTGCCTGTGCCCGATAGGCGAGCGCTGCTGAGACGGCATTGCTTGCCAGGTTGCCGCTCCCGCCCGTCGGCCCATCGCCGGCCAGCGGGGCACCTCCCGATTGGGTAAGACCATCGACCTGTACGATCTTGATCGAATCGATCGCCTCCATTGGCTTAGCGGCCTCGCGGACCACTTCGGGCAGCACCTTGAGCAATGCCATTTTGGTCTGAAGCGATATCTGGTTCGACGAGAGAATATTTGCCGCCTCGTTGATTGCGCGCTGACCCGCCGCCTCGACCTCGAAGCGGACGCGTGCAGCCTCCGCACGCAGCTTTTCGGCTTCGGCCTCACCCTCGGCCTCCAGCCGCAATGCAGCCGCGCGGTTCGCGGCGGCTTCCTTCTCGGCTTCAGCTTCCACCTTTACCGAAATGGCCTGACGCTCGGCCTCTTTCGCCGCCTCAATCAGTTCGATCCGCTTCGAACGCTCCGCGACCTCGGTTTCACGGGACGTCGCGACCTGTTCCTCCGCCGCCACCGCGAGCGCACGCGCGGCATCAGCTTCGGCCCGCGCCTGGCTTTCTTCGCGGCTCTTGTTCTGGATCAGGATTTGCTGCTCCTGCCGCGCCAGTTCGATAGCCTGTTCCTGCGCAATCCGCGCCTCCTCGATGGCACGATCCGCTTCGATCTGCTTGGCGTCGATCAACTGCTTCGCCTGAATCCTCGCATTTTCGGATTCCTGATTGCGCTGGGCTTGCTCGCGCGCGATTTCGGCCGCCTGTTCGGCCCGGCGAATTTCAATTTCACGCGCTTGCCCCAGCTTGGCGAATTCCTCTTCGCGGCGAATTTCGAGCGATTTCTGCTCAGCCTCCAGATTTTTACTCTCCATCTGGACGCGCGTATCCTGCTCGATGTCGTTGCGCGTCTTTTTCCGGGCTTCGATCTGCTCGGTCAGCTTTGTCAGGCCCTCGGCATCGAAGGCATTATTCGCATTGAAATGCTCGATCGAAGTTTGATCGAGGCCAGTCAGCGACACCGATTCCAGTTCAAGGCCATTCATGGCAAGATCGTTCGAGCTGACCTGCTGCACCTTCTGCACAAAATCTGCGCGCTGTTCGTGCAGCTGATTCATCGTCATGCCCGCCGCAACCGAACGCAGCGCATCGACGAACTTGCCTTCGACAAGATCCTTCAGCGCTTCCGGTTGCATCGTGCGCAATCCCAACGTCTGCGCCGCCATCGCAATCGACCCCGCGTCGGGCCTGACCCGGACATAGAATTCCGCTTTCACGTCAATCCGCAAACGATCGAGCGTGATCAGCGCGTCGGAATTCTTGCGCTCCACGGCAAGCCGGACGGTGTTCATGTTGACCGGCATGGTTTCGTGCAGCACCGGTAAAACCAGAGCGCCGCCGTTCATAACAACACGCTCGCCTCGGAACCCGGTCCGGACAAAGGCTATTTCCTTGGTTGCACGGCGATAGAGCCGCGTAATGATCAATCCAAGGATCAGTAGAACGGCAAAGCCGATCCCCGCGTAAATAGCAATTTCGATCATTCAAGCACCCGTTGCTGTTGATTCGCTTTCCGAAAGCGGAAGGCCCCTCACGGGACTTTACGATCAGTCGAGCCGCGGTAAATAAAAATCGCCCCGGGAATAGGCCTTAAATATTTCACCGTCGCGCTTTACCAGCAGGACGGTTTCCCCCGTCTCGAATTTCTGATCGTCGGTATCCGGTTCGACCATGATCTGATGCGCCTGCCCGTGCGCATCGACAACGCGTGCCCGTGCGGGATTGCTCGCGCGGGCTGTTCCGATGCTTATTTCAGCGTAAAGGCCGACAAGCTCGTCGCGGTCGATCGCTGTGGTTTCCAGGGACGGAAATATCCGACCGACCAAGCGCGCCGCGACTCCGGTAGGCGGCAAGGCAGCGACGGCCGTAATCGGCACCATGAGAAAATTGTCACCCGGGCCTCCGGTTAGCGCCGTCATCAACTGCTGCAGCCCAAGCCCCAGACCTCCGAACAGCGCCAGAAAGATCACCAGCCACATCAATAGCGGCACCCGGCCGATACCCGCCCATGCCAGAACGGCGTCGGCCAGCCCCACATCGCCGTCGGCGTCCAGGTCCGCAGCATCGAGGTCACCGACCAATCCAGTTACCTGCATGGCGCCGACGAGAAGCATCAATAGGAGCGCTGCACTGAATACGGCGTTTTCGGGCGCGAATATTTGATCGACCATCGCAACGTCTTGGCGGGTCGCAACCGCCATTGCAAGTCACGCTCCGGCGGTCCGGCAAGGATGCCGGCAATCACAACCATTCTCATTCGTCAGATCGGGAATGGTGCTGCTGGAGAGGATTGAACTCTCGACCTCACCCTTACCAAGGGTGCGCTCTACCACTGAGCTACAGCAGCATCCGGGCCCGGAGCGGCGTCGCACTCGCTGGGCAGGCGCGGCCTATGGCGGGGCGGCCCGCGCCTGTCAAGGTGCGAGGCTTGACCTTTTGCCGAATTCGCGGGCATGGACGCAGCAATGTCCAAGACGCCTTCCCCCGCCGATTTGGAGCGCGAACGCCGCCTTGCGGAAGCGCTGCGCGCGAACCTGCGCAAGCGCAAGGCGCAGACGCGCGAAGCCCGGACGCACGACGAAAAGTCCGGCGACGCACTTAAAGACTGACCGTCACCGTTACCGCGTCGCCTTCCGCCAAGCCCTCCGCCTTGCGCACAGCCGCTTTGACCGGCAGCAGCCAGCCGCCGCTTTCCTTGTGCGGGAAGACCGACGTATTCCAGCAGGTATCACCGACGGTCGCGCGGACCTTTGCCGACCCGAATCCCTTGCGGCCGTCGAGCCACTGTCCGCCGATCGCTGCGAAGCGGATCCCGTCTGCCGCCTCACCCGCGATGGTCAGGAAAAACCAGGCTGCGGGCGCGGTCGCCGACTGCCAGCGCCAGAGCGGCGTCGTGACGGTGAAATCTTCCACGCGCGCCTATTTCGCCGCGATGGGCCGGATCGGCACGGGGATATTGCAGATATCAGCGCCGCCCGCAGGGCGGATGAAGAAGGGATCGCGGCGGTTCGCGCGGGCGTCGGCATAGTCGGTGAAGGCATCGCTGTCGGTCGACAGATATTCGAAGCGCGGCTGCTCCGCCGCCGGCAGGTCGCTGGCAAGCCTGATCGAGCGGATCCCGACGCGCTCGGCTTCATCCTCGTAAAAGCCGAGCGGCCCGGTGCCACGCGGCAGGCTCGACAGATACTCGATCCCGCTGATCACGCGGCCGACGAGCGCGATATTGCGGTCGAGGTGGCGCGGCGCGTGGCCGATGACGGCATAAAGCTCGGCGCCCGAACCGGTATCGGGCGACATGTTGCGGCCGACGCCAACCATCCCATAGCAATGAATGGGCCATTCGCTCTGATGATCATAGGCGACAGGCCAGCCTGCGACAAAACCGGTGAATTCTGCGTACGCATCGCCGCGCGATCGGTGCGGGGACGGCGGCAAGGCCGGACTACGGGTTTCATGAGCCACCAAGATGTGGGGCAGTACCGAATATTCACTCTCCGGTACCGTTACCAAACCCTCGGGCAAAGGCTTCTTCTCGGTCGCGTCCCCCCACTGCGCGACATAATTATCCTGCACTCGGTTGACGCTGGTGCCGTCCCACCAGTGAGCGGCGGCGAGCTTGCGGATATTGCCGATCCAACCCTGACTGAACGGCGCGGGCATCAGCTGGAGGACTACGCGGCGCGCCTTGCCCTTGGCGTCGGGCGCAAGGTCCATCACGAGCAGATCCGACGTCGGGATCGCAACCCAGTCCTTCGCGGGCGCCGCGGCCGCAATCTCGCCCGGCGACGGCACCTCAGTCGCTTCCTGGGCTTGAACGGGACTGGCGAGCGATGCCGCAGCCGCGGCGAGCAGAAGATATTTCATGCCGCCTGTCTGCCATGGCCATGCGACTTGCGAAAGCCCCGCCAAGCGATTAGGGCGCGCCTTCCAGTGCAATATGCGGAGCGGTGGCCGAGTGGTCGAAGGCGCTCGCCTGGAAAGTGAGTATACGTCAAAAGCGTATCGAGGGTTCGAATCCCTCCCGCTCCGCCAAGTCTTTGATTTAATTAGTTTTTATGCGCCGTTACGGCCAAAAACTTCAGCTGCTCCTGCCAAGATAACGGCAATTTGGGATGCCGCAACAAGTCGGGTCCCAGATGGTCTGGTACCTGCACCGCCAAGTTCTAATCCCACTCTCTCCCGAACTGTCCCCAAAGTCCCAGCTTAGCTGCGGGTTGAAGGGCGCTTCGTATCCGCTTGTCCTTCCAGGATCGGGTGAACGAAGAAACCAACCGCCCGAGCGATGTTGCCGAGGTCGCGCGCGCAAGCGATGAACCTCAGTCTGCGGGTCATCGCGCAGGCCGTCGATAGAAAGAACCGCAGGTGGTGACAATTCTGTCGGCGTTAGCGCCGCTTCGACCTTGCCAAGCAGCCGCCGCACCGACAGGGTGCCGCCAGCGATGAAAACCGATCTCGACCATCTTCCAGCCAATAAGCAGCGCGAGCTGGAGCGCGTGAAGGCGATCATCTTCGAAGAGTTCGAGGATGCATTGGCGCTCGGCACGATGAGCTGGAAGAAGAAGGGGCGGATCGACAAGATCATCCTCTATGGCAGCTATGCCCGTGGGGGCTGGGTCGACGAACCGCACACCGCCAAGGGCTATCGATCCGACTTCGACCTGCTCATCATCGTCAGCGACAAGCGGCTCATCGACAAGGTCGATGTCTGGTCGAAGCTCGACGACCGGTTCGCCCGTGAGATTTTGATCGACCAGACCCTCAAAACGCCAGTGAACTTCATCGTTCACACCCTGCAGGAGGTGAACGACGGGCTCGCGCACGGCCGCTATTTCTTCATGGACGTCGCGCGCGACGGGATCGCGCTTTACGAGAGCGACGACAAGCCGCTCCACACCCCGAAACCCAAGACGCCGCAGCAGGCGCTGGCAATGGCGCAGGAGTATTTTGACGAGTGGATGCCCTCGGCTCTCTATGCTCGCACGTTGGCAGGTTACAGCTTACGCGACGGCCAGAAGAATTACGCCGCGTTCAATCTCCATCAGGCGTCTGAGCGTCTCTACCACTGCGTCCTTCTGGTCTGCACCTTCTACACTCCGCACGTTCACAACCTCGGGTTCCTGCGTACCCAGGCCGAGCGCATCGATATGCGTTTGGTCGATGCCTGGCCGCGCGAGCTGAAAGCCGAGCGTTCACGCTTCGAGAAGCTCAAGGAAGCCTATGTGAAGGCGCGCTACTCGAAGCATTACCGCATCACCGAAGAGGAGCTGACATGGCTCGGCGGCTGCGTCGAGGAACTCGGTCGCGCGGTTCACGCGGTTTGCTCGGAGCGGATTGCCGAACTCGAAGCCAACGCCTCAGTTCGCCCCTGACTATCTAACACTTCTCGAGGCAGCGCACCGCCCTCTTAACGGATGAGAATATGGCGGACGAAAATGACGTGAGCGGCAGATCGGTCGAGCGCAAAATGGAAGCGCTGAACCGGTGTCGGGGTGACGTGTAGACCCGCGCTCCGGGTGATAGCCGACATCTCTCGACACACCGCCGGCGTTTGAGAACGCGTGGCCATACTCCCGCATGCTGAGCCGGCCGGTCACGACGCAGAGCCTCCACTGGGCCGAGTTGCGGCAGACTGGCGTAGAAAAACAGGCCTTGGCGTACAAACGTCGTGTGGAAAGGCCCAGCGCAGTTCTGGATAATCAGGCGGACGGGACGGCAATGCTTCCAGCCGTCACGTCGGCGACAGGTCGAACACCTTGCGACCATCGTTAAAACAATCTGCCCTGAACGCGTTGCAGCTCCGGAGTTGAAGACATGGGGATTAGCTTTGACAGGAGCGCACGGATAGCAGGTTATCGGCCCTCGGTTTTCAAGCGCGCGCTGCTCAGCTTCTCGCGAACACGCTCGCCAGGCAAGACAATAGATCTGAAGACCGTGTTTCCCGAACGCAGCGACGGTGCCATCGTATTCGAGGAATGCCTCGACAGAGGGTTGATCGATCCCACGATAACGAAACTTACCGAGACCGGCGAGGCGCTCGCCCTTGCCAAGGCTAATCCGCGAACGCCCTTGGCGAAGGCGCAGGCAGTTCTGAACAGCTTTCTGGATCGGATAGAAGCCCTCAGGTGCAATCCGGATGGCGTGCAGGACGTCGATCAAGTCTGGCTATTTGGCAGCCTCATGCGAGGCGCGGATAGCGTTGGCGACATTGACGTGGCGGTGACGAGGTCGCGCCGCCCCCATTTTGCGAATGATCATGACGGCAGGCAGAGGCATGTTAATCAGCTCGTGGCAAAAATGTCTGATGCCCCCCACGACTGGGCTGGGCCATGGTCGAAGGAAGAGTGGCTGTTCAAGCGGGCGATCTATGGCGCAATGCGCCATCCCCTTCTCGCCGGAGCGCAATACGGTACCGCCGATCTGCAGGCATTGGGGGTACCCTGCCGCCTGATCTACGATCGAGCGCGAGGCGGAAGAGTTGATGATCCCGTCCTTGCCAGACATCCTGAATCTCTCGGTCGAAGCAATAATGTCAGTCCGCCATTTGAGATGCCGAATCTTGAGCCTGCCCCCATCCAACCCATGGACGCGCGTTGGGTTGCGGGTTTCTCGGAAACAGGCATGGTTTCGCCATATCATATATTCCGAGGCTGGACGCGCGACGCGCGCGCCTTGTTCCCCCGCTTTCCTGACGGCCTGCGCATTGTCGCCGATGATGACGCCTTGCTTCACTCTCCGTCGGTACCGGCGCTTTTGAAAAGACCGAGACTCGATGGCCGAAAGGCCGTCGCGCTTGTCAACGCAACCGAACGGCTGAAAACTGGCCTTATCCTTCACCGTGAAATCGAGATCAGCTCGTCGCACTGGACGCTGCACACCCGCTTCTCCAATCTTCAAATTTGCCGAGCCAGCGGCCATGTAAATCCCGCGACGCTGCCGGCTCTAGCCTCCGCAGCTGCGCTTATTCTCGCGGTCGATGCAGAACATATGCTTAGAAGAGCAGGCGAGGCGCCTGCTCCGCCAATCGTTCGGATTGCGGCAGACACTACGGATTTAAGTGAAAATCTGCGATTCAATCTGTCTGAACCGCTTCAAAGCTTATTGCGCAAGCGCATTGCTCGCATTGAAACAGATGAAGATTGCACTTGCAGACATGTTGAATTCGCCGACTTCATCAGAAATACCGCAGAATAAATTTTTATATGAGTTATGATATTTATAAATTTAACATAGAAGAGAAAATGACGGCGCAAGAATAATTTTATAGTTTATCTTGGGAAATTATTGCTACTTTTCTATTTATGCTCCTTGATCATCATGAGGATTTTATTGCAGATATTGAAACCCGCCTTCGGGGCTTGAACCTTCCCGCCGCAGCGCTACACCGACGGCATGCGTAACATTCTCGTCCCTAGCGCGCTCGCGCTCGCCGCCGCCCTTTGCACGCCCGCTCTCGCCCGGCCGATGACCGAGGTCGATCTTGCGACGCTCAGCCGCGTCGCTGCGCCCACGGCTTCGCCCGACGGGCGGTGGGTCGTGTTCCAGATGACCGAGACAGCGCCCGAAACCTACAAGCGCTCGACCGGGCTCTGGCTCGTCGATCGCAAGGCCAAGGACGCCGAGCCCGCACGAATCGCCGATACCCCCGGCAAGAATGAATCGTCGCCCGCATTTGCGCCCGACGGCAGCCTTTATTTCCTCTCGAACGCCTCGGGCAGCGATCAGATCTGGCGGATAAATCCTAGCGCAGGCAGCGCCGCGACGCAGGTTACCGATACCAAGGCCGATGTCGCGGGCTTCAAGATTTCGCCCGATGGCGCGCGCCTGCTCGCATGGGGCGACATCCCGATGGAGTGCGCCGATTTCGGCTGCGATGCGAAGGACGTAAAGGACAAGGGCGCGCTCGTCGGCCCCGGCAGCGGGCGGCTCTACAAGGACGGCACCGGCTTCGTCCGTCACTGGGACACATGGGAAACCCCCGGCACCCACAGCCGCCCCTTCGTTTTCAATCTGGCGGACGGCAAGGCGAGCGCGGCGCGGCCGGTCGCGGCCGGACTGGTCGGCGACACGCCGTCGAAACCCTTTGGCGGCGGCGAAGAGCTTGCCTGGGGCGCCGACAGCCGCACCGTCTATTTCACGCTGCGCAAGGCCGATCGCCACGAGCCGACCTCGACCAACCTCGACATCTATAGCTGGCTGGTCGACAGCCGCATGATGCCGGTCAATCTGACCGAGGCGAACCAGGCGACCGACACCCTGCCCACCCCGTCGCCCGACGGCAAATGGCTGGCCTATGTCGCGATGGCGCGGCCGGGCTATGAGGCTGACCGGCAGGTGCTGATGCTCCGCAACCTCGATAGCGGCGAGACGAAGAAGCTGACCGATGCGTGGGATCGCTCGGTCGCCTCGATCGCTTGGGCGCCCGACGGCAAAGCGCTCTACGTCACCGCCGACGATGTCCTCGATCACCCGGTGTTCCGCGTCGACGCGGCGACCGGCAAGGTCGAACGGCTGAAGGCGTCGAACGAAGCCTTCGACGGCAATATCGGCGACGTCAGCGTGCTGCCCGGCGGCGCGCTGCTCTATGCGCGCAACACCGCCCTAGCCCCCACCGACGTCTATGTCCGCGATGCCAAGGGCAAGGTGACGCAGCTCACCGCGGTCAACGCCGACCGCATGGCCGAATTCGACCCGGTGCGGCTCGATCGCATGCAGTTCGCCGGCGCCAATGGCGACAAGGTGTGGGGGATGATCCTGAAGCCCGCGAACGCCGCCGCCGCGAAGCTGCCGGTCGCCTTCATCGTCCATGGCGGTCCGCAGGGCAGCTTCGGCAACAGCTGGTCGACGCGCTGGAACCCCCGCCTGTTCGCGCAGCAGGGCTATGGCGTCGTCACCGTCGATTTCCACGGATCAACGGGTTACGGGCAGGCTTTCACCGACAGCATCAACAAGGATTGGGGCGGCAAGCCGCTCGAAGATCTGAAGCTCGGCCTCGCGGCGGCGGGCAAGCAGGATGCACAGCTCGACATCGCCAACGCGTGCGCGCTCGGCGCGTCCTATGGCGGCTATATGATGAACTGGATCGCCGGCCAGTGGACCGACGGCTTCAAATGCCTCGTCCAGCACGACGGCGTCTTCGACGCGCGTGCGATGGCGTATGAAACCGAGGAATTGTGGTTCGACGAATGGGAGCATGGCGGCCCCTATTTCAAGGTTCCCGAAGAATATGAAAAATGGAACCCGGTGAACCATGTCGACAAATGGAAAACCCCGATGCTGGTGATCACCAGCGAGAAGGATTTCCGCATCCCCTACACGCAGGGCCTCGCCGCCTTCACCGCGCTTCAGCGCCGCGGCGTTCCGTCGCAGCTGCTCGTCTTTCCGGACGAAAACCATTGGGTGCTGAAGGGCGCGAACAGCGTCCAGTGGCACCAGACCGTGTTTAATTGGTTGGACAGCTATCTGAAGAAATAGGCAAGACCGCGTGCTCCCGCGAAGGCGGGAGCCCATCACCGGCCGGTGCAAGTTGGAACCGGCAGAAGATGGGTCCCCGCCTTCGCGGGGACACGCGATGGCTTGCAGCAAATGCGTGTCCCCCCTTGCCGCTGCGCCCCCCGACTGGCAAAGGCGCCCGGCTATGCCGATGGAAAAAACCTTCGATCCCGCCGCTATCGAGGCGAAATGGTCCCACGAATGGGAAAGCCGCGGGCTCTATCGCCCCGCGCGTCCCGACGCGACACCCTTCACGATCGTCAACCCGCCGCCGAACGTCACCGGCGCGCTGCATATCGGCCATGCGCTCGACAACACGCTGCAGGACGTGCTCGTCCGTTATGAGCGGCTGCGCGGCAAGGATGTGCTGTGGGTCGTCGGCATGGACCATGCCGGCATCGCGACGCAGATGGTGGTTGAACGCCAGATGGAAGCGCGGCAGGACAAGCGCACCAACTACAGCCGCGAGGACTTCGTCGAAAAGGTTTGGCAGTGGAAGGCCGAAAGCGGCGGCCAGATCACTGGCCAGCTCCGCCGCCTCGGCTGCTCGATGGACTGGTCGCGCGAGCAGTTCACGATGGACCCGCACTTCACCCGCGCCGTGGTCAAGGTGTTCGTCGACCTGCACAAAAAGGGTCTGATCTACCGCGACAAGCGGCTGGTGAACTGGGACCCCAAGCTCAAGACCGCGATCAGCGACCTCGAGGTCGAAACGCACGAGGTTCAGGGCGGCTTCTGGCACTTCAAATATCCGCTTGCCGACGGCGTGACGCTTGACGATGGGCGCGATTATATCGAGGTCGCGACGACACGCCCCGAAACGATGCTCGCCGACATGGCGGTCGCGGTGCATCCCGATGACGCGCGCTACAAGAGCGTGATCGGCAAGGACATCCTCCAGCCGATCACCGGCCGCCGTTTCAAAATCGTCGCCGACGAACATGCCGACCCCGAACTGGGTTCGGGCGCGGTGAAGATCACGCCGGGGCATGATTTCAACGACTTCGAGGTCGGCAAGCGCGCGGGGTTCAAGCCCGGCGAAATGCTCAACATGTTCGATGGCGATGCGAACGTCATCCAGACGGCCGACGGCCTGATCCCGGACGAATATCTCGGCCTCCACCGCTTCAAGCGCGATGGCGTAGACGGCGCGCGCGAACTGGTCGTGGCGCGGATGAAGGAAGCCGGCTTCCTGATCCCGCACGTCGACAAGGACGGCAACGAACATGACGCCGAGCCGCGCACGATCCAGACCCCCTTCGGCGACCGCGGCGGCGTGGTAATCGAGCCGTGGCTGACCGACCAATGGTATGTCGACGCCGAAACGCTGGCGCAGCCGCCGATGCAGGCGGTTCGCGACGGCCGCATCAACATCGTGCCCAAGACGTGGGAAAAGACCTTCTTTAACTGGATGGAGAATATCCAGCCATGGTGCGTCTCGCGCCAACTCTGGTGGGGACACCGGATACCGGCTTGGTATGCCGAGGATGGCCGCATCTTCGTTGCCGAGACCGAAGAGGAAGCGCAGGCACAGGCTGGCACAGACGTCGCTCTGACCCGAGACGAGGACGTCCTCGACACCTGGTTCTCCTCCGCGCTCTGGCCCTTCGCGACGCTCGGCTGGCCTGAAAACACCGAGCTTTTAAAGCGCCACTACCCCAACGACGTCCTCATCTCGGGCTTCGACATCCTCTTCTTCTGGGATGCGCGCATGGCGATGCAGGGCATGGAGTTCATGGGCGACGTGCCGTGGAAGACGCTCTATCTCCACGGCCTCGTCCGCGCGCCCGACGGCGCGAAGATGTCGAAGTCGAAGGGCAATGTCGTCGACCCGCTCGGTCTCATCGACCAGTATGGGGCCGACGCGCTGCGCTTCTTCATGGCGGCGATGGAAAGCCAGGGCCGCGACATCAAGATGGATGACGCGCGCCTCGCGGGCTATCGCAACTTCGCGACCAAGCTGTGGAACGCCGCGCGCTTCTGCGAAGCCAATGGCATTTCGGCCTCGACCAGCTTCGAAGCCCCCGCCGCAACGCTGCCGGTCAACCGCTGGATCATCGGCGAGGTCGCCGCGACCGTCGCGGCGATGGAGAGCGCCTTCGCCGCCTATCGCTTCGACGAGGCCGCGAACGCGATCTACAGCTTTGCCTGGGACCGTTTCTGCGACTGGTATCTGGAACTGATCAAGCCTGTCTCGAGCGAAGTCGAGAGAGGCGCGATCGACGGCGAGACAAAGGCCGTTGCCGGCTGGGTGCTCGACCAGATTCTCGTCATGCTCCACCCCTTCATGCCCTTCATCACCGAAGAGCTGTGGACGGGTCTCGGCGACCGCGCCGACTATCCGCTGATCACCGCCAAATGGCCCGCTCCGGCGGCCGAGAAAGACGCCGGCGCCAGCGCCGACATCGACTGGCTGATCAAGCTCGTCAGCGAGCTGCGGACCGCCAAGGCCGAGCTCGGCCTGCCGCCGGGCGCGCGCCTGACCGCGCATTTTCCGGCATCGCTCAAGGGCCGTACCGACAAGCTATCGGCGCAGCTCGACCGCCTCGCGCGGCTCGAAGCGATCAGCTTCGATCCCGCTCCGGCTGGTGCCTCGGCACAGCTCGTCGTCGAGGGCGAGACGATCACCGTCCCGCTCGAAGGCGTGATCGACATCGCCGCCGAGCGCGAGCGGCTGACCAAGGCGCTCGCCGCCGCGGCCAAGGAACGCGACAGCCTCGCGGGTCGGCTGAACAACCCCTCGTTCGTCGAACGCGCCAAGCCCGAAGCGGTCGACAAGGCGCGCGCCGACCATGCCGCCAAGGAGGCCGAGGCCGACCGCCTGACCGCCGCGCTGGCGCGGCTGGGGTGAGCGAAGACGCGTCCGTTACGCCGGTAGCCGCCGCTGCCGATCCCGCCGCCGCGCCGGTTCCGCCGCGCCAGACCGCGCGCGGCGCCGGACGCATGAACCTGACCGAAGGGCCGATCGCGAAGACGCTGATCCTCTTCGCCTTGCCGACGCTCGCATCAAACGTGCTGCAGACGCTGTCGGGGTCGATCAATTCGGTGTGGGTCGGCCAGTTCCTCGGCGGCAGCGCGCTCGCCGCGACCGCCAATGCGAACATCATCATGTTCCTGATGTTCGCGACCTTCTTCGGCTTCGGAATGGCCGCGACGGTGCTGATCGGCCAGGCGATCGGGCGCGGCGATACCGACGCGGCACGCCGCGCCACCGGTGCCGTCGTCGGCCTCGCGCTGATCTTCTCGCTCGTCATCGCCATCGTCGGCTGGTTCGCCTCGACCACCATCCTGCATTGGCTCAAGACCCCGCCAGAAGCCTTTGACCTTGCACATGATTATCTGCGCGTGACCTTCATCGCGATCCCGGCGAGCATGCTGGCGGTGACGCTGATGATGGCGTCGCGCGGTGCCGGCGACGCGGTGACGCCGCTCCGCTTCATGCTGTTGTCGGTCGTTCTCGACATCGCGCTCAACCCACTGCTGATCCTCGGCATCGCCCCCTTCCCGCGCCTCGGCATCGCGGGCAGCGCGCTCGCGACGGCGATTGCCGGGACGATCAGCCTGATCGCGATGCTCGGCTGGTTCTATGCCCGCGACCATGTGCTGCGGCTGCGCGGACCCGAGCTCAAATACCTCCTCCCCAATATGGAGGAACTGCGCTTCATCATCGGCAAGGGGCTGCCGATGGGCGCGCAGATGCTCGTCATTTCGGGCGCCGGGCTGGTGATGGTCGGGCTGGTCAATCGCGAAGGGCTCGTCACCGCCGCGGCCTATGGCGCGACGCTGCAATTGTGGAACTATGTCCAGATGCCCGCGCTCGCGGTCGGCGCGGCGGTCAGCGCAATGGTCGCGCAGAATATCGGCGCTGCAAAGTGGAACCGCGTCACCACGATCACCAACGGCGGCATCGCCATCAACCTGATGATGACCGGGGTGCTGATCGCGCTGCTGTTGCTTTTCGACCGCGCTGCGCTCGCCCTTTTCCTCGGCGGCGATACCGCGGCAATCGATGCCGCGCGCCATATCCAGTTGCTCGCGACCTGGACCTTCCTGCCCTTCGGCACGACGATCGTGCTGATCGGAACGCTCCGCGCCAACGGATCGGTCGTGCCACCGCTCGTCATCCTGTTCCTGTCGATGTTCCCGATCCGCCTCGGCATCTATTATCTGGGTTACCCGGCGCTCGGCGGCGATGCGATCTGGTGGAGCTTTCCGCTCTCCTCGTTCGCGTCGCTGACGATGGCGTGGATCGTCTATCGCCGCGGCAACTGGCGCCGCACGCTGCCGCAACCCCGCGTCGCCTGACCGGCCGCGTTTCGACCAAAAGGCGCGCGGCTTCGACTGACGCAGCGCGCGCACCTAGTTTTTTGCGCCATATTCGCGCAAAAGCGACGGCAATGAACATGACCATCCGCAAAGAGACGCTGCGCGACCAGCGTGCGCACATGCTGGCCGCATCGCCGGGCTGGCGCGCGTCGGACGCCCGCGTCAATCCCCGCGTCGCGATCGGTTCGATCATCGCGATGTGGCTGATCTATTTCCTGATCACGACCGGGCTGGCCTTGCTGGCCGGGGCCGCCGAGCAATGGGGTGCGATCGGCCGCCGCGCGATCGTCGTCATCGCCGGTATCCTGTGCACCTTCACCCTCTATCAGCTGATCCAGCGGGTTCAGCCGAAAAGCTTTGGCGCGCGGCTTGCCGTCGCGATGGGCGCCGCTGTGCCGCTTGTCGTCATTTACGCGAGCATCAATCTGCTCGTCTTCTTCTACTGGTTTCCATCAGGCGATACCCAGAAGATCATCGAAGAGGTGCAGTCCAAATTCCCCATTGCCTGGGAAACGGTGCTGATCCTCGACAGCTCGATCCGCTGGTATTTCTTCTTCGCGGTATGGGCAGCGCTCTATGTCGCCTTCGGCTATGCCAACGAAATGCGCGCGGTCGAGCGCCGCGCCAACAGCTACCGGGTCGAGGCGCAGGCGGCGCAGCTGCGCGCGCTCCACTATCAGGTGAACCCGCACTTCCTGTTCAACACGCTCAATTCGCTGTCGACGCTCGTCATGCGCGGATCGCAGGCGGAGGCCGAGACGATGATCATGAATCTGTCGTCCTTCCTGCGATCGAGCCTCGCGATCGATCCCGAACAGCTCGTCAGCCTCGACGAGGAAATGGCGCTCCAGCGCCTTTATCTCCAGATCGAGCAGGCGCGCTTTCCCGACCGCCTGCAGGTCGAGGTGACGATGCCGAAAGCGCTGGAGAATGCGCGCGTTCCCGTGCTGATCCTGCAACCGATCATCGAAAATGCGATCAAATATGGCGTTGCTCCCAGCAAGGGAAGGATTGCGATCCGCCTGTCGGCGAGCAGCGAATATGGGCTGCTCGTGATCCGGATCGAAAATGACATCGACCCCGCCGCACCGACCCCCGAATCGGGCACCGGCCTCGGGCTCGGCAACGTCCGCGAACGGCTGATCACACGCTACGGCCCGGTGGCAGGCTGCGAATGGGGACGGTCGGACAGCGGCGGCTTCGCGGTATCGCTGTGGCTGCCGATCGCGGGCGAAGGACACTGACATGCTGCAGACGCTGCGCACCCTGATCGTCGATGACGAGCCGCTGGCGATCGAACGGCTTCAGATTCTGGCGGGGCAGCAGGACGGGGTTTCGCTCGTCGGTACCGCCAGCGACGGCGCATCGGCGCTGCGCATGGTCGAGGCGCTCGCGCCCGATCTGTTGCTTTGCGATATCGCCATGCCCGACCTCGACGGGCTGGAGGTGGCGACCGCGCTCGAAAAGCTCGATTGTCCGCCAGCCATCGTCTTCGTCACGGCGTTCGATCGCTATGCTGTCGCAGCCTTCGACGTCGCCGCAGTCGATTATCTGCTCAAGCCGGTATCACCCGATCGCCTCGCCAAAGCCCTCGCGCGCGTTCGCGAATGGCGCAGCGCCGGGCGAGCCGCCCCGCCGAAGAGCCGGTGGATCAACGAATTCTGGGTCCAGAACCGCGGCGAAATGCTGCGCATCGATGCGGCGCAAGTCGATCTGATCGAGGCCGAACGCGACTATATGCGCCTCTATGTCGGCAGCCGCAGCTGGCTAATTCATCAGACGATCAAATCATTGGAAGAGCGGATGAACCCCGATCAGTTCATGCGCATTCACCGGTCCAAAATGGTCCGGCGCGACGGCATCGTCGGCCTCAAGCATCATGGCGACGGCGCGTGGAGTGTGGACCTGGGCGAAGGCGGCCAACACCGGATCGGTCGCACTTACCTGCACGACGTAAAGGCGATCATGCACGGCGCATGACCGCCTCTACCGCCGGTTAGCGGACGGCAACCTCCGCCGGACGTTCAAGTGCCAATTTCATATCGCTGCCACCGAACAACGCCGCCATCTGCGGTTCGGCGCTGCGACGCGCATGGACAATGCAGTCGCGTTCCTGCGCCCGCTGAGACAGCGTCGCTCGGGGATCGGTACGACACATGCCGCGAATGGCGATGCGTACGCGCGTTTCCAGCCGAGCGCGGCCCTTGACGCTGCTCAGATTGAGATCGCCGTACGGCACGATGACCGTCGGCGCATCATCGGTATCCGCGACGCGCGCCTCGGCGGCAGTCGCGACCGGGGCGGCGGCGCCTGCCGACAATGCAGCGGCGCCTGTCATGAGCAAATATTTGGCAATACGGTGTGACATGGGAGAGTCCTCTCATCCGTTATGGGATGCGGGACACGCTGCGCCGTAACCGGGGAAGTCTGGTCGCCTCGCATCCCGCAACCCACGGAATGCGCCAATTTTTCGCGCCATTCATACGCGCTTCGATCAGCCCCAGCGACGAGTCGATTGAAAGATGAAGCGCCTACAAAGGGCGACCAACGGACGAACGGAAGCGCGCCAATAAAAAGGGGCCCCGACCTGTCGTCGGAGCCCCTTTAATCTCACGGGATCGCGTGCCGATTGGCAGCACTATTCCTTGGGCTGCGGCTTGGCACAGCGGCTGGTGTCGCCCGCCTTGCATGCCGCGACATCGGCTTCCCATTTTTGGCGTTCTTCGGCGGCCATCGCCGCGACGCGAGCCTTTTCCGCTTCATAAGCGGCGGTTTCGTCGGCATATTTCGCCTGCGCAGCGGCCGCCTGCTCGGCGATCGCAGCCTTTTGCTGCTCATATTGCGAAACGCTCTGCTGATAGCGCGCGGTTTCGGCATCGGCCTTCGCGAGCTGCTCGGCATTCAGCTTCGCGGTATCCGCGCGTTCCTGAGCGGTCGTGCCGTCTGGCAGCTTCTGAGCCATCGCCGGCGCGGAACTCATCAGCGCCGCGACGACCGCGGCGGCAAAAATCGATCTGGTCATCAAGAAATCTCCTTAAACCGAGCTCCCTGCCCGTCCAACGCTTTGCCGCAAGTTGCGTTCCGCGACCAGCGGCATTGCGCGGAGGGGATAAAAGGGCGCCGCCGGTTTACCAAATGCGCGTGCGATCCTCGGGCTTCAGATAATATTTGGTCCCCGGCGCGACGTTGAACGCCTTGTACCAGGCATCGACGTTGCGCAGCGGACCGATGATGCGCCAGCGCGCCGGGCTGTGCGGGTCGCTCGCTACCTGCTGCTTGGTCGCATCCTCGCGCGCCTTGTCACGCCACGCCTGCGCAAAGGCGAGGAAGAAGCGCTGATCGCCGGTCAGCCCGTCGATCACTGGCGCTTCCTTGCCGTTCAGCGACCGGTGATAGGCGTCATAGGCGACCTCGAGCCCCGCAAGGTCGGCGAGATTCTCGCCCATCGTCAGATCGGGGTTGATGAACGCACCCGGCGCCGCCTCATAGGTCGCATATTGCGCGCCGAAGCCCTTGGCCTGCGCATCGAAGCGCGCGGCATCTTCCTTGGTCCACCAGTCGCGCACGGCGCCGCTCGCATCGATCTTGCGCCCCTGATCGTCGAAACCATGAGTGATTTCATGGCCGATCACGGCGCCGATCGCGCCATAGTTGACCGCATCGTCGACCGTCTCGCTGAAATAGGGCGCCTGCAGAATACCGGCCGGGAAAACGATCTTGTTTTCAAGCCCGCCGTTGTAGGCGTTCACTTCCTGCGCGTTCATCGACCATTTCTTGCGGTCGACCGGCTTGTCCAGGTCGGCGAGCTGATAGGCATATTCGAACGCCGCGCTGCGCTTCACATTGCCGTAGAGGTCGGCGGGATCGATCTTGAGCCCCGAATAGTCGCGCCACTTGTCGGGGTAGCCGACCATCACGTCCATCTTGTCCAGCTTGGCGAGCGCGGCTTCCTTGGTGGCGGGCGCCATCCAGCTGTTGCCGCGGATGCGGTCGCCCATCGCCAGCTTCAGATTGGCGACGAGCGTTTCCATCTTCGCCTTGGCACTCGGCGGGAAATATTGCTTCGCATATTCCTCGCCAACCAGCTCGCCCAGGCTGCTATCGACAAGGCGCAGCCCGCGCTTCCAGCGCGGGCGCATCTCGGTCACGCCGCTCAGCGCCTTCGAGAATTCGAAGCGGCTGTCGACCCAGTCGTCGGACAGATAATTGGCCGCATTGTCGGCGACATGGAATTCCTGCCACAGCTTCAGCGTGTCGAGCGGCGTCTTGCCATAGAGCGCTGCGATGTCGCGGATCGCGGTATTTTCGTTGACGATGATGCGCTTCTGCGCCGGAATGTCGGCGCCCGCGAACCAGGCGCTCCAGTCGAGCCCGGGCGCATAGGCGGCCAGCGCCTCCGACGACATCGGGTTGTTGATCTTGCCCAGATCGCGGCGCTCGGCGATCGCCCAGCTCACCTTGGCGATCTCGGTCTCGAACGCCAGCACCGCATCGGCGGCCTTTTCGGGATCGGGGTTACCGATCCTCTTCATCGTCCGCGCGATATAGGCGCGATAGGCCTCACGCTGCGGCTTGAAGCTGTCGTTCAGATAATAATCGCGGTCGGGAAGCCCGATCCCGCCCTGCCCGAGCCACAGCACGTTGACCGTCGGCGTGTCGGGATCGGCATAGGGGCCGCCGCCCACGATCGAGGCGCCGAAGCTTCCCTGCGACGCGCCCATGAAGCGCGCCATTTCGCTCTTGTCCTTGATCGCCGCGACGGCAGCGATGTCGGCCATCAGCGGCTTGGTGCCCAATTGTGCGACGCGCTTTTCGTCCATGAAGCTTTGATAAAGCCCGCCGACCTGACTGGTCGCGGGTGCGCCGATGACGAGCTGGCGGAGCTGACGCTGCGTCAGATTATAGACATCGTAATCGACGCCGGCCGATGCCTGATCGGCCGGAATTTCGGTGCGCGCGAACCATGCGCCATTGGCATATTTGTCGAAATCGTCGCCCGGCTTTACTGACGTGTCGCGCGCGCCCAGATCGACGCCCCAGCTTCCGAAGGTCAGCGGCTTGAGCGACCCGTCTTCGGCGCCGGCCGCAGCATCGGTCGCAGCGACCAAGGAAGCGTCAGCGCCAGCATTGCGGGCCAGAACAGGTGCTGCGATCAGCGCGGCGGCGATAGCGACGGCAGCGGGGCCGCCCAAAAACATCTTCATTCCCCAGTCTCCTACCCCCGCGCACGGTTCAAGGGCCGATCCGCCGCAGGCCATGGCGACTTGTCCGCCCGCGCCAATCGCAGGTCAAGCAAGATGCAGGCCGCTGGTCGAACGCACTCGTTCGTTGGTGGAATCGCCGCCCCGTTGCGCGCAAAGCAGCCGCTTCCTATCTAGGCGTTCGAGCGAGCGGCGCCCTCTTGCGCGGCCGGAACAAATCTGGAACATACCCTCCCCATGAGTCTCACCCATATTTCGGTGCGCGGCGCGCGCGAGCATAATCTGAAGGGCGTCGACGTCGATCTGCCGCGCGATGCGCTGATCGTCATCACCGGCCTGTCGGGCAGCGGCAAGTCGAGCCTCGCCTTCGACACCATCTATGCCGAGGGTCAGCGGCGCTATGTCGAGAGCCTGTCGGCCTATGCGCGCCAGTTCCTGGAAATGATGCAGAAGCCCGACGTCGAACATATCGACGGGCTGTCGCCGGCGATCAGCATCGAACAGAAGACGACGAGCCGTAACCCGCGCTCGACGGTGGCCACCGTCACGGAAATCTATGACTATATGCGCCTGCTGTGGGCGCGTGTCGGCATTCCCTATTCGCCCACAACGGGCGAGCCGATCTCGGCGCAAACGGTCAGCCAGATGGTCGATCGGGTGATGGACCTGCCCGAGGGCACGCGCGCCTATCTGCTCGCGCCCGTCGTGCGCGGGCGCAAGGGCGAATATAAGAAGGAACTCGCGCAGTGGCAGAAGGACGGCTTCACCCGCGTCCGCATCGACGGCGAATTTTACGAGATCGAGGACGCACCGGCGCTCGACAAGAAATACAAGCATGACATCGAGGTCGTGGTCGATCGCATCGTCGTGCGCGAGGGGATCGCGACGCGGCTTGCCGACAGTTTCGAGACGGCGCTGAAACTCGCCGAAGGGCTCGCCTATGTCGACCTTGCCGACGGCGACGTTCCGGGACGCGACGGCGACGTCGGCGGCGCCATGAAAGGCGCCGGTATCCCTGCCAACCGCATCATCTTTTCCGAGAAATTTTCGTGCCCCGTTTCGGGCTTCACGATCGCCGAGATCGAACCGCGGCTGTTCAGCTTCAACGCGCCGCAGGGCGCTTGTCCCGCATGCGACGGCCTCGGCGAGCGGCTGGAATTCGACCCCGAACTCGTCGTCCCCAACCATGCGCTCAGCCTGAAAAAAGGCGCCGTCGTGCCATGGGCGAAATCGAACCCGCCCTCGCCCTATTATATGCAGGTGCTCGAAAGCCTGGGCAAAGCCTATGGTTTCGGCCTCGACACGCCGTGGCAGGATCTGCCCGGCGAGGTGCAGCTCATCATTCTTTATGGCAGCGGCGGCAAGCCGGTCGAGCTGACCTTCAAGGATGGCCGGCGCACCTATACGACGCACAAGGCGTTCGAGGGCGTGATCGGCAACCTCAATCGCCGGATGCTCCAAACCGAAAGCGCGTGGATGCGCGAGGAGCTGGGCAAATATCAGACCGCGCAGCCGTGCGAGACATGCCACGGCGCGCGCCTGCGCCCCGAACCGCTCGCGGTCAAGATCGCGGGCGAGGACATCAGCATGTCGGCGCAGCGCTCGGTCGCCGACGCGCTCGCCTGGTTCAGCGCGCTCGACGAGAAGCTCAATGATCAGCAGCGCCAGATCGCCAAGGCGATTCTGAAAGAGATCAACGAGCGGCTCGGCTTCCTCAACAATGTCGGGCTCGATTATCTCAACCTCAACCGCACCAGCGGCACGCTCAGCGGTGGCGAAAGCCAGCGCATCCGTCTTGCATCACAAATCGGCAGCGGCCTCTCCGGCGTGCTCTACGTGCTCGACGAACCGAGCATCGGCCTGCACCAGCGCGACAACGACCGGCTGCTCGCGACGCTCAAGCGCCTCCGCGACCTCGGCAACACGGTGATCGTCGTCGAGCATGACGAGGATGCGATCCGCCACGCCGATTATGTCGTCGACATGGGCCCCGGCGCGGGTGTCCACGGCGGCGAGATCGTCGCCGAAGGCACGCTGAAACAGGTACTGGCGAACAAGAAGAGCCTGACCGCGGCCTACCTCACCGGCGCGAAGAAGATCGAGGTGCCGACGCACCGCCGCCCCGGCAACGGGTTCGACCTGGTGCTGAAGGGCGCGCGCGCCAACAACCTCCAGAATGTCACCGCGACGATCCCGCTCGGCACCTTCACCTGCGTCACCGGCCTGTCGGGCAGCGGCAAGTCGAGCCTCGTCATCGACACCCTCTATGCCAGCGCGGCGCGCACGCTCAACGGCGCGCGGCTCGTCGCCGGGCCGCACGACAGCCTGACCGGCCTTGAGCATTGCGACAAGGTGATCGACATCGACCAGTCGCCGATCGGCCGCACCCCGCGCTCGAACCCCGCGACGTACACCGGCGCTTTCACGACAATCCGCGACTGGTTCGCGGGGCTGCCCGAGGCGCAGGCGCGCGGTTACAAGCCCGGCCGCTTCAGCTTCAACGTCAAGGGCGGGCGCTGCGAAACCTGCACCGGCGACGGCCTCATCAAGATCGAGATGCACTTCCTTCCCGACGTCTATGTTACGTGCGAGACGTGCCACGGCAAACGCTACAATCGCGAAACGCTCGAGGTGAAATTCAAGGGGATGAGCATCGCCGACGTGCTCGACATGACGGTCGAGGATGCGGCGGAGTTCTTCAAGGCGGTGCCCGCGATCCGCGACAAGATGGAGATGCTCGTCCGCGTCGGTCTCGGTTATATCAAGGTCGGGCAGCAGGCGACGACCTTGTCGGGCGGCGAGGCGCAGCGGGTGAAGCTCGCCAAGGAACTCTCGCGCCGCTCGACCGGACAGACGCTCTACATCCTCGACGAACCGACGACCGGCCTCCATTTCGAGGATGTGCGCAAGCTGCTCGAAGTGCTGCAGGCGCTCGTCGATCAGGGCAACAGCGTGGTGGTGATCGAACATAATCTCGACGTCATCAAGACCGCCGACTGGATCGTCGACCTCGGCCCGGAAGGCGGGGTCAAGGGCGGCGAGATCGTCGCGGCGGGCACCCCCGAACAGGTGGTGAAGGAACTGCGCAGCTTCACGGGGCAGTATCTGGCGCCGTTGCTGGAGAGATAGGGCGCGGCCCCCTCTCCTGTCATCCAGGATCAGGTCTGGGCCGACGAACGCGGGGCAAGCCCGCATCTGTGATCCCCGGCGAAAGCCGGGGCCCAGATGACGTGTCGCACCCTGTCATGGCCCCGACTTTCGCCGGGGAACACTTGCCCACCTGTCCCAAGGCCATGACCGCCGAGCATGTCCGGGGTGACGATTTTTAAAGGATCAATGCCACACCGCCGACAGCGGATAGAGCGCGAGGAGCCAGATCAGGCAGGCGACGACGATACGGCGGTCCTTTGCCGCGATCGCGAGCGCGGCGACGGGGAAGAAGGACCATGCGAGGATGAAGGCACGCAACGAGCCCGCCCTGGGGAGTCCGACAAAGGCCCAGGTGACGGCGACCAGCGCGATATTGGCCAGCAAGACGCCGCCGATCACCAGCCGCCGCTGTTTGTCGAAATGGGCGTTGAGGTCGTCCCACGCCTCCGGATCGTCGGGAAAGACCAGGCTCGCCGCGACGAAATAGACCGCGGTGACGACGAAGCCGCCGAACAGGATCGGCCAGTTCAGCGGCAACAGCTCGCGCAGATTCCATCCGAACATCCAGAAGGTCACCACGTCGCACGACACGAACAGGCCGAGCAGCGCGGTCGGCCAGCCGATGCGGACGCGGTGGCTGGCTTTGAGCGCGCGCGCCAACCCGCCGAGCCCCTCGGCCAGCGCGAGGCCCAGGATCAGGCCGAAAAAGGAAAAGCTGAATTCGAACCCCGTCATATGCCCCCGGCCTGATCTCTCCCCGCCCGCATGCGGGAGGGGCTGCGAGATTTGCGAACCCGTTCGCTAGTCGCAGCGGGGTGGGCAATCAACATCGGATGCGCGCACCGGCGCGCGGCCCACCCCCAACCCCTCCCGCAAGCGGGAGGGGAGATTTACCCCATCAGCTTCGCCGTAATATCCTCGGCGGCATAAATGCGGATCGCGGGCGGTTGCGGCGAGAGGGGGCGCATGTCGGCGACGAAGGCGCGCGAGGCGGGCAGCGCGAAATGGGCGCGCACCGCATCGACGCTCTCCCACTCCTCGACGAACGTCAGACATTCATAAGCCGAGCCATCCCCAGCCTGTCGAGGCACGGCATCGATATGGCAATGTTGCGCCAGACACCCCGGCTCGCCCCGCGATCGCGCACTATGCTCGGCGCCGAACGCAATCATGCGCTCGCCATGCTCGGGGGTCAGGATGACGTGGCCGGTGATGAGGATCATGTTACCTTTCCTGCCATACAGAAATGACCTATCTCTAGTTGTCCAGGCCGTGTTGACAAAAGGGACTCCCAAACGCGCGTTTGGGAATCCCTTTTGTCGACACGGCCTAGATCTCAGAAAGGCGAAACAAAGACACCGTATACCGCACTGCACAATGCGATACTCGTGATCGAGAATGCATAGCCATCCATGACACTTCCATGACACTCCCTGTCACAAACGCGTCACACAAAACCCCCAAATGGCCCTCAGCGAGTCGCCGCGGGGGTGGCGGCTTGGTTCGGTAACGACCCCCGACAGGATCATTTCATGGTGAAGAAATTTGCCCGCACCACCGGCCTGCTCGCCTGCGCCGCGACCGCCGCGCTGGCGCTTTCGGCGTGTCAGGATCAGGCCTCCTCGGGCGGCGCCGCGCGCGATTATATCAGCGCCGTCGGCTCCTCGACCGTCTATCCCTTTGCCACTGCGGTCGGCGAAAAATTCGCCGAAGCGACGGGCAACAAGACGCCGAAGATCGATTCGACCGGCACCGGCGGCGGCTTCGAACGCTTTTGCCAGGGTGTCGGCGGTGACACCCCCGACATCTCGAACGCCTCGCGCCGCATGAAGAAGAAGGAATTCGACACCTGCGTCAAGAATGGCGTCAAGGACATCGTCGAAATCCAGGTCGGCATCGACGGCATCGCGCTGGGCGAAGCGCAGCGCGGCCCCGGCTTCAAGCTGACCGAGGAAGATGTCTATAAGGCTTTGGCCGCCAACCCCTATGGCAAGCCCAACACCGCCAAGACGTGGAAAGACGTCAACCCGGCGCTGCCCGCTGTCGGCATTTCGGTCTTCGGCCCGCCGTCGACCAGCGGCACCTATGACGCGTTCAAGGAACTGATCATGGGCAAGGGCTGTGACGCCGACCCCGCGATGAAGGCGCTGAAGGACAGCGACAAGGACAAGCATGAAGCGGTGTGCACCGGCCTGCGCGGCGCGCCCTTCTATGTCGAACAGGGCGAGAATGATAATCTGATCATCTCGAAGCTCGACAAGAACCCCGACAGCCTGGGCATCTTCGGCTTTTCGTACCTCGATGCGAACAAGGACAAGATCAAGGCGGTTCCGGTGCAGGGCGTCAGCCCGACCTATGACACGATCGCCGGCGGCAGCTATCCCGGCGCGCGCCCGCTGTTCATCTATATCAAGAAGGCGCATGTCGGCGTGATCCCCGGCCTGGCCGAATATGTCGCCGAATTCCTGAAGGGTGCGGCGAAGGACGGCTATCTGGCCGCCAAGGGCCTGGTGATCTCGCCCCCCGACGTGTCGGCGAAGGCCGCCGCCGCGGCGAAGGGCATGACGCCGCTCGACGGTTCGGAGCTTAAATAATCTCCCCCGCCGGCGGCGGGGACGCGGGGGGCCACATCCCCCTGCCCCGGCCGCCGCTTTTTGCGGGGATTTCGTCATTGCGAGCGAAGCGAAGCAATCTCCAGCCGGCGCACCGCCATGCCGATGGCGGGAGATTGCTTCGTCGCTTCGCTCCTCGCAATGACGCCATGTTCGATGACGGCGGAAATTATGACGCCGAGTCATCAAATTGCCACGCGCGGCCGCTTTGGGTTGCGGCGGGCCAGACGATAACGGGGACGATGTGACTTTCAACGCCGCCGCTTTATTGCTCCTGATCGCGGGGCTTGCGCTGATCGGCTGGCTGGCCGGCCGGGCGCGCTCGGCGCTGCTCGCCGGCCGCGCGGGCACCCGGCTGCATTCGCGGCCGCAATATCATGGCTGGTACGTCGCGCTGTGGCTGTTCGCCCCCGCCGCGATCTTCCTTGCCGTCTGGTCGAGCATGTCGCCGGCGCTGATCACCAATGCGGTGCTCGCCAGTCCCGAGGCGCAGAGCCTGCCAGCCTTCGGCTTCGAACGCGGCGCGATGCTGTCCGACGCACGCGCCGTCGCGCAGGGCAAGCAGGCCGCCGTGCGCATCGCCGAGGCGGCACCGCTCGTCAAACCCTATGCCGATGCGACGCACCGTTTTGCGTGGATCGGCATCGCGGCGATGCTCGCGCTGGCGCTCGCCGGCGGCCTTTACGCCTTCACGCGAATCAAGCCCAATTTCCGGGCGCGGACGCGGGTCGAGCGGATCGTAATGGCGCTGCTGCTCATCGCCTCGCTCGTCGCGATCCTGACGACCTTCGGCATCGTGCTCTCGCTGCTCTTCGAATCGATCCGCTTCTTCCGCCTCGTCCCCGCGACCGAGCTTTTGTTCGGCACCTATTGGAACCCGCAGAGCGGCTCGCCGCAGCCCGGCACCTTCGGCGGCATCCCGCTGTTCTGGGGCACGGTGCTGATCGGCGCGATCATCGCGATGATTGTCGCGATCCCGATCGGGATGATGACCGCGGTCTACCTCACCCAATATGCGGCGCCGACGGTGCGCAAATGGGTGAAGCCGTGCCTAGAGATCCTGGCGGGCGTGCCGACCGTCGTTTACGGCTATTTCGCGGCGTTGACCGTCGCGCCCGCGCTGCGCAATTTTGCGGTGATGCTGGGCGTGCCGAATGCGAGCACCGAAAGCGCGCTCGCCGCGGGTATCGTGATGGGGGTGATGATCATCCCCTTCGTCTCGTCGATGGCCGACGACAGCATCAACGCGGTGCCGCAGGCGATGCGCGACGGCAGCCTCGCGCTCGGCGCGACGCCGAACGAAACGATCCGCCAGGTGCTGATCCCCGCCGCGCTTCCGGGCGTGATGGGCGGCATCTTGCTCGCGGTCAGCCGCGCGATCGGCGAAACAATGATCGTGGTGATGGCCGCGGGCCTCTCCGCCAACCTCACCGCCAACCCCTTCGCCAGCGTCACCACAGTGACGGCGCAGATCGTCAAGCTGCTGACCGGCGACCAGGAGTTCGACAGCGCCAAGACGCTCGCGGCCTTCGCGCTCGGCCTCGTGCTGTTCATCGTCACGCTGCTGCTCAACATCGTCGCCCTGCGCATCGTCAAAAAGTATCGCGAAGCTTATGAATAGAGACACCGCCCCGACCGACTGGAAAGGCGCGGCGATGCAAAAGCGCATCGCGGGCCGCTACGCCGCCGAACGCCGGTTCAAGGCGATGGGGCTGGGCGCGGTGCTGCTGTCGGGCTTCTTCCTCGCCTTCCTGCTGTTCGTGATGGTCGGCAACGGCGCGCGCGGATTTACCTACACCCATGTCGCGGTGCCGATCGACTTCAAGGCGATGCCGCTGACGGTCGATAAGGCGCGATTGTCGGACGCCGACGCCGATCAGGTGATCGCCAACGCCGGGCTCGCCGACATCGTCGCCTTTGCCGCGGACGAGGCGCTGGGCAAGGACGGGTCGCAGCTGATCAGCGAAAATGCGTGGAAGGAAGTCCGCACCCGGATCAAGGCCGATCCCGAGCTTCTCGACGGCAAGTCGCTGTTCGAACTCCCCGCATCGAGCGCGGTCGACATCGCCGCCAAGGAAGGCGCGAAAGGCGCGCTGGGCGAACGGGTCGATGCGCTTGAAAAGGAAGGCAAGCTGTCGACGGGCTTTCACACGCCCTTCTTCAAAAATGCCGACGCGACCGATCCTGCCGTCGCGGGGATCTGGGGCGCGCTCAAGGGATCGTTGATGACGATCTTCATCGCCTTTCTGATCGCCTTTCCAACCGGCGTGCTCGCGGCGCTCTATCTGGAAGAATATGCGCCGAAGAACCGCTGGACCGACCTGATCGAAGTGTCGATCAACAATCTGGCCGCGGTGCCCTCGATCATCTTCGGCCTGCTCGCGCTCGCGGTGTTCATCAATTGGTTCGGCCTCTGCCAGGCCAGCCCGCTCGTCGGCGGGCTGACGCTGGCGCTGATGACGATGCCGGTGATCGTCATCGCCAGCCGCAACGCGATCAAGTCGGTGCCGCCGTCCATCCGCGACGCCGCATTGGGGGTCGGGGCCAGTCCCGTGCAGGTGGTGTTCCACCATGTCCTGCCGCTCGCCCTGCCCGGCATCCTGACCGGCACGATCATCGGCATGGCGCGCGCCCTGGGCGAGACGGCGCCGCTGCTGCTCGTCGGGATGCGCGCCTTCATCGGCGACGTTCCGGGCGGCCTCTGCTCGCCCTCGACGGTGCTGCCGATGCAGATTTTCCTCTGGTCGGACGAGGTCGATCGCGGCTTCGTCGAAAAGACGTCGGCGGCGATAATCGTGCTGCTGTTCGTGCTGCTGTCGATGAACGCCCTTGCCATCTATCTCCGTAACAAGTTCGAAAAACGCTGGTGAAAATGAGCTCCCTGACCATGACCAACGACGATCTGATCATCGCCGATCCCAAGATGCGCGCCGAGGGCGTCAATGTCTTCTACGGCGACAAGCAGGCGATCAAGGACGTGTCGATCGACGTCGGCACCGACCTAGTCACCGCCTTCATCGGCCCCTCGGGCTGCGGCAAGTCGACCTTTCTGCGGTCGCTCAACCGCATGAACGACACCGTCGCCAGCGCGCGCGTCACCGGCCGGATTGAACTCGATGGCGAGGACATCTACGCGCCGTCGATGGACGTTGTGCAGTTGCGCGCGCGCGTCGGCATGGTGTTCCAGAAGCCCAATCCCTTTCCCAAGTCGATCTATGACAATGTCGCCTATGGCTCGCGCATCCACGGGCTTGCCGCGAACAAGGCCGACCTCGACGTCATCGTCGAGCGCGCGCTGACCCGCGCCGGCCTGTGGGACGAGGTCAAGGACCGGCTGGGTGAAAGCGGCACCGCGCTGTCGGGCGGCCAGCAACAGCGCCTGTGCATCGCGCGGGCGATTGCGGTCGACCCCGAAGTCATCCTGATGGACGAGCCCTGCTCGGCGCTCGACCCGATCGCGACCGCCAAGATCGAGGAGCTGATCCACGAACTGCGCGGAAAATATGCTATCGTGATCGTCACGCACAACATGCAGCAGGCGGCCCGCGTGTCGCAGCGCACCGCCTTTTTCCACCTCGGGACGCTGGTCGAATACGGTAAGACGACCGACATCTTCACCAACCCGAAGCAGGAACGCACCAAGGATTATATCACCGGCCGCTACGGTTAAGGCGCGGGCGAAGAAGGACAGGAACGAGAACGATGGCAGTTGTGAACGATCATACGGTCAAGGCGTTCGACGAGGACATCAATCGCCTCCGCGGCCTGATCAGCGAAATGGGCGGGCGCGCCGAACAGGCGCTGCTCCAGGCCATGACCGCGCTCAGCAAGGGCGACCTCGCCCTCGCGGCGCAAGTGGTGGAGGGCGACAAGAAGATCGACGCTCTCGAAGCCGAAGTCGAACAGCTCACGGTGCAGACGATCGCGCTCCGCGCCCCGATGGCCGACGATCTGCGCGAGATGATCGCGGCGCTCAAGATCGTGTCGGTCGTCGAACGGATCGGCGACTATGCGAAGAATATCGCCAAGCGCGTTGCGCTGATGGACCAGACGCGATCGATCGAATCGATCCCGGTGCTGATGTCGATGTCGGCGATCGTCGCCGAGCTGATCCACGACGCGCTCGACAGCTTCGCTGCGCGCGACGCCGACCTCGCGGTGCGGGTCACGGTGCGCGACAAGAATGTCGACGATTTCTACAACAGCATCTTCCGCACGCTTGTCACCTTCATGATGGAAAATCCGAAATATATTACCGAGAGCGCGCATCTGCTGTTCGTCGCCAAGAATCTGGAACGCATGGGCGACCATGCGACCAACATCGCCGAGATGGTCTATTATGTCGTCACCGGTGAGCGGATGGAGGAGCGCGAACGCGGCGAAACGCCCGAAGACAGCGCGACGGCGGAGAAGGAGCAAGGCTGATGCCGCAGCCCGACCTGCTGCTGATCGAGGATGACGAGGCGATCGCCGAACTCATCGTCTGGCATTTCGCCCGCGAAGGTTTTTCGGTCCGCCAGACCCCCGACGGCGAGCAGGCGCTCGTCCTCGTCGAGGAACGCGTGCCCGACATCGTCCTGCTCGACTGGATGATCGAAAGCCTGCCGGGGATCGAGGTGTGCCGCCGCCTGCGCCGCAACCCGAAATCGGCGAATGTGCCGATCATCATGCTGACCGCGCGCGGCGAGGAAGAGGACCGCATCCGCGGCCTCGAAACCGGTGCCGATGATTATGTCACCAAACCGTTCAGCCCGCGCGAACTGGTGGCGCGCGTTTCTGCGGTGCTGCGCCGCCTGCGCCCGGCGCTGGCCGGCGAGATCCTGGCCTATGCCGACATCGAGCTCGATTCGGTGGCGCACAAGGTGGTCCGCGGCGGTCAGGTGGTCAGCATGGGGCCGACCGAATTTCGCCTGCTGCGCCACTTCATGGAGCATCCCGGCCGCGTCTTTTCGCGTGGACAATTGCTCGACAGCGTCTGGGGCCAGGACAGCGACATCGAACTGCGCACCGTCGACGTCCATATCCGGCGCCTGCGCAAGGCGATCAACCTGCCCGGCACCGCCGACATCATCCGGACCGTGCGATCCGCAGGCTATGCGCTCGACGCGGGGAAAAGCGTCTGATCGGGCAGAAGATTCGCTTGCGGGGCGGCTCTGTAATTGACGGCTTCCGACCGATGCTGTTGAAAAAGTCCGAAAGGGGTTTTGGCGAGCAATATTAGAATCAAGCTAGTTGCTTATGCGCATCGATCGTTCGCGCAGCCGAGACTTCATGAATCATTATTACTGTAATTCGACGGGCGCCGTGCGGCGGTCGACTTTTTCAACAGTATCGACCGGTTGCGGACATTCACGCGACGAGATCCAGTATCTCAAGTATGGTGCCCACCGCCACCAGCCTAGCGCCTTCTTGAATGCGCCACTGCCGACCGACGCTAATTTCGGGCTTAACAGTTGGATAAATCCGGAGTGTCATTTCTGTTTGGATGGTATCGTTAGGCGCTACTTGCTGGCCCTCAGGTAACTCGATGAAACCCATGCACATCTCGCGGTCGTCCGGGCCGAAGAAGTTGTGGTTAGGCCTGTAGCTGCCACCGCCCAACAGCGGTGAACTTCGACCGCCTTCTTCCATCGAAAGAAACTGAATGCTTGCTCGCAAGCGAACCCGATCCTCTGTCATTCGTGGATGCTGGCCGAGGATTACACAAGGCGCAAGGTCAGCTCCCCGCCTCAAAGCAGACTCCCCCAATCAGAAGTCGATCTGCGTCCGCAGGCCGAAGGCGTCGGCCGAATAGTTGCGGTCGCCGCTCGTGCTGCCGATCGCGGCATCGTCGTACATCAGATGGCCGTAATTGGCGGTCAGGCGCAGATAGGGGATCGGTGCCCACACAACCGCGACGCCCAGCGTGCGCTGGCGCCCTCCGGTGATCCCCGCATCGCTGAGGTCGAGATGGTCGTACCGGGCGTTGATCTCGATCGCGCCGGGGCCGCCCGCGGTGATCGGGCGCGACGGCACGAGCCGGTCGAAGCTGCCGTCTTTGTAACCGCGGCGATCGCCGCGCGTCAGCACATAGCCGACTTCGGCATAGCCGCCAAAGAAGGTCGGGTCGGCAAGGCCAGGGCGGCGCGCGGTCTGCCAGAAGCCTTCGCTGGCGACGTGGAAGGGGCCGGCGATCAATGCGCCCTCAAGCCCCAGTCCGCGCTCGCTCGTCGCGGTGAATGTGCCGGTGTCGACAAGCCGGCTGTTCGTCGTGTGGACAAAGGGCCGCGCGGCGTAACGCACCGCGCTCGGCCCGTCATTCGCCTTGCGCCAGTGCGCCGACGCCCCGAGGTGAAGCTGGGTATCGCCGAAGCGGGGCATCCACACCAACCGGCCGTCGACGCTCATACTATTGTCCGAATCGCTCAGCAGGTCGTTGGCATTGTCGCCGAACACCCCGCCCTGCACGAGCAGCGCTTTGCCCTTGTACTGGCCCGACAGGCCGACGCGCCGCTCGAAACCGAAGGCTTGGGTAAAGGCGGCGCGTTCAGCGAAGCTGGTGAAGAGATCGCTCGTCATTTCCTCGAGCGACCAGAAAGGTTTGATCTGCCCGGCGGTGATCGAGAGCGGGCCGGTGCCATAGGTCAGATAGACGTCGGTCAGTTCGACCGAGCTGTTCGCGACATCCGCCTCGACGCGGTAGCTGATTCCGCCCGGAATCTTGCCGTCGACGCCCAGATACACGCGGCGGAATTCGGTCGCGAGGCCGCCATGCGTGTCGGTAACCCCCGGCGGCGCGTCGATGCTGGCGAGATCGAGCTGGATGCGGCCGCGCGGCTTGAAGCTCCAGCCATCGGCGGTCTTGATCTCGGGCGCGCCCTTCCACGCGATGTCCGGGCCGGGTTTCGCGGGGGCTGCCGCGGCCGTTACCGGGGCGAGTGCTGGCGTCGCTGCGGTCACCGTGCCCGATGGAACGGCGCCCGGCGCGGTCGCGGCATCGAGGCGGTCTTCGAGCGTCTCGACCTTGGCCTTGAGGGCAGCCAGTTCGGCGCGCAGCGCGGCGGCTTCCTCCGCACTCATCGCCTGCGCATGCGCGGTTGTGGGGATGCAGAACATCGTCGTCGCCAACAGGGCGGCGGTCAGGGTCGGACGCATGCAGAAGGCTCCATTGCGAAAAGGTGACGATCCGGTGGCGCTGTTATGACGGTCAAATGACAGTCGCACGTCATTTCGGTTACATTTCGATGACAGTCGGCATTTTGTTGCACCCGCCAAAATTGCCCCTCCCCCCTTGTCTGCCCGCCGCGAGCGGTTAAGGACGTGCCAGTTTTCTTGGGCAACCTTTCGCAGGATGCCCCTCATGGGAGATCAGCATGACGATCAAATTTGACGGCCGCGTTGCCATTGTCACCGGCGCCGGCGGCGGCCTGGGCCGCGCCTATGCGCTCGAACTCGCCCGGCGCGGCGCGAAGGTCGTCGTCAACGACCTCGGCGGCGCCCGCGACGGCACCGGCCATTCGGACGCCGCACTGCAGGTCGTCGAGGAAATCCGCGCCGCGGGCGGCACCGCCATGTCGAACGGCGGCAGCGTCACCGAATATGAGCATATGGTCGAAATGGTGGCCAAGGCGAAAGAGGAATGGGGCGGCGTCCACATCCTGATCAACAACGCCGGCATCCTGCGCGACAAGAGCTTTGCCAAGATGACGATGGAGGATTTCAACCTCGTCGTGCAGGTCCATCTGCTCGGCAGCGCCAACGTCACCAAGGCATGCTGGGATCTGATGCGCGACCAGGCCTATGGCCGCATCCTGATGACCGCCTCGTCGACCGGCCTCTACGGCAATTTCGGTCAGGCCAATTACGGCGCGGCGAAGCTCGGCCTTGCCGGTCTTACCAAGACGCTGCACCTCGAAGGCGCGAAATATAACATCCGCTGCAACACGATCGCGCCGGTCGCGGGCACGCGCATGACCGAAGACATTTTCCCGCCCGAACTGTTCGAGAAATTCACCCCCGAAAATGTTGCGCCGGCCGCGCTGTTCCTGGTGAGCGAAGATGCGCCGTCGAACATGATCGTCGGCGCGGGCGCAGGCGCCTATCACGCCGCCTATATCACCGCGACCCCCGGCGTCGCCCTCCCCGAAGACCAGCGCACGCCCGAAGGCGTCGCCGCGGCGTGGGACAAGATCATCGACCGCACCGGCGAAATCGTGCCCCAGTCGGGCAGCGAACAGTCGATGGTGGTGATGAAGGCCTTGCAGGCGCTCGGCTGAGTGGTTGCTCCTCCCTGCCGCGCAGCGGTGGGGAGGTGGCAGCCCGCAGGGCTGACGGAGGGGCGAGGGCGCATCGGCCCCTCCACCACCCTTCGGGCGGTCCCCTCCCCATCGCTTAGCGACAGGGAGGATATGGCGCCCCACTGTATTGACACAGCAATACGCTATCGCTATGCCCTGCGTGGGGCAAGGGGATCGGTCTAAGAAGGACGACCCCGATGTATAGCGAAAGCGACCTGCAAGCTGCGGTCGATGCAAAAGTCTTGACGCCGGAGGCGGCCACCGCCTTTCGGACGCATATTGCATCGCTGCGCGACGCCCCCGGAGCGGATGAGGAATCCTTCCGGCTCATTACCGGTTTCAACGATATTTTCGTCAGCATTGCCGCGGTGATCCTGCTGGTCGCGGTGGCGTGGATCGGTGAATCGATCCATCCGGCGCTCGCGGGGGTCTTCGTCGCCGGGTCGGCGTGGCTGCTCGCCGAATATTTCACCCGCCGCCGCCGCATGGCGCTGCCCAGCATTCTGCTCGTCCTCGCCTTTTCGGGCGGCGTCGCCGCGACGATGATCGGCTTCCTCGTCAAGCATGGCGAGGCGATCTTCGGCAATCATGTGAACGAAACCACGGGCGCGCTGATCGCCAGCGTCATCGCCTTCGTCACCGCGGGCGCGACATGGCTGCACTGGCGGCGGTTCATGGTACCCGTGACGATTGCCGCCGGCACCGCCGCGCTTGCCGCCACCGCAGTCGGGCTGATCCTCTCGGCCGTCGGAATGCCCGATCCGTCCCAGACGCTGTTGATGGCCCTGATCCTCGTCGCCGGTGTCGGCGTCTTTACGCTCGCCATGTGGTGGGACCGCAGCGACCGGACGCGCACGACGCGGCGCAGCGACGTTGCCTTCTGGCTTCACCTGCTCGCCGCGCCGATGATCGCGCACCCGGTGTTCCATCTGCTCGGCGTCACGAGCGGCGACAATATCACCAGCGGCGCCGCGGTGATGGTCGTGGGTATCTATATCGTCTTCGGACTGATCGCGCTCGCGATCGATCGCCGCGCGCTACTCGTCTCGGCACTCGCCTATGTGCTGTTCGCGATGACCGAATTGTTCCGCACCTTCGGCGCGGTCGAACTCAACGTCGCGCTCACGGCCTTCGTCATCGGTTCGGCGCTGCTGATGCTGTCGGCCTTCTGGCAGAATGCCCGGGCGGTGGTTGTCGGCATGCTGCCGGCGGACGTGGCGAACCAGTTGCCCGCTACGATCCGTCCCCAACCAGCTTCATAAGCTTGCGCTCGACGGGGGCGAGCACGTTAGAAAGCTCGTCCCCGCGCTTAAGCACTGCCCCGCCTTCGGAGACAAGGGCCCACATGCCCTGACGGCTCCGCAAGGCGGGGCGTTTTTCTATGCGATATTCGGGACGTTCGGCTGTGCGTCGAAAAGCCGAGAAGATCGCGACGTCGCGGTGGAAATCCATCGCATAGTCGCGCCACTTCCCCGCTGCGACCATGCGGCCATAGAGGTCGAGGATGCGCATCAGCTCGTCGCGGTCGAAGCCGGTCTGTTGCGGCAATGCCCGCCCCGCATATGGAAGGGGCGTCACCGTCCCCATCAGGCGCTTTTCCGGCCTCCCTTGCGGCGCGGCGCATCATCGCCCTCACCCGATGCGGCGCGCTCATCGAGCAGCGTCTTGAGCTGCTTCTGCAACACTTCGAGCTGACATTGCAGGATTTCGAGCTTCTGCGTCGCCGGGTCGAAGGCTTCATTGCACGGGGTGCCATAGGGCACGAAGTCGCGCGCATATTCGGTCGCGTCGAGCAAGGTCGACCGCGCCGGGATGCCCACCATCACCGCGCCTTCGGGCACATCCTTGGTCACCACCGCATTGGCGCCGACGCGCGCGCGCGAATTGACGATCACCGGGCCCAGAATTTGCGCGCCCGACCCGACGATCACATCGTCGCACAGCGTCGGGTGGCGCTTGCCGCCGATGCCGTTCGCGGGATCGGTGCCGCCCAGCGTCACGCCCTGATAGATGGATACATTGTCGCCGATTTCGGCGGTTTCGCCGATGACGACGCCAAAGCCATGATCGATGAACAGGTGGCGGCCGATCGTGGCACCCGGATGGATGTCGATGCCGGTCAGCCAGCGCGACAGATGATTGACGAAGCGCGCGAGGAAGAACAGGTCCGCCTCGAACAACCAGTGGGCAATGCGGTGCATGCCGACGGCGAGCAGCCCCGGATAGAGCAGAATTTCCCAGCGCGAACGCGGCGCGGGATCGCGCGCCTTGATCGAGTCCAGATAGGCGACGAGCCCGTTAAACATCGCAATTTCCCCTGCGACCCTATCTCGTTTGCGCCAAGATAGAGGCTCGGGGGCGGCATTTCCACCCCCGCCACAACACTTTCCGGTCAAAGGCCGGTAAGGCCCGTCAAAGGCCAGTCAGGCCGATCCGGAAAAGCAGCAAGCCTTCGCTGCGCCAGCGTCGTTCGCCGCCGCGCGCCGCGATGGCCGCCGACCAGCGATCGAGCATCAGCAAAGCCTTGCTGCCGAGCAATCCGCGCGGCGGTGCCGCCCGGTTACAGGCATCGCGAAAAAGCTGCGCCGCGGCGTCCGCCGTTTCCTGCTGCCCGGCCAGCCAGACCAGCCCCCAACGCGCCCCGCCCGCGCCGCCCGACAGCGCGAACAGCGCCTCACCGAACGCTGCACCTGCCGCAGTCCGTGCGGCGGCGTCTTCGACAAGCAGCACCGCCTCGGCGGCATCGACCAGCACCTCGAGCCCGTCCTGCCCCGCCCAGCTCTGCTGCAATTCGGCGAGCAGCGGCTCACCCTTCGGCAGCGCGGCGGGATCGGACGCAAGCAACCCCGCCATGTCGCGCCACCAGGCGAGCTTGATCTGGCCGATCATCGGCTCGCGCGCATCGGCCAGCAATTTGGTCAACCGCTCCGCGAGCGCCCACAGCGCCGCCAGCGCCTCGCGCCGCGCGCGCGGCACCGCAACCATCACGCGCGGGTCGCGGATGTCGGGATAGCCGTAGAGAATCGGCGAGGTTTCGGTCGTCATGCGATCGCGCGATAGAACAGACGGCGCCAAATAAGAACCGCTCGCCCTGAGCTTGTCGAAGGGCTGTTCTTCACTTCGTCGTTGCGAACGAAAAACGGTGCTTCGACAGGCTCAGCACGAGCGGAGTTCGGGCGGGTTCGGAGGGTCAGCCGCGATTGCAAACCGTCTTCGCCGCCGCGATCACGCGCGGGACGTCGACCAGCGCCGCCTTTTCCAGATTGGCGGCATAGGGCAGCGGGACATCCTCGTCGGTTACGCGCAGCACCGGCGCATCCAGGTCGTCGAAGCCCTGTTCCATCGCCACCATCGCAAGTTCGCTGGCGATCGAGCAGGTCGGCCAACCTTCCTCGACGACGATCATGCGGTTCGTCTTCTTGAGGCTAGCGAGCACGGTTTCGGTGTCGAGCGGACGCAGCGTGCGCAAGTCGATCACCTCGGCCTCGATCCCCTCGCCGGCGAGCGCGTCGGCGGCCTCGAGCGCAAGGCCGACGCCGATGGAATAGCTGACGATGGTGACGTCGCTGCCTTCACGCATGATCCGCGCCTTGCCGATCGGCAGGACATAATCCTCGACGTCGGGAAGCTCGAAGCTGCGGCCGTAAAGGAGTTCGTTTTCAAGGAACACCACCGGGTCTTCGCTGCGGATCGCCGCCTTGAGCAGCCCCTTGGCGTCGGCGGCGTCATAGGGCGAGATCACGATCAGGCCGGGAACGCTGGCATACCAGGGCGCATAATTCTGGCTGTGCTGCGCCCCGACACGGCTCGCCGCGCCATTGGGGCCGCGGAAGACGATCGGACAGCGCATCTGGCCGCCCGACATATAATTGGTCTTGGCCGCCGAGTTGATGATGTGGTCGATCGCCTGCATCGCGAAGTTGAAGGTCATGAATTCGATGACCGGCTTCAGCCCGCCCATCGCCGCGCCGGCGCCAAGGCCCGCAAAGCCATATTCGGTGATCGGCGTATCGATCACGCGGCGCGGGCCGAATTCGTCGAGCAGACCCTGCGTCACCTTGTAGGCGCCCTGATATTCGGCGACTTCCTCGCCCATCACGAAGATGCGGTCGTCGGCGCGCATTTCCTCCGCCATCGCATCGCGCAGCGCCTCGCGAACGGTCAGCTTGACCATCGCGGTGCCCGCGGGGATCGACGGATCGGCGGCGCGCACGGCCGGCGCCGGCTTTTCGGCCGCCGGAGCGGGCGTGGCGGCCGGAGCCGGAGCCTCGGCGGGCGCCGGAGCGGCAGCAGGCGCGGGCGCCGGAGCCGGAGTGGCCTCTTCGCCCTCGCCCGAAATCGTCGCGATCACGGTGCCGACCTTCACATTGTCGGTCCCTTCGGGAACCAGAATCTGCGCGATCGTGCCTTCGTCGATCGCTTCGAATTCCATCGTCGCCTTGTCGGTCTCGATCTCGGCGAGAATATCGCCCGATTTGACCGCGTCGCCTTCCTTGACGAGCCACTTGGCGAGCGTGCCTTCTTCCATCGTCGGCGACAGCGCCGGCATCTTCAATTCGATGGCCATCTCAATATTGCTCCACCAGCACGTCGGTATAAAGTTCGGACGGATCGGGTTCGGGCGCGCTTTCGGCGAAGTCAGCCGATTCCGCGACAACCGCGCGGATTTCCTTGTCGATGTCCTTGATGCGATCTTCGCCGATGCCGGCGTCGATCATCGCCTTTTTCAGATGCTCGATCGCGTCGCTCTTGTCGCGCACCGCCTGCACTTCCTCGCGGCTGCGATATTTGGCGGGGTCCGACATCGAATGGCCGCGATAGCGATAGGTCTTGAGTTCGAGCAGGATCGGTCCCTTGCCCGCGCGCACCCATTCGAGCGCCGCCTCGGCCGCGCCACGCACCGCGAGCACGTCCATGCCATCGACCTGCATGCCCGGAATGCGGAAGCTTTCGCCGCGGCGATAGAGTTGGTCCTCGGCCGACGAGCGGTTGACGCTGGTGCCCATCGCATATTGGTTATTCTCGATCACGAAGATGATCGGCAGCTTCCACAGCTCGGCCATGTTGAAGCTTTCGTACACCTGGCCCTGGTTCGCAGCGCCATCGCCGAAATAGGCCATCGCAACGCCGCCGTCCCCGCGATATTTGTGCGCGAAGGCAAGCCCGGTGCCCAGCGCGACCTGCGCGCCGACGATGCCGTGTCCGCCGTAGAATTTATGCTCGACGCTGAACATGTGCATCGAGCCGCCCTTGCCCTTCGAGATGCCGGCCGCGCGCCCGGTCAGTTCGGCCATGATGACTTTCGGATCGATGCCATAGGCGAGCATATGGCCATGATCGCGATAGCCGGTGATCACGCTGTCCTTGTCGCCATCGAGCGCCGACTGCAGACCGACCGCCACCGCTTCCTGCCCGATATAAAGGTGGCAGAAGCCGCCGATCAGGCCGAGGCCGTAAAGCTGGCCCGCCTTTTCCTCGAAGCGGCGGATGAGCAGCATCTCGCGATAGAATTTCTCGAGCTCTTCGGGCGTCGCCGCATAGGGGACGGGCTCGCGCGGGGTTTCGCGATTGCTCGCGGCAGCTGGGGTGGATGCAGTCTTTTTTGGCGCGGCAGTCTTGCGCGCGGGTGCTTTTGCCAAGGCGATATCCTTTGCGTTTGGCCGTTACGGCAAGGCCCCTATAGGAGAGCGACGCCCCGCTTGGCAACGCCCCGCGGGCATGGCGCGACTGCGTGGCTACCTATGCATTTATCGGTGGGAAAGCGCCGGTCAGCGCTGGCCGTCGGCCTTGGGCGCGGGGGCCGCGGGCTTTTCCGCGGGGTCCATCGGAATGGCGATCTCGTCGGGGTGCATCACGCCCAGCTTTTCGCGAACATATTCGTCGGCCAGATCGGGATCGACGCGCTGTCGCCCGAGCAGGTTCACCCGGTTCTGCAGCTCGTTCTGCTTCTTGGTGAGCTCGGACAGGATGACGCGCTTCTTTTCGACCGACTGGCCGTAATCGCCCCACGCATAAAGGCCGGTGGGCCCGAAAATGATATAGCCGATCATCGCCAGCACCGCGATCAGCGCCACCGTCGGCCCGACCGCCCGGCTTATCGATTTACGGAATTTGTGGCGCTGCGTCATTTCGGTTCTTGAATCAGAGTTGATTCGCGGCGTCAAGGCGGCATCGCCGCATTCGCGTCGTCCCGGCGCGCCATCCCAACAAAAATCGGGACGACGCGTGACTGGTGACTGATCGGGCTCCCTTTACCCGAAAATCGCCGCCCCCGGATAGCGCGCCATGTCGCCCAGCTCTTCCTCGATGCGGATGAGCTGATTGTACTTTGCTAGCCGGTCCGAGCGCGCGAGGCTGCCGGTCTTGATCTGGCCGCAGTTGGTCGCGACCGCGAGGTCGGCAATCGTCGCATCTTCGGTCTCGCCCGAACGGTGCGACATCACCGCGGTGTAGCGCGCCCGGTGCGCCATATCGACCGCGTCGAGCGTTTCCGACAGCGTGCCGATCTGGTTGACCTTGACGAGCAGCGAGTTGGCGAGGCCGGTCTTGATGCCCTCCTCCAGCCGCACCGGATTGGTGACGAACAGATCGTCGCCGACGAGCTGGCACTTGTCGCCGATCAGGTCGGTCAGCGCCTGCCAGCCGGTGAAATCATCTTCGCTCATCCCGTCCTCGATCGACTTGATCGGGTAATCCTTGACCAGCGCGGCAAGATAGTCGGCCATCTGCTCAGGGCTGAGCGACAGGCCTTCACCGCTGATCTCATATTTGCCGTTCTTGAAGAACTCGGTCGCGGCGCAGTCGAGCGCCAACACCACGTCGCTGCCAAGCTTGAAGCCCGCCTGATCGATCGACGCGGCGATGAAGTCGAGCGCAGCGCGCGTCGACGCGAGGTTCGGGGCGAAGCCGCCTTCGTCGCCAACCGCGGTGGCGAGGCCCTTCGCCGACAGGCCTTTTTTCAGCGTGTGGAATATTTCACTGCCCCAGCGCACGGCTTCGGCGATGCTGCCGGCGCCGACGGGCATGATCATGAATTCCTGGACGTCGATCGGGTTGTCGGCATGTTCGCCGCCGTTGATGATGTTCATCATCGGCACCGGCAGCGTGCGGGCGGAGACGCCGCCGACATAGCGGTAGAGCGGCAGGCCGCGCGCGTCGGCCGCGGCCTTTGCCGCCGCCAGGCTGACGCCCAGGATCGCATTGGCGCCGAGGCGGCCCTTGTTGGGCGTGCCGTCGAGGTCGATCATCGCCATGTCGAGCTCGCGTTGATCCTCGGCATCGAGGCCGATCAGCGTCTCGGCAATCTCGCCATTGACGGCGGCAACCGCCTTCGTAACGCCCTTGCCCAGATAGCGGCCCTTGTCGCCATCGCGCAGTTCGACCGCCTCGTGCGCGCCGGTCGAAGCGCCCGAAGGAACCGCGGCGCGGCCGAAGCTGCCGTCTTCGAGCAGCACGTCGACTTCGACGGTCGGATTGCCGCGGCTGTCGAGAATTTCGCGGCCGTGAATGTCGATGATGGCGGTCATGGGTCGGGTCCTGCTGCGGGGCCGAAGGGGCGGCCGGTTGGAAAGGCGCCCGCCTGTTATCGGCGCCCCGCCGCCAAAGCAACACGTCGCATAGGAATTTCACGGGATTTTCGGCGCGCTATGGAACCAAATCGCCGCGCTTGCTATATAGATTGAGGTAGGACCGCGGACGGCGCGACGCGTGCGCGCCCCCAACAAGAATGAAGAGGACGATGTGATGGCCAAAGCCGCTACTCCCGCGACCAAGAAGGCAGCTCCCCGCCCCAAGGCACCCGCAAAGCCCGCCGCCACCAAGGCAGCGCCGGCCGCGAAGGCGAAGGCGGCGGCAAAGGATCATCCGATCCGCGACCAGCTCGCCGTGACCCGCGACACGATCAAGGCCGAAGCGTCGAAGAAGGCCGCATCGATCAAGGAAGATGCGACGAGCTTTGCCAATCAGGCATCGGCAAAGGCGCGCGAAGCCGCGACCAAGGGCAAGGACAAGGCGGCCGAAACCGTCGGCAGCCTCGCCAAGATGCTCGAGGATAGCGCTGACACGGTGGATTCGAAATTCGGCAAGCAATATGGCGATTATGCCCGCTCCGCCGCGACCACGGTGGCCGGCCTTGCCTCGTCCCTCGATCAGAAGGATCTCGACGAACTGGCGGGTGCGACCCGCGATTTCGTCAAGAAGAGCCCGGCGGTCGCGGTTGGTGCGGCGGCGGTGATCGGCTTCGTGCTGGCCCGTATGCTCAAGGGCGGGTCGAGCAACGACTGATCGCCCCTTGCCCGCACAGAAACCGACCCCTCCACCGACCTCTGCATCGGCGTCCGATCCGCACGGCTTCGGGGGCGTCAGCCACGGCTATGCGCCCGACGGGCCGCCCAGCACGCCGCCGCCGGTACCGCTCGAAGATATCGTCCGCGATCTCGTCGACGATGCCAAGCAGACGGTGCAGGCCGAACTGGCGCTTCTCGAAGCGCGCGGTGCGCTGGCCTCGCACGGGGTCAAATGGGCGTCGGCGTGGGGCTTCGTCGCGGCCTGCGCGCTGCTCGTGGCGTTGCTCGCGGTTGCCTTCGGCGCGATCTTGGTGCTCGCGCCGCACGTCGGCCCGCTGCTCGCGACGCTGATCGTGGTCGCGGCGCTCATCGGGCTCGCGGGCTTCGCCGGCTGGCGCGCAAAGCGAAGTGCGGGCGATGTGAAGCTTGCCCTGCGCAGCGACCTGTCACCGCAAGGGAGTGACGACTGATGTCCGCCGCCCGCAACCGCCTCGTCAACGCGCTGCGCCGGTCGATGCTGCAGCGCGCGGCCTTGCGGCGTCAGGCCGACACGGCGCGCGCCGCCTTCAAACCGAGTGCGCTCATCGATCGCGGCAAATATCGCTTGCAGGCAAAGGTCGACGACACCGCGCAGGCGGTCCGCGATGAATTTCGCAGCAACCGCCTGCCGATCGCGCTGGCCGCGGTCGCCGGTACGCTGTGGCTCCTGCGCGAGCCGATCAAGGAGCATGCCCCCCGCCTCGCGCGGCGCATCCAGAATGTGGCGAGCGATCTTGCCGACCGGCTGCGTCCCGCTACCGCGGGCGCGGCCGAAGATATCGAACAAATGGAGGAAGATGATGAAGCCCTTCGGTGAAACCGCCCGCGACGCGCAGGCAAAAGCGAGTGAACTTGCGGAGAAAACCGCCGAAAATGCGCGTGCGACCGCCGAGGCGGCCAAGGCGCGCATCCAGGAAGGCTATGGCCGCGCCCGTGCTGCGACGAGCGACCTCGCAGACCGCACCCGCGCCGCGTCGAGCGAGCTTGCCGCAAAGGGGCGCGAACAGGCCGACGCCGCGCGCGAAGCCGCCGGTCACGCCTATGAAAAGGGCAAGGCGCAGGCGACCCGCGCCAACGGCAAGCTCAAGGACATCGCGAAGGACCAGCCGCTGACGCTGCTCGCCGGTGCCGCCGCGATCGGCGCACTGCTCGGTTCGCTGCTTCCGAAGGGTCGCAAATCCGACTAAAGCCTATGCCGGGCCTACTTGCCCGGACGGCGCGGTGCTGTTAGGGGCCTCGGCCTCTCCCCTCCCCACGCCGTAGCGGCAAGGAACCTGAAAATGAGCAAACTGCATCTGGTGTTCGGCGGGCGCGTCAGCGATCCGCAGGGCCTCGATTTCGTCGACCTGTCGAACCTCGACGTCGTGGGCCTGTTTCCCGATTACAAGTCGGCCGAAAAGGCCTGGCGCGCCGCCGCGCAGCGCACGGTCGACGATGCCGAGATGAAATATGTCGTCGTCCACCTGCACAAGCTGTTGCAGCCCGACGCGGAATAAGCGCCGACAGGCGAATGGCCCGCGTCGCCCCCGCAAACCCGGGGACGACGGACCGATCAACGGAAATTGTCGGCGTAAGCCTGGATCTTGAGCGTGCGCACCGGGGTCGGCATGACTTCGACCTCGATCCCGTTCTTCGCCGCATAGGCAATCGCTTCGTCGCGCGTTGCGAAGCTCAGGCGAAGCTGCCGCTGCGTATCGCCGCTACCCGCCCAGCCCATCAGCGGATCAGCCTTGCGCGCTTCGGCAGGGGCATATTCCAGGAACCAGCGCTGGGTGCCGGCACGGCCCGACTGCATCGCATTCTTGGGCTTCTGGAAAATACGCGCTTTCATCGGAGAGTCCCTGACTGGATTGCTATGCCGTCGCCTTAGCGGCTCTGTCGCGCCGCGAAAAGGGGGCTATTGCGCATCGCGCCGCGCCTGTGCCGCCTTGGTCAGCAACGTCGGGCGCGCGGTCGCCGGATCGTCGGGCCAGCTATGCTTGGGATAGCGGCCGCGCATTTCCTTCGCGACCTCGCGCCAGCTTCCGCTCCAGAACGACGCGATGTCGCGGCTCGTCTGGATCGGACGGTGCGCGGGCGAGGTTAGCGCCAGGACAAGCGGTATCGGCGGATCGCCGACGGTCGGATGGCGCGCCAGCCCGTACATTTCCTGCACCCGCACGCTGACCGTCGGGCCGCCCTCGGCGCCATAATCGATCGCATGACGGCTGCCGGCAGGGGTGGTGTAATCGGCGGGAGCGAGCTTTTCGAGCAATTGCCGCGCCGGCCAGTCGAGCAACCCCATCAGCGCATCGGTAAGCCGGCGATCGCCAATATCGCGCAGCCCGCGCGCGCCATCGAGCAACGGTTCAAGCCACAGGTCGAGGCTGTCGGCGAGCGCACCCGTCGACAGCGCGTCGAGCCCGGCGAAGGACGCCCGCTGGCGCAGCGCCTGCGCCGCCGGCCCCCAGCCGATCAGCCCCAGCCCTTTGTCGCGAACCGCGGCAAGCCGAACCGCCACATCATCCTCCGCCCCCGCATCGCGCCCGGCCTTGCCGCTCGACAGCGCGATCGCGCCTAGTCGCCGCTCGCGCCGGTGATCAACACGGTCGTTCGCGGCATCATAGACGCTGGCGCTCTGCTGGACGATGCGATCGGCGAAGATCGCCTCGACCTCGGCCGCCGCGATCGGCGCAGCGGCGAGGATGCGGACGCCGGCGGCATGGCCCTGCGCATCGGCGATGGCGAGCCATTCGGCATTGGCGAGCGGGTCGACGGGATCGATCTTGTAGGCCCGCCCCCCGACGCTGAGATATTCGCCGCGCTGGCCGGCCCGCTGGCGCGCAACGCGGTCGGGCCAGGCGGTGGCGATCCAGCCGCCGATCGAGCGTGTTTCGTCCGTTCGCGGGCCGGACGCCAATCGCCCGCCAACCCCGGCAAGCCGTCGCGCGAGCCGCCGCGCACCCTCGGCACGCTCGCCCCTGATGCCGCGCCAGCGCCCCAGCCGTGCCTCGACATCGGCGCCGCGGCCGCCGAGGCCCGGCTCGGTCAGCAGGACCGCCAGTTCCCCTGCCAGATCGCCCTCGCCCGCCGCCGCCGCGTCGAGTAGCATATGCGCGAGCGGGACCGGCAGCGGCACCGCCGCGAGCGCCTTGCCATGCTCGGTAATCCGTCCATCGTCGCCCAGCGCACCGATCGCCTGCAACCGCGCCTTCGCCTCGGCGATGGCGGAGGGCGATGGCGGATCGAGCCAACCGAGCTGGCGCGGGTCGACGATCCCCCAGCTCGCGCAGTCGAGCACCACGGGCATCAGGTCGTTCTCGTGGATTTCGGGCGGATCGAAGGGCGGCATCCCGGCGGTCGCCGCCGCCTCCCACAGCCGGTAGGCAACCCCCGGCCCCTGCCGCGCCGCGCGCCCCGCGCGCTGCGTCGCCGACGCCTGACTCGCGCGTTCGGTGACCAGTCGCGCGATACCCGCCGCCTTGTCGAAGCGCGGACGCCGCGACAGGCCGGCATCGATCACGATTCGCACCCCGTCGATGGTCAGGCTGGTTTCGGCAATGCTCGTCGCGAGGATCAGCTTGCGCGCGCCGCCGGGATCGCGCACCAGCGCCTTGCGCTGCATCGCAGGGTCGATCTGCCCATGGAGCCGGTGGACGACAAGCGGCAGACCCGCCGCCTCGACCGCCGCCGCTGCGCGCTCGATATCGGCGGCGCCGGGCAGAAAGGCGAGCATGTCGCCTTCCTTCTCATCGGCCAGCGCCTGACGCACCGCCGCAAGCACGCTCGCTTCCAGCCGATCCTCGGCGCGGCGCCCGATATGGCGCAGATCAAGCGGCCAGCTCTTGCCTTCGCTCTTGACCACCGGCGCATCGCCGAGCAGCGCTCCGAAGCGCGCGCCGTCGAGCGTCGCCGACATTGCGACGAGCCGCAGATCGTCGCGCAGCCCCTGCTGCGCATCGATTGCGAGCGCGAGCGCGAAATCGCCGTCGAGGCTGCGTTCGTGGACTTCGTCGAACAACACCGCCGACACGCCTTGCAGTTCAGGATCGGCAAGAATGCGGTTGCGGAACAGCCCCGGCGTCATCACCAGAAGGCGCGTCGCCGCCGACTGCTTGCTGTCGAGCCGCGTCGCATAGCCGACCGTCCCGCCGACCGCTTCGCCCATTTCCTCGGCAATGCGCTCGGCCGCCGCCCGCGCCGCGAGGCGCCGGGGCGAGAGCAGCCACACCGCGCCCTTGCACCATGGCTCGCGCAGCAAGGCCGGCGCGACGCGCGTCGTCTTGCCCGCGCCCGGCGGCGCGACGACGACGGCGTTGGGCTTCAAGAGCAGCGCCGCCATGATGTCGGGCAGCACCGCGTCGATGGGCAGGAAGGGCCCGGCGGTCGTCATCGCCGCCTCAATAGGCGCGGGCGACCGCAAAGGCGACGGCTTCGGTCAGCGCCGCCTTGGCCTGGCTGCTGCGAAAGCCGCCGATGGCATCGACCGCGCGCTGACCATAATGCCGCGCGCGCGCCAGCGTGTCGGCGATCGTGTCGTGCTTGAGCAGGAGCGAGGTCGCATAGGCGAGATCGTCGTCCGAAGCGCGGTGGCCGACGATAGCCTGCTTCCAGAATTCGCGTTCTTCGGCGCTGCCGCGCGCGTAAGCGAGGATGACCGGCAGGGTGACCTTGCCGTCGCGGAAATCGTCACCGACGCCCTTGCCCATTGTTTCGGCGTCCGAAACATAGTCGATCGCATCGTCGACGAGTTGGAAGGCGATGCCCAGATTGCGGCCGTATGCGTCGAGCGCTGCCTCGGTCGCCTCGTCGCGCTCGGCAACGACCGCGGCGATCTTGCACGCGCTGGCAAACAGTTCGGCGGTCTTGGCGTTGATGATCGCGAGATATTGGTCCTCGCTGGTTTCGACACGGCGCTGCGCCGAAAGCTGGTTCACTTCGCCTTCCGCGATCACCGCCGAAGCATGGCTGAGGATCTTGAGCACCTTGAGCGAGCCGTCCTCGACCATCAGTTCGAACGAACGCGCGAACAGGAAATCGCCGACGAGCACCGACGCGCTGTTGCCCCAGATGATGTTGGCGGTCTTGCGCCCGCGGCGCAGGTCCGATCCGTCGACGACATCGTCGTGGAGCAGGGTCGCGGTGTGGATGAATTCGACCGCGGCGGCGAGCTTGCAATGGCGGCGCCCGGGATAGTCGAGCAACTGCGCGCAGGCGAGCGTCAGCATCGGGCGCATCCGCTTGCCACCGCCCGCGATCAGATGTCCGGCGAGTTCGGGAATGAGCGGAATTTCGGACTGCATCCGGTCGAGGATGACCGAATTCACCTCGTTCATGTCGGCGGCGACAAGCGCCATCATCGGATCGAGCGAGGGCGGACGGTCGCCGTGGAGCTGATGGATTTCGGCAGTCATGACACGGGCTGCCTTGGCCGTGCGCCTGCAATTTTGCAACGACTTTCGGCTTGCCACCCGCCCCCCGCGGGTGCCAAGCGTGCCCGACGCAAGAGGAGCCGCGCATGGACGATCAACTCAGCCGCTACCGCCAGAGCATCGACAATATCGACGCAGCGCTCGTCTACATGCTCGCCGAACGGTTCAAGGTGACGAAGGCGGTCGGCGAACTCAAGGCGAAGATCGACCTGCCCCCCGCCGACCCCGACCGCGAGGCACGGCAGGTCGAACGGCTGCGCGCGCTGGCGCGCGAGGCCGACCTCGATCCCGAATTCAGCGAAAAATTCCTGCGCTTCATCATCGACGAGGTGATCCGCCACCACGAACATCTGAAGCGGGAGGCCGGCGCATGACCGCTGCACATCCCATCTTCGCCAAATGGCCCGCACAGCATCCCGAGCGGCTGCAGCTTTTCACCGCGCCGACCCCGAACGGAGTCAAGCCCAGCATCATGCTCGAGGAATGCGGCCTGCCCTATGAAGCGCATCGCATCGACATCATGGCCAACGAAAGCCATGACCCGGCCTTTCTGGCGCTCAATCCGAATGGCAAGATTCCCGCGATCTACGATCCCGACGGACCGAACGGCACCCCGCTGGCGCTGTTCGAATCGGGGGCGATCCTGATCTATCTCGCCGACAAGACCGGCCAGTTTCTACCCGCCGAGGCGAACCGGCGTTACGAAGCGATCCAGTGGGTGATGTGGCAGATGGGCGGCATGGGACCGATGTTCGGCCAGCTCGGCTTCTTCCACAAATTCGCGGGTCGCGACTATGAGGACAAGCGCCCGCGCGATCGCTACGCGGCGGAATCGGCGCGGCTGCTCGGCGTCCTCGACGCGCGGCTCGACGGCCGGAGCTGGGTGATGGACGCCGATTACAGTATCGCCGACATCGCGATGCTCGGATGGGTGCGCAACCTGATCGGTTTCTATGATGCGGCCGACATCGTCGGTTTCGATCGCTTCAAACATGTGCAGGCATGGCTCGACCGCGGCCTTGCGCGCCCGGCCGTCCAGCGCGGGCTGGAGGTCGGCGCGAGCTGATAGCGGCGCAGGCGGCATCCCCGCAGAAACCCTCAAGGATAAAGAAAAAGCCCCGCCGGATCGCTCCGGTGGGGCTTTTCTTCGGTGGCGTATCTGCAGCCCCAGGGCGCGAGGACTTAGTCCTCGTCGCTCTGGATCAGATAATCGCCGGCATCGGCGTCGGTGCCGTGGGTTTCCCCTTCGACCGCGCCGAGCGGATCGTCGCCCATCGCCGCTTCGGGGCCCTGCGCCAGTTCGGCGGCATGCTCTTCGGCCGCGGTTTGCGGCGCGATGAGATGCGCTTCATTGGCGGCGCGCATGGCGGCACGCAGCGCCGCGTCCTTCGACGAGGCGGTGACGCGGATGCGGTTCATCGCCGCGCCGGTACCCGCCGGGATAAGGCGGCCGACGATGACGTTTTCCTTGAGGCCCATCAGCGAGTCGACCTTGCCCTGCACCGACGCTTCGGTGAGGACGCGGGTCGTTTCCTGGAACGATGCCGCCGAGACGAAGCTGCGCGTCTGCAGGCTCGCCTTGGTGATGCCCAGCAGAACCGGGCGCCCTTCGGCGGGCTTGCCGTTCTTCGGCAGCTTGGCGTTATATTCCATCATCTCCAGATAATCGAGCTGTTCGCCCGGCAGCAGCGTGGTGTCGCCGCCGTCGGTGATCTCGACCTTCTGCAGCATCTGGCGAACGATCACCTCGATGTGCTTGTCGTTGATCTTCACGCCCTGCAGTCGGTAGACCTCCTGGATTTCCGCGACGAGGAATTCGGCCAGCGCTTCGACACCCATCACGTCGAGGATGTCGTGCGGGTTCGGCGAGCCCGAGATCAGCGCGTCGCCGCGCTTCACATAGTCGCCTTCCTGCACTTCGAGCACCTTGGATTTCGGGATCAGATACTCGACCGCATCGCCCTCTTCCGGAACGATCGCGATCTTGCGCTTCGCCTTGTAATCCTTGACGAATTCGATGCGGCCCGAAAGCTTTGCGATGACCGCATTGTCCTTCGGAATGCGCGCTTCGAACAGCTCGGCAACACGCGGCAGACCGCCGGTGATGTCGCGCGTCTTCGACGCTTCGCGGGTGACACGGGCCAGAACGTCGCCCGCCTTCACTTCCTGACCGTCTTCGACCGAGATCATCGTGCCGACCGCGAGCAGATAGCGCGCGGCTTCACCCGACGCATCGTCGAGCAGGGTCAGGCGCGGCTGAAGGTCTTCCTTCTTGCCGCGGCCGGTGGTGCGATATTCGATCACGACGCGCTGGGCGATACCTGTCGCTTCGTCGACCTGTTCGGTCAGCGTCTTGGCATCGACCAGATCCTGATATTTCACGATGCCGTTCTTTTCGGTGATGAGCGGCATGGTGAACGGATCCCATTCGGCAATCCGGTCGCCCTTCTTCACCTTCTCGCCATTCTTGTGCATGATCTGCGCACCATAGGGCAGCTTGTGCGTCGCGCGTTCGCGGCCTTCGCTGTCGATGACCGCGATTTCGCCCGAACGCGACAGCGCCAGACGGCGACCGCGCTGGTCGACGATCGTTTCCATGTCGCGATATTCGATCGTGCCGTCCGAAATCGCTTCAAGGTTCGACTGTTCGTTGACCTGCGCAGCACCGCCGATGTGGAAGGTCCGCATCGTCAGCTGCGTGCCCGGTTCACCGATCGACTGCGCCGCGATGACGCCTACCGCTTCGCCGATGTTCACCGGCGTACCGCGCGCAAGGTCGCGGCCGTAGCATTTGGCGCAGACGCCCAGGCTGGCTTCGCAGACCAGCGGCGAGCGGATCTTTACCGCCTGCACTTCGGCTTCCTCGATCTTGGCGACCGTGGGTTCGTCGAGCAGCGTGCCGACGGGGGCAATGACATTGCCGTCCTTGTCGACAACATCCTCGAGCGTCGTGCGGCCCAGGATGCGCTCGCCCAGCGAGGCGATCGTCGAACCGCCCTGGATGATCGCGCGCATTTCCATGCCGCGGGTCGTACCGCAATCATCCTCGATCACAACGCAATCCTGCGACACGTCGACCAGACGGCGGGTCAGGTAACCCGAGTTCGCCGTTTTGAGCGCGGTGTCGGCGAGACCCTTACGGGCACCGTGGGTCGAGTTGAAATACTCGAGAACGGTCAGGCCTTCCTTGAAGTTCGAGATGATCGGCGTTTCGATGATCTCGCCCGACGGTTTGGCCATCAGGCCGCGCATGCCGGCAAGCTGCTTCATCTGCGCCGGCGAACCACGCGCGCCCGAGTGCGCCATCATGTAGATCGAGTTGACCGGAGCAAGCCGGCCGTCGTCGAGCTTCGGCGTCGCCCGGATTTCGTCCATCATCGCGTTCGCGACCTTGTCACCGCACTGCGACCAGGCGTCGATCGCCTTGTTGTACTTTTCCTGCTGCGTGATCAGGCCGTCCTGATACTGCTGCTCGAAATCCTTCACCAGCGCGCGGGTCTCGTCGACCAGCTTTTCCTTGGCGTCGGGGATGATCATGTCGTCCTTGCCGAACGAGATGCCGGCGCGGAACGCGTGGCGGAAGCCCAGCGCCATGATCGCGTCGGCGAACAGCACTGTCTCCTTCTGGCCGGTGTGACGATAGACCTGGTCGATCACGTCGCCGATTTCCTTCTTGGTCAGAAGGCGGTTGACGACGTCGAAGGGCACCGTGTGCGACTTCGGCAGGCATTCGCCGATCAGCATGCGGCCCGGCGTTGTTTCGAAGCGGCGCAGATATTCATTGCCGGCTTCGTCGGTCTGCGGAACGCGGCTGGTGATCTTCGAGTGCAGCGTAACCGCGCCCGTGTAAAGCGCCTGGTGTACTTCGGCCATGTCGGCCAGCAGCATGCCCTCGCCCGGTTCGCCTTCGCGTTCCATCGACAGATAATAGAGGCCGAGGACCATGTCCTGCGACGGAACGATGATCGGCTTGCCGTTCGCGGGGCTGAGGATGTTGTTGGTCGACATCATCAGCACGCGCGCTTCCAGCTGCGCTTCGAGGCTCAGCGGGACGTGCACGGCCATCTGGTCGCCGTCGAAGTCGGCGTTGAACGCGGCGCAGACCAGCGGGTGAAGCTGGATCGCCTTGCCCTCGATCAGCACGGGTTCGAACGCCTGGATGCCGAGGCGGTGGAGCGTCGGGGCGCGGTTCAGCAGGACCGGGTGCTCGCGAATGACTTCGTCGAGGATGTCCCAGACTTCCTTGCGTTCCTTTTCGACCCACTTCTTCGCCTGCTTGAGGGTCATCGACAGACCCTTGGCGTCGAGGCGCGCATAGATGAACGGCTTGAACAGCTCGAGCGCCATCTTCTTCGGCAGGCCGCACTGGTGCAGCTTGAGTTCCGGACCGGTCACAATGACCGAACGGCCCGAATAGTCGACGCGCTTGCCGAGCAGGTTCTGACGGAAGCGGCCCTGCTTGCCCTTGAGCATGTCGCTGAGCGACTTCAGCGGACGCTTGTTGGCACCGGTGATCGTACGGCCGCGGCGGCCGTTGTCGAACAGCGCGTCGACGGCTTCCTGCAGCATGCGCTTTTCGTTGCGGACGATGATGTCCGGCGCACGCAGCTCCATCAGGCGCTTCAGACGGTTGTTACGGTTGATGACGCGGCGATACAGGTCGTTGAGATCCGACGTCGCGAAGCGGCCGCCGTCGAGCGGCACCAGCGGGCGCAGTTCGGGCGGGATGACCGGAATGACTTCGAGGATCATCCACTCGGGACGGTTGCCCGATTCGATGAAGCTTTCGACGACTTTCAGACGCTTGATGATCTTCTTGGGCTTCAGCTCCGACTTGGTCGTCGCCAGCTCTTCCATCAGATCGACGCGTTCCTGTTCGAGGTCGAGCCCTTCGAGGAGCACGCGGATCGCCTCGGCGCCGATGCCGGCCGAGAAGGCGTCCTCGCCATATTCGTCCTGCGCGTCGAGCAGTTCGTCCTCGGTCAGAAGCTGGAACTTCTCGAGCGGCGTCAGGCCGGGTTCGAGAACGATATAGGCTTCGAAATAGAGGACGCGCTCAAGCTGCTTGAGCTGCATGTCGAGCAGCAGGCCGATGCGCGAGGGCAGCGACTTCAGGAACCAGATGTGCGCGACGGGCGCGGCGAGCTCGATATGGCCCATGCGCTCGCGGCGGACCTTGGTCACCGTGACTTCGACACCGCATTTTTCGCAGACGATGCCCTTGTATTTCATGCGCTTGTACTTGCCGCACAGGCATTCATAATCCTTGATCGGACCGAAGATGCGCGCACAGAACAGGCCGTCGCGTTCGGGCTTGAACGTGCGGTAGTTGATCGTTTCGGGCTTCTTGATCTCACCGAACGACCACGAGCGGATGCGCTCCGGGCTCGCGATGCCGATCTTGATCATGTCGAAGGTTTCGGGCTTCGCGACCGGGTTCATGAAGTTGGTAATCTGGTTCATATTCTAGCTCCACTCTTCCCCCTCCACCGCCGGCGGAAGGGGGTGAGGAAAATCATTCGGCGGCTTCGGGAAGAGCGTCCGGACCATCTTTGTCGTCTTCGTCCGTATAGGACGACAGTTCGACGTTGAGGCCCAGCGAGCGCATTTCCTTGACGAGCACGTTGAAGCTTTCGGGAATGCCTGCCTCGAAGGTGTCGTCGCCCTTGACGATCGCTTCGTAAACCTTGGTGCGGCCGATCACGTCGTCCGACTTCACCGTCAGCATTTCCTGCAGCGTGTAGGCGGCGCCATAAGCCTGGAGCGCCCACACTTCCATTTCACCGAAGCGCTGGCCGCCGAACTGCGCCTTACCGCCCAGCGGCTGCTGGGTGACGAGGCTGTACGGCCCGATCGAGCGCGCGTGGATCTTGTCGTCGACCAGGTGATGGAGCTTCAGGATATACATATATCCCACCGTCACCTTACGGTCGAAACGATCGCCCGTGCGGCCGTCGTACAGATCGACCTGACCCGACCGGTCGAGACCGGCACGTTCCAGCATCGTCGACACATCGCCTTCGCGCGCGCCGTCGAACACCGGCGTCGCGAACGGAATACCGAGCGACAGGTGGCCCGCCATCTCGACAATCTGATCATTGCTGCGACCCTTGATGTCGTCGGCATAATCGTCGCCATAGGCGGTGAGCAGCGCCTCACGTACCGCTTCGGGCGGCGCGCCCGCTTCGGGGTTCGGGTTTGCCGCACGCCAATCTTCGAGCGCCGCGGTAATCTGGCGGCCGAAACCGCGCGATGCCCAGCCGAGGTGCGTTTCGAGGATCTGACCGACGTTCATACGCGACGGCACGCCCAGCGGGTTGAGCACCACGTCGACATGCGTGCCGTCTTCGAGAAACGGCATGTCCTCGATCGGCAGGATGCGGCTGATGATACCCTTGTTCCCGTGACGGCCGGCCATCTTGTCGCCCGACTGCAGCTTGCGCTTGATGGCAACGAAGACCTTGACCATCTTGAGCACGCCCGGCGCGAGTTCGTCGCCGCGCTGCAGCTTTTCGACGCGGTCTTCATACTTCGCGTTGATCCGCTTGATCGCGTCGTCATACTGCGCCTTGATCGCTTCGAGCGCGGCCTGCGCCTTGTCGTCGACGACCGCGAGCTTCCACCAGTCGCCGCGATCGAGTTCGGCGAGCTGATCTTCGGTCAGCACGTCGCCCTTCTTCATGCCCTTGGGCACTGCGCTGGTGGCCTGGCCGACCAGCAGTTCCTTGAGGCTGGAGAAGGTCGCGCGGTTGAGGATCGCGCGCTCGTCGTCGGCGTCCTGCTTCAGACGCTCGATTTCCTCGCGTTCGATCGCGATCGCGCGTTCATCCTTGTCGATGCCGTGACGGTTGAAGACGCGGACTTCGACGACCGTACCCGACACGCCAGGCGGCAAGCGAAGCGAGGTGTCGCGCACGTCGCTGGCCTTTTCGCCGAAGATGGCGCGCAGCAGCTTTTCTTCGGGCGTCATCGGGCTTTCGCCCTTCGGCGTGATCTTGCCGACCAGGATGTCGCCCGGGCCGACTTCGGCGCCGATGTAGACGATGCCCGCTTCGTCGAGGTTGCGGAGCGCTTCTTCGCCGACGTTCGGAATGTCGCGCGTGATGTCCTCCGGCCCGAGGCGCGTGTCGCGGGCGGTGACTTCGAATTCCTCGATGTGGATCGAGGTGAAGACGTCGTCCTTCACGATGCGTTCGGAAATGAGGATCGAGTCCTCATAATTGTAGCCGTTCCACGGCATGAACGCGACGAGCACATTCTTGCCGAGCGCCAGTTCGCCTAGCTCGGTCGACGGACCGTCGGCGATGATGTCGCCGGTGCGGATCACGTCGCCCACCTTCACCAGCGGACGCTGGTTGATGCAGGTGTTCTGGTTCGACCGCTGGAACTTCTGGAGGCGATAGATGTCGACGCCCGACTTGCCGGGTTCGACAAGGTCGGTCGCACGGATGACGATACGCGTCGCATCGACCTGGTCGATGATGCCGCCGCGGCGTGCCGCGATGGCCGCACCCGAATCGCGTGCGACGGTGCCTTCCATGCCGGTACCGACGACGGGCGCTTCGGCCCGCAACAACGGCACGGCCTGACGCTGCATGTTCGATCCCATCAGCGCGCGGTTGGCGTCATCGTTTTCCAGGAACGGAATGAGCGAGGCCGCAACCGAAACCAGCTGCTTCGGCGACACGTCCATCAGCGTGATCTGTTCGCGCGGCGCCATCAGGAATTCGCCGGCTTCACGCGCCGAGATCAGCTCCTCGACGAAGCTGCCGTCGGGGTTGAGATCGGCGTTCGCCTGCGCGACCGTGTGCTTCGATTCCTCCATCGCCGACAGATAGACGACTTCGCTCGTCACCTTGCCGTCGACGACGCGGCGGTACGGGGTTTCGATGAAGCCATATTTGTTGACGCGCGCGAACGTCGCGAGGCTGTTGATCAGACCGATGTTCGGCCCTTCCGGCGTTTCGATCGGGCAGATACGGCCATAGTGCGTCGGATGGACGTCGCGGACTTCGAAGCCCGCGCGTTCGCGGGTCAGACCGCCCGGCCCGAGCGCCGAGACGCGGCGCTTGTGGGTGACTTCCGACAGCGGGTTGGTCTGGTCCATGAACTGCGAAAGCTGCGACGAGCCGAAGAATTCGCGCACCGCAGCAACCGCCGGCTTCGCGTTGATCAGATCGTTCGGCATCACGGTCGAGACGTCGACCGACGACATGCGCTCCTTGACCGCACGCTCCATGCGCAGCAGGCCGACGCGATACTGGTTTTCGAGCAGTTCGCCGACCGAACGGACGCGGCGGTTGCCGAGATTGTCGATATCGTCGATCTCGCCCTTGCCGTCCTTCAGGTTCACCAGTTCCTTGACCACGGCGAGGATGTCCTCGCTGCGCAGCGTCGTCACCGTGTCCTCTGCATCGAGGCCGAGGCGCATGTTGAGCTTGACGCGGCCCACCGCCGACAGGTCATAGCGTTCGGGATCGAAGAACAGGCCCGCGAACAGCGCGTCGGCGGTTTCGCGCGTCGGCGGTTCGCCGGGGCGCATGACGCGATAGATGTCGCTCAGCGCCTGATCGCGATCCTCGGCCTTGTCGGCCTTCAGCGTGTTGCGGATCCACGGACCGGTGTTGTTGTGGTCGATGTCGAGCAGCACCAGCTTGTCGATGCCGGCGGCGTCCATCTTTTCCAGATTTTCCGCGGTCACTTCGTCGCCGGCTTCGATGTAGATCTCGCCGGTCGATTCATTGATCAGGTCATAGGCGCTGTAACGGCCGAAGATTTCCTCGGTCGGGATCAGCAGCGTTTCAAGACCGTCCTTCGCCGCCTTGTTGGCAAGGCGCGGGCTGATCTTGTGGCCGGCAGCGAACACGACTTCGCCGGTCTTGGCGTCCACGATATCGAACGCCGGCTTCGCGCCGCGCCAGTTTTCGAGGACGAACGGAATCTTCCAGCCATCGGCCGCACGTTCGAAGATCATGCGGTCGTAGAAGAAGTTCAGGATTTCTTCGCCCGACATGCCCAGCGCATACAGCAGGCTGGTCACCGGAAGCTTGCGCTTGCGGTCGATACGGACGTTGACGATGTCCTTGGCGTCGAATTCGAAATCGAGCCACGAACCGCGATACGGAATGACGCGCGCGGCAAAGAGATATTTGCCCGACGAGTGGGTCTTGCCGCGGTCATGGTCGAACAGCACACCCGGCGAACGGTGCATCTGGCTGACGATGACACGCTCGGTGCCGTTGATGAAGAAGGTGCCGTTCTCGGTCATGAGCGGCATGTCGCCCATGTAGACGTCCTGCTCCTTGATATCGAGAACCGAACGCGTGTCGGTTTCGCTGTCGACTTCAAAGACGATCAGGCGCAGCGTAACCTTCATCGGCGCTGCATAGGTGATGCCGCGCTGACGGCATTCCTCGACGTCATATTTGGGCTCTTCGAGCTCGTAATGGACGAAGTCCAGCTCCGCGGTCCCGGCAAAGTCGCGGATCGGAAACACGCTGCGCAGCGTCTTTTCAAGGCCCGAGACGTAACCGACCGACGGATCGGAACGCAGGAACTGTTCATAGGATTCGCGCTGCACCTCGATGAGGTTGGGCATTTCCACGGCTTCGTGGATATTGCCGAACAGCTTGCGGATTCGCTTGGTTGCGGTTGCTTCGAGGGCCTTGCCCACCGACTTCGCCTTGGTCGCCATAAAGGATTGTCTCGCCTGTAAAAATTCGACTCGCGAGCGCGATAGAGACGCAAAAAAGCCGCAGGCAACCGTTGCCGGTTTACCGCAGCTTTCCAACGCATCTCGAAATCCCGACCGCCCTATTCGTGCCGCCTGCTGCGCAAAGTCAGGCCGCTTCCCGGACGGAAAGGTGTGAGGCGAATATAGGATCGGGCCCCGCCACTGTCAATTGTCGTCCCCCAATATAAGCTTTGCATCAGGCCCGCCGGCTCCATGACGTCGCCCCGCAGCGAATATTCCGTGCCGATTGCGCGCCGCGGCTCGCTTCGTCGCGGCTCTGCCACGGTTCGGCAGCTTTGGCATGGCCTTCGCGTCGCGGCATGCGTTCAAGGTCCATGTCAATCCGAAAACCACCAAGGAGAAAAGAAGCTATGCGCAAGATCGCAGGCATTGTCACGTCCCTCTCTCTCGGCCTCGCAATGGCCGCTGGCGCGCCGGCATTCGCGCAGAGCGCGCCCGCCGCGGCGCCGACCATCAACCTCGCGCCCGGCACGACGGTCTATGACTCGGCCGGCAAGGCGATCGGCCCGATTGCCAGTGTCGCCGACCCCAACGTCGTCATCACTGTCGATGGCAAGTCGGTCGCACTGCCCAAGACGTCGTTCATGGAAACCGACAAGGGCCCGGCGATCACGCTGACCCTCGAACAGCTCACCGCCTGGCTCGACCAGCAGGCCGCCGCCGCCACCGCGGCGCTGAACGCCGCGCTCGTCCCCGGCGCCGACATCCGCAGCGCCAAGGGCACCGCTATCGTTGGCAAGGTCAAGGTTGTCGAAGCCGACGCCGTCGTGCTGACGACCGCCGAAGGCGACATGCGCTTGCCGAAGTCGGCTTTCTTCCAGTCGCAGCAGGGTCTGGCCACGAGCTTCACCGCCGAGCAGTTTGCGGCGGCGATTGCCGAAGCCAAGGCTGCAGCGCAGCCCGCGGCGACCGCCGAAGCGGCAGCCGATCCGGCGCCCGCGGAAGCGACGGCAAAAGAAGCCAACTGATCGCAGCGCGATTGGTTAAAGGTGGGCGCGAGGGACATCCCTCGCGCCCTTCTTTTTGTCCGCGGATCAGGCCGCCATGCGCAGCCGGTTGCGCCCTTCGCGCTTGGCGAGATAGAGCGCCTTGTCGGCGCGGTGCAGCAATTCCTCGACGCTGGCGTCGGCGGCATAGGCCGCAAGGCCGATGCTGATCGTGACATGCGCCGGGCCTTCGGCCTCGACATCGGCCTTTTCGATCGACGCCCGAATGCGCTCGGCGACCAGTTCCGCCGACCGGGCGCTCGGCCCCTGAAAGATGCACACAAATTCCTCGCCGCCATAGCGGCCGACGACATCCTCTTCGCGCAGCGTAGCCTTCGCGCGCTGCCCCACCCAGCGGATGACCTCGTCGCCCACTGCATGACCGTGACGATCGTTGATCTGCTTGAAATGATCGATGTCGAAAATCGCCACTGCGAGTTGCGTCCGGCCCTCGCCTGCCGCCAGCAAGGCGCGATTGAGCAGCGCGAGTGTCGAGCGCCGGTTGGGCAGCCCAGTGAGCATGTCGGTGTTCGCGGCTTCCTCGGCGATGCTGCGCGCGGCTTCCAGGCTGCGGGCATTTTCGACCGTTGCTGTGACATCCTGCACTGTACCGAAAATGCCGACGCTGCGCCCGCCGCGCCCGCGCTCGATCGAACCGTGCGATTTGACATAGCGTATCGCGCCGTCGGCGCGGATGATCCGTCCCTGATATTCGAAGGGTTCGCCGGTGCGCACCGCCTCTTCCAATATCGCCCTCACCGCGGGCTGATCCTCTTCGACATATTGCTCGACGCTGGTCGTCACGCTGACCGGCGCGCCGGGTTCCAGCCCGTGGATGCGATAGGTCTGGTCCGACCAGTGGATCGTCCAGCGCATCAGATCGACGCGCCAATGGCCCACCAGCGCAGCCGCTTCGGCCTGCACCAGCCAGCGATTGCTCTGCTCGAGCCGTTTGGCGAGCCGGCGCTGGACGACGAGCGATGCAGCGAGCGGCAGCGCGGTCGACTGAAGCGCGAGCAGATAGAATTGCAGGAAGAAGACCTGCTCCTTGACGCTGGCCTCCATCGCCGCGACCGGCCCGTGCCCCTGCCCGGTCAGCCAGGCCGCGATGCCGGCGATGATGAGCATGCCGGCCGCGGCGCCGAACGGACCGACGCGATAGGCGGCGACGATCACCGCGATGACCGGAAGGAATGTCGCCGGAAAATGCGATTGTTCGAAGCTGACCGCGGTGATCAGCGCCGCAAGCGCCAGCACTGCGATCGCTTCGATCTTCATGCGCATCGTCGCATTGTCGAGCGCTTTCGACGCGACAAGCCGCGTCAGCATGATCAACGGCGGCGCCACGATCAGCATGCCGAGCGCCACGGTCGTCATCCACGAGAGGAAGAAGTCGAGGCCGATGCCGCCGAAAGCCAGCATCGTACCGCCCCCCGCGATCAAGGCACTGGCCATGCTGGCCACGATCACCGCAAGGCAGAAGCTGGGGACGGCGCGCGGCACCATGAACGAGAGGTCCTCGCCCTCGCGGCGGCGAACGATCCAGAAGGCGAGCCCCGCCTCGACCGAATTGGCGAGCGTGAAAATCGCCGCCATCAGGAAGGGCGCCCCGCTCAGCATGTTCGCGGCAAGGCTGGCCGCCGCTGCGGCGCCGATCGCCGCCGGTCGTGCGCGCCCCGGCATCAACAGCAGCAACGCCAGGAAATAGCCGCTCGGCGGCCAGATCGCGGCGATATTGTCCTCCCCCTTCGTCGCATGCAGCGACAGGCTGGCGAGCATGAAATAGCCAAGCGCCATCAGCAGCGACCAGAACGTCGCTTCTACTCGTGGGGGGAGTGTCCGCGTCATGCCCGTTTTCTGGCAAAAACTGGAAAACAAATGGCTAACATCGCCACCTGTTTAGCCGGGAACGGGCGCGAAATCTCTGCAAATCATCGCGTTAGTCGAACCCGCCGAAAGTCATTGCGACGACCTGTTCGACCCGCGCTTCGTCCCATTCGATCCGGCGGTCGAGAATCAGCATTGCCAGCCCGTGCACCAATGACCAGGCGTGGAGCGCCGCGACGTCGGGCGCATCGAGCTGCGGCAGCGCCTGCGACACCCCGACGCGCAGCAGGTTGAAGGCGGTTTCGCCGCCATCGGTCCCCGCTTCGCGATAGCGTTCGGGCATCTGGCGCGTGAAGCTGAGCCGAAAGATAGCGGGGTCTTCGTGCGCAAAGCGGACATAGGCGATACCGATCGCAAGAAAGCCCGCCTTACCGCCGCCCGCCTTGAGCCACGCCTGCGCCTGCAACGCCCCCAGCCGCCGCAATCCTTCGTCGGCCAGCGCGTCGAGCAACGCCTCCTTGTCGGGGAAATGCCGGTAAAGCGCGGTCGCGCTGACCCCGACGTCGCGCGCCAGCGCGCGCAGGCCAAGCTCGGCATCGTCGCCCTCGGTCAGCCGCTTCATCCCGGCGGCGATCACCGCGGCGCGCAAGTCGCCATGATGATAGCCCTTGCCACGCGGCGTCGCCCCCGCATCGGCATTTTCTATGTTGACACTGTTATCTTCGTCGATCATGTTTGCACTGTAAACATCGCGAGTCGGTCGCGCAAGCGAAAGGAGAAGGGCATGGCGAGCAATATGGAAACGCTGATCCGCGGCGCGGTCACCAAAGGCATAGGCAAGGTCGCCGATTTCAACCGCAAGCGCCTGCCCCGCCCCACCGACGCGCATCCCTATCTGACCGGCATCCACAAACCGATGACCGAGGAACTGACGATCGAAGCCCTGCGCGTCGACGGGGACATTCCCGCGGCGCTTTCGGGCCGTTATCTGCGCAATGGCCCCAACCCGGCTCTCCCCCCCGATCCCGCGAGCTATCACTGGTTCACGGGCGCCGGCATGGTCCACGGTCTGCGTATAGGCGGCGGCCAGGCCCACTGGTACCGCAATCGCTGGGTGCGCGGGACCGAGGCGTGCGCAAAGCTCGGCGAGCCGATCCCGCCCGGCGCGCGCACCGACGGCTTCGATGCCCCCAACACCAATGTCGTCGGATTGGCGGGACGCACCTTCGCGATCGTCGAGGCGGGCGGCAAGCCTGTCGAGCTCGACGATCAACTCGCGACGATCGCCCACAACCCCTTTGATGGCACGCTCGCCGGCCCCTATACGGCGCACCCGCATCATGACCCGCTCACCGGCGAGACGCATGCGATCACCTACCGCGGCGACGAAATGAACAAGGTCTGGCACGTCGTACTCGACGACAAGGCGCAGGTGATCCGCGAGGAAGCGGTTGCAGTGAGCGACGGTCCGTCGATCCACGACTGCGCCATCACCGAAAATTACGTGCTGGTGTTCGATCTGCCGGTCACCTTTTCGATGAAGTCGCTGCTTGCGGGCTATCGCTTTCCCTATGCGTGGAACGAAGCCCATCCGGCGCGCGTCGGCCTCCTCCCCAGGAAAGGCCGCGGCGACGAGGTGGTGTGGGTGCCGGTCGATCCCTGCTATGTCTTTCACCCCGCCAATGCGTTCGAAACCGCCGACGGCAAGGTCGTCGTCGATGTCGTCGCGCACGACACGATGTTCGCACGCTCGAAGCGCGGCCCCGACAGCGAACGGTCGCGCATGGAACGCTGGACGATCGACCCGGCGGCGGGAACGACGACGCGCGCAGTTGTACACGATCATCCGCAGGAATTTCCGCGCTACGACGAACGGCTGACCACCCGCCCCTATCGCTATATCTACAGCGTCGCCATTCCGGGCGATGGCGCGGTCGAAATGGCGATCGCCGATACCCGGCTCTTTCGTCACGATCTGGAAAAAGGCACGACCGAAGCCCGCGATTTCGGCTCCGGCCGCCACCCCGGTGAGTTCGTCTTCGTGCCGCGCAGCGCCGCGGGCGCCGAAGATGACGGCTGGCTGATCGGCCTGATCGTCGACATGAACAAGGAAACGAGCGAGCTCGTCATCCTCAACGCCGACGATTTTACCGGCGCGCCGCAAGCGGTGATCCATCTGCCGCACCGGATCCCCCCCGGCTTTCACGGCAATTGGGTCGCCGATTAGGACGGCCAGCGGTTGACGCGGCGGAGTCATTTCCACATTGATTGGGGAAAGGAGACAGACATGAAGCACTTTGCAGCCGCGTTTGCCGTCTTGGCGTTCCTCTCGTCGCCCGTCGCGGCCGACGAGAATGCGAAGACGCTCAAAGGGACGCTCACCCTTTTCAAGGGTCAAAAGTTCGACGGCGAATCCTATCGCATTGCCAAAGATAATCCCAGCTTGGGGCATGATTTCCTTGTCGGCAGCATAGCCGTCTTTCCCGGCGACGTCTGGGAGGTATGCGATAAGCCTAAATACAAGGGCAACTGCCTGACCCTCTCGGCAGACGAAACCGGTATAGGTAAGGCAATGCTGCAGTCCGCGCGCTTGATCAAAGCCGCAGGAGATTAAGCAGAGAAGCGGCAAATGGTGCTTGTCGTACATGTAAAGTCCAGCACTAGACGCCAAAATTCTTCGTCCAATCGCCGGGCCGCCACGGCTCGTCGTGAAAAGCGCTGTCATTTGGCAGCGCTTTTCACGCGCGGTTCGTTTTCCTTTCACTATGACGAAGAAGCTCCCCCTCCTCCGCCCTGCCACGAGCGCGATGGCCGCGTTCCTGGTCCTGTCCACCCCGGCCGCCTTTGCGCAGACCGCGCCGGCCGAAACCACGCCCCCCGCGATGGCGCCCGAACCCGTCGCGCCGCCGGTTGTGATGGTGCCACCGGTCGCCGCACCGGCTCCGCAGACGACGCAGCCTGCGACGCCCGCACCTGCGCCGTTCATCCGCGTGCCGCTCGACGTCGCGCCCCCAGCTACCGAAGCAACGCCGAAGGTCGCCGAACCGCAGGCGGAGGCCGCCCCTGCGCCGCGCGCCGAACGTCAGGCGAAAGCCGCACCGGCCGAGCGGACCCGCGAGCCCGGGGCCGCCCCGGCGAGCCCCGCAACCGAACCAGCCGAACCGGCTACCGCAACCGCATCGACGCTCGCCGAAGATAGCGCGCTGACGCCGCCGCTTGCGACGCCGGTCGCCGAACCCGCAGATCCTATGGTCGCACAGCCCGCCGACGCGGGCGGCGACGCCTTCCCCTGGGAAATCGCAGGCGGTGCCGCAGCGCTGCTGCTCGCTGGCGGCGCAGCGTTCGCCTTGATGCGTCGCCGCCGCGCCGACTTAATTGTCGAGAACACGCGCTACGAAGACGTCATCACGGCCTCTGCGCCCGAAATCACGCGCACGCCCGTCTTCACGGCACCTCCCGCCAAACCGCGTTCGACGCCCGCATTCGCCACCGCGCCGCACGGCAGCATGGGCCGTCATGAGGCGCTGGCCATGGCCGGCCCGAGCGAGGACAATCCCTTCCTGACGCTCAAGAAGCGGCTGAAGCGCGCGCGCTTCTATGACCGCCGCGAACGGATGGACTATGATGCGCTGCTCGCTGAACAGAAGGATATGCGCCGCCAGCCGGCCAGCGCGTGGGATATCGCCCAGCATCCCGAACCGGCCCCGGCGCAGCAGGACGTGCATCGTCCCGATATCCGCCCCGCGCGCCCGGGCCTGCGCCCCGGTTTCGCCAAGGGCTGAGCCAGAGGCTGACTAGCCGCGCGCGCCAAATTTGTTCGTCGCGCAAGGAAAAAGGGCGGCGCCGCAAGGCACCGCCCTTTTTCTTGTCGCCATGGTTCCGCCGGGAGCCGGCGGCAACCGCTGCGAACGACAGCGAACTTACTTGAGTTCGACGGTCGCGCCGGCAGCTTCCAGCTTCTTCTTGATGTCTTCGGCTTCGGCCTTGTTGACACCTTCCTTGACGGCCTTCGGCGCGCCTTCGACGAGCGCCTTAGCTTCGCCCAGGCCCAGGCCGGTGATCGCGCGGACTTCCTTGATGACGTTGATCTTCTGACCACCGTCGCCGGTCAGGACGACGTCGAATTCGTCCTTTTCTTCAGCAGCCGGAGCGCCAGCGCCAGCAGCCGGAGCGGCAACAGCGACAGCAGCGGCGGCCGAAACGCCCCACTTTTCTTCGAGCATCTTCGAAAGTTCAGCAGCTTCCAGAACGGTCAGCGCCGACAGGTCTTCAACGATCTTAGCAAGATCAGCCATTTTCATTCTCCATCAGAACCGGGATAGCCCGGTGAATTGGTAAGGGTAGGTAGGGTTTATGCCGCTTCCTTGGCGCCATAGGCACCAAAGACCCGCGCCAGCTGACCAGCCGGGGCTGCCGCAATCTGGGCAACCTTGGTGGCCGGAGCCTGAAGCAGGCCGATAAGCGTGCCGCGCAGCTCGTCGAGCGACGGCAGCGAAGCGAGCGCCTTCACGCCTTCCACGTCGAGGACAACATCCCCCATGCCGCCGCCAACGATTTCAAGCTTGTCGTTGGTCTTGGCAAATTCCACGGCGATCTTCGCAGCCGCCACCGCATCGGTGGAAGCGGCAATAGCCGTGGGACCGGTCAGATAATCGCTGATGCCGGTGTAGGGCGTGCCTTCGAGCGCGATCTTGGCCAGGCGGTTCTTCGCGACCTTGAAGCTCGCGCCCGCGTCGCGCATCTGCTGGCGAAGCACCGTCGACTGGGCGACGGTAAGACCAAGGTTGCGAACGATCACAACCGAAGCCGCATTCGACAGCGTAGCATTCAGCGAGGATACGGCATCGGCTTTTTGAGCACGATCCATGCCTGTTTCTCCACTCTGTGCCCGGATGCGCGCAACAGGGCGCGCCGCCGGGCGGCTAACGAACGCAAAGGCCAGAAGGGACGCATCCCGCCTGTCCGTTGCGTGGCGATGTCCGATGGGGTCGGTCAAGCCGCGGGCGCCTGGATACAGGCGGGCGACCGAAAAAGACTGTTCCCCGTCTAGGCTGGAAATTAAGCGGGGCAAATCCCCCGCACCAACTGTCTCGGACGGAATTGCCAGGATCGAAACCCTGACAACACGGGGGCGCTTAATAGCGGCGAGCCGCCGCGAGTCAAGGAAAATAGCCGGACCCGCCGCAGGGCGTTCGCGCACAAAATCGCGCAAATCCCCTTGCGCAATTTCATTTAAGATATATCTTAGAGCTATCTAAAAACAGTCTAAAGGATAAAGACATGTACTTTCATGGACATAGAGGCGATCGCGGATGCGGCATGCGCCATGGGATGCGCCACGGCGGGCGCGGATTCGGACCCGGCTTCGGCCGCGGGCGCGGATTCGGCGGCCGTCACGGCCACGATGACGAGGGCCGCGGCCGGCGCCGCCGGATGTTCGACAGCGGCGAATTGCGCCTCGTCCTGCTGCGGCTGATCGCCGACGAACCGCGCCACGGCTACGACCTGATCCGGCGGATCGAGGAACTGACGGGCGGCGCCTATGCGCCCAGCCCCGGCGTGATCTACCCCACCCTCACCCTGCTCGACGACATGGGCCAGATTGCCGCCGCCGACAGCGAGGGCGCCAAGAAGCTGTTCGCGATTACGCCGGAGGGTCAGGCCGAACTCGACGCCAACGCCGCGCTCATCGACGAACTGCTGGCGCGGCTGGCGGCGATCGGCGATGAGCAGCAGCGCACAGACAGCGCTTCGGTGCGCCGGGCGATGGGCAATTTGCGCGCCGTACTGATGAACCGGCTGCGCGACCGCGACCTCGACGAAGCGACGCTCCACGAGATTGTGGCGCGGATCGACGAGGCGGCGCAAAAGATCGAGCGGCTTTGATGGAGGCTCAGATGGCCCATAGCGCTACCGCACAGGTCCCCACGGCGCATGCGAGCAAATATCTGCAGCAGCTCTGCAAGCATTGGCAGCATAATCTGGCGGTCACCTTCACCGCCGATCACGGCACCGTCACCTTTCCGCGCGACGCGCGCGGGGCGGACTGGCCGGGCGACGGGCTCGTGACGTTCGACGCCGGCGAAGCAAGGCTGTCGGTTCGCATCGATGCGAGCGCCGAGGGCCAGCTCGAGGCAGTGAAGGGCGCGGTTGCGCGCCACCTCGACCGCTTCGCCTTTCGCGAAGCGCCCCTGCGCTTCGACTGGCAATAGACACGAGAACGACCTGGGCCGGCGGTCAATACCGCCGGCCCGGCCGGTCAACCGATGGTTCGCATTATGTCAGTCGGCGCGCGCGGGAAGACCGTTGACGAGCTGATGCAGCTCACCGGCTTCCCACATTTCCATCATGATATCGCTGCCGCCGACGAATTCGCCCTTCACATAGAGCTGGGGGATCGTCGGCCAGTCCGAAAATTCCTTGATGCCCTGCCGGATTTCCATGTCCTGCAGTACATCGACGCTGGCATATTCGACGCCGAGCCGGTCGAGCATCGCAATGGCGCGCGACGAAAAGCCGCACTGCGGGAAAAGCGGCGTGCCCTTCATGAAGAGCAGGACGGGATTGTCGGCGACCAGCTTGGCAATGCGGTCGTGGGTGGCTTCGGTCATAACAGGTCTCCGGCACGGGCGCGGGCGCGCCGCATTGGGGTCATACCCCTATGAAGGGATGGCGGTGGTCAATTGCAAGGCGTGAAGTTCGCCGCCCATGCGCCCGCCGAGCGCGGCATAGACCGCCTTGTGCTGCGCAACGCGGCTCAATCCACGAAAGGATTCGCTGACGATATGCGCCGCATAATGATCATTGTCGCCGGCAAGATCGGTAATCGTCACCTCCGCGTCGGGAAGCGCCGCCTCGATCATCGCCCGCAAATCGGATTCGCGCATGCCCATGCCGGATGTCCCGCCCGATTCCGCGATCAGCTCTGCGCGTCGATGAACTGGCGGCGCGCCTCGGCCGTCTTTTCGTTGAGCATCGAGCGGATTTCGGCGTCGCTGATCTCCACCGCGGCGGCAGTCAGGTCGCCGGCCAGCTTGCGGATCACATCCTCGTCGCCGGCTTCCTCGAAATCGGCCTGCACGACCGCCTTGGCATAGGCGTCGGTTTCCTCGGGCGTCAGCCCCATGCGCTCGGCGGCCCATTCGCCGAGCAGGCGATTGCGGCGTGCGGTGATGCGGAACTGCACCTCCTGGTCGCGGGCGAACTTCGCCTCGAAAGCCCGTTCACGATCGTCGAATCCGCTCATTTCACCCTCTTTTGGAAATTGACCCTGTCGGGATGGCAGATAGGTGGCCGCGCCCCGGCGCGCAAGCCGCCTGTGCGGCAGATCACTTCCCTTTTCGCCACAAGGGGTTTAGGGTCCGCCGCAACGGGAATGGGTCGTACCGCAGCAACAGACTGCGCCTTGCCGCCAAACCAGATGGCCAGGTGCCCGATGTCGTGACCCTGGGGGAATTCGTGATGACTGTACGACCTGCGTTTCGCCTGTCCTTGCTGGCGCTGCTCGCCGCATCGGCGCCTGTCCCGGCCTGGGCGCAAGGCGAAGACCCGACGCTCCGCGACAGCTTTTCGATCGGCAGCCAGGGCGGCTCGCTGTGCGAGGTGCAGGCGACGGTCCGCGACGCCGTCGTCAAGGGCATGTTCGACCGCGCCTGGGTGATCGTCTGCCGCGATGCGAGCCAGCCCGTCGGCTATATCCGCGCGCTGCGTGCCAGCGAAGCCGACGCGGCGCAGCGGCTGGCAGCGGCGCGCGATCCGAACATCGTCTGCGGGGCCGACGGTCGCTGCACGATCAAGGGCAGCAGCGTCGAATGGGCGAGCCGCATCGAAATGGACGGCGCCACCGCCTACACCGCCGAAGGCTTTGCCGCTTATGGCGACGCGCTGACTCTCGCGCTCCAGTCGATCCGCCAGCACAAGGTCGCACCGGGCGTCATCAAGGTCGCGACCACATCGGTCGGCGGCGGCGACGAAGGCTTCGCGCGCACGCTCGCCGGCACGATCGACCTCGACCGGGCGCTCGCCGAAGGTTATCGCCGCAACCACAGCGGCGACTATGCCGAAGCGGCCGAATTTTTCGAAGCGCTGTCGCGCCGCACCGCGAACGATGCGTCGACCGGCGACATCGACCCGAGCGAATTCACGCTTAACCGCGCGCTCCAGAAATCGAACCTCGGCGAATTTGCTGAAGCCGCGCGCCTGTTCGCCGAAGTCGATGCGATCCCGACGAGCGACCCCGTGCAATTGCGGCTGCGGCGCAATTTTCAGGCGATCGATGCGCTCAACCAGCGCGACTATGCGCGCGCCGCCGAAATCCTGCAGCGTCCGGTGCCGCCGACCACCGCATCGATCGAAACCGCCAACGACAGCGTCACGCTGACCCCTGCGATCACCGCCGGAGTCAACAGCGGCAGCAACGCCCGCGCCATCCGCCAGACATCGGACAGCGAGCGTCTGAGCCCGCTCGAGCGGGCGCAGATCATCGACGCACAGGCGACGCATCTGCTCGGCACCGTCGATCGCCTCCGCCGCGATGCGAAGACCGCCAAGCAACTCCAGCTCAAGGGCCTGACCGACGCGCTGGCCGTGCGGCAGGGGCGTGTCACTTCGATCGTCCGGCTGCGTTCGCAGATGCTCGGCGAGCTTGCACTGACCGAAGAGGCACTGGGCGACATGGGCGCGGCGGATGCGCGCTTCCGCGAATCGGTCGATGCGCTCGCGATCGAATATCCCGAAACCAATGCGCTCGCTTCGGCGCGCGCGCGCTACGCCGCCTTCCTGACCCGCCAGGGCCGCGACGACGAGGCGCTCGCCCTCTATCACGCGGTGGTAAAGGCGCTCGCCGACACGAAGCGGTCGTCGACCGGCATGGCGAATATCATGGCGCCCTATTACCGCCTGCTTGCGGCACGCGCGCCGACCGACCCCGCCGCCATCGCCGATTTCTTCGTCGCCAGCCAGCTCCAGGTTCGTCCCGGCGTCGCCGATACGCAGGCGGTGCTGGCGCGCGAACTGTCGGGCGGCGACGGCGACGGCGCCCGGCTGTTCCGTCAGGCGACGACGCTCAATCGCGACATCGAACGCGCGCGGATCGAGGAAGCCCGACTGATCCAGCTCCCCGCGACCGGCGAGGTCGTTGCACGGCTCGCCGATGTGAAGACGCAGATCGACAATCTGTCGTTCCAGCAGGCCGAAACCGTCGCCAAGCTGTCGGCGTTCCCGCAATATCGCGTCGTATCGTCGGGCAAGCTCGATCTCGGCGAATTGCAGCAGGTACTGCGCCCCGACGAAGCCTATCTGAAGATGCTGGTCGTCGGCGACGCCGTCTATGCGATGCTGATCGAACCCGGCAGTGCCCAGCTCTGGCGCGCCGACATCGACGCCGACGGCCTAGAAAACGCCGTTGATGCGATCCGCTCGACGATTTCGACGGTCGAGAACGGGCGCCGCGTCACTTATCCGTTCGACGCGGCCACCGCACGCAAACTCTATGTCCAGCTGTTCGGCCCGGCCGCCGACCGGCTGCCGGCGATCAAGCATCTTGTCTTCGAACCCGATGGCGCGATGCTGAAACTGCCGGTCAACCTGCTCGTCACCTCCGACACCGGGCTCGCCGCCTATGAGCAGCGGGTCAATGATCCCGCCGCCGACCCCTTCGACATGCGCGGCATCGCCTGGCTCGGGCGCTCGACCCGGCCGAGCACCGCAGTATCGGCGCTCGCTTTTCGCAACGCGCGCCAGGCGCCGCCGTCGACCGCGCGGCGGCAATATTTCGGCCTTGGTGAAAATCTGCCGCTCGCCGGCGGCATCCTGCCCTCGCTCGGCACCCGCGGCGCGGCGAGCGACAGCGTCGACGGCACCTGCCAGTGGAGCGCCTCGCAATGGGCGCGTCCGATCTCGGCGGCGGAGCTCGTGACCGCCAGCAGCACCATCGGGCGCGACAGCTCGACCCTGCTCACCGGCGGCGCCTTTACCGATACCGCGGTCAAGGAGCGCGGCGATCTTAGCGACTATCGCATCATCCATTTTGCGACCCACGGCCTCGTCACCGCGCCGAAGCCGTCCTGCCCGGCGCGCCCTGCCCTCGTCACCTCGTTCGGCGACAAGGATTCGGACGGCCTGCTCACGTTCCAGGAAATTTTCGACCTGAAGCTCGACGCTGACCTGGTGATCCTGTCGGCGTGCGATACCGCAGGCGCCGCCTCGGTCGCCGCAACGCGCGAAGCCGGCGTCGCCAGCGGCGGCGGCAGCGCGCTCGACGGGCTGGTCCGATCGTTCATCGGCGCCGGGGGGCGTTCGGTCATCGCGAGCCATTGGCCGGCGCCCGACGATTTCGACGCAACCAAGCGGCTGATCGGCGGCCTGTTCGCCGCACCGCAAGGCGAAAGCGTCGCAGACGCGCTCTGGACGACGCAAAGCCAGCTGATGAACGACCAGCAAACCTCGCATCCCTATTATTGGGCCGGGTTCGCGATCATCGGCGACGGCGCGCAGCCGCTGCTGCACGGCCTCCCCACGACGACCGCCACCGCCCCCGCCGCCGGAGTTTCGACCGGACGCGCGGCGCGCTGACCCGATGGCCGCGAGCATCGCCCCGGACGCCGCGCCCGACGCAATGCCGGCCGCCAACGGCCCGGCGACGATCCCGCTGCGCAAGCGGATCCGGCGGCTGGTCATGCAGCTCGGCCCGTCGCGGATGGCCGCGACGATCCTCTTCCTGATCGTTGCGACACTGTTCGCGCGCTTCAGCTGGGACATGCCGCTCGTCAACGATGCCGAACGCGCGCTCTACGATGCGCGCGCGACGCTGATGGCGCCGCACGTCGCGCAGGATCAGCGCATCGTAATGATTACCTACAATGACGAAACGCTGTTCAATACCGGCATCCGCTCGCCGCTCGACCGGACGCTGCTGGCGCGCGCGCTCGCCAATATCGACCGCATGGGCGCGAAAGCGATCGGCATCGATATCGCTTTCGATTCGCCGCGCCCCGACGACGATCTGCTGAAGACGCAGTTGCGCGCCATGACGACGCCGACCTGGCTCGCCTATGCCGAGCAAGCGAGCAATCCGAACACCATCTTCTACGAACAGCAGAAATTCCTGCAGTCCTTCATCGCCGACGTGCGCACCGGCAAGACCCGGCCGACGAGCGTCCTGTTCCGCACCGACGGCGACGGCGTGATCCGCCGCTGGCCCGACCGGCCAAAGAATCTGCCGCCGCTGATGGCGAATGCGCTGGCGCCGGTCGACGCTGCCCACGCCGATTATCAGGGCAATATCCGCTTCCTCCTGCCCGCCCGCGCCAATGCCGGACAGGAAGAGCCGGTCTTCGCCAATATCCCGATCGACACATTTGCGGTGCCGATGGACGATGAAATGCTCGCCGGCCTCGCCGAGCTGGTGCGCGGACGCTATGTGCTGATCGGCGGCGACATCATCGACAACGACCAGTTCAACACGCCGATGAGCCGCTTTGTCGATCCGATCACCGGGCTTCACGAAACGATGATCGGGCTCGAAGTTCATGCGCATATGCTGGCGCAGCAGCTCGACGGCGACTGGCCGGCGCCGGTGCCGGGCCCGTCGCTGTGGGTGCTGGCCATCCTCGTTGTCGTCGCCGGGGGACTGACCAGCCTGATCGACATGCGTGCGCGCTGGGTCGCGCTTGCCTTTCTGGGGCAGCTTGTCTTCTTCGTCGCCTTCCCTTTCTGGTTGCATCGCCACGGCATCGACACGACGACCCTGCCCGCCTTCGGCTGGGCGGTCGGATGGCTGCTCGGCTATGCGGCGGTCGGCACGGCGGCGCGCACGATCGGCTCGCGTCAGCGCGCCTTCGCGCAGTCGGCGCTCGGCAAATATCTGCCTGTCGATGTCGCCGCGCAGATCATGCGCGATCCCGACCAGCTCTCGCTGCACGGCGAACGGCGCAACATCTATTGCGTCTTTACCGACCTCGAAGGCTTTACCAAGCTCAGCCATGCGGTGACGCCGGAGACGGTGGCGCGGCTGCTCAACGAATATCTCGACCGTCTGTCGGACATCGTCCTCGAACATGGCGGGACGATCGACAAGTTCGTCGGCGACGCGGTCGTCGCCTTCTGGGGGGCGCCGATCAGTCGCCCCGACGATGGTGCGCGCGCCGCGGCGGCGGCGGTCGCCATGTACCAGGCGGGCGAAGCCTTTCGCGTCGACATGGCGGAGGGCGTGCCGCCGATCGGCATGACGCGCGTCGGCCTGCATGTCGGCGACGCGATCGTCGGCAATTTCGGCGGCGAGGACCGCATCCAATATACCGCGCTCGGCGACAGCATGAACACCGCCTCGCGGCTGGAGGCGGCGAACAAGAGCCTGAAGACCGGCGTCCTCATCTCGGCCGAAGCCGCCGAGCGTTCGGGGCGCGACGATCTGGTGCCGATGGGCCGGGTGACACTGCGCGGGCGAGCGCAGCCGGTCGACGTCTTTACCCCGCGCGCCGACCTTCGCCCCGATCAGCGCGCCGCGATCGCCGCGCTGGTTGCCGCGCACGCGGCAGGCGATAAAAAGGCCTATGTGACCTGCGCCACAGCATTGGCGGCCGAATGGGGTAAGGATTTATCCATCATGTTCCTGATCGAACGCCTGAACGATACCGACAAGGGAGAAAGCTATGTCCTTTCCTGACTTCCGGACCCGCCGCCTGGGCCTGACCGCCGCCGCAGCCGCCATTGCCTTCGCGGTTGCCGGCACCGCCGCCGCGCAATCGATGGTCGTGCGATCGACCGGCCCGTCGGCGTCCAAATATCCGACCGGCGCAAAGCTGAAAGCCAGCGACAAGCTGACCTTGGTGGCGGGCGACAAGATCGTGCTGATGCAGGGCGGCAAGACGCGCACCCTGTCGGGGCCCGGCACCTATGGCGCCAGCGGCCCGATCCAGTCGAACCAGACGATGGGCAGCGCGGTGACGCGGATGCTCGCCAGCGGCCCGTCGATGCGATCGCGCGGCGGGTTTTCGCGCGGTCCCGACGAACCCAAGCCCGCCGAACTGCGCGCGCCGAACCTGTGGTTTATCGACTATCGCGAAGCCGGCACCTTCTGCGTCGCCGATCCCGCGACGCTGATGCTGTGGCGTCCCTATATGGACACCGACGAGCTGCTGAAGATCGAACAGGACGGCAAGACGCAGACCGTTGCGTTCGTCGTCGGCGCCAATTTCCGCAAATGGCCGTCCGATGCGATGCCGGTCAAATATGATGTCGACTATCGCCTGTCGGGCGGTGGGCTCAGCGCCCCCGTCACCATCCGCTTCAAGCCGATGGGAGAGGTGCCCGCGACGCCCGACGCGTCGGTCGATGCGCTGATGGCAAAGGGCTGCACCCCGCAGCTCAACCGGCTCGTCGACACGATGGCGGAAGCCGAAGCGAGCGGCGGCTGAACGCACGGCTGGCGGGCATTGAAGGGGCCGCGCCGGTCTGATATTTGTTGCAGACTATGCGGCCGGATAGAGCCGCAAGTCCTTTCCTTGGGTCGATAAATTGGTCTAGCTGCCCGTGGGGGCGGCAGGATCGCTGGAGCGCGTTTGCAAACGCCTGCGCTCGGGGTTGGGGGTAGTATGACGGTCAAGGGCGACAGGACAGGTTTCGGTGCGGCGCTCGCCGGTTCGGTGGCGATCGCCGCCTTGATGGCGCCGGCCGCTGCATCGGCGCAAAGCGCGCCGCCAGTCCCGACGCGCGAGGAAATCGACCGCAGCGCGCCGCCGCCGATCGCCCCGGCGGGCGAGCGCGTCGTGTCGGCCGACGATAGCATCGAACACGCCCCCTGCCCGCTCGCCGCGCCCGAATTCGCCAATGTCCGGGTGACGCTGCGTAGCGCCGAATTCTCCGCCGCGCCGGGGATCGACACCGCCATGTTGGCGCCCGCCTGGTCGGACAAGGTCGGCCAGGATCTGCCGATCGCGGTCGTGTGCGACATTCGCGACCGCGCCGCGACGCTGCTGCGCGCCAAGGGCTATCTCGCCGCGGTGCGCGTCCCGCCTCAGACAATCAGCGACGGCATCGTCCGCTTTGACGTTCTCTCGGCACGCCTTGCGCGCGTCGAAGTGCGCGGCGAAGTGATCGGCGAGGTCACGGTCACGCGCACACCTTTCGCTTTCGACGCCAATATCCAGAATTTCGGATCGCACGACGTCGGCCGCTGGGGCGGCATGGTCCGCGCGCGCGCCGCCGGCCTGACCGGCTTGGGCGACCTGACGACCGTCAGCCTGTATTCGACCGCCGATTTCGAAGAGCAGCAGGTGCTGCAACTGTCGCACGAAATGCGTGTCGGCGGCGAAGGTCTGCGGCTTGGCGGCAGCTATACCTATGCATGGACGCGCCCCGATGTCGCGACGCTGCCCCTGAAATCGCATACGCAGATCATCAGCCTGTTCGCCGGCTATCCGCTCGTGCTGACGCAGGCGAAGCGAATTCAGATCGGCGGCGGGCTCGACATCATCGATCAGGACATCGCCATCGGCGGCGTCCCCCTCAACCGCGATCGCGTGCGCGTATTCAACCTTCACATAGATGGCAACTGGACCGATCCGGCATCGATCGCGGGCCGGCACGGCTACACCCCCGCCGAACCGCGCTGGGCCTTCGGCGCCTCGCTCGAAGCGCGCCAGGGCGTCGATTTCCTGGGCGCCAGCAAGGACTGCGGCCCCGGCGGCACCGCCTGCTTCCTGCCCGGCGCGGTTCCGCTGACCCGTATCGAGGCGAAACCCGACGCCTTCGTGCTGCGCGCCAACGCACAGGCCGACTGGCGACCGACCCCCAAATTCACCCTGTCGGTGGCGCCGCGCGCGCAATGGGCGAGCGATCCGCTCGTCGCCTATGAAGAATTTTCGGGCGGCAATTTCACCGTCGGACGCGGTTTCGACCCCGGCACGGTGATCGGCGACAGCGGGGTCGCGGTGACGACCGAGGCCCGCTACGGCTCGTTCGTCCCCGCCAATACCAAGGCGCTTGCCATCCAGCCCTTCGCCTTTTTCGATGCGGCATGGGTCTGGAACAAGGACAGCAGCTTCAACGGCCTGAATCCGCAAAAGCTGTTCTCCGCCGGTGGCGGCGTGCGGCTTGCCTACGGCACGCTCGGCCGGCTCGACATGACCGTCGCGGTGCCGCTGAACCGACCAGCGCTGATGGCGCAAAAGCCCGACCCGCGCTTCCTGCTGTCCCTGACGACGCAATTCGGTGTGAGGGCTCGTTGATCATGCAATTCGAACCGGAAACGACCGCCATGCGCAAAACCGCAAACACCAGCCTTCCCGCCGCACGGACGGCGAAGCGCCAATTGTTGCAGGGCTGCGCGATTGCCGCGGGCCTTGCCGCGCTTGCCTATGGCGGGCCGGCGCTGGCGCAGGTCGCCGGGACGGGCACCGTCGTGAGCGGAAGTGCTACCATCTCGCCGCCCGGACCCGGCGCGACAACCGTCACCACGGGCGGATCGCAGACGATCATCAATTGGGTTCCGACCGACAACGCTCCCACCGGCGGCGACATCGACTTCCTGCCGGCCGGCAACGTCTGGAATTTCAGCGGCAACGGCAATTATGTGGTGCTCAATCGCTTCGTCAACGGATCGGGCGGATCGCTGAGCCGGCAGATCGCGCTGAGCGGCGCCATCAACAGCACCGACACCGCGACGGGCGCGCCGGGCGGCAGCATCTGGTTCTACAACGCCGGCGGCATCCTGCTGAACAGCGGCAGCGCGATCAACGTCGGCAGCCTTGTCCTCACCGCCAACGATATCGACACGACGGGCGGTCTTTTCGGACCGGGGGGCGAAATTCGCTTTCGCGGCGCATCGGGCAGCACCGCTGCGATCCGTATCAACGCAGGCGCCTCGATCACTGCCGATATGGGCGCGGCGGGCGGCAGTTATGTCGCGCTCGTCGCCCCGCGCATCGTCCAGGACGGCCGTGTCGAAGTCAACGGGTCAGCGGCCTATGTCGCCGCCGAACAGGCCGACATCCGCATTAACGCGGGCCTGTTCGACATCAACGTCCTGACCGGCGCCGAGGGCGGTCAGGTCATCAGCCACAGCGGCGTCACGACGGGACCGGAACAGCAGGTCAGCGGCGGCGCCCAGCGCATCTATATGGTCGCCATTCCCAAGAATGACGCCGTGTCGATGCTCGTGTCGGGCCAGATCGGCTATCAGGACGCCGTTTCGGCCGTGACCGATTCCGACGGCGCAGTCGTCCTGTCGGCGGGCTATAACATTACCGGTGGGGCGATCGACACCGCGTCGGCGAGCAGCGTCGGCGCCAATATCACGGTCAACGACACGCTGTTCCGCAGCCGCACTTTCGCGCACGCCAGCGGCGATTTTCTGGGCCAGCCCATCGATACGATTCCGCCGGTCGGCGGAGCCTTCGTCCCGCCGCCGCAGCTTGGCCGGATTCTCGTGGAGGGCAATGCCCTGTTCGAGGGCGACAACAGCGCGACGATCAACGTCGGCGCGGTTCAGGCCGTCGGCGCGACCGGCCAGTTCATCGTCCGTTCGAAAGCCGCCTCGGCAATCACCGTCGACGGCGGACAGCTGGCGGCGGGCACCGACATCCTCGTGTCGGCTTCGCGCGATGCCAATGTCGTGACCGGCGTTGGCGAGGGCGGCAATGCCAGTCTGACCGTCCTTAACGGCGGCAGCGTGTCGGCCAATAGCGTGACGGTCAGCGCGCGCGGCCTCGGCGGATTTACCGACAGCGGCGCTGGCGGAACCGGCATCGGCGGAACCGCGAGCATCAGCGTCAGCGGTCCCGGAAGCGCGATGAATGTCGGCTCGTTGATCGTCGATGCCGGCGCGCTCGGCGGCGGCGCCTATGTCGGGCCAAGCGGCCCCACGGTCACCGACGACAGCGGCGACGGCCAGGGCGGCTCAGCCACGCTCGATATCTCCGACGGCGCCACGGTTCAGGCCAGCAACTTCGTTCGCGTGACCGCCGATGGTCAGGGCGAGACCGGCTTTGTCCGCTCGGGCGACGGCGCAGGCGGGACGGCGCGGATCACCGCTGGCGGGCCTGGCACGACCTTCATATCGAGTTCGACCGACATCAATGCGCAGGGGTTTGGCGGCGGAAGCCAGTCGAGTTCGAGCGGATCGATCTTCTCCGCCTCCGCCGGAAACGGCGTCGGCGGCACCGCGTCCTTCAGCTCGAGCGGTGACGATTCGACCCAGATCGCGCCGGGGAACCTCTATCTGTCGGCAAGCGGCCTCGGCGGCGGCGCCAATGCGGCCACGGGGCCGCAGGGCGGCGACGGTACCGGCGGCGATGCGTCGGTGTCGGCCGATGGCGCCTTCACCCTCGATCTCAACTCGCTGATCGTTCTCGCCAACGGCGAAAATGGCGGCGCCTCGAGTTCGGGCGGCGATACGGGCGTCTCGGGGGACTCGCAGGGCGGCACCGTCAGCCTGTCCGCAAGCAACGGTGCAACGATCGACAGCACCTTCTATATCCAGCTCGACGCCGGCGGCATCGTTTCGAGCAGTGAGAATATCGGCAACGGCCAGGGCGGCGGCGTCCGCATCGACGCGACGAGCGGCGGGTCGATCACCACCGACGGCATGCTGCAGATGACCGCCGACGGCGGCAGCTTCGGCGGCTTCACGGTGGCGACGAGCGGCGGAACGGGCGACGGCGGCAACATCCTCATCAACGCCGACGGCGGATCGGTGGGTGCCGGCTATTATTATCTGACCGCCAACGGCAGCTCGGCCAATTCGGCCGGCACCACCGGCGCCGCGCAGGGCGGCAATATCGACCTTTTTGCGCTGGGCGGCGGCAGCATCAGCGCCACCGACCCGAGCCAGTTCAGCAGCTTCAATGCCGATGGGCAGAGCGGCTACAGCGTCGGCGGCGCCAACGGGTTCGGCGGCTTCATCGGGCTTCACGCCGACGGCGGCACGATTGATCTTGCCGGAACGATCCGGCTGTCGATGGGCGGCTATTCGGGCGGCAACACCGATCCCGCTGGCGGCGCGGTCCCGGTGGGCCTCGGGGGTTCTGCGTTGATCGAGGTGCTGAATGGCGGCGCCATGACGCTCGGCGACTTTGCGGCCGATGCTGAGGGGCGCGGCTATGGCAATGTCGAATCGCCCGGCGGAGCGGGCACTGGCGCGGCCAATGGCGTCGGCGGCGATGTCGTCATCACGCTGAGCGACGGCACGCTGAGCGCAAGCCGCTTCGCCCTGTCGGCCAACGGCTTCGGCGGCCAACCCGGGTCCGGTAGCGGCACCGGCCAGGGCGGCACAATCAGCTATACGCAGACCGGCGGCGACGCGAGCTTCGGCGACATGTCGATCACCGCCAACGGATATGGTGGCTCGACGCTGACCGGCACCGGCAACGGTATCGGCGGCACCGCGACCATGACCCTGTCGGGCGGCAGCTTCGGCGCATCGACCGCAGCCGCCTATGCCGAAGGTTTCGGCGGCGAAGGCAGCTATGGCTATGACGATTTCTCGAACCCGGTTCAGCCCGCGGGCAACGGCGGCGATGGACAGGGCGGCACCGCGACGATCGTCATCGACGGACCGATCGCGATCGATACCGGCACGTTGGCGGCCTATGCGGGTGGCCGCGGCGGCAGCGGCGGCGATTTCAGCAGCCTCGGGATTGCAGCAGGCAACGGCGGCGATGGCGGCGCGGGTATAGGCGGTCAGGCATCGATCACCATAACCGACGGATCGATCGACACCGGCGACCTGATCGCGGACGCTGGCGGAATCGGCGGCAACGGCGGCAACAGTTACGATTCGGGCAGCTTCGGCGCGCCCGCGGGTATCAGCGTCGGCGGCCGCGGCGGATCGGGCACCGGCGGGACGGCGACGATCAACCTTGCCTCGGCGGTCGGGGTCGCGGACACGCTGACGGCGCGCGCATCTGCGTCGGGCGGGCTTGGCGGCTATGGCTCGGTCGGCAACGACGGCGGCGCGGCGACGGGTGGTCTCGCCCAGTTGATCGTGACCGATTTCGACGCCGGGCCGCTCGGTGTCGTGCTCGACGCAACGGCGTTCGGCGGCGGCGGCGGAACCGGCTCTGACGGCGCGGGCGGCAATGGCGGCGCGGCAACCGGCGGCACGGCGCGCGTCGAGGCGACCGGCGCCAACGGCGCGGCGTCGATCACCCAGGCCAATTTTCTGGCCAGCGGCACCGGCGGACGCGGCGGCGATGGCAATTCCACCTTCTTCCTCGACACCGTCGGACCCAATGGCGGCAACGGCGGCGACGGCACCGGCGGCACGATCGAAGCTGTCGCGAGCGAGAATGCGACGCTCACCCTCGCCGGCGCGAATGGCGGGCCGGTAACGCTGGCAAGCGGCGGCACCGGCGGCGATGGCGGCAACGGCGCCTTCAATGGCGAGGTGCCGGGCAGCACCGGCGGCGACGGCGGCGATGGTGGTGCAGGTTCGGGCGGCGTCGTCCATCTGCTTGCCAATGGCGGGACGATCTCTTCGGCCGGCGCCGCGGTCAACATCGGCGTGGCCGGCACATCGGGCAACGGCGGTATCGGCGGTGACGGCAATGTCGATGCCGGCGGCAACGGTGGTAATGGCGCAAACGGCGCGGTCTTCGCCGATCGCGGCGGACGTATCGTCATCGAGGCGCTTGCCACCCAGTCCGGGCCCGGCGCGATGGACCTTGGCGACACGGCGCTGGTCGCAAGCGGCGCGCTCGCTGGCCGGATCGAGATCCGCACCGACGGCACGATCGACTTCGCCAGCCTCGATGCCGAAACCTACGGCATCGCCGATCCGACGAACAACGACACCGACGTCGCGACCAGCGGCATCTATGTCGCGACGACCGATGGCACGATCGATGTCGGCGGCGACGCATCGCTGCGCAGCGACGGCTCGGTCGGCGTCTATGGGCAGGCGGCGGGGTTGTTCGACATCACGGGCAATCTGACCATCGAAGCTGGCGACCAGATCGATATCCGCCACGATTTCGGCGAAGGCACACCCCCGACGATCCGCACCGGCGGCGATTTCACTGCGACCGCAGGATCGAGCATCAGCGGCACCATCGGCTCGTTCCTGGTTGCGGGCGGCGACCTGTCGCTGACCGCGACCGATGGCCCGATCGGCGTCGATCGCCTGCAGGGCAGCAATATTTTCCTGACCGCAAGCGGTGCGGGATCGGTCGAACATGCCGAAGCGGACAATGATTTCATCGCCAGCGCGGCAAGTTTCCGCACCGGGCTCAATTCGATCATCACCGGCGGCAATATCATCGTCACCGCGCCCGGCGCGGTCGATCTCGGCAATTCCACCGCGGGCGGCTATGTCTCGGTCGACGGGGAGTCGATCCAGTTCGCGAATATCGGCGCGGGCGGCTTCGTCACGCTCAACGCCTCGGGCACCGCGCCGGGGGCGGAGGGGATCGCCGGCAGGTCGATCGATGCGGGCAGCACGATCATCCTGTCCGGCAACAGCATCGCACTGACCGGTCCCGTCACCGGCGCAGGGCCGCTGTTCGCGACGGGCACCGGCGGCGCGGTAAGCATCAGCGGCGCCGATGTCGCCGGCTCGATCGTCGTCGATGCCGTGGGTAATATCGGCGGCAGCTACGTCTCTGGCGGCGATATCCGGCTCACCTCGGGCGCCGACATCAACGCGTCGGCGACGGCCAATGGCGGCTATGTCGATCCGGCAACCGGCGCGATCGCCGACGGCAATATTTTCGCCGATGCCGCGGGCAACGCCACGCTGACCGACAGCGGTGCGGCGCGCATGTTCGGCGTCAACGCGGGACAGGCGGCGACCGTCACCAATGCGACCGCCGGTGAGGACATGCTCGTCCTTGCTGGCACGACCGCCAATCTGACCAATGTCACGGCGGGCGACGACATCGACGTCCGCGCCGCCGGAACGGTCATCGCGAACGGCCTCGACGCAACCGGCGCCGGGCTCGACGGCTTCGCGATCAACTATGTGCCTGGGAACGGTTTCACCTTCGGTCAGGGTGAAGGCACGTCGAGCATCGACGGGTCGGACATCAACATCACGTCGTCGGCGGCATCGATCGACGCGACCAACCTTTCGGCGGGCGACGATATCCTGCTGTCGGCTGCGACAACGATCGCCCTCGACGGCGGCACGACGCTGGGCCTCGGCATCACCGGCGGCGACAGCAGCATCCGCACGCAGGGAGGCGATACGGTCCTCACCAACCTCGACGCGTTCGACGACATCGTCGCGACCTCGGCGGGTGCGATCAGTGGCGACGCCATCGCTGCGGGCCGCAATCTCGCGCTGACGGCCGTCGACGCCATCGATTTCGGCGCCATCACCGCGGACGGGACGACCACCCTCACGAGCAGCGACGGCGCGGTCGGCGTCGATGCGCTCAACGCGGCCGGGCCGATCACGGCGAGCGGCGACAGTATCGATATTCGCGGCGGCGCGATGCAATTCGCGTCGCTTGCCGCCAATGTCGGCAACGCGCTGATCCGCTCGACCGGCAATCTTTCGATCGCAAGCGGCAGCGTGGCGGGCAGCGCCGATCTCGCGGCGACAGGCGGCAGCATCGCCCTCACCGACCTGTCGGCGGGCGGCGACCTCAACGCGACCGCAAGCGGCGCCATTCAGGTCGATGGCGTCGTCAGCGGTCCGCGTATCGCGCTGACATCAAACGACATCGTGATCGGCGGACAGGGCCGTGTCGGAACCGCCGGCACCACGCAGAGCCTGACGCTAACGAACAATGGCGCCGCGCCCACCTTCGTCGGCGGCAACGGCACGCAGAACGGCTATCACGCCGACGCGACCGAGATGACGCGGCTGTTCGCGACGAACATCACCGTCAACGCGCCCAACGGTGCAGCGGCGACCGACCTGATCGTCGACAGCTTCACGCTGGCGGGCAATACCAATCTGGGCGCGGCGGGCTCGCTGACGCTGCAGACGCCGGGGCGGGCACGCGTGATCGGCGCGGTCGAACTGACCGGTCTGACGAGCGCGAACCGGCTGACGCTTTCGGGCGACGATCGTGTCGAGATCATTCTGGGTCAGGGCAGCATCCGTCTTTCGGCGAATGGCGCTCCCGAAGGCGTGCTGGATCTGCGCGGAAACGATATCTTCGTCGCCACCGCGGCGGCCATCACCGATGTCGAAGCAGCGACCTCGACCAGCGCGATCGACACGCGCCTCGCACAGAATGACGGCGTCACCAGCGACGAAGGCGCTTTGTTCGCCGGCGGCATCAACGTCACGACGTCCCGCAGCTTCTATGTCCAGAACAGCGGTGCCGGGACCGACTACGCACAGCGGCGCGGGCTGACCTTCGCCGCGGGCGGGCTGAACGTCGATGCGCCGTCTTCGGGCGTGCGGATCGTCATCAACGGCGTCCGGCTCGGCGCCAACGGGCAAGTCACCGGGCTCGACACCATCCCGTTCCTCACCGTCAACGGTTCGGCCCCGACCAGCGGCACGATCGACATGCGGTCGACCTTCAACGGGTGCCTGATCATCAGCACCGGCGGCTGCACCTTCATCGATCCGGGCAATCAATTCCCCGTGCAGGATGTCGTCGAGGACGAGGTTGGCGGCGATGAGGACGGCGACGGCGGCGGCACCGGCCTGCCCGTGCCGCTCATCACGATCCGCGGCATCGATCCGCTGAGCGGCGCGCCGCTGCTCGACGATCCGGTTACCGGCGCGGGCAACGACGATCTGTGGACGCCGACGACGCCCTGACGCGCGTGTGCACAGTTGACGCCGACGGGCGGGCCGGGGCATGGGCGCGGTCATGACCGATACCCCCGCCCCCGCTTCCGGCGCACCGCTGCGGCTGTTCAACAGCCTGACGCGCCAGTTGGAGCCCTTCGCGCCCGTCCACCCCGGCGAAGCGCGCGTCTATTCGTGCGGGCCGACAGTCTATAATTATCCGCATATCGGCAACATGCGCGCTTATGTTTTCGCCGACACGCTGGGCCGGACGCTGACCTACAAGGGCTACAAGCTCACCCACGTCATCAACATCACCGACGTCGGCCACCTGACCGACGACGCCGATGCGGGCGAGGACAAGCTGGAAAAGGCGGCGGCCGAACGCGCCCAGTCGATCTGGGACGTCGCGCGCCATTATACCGAGGCTTATTGGGCCGACATCAAGGCGCTGAACATCCGCCAACCGGCGCATTGGTCGATCGCCACCGACTATGTGCCGCAGATGATCGACTTCGCGAAAGCGATCGCGGACAGACATTGCTACGAACTCGACAGCGGTCTCTATTTCGACACCACGAGCGTGGCCGACTACGGCCGCCTCGCGCGCCACGGGACTGACGAAGGCGAAAGCCGGATCGACCCCGTGGACGGCAAGCGGCATCCGGCCGATTTTGCGATCTGGCGCAAGACGCCGCCGGGCGAAACGCGCCAGATGGAATGGGATTCGCCTTGGGGCCGCGGCGCGCCGGGCTGGCACCTCGAGTGTTCGGTAATGTCGGAGGCGCTGCTCGGCTTTCCGTTCGACATCCACACCGGCGGCATCGACCATCGCGAAATCCACCACCCGAACGAAATCGCCCAGAACCAGGCGCATAGCTGCTCGGCCGACAGCGGCGCACGGATGTGGATGCACAATAATTTCCTCGTCGAACGCAGCGGCAAGATGTCGAAGAGTTCGGGCGAATTCCTGCGTCTGCAATTACTGATCGACAGGGGCTACCACCCCCTCGCCTACCGCCTGATGTGCCTGCAGGCGCATTATCGCAGCGAGCTGGAATTTTCGTGGGAGGGATTGGGCGCCGCGCTCACGCGGCTCAAACGGCTGGTTATGGGCGTCGCTCCCATGCGCGACATTCCCGCCGCAGCGGTCGAAGATCGCCGACTGACCGACCTGCTCGACAAGTTCGACGCCGCCATCTCGGACGACCTCAACACCTCGGTCGCGTTGACGCTGCTCGAAGACGTCATCGCGATGAAAAGGATCGACGCCGCACAAAAGCGCGCCGCGATCGGGACCATCGACGCGGTTCTGGGCATCGGTCTTCTGGATTTGCTGCGCGAAGATCTGCGCATCCGCCCCAAAGCGGCGACGATCACGGACGAGGAAATCGAAACCGCCCTCGCCCGCCGCAAGGAAGCGCGCGCGGCAAAGGATTTCGCCACGTCCGACAAGCTCCGCGACGAATTGATCGCCGCGGGCGTCGAGGTGATGGACGGCGATCCGCTCGGTTGGGACTGGCGGCTGGAAAATTAAGTTCCCCTCCCGCTTGCGGGAGGGGTTAGGGGTGGGCATGAAGGGCCCGCCCGCAGTGCAGGACTGGCCCACCCCCGGCTCCTCCCGCAAGCGGGAGGGGAGATTTTTATGACCAAGACCGTCACCGTCCTGTCCGGCCTGATCCGCCCGCTGGTCGAAGGCCGCCTGCCCGATTGGGTCGAGCCGCGCTTCTTCACGACGAAGGACGAGGCGATGGCGATGGCGCCCGAGGCCGAGATCGGCTGGTTCGATATGTACGACAAGGACGACATGGCGGAAACGATCACCGCCGCGACGCGGCTGAAATGGCTCAACTCCATCTATGCCGGGGTCGATGGCATGCCGCTCGATCTGCTCGCGGAGCGCGGGACGGTCGTCACCAACGGCGCCGGGATCAACGCGATCACCATCGCCGAATATGTCGTGATGGGAATGCTGACCGTGGCCAAGGGCTATCGTGAGGTCGTGCGGGCGCAGGATCGCCGCGAATGGCTGATGGATTCGCCGGGCAAGGTCGAACTGTTCGGATCGAAGGCGCTGCTGCTCGGCTATGGCGCGATCGGCAAGCTGATCGAGGAGCGGCTGAAGGGCTTCGCGGTCGATGTGACCATCGTGCGCCGGTCGCCCCCTAAAGACTCAGGAGACCCCAACACGCTGACGCCCGACCAGTGGCGCGCGAAACTGGGCGACTTCGACTGGGTGATTCTGGCGGTTCCGGCGACGCCCGAAACCGATGGCATGATCGGCGCCGCCGAACTTGCCGCGATGAAGCCGACCGCAACGCTCGTCAACATCGCCCGCGGCAGCGTGGTCGATCAGGATGCGCTGGTCGCGGCGCTCGACGCGAAGCAGATCGCCGCCGCCTTCCTCGACGTGACGACCCCCGAGCCGCTGCCAGCCGACGATGCGTTGTGGAGCCTCGACAACGCCCATGTCACGATGCACCTGTCGGGCCGCGCGCAGGACAAGATGTTCGTCCGCTCGGCCCAGCGCTTCCTCGAAAACCTGGACCGCTGGCACAGGGGCGAAGCCGTCGAACCACAGGTCGACCTGACCCTGGGTTATTGATCGCCCGCGCCGTCACCTTTCGATCCTTTCGCGCGAATGGAAAGAGACCTCTCCCGTCGCGCAAAGGATTGCCATGCTCCCCGTTCTTCCTCGCCGCACCTTGCTGATCGGCGCCGCGGCTTCGACCGTCGCCACCGCGCTTCCCGCGCGCGCCGCCGCGGCCGCGCCGATCCGCGCGATCGGCTTCGACGGCTTTCCGATATTCGACCGGCGCGGCGTTGCGGCGCGCGTCAAAGCCATCGTCGGCGACAAGGGAGAGGCCGTTGCAGCCCAATGGTCGGCCAAGCTGTTCGGCTATAGCTGGCTCGAAACCGCCGCCGGCCGGTACAGCGATTTCCGCACGATCGCCGACGCGGCGCTGCGGCACACCGCCGCGGCGATGCAGGTGACGCTGAGCGACGCCGAACGCGCGGCGCTTGTCGGCGCTTACGACGCGCTCGACATCTGGCCCGATGTGCGTCCGGCGCTTGAAACGCTGCGCGGCGCCGGAATTCGCCTTGCCTTTCTGTCTAACCTCGGCGCCGACTCGCTCACCGCCAACATGCGGCGCAACGACATTGCCCATTATTTCGACGCGCCGCTCAGCACCGACCGCGTGAGCGCTTTCAAACCATCGCCCAAGGCCTATGCGATGGCGCTCGATGCGTGGGACATTCCGCGCGAACAGATCGGCTTTGCGGCATTCGGCGGGTGGGATGCGGTAGGCGCGACCTGGTTCGGCTATCGCACCGCCTGGGTCAACCGCTTCGGCGTCCCCGCCGAACCGCTGGGCGTCGAACCGGCGATCACGAGCCGGGGGATCGAGGGCGTGCTTGCCCTTGCCGGTCTCGCCTAAGCCGGCCTTTCCGCCTTCAGTTCGCGCACCAGCGGCTGCAGCCGCGCGTCATATTTAGCGAGCATCGTGTGCGCGCCGGCATGGTCATAAAAGCTGACGAGCTCGCGGCCGTTCCAGCGATGGAGCGCATAGGCCGGATCTTCGGCCACGATCATCGGGCGGTCGTCGGGATGATTTTCGTCGATAGGGCGCAGGTCGAGCGACACTTGCGGCGCGGTCGACGAACAGATCGCGACCGTCCGCCCCTCCCACGCCACGGTAACGCTGCGATGCAAATGGCCGCAGATCAGGCCGCGGACATGGGGATGGCCGCGCACGACATCGGTGAAGCGATGCACCCATGGTTCGTCGGGATGGGTGTTCATCCACTCGATGCCGCTCTCGACCGGCGGATGATGCATGACGATATAGGTCGGCTTGGCAGTATCGCGGCCGAGCTCGGCGTCGAGCCATGCGGCGCGCGCGTCGCAAAAGGCGCCGCCGTGGCGCCCTTCCTCCAGCGTGTCGATCGTGACCAGCCGCACGTCGGGCAATTCGATCGCATATTGCACGAAACCATTGCCGTCGTCGAAGCCCGGAAACTGCGCGTGAAAATTGTCGCGCAAATCATGGTTGCCGACGCTCGGCCAGACCGGAAAGGGGCAGCGCGAAAAGGCGGTGGCGAGCCGGCGATAGCTGTCGGCATCGCCGCGATCGGTGATATCGCCGGTCGCGAGCAACAGGTCGGGCCGGTTTGGGCCCTCGATGAGCACGTCGAGCACATCGTCGAGCCGCTTGCGGTTATATTCGGCCGGATTGTCCGGATCGAACCCGATATGGATATCGGTGATCTGGGCGATCAGCATATCCGTCCCCTGCTCGGCCGCTGGCGGCCTTCAATATCTCACCCGCCCCGCCTTGCCCCGTGCAAGGAAGGTGTGCGCCACGTCACATCATAAAGGCCCCGCCCCTCGGTGCCTGTGATCAGGCTCACATCATAGATAGCAGCCAGAGGTTTATGCGTGATTGCCGCGCTGTTAACCTTCCGCTGACGGGCGGGCATCCAGGGTTTACCGCCGTCCGAATGATATTCGTGGCACATGGCGCACGGCGATTCGGTCGCGGTCTCGACCTTCACCAGCCGCGCCCCGCCCTCGCCCACATGGCAGTCGCGGCACTGGCGCAGCCCCGGCACCAGCAGGTCGCTGGCCGCCTTCGAACCCGGCGCGGCGGTATGACAGTCGGCGCATTTCGTAGCCTTGTGCGCATCGTGATCGAACCAGCCCTTTTCCAGATAGCGGGGGGTCTGGTTCACCGCCATCACCCGCCAATTGTTGCCCGATGCGGGGGCAAAAATCGTGTGACAGTCGTAACAGGCTCCGCCGTTGGAGAAGACCGCGCGCACCGCATCGGCGGCGCGATTGGGCCGCACCGCGACCTCGCGGAAATAGATATTGTAAAGCTGACCCTCGGCATATTGGCCGGGTCGCCGCCGTTCCATACCGCCGAGTTGCAGCGGCCGGCTCGGCGGGGTCGAGCGATAATAGGCGTATAGGTCCGCCACGACCTGATCGGGCTCGCCATGACGCAGCGTCCGGGTAACGCCGCCGACGGTTTCGAAGGCCAGGCTGTGGCACATCGCACAGTCGCGTTCCATCACGACGGGCCTGATCCGTACCCCGTCGGCATCGGGGCGGTGGCAATTCTGACATTCGAGCTTCTTGCCGAAGTCATATTGGCCGCGGAAACTTGCCGCCATCCGCGCCACCCCGCCGTTGGCGGCGAGATGGACGTCGTGCGGAAATTTCAGGCCGTCATAATCGACCAGCGGCCCCGTGCCGGGCATCGCCCGCGCCGGCTTAGCGCCCGGCGCCGCGCGGACGAGCGGGCGGAATTCGGGATGCGCGGTACCGAAATCGCCGGCATCGGCGACATCGACCTTGAACCCCGCCGCCTTGAGCCGCGAAGCCATGCCGTCGTGGCAATCGGCGCAAAATTTTTGCGGTGTCGGCGGCATCGGCCCCGCGCCTTCATGTTCGGTATGGCATTCGACGCAGCGCCCCTGCGGCTTGTTGAACGCCTTGGCGAAGCCGGCGAGGACTTTCTCGCCGACACCCGGCGGGTGCCGTGCGGCGAGCAGCATCGCGGTCGCGGCATCGGCATGGCTCGCGCTCATCGCCTTATGCTCGCCCGTGTGGCATCCGACGCACGCCTTGTCGGTTACTGCGACGAAGGCATCGACATGGCAGGCCTGGCAATCATTCTTCAGGCTGGCGTGCGCGCTCGACAGCGGCCCCGACAGCCACGCTTTGTCGGCATGATAGCCCTGTGGCCGCACATCGACGCTGCGATAGCTGTGCCAGGCCCAGATCGGCCCGACCAGAAAGGCGAGCAGCACTACCAGCGCAAAGGCCCAGGCGCCCATGCGGCGCCCCGGCATTACCGCGGCGAGCGAAAAGGCCCGGGCCTCGTCGACATCCTTCGACGATTGCGACAGTTCGTCGATCCGCTCGACGAGAAGGATGATATTCTCCCCTTCGCGCGCGATTGTCAGCCGGTGGCCGCCAAAGCGCAGTTCGGCCCCCGCCGCGCTGTCGATGTCGGCGGTGTCGAGCGTCCGGCCGTTGAGGTCGAACCCCAGCCCCTCGCTCGCCTGCACCCGCACATGGCGGCCGTCGGCGCTGCTGATCGTCGCATGCTGCGGGTTCACCGCCAGATCGGCGACGTGGATCGTGTTGCCCCCGTCGCGGCCCAGCGTGATGCTGGCACCGGGCAGCGGCTGATCGCGAACGATCTGCTTGCCCGTCTTGGTCGTCGAGATGCGGCGCAGGATAAAGCTCATGATCCCCGCCTCACCAATAGAAGAAGACGCTGATGATGTGCGCCGACAGCGCCGCGATCAGCGCGAAGGTCAGCGGCACATGCACATAGAGCCAGATTTCCAGCATCGCCCGGATGCGCAGGTGGGCGCGCAGGCGGGCCAGCGCAGCCTCCTTCTGCGAAAGCAGTCCGATGACCTTCTGCCGCGCGTCGGCGTTGCCCCCGTGCGAGAGCGACAGCGCGCGCAGCGCCGCCGCCGTCGCGTCCTTCGGATAGCGCCCGGAAAGACGCGCCCTGATACCTCCCGCAAAGGGATCTTCGTCGAGCGAGGCGAGCACCGGCGCCGTGTCCTCCGGCGACAGCGGCTGCGCGGCGGCGTGCAGCTGGCGGTCGAAGGCGCGGATCGCCTCCAGCATCTGCATCTGCGTCATCTCGTCGCGATTGTTCGATAGAGCGGCGGGCAGCGTCGCATAGACGATGACGCCATAAAGCCCCGACAATATGACTAGCATCATCAGCGCCCAGGCGAGCGTATGGACGTTCCAGCCGAGCTGGAAACCCGTGTGCCAGGTGCCGATGACGATCAGGCTCAGCCCCAGATAGACATGCGCCGACGTCCACGCCTTCAGCGACCAGGCATCGCGCGTCATCTTGCGCTTGCGATAGCCGAGCGCGGTGAGCCAGAGGATCAGCAACGCGCCGATGGTGCCGAGCGTATAGCCGTACCAGCTTCCGCCATTGGGGCGCGGCGTCACGTCGATCAGCGCATAGGAGGTGATGACGAGCAGGCAGAGCCCGCCCGAAATCTTCGCCCAGCGGAAATTGGCGTAGCGCAGAAAGCCCTCATGCTTGCGCTCGCGGACGCGTTCGGTCTGCGTGGCCCGGTTGCGGCGGCCCAAAAGCCTTCTGGGAAACAGACTCGCCATCAGCCCGCATCCTCCTCGAGCCGCGCGATCGACAGAAACTCTTCGGGCGACACGCGGATCGCGGCGCCCGTCGGACAAGCGCGCACGCAGGCGGGCCCGCCCGCGATGCCCTTGCACATGTCGCACTTCACCGCGATTTTCTTGGGCTTTTCATCGCCGAGCTTTTTCTTGGTCCATTTGGGCGACGGCTCGCCCGGCCCCGGCCCCTTGCCGAAGAGCAGCCAGCTAAGCAGCCCCGGCTTCGGCGGCGGCGCGGCCTCCATGCGGATCACGCCATAGGGACAGTTGCGCATGCAGTTGCCGCAGCCGATGCAGCCCGGTTCCATGAATACCTCGCCGTCGGGGCCACGGTGGATCACGTTCGGCGGGCAGTCGGCCATGCAATGCGGATGTTCGCAGTGACGGCAGCTTGTCGGCACATGCAGATGCGCGAAGGTCTTGCCCGCCTCGCGGTCGAGCCGCGACAGTCCCTCGTGGCTGTCGGCGCAGGCCTTTTCGCAATTGTCGCAGCCGACGCACAGATTTTCGTCGATCAGCAGCGCATCGGTCGCCTCGCCCAGCCCCTCCTTCATGATGAAGCTGGCGGTGTCCGAATAAAGATCGACCGCGCTCGAATAGCTCGCCTTGCGCGATTCGATGAAGGCGTTCATCGCCGCGCGTTCGGCGACCGCCGCCTCGGTCGCGGCGCGCACCTGCGGCCGCGCGGCGAGCATCTTGCGAAAGCTTTCGCCGGTCAGCTTGATGACCTCGCTGCCGACCGCGGCCTTGACCGTCGCATTGCGCGGCTCGCCGCTGAGCACGCCCATCTCGCCGAAATAGCTGCCGGCGGGCAGATAGCGCAGGAAGATCGGCTTGCCGCCGATATCCTTTTCGACGACCATCGAGCCTGACCGGATGACATAGACATCGTCGCCCTGCTCGCCTTCGGTCACGACCACCTTGCCCGCGGGCACGCGCACGACCTCGGCCTGGTCGACGACCTCCTGCAGATCGTCGACGGTCAGGCCGCCCTTGAAGATTTGCAGCAACTGGCGTTCGAGCGAGATGCGGTTGATGACGCGCTTCGCCCCCGGCACCGCGGCCATCAGCTTGAGCGCGGCGGTGCGCGACACCTCGACGAAGATGCTGTCCTCGCCGGCGCGGATCGTCGCGCCGCGCTTGCGGCCCGAGATCAGCCCGACCTCGCCGAAGATCGACCCCTGTTCGATCGGCACCGTGACGCCGGGCGCCACTTCCACCTCGGCATGACCGTCGGCGATCGCAAACAGCGACGATCCCGGCTCGCCCTTTTCGAACACCACCTCGCCGCGGCGATAGAAGGCGACCTTCGAATCGAGCATGAATTCGCGCATCTGCAGCGGCGACACATCGGCGAAGATGCGGACCCGCGTCCGCAGATAGTCGAGCCATTCGCTGACCGATTTTTTCTGCGGCAAATCGGCAAAGATCGCCGCCAGATCCTTTTCGTCGGCGGGGGTCAGCGCGCTGTTGCCGTTGATGAACTCGACGACGTCATAGCCCTGGTTCATGCAATGCTTGATCAGCGGATAGCCCGCGAGCGCGCCGATCACGAAAATGCCCGGAACGGTCGATTCAAAGGTCGGGGACAATTTGGGAAAGGCTTCGCGGTCCGGGCCGGTAAATTCGATCCCCATCGATTCGACGAAGCCGCGCGGCGCGACCGACCCCAGCCGCGCGACGATCACGTCGCATTCGATCCGCTCGTCGCCGTTCGGCGTTTCCAGCGTCAGCCAGCCGGGCTCGACCAGCTTGGGCTGCGTTTCGGTGCGGATCGACAGAAAGCCGTTCTCGCCCGCCTCCATCATGTCGGAGACATTCTTCGCCTTGGCGCGCGCGAAATCCTTCGACCGGTTCAGAATGGTGACGGTGTTTTCCAGCGCTTCCTCGGCAACGCCGAGCGCATTCTCGATCCCCGCGTCGCCCGATCCGACCACGGTGATATGCTGGTTCTTGAAATCCTCGGGATCGTCGACCTGATAGATGATGTGCGGCAGATCATATCCGTCGCAGCGCAGGCGATTGGGATTGCCCTGTGTGCCGATGGCGAGGACGATATTTTCCGCCGCGATCACCGCGCCCTTGGCGGTCTTGATCGAAAAGGCGCCCTTCTGCCCCGATACCTCGACGACCTCGGCCTGATAGGCGACATTGACGCCGTTGTTCGCGGCATCCTGATCCCAATTGCCGAGGATCGTCTCGCGCGCGCCCTCGGCGAACCGGCAGTCGGACCGCAAATCGAGCCGTTCGGGCGTCGCGAGGACGCGCTTGCCCTTCTGATATTTGAAGATCGTATCCGAAAGATGGTCGGTCTTTTCCAGCAGCACATGCGCCAGCCCGAGCTGCGCCGCGCGCGCCGCAGCGCTCAGGCCGGCGGGGCCCGATCCGATGATCGCGACCTTGACCGCCTCGCTCACGCGCGATTGCTCCGCGATCCGCCGTCGCGCCCGTCGCCGTTGCTGCAGATGACCATGCGCACCAGCATCCCTTCCCCCTCTCGCCGGCCCCATTTGGCGATCAATTTACGGATGCGACCCGGACTTATGTCCTGGAAGCCTAGCTATGCCCCTGAATGCGGGAAAAGGTCAATGCGGGAAAAGGTCAACCGGCGACGCGCGCGCGGCGGCCGGCGAACTTGATTTTCGAAGCGACAATGCCGCGTCTTGGGCGGTCAGGCGATCTCGAACATCGCCGCAATGCGATCGGAGGCCACCGGCTCGCACCGCGTCCAGCCTTCCGGCCCCAGCTTTTCCAGCGGGCGGAAGCGCGCCTTGTACGCCATGCGGGCCGATCCTTCGATCCAATAGCCCAGATAGACATAGGGCAGCCCCGCCTTGGACGCGCGGCGGATATGATCGGCGATGATGAAGGTGCCCAGCCCCTCGCGCAGAGGATGGGCGGCATCGAAGAAGCTGTAGATCATCGACAGGCCGTCGCCCTGACGGTCGGTCAGGCAGCAGCCGACGAGCCGGCCGCGCGAACCGTCGGTGGTCGGCTCGCGATATTCGATCATATAGCTGTCGACCGGAGTCTGCTCGACCATGTCGGCAAAATCCTGTTCATCCATATCGGCCATGCCGCCATCGGGGTGGCGCGCGCCGAGATAGGATCGCAGCAGCGCATATTGCTCCTCGGTCGCCCAGGGTTTGCACGCGGTAACGACCAGATCGGCGTTGCGGCGGATCGTCCGCTTCTGCGATCCGCTCGGCTTGAACTCGCCTGCACAGACGCGCACCGACACACAGGCGGTGCAATCGGCGCAGCTTGGGCGATAGGCGACCGACTGGCTACGACGAAAGCCGATCCGGCCCAGCGCGTCGTTCAACTCATTGGCATTATTGCCGCTCAGTTCGGTGAAAACCTTGCGCTCGGTCTTGCCGGCCAGATAGGGGCACGGCGCCGGGCTGGTCACGAAAAAGCGCGGAAAACGGAACGGTGCGGACACGCGGGCTCAACCTCCGGATTTGCAGAAGCGCCCCCACCGCGGTGCGCCGTCGCCTTCGTTCCAGCGACTATGCCGCGCACGGTCAATGGTGCAAAGTCCATTTACCATTTTAAAGCGTCTCGAACTGAATCAGCGCGAAAATTTTCTGAATCCGCCGCTAACTCTTGTCTCGATTTGAATCGACTCGGCCGCGCCGGCGTCCGGTTCAGCTATAGCCGCGCAGTTCGTCGCCGGTCAGCGTCGCGACGTGCAGCACATTGGTCGAACCCGGCGTCCCGAAGGGCACCCCCGCCATCATCACCAGCTTGGCCCCCGCCTTACCGATGCCGTGGCGCAGCGCCATGCGCTTGCCCTTGGCGATCATCTCCTCGAAACTGCCGATATCCTTGGTCGGCACCGCATGCGCCCCCCACAGCAGCCCCATGCGCCGCGCCGCATCGCGCTTCGGGGTCAGCACGAGCAAAGGCGCATTCGGCCGCTCGCGCGCGACGCGGCGCGCGGTCGATCCCGATGCGGTGAAACAGATGATCGCATCGGCGGCGATCGTCTCGATGATGCTGCCCGCGGCCTCGGCCAGCGCATCGGCGGTGGTCGCATCGGGCTGCGTCTCGGTGAAGTGCAACCGCCGGTAATAGTCGGGATCGCTTTCGACCGAGCGCGCGATCGAATCCATCATCGTCACCGCCTCGACCGGCCAGGCGCCCGCCGCCGTCTCGGCCGAGAGCATGATCGCGTCGGCGCCGTCATATATGGCGGTCGCGACGTCGGACACTTCGGCGCGGGTCGGCGTCGGCGAGACGATCATCGATTCGAGCATCTGGGTCGCGACCACGACCGGCTTGCCCATCCGCCGCGCCGCCGCAACGATCCGCTTTTGCAGCGGCGGCACCGCCTCGGGCGGCAATTCGACGCCCAGGTCGCCGCGCGCGACCATCGCGGCGTCGGCGATCTCCAATATTTCCTCCAGCCGCGCGACCCCGGCGGGCTTTTCGAATTTGACGAGCAGCGCCGCCTTGCCGCCGATCAGCCGCCGCGCCTCGGCAACATCCTCGGGCCGCTGGACGAAGGAAAGCGCGATCCAGTCGACATGCTGGTCGAGCGCGAAGGCAAGGTCGCGGCGGTCCTTTTCGGTCAGCGCGGCGAGCGGCACGACCACGTCGGGGACGTTGACGCCCTTGCGGTCCGAAATCTTGCCGCCGACCTCGACCAGCGTCTCGATGCGGTCGGGGGCGACGCTCTTGACGCGCAGCACCAGCTTGCCGTCATCGACCAGCAGGCGCGTTTCGGGTTCGAGCGCGGCGAACAGTTCGGGATGCGGAAGGTGGACGCGGCTGGCATCGCCCGGCGCCTTGTCGGTATCGAGAACGAAGGTGGCGCCTGTCGCCAGTTCGGCCGGCCCGTCGCGAAAGGTGCCGACGCGCAGCTTCGGCCCCTGCAGGTCGACCAGGATCGTCGTGGGCCGCCCCGTTTCCTTTTCCAGCGCGCGGATCGCCGCGATGACCTTGGCATGGCCTTCATGGTCGCCATGGCTCATGTTGACGCGAAAGGCGTCGGCGCCGGCGCGGTGCAGTGCGGCAATCATTTCGGCATTGGCGCTCGCGGGACCGAGCGTGGCAAGAATACGCACCTTGCGCTGGCGGGGGGTAAAGCTCTGGACCACGATTGCTCCGCTTGTCTCTTGATCTACAATATCGCTACGGCCGCGTGGCATGGCGCGTTGCCTGCCGAAGCGCAACCGCCGTATAGCTATTCATCCACAGACCGGAGAATGTCATGTCGTGCAGCGATGACCAACCGATGACCGCCGACCCCCTCGACAGCATCGACGATGCCGTCGCCGCGGCGGCCTTCCGCCGCCTTGTCCGCCTGCTCCGCCACCGCAGCGACGCGGCGAATATCGACCTGATGGGCCTCGCGGGTTTTTGCCGCAACTGCCTGGGCGACTGGATCGCCGAAGCGGGCGACCTCGACAAGGAAAGCGCCCGCGCCATCGTCCACGGCATGCCGACCGCCGAATGGAAGGCGCGCTTTCACGTTGTCGCCACCCCTCAGCAGCTTGCCCGCATGGAAGAAAGCATGGCCAAGAATCCCTGACCCCGCTAATCGGACGCCCGAGGCGATTCTCGCCACAACCATCCATATCCATCGGAGCATAAAATGAGCGAAGCCACGACTGCCGACGAACAACTGCGCCTTTTCATCGAGCGCATCGAGCGGCTGGAAGAAGAGAAAAAGGGCATCGCCGACGATATTCGCGACGTTTATCTGGAATCGAAGTCGCAGGGCTATGATCCCAAGATCATGCGCCAGATCGTGCGCCTGCGCAAAATGCCGGTCCACGACCGCAAGGAAATGGAAGCGATCCTCGACGTTTACAAATCGGCGCTCGGCATCGTCTGAACTCCGAAAAATCGCTGTCCTACATTATCGGGCCGCGCTACCCCCTTCGCCATGTCACCCGTCACGCCTTCCTTTGCCCGGTCCACCAGGCAATTTCGGCGTGACGGGTATCATGGCACCGGAGGGGAGCGACAAGTTTGACAACTTCCGCGAAACCGGCGGTCCGGCACCGCCTCTCCGCTTGAAGCATTGACCGCAGACGCCAGGGAGGAAGATATGTTCAGCACCACGACCAACGCTGTCGAAGGCCATCCGGTCCGCGAATATCTGGGCATCGTTACCGGCGAGGTGATCGTTGGCGCGAACCTGTTCCGCGACCTGTTCGCCAGCATCACCGACATCGTTGGCGGCCGCTCGGGCAAATATGAAGATGTCCTCGCCCGCGCCCGCAAGGAAGCGATTGGGGAAATGGAAGCCGAAGCCGCGCGCCTTGGCGGCAACGCCGTGATCGGTGTCGATCTCGACTATGAAGTGCTCGGCCAGAACGGGTCGATGCTGATGGTCAGCGCTTCGGGAACCGCCGTGGTTGTCTGATCGGCGCCGCCGCCCGTAGTTGTCTGCGACCGCGCTTCGCGCTAGGGGCGGCCCCAGATTTTTCCGTTAAGGGAGGTAGGCCGTGGCCGGCCATAGCAAATTCAAGAACATCATGCACCGCAAGGGTGCGCAGGACAAAAAGCGCAGCAGCCTCTTTTCGAAGCTCAGCCGCGAAATCACCGTGGCGGCGAAGATGGGCCTGCCCGATCCCGACGCCAATGCCCGCCTCCGCGCGGCGGTTAACGCCGCCAAGGCGCAGTCGATGCCCAAGGACAATATCCAGCGCGCGATCGACAAGGCCGCGGGCAATGATGGCGAGAATTACGAGGAAATCCGTTACGAAGGCTATGGCCCCGGCGGCGTGTCGCTGATCGTCGAGGCGCTGACCGACAATCGCAACCGCACCGCGACCAACGTGCGCACCGCGTTCAGCAAGAATGGCGGCAACCTCGGCACGTCGGGCAGCGTCAGCCACGGCTTCGACCGGCTCGGCATGATCAGCTATGCGGCAAGTGCGGGCGATGCCGACACCGTCTTCGAAGCCGCGCTCGATGCGGGCGCCGACGATGTCGAATCGACCGAAGACGGCCATGACATCTGGACCAGCGTCGATTCCTTGCACGAAGTCGCAAAGGCGCTCGAAGCCAAGCTGGGCGAAGCCGAAGGCGTGAAACTCGCCTGGCGCCCGACGCTGAAAAGCGAAGTCGCCGACGAAAGCGTCGCGCAAACGCTGTTCAAGCTGATCGACACGCTCGACGACGACGATGATGTGCAGACCGTGTGGGGCAATTACGAAATCCCCGACGCGGTGATGGAAAAGCTCGGATGACAAACCCCTCCCCTCCCGCTTGCGGGAGGGGCCGGGGGTGGGCCGATGCACGGCGCGCCGCTTGCCCACCCCAAACCCCTCCCGCAAGCGGGAGGGGCTTCTAACATGATCATCCTCGGCCTCGACCCCTCGCTCAGCTGCACCGGCTGGGGCATCATCCGCGTCGAGGGCAGCCGGATCAGCCACATCGCCAACGGTCAGATCAAGACCGACGCAAAGGCGCCCCTGCCCGACCGGCTGGCGTATCTCGATACTGCACTCGCGGCCGTGATCGCCGACCATGCCCCGGCGCAGGCAGCGGTCGAGGAAGTGTTCGTCAACGACAATCCGCAATCGACGCTGAAGCTCGCGCACGCGCGCGGCGTCGTCCTGCTCGGCTGCGCGCGCGGCGGGCTGACCGTCGCCGAATATGCGCCGCGCCTCGTCAAGAAGGCCATCGTCGGAACCGGCGGCGCGGCGAAGGAGCAGGTGCAGGCGATGCTGCGTATCCTGCTGCCGGGCGCGAAGGTCGCGGGCGCCGACGCGGCCGACGCGCTGGCGGTCGCGATCTGCCATGCGAACCACCGGCCGCGCTTCTGATGATTTCAAATTTGTTCCCTTTTCATTCCTACCGCGCTAGCACGGCGAAATGATCGCAAAACTCACTGGAAGGCTCGACAGCAGCGGCGCAGGCCATGCGGTGATCGATGTCGGCGGCGTCGGTTATCTGGTCGAGGCATCGGCGCGCACGCTCGACGCGCTCGGCCCGGTCGGCGGCGATGTCACCATCCACACCGAAATGCTGGTGGGCGAGGATTTCCTCCGCCTGCTCGGCTTCGCCCGCGCCGAGGAACGCGACTGGTTCCGGCTGCTCACCAGCGTTCAGGGCGTCGGCGCAAAGGTCGCGCTCGCGATCCTCTCCGCGCTCGAAGTCGCCGACCTGCAACGCGCGCTCGCCAGCGGCGACAGCGCGATGATCGCGCGCGCGAACGGGGTCGGACCGAAGCTCGCACAACGCATCGCGCACGAACTGAAGGACAAGGCAGGCGCACTGGGCGGGATCGCCGGCACCGGTCCCGCGGCCGTCCCGGCCGCCGGCCCGCTCGGCGATGCCGTGACCGCCCTCACCGGCCTCGGCTTCAAACCTGGCGAAGCGAGCGCCGCCGTCGGCGCGGCGAGCGAGGAACTGGGCGCGGGCGCCACTCTGGATGCGCTGGTTCGCGTCGCGCTCAAAAAGGCGGCGAAATGACCGCCCTCACCCGCCACGCCTCGTGCCGCTGCGGCCAGATCCGCATCGCCTGCACCGGTGAGCCGATCCGCGTGTCGGTGTGCCACTGCCGCGAGTGCAAGGCGCGCAGCGGCAGCGCCTTTGCCGCGCAGGTCCGCTTTCCCGTCGAGCAGGTCCGCATCGAGGGCGAAGCGAGCGCGAAGATGTGGCAATATACCGGCGACAGCGGCAACACCGCCGACTTCTTCTTTTGCGGCACCTGCGGTTCGGGCGTCTGGTATCGCGCGCGCCCCTATCACGATGCCTACGCGATCCCGCTCGGCAATTTCGCGCCCGGCCACGGCTTCGTCCCCGACTATTCGGTGTATGAGGAACGCAAGGAGCCTTGGGTTTCGATCACCGGCGAGGCAATAGAGCATTATGACTGAGCCCGCCCTGACGACGCCGATCCGCACCCCCGAGGATGCCGACGCCGCGCTGCGGCCGAAGTCGCTCGCCGAGTTCGTGGGTCAGGCGGCGGCGCGCGAGAATCTGCGCATCTTCATCGAGGCGGCAAAGGCGCGCGCCGATGCGCTCGACCATGTGCTCTTCTTCGGCCCGCCGGGGCTGGGCAAGACGACGCTGGCACAGATCGTTGCGAAGGAGCTGGGCGTCGGTTTCCGGTCGACCAGCGGCCCGGTCATCGCCAAGGCGGGCGACCTTGCCGCGCTGCTCACGAATCTGGAGGATGGCGACGTCCTCTTCATCGACGAAATCCATCGCCTGTCGCCTGCGGTCGAGGAAATCCTCTATCCCGCGATGGAGGACCGCGCGCTCGACATCATGATCGGTGAAGGGCCGTCGGCGCGCAGCGTGCGGATCGACCTGCCCAAATTCACCCTCGTCGGCGCGACCACCCGGCAGGGGCTGCTGACGACGCCGCTGCGCGATCGCTTCGGCATCCCGGTGCGGCTCAATTTCTACACGCATGCCGAACTCGAACAGGTGATCGGCCGCGCCGCCCGCCTGCTCGGCCTCGGCATCGCGCCCGACGGCGCGCTCGAAATCGCGAAGCGTTCGCGCGGCACACCGCGCATCGCCGGGCGCCTGCTCCGCCGCGTGCGCGATTTTGCGACAGTGGCGGGGGCGCAGATCGTCGACGCGCGGGTGGCCGACGCGGCGCTCAACCGGCTGGAGGTCGATGCGCTGGGCCTCGACGCCATGGACCGCCGCTACCTTACCATGATCGCCGACATCTATCGCGGGGGGCCCGTGGGGGCCGAAACGCTGGCGGCGGGCCTCAGCGAGCCGCGCGACACGATCGAGGATGTGATCGAACCCTACCTCCTCCAGATCGGCCTGATCGCCCGCACCGCGCGCGGCCGCTGCCTCAACGCCAGCGCGTGGAAGCATCTGGGCCTCAATCCGCCCGCTGGCGTGCAGGACGGACTATTCGATTCTGGCGGCGGCGCGGCAAAATAGGACGGAAAAGTGCGGCTTTGAATCCGTCAACCGGCCCCGCGCTGCGACGAACCGTTCAAGAGGGCTTTGCGACGAGTCGAAGCATCGCTATCGCTCGCAACTATGGTTGACGTTCCGCCTCCTTTCATCCCCGGCGCCTTTGTCGGGGCCGCGCATCATTACCGGCTGCGCGTCTATTTCGAGGACACCGACCTCAGCGGCATCGTCTATCACGCCAATTATCTGCGCTATATGGAGCGTGCCCGGTCGGACATGCTGCGCATCGCCGGGATCGACCAGCGCGCGGCGATGGAAGCGGGCGAAGGCGCCTGGGCCGTAACCGACCTTGCGATCAAATATGTACGCCCGGCCAAGCTCGACGACGATTTGCTGGTTATCAGCACCGTCGAGGCGGTGCGCGGCGCGAGCGTGATTATCGCGCAACGCATCCTTCGCGGTCAGGACGAGTTAACCAACGGGCGTGTTACCGCAGCCTTTCTGTCGCCCGAGGGCCGGCCGCGCCGCCAGCCCGCCGGGTGGGCCAGCCGCTTTACCGCGATCATGAATGGAGAGACCATCCCTTGCTAGACAATATCAAGCTGGCCGCCGACGCGGCGACCTTGTCCCCCATCGCGCTGTTCCTGCAGGCCGATATCATCGTGAAGGCGGTAATGATCGGGTTGCTCGCCGCGTCCATCTATGTGTGGGCGGTGATCTTCACCCACGGCCGCGGCGTCGGCAAAATGATGAAGGCGTCGGACAGCTTCGAGCGCGATTTCTGGCGCGCCGACAATATCGACAAATTCTACGACAAGAATGGCAATGAAGAATTGCCGAGCGCGAAGGTGCTGGCTGCGGGGATCGGCGAGTGGCGCCGTTCGACGCGGAGCAAGGTCATCGACCGTGAAGGAACGCGCGAACGGCTGGGCATTGCGATGAACAGCGCCGTCGCCGGCGAGGTCGATCGGCTCGCCGAAAAGATCGGCACGCTGGCCACCATCGGTTCGGTTGCGCCCTTCGTCGGCCTGTTCGGGACGGTGTGGGGGATCATGCGCAGCTTCACCGCGATTGCCGCGTCGAACAACAGCAGCCTCGCCGTCGTTGCGCCGGGGATCGCCGAGGCGCTGTTCGCAACCGCGATCGGGCTGTTCGCGGCCATTCCCGCGGTGATTGCCTATAACGCCTTTTCGCAGCGGCTGAACCGGCTCGAATCGCGGCTCGGCCGCTTTGCCGATGGCCTGCACGCGACCTTCAGCCGCGAACTGGAGGTCGAAGCCTGATGGCGATGACCGGACCTTCGGGCGGCGTCGGCGGCCGGCGTCGCGGGCGCGGCGGGCGCCGGGCGCCGATGTCGGAGATCAACGTCACCCCGCTCGTCGATGTCATGCTGGTGCTGCTGATCATCTTCATGATCACCGCGCCGCTGCTTGCCTCGGCGGTGCCGATCGACCTGCCCGAAAGCCGGGCCAAGCCGATCGAAACCGAGGAGCAGGAGCCGGTGCAACTGTCGATCAATGCCGACGACACGCTGTATATCGGCGAACAGGTCGTCCCCGAGGCCGAACTGCCGGCCCGCCTCGATGCCATCGCGCGCGAAACGAAGGACGGCGACAAGCCGCGCCAGATCATGCTGCGCGCCGACAAGGGGCTCGACTATGGCCGGGTGATGCGCGTGATGGGCGAACTCAACCGCGCCGGCCTGTCGCGTATCGCGCTGGTGACGACAGGCGCCGACACCGATACCGCCGCTGCCGCCGAAAGCGCGGTCACGGACGGTTCAGAAACGCAGCCATAGGGTCAAGATCATGGCCGAAACGCGGGCATATGGGGCAACACAGGGACGCGGCATCGCCGTGGCCGTCGCCGCGCATGTCGTGATTATCGTACTGTTGTCAGTGCAATGGACCGCGGGCCAGCGCCGTTTCGACAATCCGCCGATGGAGGTCGATCTGATCGCGGAGACGGCGCCGCAATCGACCGCGCCGGTCATCAACGCCAATCCCCCCGCCGCACGGCTGGGCGAAGAGGATGCGGCCGATATCGCCGCGCCGCCCGAACCGGTGCCGACGCCGCCGCTGCCCGAGCCCGTCGTCCGCCCGACGCCCGCCCCTGCACCAAAGCAGGTCGCGAAGCCCGTTCCGGCGACACCCAAGAAATCCCCGCCAGCGGCCCAGAAGGCGCCGCCGCGGCCGACACCCAAGGCCGAACCGAAAAAACAGTCGTCGCGGCCCACTGGCCGTCTCGACGGCATCGTCGACGGGCTGAGCCGTTCGCAGCCAAAGGCACCGGCTTCCAAGGGCGCACCGGCCGCCGCGACGGCGGCCGAGGTCAAGCGCTCGATCGACGTCAGCATCAAGGCCGCCGTCGGTCCGCGCTGGAACGGATGCCGCATCAGCGGCGTCGATGTCGATCAACTCAAGACCGTGGTCAAATTCCGCCTGACCCAGTCGGGGGCGCTCGCCGGATTTACCAGCGTCGAGACGAGCGGCCAGAACGACAGCAACAAATTCCAGGTCCAGCGGCATCAGGAATGCGCCAAGCGTGCCATCGAACTCGCCGCCCCCTTCGACCTGCCCGAGGAAAATTACAGCTTCTGGCAGAATTACACGCTCGATTTCATCAAGAGGTAAGAGAGATGCCGCTTCGCTCCATCGCCCTCCCGCTCGCGCTCATGCTGTCCGTCGCCCCGGCGTTGGCGCAGGTCGCATCGCCCACACCCGCCCTCGCGGTCCCCACCGAACCGCGCGAAACGATCGAAGGCACGCTGTCCCAGGACCGCACGGTCATCGCGGTTCCCGCTTTCGCCACGCCTGCCGTCACCACCGTCGCCGGGCTGCGCACCGACAATCTGGGGCGGCAGATCGCCGATGTGATCGCCGCCGACCTTGAACGCAGCGGGCTTTACGCGCCGCTCGGCCCCGGCAGCGTTCGCGCGATCAGCATGGCGGAAGTGCGCGCGCCGCGCTTCGCCGACTGGCAGGCGCGCAACGCCGAAAATGTCGTCCATGGCTTCGTCCAGACGAACAGCACCGGCGGCTTCGTCGTCGGCTGCTATCTCTATGACACCCAGCTCGGCAGCGAGCTGGTGCGGCAGGGTTTCGAAATCCAGCCGGGCGACTGGCGCCGTGCCGCGCACAAATGCGCCGACGCCATCTATTCGCGTCTGTCGGGGGAATCGCCCTTCTTCGACAGCCGCGTCGCCTATATCGCCGAGAGCGGGCCGAAGGGGAACCGGATCAAGCGCCTTGCGATCATGGATTCGGACGGCGGCAACCACCGCTTCATCACCAATGGTCAGGCGCTGGCGCTGTCTCCCCGTTTCTCGCCCGATTACAAGAAGATCGTCTATGTCAGCTATCTGAACGACCGCGTCCGCGTCTTCATCTATGACGTCAATGGGGGCACGCAGAAGCTGGTGACCGAAAGCCGCAACGCGACCTTCGCGCCGCGCTGGTCGCCCGATGGCCGGCAGATCCTCTTTTCGATGGCGGTCGGCGGCAACACCGACATCTATCGCATCTCGACCGAAGGCGGCACGCCGGTGCGGTTGACCAATGCCCCCGGCATCGACGTCGGCGGCAGCTTTTCGCCCGACGGCAAGAAGATCGTCTTCGAAAGCGACCGGTCGGGCAGCCAGCAAATCTATACGATGAATGTTGACGGGTCCGATCAGCGCCGGATCAGCTTCGGCGGCGGTCGCTATGCGACGCCCGAATGGTCGCCGCGCGGCGACCTGATCGCCTTCACCAAAATGGGCGGCGGCGAGTTCCGCATCGGCGTGATGACCCCCAGCGGCAGCGGCGAGCGGCTGCTGACCAACAGCTGGCAGGACGAAGCGCCGACCTGGTCGCCCAACGGCCGCGTGATCCAGTTCTTCCGCACCACATCGGGCCGCGAGGGCAAATCGACGATCTGGCAGGTCGACCTGACCGGCGTGAACCTGCGCCGGTTGCCGACGCCGCAGGACGGGTCCGACCCGAGCTGGGGCCCGATCCTGCCCTGAGGCGCGCCGGCGCGCGCGGAACCAAAGGAAAACCGCGGGGTTCAATCCTGTGTTAAATTGACGTTCATCGCATTTCGCCACGACTGAAAACGCAACAAAAAGGACAGACGACATGACGATACGCAAAACCACCGCGATGATCGCGGCGATCACCATGCTGACTGTGGGTGCCTGTTCGAAGAAGGCCCCCGAAACGCTGCCGCCAGCCCCCGAAGGAACCGACACCGGGACCGGTACGGGAACCGACCCCAATGCGGTCGTTCCGGGGTCGCAGCAGGACTTCATCGCCAACGTCGCCTCGGACCGCATCTTCTTCGGCTTCGATCAATATAATGTCGATGCAGAGGATATGGCGACGCTGCAAAGCCAGGCGCAATGGCTGCAGCGCAATCCCGCGGTGCGCGTGACGATCGAAGGTCATGCCGACGAACGCGGTACCCGCGACTATAATATCGCGCTCGGCGAACGCCGCGCCAACGCTGCGAAGAATTATCTCGCCTCGCTCGGCATCGACCCGAGCCGTATGAATGTCATCAGCTATGGCAAGGAAAGGCCGGCCGAACTCGGATCGAACGAGGAAGCCTGGGCGAAGAACCGCCGCGCGGTGACGGTCGTTATCGGCCGCTGATCAACGGCCAAAGCGGCACCGTCGCCCAAGCGGCGGTGCAAGCGAACACACCGAAGGGGACGGCCCGCATCGACAGCGGGCCGTCCCCTTTTCGTTGCGCGCCAAACGCCCAGACCAGCCCGCCCAGGCTGGCGAGCAGCAACAGCAGCGGCAGTGCCTGCCACCCGATCCAGCACCCGATCGCCGCGACCAGCTTGGGATCGCCGCCCCCCATCCCCTCGCTCGCACGCACGCGCCGGTAGGCGGCAGCGATGGCTGCAAGGACCAGCCCACCCGCCACCGCGCCGATCCAGCGATCGAGCAGACTTACTTCGAGCAGCGGCCCGGCGAGCAGCAGTCCGGCGAGCGCCAGCACCACGTTGAGCGGATCGGGCAGCCACATATGCCGCGCGTCGAGCAGCGCGAGCGGCAGCAACAGCCAGCCAAACAGCGCCCAGAGCCAGCCCGCCGTGCCGGGCATCAGCGCGAGCGCCGCTGCCCCGATCGCCGCCGACAACAATTCGACCCGCCAATGCAGCGCGTCAATCGGTGCGCCGCAATGACGGCAGCGACCGCGCGCCGCGATGGCCGACAGCAGGGGTATAAGGTCGCGCGCGGTCAGCGCCGTGCCGCACGCATCGCAATGCGAACGCCCGCGCAACACCGACCGCCCCAGCGGCCAGCGCAGCACCAGCGTCGCCAGGAAGCTACCGAGCAGCAACCCCGCCAAAGCGGCCAAGCCGACGCCCATGCCAAAGGGCAAGGCGTCGAACGCCGCCATGTCAGAATCGGCCCGTGGTCGCCAGCACGTAGCCGTCCGACGCCGGACGGAAGCCGAGCATCGTCAACGCCGCCGCCATCGACGGATCGTCGTCGACGGTGATCGCGAACTGCGCGCGCCACGCGCCACGACCGTCAAACCCCAGCGTCAGCCGCTCCATCCCCGACTGGCTGCTCAGCGCCGCCTGTGCACGCCCGTTCGCACAGCTCAGCGGGCCCGACAGCCCGCGCGCCAGATCCAGACCGGCAATCGGCGCCGCGATCGAAAGCTGCACCCGTCCGCTTGCTTCTACGCATTTCCCGTCATTGTCGAAGCGTGTGGTGGCGCCTTCGAAGCGGAGGGTGTCGACGGGGATCGCGCCGAGGCCGCCCGCGAGCGTCGTGACGCCGTTAACGTCGGCGGCGCCGCGCGGGTTGGTGCCGTAGAGTCGGCCCGACAAGGCGCCCAGCCGATCGTCCTGGCGCGCAAAGGCGAGTTCCGTGCTGCCCGTCAGCAGGGCGAGCGGCGACAGGCTGGCCTTGACCGTGCCGAGCGGGAGAGCGCCCAATCGCGCGTCGACAAGTTCGCCCGACCAGACCGAGCCGCGCACCGTCCGCGCGCTGAAGCCCGCGTCGGCGACCCCAGCGAGCGACAATGCCAGCCGCATCGGAAAGGTCGCGGCGATCAGCAGCAGCGCGAGCAGTGCCGCGGCGGCGATCCAGAGACGGTGCGAGCGGGCCATCACTGTCCGCCCTTGCGCAGTTCGGCGGTCATGCCCACCGTGCCGTCGGCGGCCGGGGTGACCGTGAGCTGATCGACAACGAACCCCTGCGTCTCGAGCGCGGCGAGCCAGTCGTTGAGGACGGGCGCCTTCGCGGTCGCGATGGCGATGGTTGCCTGCGCCGTTCCGCGCGCTTCGTTACGGTCGAGCGTCAGGCCGATCTCGCCCGCGGATTGCGCCAGAAACTGGTCGATCGCTACCGCATCGGTGGCGGCGGCAACCGCTTTCGCCGGACGCTGCGACAAAAGATGCACCTTGGCCGCGACGCGCCCTTCGCGCTCGATCGCGGCGGCATGGTCGCTGCCAAGATCGACCAGCGCCGCATAGGCCGGACGGCCGAGCGCCCAGACGAGCACCGTCAGCGCCAGCGCCGCGGCAACGCCGACAAGCCAATGCTCGCGCCGCGACAAACCCGCCCACCAATTGCGCATCCTGTCGATCATGGCACCGCCCGAACCGTAATATTTGCCATCTGTTGGCCGTCGGTGCCCGCCATCGGCTGCGCGGTCACGCGATAGCCGCGCGCCTGCAGCGCCAGCAGCACCTTGTTGAGATCATCGACGCGCGGCCCCGCCAGCGTCGTCGTCAGCGTCCCGTCGGTGCGGTGCGACAGCGTCTTGAGCGTCACCCCCGGCGTGTCGCGCATCGCATCGAACAGCGCCGACGCCGGGACCGAAAAGGCAAGCGGGCCGCCGCCCGCGCTGGCCAGCCGGCGATCGACTTCGGCTTCCGCCGCGGTCGCATCAGGAGCTTCGATCCCCAGCGTCGCCGCAGCCGCGACAACTGCGGCATCGGCGCGGCGGGTGTCGGCGGCAAGGCGCACCGCATAAGCGACCGGGATCAGCAGGCTGACGATCAGCAACGCCGCGAGCAGGCGCTTGCCGATCCGCACCAGATCCGGATCGACCGCCCAGCGGCGCTTCGGCTTCCAGCTTCCGCTCAACAGATCAAGCGGCGGCGCGGCGAGCGAGAGCAGCAACGCTTCCCGCGCCGCATCGGCGCCCAGCGGGACGATCGTCCGCTCCTGCGCGACCAGCGCGTCGATTTCCGGATCGGAGCGCCATGCCCGATCGGCCGAGCGCAGGATCGCTTCGCCGCCAAGTTCGGCAGTCCACAAATGATCGGCGTCGGGCGGCGGCAAGATGGCGGCGGCGGGAAGGATCGCCGCGGCGGTCAGCCCCTCTGCCGCGAGCCAGCCAGTCCAGGCCGTCATCGCGGCGTGGGCGGTGACGGCCACCGGCACCGCCTGTCCGGTCTCGGCCGGCTCACCGGCCACGATGTGCAGTCCGGCCGCGTCGCCCAGACTGTCGCGCAGCGCGTCGATCCGCGCCGCCGCCGCCGCCTGCGCGGGGGCCGCATCGGGATAGGCGCGCCAATGGATCGGCACGTCGCCTGCAGGGGCGAGTGCAATGAGTCGATCGTCGCCCGCGTCGTCCTGTGGTTTCTCCCAGGCGTCGACCCAGCCGTCGTCCTGCCCGCTGTCGACGATCACGCCATCGTCGATGCGCAGCCAGGCGGGCCGTGCGGGTTCGTCGCCACCGAGCGCCGCCGCCGACGGCAGCCAGAGGATCAGCGTCCGCGCCACGTCAGTCGGCCTCGCCCCAGTCCCGGCGGACGATGACCGGCGGCGCCTGACCGGCGCCCGGCGCGCCGCCATTGACGTCGATAAGCGAATGTGCCGTCAAAAACCCGTCCCCAATCGTCACTTGCGTCGTCAGCGTGAGCCACCGGCTGGTCACCGCGGCCTGTTCGCCCACGTCGGTGGGCGGATCGAGCCGGGCGAGCGAGCGCGCCTCCCAGAATCGCACGCTGCTGCCATAGCCGCCAGCGGGCCGGGCCGCCAGCGCCGCCCGTGCATCGGCGATGCTGATCTGCCCCGGCATCAGCATCGCGATCAGCGGCGCCTGTTCGGGGCGCAGCGAGTTGACGTTCAGCTTCACCGGTTCGGCGCGCGGCAACGCGCATATCCACGGCTTCAGCCGCGCATAGATTTTGGGCGTCACGCCGCGCACCGCGCGCAATTCGCTGACATCGGCCATCTTGCGGTTTGCGGGCAGGTAGGCGCCGGGGAGCGCGCGATAGACGCCGTCTTCGGCGCCGAGCGGCCCGTCGTTGCCGTCGCTGTCGATCCAGTCGGCCGCCGCGCCGGAAATCGCCATCGCCTGCCCGCGGTCGATACCGAGCAGCACCATCAGCTCGGTAAATTGCGCGGTAGCGCCCGACCGCTGGCTGAGCTTTCTCGGCGCGGTTTCGGCGGCCAGGCTGTTGAGATTGAAGCAATTGTCGGCATCGCTCAGTCGCGCGCTCCCCTGCCCGCCCGGCAGCGGCAGGATAAAATCGCGGTCGAGCCAATCGCCATCATTCGACAGTCGCGACGGATCGCGCGCCACCAGATTGGCGACGCGCCGCAGCGCAATCTGTTCGGCGGCAAAGGCATAGGCGCGTCCCTGATCGACCGTCGCGGCGCTGCCCGCGATCCGCGTCGCAAGCGTCAACCGGTCGAGCGCGGTCGCTGCGATCACCGCCATGACCGCGACGAGCAGCAACACGCTGAGCAGCGCCGCCCCGCGATCGTCCCGTGTCGGCCCGGTCATGGCGTCGCCCCAGTCGGCGAAGGCGGCGGTGGTGGGAGCGTCGGCGCGGTCAGGAACAGCATCGTCAGCGGCGGCCGCCCGGCACGGGTCAATCGCACCTCGACCGCGCGCGGCAAACGGTCGTCGGGATCGCTCGACCAGCTTTCGCTCCAGTTGCCGCGCTCGTCGCGGTAGCGCACCGCAGCCGCCGAAACGTCGCCGACCAGCCGGTCACCGTCGCCGAGCGTCGTGCCGTCGAGCGTCGGCTGCACCGCGCGGCGCCACTCACCTCCGATCAGGGCATAGCCGACGCGTTCGACATCGGGCCGCGCGCCTCCCTCGATCGTCGCCGCGCCCGCATGAACGAAGGCGAAGCCGTTCGCCGAGCCGGTGAAGGCCGGAACCGCCTCGCCCGCCGCGCCGCGCGTCGGCCGCTGCACCGCCTGCGCCAAATCATTCGCCATGACCGCGCGGATGCGGTTCATCCCGCTCATGGCCTTGAGCCGCGTCTGTACCGCCTCTTGTGTGTCAACGCTGCTGCGTAGCAGGCTCACCCCCATCGCCGCGATCGCGGCAAAGAGCGACAGCGCAACGAGCATTTCGACGAGGGTGAAGCCGTGCTGGCCTATCGCAACCTCGGTTCGTGCTGAGCCTGTCGAATCACCGCTCTTTTCTTTGACGCCGAAGAAAGGACGGCCCTTCGACAAGCTCAGGGCAAAGGGAGAAGAAATTCGAATGTGCCTCATCGCGCCGCCCGGATGATCGTCAGCGCCGCCTGCCCGCGCCCCGTCTCCGGCCGGACGATCAGGTCGATACGCAGCAGGCTGTCGTCGGCGGTCGGCGCAATGCGTTGTTCGATGCGCCAGTTGCGCCCGGCATTGGTCACGCTGGTCGTGCTGGCGCCGATCGTCGGCGGCGCCGGATCGGTCCAGAGTTCGACGGCACGATTCTGCGCGACGATGCCCGCGACGGTGCTCTCGTCGAGATCGCCCGCGGTTCGCACCGCATAGGCATCGAGCCGGACGAGCGTCAGCGCCGCAATGCTGATGATGCTGAGCGCAACGAGCATTTCGAGCAGCGTGAACCCGCGCTGGCCGGCGATGGACGGCCTAGCGATCACGGCTGACCTCTCCGGTTGCCGAAACGCGGACCACTTCGCGCGCGTCGCCGCCCGCCAGCACCACCGCCTGCGGCGTTGGGCTGGTGCCGACGCGGTCGAACAAGATGCGCGCCGCGCCCTGCCCGTCGCCAGCGGCGAAGCGAATATCGGCGGGCCAATTGCGCTGCGCAAAGGCCCGGCCGGGCAAAGGCGCCCAGGCACCGTCGATGCGACGTTCGAAACCATAGCCCGACGGCGCGAAATTGACCGCGACACTGCGCCCCTCGACCACCGCGACGTCGCGCGCCGCGGCGAGCCGCGCCGCCAGCCGATCGGCCTCGTTGCGCACGCTGCGTTCCTCGCCCGGGATGGTCAGCACGACGGCGGTCGCGGCCAGCGCCAATATCGTCAGAACGACCATCAGTTCGACCAGCGTGAAGCCGCGCGCCTTGCCGCGCCGGAGGCGACCGCGGTCAGCTGTCCCCGTGAATGTCGGCATTTTCGTCGGTCCCGCCGGGCGCGCCATCGGCGCCGAGCGACCAGACGTCGAACGGCTTTCCGTTCGCGGCGGGTGCCTGATAATTATAGGGACGTCCCCAAGGATCGCTCGGCAGTTTCTTGATATAGCCGCCGCGGCGGTAGCGTTCGGGCTGCGCCAGCGACGGCGGCGGCGTCGACAGTGCGTTCAGCCCGTCGGTCGTCGCCGGATAAGTCAGATTGTCGAGCCGATATTGTTCGAGCGCATTCTCCAGCGTCGCAATATCGGCCTTAGCCTTCGTCACCATCGCCTTGTCCTGGCTGGGCAGGACGTTGATCAGCACGACCGTCGCGAGCAGCCCGATAATGAAGATAACGACCATCAATTCGGTAAGCGTGAAGCCGCGCTCGTCGCGCTTGCGGCGGCGCCGCGGCGGGCGTGAGGGATCGAGCATCAGGCGAAGGAAAAGCTGCATCAGCGACATTTATTATAGCCCTGCAAGGTTCTGCAACTGGAGGATCGGAAGCAGGATGGAAAGGATGATAAGCGCGACGCAAGACCCCATAATGACAATTATGACAGGTTCGAGTAGCGCCATCGAAGCGGCGGTAAAACGGTCGAATTCGCGTTCGAGATAATCGGCGGCGCGTTCGAGCATCTGTTCGAGTCGACCCGCGCTTTCGCCGCTCGCGGTCATGTAGACGAGCAGCGGCGGAAACACGCCGGCATCGCGCAGCGCCGACGACAGGCTGCTGCCCGCGCGGACCTGATCGACGATGCGGCCGGTTGCACTGGCAAGCGCGGCGTTGCGGATTGTCGGCACGGTGAGCCGCAACCCCTCGACCAGCGGCAGCCGGCTCGACACCATCGTCGCGAGCGTCCGGGCGAAGCGGGCGGCATAGAGGTCGCGCAGCAGGCGGCCGAGCAGCGGCAGGCGGAGCAACCGGGCATCGACCCCCGCCTTGAAGGCTGGGCGGCGCATCGCGCTGACCCAGCCGAAAATCGCGCCCGCGATCAGCAGCAGCATCAGCCACCACCAGTTCGCCGCAAAGCTGGAAACCGCGATGACCGCGCGGGTCAGGAAAGGCAGTTGCTGCCCGACGTCGTCGAATTGTTCGACGACGCGCGGGACGACAAAGATCATCAGCGCCGCGACGACCCCGATCGCGACAACCGCGAGCACCACAGGATAGGCAAGCGCGGCGATCAGCTTGCCGCGCACCTGCGCCTGGCGTTCGAGCAGGTCGGCCAGCCGCGCGAGGATCGTCGTCAAACTACCCGTGGTTTCGCCCGCCGAGACCATCGCGCGGTAGAGCGGCGGGAAACTGGCCGGCTGCCGTGCCATCGCGTCGGCAAGGCGGCGGCCTTCAAGCAGGCCCGCATGCACATCGCCGATCACCGCGCGCGCGCTTTCGGCCTCGCTCTGGCGCGTCAACGTGCGCAGCGCCTCTTCGAGCGGCGCGACTTCGGCGAGCGTCGCAAGCTGGCGCGTGAAGAGCGCCAGTTCCTTCGCGCTCAACCGCGCGCTGCGAAAGGCGAAAAGCGACCGCGCCGGCGCGGCGCGCGTACCCGCTTCCTCGACCGCGACGATATGGAATTTTCGCGCGGCAAGGTTGGCTCGCGCAGCGTCGTCGTTGGCGGCGGTCAATCGTCCCTTGCGCTCGCGGCCCTGGGGATCGATCGCCACATAGCGATAATCAGGCATCGACATCCTCGCGCCGCGCGATGCGGATCGCTTCCTCCGGCGTCGTGATCCCCTTTGCGACCATCGCGCGGGCCGCGCTGGCGAGCGTCGGCGCCTTCAGAAAGGCGTGCTTCGCGATCATCGACTCGTCGCCGCCGGCATAGATGTAGCGTCGCACCGTCTCATCGACCTTGATCGCCTCGAACACGCCGATCCGGCCCTTGAAGCCCGTATGTCCGCATTCATCGCAGCCCTTGGGCCGCCAGATCACGGTGCCGATGTCGAGGCCGAGCATCGCGGCAATGCCATTGTCGGCCTGCACCGGCTCGCGGCACGTCGGGCACAGCTTGCGCACCAGACGCTGCGCGAGCACGGCACGCAGGGTCGAGGCGAGCAGAAAGGGTTCGACCTTCAGATCCTTGAGGCGCGTGATCGCGCCGACCGCGTCGTTGGTGTGGGCGGTCGACAGGACGAGGTGGCCGGTAAGCGATGCCTGCACCGCAATATCGGCGGTTTCGCGGTCGCGGATTTCGCCGATCATCACGACGTCCGGGTCCTGGCGCAGGATAGCGCGCAGCCCCGCCGCGAAATCAAGCCCGACCTTCGCATTGACCTGCGTCTGGCCGACGCCCTCGACCGCATATTCGACCGGATCTTCGACGGTGAGGATATTGCGCTGACCGTCGTTGAGTTGCTTCAGCGCTGCATAGAGCGTGGTCGTCTTGCCCGAACCCGTCGGCCCGGTGACGAGAATGATGCCATTGGGTTCGGCCAGCGCCTCGCGCAGGATGCGGTCGGCCTCGCCGGACAGGCCGAGCACGTCGAAATCGATGCCCGCGGTATCCTTGTCGAGGATGCGCATGACGACGCGCTCGCCCGCGCGACTGGGCAGCGTCGACACGCGGACGTCGATCGCCTTGCCCGCCAGCGTCAGCGCGATGCGACCGTCCTGCGGCACTCGGCGTTCGGCAATGTCGAGCCGCGCCATGACCTTGATGCGGCTGACGACGACGGGCGCGACATGCGGGGGCATGCGCAGATGTTCGCGCAGCACGCCGTCGGCGCGCATCCGCACGACAAGGCCGCTCTCATAGGGTTCGATATGGATATCGCTGACCCCCTGGCGCACCGCTTCGGCGATGATCGCGTTGATGAGGCGGATCGCGGGGGCATCATCGGCGCTGTCGAGCAGATCCTCGGCGCTCGGCATGCCGCTCGCAATCAGATCGATGTCGCCGCCATCGAGCGAGCCTGCCATTGCCGCCGCCGACGCGTCGACCGCATAATGGTCCGAGAGCAGCCGGTCGAAATCGGCGACGCTTGCCGTCACGACCCGCAGCGGGGCGGCGAGGTAGCGCTTTACCTCGATCAGCACCGCCGGGTCGCTCCCCTCGCGCAGAGTCGCGAGCCAGCCTTCACCGTCGGGTGCGATAACGACGCCGTGACCGCGCGCGAAGCCATAGGGGATGTCGACCGGCACCGTCTGCGGCGCGGCGGCCGGCACAGCGTCGGTCACGGCTGGCCTCCCTCGGACGGCGGCACATCGACGGGCGTGACGCTGCCGTCCGGACGGCGCAGCGCAGGCTGCTCCCCCGGCCCGACCGTCACGTCGGCGGCCGTCGCCGCGCTCGGCAGCGGCGGCGTCGTGCCCATATAATCCCGCACCAGCGTGTCGATCGCGGGTTCCTCGCCGGGATTCCGGCGCAGCTGGAAGTCGCGGATATAGCCATAGCGGCGCGCCGTCAGTGCGGCGTTGTCCTCGGCATTTTTGAGGATCGTCGGGCGGATGAAGACCATCAAATTGGTCTTGGCACGGCTGCGGCTGCGTGATTTGAACAGTTCGCCGATCAGCGGGATGTCGCTGAGCAGCGGAATCCGCTCGATCGTCTTGCGTTCGTCGTCGTTGAGCAGTCCCCCGATAGCGAGGATCTGACCGTCGTCGACAGTCAGCGTCGTTTCGAACGAGCGCTTGTTGAGGATGAGGTCACTGTTGCGCGACGACACGGGGCCGGCGACGCTCGACACTTCCTGACGCAGGAACAGCTTGACCTCGCCCGCGCCATTGACCTGCGGCGTGACTTCCAGCTTGATGCCGACCTCCTCGCGCTGGACGGTGCGGAAGGCATTGTCGAAATTCTTGCTCAGCGCCTCGCCGGTGGTGATCGGAACTTCCTGCCCGACCAGGAATTTCGCGGCCTGATTGTCGAGCGTGACGATGTGCGGCGTCGCGAGCAGGTTCGACGTCGTATCCGATTTCACCGCATTGATGATCGCGCCAAACACCGTGTTCTTGCCGATGTCGCCCGCGAAGCCGGCAAAGCCGCCGGTGGCCGAGAGCAGCGACGCCGCCGCGGCTTCCTGCAGGCTGCTGCCGAGCGCGCTCGACGTCTGGGTCACGACGGTCGTGCCGTCGACGGTCGTCGAATCCTGCGTCAGCTTGGTCGCGGCATAAGCGCCCCCCAGCGTCAGGATATTGGGCTGGGCATTGCCATAGCTCGTCGCGGCGAAGGGGATATTCTTGCCGCCGAGCAGGAACTGGACGCCGAGGCGCTTTGCCGCATCGTCGCCGATTTCGACCACGATCGCCTCGACAAGCACCTGCGGACGGCGCGCGTCGAGTTGGCGGATCAGTTCGCCGAGCATCCGCTGCACATCGGCATTGGCGGCGACGATGATCGCGTTCGCGCCTTCGTAGCGGGTGACGATCGCCGGACCGCGCGTCGCGATGCTGCCGCCCGCCCCGCTGACCGTGGTCGGCGCGGCGCTGGCGGTGGTCGTGGCCGCGGGGGCCGGAGTGCCGCCGCTGCCACCCGACGAAGACGATGAGGATGCCGGCGGCAATCCCGCCTTCTGCGCCGGGTCGCTGCCGCCGCCGACAAGCTGTTGCAGCGTCGGGAGCAGCGTTTCGGCATTGGCATGTTCCAGCCAATAGACGCGCAATTCGGTACCGCCCGCTGCGCGCATGTCGAGGTCGCGCGCCATCGACACGAAGCGCGCAACCATCGCCTGATCGCCGCGCAGTGCCACCGCATTGCTGCTGTCGATCGGAACGATCGCGACCGGCGCCTGCGCGCCCTCGCCCGCCGCCGGGACCAGCGCCTGAAGCGCGGCGGCAATTTCGCGCGCGCCAGCGTTTTTCAGCGCAACGACCTCGCTGGTCGATGTATCGCGGTCGATGCTCGACGCGAGCGCACGGATGCGCCGGATATTGTCGGCGAAATCAGCAACAACGAGGCTGTTCGCATTGCGGTTTGCGGTCAGCGAGCCCTGCGGGCTGACCAGCGGGCGCAGCGTTTCGACAGCCGCCATCGCGTCGATATGGCGCAGCCGGATGATTTCGGTGACAAACTGGTTCTGCGCCGCACCGCCGCTGCCGATGCGCGTCGGCTGCGTCGCCGCGCCGTCGATCGGCTGGATGCGATAGCTGCCGTTGGGATTGGGCACCGCGACCAGTCCGTTCGCGCGCAGCGTCGAGAGGAAAATTTCGAAATATTCGCTGCGCGACAGCGGCCGGTCGGTGACGACCGATACCTTGCCGTTGACACGCCCGTCGATCACGAATGTCCGCCCCGTGATCCGCGCCGCATCCTGGATGAAGGCGCGAACGTCGGCGTCGCGGACGTTCAGCGTATATTGGGCCAGCACGGGAACGGGGGTCGCCGAAACAAGGGCGGCGGCCAGCATGAGAGAGAGTTTGAGGCGCATAAAACCTATTGTTTCGAAAGGAACAGGGCGACGGGAACGACGCTCGCGCCGCGCTCGACCTCGAGCGAGACGCGCGCGCCGGGCGCAAATTGGCTGGCGAGCGCGGCGGCATCGGCGGCCGATCCGATCGGACGGCCGTTCACCGAACGGATGACATCGCCGGGGCGCAGGCCCGCAGCGCGGAAGACGGCGCCGTCGCCCTGCGGCTGGACCGAAAGGCCGGTGACCTTGCCGCCTTCGGTGCGCGGCGCGAAGCCGATGCCGGCCTTGAGCGCGGCGGGCGACATCTCGCCGCTCGCGGTGGTGCCGTTGGTCGCTGCACCGGGGGATCCGACCTCGGGCGTCGGGGCGGGCAACGGCGCTGCGGGATTGGCGACCGGCGCGTCGCCGCTTTGATCGAGAAACAGGCTTTCGCGCGTGCCGCCGCGGTCGAGGAGCACATGGTCGAAGGCGACGCCGACCAGCTTGACGCCCGGCGCGATCTCGTCGCCGACGGCATAGCTGTTCTGTAGACCGTCATCGCTCGCGATGATCGCGGAGCCCCCGCCGGTCGCTTCGTTGAGATTGATCCCGAACAGCGTCAGGCCAAGCGAGGTGACCGTCGCGCTGGCCGGCCCTTGCGGCCCGCTGCGGAAGAAGGGGTCGAAGCTCGAGAAAATCGCGCGGCGTTCGGCCGGCGATGCGATGACCGCGGTCTGCGGCTGCCACGCGCCGAGCGGGGCGAGCGGAACGATCAACGCCCAGAGGAGATTGACGCATTGCCAGATCAGCAGTGCGCCGAGGATGACGACGCCGATCAGCGGCGCGGCATCGCGCGGCGCCCGCCTGCCGGCACGCAGCCAGTGCGGCAGCCGAACGGCCGATCCCCTCATCAGCGTCGCCATGACCCTATCTGTCCCCCAGCTGAAACCTATCTCGCGAATCGCCTAGGCGCCGTCCGTGACAATCAGTTGACGGGAAGATTACAGTTTTTTGTCAGAGGGGCGAGTCCGGGCTGGCGCCGGCACCCGCCAGTGCCGCCCCGGCGCTGCGGCCGGAGCGGCTGGCAAGGGATGCCTCAGAATTTCAGCGACCCGCCCAGCGAGAAGGTCGTGCCGGTCTTGTACAGGTTGTAATAGATGCGGTTGTCGCCGCTTTCCTGCATTTCCTTGTATTTCGTACCGAAGATGTTGCGGGCCTCGAACTTGAGTTCGAGTTCCTTGCCAAACAGCGGGATACCCTGGCGCGCGACGAAATCGACCTGGATGCCCGGCCGTTCGAAGATGTCGGGCTGACCCGACGGGCCGCGCCGCGTGACGCGATCGGATGCATAAGAGATCAGGAAAGTCTGCTGCGACAGCTTGTCGGTGTCTTCGAGGCCGAATTCCAGATTGACCAGATGATCCGACTGGCCGGTCAGCGGCGCGCCGTCGCGGTAGAACTGACTCGCCAGCGTCGCACCGGTGAACGGATAAGCCTGAACGGGATCGGTCGGCCCGACCTTCAGCTTCGATTGCGACCAGGTGTAGTTGCCGATCAGCACTGCGCGGCGGCTGGCCCAGAAAGCCCCGTTCATACCGCTGAGGTCGAAATATTTCTGCGCCTCGAACTCGACGCCATAAAGCGTCGCCTCGGGCGCGTTGGCAAAGCGCGTCGTCACGCTGTTGCCGTCGAAGCTGGCGTAGGTTTCGATCGGATTCTTGATCTTTTTCCAGAAGCCGCCGAGCGACACGCGCTGTTCGGGTGCGAAATACCATTCGAGGCGCGTTTCCGCGTTATAGAGCTGGCTGTCGACGAGCTGCGGATTGCCCTGGAACGTGCGGTTGCTGTCCGGATCATAATAGGTCTGGAATACCAGCTCGCGGAACTGCGGCCGCGCGATCGTCTTCGACCCGCTCAGGCGGAATTGCAGCTGCGGCGAGATTTCGTAGGTCAGCGTCGCGGCAGGAAGCAGATAGTCGCGCTTGAGGTTGGTCGCCGGCGGCAGCGTCGGGTTGACCGTATAGACCTGCACCGCGCTCACGCCCTGATCGGCGCTTTCGTAGCGGGCGCCGATGTTGAGATTGAGCTGGTCGGTCAGATCGGCCTGGAGCTGAACATAGCCCGCATGGTTGCGCAGCGTCGCCTTGAAAGTCGGGTTCGACCCGGTGCTGTCGACGAGCGCGATCCCCGTCGCAACGGGGTTCGCCGGACAATCGGGCGCAACCGTCGCATCGACGCCGGGGAAGCAGATCACCGCCTGCGAGAGCAGCAGGTCGGGGCGCAGCAGCGAAATGCCGAGCGGAATGTTGTTGTTGCCCTGGAACAGGAAGTCGCGGCGTTCGGTGACGCGGTTGGTATCACTGAAGGCGTAGCCGAGGATCAGCTTGACCCGCGCCGCCAGATCGTAGGTGACGTCGATACCGGCCGAATAGAGATCTTCGTTGAGGTCCGAAAAGGCGATCGTCGCGCTGCCCGGCCGCTGGCCCGTGTTCAGCGTGTTGGTGAAGAACTGCCCATAGGGATCGGTCGGGCTGTTCGAACGGCTGTACATGAAGCTCAGCTCGAACGGCGCTTCGCGCTGCGAATTGGCGTAGCCGGCGCGGATATCGACGTCGAGGCCGTCCATCGGCTTGAACTCGCCAACGAACTGCGTGTCGATCAGCTGGCGGGCGTACCAGGCCGTGTCTTGATACTGGAAGCTGACGCCGGGATTGGCGTCGGCGGTGTCGGGCCGGTCTTCGGCACCCAGGCGCGCCTGTTTGATCGTGTCGCGGATATAAAGGTTGGTCCAGCGGATCTTGTTATCGCCGAATTCGAGGCTGAGACCGAGCAGCGCGTTGGCAACGACACGGTTGTCGGTAACGACGCGGCGGACATTGGTGTTGAGCGACGACAGGTCGAGCGCGTTCGCGGTCTGCTGCGCAATATCGCGCGTGCGCCATTTGGTCGTGTAGCCAGCGGTCGCGATCAGGCCGAGTTCGGCATCGCCGATCGTCCAGGACTTGCCCCCGGTGACGTTCACGCCCCAGTTGACCGGCATATTGTTGTTCTGCTGCAGCACCGCATTACTGGCGTTGACGAACTGGCCGGCGATCGCCTGCTGATTGACGCTGGGATCGTTGATGCGCAGCCCCGATGCGCGCCACGCCGCATAGGCGGGCGGCAGATTGCGGCCACCGTCGCCGAAGCCGGTCCAGTCGCTGCCGGTGCCATAATAGGTGTAACCGAGCTGCCCGGTGGTTTCCGAATTGCCGCCGATGCTGCCGCCGATGGTCAGAAACGGCTCGCGCGGAACTGCCTTGGTCGTCAGGTTGATCACGCCGCCGCCGAATTCGCCGGGGAAATTCGCCGAATAGCTTTTCTGCACCAGCGACGAGGCGATGATGCTGCTGGGGAAAATGTCGAGCGGGACGACGCGCTTGAGCGGTTCGGGACTTGGCAGCGGCGAACCGTTGAGCAGCGCGAGCGAATAGCGATCGCCAAGGCCGCGAACATAGACGAAGCCGTTGCCGACGACGCTGAGGCCGGTGACGCGGCCGAGCGCGCCGGCGATATTGCCTTCACCCGTACGCGCGATGTCGGCGGCGCCGAGCACCGAGACGACCTGCGGCGCGGTGCGCTCGATATTGGCGCTGCGGCGGCCGGTGACGACGATCTCCGCGCCGGGGATCGAAATGTCGGTATCGTCCTGTGGTGCCGGTTCGGCAGCGTCTGCCGGCGCCGCGTCCGCGGCAGCCTCTGCCGCGGGTTCGGCCGGAGCGGGGTCGGTCTGCGCCATCGCCGTGGCGGGCGCGACGAGCGCCGTGGTGATCAAAAGCAGGCTGGCGAGCCGGTACGGCTTGGACATGGCGGTTTCCCCAGAATCCGGATCAGATATGCGGGAGGGGACGGCACGCGCCGCCCCCTCCTGGTCGACGTTTCAATCTCAGCTGGTCGGCAGCGAGGTGCAGAGTCCGCTGTTGCCGGTGCCGAAGCTGGCGGTGCCGCTGTTGCAGGTCCAGCCTTGGTACCAGGTGTCGTTGGCGTCCTTGACCGCGCCGATATAGGTCGTCTTGTCGAAGAAGCCGGCGCGGGTCAGTTCGATGCTGTTGAAGGTCTGGCCGTTCAACGTCGACATATCGAACGGCGTCACCGCCGTTTCGGTCGCGCCGTTGACGAACAGGCTGGTCAGCGTCGGAACATAGGTATCGCTGTTGCCGTTGCTGCCGGCACCGAAGATCGCCTGCACCTCGGCCGCGGTCACGCCGCTGCCGATATATTTGGTCGCCGCACACTGCATGAGCACCGACTGGAATACCGGCGCGCCAAATTCGTCGATCGCCGCATTCTGCGTCGCCGAAGCCGTCTGCGCGCGGCTGATGCGCAGGCAGGGATTGTTCGGGCTAAGCAGCACACTGTTGTAGATGCCGTAGTCGGTGCCGCCGCGCAGCAGGATCGATGCCTGGTCGGCCGAGGCGTTGGGCGAATTCTGGTAGAAGACAAAGTTGGCAACGCGCGTGTTCTGGCGCGGATTGTCGCCGTCGAGCGCGTTGTCGGTATCAGCCTCGATCATCGCGTCCCCGATGTTCGCGCGCTGGACGACGATCCCGTACTGGAAGTTCGCCTTGGTCCCGACGTCGGTGTCGAGATTATCGTCCTCGGCGCCGATCGCGATGAAATATTTCATGTGCGCGTGGCCACCGAACACTTCGACCGCATCGTCCGAGCTGTTGTACGACATGATATGGTCGAGCTGGGTGCCCGAACCGACGCCCTGCAGCGTCAGCGACTGAAGCTCGCTGTTCGACGACAGGATGTAGCCCGAATAGCGGATCTGGACATAGCTCATGCGGCCGCTGCTCTCGCTGTTGCTCGCACCGCCATAGAGCGCCGGATCGACGGCGCCTTCGGTCTGGCGCTCGCACGCCGTCGTGCCCGGGGTCGCGCCGCTGGTGCCGCAATCGGTGATCTGCGCGCGGCCGCTCAGCACGACGCCGCCCCACTGGCCCGACGAATTTTCGGTGTTCAGGCCCTGGACGTTGTCGCGGCTGGTGAAGATGATCGGCAGCGTCGGGGTGCCGACCGCCTGGATCGAGTTGCCGCGGTTGACGTTGAGCCACGACGGGCCCGATTCGCCGTATAGCATCACGCCCGGCTCGATCGTCAGCACGACGTTGGTCGTGCCCGACGTCGCCGCGCCCTGATCGGTGCCGACATCGACGCGGCCGTTCATGCGATAGACGAGACCGGCGATCTTGGGCAGCGTCACGCTCTTGTTGATGCGCGACGGCAGCGTGCAGACGCGGAACTCGCCGACGGTCGGATTCTTGATCGTGCCGCTGTCGGTCAGGCCCTGCGGATCGGAAATCGTGGGACAGCCCGCGGCCGGGGTCACGCTGGGCGTCGGGGTCGGCGTCGGGGTCGGCGTCGGCGTGGGGGTCGGCGTCGGATTGATGATGATGGTGCCGCCCTCACCCGGCGACGCGATATTGTCGGCGCCGCAGGCTGCCAGGACAGAACAGGCCACGCCACTGAGCATGACCAAACGAACGCGCGCAAAAGCCGCCATGAAAATCTCCGTTCCCCGTGTGCGCGCCCTCGGCACGCTGCTGAACATTCATCCGCGAACGAGAAAAGGAATCGCCCCTCGCCCCCGGTGACGCCGCCACTAGGGTGATTCGATGACGGTCTGACGGTAGAGCCATGACAGTTGAGTGACTCTTCGGAGTCGTTTCGATGACATGGCGCGAACCTGCGCCTCTGCGCCGCCGCACCGATTGCGCGATCCCGAAAAATAATTGCGCGGTGCTCGCTTGCATCGCCAACAAAGCTTTGCTAGGCGCCCGCTCCTACCTGGTGCCGGACCCGATCCGGACCATCATGATGTGCGGTCGTGGCGGAACTGGTAGACGCGCAACGTTGAGGTCGTTGTGGCCGAAAGGCCGTGGAAGTTCGAGTCTTCTCGACCGCACCATACAGTCCGGCAGGACTTCAAAAATCGGCAGTTATCTGGGATCGCCCCGCAAGGGCGCGCCTTTCTGCGCATTTGCGCCTCGGCTGATCCGGACTGCAGTCAGAGACCCGCAAAACTCGCCATCAAAACGGCAAAAAGGAAGCCCGGTCTCTGCCGGGCATTTTTGTGACTGCAGTCGATAGTTTGGTTCAGAACCCGAGAGCGGCGCGTTGCTCCCGCCAGCACAGCGGTAGATTTATGGTGGTCAACATATTGGGAGTGAGCTTGGCAGGCTGACGCCCCTCAACGATGGCTGTCACGATATCGGGCGCGAGGCACGACAGGCCGACCAGCTTTGCAAGACGCGTACGGCACCTGCCATGATCCGAAGCAATCGAGGCCATCGCTCGTCCCGGATTCTCCAGGACCAGCTTCCGTGCCGCATATGCTTCTGCAACAAGCTGGACCAGCTTCTCGTCGCGCTCTCGTGGCGGAACCGCGGGCGTCGATGGAGGCAAGATCAGCCGCAGCGCATGTCCGCGCCTTACCTTGACGACTGGACAATGCAGGACGATCTCATCGACTGCGCCCTCCCCGCTCCGCACCTCGAGCAGCCCAAGTTGGACTCTCAGTCCCACGGTGCTGACGGTGATGGCTATGTTGTCCCGAGCGAGGTCGATGCGGCGAACAATCTGTTCGATGGCGTCCCGGCACTCACCCGTCGAGTGCGAACGAAGTTTTGCAGCCATGCCAAGAGCAGACGACAATATGGCGCTGATGATTTCAGCGCTGCGATTCTCAGCCATCCCGATGATCGCCTGCTGATCCTCTAGGAAGGTCGCGAGACGGCTGCGGACGAGGGGCTCGATATCCGACGCAGTGACGCGCCACGCAACGCCACCTTCGGCATCAGTGCGCGTTTGATAATAGCGATAACGCCTGCGCTGTGCGGACATGCCAGTGTTTCCTGCTTTTCGCGTCGAGTGACTCGGAGACATTGGCCGCCCTTCCCCGTCATAGAGAAGGTTGATCAGTAGGCTCGGCCAGCGTGCTCCGTGCTGGCTCGATCCGCCCTGCGACCGGTTGGCGAGTGTCCGCTGGACCTCATTCCACAGCTCTTCCGATACGACCGGCTCATGCTCGCCTGGGAATGCTTCGCCCTTGTGAACGATGTCCCCACGATACATCCGGTTCGCGAGCAAGTGGTAGATCGTACCCCGGCGATAGAGGCACCCGCCCTTGTGCGGACCGCTAGTCCGGTTCTGCACCTTGGTTCGGTACCCGTCAGCGTTCAATTCCTCGACGAGCATCCGGACCGAGCCAAGAACAAGATAACGCCGCATAATATGGCGAACCTGTTCGGCCTCCTGTGGTTCGATGATGAGCTTGCGGTCGCGGGCAACATAACCGAGCGGCACCGGACCACCCATCCATATGCCCCTGCGCTTCGAGGCCGCGATCTTGTCGCGGATGCGCTCGCCGGTGACTTCGCGTTCGAACTGGGCGAAGGATAGGAGCATGTTCAACGTTAGCCGGCCCATGCTTGTCGTCGTGTTGAACGACTGGGTGATCGACACGAAGCTGGCGCCCCGCTGATCTAGGATATCGACAATCCGCGCGAAGTCCGAGAGGCTCCGTGTCAGACGGTCGATCTTGTAGAGCAGGACAACATCGATTTTCCCGGCCGCAACGTCGGCGAGCAGTCGCTTCAAGCCTGGCCGCGCCATGTTGCCGCCCGAGAAGCCTCCGTCATCGTATCGATCCGGAATTACCTTCCAGCCCTCGTGGCGCTGGCTCGCAGCATAGGCGACACAGGCTTCATATTGGGCATCTAGACTATTGAACTCCTGCTCTAGACCATCCTCGGTGGATTTGCGCGTGTAGATTGCGCAGCGAACGATCCGGTCAGCCACGACGTGTGGACATCCCGAAAAAGCGCGGCCCCGACCAGTGCGCTCCGGTCACTTCGCGAGCTATATGGCTCAGCGACTTGTAGGTTTGACCTTCCCACTCGAAGGTGTCTTCGCGGACCAGCACCTCGATGGTCCGGCCTGTCCGCCGTCAGCGCCAATGGCACAGATTTGAGGTTGTGATTTAAGGAGGATTTGGGCTTCGTCGTAGTGACGAAGGAACGAAGATGAAGCCCAAATCCTCCTTGAAAAAATCGGCGCCGAAGGCCCCAGCTGAGCGGGTGGTGAAGGACATACGGCGTGCGACGCGCCGGCACTTCTCTGCAGAGGACAAAATCAGGATCGTGCTGGAGGGGCTGCGCGGCGAAGACAGCATCGCCGAGCTGTGCCGCAAGGAAGGCATCGCCCAGAGCCTGTATTACACCTGGTCGAAGGAGTTCATGGAAGCGGGCAAGCGTCGTCTGGCCGGCGATACCGCCCGAGCTGCGACCACCGGCGAGGTGCACGATCTGCGCCGCGAAACCCGTGCCCTGAAGGAATGCGTGGCCGACCTGACGCTGGAAAACCGTCTGCTCAAAAAAAGCATGATCGCGGATGGGGGCGACGAAGAATGAGGTATCCCGCATCTGAGAAGCTCGAGATCATCAGGATCGTCGAGCAGTCGCATCTGCCCGCCAAGCGGACGCTGGACCAGCTCGGCATCCCCCGCCGGACCTTCTATCGATGGTATGACCGCTACCTCGAAGGCGGGCCGGAGGCGCTAGAGGATCGGCCATCGGCGCCGAGCCGGGTGTGGAATCGCATCGGCAACGATATCCAGCAGCAGATCGTCGAGATGGCGCTGGACGAGTCCGAGCTATCGCCCCGCGAGTTGGCTGTGCGCTTTACCGACGAGAAGCGCTACTTCGTGTCGGAATCGACGGTTTACCGGCTTCTGAAAGCCCATGACCTGATCACCAGCCCGGCCTTCATCGTGATCAAGGCGGCCGATGCGTTCCACACCAAGACGACGCGGCCGAACGAGATGTGGCAGACCGACTTCACCTACTTCAAAATCATCGGTTGGGGCTGGGTGTATCTGTCGACCGTGCTCGACGACTTCTCCCGCTATGTCATCGCCTGGAAGCTTTGCACCACCATGCGCGCCGGGGACGTCACCGACACGCTGGAACTGGCGCTTGAAGCCTCGGGCTGTTCGTCAGCCAGGGTCGTGCAAAAGCCCAGGCTGCTCAGCGATAATGGTCCGAGCTACATCGCCGAGGAGCTGGCCCAATGGATCGGTGCCAACGGTATGAGCCATGTCCGCGGCGCCCCGATGCATCCCCAGACCCAAGGCAAGATCGAGCGCTGGCACCAGACCCTCAAGAACCGGATCCTGCTGGAAAATTACTTCCTGCCCGGCGATCTGGAGACCCGGATCGAGGCCTTCATCGACCACTATAATCACCGCCGATATCACGAAAGCCTCGGCAATGTGACGCCCGCCGACACCTACTTCGGCAGGGCAGACGCCATCATCCAACAGCGCGAAAGGATCAAACGGAAGACCATCGAACACCGACGCTTGCAGCACCGCAAGCTCGCCGCTTAATATCAACCCCAGGACGAGGCCCGCGCTCCGCTAATCAACGCCGCGATCTGCGCCAAATGTTCTGACGACAGACAGTCTGCTCAAAAAAAGCATGGTCGCGGATGGGGGCAACGACGAATGAGATATCCCGCATCCGAGAAGCTCGAGATCATCAGAACCGTCGAGCAGTCGCACCTGTCGGCCAAGCGCACGCTGAACCAACTCGGCATCCCTCGTCGGACATTCTACCGCTGGTATGATCGCTACCTCGAAGGCGGGCCGGAGGCGTTGGAAGATCGGCCATCGGCGCCGAGCCGGGTGTGGAACCGCATCCCGGTGGGCATCCACGACCAGATCATCGAGCTGGCGCTGGAACAGTCTGAGCTGAGCCCCCGGGAACTGGCCGTGCGCTTCACCGATGGGCAGCGCTACTTCGTGTCGGAATCCACGGTTTACCGCCTGTTGAAGGCCCACGACCTGATCACCAGCCCGGCCTATGTCGTGATCAAGGCTGCCGATCAGTTCCACACGAAAACCACGCGGCCGAACGAGATGTGGCAGACCGACTTCACCTACTTCAAGATCATCGGGTGGGGCTGGATGTATCTGTCGACCGTGCTCGACGACTTCTCGCGCTACATCACCGCCTGGAAGCTGTGCACCAACATGCGAGCCGAGGACGTCACCGACACGCTGGACCTCGCCCTGGCGGCTTCTGGTTGCGACAGCGCCACGGTGCTGCACAAACCCCGGCTACTCAGCGATAATGGCCCCAGCTACATCGCGGGTGAGCTGGCGGAATACATCGAGGCCCGGAAGATGAGCCATGTCCGCGGCGCCCCGTGTCATCCCCAAACCCAGGGCAAGATCGAGCGCTGGCACCAGACCCTGAAAAACCGCATCTTGCTGGAAAACTACTTCCTGCCCGGCGACCTCGAAGCCCACATCGAGGCCTTCGTCGAGCACTACAATCACCAGCGATACCACGAGAGCCTGGCCAACGTGACGCCTGCCGACGCCTACTTCGGCAGGCTCCGGCAATCATCAAACTGCGCGAAAGGATCAAGCGACAGACCATCGAACATCGGCGCTTGCAGCACCGCAAGTTCGCCGCCTAACATCAACCCCCTGACGAGGTCCGCACTCCGCTAATCTACGCCGCGAGTTGTGCCGAATGTTCTGACGACGGACAGTCCCTTGCCGCATGGCAACCTCCCCTCCTTGGCCCCGCCCTCGCTGGCGGGGTCCTTCTTTTAGGCCCGGCGTGCTGACAATCGCGGCGGCAGCCGGCTTCTATCGCGGCCGCACCGCCATTGGCACATAGACGAGCAGGAACAGCAGGAAAGCCGCCGCCCACAGCCCGCCCGCGGCCGCAATGACCGTCAGATAATCGAAGGGCAGCAGCGGCGCGACCACGCGCAGCAGCGCGCCCGCGTGAACGAGAATATAGATGAGGACCGTCGCACGGTCGGCCTCGAGCGGACAACCGGTATGGCCGCGCGTCGCGCGCGTCATCACCGCCAGCGTCATCGCCCCCATCGCGCCCGCCCCGAGCGCATGAATCGCGCTCGACACCGGCAGCACCGGATGCAGCGTCGCGCAGCCGAGCAGGATCAGCCCCGTCGGCAGCCACGCGTAGGAGATGTGAAGGACGAAAACGAGCGGATCGCTGAGCGCCTTCATCCCCGCCCAGCGCGCGAGGCGAATGAACTGGAGCACGCCCGCCGCGATCAGCAACCCGGCTGCGATGGCGCTGGCTGGCTCCGCGACCCACGCCGCGAGCGCGAGCGCGGTGGCGCCGATCACCGCCATGTCGAAGCGGTTCGGCAAGGTCGGCAGGCCCTCGCTGCTCCCCCGTCGCATCAGCCAGTTGCGCGTGAAGGCGGGGGTGATGCGCCCGCCGATCAGCGAGATCAGCAGCAGGATCAGCGCAAAGCCCAGATGCACGCCGAGCGCGGGGTCGGCGAGCGCCCCCATCATCGCGGCATGATCGAGCGCGCAGGCGGCGGCGAACAGGAAAAGGATGATCAGGATCGGCTTGTTGCGGTTGCCCGAGGCGAAAATCTCGCGCGCCGCATAGGCGAGCAGAATCAGCAGATAGACGACATCGAGCACCGCGCCGACGAGCGGCGGCACCGTCGCCGAAAAGAGGATCGCCAGCCGCGCCGCCAGCCACAGGCCGCCGACCGCCGCGACCCGCCAGCCCGTCACCGTCGGCCGCCCGGTCCAGTTGGGCATGGCGGCGCTGACGAAGCCGCCGATGATCGCCCCGAGATAGCCGAACAGCATCTCGTGCTGGTGCCACGCGAGCGGCTCCATCGCGATCGGCAGCGTCAAGCGCCCGCCAAGCGCGCCGACCCACAACGTCACGACGACGACCGCCCACAGCGCGCCGCATCCGAAGAGCAGGCGATAGCCGCCGCGCAGCCAGAGCGGCGACCGCGCTCCGGCATCGGGCGCCGCGGCGGCCATCATCGCCATATTCATGCCCGCGCGCCCTTCCGCCACAGGCCGAGGATCACGACCTGCCACGCGATCGCGACCGCGCCGACGATGAACACCACGTCGCCGAAGGTGCGGACCCAGCGCAAGGTTTCGAGGAAGCCCTGCTGCAGGAAGGTATCGCTGCGCGCATACCACATGCCGGTGGTCACGCTCGCCTCGAACTGGAACAGGCCGACCGGCAGCAGGCTGGTGAAGATCATCAGCACCAGCCCCGCGTTGAGCCCCCAGAAGCCCGTGCGCATCAGCCGCTCGTTGAACGCGATCTCAGGCCGGATGTAGCGCAGCACCAGCAGGGTGAAGCCCAGCGCGAGAAAACCGTAGACCCCGAACAATGCCGCATGGGCGTGAACCGCGGTGGTGTTGAGCCCCTGGAGGTAAAAGAGCGCGACCGGCGTGTTGATCATGAAGCCGAAGACCCCGGCGCCAAGCATGTTCCAGAAGGCGACCGCGACGAAGCATATCAAGGGCCAGCGCAGCGAGCGCATCCACGGCGCGCGGTCGCGCAGGCTCCAATGCTCCCACGCCTCGTAGCCGAGCACGATCAGCGGTACGACCTCGAGCGCGCTGAACGCCGCGCCGACCGCCATCACCGGGGTCGTCGTCCCCGAGAAATAGAGATGATGGAAGGTGCCCGGCACCCCGCCGACCATGAACAGCGAGGCCGAAGCGAGGCTGGCCGCGGTCGCGATCCGTTTCGACACGAGGCCCATCGAGGCGAAGATGAAGGCGATGGCGGCGGTCGCGAAGACCTCGAAGATGCCCTCGACCCACAGGTGGACGACCCACCAGCGCCAATATTCCATGATCGTGATGTGGGTGCGCTCGCCATAGAAGAGACCCGAGCCGTAGAAGAGCCCGATCGCGACCGTCGAGACGGTGAGCAGCAGGAGCAGGCTCCGGTCGCCTTCCTTTTCGCGCCGCAGCGCGGGCATCATGCCGCGCAGCATCAGCACCAGCCAGAAGAGCAGCCCCGCGAACAGCGCGATTTGCCAGACGCGGCCGAGATCGAGAAATTCATAGCCCTGATGCCCGAGCCAGAAGCTCAGCCTCTCGGGCATCGCGTGCGCGATGGCGAGATAATTGCCCGCGAACGAGCCGGCGACGACGAGGATCAGCGCCCAGAAGAGCAGGTCGACGCCGAGCTTCTGATGCTTCGGATCGCCGCCGTGGACCACCGGCGCGAGGAACAGCCCGGCGGCGAGGAAAGCGGTCGCTATCCACAGTACCGCGCTCTGCACATGCCAGGTGCGGGTCAGTGCATAGGGGAACCACTGCGAGACATCGATGCCGTAGAAGCTCTGTCCCTCGATCGTGTAATGCGCGGTGAAGCCACCGATGAAGACCTGGAAGATGAACAGCGCGGCGACGACGAACAGATATTTGCCGAGCGCGCGCTGCGACGGGGTCAGCGCCGCGAGCGTCAGCGGATCCTTGTCGGCAGGGGCGAGCGGCGTGTCTTCGTGGCGGCGCAGAAACGCCCAGCCCCAGATCAGCGAGCCCACGCCCGCGATCAGGATGACGACACAGGCGAGCGACCAGAGAATATTCTCCGGCGTCGGCTGGTTGCCGATCAACGGCTCGGGCGGCCAGTTGTTGGTGTAGGTCGCGACCGTCCCCGGCCGCTCGGTCGACGCCGCCCACGCGGTCCAGAAGAAGAAGTCGGCCAGCTTCTGCCGCTTCTCCGCGCTCGGCAGCGTATCCTCTTTCATCGCATAATTATCGCGCATTTCGCGCAGCGCCGGATCGGTGCCGTAGAGCGCGTCATAATGCGCCGCGACGATCGCAAGCGCGCGGGCGCGGCGGTCCGACACGGTGACGACGCCGGTCGCCGGATCGAGGGCGTTATGCCGATATTCCTGCTTGAGCTGATAGGTCAGCGCCGCCTTCTGCTCGACGGCAAGATCGTCGAACGGCTTGCCATAGCCGTCCTCAGCCGCAAGGCTCAGCCAGGCGGTGAGTTCGCGGTGCAGCCAGTCGGCCGACCAGTCGGGCGCCTGGTAGGCGCCGTGGCCCCAGATCGAACCGAGCTGCATCCCGCCGGTGCTCTGCCACGCCGCCTGCCCCGCCATGATATCGTCGTGGGTCATCAGGAGCGCGCCCGAGGCGCTGACGACCTTCGCGGGGATCGGCGGCGCCTTGCGATAGACTTCGGCGCCGGCCACCCCCAATATGGCGAAGGTCACGGTCAGCACCGCGATCAACGTCCACCAAAGCTTGCGATATTCGCCCATTGCAACCCCCTGTTTCTAAGCCATTATCTGCAGAACATGCGATTAGCCCGCCGGCGCCGCGGCCTCGGCACCGGGTTCGTCGAACAGGATCGTCAGCAGCAGCGACGTGTCCGCGACCGCTGCGAGCGCATGCGGGGTTCCCGGTTCGAGGAATAGCCAGTCGCCCGCCCGAAGCTCGGACGGCGAGCCGCCCTCGAAACGCACATGGCCCGCGATGCAGTATAGCGTCATCGATCCCGTGACCTGATGCGGGGCGATCGAGCTTCCGGCGCGAACGACGAGGTGAATCGCCTCGAATGACGCGGTGCGCGCGAGCGCCACGCTGTGCGTGGCGGCGTCGCCAACCGGTCCGAGCCGGGCAATGTCGCCCGAGCGGCAATGGGGCTGTGCCATCGTCAGGCGCGCACCCAGCGGCGAGCGAGGCGCCTTGCACGCGCGAGCGTCTCACCGATCGACCGGCGCAGGAGCAACACAGCGCCATCCTGTCGTAAGGGCGCGGAGCGCCGCAGATCGAGCGGTCCTGATCCGATCACTTCTCCGCATTCGGGACAGACCATGCCATCCTCCTTCGCCTGTTTTCGCCGGGGTCCTTCCGATCCCCGATGGCGACGCTTCTAGCACAGGCGCGACACGCCGATTTGCGCTGGCGCAAAGAGCTCCACTTTTGCTCCGGCGCCGTTAGAAGCGAGTCATGGCCGCCCGAACCTCCGTCGATCCCAGGACGATCCGCACTCTCGCGCTGCTGGCCGGACTGCCGTCGGCCACGCGCGAAGAGGTGATCGCATCGGGACGGTTGCGCGAACTGCCGCATGACACCCGCATTTTCGGCCAGGGCGAGCGCGCCGGCCGCGCGCACGCGCTGCTCGCAGGCTGTGTGCGTATCTCGCAGGTTGGGAGCGACGGCGAAGAGATACTCGTGCGTCTTATCGGGGCCGGCGAGATTTTCGGCTGCGTCCCGTTCCTCACCGACGGGCTCTATCCCGCCGATGCGACCGCGATGGTCGACTCGGTCGAGATCAGCTGGGATCCCGCCGATCTGCTCGCGCTGATGCGGCGGCAATCGCAGGTCGCGATCAACATGGCCGGCATCATCGGCAAGCGCCTCGGCGAAGCGCAGGAGCGATTGCGCGAGCTCGCGACGCAGAGCGCCGAGCGCCGCATTGCGCGGACGCTGCTGCGCCTGCTCGAACAGGCCGGCTGCCGTGACGACGAGGGCGTGCGGATCGCCTTTCCGCTCCGGCGCAAGGACATCGCCGACATCGCGGGGACCACGCTCCACACCGCGAGCCGAACGCTCGCCGAATGGGATCGAAGGCGGCTGCTGGTCAGCCGGAATCAGCATCTGACGATTGTGTCGGAGGCGGAGCTACGGCGCATCGCCGAACGGACGGCGGACTGAGCGAGGTTGCTGAACCAGCGGCATAATCCGCATCCGTAAGCCGAGGCCCCCGCGCTGCCCGGCTCGGCGGCGCGACGGACCGGGAACCACACCGCTTGCGCGGTTGGAAGGCTAGCCCGCTTTTTCCCGATCGAAACGCCGGCCAATCCGTCAGACAGACCGCGCGCACTTGGTCGCGTTAAAGCACCTCCCTGTCAGCCTAACGCGGCATTAAGCCTCTTTTATCTTTGAAAGCGCCCGTCGCGCGCGCAACCTGCCCGTCTTGGTGTCGTGCCAGAACAGCGGATGCGCGCCGTCTCCTTGACGGCGAAGCCCTCCCAAAAATCGCAACAGCATAGCTAGATAGCAGGAGAGACTGCCATGCCTCGTCACGGCGTATATCCGCGCGACATCGTTCCGCCGCGCTCAAAATATTCCGACGCTGGCCGCTTCGGCCGCATGTTCGGCGAATTGCCCCCCTTCGCCGCCGATACCCCCGATGTCCGCGCCGCGCTGATGGAGATCGGCAAGCCTGGCGGGATCATGGATTCCAAGGACAATCTGGCCAAGACGCCCGCCGAGCTCATCACCAACCCGGCGCTGTCGGCGAAGAACAGCGACAACCCCAACCTGACCGCGGGCTTCACCTTCCTCGGCCAGTTCCTCGACCATGACATGACGTTCGACCCGACCTCCAGCCTCGAACGGCAGGCCGATCCCGAACAGATCGCCAATTTCCGCACGCCGAGCCTCGGCCTCGACAATGTCTACGGCGCCGGGCCGGGCGGCAGCCCGCATCTCTACGACACGCGAGGCGGCAAGGGCGGCAAATTCCTGCTCGAAGCGACGGGCACCGCGAACAAGTTCGACCTGCCGCGCAACAGCCAGAAGGTCGCGTTGATCGGCGATCCGCGCGATGATGAAAATCTCATCATCAGCCAGCTCCAGGTCGCGTTCCTGAAATTCCACAACGAGGTCGTCGATTATGTGAAGACCAAGATCAAGCTGACCGGCTCCGACGAGATTTTCGCCGAGGCGCAGCGGATCGTGCGCTGGCATTATCAATGGATCGTAGTCCATGAGTTCCTGCGCCGGACCTGCGGCGATGCGGTGGTCGACGATGTGCTGCAGAACGGGCGCAAATATTACAGCTGGCACAACGAGCCCTATATTCCGGTCGAATTCTCGGTCGCCGCCTATCGTTTCGGGCACAGCCAGATCCGCCCGTCCTACCGCGCGAACTTCACCGGCAACGGCGGCAATCCCTTCTTCGCGATGATCTTCAAGCCCACCCCGTCGGACCCCGACGATCCCGACGACCTGTCGGGCGGCTGCCGCGCGCCGCGGCGTTTCGTCGACTGGCCGACCTTCTTCGACTTCGCCGACGGCAATGTGAAGCCGAACAAGAAGATCGACACGACGCTGTCGACCGCGCTCTTCCGCCTGCCGGGCTCGGTGGTGCCCAACCCCGATCCCAAGACCAACCCGGCGTCGCTCGCGCAGCGCAACCTGCTGCGTCACCTGACCTTCGCGCTCCCCTCGGGCCAGCGCGTCGCCCGCGCGATGAAGCTGCCTGAGCTGTCGAAGGGCGACCTTGCCGACCTCAAGCCTCACGGCTTCGACGACCGCACGCCGCTCTGGTTCTACATCCTCCGCGAGGCGCAGACGGTGGAGAATGGCGAGCGGCTCGGCCCGGTCGGGGCGCGGATCGTGACCGAGGTGTTCCTCGGGCTGCTCGACGGCGACAAGGGCTCCTATCTGGCACAGGATCCCGAATGGCAGCCCTTCCTGCCGACCGTCGATGCGTCGAAGACGGGCGACGATTTCAGGATGGTCGACCTGCTGCATTACGCGAAGGTTGCGTAGAGAGCGGTCCGCGAAGATTGGCCGCCGGCATCGTGCGCCTATTGCCGGCGGCCAATTTGTGCCCTCCCCCCCCCCCCCGCCCGGGATTATCGCCTCGCGCGGATGCAGCCTGCCGGGGGAGATCCATGCCGGTGTCGCCGAAATAGGACATCTCGTCCTGAACGTCCTTCGAGTAATTCTCTCGATAATGCCGAACGATTGCATCAAGCTTGCCGCCGCCGGTGGCATTTATCAGCTCTATCGGTGTTCCATGGCAGTCCGTCGACGCTCGATAGCCCCGACCACATTGGGCTCGGGTGTGAGGCGGCCGGCACTCCGTCATTGGCTCGTCCTGTCAGAGTCAAATATATGCCTACATTCGCAGGAATACCTTGTCCCAACAAGAGGTAGTGGCCGCTGCACGAACCGCTATCGCGGATTGGCGCTAGCCTCGATGTAAAGCGCTGAGCGAGCGCCGCGCCTGATTGAACGTCTGCGGCCACAGGCAGACCCTTTCGACTCCTTCAACTGAGGAGTCGAACGATGAACGAGCTTGTCCAGATTGGCCCGATCAGCCCGCTGCGCCAGCGCCTGATCGACGATATGACCATGCGGCGCTTCTCGAAGGAGACGCAGCGTAACTATCTTCGCGACGTCGGGCGGTTCGCGACCTGGCTCGGGCGCTCGCCCCACACCGCGAGCGCCGAGGATATCCGGCAGTTCCAGATCGAGCAGCAACAGGCGGGCGTCCCGGCGCCGACCATGAACAGCATCGTCGGCGCATTGCGGTTCTTCTTCACGCACACGCTCGACCGCCCCGATCTCGCGCGCAAGCTCGTCCGCACCAGGCAGGTTCGCAAGATACCGGTCGTGCTGACCATGGCCGAGGTGAAGCGCCTGCTCGATGCGACGCGCTCGCTCAAGCACCAGGCCGCGCTCTCGGTCGCTTACGGCGCGGGCTTGCGCGTCGCCGAGGTGTCGGCGCTGAAGGTCAGCGATATCGACAGCAAGCGCATGCTGCTCAGGATCGAGCGCGGTAAAGGCGGCCGCTACCGCAACGCCATGCTGCCCGAAGGGCTGCTCCTGCTCCTGCGCGACTGGTGGCGCGCCGGACGGCAGCAGGGCATCCTCGTTCCCGATGGCTGGCTGTTCCCCGGACAGAGCGCCGCGGCTCCGATCAGCACGCGTCAGCTCTACCGCGTCGTCGTCGAAGCTGCGGAGGCCGCGGATATCGACAAGCGCGTCGGACCGCATACGCTGCGCCACAGCTTCGCCACCCATCTGCTCGAGGACGGCGTCGATATCCGCGTCATCCAGGCGCTGCTCGGCCATGCCAAGCTAAACACCACCGCCTTCTACACGCAGGTCGCGACCAAGACCGTGCGGTCGATCGTCAGCCCGCTCGACAGGCTCGCGCTCGCATCGCCCAGCGAGGATGCACCCGACGGCTGAGGCTGATGCGCGCCTCGCTCGAGGTCGCCGACATCTTCCGTGCTGCTGGCCCTGCGTATCGCACGTCCCATACCGGGCATCTCAGCCTGCATCAGCTCAAGATCATGTCGGCGATCGAACATTGCCGCACCGCCGCTTTGGGTGGCCACGTCGAGGCTTGCACCGACTGCGGGCACTGGCGGATCGCGTACAACAGCTGCCGCAACCGCCACTGCCCCAGATGCCAGGGCGCCGCCGCGCGCAGCTGGCTCGAGGCGCGCGAGGCCGATCTCCTCCCGGTCGGTTACTTCCATGTCGTGTTCACCCTCCCTGCCGAGGTTGCCGCGATCGCCTATTACAACAAGGCGCTGGTCTATGATCTGCTGTTCAAGGCCGCGGCCGATACGATGCTGACCATCGCCGCTGATCCCAAGCACCTCGGCGCCCGGATCGGCATCACCGCCGTCCTCCATACCTGGGGCTCGGCGCTCACCCATCATCCGCACATCCACATGATCGTGCCCGGCGGCGGCATATCGCGCGATGGAACGCGCTGGATATCGGCGCGCCCCGCCTTCCTGCTCCCGGTCCGCGTCCTTGGCGCGCTCTTCCGACGCCTGTTCCTCACCCGGCTGCGCGCCCTCCATGATCGCGGGCAGCTCGCATTCTACGGCAGCATGTCGGATCTTGCCGAGCGGCGTGCATTCCTGCGGCACCTCTCACCCGTCAGGAAGAAGCGCTGGGTGGTCTATGCCAAGCCGCCATTCGCGGGCCCCGAGGCCGTGCTCGCTTACCTCGCGCGCTACACCCACCGCGTCGCCATATCGAGCAGCCGCCTCCTTCGCTTCGACGAGGCCGGGGTCACCTTCCGCTACAAGGATTACCGCAAGGCCGGCGCCGGACGGCAGCAGGTCATGACCCTCGCCGCCGACGAGTTCATCCGCCGCTTTCTCCTCCACGCCCTGCCGCGCGGGTTCCACCGCATCCGCCACTATGGCCTCCTCGCCAGCGCACGCCGCAAGGACCATCTCGAACGCGCGCGCCGCCTGCTCGATGTCGCACCTCCGCCGACCGTCGAGCCCGCCGACGATGCAGAGCCCCGACCGACCTGTCCGTGCTGCGGCGGCATCATGATCATCATCGAAGTGTTCGAGCGCCGCTATCAGCCCCGCGCGCCGCCACCGCCATCCCTCGCACCCGGGACACATGCGCCGTGACCCGGCACGGCCTGGCACCGACACGATCCAGCGCGCACCCGCGCCTGGAAGCGGACCCGCTCGCGCCGGTGCTGCCCAATAGCAGACGCCGGAACCGCAAAATCGGACGGTCCGACTTTCAGCGTCCGCTTTCGCGATCTAAATTCAGACGGTCCGTTCTCAGATGCGCCTGCTTTTGGGCGGCATCTGGCTACCCCAGCATCAGCGCAAAACAGCTTTCCCCATAGCTCGGCTCATGACCACCGCGGTTCGGGCACCGAAGACTTTCTGACGCCTGGCGGCGTCTGAAACTCTCAACGTTTGCAGTCGGGCCGCTTTTGGCGGAATGTTGAGAGAAGCGGACTGTCGCCTCGCCCGGGTGACCATGGCTGGCGGCAACCAAAGCTGGCCGCTCGATCTCTTAACGGAGCTTCCGAAAAGCATTCGTTACCGGCTATGACACACGCCGCGAAGGAACGCGCAGGCCCGCGCAGGAAGTCGATCGCTTCCTGCGCAAATGCGACGATGCCGCCAAGGGTTTCCGGTGCGCTGATCTTGAAGAGCTGGCCCGTATTGCGCGCCTCGGGATGGCGCGAGCCTTCCAGGGCCTCGACGAGCAAAGCCCCGTTGCTCTCGGCTGCGCCGTTCACGATCTGCCGCAGCCGGCCCAGATTATGGTCTGACTTGGGCATATCGGTCAGCAGGTGAAACAGCGCCCCGACGAGCAACTGGCGCGCGCGCCCCTGCCAGAATTTGTCGCGGTCATTGGTAAATGCGAGCAATTGATCGATGAGAACATGCGCCTCATCGACGGCCGTCGCCGAATGCGGATCGATCAGATCGAGCGGGTTGAGACAGTCGCCGGGAAAGGATGTAATTCCGATCGGATCGAGCACGATAACCTGCTGCCCGAGCTCGCGCCGACGGCGTGCGGTAATCGCGGCATTCTCGCCCTTGGGGTCGATGACGATCGCGGGTCCCCTGTGCCGAAGCAGCGCCGGGACCACGCAGCCGATGCCCTTGCCGGCACCGGTCGGGGCGATGGTGATCAAATGCCCCTCGCCTTCGAGAAGTATGGGGCGCGCGGCAAGGTCCGACGCGCCTGCGTCGGCGCCGAAGCTGAATCCGATGGGCCGCTGCCTGGGACGGGTCTCGAGCGACCAGCCGACGAGCAAGCCATCGCCTTCGATGGTTTCGGGCAATTTGAGCGTGGAGGGGGTCTTTGCCCCGAACTGGTCGGCCAAGGCGCTCATTGCGTTGCTCCTGCGCCGGTCTGACGATAGAATATCCCGTCGAACCGGATAGGATGATCGGGAAGACCGTCGGTCAGCAGCTTGTCGTCGATCATGTCGACGAGGCCGTAGGTCGAGATCAGAAAGGTCGCCTCGAACAGGGTAGCGCCGAAGAGAACGAGCGCGTGAATTTTCCATCCGTCGCGCTGGCGAACGGCCTCCAGCGGCCTCGCGAGCGGGACCGCGCTTTCAGGCAAGTCGAACGGGTAGATGAGCTGCTGGAGCCGGCCGGGCGATTCGATGATAAAAAATGGCTTGTCCTCCATCCGGACGGCGCTGCAGAACACCCGCAGATAATCACACACGACCTCGGCCTTTTCGATCCGGATAGATATGAGATCGTTGACATCGTGGAAGATGCGCGATGTGCCATCGAGTTTGTGCGGACCGTGAGGGCCGTAGAGAAAGGATATGACCTTCGAGGCCGCACCGGTCTCCTCGATCAGCGCATCCACCCACATCCAGTCCGGCCAGAAAAGCAGCGGATGGACGCGAAACGCGCCGATCTCGCCGGGCGGACATGCCGCGCTTGCAAAGCTGCCATCGCTCTCCAGCACCCCGCGAAACGCATCGGCCACATCTTCGGCGAGTTCGTGCCAGGGCCCGACCAGCGGTGGCGTCGGCCAACGCATATCCAGAATCATGCGAACTTCATCCCCTGCAAATGGCTTCGCCTTGATCGACCCGCGCGCATTCAGAAGGGACCCCATGGCTCCAACGGGCGTCGCGGCTCATTAAAGTTTCTGCCATTCTCTCACGCGGATAGTCGGACGTCCTTGCGCAAGTTTCAAGGATTTCTAAAGGCGTAGAGACCTGAGCGCCGAACCGCAGCGCTACCGCTCGGGCACCGCGTACCGCCCGGCACGCTGATCTCCTCGGCGGTTTCCCGCCTAACCTCATCCCAACTCGTCATCGACATTCTTGACGCGGTACTTCGACTGCTGAATTGCGGCAGCCGCACTCCATTGCTCCAACGGCATCTTGCCGGGCACGACCAGGACGCCACAGAGAGTGTCAAGTTTGCCAACGCCCGCATCGGCGCGCAGCTTGGCAAGATGCCGGCTTGCCGGCACATCGCCCTTGGCGGCTTTCCGCTGCATCGTCATCAGGTTGAGCTCGAGGAGGGTAACGGGCCGACCGTTGATCTCGACCACTTCATTTCCAACTCTTTCAAGAATGGACTTCAGGTCATTGTCTTGCGGAACCTTGGGAGGTCGACCTGTTGGATTGCCGGATACTCCCTTTTTGAACTGGTGCTGCTTCGGCGGCTTGCCGTAGCCGACCTTGTAATCATCTTCGTCGTTCATCGATTTCTCCTCGTGCCGATGTCGAAGACGCGTGGCACGAAGTTCCCAGAACTTCACTCACGGCAATAGCAGCACAAATGAAATGAGCGGCGCGGGCATGACGCCCGCGCCGCTCATTCTCATTCTTCCAGGTCCGCGACCATTTCGGACAGCTCGTCGAATGTGCTGTCCGATCCGGCAAGCGTCGCCTTGCCGCCGGTCAGATGCTGCCAGCGCCGGATCGCGACGTCGACATATCGTGGATCGAGTTCGATCGCTCGAGCCCGCCGACCCGTCTGCTCCGCCGCAATGATGGTCGTTCCCGAGCCCGAAAACGCGTCGAGGATGACCCCGCCGCGGCGCGAACAGTCGCGGATCGCGTCGGCAACCATCGCCACGGGCTTCACCGTCGGATGCATCGCGAGTTCCTCGTCGCGATCGGCCTTCAGCGAATTGACGCCCGCATAGTCCCACACGTTGGTCCGGTACCGGCCATGCTGCCCGACGTAACGACGACGTTCTTTCTTCCCTCGGCGTCGCCCTTGATCGCGTATTCGAGTGCTTGCGCCTGGTGCTCGCGGAGCGCAATGCCTGGTTTGCCGAACACCACCTGCCCTAGTCGATCGCCAGTCCAAGACGACAAGCCCGCGCGCTCACATGCCTCTGCCACCGGCGTTACCGACGGATAGACCGGGACCGCCTCAAGGAGCGGCTCCTGCGCCATGACGCCAGGCTCGAGCAGCAATTTCTTACGCTCGGCCATGATGGCTTCATCGCGCATCCAGAATGCCGTGTCGTAGTAGCGAAGATACGCGTCGCGGACGTAGTTCATCACGGTGCGGGGTGTACGCGAAATCACGACGGCAACTCTCCGTTGTAAAGAAACTCAAGGACGCGCGAGGCTACGTCAGGGCCGACGTCGCGATAGATGGAAAGCCCTGGCTCGATGCGAGGCAGTGATCCCGAACACGCGACGAGAGCCCGGCCGGGCAAGCCTTGCGGTTCACATCCCAGGACGCTTGAGAATTCCCTCGATGCCTCGTCGTACGCGTGGAGGCGCACGCCGGCGGCACGTGCCGCGGCTAGTTTAACGAGCTCATAGGAAGCGCTGTAGGTCGCGCCCGACGGCGCCCGGTAAAAATAGGTGGTGCCAGCATAGCTTGCCTTGAACGCACCGTGACCTACGACATCCTGGCCTGTGCGCCACCGCATCGACAAGAGGTCAAAGCGCTCTAGTGCGGCACTGCCCATGGTCGCGGGGGAGAACGCGTCTTGCAGGCCCCCGCTATTGATGCTGAACGCCGCCAATTCCAGCGCCGCGTCCTTCACGATCGTGACGCGCCTCGCGTGTACGTCGGCAAGTACATCAGCCTGTTCGCCGCCACCGCATAAGCCCGCAATTGGTCATCGCTAAGGTGACCGGCTCGCACGACCGGCAGGCGGTTGAGGCCAATTTGCCCAGCTGCGGCAACCACGGCTTCGCCGCAAACGATGCGGTTCTGGCTGTCAACCAAGACAGGTTCGATACAGCCCCGCTCTTTCAACGACCGAGCGATGAGATCGACTTGCTTTGGGCTGTGCTTACGGTAGGCGCGAATGCGCGGCTTGATCTCGCCCGGCGCGAGGAACTCCAACTTGATATTTTCCATGATAGGACAATCCAACTGGTCACGCCGCATTGGCGAGACTTCTGTTGTCCTTGGCGGGGCGCTAGGCTCTTTGGCCTGCGATCGGAGCAATTACTCTCGTTCCCAATATTAGCCAGCGCTCATCTGGAACGCAAGCGTCCGTGCGTTGTCTGGCTCGCGCGCCAGCGTGATCGCGCGCGGCTACGGTGATCAGGCATCTTTGTTTGGCGCTCGTTTCCCTGTTAATTTGTAACCCGCGTTCATGCGCGCATCTTGGGAAACCATTGCAATCCCTGCCCGTTTCAGCCTTTTGTGATGCTTCGAAGGGAATTCAGTCAGCGATTTTACGCTGTAATGTACATAAACAGCGAAAATCTCGCGAAATTTGCGCTTCAAATTGAGAGAGCAAAGCTCGGCGGACTGCGTGGCGCACCAAACAGTCCTGCGGGACTTCAAAAATTGGCATTCACTTGGAATTACCCCGCGGGGCGCGCCGTTAGCGTCGGCGCTTTCGGCCATTGTTGTCGCGCTTAAGCCCGACCATCGAGATGAGTCCGCTGCGGCGGGCGACGGTTAGTCCGCCGCCCGCCGCAACCTGTCTGCATCACCTCCGCGGCGAAGCAGGCATCGCTATTTGCCCGCAAGCTCCTTCATCAGCGCCGGCGCGGGATAGATGGTTTCGAGCGCTTCCTGCACCGCAGCGGTCGAAACGACCACGGTACGGTTGAGCGTGCCGTCGTAACCGTAATTGCCGCCGAGCGAGTGGATATTGCCGTCGAACGCGGCGCCGATGACGGTACCGGCCCTGTCGATCACCGGCGAGCCGGAATTGCCGCCGATGATGTCATTGGTCGTCACGAAGTCATAGGTGACCGCCGGATCGATGGCCGCCTTTTTCGCCGCAAAAGCCGGGGCGAGGTCGAACGGCGGGTTGCCCGTCGCGCGGTCGAAGGTGCCACCCATCGTGGTTGCGATCGGCACCGCATTGCCGCGCTCCATCCAGCCCTTCACCTGACCATAGGAAATGCGCAGCGTGAAGGTCGCGTCGGGATAGAGCGTGTCGCCATAGGCGGCGAAGCGCGCGTCGGCGATCTTGCCGCCGGCGACCGCAAGCGGGCCGCCATAGGCTTCGTCGACCGCCTTCTTGAGCGCGCGCTGGCGCGGTGCGAGGCGCAGCGCGAAGCGGATCATCGGATCGTCGCTGGCCTCGATCGCGGCGAGTCCGCCGTCCCACAATATCTGACGATAGGCGGGATCGGCGAGCTTCGATCCTTCGACCAGCCGCTTGGCAAGCTGCTCGGGGCTTTCCTGACCGAGCAGCAATTTGGTGTCCGGATCGTCGGCACCCAGATATTCACGCGCCTTCGACAGGCTCCATTCGAGCGTCAGCTCGTCGAGCCAGGGATAGACCGGCTTCGCATCGAGCAGGCTCTTCTTGGTCAGCGGCAGAGCGCTGTCGGTGTAGCCGGGCAGGCGCTCGCTATTGGGCTTCGAGCGCTCCTGCGCCGCATAGACGAGCGTTTCGGCATAGCCATAAAGATCGCTCATCGGATTGGTGAAGCGCGCCGGCAAATAGAGCGAGCGATAGGCGCCGACCGCCTTGTCGACCGACGACCAGGGATCGCCGATCGCGGCATTCCCCGCGCTCTTCTCCTTCAGCTCGTCCTCCTTGGCGACCAATGTCGCGGTGAAGGCCGGGTCGTTCAGCGCCTTCTGGCGGCCGATATAGACTTTCAGGCTGTTTTCGAGCCCGTTGAGCAGATCGAGCCCTTCGCGCTCATGATCCTTGCTTTCCTCCATCGCGCGCAGCAGGCGGCCGCGCAGTTCGGAATAGGTCGTCACCGTAATCGGCAGGCGCAGTTCGCGCTCGAACGCAAGCTGGCTGGTCGTGTAGAGCCGGCTGGTCGAACCGGGATTGCCGACGACGAAGGTCATCTCGCCCTCACGCGGCGCGCGCGGGTTCCATTGCAGGTGCGCGGGCGTCGCGACCGGCTTGCCATTCTCGTAAGCGCGCAGGAAGCTTGCATCGAGCGAATAGCGCGGGAAGTTGAAATTGTCGGGATCGCCGCCGAAGGTCGCGGCGCGATCCTCAGGCGCCCATGCCAGCCGCACGTCGGAATATTTGCGATATTTGTAGAGCTTGTACTGACCGCCGCCGAACAGGGTGACGACCTGGCAGCGCGTCTTGTCGGTGTCGGGACAACCGCTCTTTTCGATTTCGGCGATCTTCGCATCGCGCGCCTTCGTCAGCGCTTCGCCCGCGAGCGATCCCATCGCCGCCTTGAGGGCCCCGGTCACGTCGCCGATGCTGGTGACGACCTCGGCCTGCTGACCGGGGCATTTGAGCTCCATGTCGCGGCGGTCGGCGACATACCCGTCGTTGAGATAGTCGGCGCCCGCCTTCGAATTGTCGAACAGGCAGCTTGCGACGCAATGGTGGTTGGTCAGGATCAGGCCTTCGGCCGATACGAAGCTTGCCGAACAGCCGCCAGTCAGACGCACCGCCGCCGCCTGCACCTTGCCCAGCCACGCCTGGTCGGGCGCCCAGCCATACGTCTGCTTCACCTGCTGCGCCGGAAAGGCATCAAAGGTCCACATCCCCTCTTCGGCGAGGGCGGGAGGGGCAAGCAGAGCAGCGCCGGCGAGCGCGGCCGCGGCGAACGAAATGGGGCGATATCGGGTCATTGGCAAAATCCATCATTTGAATCATCGACATCCCGCGCGGGAAGCGCCCGCGTCGGGGGTGGCGCGCACCTTGCGCCCGATCGGCCGCAATCGCCACCGCCAATTTCGCGTTCGCCAGGATTGCTTCGTGCCACCAGCCGGTTGCAGTTTCGTGCGTCGCCGCCTACGCCGCCTTCCCATGCGTATGATCCTGCTCGCCGCCGCGCTGCTCGCCGGCGCCTCGCCCCTCGCCGCACAGACGGCGACCGCCCCTGCCCCCATATTGACCACGCCCGAAGCGAAGGACGTATGGACCCACGCCGATCCCGAGGTCGCCCGCGTCACCCATGTGTCGCTGAACCTCGATGTCGATTTCGCGACCCGCACGCTGGGCGGCACCGCGACGCTCGATCTGCTCGTCGCCAACAATGCCCAGTCGATCGTCCTCGATGCCGACAATCTGGCGATTTCTTCGGTCACCGACGCCAATGGCAAGCCGCTCAAATGGGCTGTCGGCGATACCGATCCCGAACTCGGTTCGGCGCTGACGGTCGAACTCGATGGCGCGCAGCGCATCGTCTTGACCTATCGCAGCCGGCCGGGAGCCAATGCGCTACAATGGCTGCCGCCCGAAATGACTGCGGGAAAGACCAAGCCCTATCTGTTCAGCCAAGGCCAGGCGATCCTCAACCGGAGCTGGATTCCGACGCAGGACAGCCCCGGTATCCGTCAGACATGGGATGCGACGCTGACCGTTCCGGGCGATCTCGTCGCGGTGATGAGCGGCGAGAAGCTGAGCGGCGACAAGGGCGAAGCGCTGCCCGACGGTCGCCGCCGTTTTCGCTTTCGCATGGACAAGCCGGTGCCGCCCTATCTGATCGCTTTCGCGGTCGGCGACCTTAAATTCCGCTCGCTCGGCCCACGCTCGGGCGTGTGGACCGAAGCGACGATGCTCGACGCCGCGGCGCGCGAATTCGGCGATGTCGAAAAGATGATCGACGCGGCCTCGGCGCTCTATGGCCCTTATCGCTGGGGCCGCTACGACATGCTCGTCCTGCCGCCCTCCTTTCCCTATGGCGGCATGGAAAACCCGATGCTGACCTTTCTCACGCCGACGATCATCACCGGCGACCGGTCGAACACCGACGTCGTCGCGCACGAACTGGCGCATAGCTGGTCGGGCAACCTCGTCACCAATGCGACCTGGTCCGACAGTTGGCTCAACGAAGGCTTCACTACCTATTTCGAGAACCGGATCATGGAGGCGCTCTATGGCAAGGAGCGCGCGGCGATGTATGCCGATCTCGACTGGGACAATATGATGCGCGACATCGACGCCAATGGCGGCCAGACCGGCGCCAAGACCCGGCTGCACGGTGCACCCGGCGACGGCACGCTCGATTATACCAAGGGATCCAACTTCCTGCGCATGATCGAAACGACGGTCGGCCGCGCGCGCTGGGACGCCTATCTCAAATCCTATTTCGACCGCCATGCCTTTCAGCCGCAGACGACCGCGGGTTTCCTGACCGATCTGCGCGAAAATCTGCTGAAGGGCGACCCGGCGCTCGAACTGTCGTTGCAACTCGACCGCTGGTCCTATGCCGCGGGCCTGCCCGACAATGCGGTGCACCACAAGAGCGCGACGCTGGCCGCGGTCGATGCCAAGCTTGCCGCCTTCAACGCCGGCGGTCCGGCGCGCGCCATCGCCCCCGAAGGTTGGACGACGCAGCAATGGCTACGTTTCCTGAACGGCATCCCGCGGGCGCAGAGCGCGGCGCGGCTCAAGGAACTCGACGAAACGCTGGGTCTGTCGGCGTCAACCAACGCCTATGTCCGTTCGGCCTGGCTCGAACTTGCCATCGCCAACCGCTACGAACCCGCGCTACCGTCATTGCGCCAGTTCGCCGGCACCGTCGGGCGCGGTCTGCTGATCCGGCCGCTCTACACCGGGCTGAAGCGTCAGGGCGCGTGGGGCGATGCGATCGCGCGCGACCTGTTCGCCCGCTCGCGCGCCACCTATCACCCCGCGGTGGCATCGGGGATCGAGAAAATCCTCGCTGGCGATTAAGCCGCCGGGGCGCCGCCGCCGAGCGCCTGATAGAGGGCGACATATGCGTTCAGGCGGTCGGCGCGGAGCTGGATCAGCGCGAGATCGACGCCGAGCAGCGACCGCTGCGCGTCGAGCTGTTCCAGATAGGGCGAATAGCCCGCGCGATAGCGGTTGGTCGCGTGCCGCAGCGCATCGGCCACCGCCGCGCGCTGCGCCATCAGCGCCTGTTCCTGCGCGTTGAACCGGTCGATCACCGCCATTTGGTCCTCCACCTCGCGAAAGGCGGTGAGAACCGTCTTGCGATAGGCGAAAGCTGCCTGATCGCGCTGCGCCGTCGCGGCGTCGAACTGGCCTTGCAGTCGCCCGCCCGAAAAGATCGGCGCCAATATACTGCCGCCGACCGACCATATGCTGATCGGATCGCCCAAAGCCGACGAAATCACCGCCCCGGCCGACGCCGCCAACCGGACTTGCGGCAGGAATTGTGCCCGCGCGGCACGCAGATTGGCGTCGGTCGCCGCCAGCGCATATTCGGCCTGCGCGATGTCGGGCCGCCGCCGCACCAGTTCAGACGGCAGCACCGCAGGCACCGGCGGCACCGCGAGCGCGGCAAAACCTTCGCCGCGCGCGATTGCATGCGGCGTATCGCCGACCAGCAGCGACAGGCCGTTTTCCTGCCGCGCGATTGCCGCCTCGATCGCCGGGATCTGCTGCGTCGTCGCCTGATATTCGGCCTCGGCCTGTCGCAGTTCGAGCTGCGAGGTATAGCCGGCCTCGGCGCGGCTGCGCGCGAGCCGTAGCGCCTCCGACCGCGAGGTCAGCGTCTCGGCGAGCAACTGCCGCCGCGCGTCGAGCGCGAGCAGCGTGATATAGCCGCTCGCCGCTGCCGCACTGACCGACAGTGTTGCCGCCTCGTGCGCCGCCGCAACCGCCGCCGCATTGGCCCGCGCCGCTTCGCGCGTCGCGGCATTGCGGCCGAACAGGTCGATCTCGTAGCTCGCCTGGAACACCGGCTGCGCGGCGAAGCTTTCGGTCGGCTGGCCGAAGGCGTTGACGCTGCGCGCCTCGGCCCCCTGCCCGCTCAGCGACAGGTTCGGCAGCAGCAGCGAGCGTGCGACGCGCTCCTGTGCCCGCGCTTCGGCGACGCGCGCCGCCGCGATGGCAAGGTCGCTGTTGTTCGCGCGCGCCTGTTCGACCAGCGCGGTCAGCCGCGCGTCGCCGAATGCCGACCACCAGCGGCTGTCGATCGCCGCACCGTCGGTCGGCAGCACGGTGCGCCAGTCGGCGGGCGGTGCGACCGCGCTCGCGGCGGGCGGCGGCGTCAGCGCGGGCGCGCAGCCCGCCAACGCCAGCGCCAGACCGGCAAACGGCAAGGTGAGCCGCCTCATTCGCCGCGTCCGGTATGAACCGTCGCCACCACCGACATGCCGGGACCGAGCCGCTCGGCAAGTTTCTGTTTCGGTTCGATGCGGATGCGCACGGCGATCCGCTGCGGCACCTTGACGAAATTGCCCGATCCGGTGTCGGGTTTGATGATGCTGAACTCGCTGCCCGCCGCGGGGGCGATATTTTCAACCACACCCTTCAGCTCGGCGCCGCCCAGCGCATCGACGCGCAGCGTCGCGCGCTGGCCGACGCGGATATTCGCGGTCTGCGCTTCCTTGAAATTGGCGACCACCCAATGCTTCTCGGGCACGAGATACATGAGCTGGGTGCCCGGGCTGACGAGCTGGCCGACGCGCACCGACACTTCGCTCAGCTTGCCCGCGCGCGGGGCGCGAACGATCGTGTTCTGAAGATCGATGTCGGCCAGACCGCGCGCCGCCTTTGCATTGGCCACCCCGGCCTCCAGACCGCCGCGCCCGACGCTCACCGATCGCACCTGCTCCTCGGCGATCGCGCGCTGCGCCTCGGCCTGCCGCACCGCTGCTTCGGCCTGGCGGAGCCCCGCGAGCGTCTGGTCACGTTCGCGGATCGACACCGATCCTTCGCCGACCAGATCGTTGACGCGCCGCATATCGGCTTGGGCACGGGCGAGCTGCGCGCGGGCGTTGGCGACCGCCGCCTCCTGCGCCTTCACCTGCGCCTCGGCCGAGCGCCTGCTCTGCGCGCTATTGTCGAGCGAGGCGGTCTGCGCGGCAATATTGGCGCTGCCCTGCGCAACGCGCTGGCGGTAGATGCGGTCGTCGATCCGCACCAGTTCCTGCCCCGCCGCGACAGTCTGGAAATCCTGCACCAGCACCGCGGTCACATAGCCGCCGACCTGCGGCGCGATGATCGTCGTCTGGCCGCGCACATAGGCATTGTCGGTGGTCTGGCTGTTCGCGCGGAAGGGCGGTAGTCCCCAGGCGTAGAGAATGGCGAGCGCGCCGCCGAGGATGATCGCGCCGAACAGGCTGATCCGTCCGCGCGAACGCGGCGGCGCCCAGCCCTCTGCCGGCGCGTCGGCGGGCGGTCCCGCCGGGGTCGGATCGGCAGCAGCCGGTGCCGGGGTCGGCATCGGGTCCGGCGTCGGAGCCGGTGCCGGCGTTTCGGGCGCGGGCGGCGCGCCTTCCTGTTTATCGTCGCTCATTGATTTTGCGCCCTCAGTTTCTGCAAGACTTCAAGTTCCCGTGCCAATGGATTGATTCCGCGGCGTCGATCATAAACCCAGCGCGCGAACATCGCGACGAAGGCGATCGCCGACAGGCTGCCGATCACGACGAACACGTCGTTGAACGCCAGGATCGTCGCCTCGCGCGCCGCCTCGCGCAACACCTGCCCCGCGGCGGTCGCGCTGCGCAGTGCGGGATCTGCGATGCTGCCGGTCAGGCTCGCCGCGATCGCGTTGATCCCCTGCGCCAGTTCGGGGTTGGTCGTGGACAGGCTTTGCCCCAGCGTCATCAGATGCGCCTTGGTGCGCAGCGTGTGAAAAGCCGATAGCGCCGCGACCCCGGCAAGCCCGCCGATCGTCTGCGACAGGCTGAACACCGCCAGAAAGCTGACCATATAGGCAGGGCCGCGCGAAATGGCGCGCAGCAGCCCTTCGAGTAGCAATGGACCCATCACATAGACCGCGGCAAAGGCGATCGCGCCTTGCGAGAAATACAGGTTCACCGGTCCGGTACGCAGACCCGAATGGGTGTCGAGGAACGCGCCCACGGTAATGACGGCCAGCGCAACGAGGATCGGCCGCCGCAGGTCGGTCGGGTCGAGCCGCGCGATCGAAAGCACTGCCCCCATCAGCGTCGCGAACGACAGCACCGCATAATAGGTGACAAGTTGATCGTTGACGAGGCCGGTGGCGGACAGCAGCCCGCTCGCCCCGAAATTCTGTTCGGACGTCAGCACGCGGACGAGTGCGCCGGTCAGCGCGAATTTTATGAGGTTGCGGCTGCCGATCCAGCGCGTGTGGAGCATCGGATTTCGCCGGTAATGTTCGATCAGGAAGGCGGTGCCGATCAACACCACCGACGCAGCCAGCGCGCCGCCGAGCCACGGCGTCGACCACCAGATGATGCGCCCCTGCACCAGAAAGGCGCAGAGCAGCCCGAAGCCGACTGCCAGGATCGGAAAGGTGATAAGGTCGAGCTTTTCGAACGAGCGGATCGTTTCGCCCGGCGGGAGCTGCAATATGTTGACCGCGCCGACCGCGACGAGCGAGAGCGCGAATTGCAGCACGAACAGATTGCCGATGTCCCCGTCGGCGAGCAACAGCGGCGATATGGCGCGCGCGAGCGGAATCGCCACCTGTCCCAGCCCGATGCCGAGCAGGAAGCCCGCAATCCGCATCTTCGCCGGCAACCCTTGCATCATGTAGAAGGCAGCAAGCGTCGTCAGCCCGCTCGCAGCGATCCCCGACACGCCGCGCGCGATGAGCTCCATGCGGTAACCGGCATCGAAAAGCTGGACGAAATTGGCAATCAGGAGCGCGATCATCGTCGCACGCACGAAACGCTGAATACCGAATTGCTGGCGCGACTTATAGAGCAGGATGCTCATGCACGCATTGGTCATATTATAGGAAACGGTGACCCAGCCCGCATCTGCGGGCGTCAGGTCGAGATGCCCCTGCAGCACCGTCAGATTGGCGATGAGCAGGCCATTCTGGAAACCGCCGACGATCGCAAGATACAGGCCAATGACGAAATAACCGACCTTGCGCCCGACGGGATGGTCAGGCGACGCGGGCGACCCCGGCATGATCGGGCGTTCGTGCGGCTTGAACACATAGGCGCCGCCGGCTGCCGCGGGCGCTGCGGGATCAGCCACGCGCGTGCCTCCATCGTGCGCGCGGCCGTCGGCACGCGCGCGCCGGGCCGAAGTGCAAGGCGCCCCTGATCCGCATCTTGTGCGCCACGATATGCTCCTGACCGGCGAAGGCAAAGCGGGGAAATGCTTTGCCGCCGGTTCGGTTCCGCGCGGCGCATACGAATGGTGCCTGTCTGGCGATGCGCGTCAGTCGGCGGCGAGATCGCGGCGCGCGTGGCGGAAGACTTCGGCGCTTCCCCATATGGCAAGCAGCGCCATGATCGCGGCCACCAAAAGGTCGGGCCAGCCCTGCCCGGTGCCGAACACGCCGAGCGCCGCCGCCATCACCGCCAGATTGCCGATCGCATCGTTGCGCGAGCATATCCAGACCGAGCGCATATTGGCGTCGCCGGTCCGGTAGCGATAGAGCATCAGCGCGACCGCGACATTGGCGGCGAGCGCGACGACGCCGATCATCCCCATCGTTTCGGCATGCGGTGCGCTGCCGCCGATGAAGCCCCAGATCGTCGACGCCAATATCCACAGCCCGAACGCCAGCATCGTCGCAGCCTTCAGCATCGCCGCGCGTGCGCGCCATGCGATCGCCATGCCGGCGACCGTCAGGCTGATCGCATAATTGGCGCTGTCGCCCAGAAAATCGAGCGCATCGGCCTGCAGCGCGCGCGAATCGGCTGCGACGCCCGCGACGATTTCGACGAGGAACATCGCCCCGTTGATCAGCAGCGCGATCCACAGGATGCGCCGCCACTTGGGGTCGTTCAGCGCGGTCGCTCCGCTTTTTTCGGCGCAGCATTGGTCGGCCATCGCCTGCATCTCCTTCCGTCTCGGCCGCCGCAGGAATTGCCGGGCGGCCGCTTGGTTCTTCGAGTCGGCCTCCTATATGCACCCTGTAGCAACTACAGGGTCAAGCGATGAAGATCGGCGAACTGTCGCGTGCCACTGGCACCAACATCGAAACAATCCGCTATTACGAGCGGATCGGCCTCCTCCCCGCCCCGGCGCGGACCGATGCCAATTACCGCAGTTATGACGACGCGCATCGCGCGCGGCTGCGCTTCGTGCGCCACTCGCGCGAACTGGGCTTCACGATCGAGGAAATCCGCTCGCTGCTCGACCTCTCCGATCATCCCGAGCGTGACTGCACCGACGCCGATCGCATCGCGTCCGCGCATCTGGAACAGGTCGAGGCGAAGATCGCGCAGCTTTCGGCGCTGCGCGATGAATTGACCCGCATCGTCGGCCGCTGCCGCGGCGGCTTGGCCGGCGATTGCCGGGTGATCGAGGCGCTGGGCGATCATGGTCAATGCGACGGCGCGCATTGACGAGACGCCGTCGCAGGGGCGACGCGAGAGGCGGCAGCTGAAAAAGGGAAAGGTGGGACGATTCTGTTGCCCGGCTCGTCCCCAGCCGCTGGTATCCGATTCTGTTGCCCGGTTCGGTCCGAACCGCGTTCTATTTGTCTAACCTTAGGCCGTGAGGCTTATCGGTTAGGCAGCAAGAGCGAGTGCTTCGTTATCGTTAGCACCTATTGGTTTTGAGCCTTTAACGGGTTACTCAGCCCGGAAGAAAACATCGTCTTTGAACACACGTCGATCCTGGTTCGGCCCCGTCAGAAGCCCGCGCACCCCTTCGAAAAGGACGTGGGCTTGTGGTGGAGCCGCCGGGTACTGCCCCCGGGTCCGCTGTGTCTATTCCACGACACCATTTATCCTCATAGCCGGTCGAAACCGACCCTCCCCATATAGGAAGCCCGCCCGCACTTTGGAAGAGCGCAGGCGGGCCTTTCGTCCTGAATCGACACCGGACCCACGCCGGCGCGCGATGAAATGCTATTTCTTGCGCAGTTCGTCGCGGATTTCGGTGAGCAGATCGACCTCGCTCGGCCCCGCGGGCGCTTCGGCCGGCGCTTCCTTGCGCACCACCCTGTTCACTGCCCGCACGAGCAGGAAGATGATCCATGCCAAAATCAGGAAGTTGATCACCGCCGTAATGAAGGCACCATAGCCGATCATCGCGACGCCCGCCTTTTTCAAGGCCGCATAGTCGGTCGCGGCGATGCCGTCGGGAATGCTGCCGAGCAGGATGAACTTGCTCGAAAAATCGACCCCGCCGAACAGCCAGCCGACGAGGGGCATGATGACGTCCTCGGTCAGCGATCCGGTGATCGTCGCGAACGCGCCGCCGATGATGACGCCGACCGCCAGATCGATGACATTGCCGCGCGCGATAAATTCCTTGAACTCGTTCAGCATCTTATTGCTCCCCGAACTGCTGATCCTGCCGTCATGGTGGTGCGCCGGTCATTGCGCAAAAGCAAGGGGCATCCTATTATGTGTATTGTTGCGGCAAAACGCCGCCTGAGGGAGCCTGATGACCATGTCCTATCGTTCCGCCCGCTGGCTGATTGTTCCGGCCGCCGCGATGAGCCTGTCGGCCTGCGGCATCAACAGCGTTCCGACCAAGGAAGAAGCCGCGAAGGCCAAATGGGCCAATGTCGAAGCCGCCTATCAGCGCCGCGCCGACCTGATCCCCAACCTCGTCGAAACCGCCAAGGGTGCCGCGAAGATCGAGCAATCGACGCTCGAAGGCGTCATCCAGGCGCGCGCATCGGCGACGCAGGTGAAGCTGAGCACCGACGACCTGGAAGACCCCGCGAAGGTTCAGGCCTTCCAGCAGGCGCAGGGCAATGTGTCGAGCGCACTCGGCCGCCTGCTCGTTACCGTCGAACAATATCCCGAGCTCAAGAGCCAGGCGCGCTTTGCCGACCTGATGACCCAGCTCGAGGGAACCGAAAACCGCATCAACGTAACGATCCAGGACTATAACGCTGCGGTGCAGGACTATAACACGACGATCCGCACCTTCCCCGACATAATCGGCGCCAAGATCGTCCACGGCGCCAAGCCGATGACCCCCTATAAGGCGGTCGATCCCAACGCGAACGTCGCGCCCAAGGTCGATTTCGGTCAATAAGGTGGGCCTGATCGCCCAGCTTCGTTCCATAGCAACGGCGGCCCTCTCCGGGCTGCTGTTGCTGACGGCTGCGCCCGCGGCGGCGCAGGATTTCCCCAAGCTCAGCGGGCGCGTCGTCGATCAGGCGGATATCATTCCGGCGGCCGAGGAAGCCAATCTGACCGTCCAGCTCGAACAACTGGAAAAGACCACGGGGCATCAGCTCGTCGTTGCGACGGTGAACAGCCTCGATGGCAATGACATCAGCGACTATGGCTACAAGCTCGGCCGCGCGTGGGGCATCGGCGGCAAGGAGAATAACGACGGCGTCGTTTTCCTGATCGCCCCCAACGAACGGAGGATGAACATCTCGGTCGGCTATGGGCTTGAACCCGTGCTGACCGACGCGCTGTCGGGCCGGATCATCCGCGACGTGGTGACGCCCAAATTCAAGGCCGGCGACATGCCCGGCGGCATCCAGGACGGCGTGAATGCAATCGCCGAGCAGATCCAGCTGCCGCCGGAGGAAGCCGCGGCGCGCGCCGCGTCGGCCGCGAAGGCCGAGCGCGACCGCGCCGACAATGGAAATATCGGCGGGCTGATCTTCGTGGCCTTCATCATCTTCTTCTTTTTCATCCTGCCGATGCTCGGCGCCTTCGGGCGTCGTGGACGGCGGCATCGCAAGCATCGCCCATGGGGCGGCGCCCCGATCATCATCTGGGGCGACAATGACTGGGGCGGCGGTTCGGGTGGCGGCTGGGGCGGTGGTTCCTGGGGCGGCGGGGGCGGCTTCGGCGGCGGAGGCGGCTTTTCGGGCGGGGGCGGCAGCTTCGGCGGCGGCGGTGCCTCGGGCGGCTGGTAAGGGGGACGCGCAATGAAAGTCAGCCATGTCAGCGAAGCCGATCACGACATCGTGACCGCCGCGGTCGCCGAGGCCGAACGGCACACCGATGGCGAGATCGTCACGGTGATCGCCGCGCAGTCGAACGACTATGACGATGTCGCGCTCGTCTGGGCGAGCGTCATCGCCTTTATCGCCATGTCGGTGATCGCGCTTTTTCCCGATTTCTATCAGGGTCTCTACTACCGGCTGAGCGGGGGCTGGGGGCATGAACTGACCGCCAATCAATGGCTCGGCACCGTCATCGCGGTCGGGGTGCTCAAATGGATCGGCGTCTGGCTGGTCCTGCTGTGGCGCCCGCTGCGCCTGTGGCTGACGCCGCGCGCGATCCTCGCCGCGCGCGTCCGCGCCCGCGCCATCGACCTGTTCAAGGTCGGGACCGAGGCGAAGACGATGGGCCGCACCGGCATCCTGCTCTATGTTAGCCTGCGCGAACATCGCGCCGACATCGTCGCCGACGAAGCGATCGCCGCCAAGGTCGCGCCCTCGATATGGGGTGAAGCGATGGAAGCGCTGATCGACGAGGTGCGCGCCGGTCGTCCGGGCCATGGCATGGCCGAGGCGGTCCGCCGCATGGGTATCGTGCTGGCCGAACATTTCCCGAAGAGCGACGGCAACCCCAACGAGCTGCCCGACCGGCTGATCGAGCTTTGATCCTTACCCTTTCGCCGACGGAGACGATATGACCCGCCCCGCAGCCGGCACGCCCGTCGAAACGCGCTGGGAAGGCCGCTTCATCACGGTGAAACAGCAAGGCAATTGGGAATATGTGTCGCGGTCGCGCGGCATTCACGCCGCGGTGATCCTGGCGATCGACGAGGACGCCGACGGGCGGCACATCCTGCTGGTCGAACAATATCGCGTCCCGCTCGGCAAATATTGCCTCGAACTGCCCGCGGGGCTTGTCGGGGACGACAGCGCGGGCGAGGCGCCCGAGCTTGCCGCGGTGCGCGAACTCGAAGAGGAAACGGGCTACCGCGCGACCGAGTGGCTGACCGTCGGCGAATTCTACAGTTCGCCCGGCATGGTCAGCGAAAGCTTCACCCTGCTCCGCGCGACCGGGCTGACCAAGGTCGGCGAAGGCGGCGGCGTCGATGGCGAGGACATTGCGGTCCACCGCGTCCCGCTGCCCGAAATCGCCGCCTTTATCGCCGCAAAGCGCGCCGAAGGCTGCGGTATCGACGTGCGCGTCGCGATGCTGCTCGCGGGCGGGCTGCTCGCGCTGTCCTGACGGTCAGCGCGCGCCGAAGCGCCAGCGCAGCAACGGCCGTGCGAGCAATATCCCCGCGAGGAAGCCGCCGACATGTGCCCAGATCGCGACGAGGCCGAATCCCGCGCCGCCCGCAAAGCCGATCAGGACCTGCACCCCGATCCATGCTGCCGCCAGCCATAGTGCGCGCACCCAATGCGCCGGAATCGGTCCCAGCGCCTGCGTCTCGGAGCGACTGAAAATCAGCGCGAACACCGCGATCAGCGCCGAAATCGCGCCCGAGGCGCCGATCATCGGCACCGGCGATTGCGGATCGGCCAGATATTGCGCGAAGGCCCCCGCATAGGCGCCGGCGACGAGCAATACCGCCATCGCCTTCGTCCCCAGCGGCGCTTCGAGCTGGCGGCCGATGAACAGCAAGACGACCAGATTGAACACCAGGTGGAGGATGCCGCCGTGCAGTAAAGCGGAGGTCAGCGGGGTGAGCGCGAAGGGCACGAAAAAGCCCGGCGCCGCAATCGGCTCCATCGCAAAGCGCGCGGGAATGAAACCCGCGCGCACGATCGCCTCGACCTGATAGCCGCTGATCGACAGCAGGATGAAGATCACCGCGCATAGCACGGAAACTCCCGTGACCAGCGGTGCGTCCTGCGGTTTCATTTCGGCGCGATCGTCAGATGAATTCGATCTTCGTGACGAGATAATATTTGTCGCCCGCCGGAACGGTGACTTCGATCTCGTCATCGACCTTGCGGCCGATCAGCGCGCGGCCAAGCGGCGAATTATAGCTGATCTTGCCCACCTTGGCGTCGGCCTCGGCCTGCCCCACGATCTGATATTTGACCGGCTTGTCGTCCTCGTCGGCGAGCGTCACCGTCGCACCGAATACGATGCGGTCGCCCGACAGCGTCGTCGGGTCGATGACCTGCGCACGCGACAGCTTGTCCTCCAGATCGCCGATGGTCGCTTCGACCTGGCCCTGGCGTTCCTTCGCGGCGTGATATTCGGCATTTTCCGAAAGGTCGCCATGCGCGCGCGCTTCCTCGATCGCATCGACGATGAGGGGGCGTTCGGCTTTGAGAGTGGCGAGCTGCGCGCTCAGCTTCTCATAGCCTTCCTGCAGCATCGGAACCTTTTCAACGCTTGCCATTATCCTGTTGTCCTTCGTCAATAATCCACCGCCAGCGAAACTTCGCCGGGGCGGCTGAGCCGCTGTTTCCGTCAATGTAGGGAGATGAAGCGGTCCCTCAATAATAGTCCTGAAGCGGCTTTACTTCAAGAGAGTGCGAGCGCAGCGCGCCAATCGCATGGGTTGCGGCATCGCTGCCCGCCGCCGTCGTATAATAGGCGACGTCGGCCGCGAGCGCCGAGGCGCGGATCGACTGCGAGTCCTGGAGCGACTGCCACCCCTCGGTCGTGTTGAAGATCAGTTGCACATCGCCGTCCTTGATCCGGTCGACGATGTGCGGACGACCTTCGGCGACCTTGTTCACCCGTTCGACGTCGATGCCCTGCCCCGCCAGATAGTCGGCGGTGCCGCCGGTCGCGATCACCTGCCACCCCCAGGCGGCGAGCTGCTTCACCGACGCGACGATGCGCGGCTTGTCGCTGTCCTTCACCGACACGAAGAGCCGCCCGTCGGTCGGCAGGCGGTCTCCCGCGCCGAGCTGTGCCTTGGCAAAGGCGAGATTGAAATCGCTATCGATTCCCATGACTTCGCCGGTGGACTTCATTTCAGGCGACAACACCGGGTCGGTGCCAGGGAAGCGCGCGAAGGGGAAAACCGCTTCCTTGACCGCGACATGGTCGATGTCGCGATTGATCTTCGGCAGATCGGCAAGGCGTTCGCCCGCCATCACCCGCGCCGCGATCTTGGCGATCGGCGAACCCACCGCCTTGGCGACAAAGGGCACGGTGCGGCTCGCGCGCGGGTTGACCTCGATCAGGTAGACCTCACCATCCTTCACCGCATATTGCACGTTCATCAGCCCGCGGACGTTGAGGGCGCGCGCCAGCGCGTCGGTCTGCCGCTCGATCTCGGCGACGATGTCGGCGGGCAGACTGTACGGCGGGATCGAACAGGCGCTGTCGCCCGAATGGACGCCCGCTTCCTCGATATGCTGGAGTACCCCGGCCACTACGACATCGGTGCCGTCGCACAGCGCATCGACATCGACCTCGATCGCGTCGCGCAGATAGCGGTCGATCAGCACGGGCGAATCACCCGACACCTGCACCGCGGTCTCGATGTAATTTTCGAGCTGCGCCTGATCGTCGACGATCTCCATCGCGCGGCCGCCGAGCACATAGGAGGGGCGCGTGAGCACCGGGTAACCGATGCGCGCCGCGACCGCGACGGCTTCTTCGCGGCTGCGCGCGATGCCGTTCTCGGGCTGCTTGAGGCCCAGCTTGTTGACCAGCGCCGCAAAGCGTTCGCGGTCTTCGGCGAGGTCGATCGCGTCGGGCGAGGTGCCGAGGATCGGGATGCCCGCTTCCTCGAGCGCCTGCGCGAGCTTGAGCGGCGTCTGGCCGCCGAACTGGACGATCACGCCCACAAGCTCGCCCTTCGACTGCTCGACGTGCAATATTTCGAGCACATCCTCGGCGGTCAGCGGTTCGAAATAGAGGCGGTCCGACGTGTCATAGTCGGTCGACACCGTTTCGGGGTTGCAGTTGACCATGATCGTTTCATAGCCCGCCTCTCCAAGCGCGAAGCAGGCGTGGCAGCAGCAATAATCGAACTCGATCCCCTGCCCGATCCGGTTCGGCCCGCCGCCGAGAATGACGATCTTCTTGCGGTCCGACGGGTTCGCCTCATTCTCGGGCTCGCCGAAGGTCGGGGCTTCATAGGTCGAATAGAGATAGGGCGTTTTGGCGGCGAATTCGGCGGCGCAGGTGTCGATGGTCTTGAACACCGGCCGCACGCCGAGCTTGTGGCGCAGGCTCCGCACCTCGCCTTCGGTGACGCCGCCGGTCATCGCCTTCACTGCCTCGTGAATCAGCCCGCTGCCGCGCGCCGCCGCCGCGCCGGTGCCGGGCCGCAGATGCGCCGACTGCAGCGCCAGATAGGCGAGCCTTTTGTCCGAAAAGCCCATCGCCTTCAGCCGGCGCAGCCCCTCGGCATCGCGTGGCAGACCATTTTCGAGCACGCCGTTCTCGGCCTCGACAATCTCTGCGATGCGGGCGAGGAACCACATGTCATAGCCCGCGATGCGGTTGATCTCGGCGAGCGACACGCCCTCGCGGATCGCCTGCGCCGCGATCAGCAGCCGGTCTGGAGTGCGCTGCGCCAGTTCGCTTTTCAATTGTTCGTGGCTCGCGCCGACCAGCCGATCGACGAAGTTGAAGCCCGACAATCCGGTCTCCAGCCCGCGCAGCGCTTTCTGCATCGATTCATGGATCGTGCGGCCGATCGCCATCACCTCGCCGACCGACTTCATCGCCGTCGACAGCAAGGGCTCGGCGCCCTTGAACTTTTCGAAGGCAAAGCGCGGGATCTTGGTGACGACATAGTCGATCGTCGGCTCGAACGACGCCGGGGTCACCCCGGTGATGTCGTTCAAGATTTCGTCGAGCGTGTAGCCGACCGCGAGCTTCGCCGCGACCTTGGCGATCGGAAAGCCCGTCGCCTTCGACGCGAGCGCCGAGGAGCGCGACACGCGCGGGTTCATCTCGATCACGATCAGGCGGCCGTCCTTCGGATTGACCGCGAACTGCACGTTCGACCCGCCGGTTTCGACCCCGATCTCGCGCAGCACCGCGATGCTCGCGTTGCGCATGATCTGATATTCCTTGTCGGTCAGCGTCAGCGCGGGGGCGACGGTGATGCTGTCGCCGGTGTGGACGCCCATTGGATCGACATTTTCGATCGAACAGATGATGATGCAATTGTCCTTGCGGTCGCGCACCACCTCCATCTCATATTCTTTCCAGCCGAGGAGCGATTCCTCGATCAGGACTTCGGTGGTGGGCGAGGCGATCAGGCCGCCGCGAACGATATGCTCGAACTCCTCGCGGTTGTATGCGATGCCGCCGCCGGTGCCGCCCATGGTGAAGCTGGGCCGGATGATCGAGGGCAGGCCGGTGCGTTCGAGCACCGCGAACGCCTCGTCGAGCGTGTGCGCGATGCCCGAGCGCGCACTTTCCAGCCCGATCTTGTCCATCGCGTCGCGGAACTTGATCCGGTCCTCGGCCTTGTCGATCGCCTCGGCATCGGCGCCGATCATCTCGACGCCATATTTGGTCAAGGTGCCGTCGTTGAACAAAGCCAGCGCGGTGTTCAGAGCGGTCTGCCCGCCCATCGTCGGCAGTACCGCATCCGGGCGCTCTTTTTCGATGATCTTGGCGACGATCTCGGGCGTAATCGGCTCCACGTACGTGGCGTCGGCCAGCTCGGGATCGGTCATGATCGTCGCCGGGTTGGAGTTGACGAGGACGATGCGATAGCCCTCCTCCTTCAGCGCCTTGATCGCCTGCGTCCCCGAATAGTCGAACTCGCACGCCTGACCGATCACGATCGGGCCGGCGCCGATGACGAGGATGGATTGGATGTCGGTTCTTTTGGGCATTATTTCTGTTCTTCTGCTGCGTATGATTCGTTGCCGACGAAGCCGAGTTTGATGTGGTCCGAGAATTCTGGCTTCTTCAGCTCTCGAAACACGCAATCGATCGTTTCGTATTTTGCATCCGGCGTCGGCATCACTGCGACCAAGTTATCGCTATCGAGTTTTAACGTGCCAGGCTTCGCGCCGCATTGTGTCTCCACACGTGCCAGCCCCGCCTTCAATCTTTCCGCGTCGGAATCTGTGGGGCTGGCCGCGCATCCCGCCAATGTCAGCATAAGCGTGATTGCCGTAACGGCGCGAGCAATCACTTCAACCCACCCACAAACTTCTCGAACAGATAGAAGCTGTCCTGCGGCCCCGGGCTCGCCTCGGGGTGATATTGCACGCTGAACGCCTGCTTGCCCATGATCGCGATGCCGCAGTTCGATCCGTCGAACAGGCTCTTGTGCGTCTCGACCACGCCTGCGGGCAGTGTCGCGGCGTCCACTGCGAAGCCGTGGTTCATACTGGTGATCTCGACCACGCCGTCCGCAAAATCGCCGCCGACGCGCTGCACCGGATGGTTCGCGCCGCGGTGGCCCTGGTGCATCTTGATGGTCTTGGCCCCCGCCGCGATGGCGAGCATCTGGTGGCCGAGGCAGATGCCGAAGATCGGCACACCCCGCTCGAGCAGCCCCTGGATCACCGGCACCGCATATTCGCCGGTCGCCGCGGGGTCGCCGGGGCCATTCGACAGGAACACGCCCGCGGGCTGGTGGCTCAGCACGTCGTCGAGTGTCGCGGTCGCGGGGACCACGGTGACGCGCGCGCCGGCCTTCACGAGGTTACGGAAGATATTGTCCTTCGCGCCATAATCGATCGCGACGACATGAGGTCTGCTATCCCCCTCCCGCTCGCGGGATTGGTTAGGGGTGGGCATGTTCTCAGATATCGGTGCAGACGTTGGCCGACCGCCGGCTCCTCCCGCATGCAGGAGGGGAGGAGCATACCCCTTGCCCAGCGTCCAAGTCCCCGCATCCCAATCACCCGTATCCGTGCGGCTGACCTCCTTCGCCAGGTCCATGCCCTCCAGCCCCGGCCAACCGCGCGCCATCGCCAGCAGCGCGTCGATGTCGAATTTGCCGTCGGGGCTGTGCGCGATCACGCCATTGGGGGCGCCCGCATCGCGGATGCGGCGGGTCAGCGCGCGCGTGTCGATGCCGGCCAGCCCGATCAGGCCCTGTTCGGCCATCCATTCGGGCAGCGTCTGGACGCTGCGGAAATTGCTCGGCGCGGTCGGCAGTTCGCGGGTGATGCAGCCGATGGCCGCCCGTGCGCTGCGTTCGATATCCTCGGGATTCGCGCCGACATTGCCGATGTGCGGAAAGGTGAAGGTAATGATCTGCCCGGCATAGCTCGGGTCGGTCAGTATCTCCTGATATCCGGTCATCGCGGTGTTGAAACAGATTTCGCCGACACCCGCCCCGGCGGTGCCATAGCCCACGCCCCACAGGACCGTGCCATCGGCAAGAACGAGGACGCCGGTCGCTCCAGAAGGCGCGGCGGATGGATTGGCTGGTGCCATTTAAACTGCTCCGGACGGGGGGCTAAACGGCCGACCAAGTAGGCGGCAAAAAAGTGATTCACAAGCTATCGGATTTGGAATCTTCCCGCTAGAGAGGCTCTTTCCGAAATTTGCAGCACATGGGGACACGCATGATTCGCGATGACATCAAGGCTGCGCAGGTTGCCGCGATGAAGGCCGGCGACAAGGCGCGTTTGGGCACCATCCGGCTGATGCTGGCCAAGATCAAGGACCGCGACATCGAACTCAGGACCGGCACGGCGCCGGCCGACGACGATGTGCTCGTCACCGACGTCCTCCAGAAGATGGTCAAGCAGCGCCGCGAATCGATCGCCATGTACGAACAGGGCGGCCGCCAGGAACTTGCCGACACCGAAGCGGCCGAGGTCGTGGTTATCGAGGATTTCCTGCCCGCCCAGCTTTCCGAAGCCGACGCCACCGCCGCAATCCGCGCGATCGTCGCCGAACTCGGCGCGACCAGCGTCAAGGACATGGGCAAGGTGATGGCGGCGGTGAAAGACCGCCACGGCAGCCAGCTCGACATGAGCAAGGCAAGCGGATGGGTGAAGGCGGCGCTGAGTTAAACCTCAAACACGGCCTTTTTCTCCGTTCGTCCCGAGCGTAGTCGACGGACGTTCTACCTTGCGCCACGCCAACGTGTCTCGACTTCGCTCGGGACGAACGGTTATGTGGCGGTATGGTGTTCTGGACCTACATGCTGCGCTGCTCCGACGGTCGCTATTACACGGGACACACCGATAATTTGGAACGCCGCATCGCTGAGCATCAACATGGCGGATTTTGCGATTTTACCTCGCGACGGAAGCCCGTGACTCTGGCTTGGTTGCAAGATTTTGCGACGCGCGTCGAAGCGCTGGAGGCAGAACGGCGCATCAAGCCTTGGTCGCGAGCCAAGAAGGAAGCGCTGATCCGCGGCGACTGGGCTATGGTGGGGCATTTCGCCAAACCGCCTAAAGAACGTCCTCCCCTGCCGGCTTCTGCCGAGACACACTCTCCCACTCCGTTCGCCCCGAGCGAAGTCGAGGGACGTGAGGCCGGGCGCAAACGTGTCTCGACTTCGCTCGACACGAACGGGATTGGGATGATGGCTCGCCAAGTGAGGGGAGAAGAATGACCCTCACCCCGCAATGGCTGGACGAATTGCGCTCGCGGATCACGCTGTCGACCCTGATCGGGCGGACGGTGAAGATCACGCGCGCGGGGCGCGAGTATAAGGCCTGTTGCCCTTTCCATAACGAAAAGACCCCCAGTTTCACGATCAACGACGAAAAGGGCTTCTACCACTGCTTCGGCTGCTCGGCGCATGGCGATGCGATCCGCTGGATGACCGACCAGCGCGGCCTGTCGTTCATGGACGCGGTCAAGGAACTCGCTGCCGAGGTCGGCATGGAAGTCCCCGCCCCCGACGCGCGCGCCGCGAAAAAGGCAGAGGAGCAGGCGAGTCTGCGCGACGTGGTGCAGGGCGCGGCCGACTGGTTCGCGCAGCAGCTTGAAAGCACCAACGGCGCCCCAGCGCGCGACTATCTGGCGAGGCGCGGCATTTCCGACTCCACCCGCCGCGCCTTTGCCTTCGGCCTCGCACCCGACAGTCGCAGCGCGCTGAAAGAGGCGCTCAAGAAATTCCCCACCGCGATGCTGGTCGAGTCCGGCATGCTCATCGCGGTCGACGACAAGGAACCCTATGACCGGTTCCGCGGCCGGCTGATGATCCCGATCCGCGATGCACGCGGGCGCGTGATCGCGTTCGGCGGCCGGATCCTGGGCGACGGCGAGCCCAAATATCTGAACTCGCCCGATACGCCTCTCTTCGACAAGGGGCGCACGCTCTTCAATCTCGACAAGGCAAGCCCCGCCTCGCGGCAGACGAACCGGGTGATCGTCGTCGAAGGCTACATGGACGTCATCGCGCTTGCCGAGGCGGGGATCGCCGACGCCGTCGCGCCGCTCGGCACCGCGCTGACCGAGAACCAGCTAGGCATGCTGTGGCGGATGGTACCGGTGCCGCTGCTCTGCTTCGACGGCGACAATGCCGGGCAAAAGGCCGCGATGCGCGCGGCAACGCGGGCACTGCCACTGCTCCGCCCGGGCTTCAGCCTTGCCTTCGCGACCCTGCCTGCGGGGCAGGATCCGGACGATCTTGTCCGCGCCAAGGGCGCCGCAGGCTTTGCCGCCATCCTCGACGAAGCGCAGCCGCTCGTCGAACGGCTGTGGGCGCATGAGGTTGCGGCGGGGCCGCTCACCACCCCCGAAGAGCGCGCGGCGCTCAAGACGCGGCTGCTCGCCCATGCCGACGCGATCCAGGATGCCGACGTGCGGCACCATTATCGCGAAGCGTTTCGCGAGCGGCTCGACGCGCTGTTCGCGCGCCCGCGCGCCGAGCGTGGCGGGCGCGTGCCCTGGGCGCCGCAGGCATCACGCGGGGGCGGGCGCCGCTTCGCGCCCGACCCGCGCCTGCAACCTCCGGCCGACGAGACGCGTTCCATCGGCAAGGCCGGAATCGCGGCGCCGCTCGCCGCGGCGTTGCTCGGCGGACTGCTCCGCTATCCGCAGGCGATCGCCCGCAATGAAGAGGCGCTCATACGGCTCGCTGTGCCCGATTCTGCCGACGCCGAACTGCTCCGCGCAATACTTGACAGCGCGGCAGCGCAAGAAGGGCTTGATACCGAGGGGTTGCTTGCCATATTGGAGCCGATGAAAGTGTATAATAGGGCGACGACATTGCTCAGAGCCGACGGAATGCACTTCTCATTCAATCGAAGGCTCGAAGGCGAAGAGGTGGAAGCGGCTCGGGAAATCGCGCTGCGTGACCTTGACGAATATATCGGCGTGCTCGTGACGCAGCCCGAAATCCGCGCTCGGCTTGCCGAGGCGACCGCGGACTATATGCGCACGATGGACGACGAGGGCCATGCCCGACAGCAAAAGCTGCGCGCGATGGATGAGGAACTGACCCGCCGCCTGGCCGCGCTGTCCGACAGCAGCCAGAGCTGACATATATTGCCCCAAGGCAGGAACGACTGAAGCATATGGCCACCAAGAACACCGAAGCCGACACCGACGCGCCGCTGATCGACCTCAACGAGGCCGACGTCAAAAAGCTGATCGCGCGCGGCAAGAAGCGCGGCTACCTGACCTACGACGAGCTCAACGAAGCCCTGCCGCAGGATCAGATGTCTTCGGAGCAGATCGAGGATATCATGTCGGCAATCTCCGACATGGGCATCAACATCGTCGAAAGCGATGAGGATGTGCAGGAAGAAGCCGAACAGGAAAGCGATGACGATATCGACGTCAGCGCCAACACCGGTTCGGTGTCCAATCCCGCGATCGAAAAGAAGAAGGAAACGGTCGATCGCACCGACGACCCGGTGCGCATGTACCTGCGCGAAATGGGCGCGGTCGAGCTTTTGAGCCGCGAAGGTGAAATCGCGATCGCGAAGCGCATCGAGGCGGGCCGCGACACGATGATCCTCGGCCTGTGCGAAAGCCCGCTGACCTTCAACGCGATCATCGAATGGTCGAACGCGCTCAACAACGGCGACATGCAACTGCGCGAGATCGTCGATCTCGAAGCGATGCTGTCAAAGGATCCGGCGCCCGAAAACCTTGATGACGAGGGCGAAGGCGACGACGGCGAAATCAGCGAAAAGACCGCCGGCGTCTCGTTCAAGGACGAGGACGAGGTCGAGGAAGAACCTTCGGCCGACGGCGATGACGAGGACGGCGAAGGCTCGTCGGGCAAGCGCGAAAGCTTTGAGGAAGACGACGAGGACAACACGCTGAGCCTCGCCGCGATGGAAGAATTGCTCAAGCCCGACGCTCTCGAGAAATTCGCCAATATCACCAAGAGCTTCAAGGCGTTCCAGAAGCTTCAGGACGCCCGGCTTGAGGCGCTGTCGACGGCGGGCGACTTCCCCGACGCGCAGGAAAAAAAATATCACAAGCTGCGCGAGGAACTTACCGCGCAGGTCGAAAGCGTGCAGTTCCACGGTACCAAGATCGAATATCTGGTCGACCAGCTTTACAGCTACAACCGGCGCCTGACTGCGCTCGGCGGCCAGATGCTGCGTCTTGCCGAACGCCACAAGGTGCCGCGCAAGGCCTTCCTCGACCATTATGTCGGGCGCGAGCTCGAAGAAAACTGGCTCGACGAAGTCGGCAAGCTCGACAAGAAATGGGCGGCATTCGCCGAGAATGAGGGCGCGGCGGTCGACCGCATCCGGACCGAGATTTCGGAAATCGCCCAGGCGGCGGGTATGAGCCTGCCCGAGTTCCGCCGCGTCGTGAACATGGTCCAGAAGGGGGAGCGCGAAGCGCGCATCGCCAAGAAGGAAATGGTCGAGGCGAACCTGCGTCTCGTGATCTCGATCGCGAAGAAATACACCAACCGCGGCCTGCAGTTCCTCGACCTCATTCAGGAAGGCAATATCGGGCTGATGAAGGCGGTCGACAAATTCGAATACCGCCGCGGCTACAAGTTCAGCACCTATGCGACCTGGTGGATCCGGCAGGCGATCACCCGCTCGATCGCCGACCAGGCGCGCACGATCCGCATCCCGGTCCACATGATCGAGACGATCAACAAGCTGGTGCGCTGCAGCCGTCAGTTCCTCCACGAAAGCGGCCGCGAGCCGACGCCGGAGGAAATGGCCGAGCGTCTGTCGATGCCGCTCGAAAAGGTCCGCAAGGTGATGAAGATCGCCAAGGAGCCGATCAGCCTCGAAACGCCGATCGGCGACGAGGAAGACAGCCACCTCGGCGATTTCATCGAGGACAAGAACGCGGTCATCCCGGTCGACGCCGCAGTGCAGTCGAACCTCAAGGAGACGGTTACGCGAGTTTTGGCCTCGCTTACGCCGCGCGAGGAGCGTGTTCTCCGCATGCGCTTCGGCATCGGCATGAACACCGACCATACCCTAGAAGAGGTCGGCCAGCAGTTCAGCGTGACGCGCGAACGTATCCGCCAGATCGAGGCGAAGGCGCTGCGCAAGCTCAAGCATCCGAGCCGCAGCCGCAAGATGCGCAGCTTCCTCGACCAATAGGTCGATCCGTACCGAAAAATCAGACACCCCGCCCCAACCGGCGGGGTGTTTTGCTTCGGCCTCGGCGTGACATTTTTGCTGCACCGCACAAAAATCTGGCACAGCATCTTAAAATTTTCATCTTTCCCAACCAGATGAGACGCCGTTGGCGTATCGCTTCAGCCTCGGTTCAGGCGATCACGCCGATTGGCACATTGTCCCGATTGATGGGAATAATTTCAACAAATACGGGCGTATTCCTCGAGCAGGGATGCAAAAAAGCCCGGAAAATGGAGAGAATGACCAATTGGCACGCCCATTGCTTAGTCATGGGCAGGAGCGGCCTCCCCACCGCCGCCAAGAGGAAAGACCGAACGATGGCAAACGAAAACCAGAATATCTTCTCCCGCCAGGACACCTTCTTCGGCATCTGCGAAGCGGTGGGCCAGGATTTCGGCTTCAACCCCCTGTATCTGCGTCTCGCGTTCGTCGCACCGCTCTTCTTCTTCCCGGTGCAGACCTTCGCGGCCTATTTCGGCCTCGGCCTGATCGTGCTCGCGTCGCGCTTCTTCTTCCCGTCGCAGCGCGCTGCCGATACGGCCGACGCCCCGGCGCTCACCGAAGCGGCGCCGGCAGCCAAGGCCGAAAAGGCCGAGGAACTCGCGCTCGCCGCCTGATTCGAACCGGGGCCGGCTCTCCCTCTCCCTTGCACCGGCCCCGCCCATGTTGCGGCGCTCCACTTGACCGCAACAGCGCAGGGACCGGCAGCTTAACCCGCTGCCGGTCCCTTTGCGCGTCGAACCGAGGCCCGCTGTGCAGGAGTGGGACAGAAGCGCCTGAAATCGCTCGCCCCTCATAAACGCGACGTTTACGACGTTCGGCTAATGCTGATCCCTGATTTGCAACGGCGCCGGTCGCAAGAGCCGCCGCAACAGACGAGGATGCAGCCTTGAGCCAGTCGCCCCAGCCCCAGGCCCAGCCGCGCGGCATTGCCGAACTGCTCGACACGCTCGTCGCGAGCGAGGGAACGGGCGCGCACGGCCATGTCAAATCGGGTGCGCTGTCGAGCGGCCCCGACGCGATGCGCAACCTTGCCGACGCGGTCCATTTTCTCTGCCTGCTCCACGGCCGCTATCCTGGCATCGTCGACAGCGCGGCGCGCAAGGCGGTCGATGCGGCATCGCGCAAATGGATGGACGAAACCGCGCAAGCCTTTGCGCAGGAACGCGCCTTCCTGTCGAAAATCGCGGCCGCGGTCGGTCCGGTGCCGAGCACGCAAGGCCAAGCCCAGTGCGAGGCGGCGGTCGCCGCGCAGCGCAAGGCGCTCGACATGCTCGCTGAATCCGATCGCAATGGTTGCGCGATTGGCGCGGCGATCGCGCTGACACTCGATTGGCGGACGATCCGCGTCCTGCTCGACATCAGTGCCCAGCGGCTTGACATGAAAGTCCCACGCTGCACCCTGCCCGACCTGCGCGAAACCGCTCGTCTTGCCAATGCCGTCGCCGAAACACCGGCGGTCGAGCGCGCGATGGCCTTTGGCGCGCAGCAGCTCATCGCACAGCACACCGGCCTGTGGGATCTGATGGCCGCCCGCGCCGCCAGCCGCACGCACGCCTGACCGGGAACGTCCACGCCGCGGCAGCCGTGGCGACGCTCCGCTTGCACCCTTCCCTCGCGCTCGCTATGCCCATCCCGGTTGACGTTCACGTTAAGGGAAAGGGCGAGCCGCCATGCGCTTCGAAGGAACCAGCGCCTATATTGCAACCGACGACCTGAAGGTCGCGGTCAATGCCGCGACGATGCTGCGCCGCCCGTTGCTCGTGAAGGGCGAACCCGGCACCGGCAAGACCGTGCTGGCCGAGGAAGTCGCCAAGGCGTTCGGTGCGCCGCTGATCACCTGGAACATCAAATCGACGACCAAGGCGCAGCAGGGCCTCTATGAATATGACGCGGTTGCGCGTCTGCGCGACGGACAGCTCGGCGAAGAGCGCGTCCACGACATCCGCAACTATATCAAAAAGGGCAAGCTGTGGGAGGCGTTCACCTCCGAACAGCTTCCGGTGCTGCTGATCGACGAGATCGACAAGGCCGATATCGAATTTCCGAACGATCTGCTTCAGGAACTCGATCGCATGGCGTTCCACGTTTATGAAACCAACGAAACGGTGACCGCGCGCGAACGCCCGATTGTCGTCATCACCTCCAACAATGAAAAGGAACTGCCCGACGCCTTCCTGCGCCGCTGTTTTTTCCACTACATCAAATTCCCCGACCGCGACACGATGGCCGAAATCGTCGAGGTCCACTTCCCCGGCATCCAGAAAACGCTGGTCAGCCGCGCGATGGACATCTTCTACGACGTGCGCGACGTGCCCGGGCTCAAGAAAAAGCCCTCGACCAGCGAGCTCATCGACTGGCTGAAGCTGCTGCTCGCCGAGGACATGCCGCTCGAGGTGCTGCAGAACCGCGACGTCGGCAAAGCGATTCCGCCGCTGCACGGCGCGCTGCTCAAGAATGAACAGGATGTGATGCTGTTCGAAAAGCTTGCCTTCATGGCGCGCCGGCAGGGTAGCTGAGCCAGCCTCGCTCGCAAAGACCGCCGTTACAGCTGGTAGGCAACCTCGACGTCGCCCCAGCGGCGACCGTTGATGACCGCGGGCATATAGACGTTGCGCACCGTCACATAGTTGGTGCCGTCGCCTTCCTGGCGATACACCGACATGAAGAAGGGCGCGCTGCTGCGCTTTGCCGCCGCGTCTACATCGTCGAACAGGATGCGGCCGTTGCGACAATGCGCGGTGTCATGTTCCAGATCGCCCGTCGGCGCGCGCGAACATTCGGTGATATGCGTCGGCAGAAAGCCGTTCATGTCGCCCGCCGACGACATCTTGATTTCGGGATGCTGCGCCACGGTGCGGTCGAACAGTGGCCGCCAATGGGCGTCGGCCCAGTCGCAAAGGCTGGTACGGAAGCGTTCGGGGTTCGATCCCGGCACGCGCACATAATTGGTGTCGAACAATTGCTCCATCGTCAGCTCGCCGCGCGCGAGCGCTGCTTCGGCCAGGCCGACGAATTCGTCGCGGACCGACGCAGCCAGATCGACGATCGCGCTGTCCTGGGGGCTGACGCCGGCGGAAATCACCGCGTTGAACATGCGGTTCGACACATTTTCCATCGTCAGGATCGAATCGCGCGTCCTGTTCAGCGTCGCGCCATTGTCGCGCACCGATCCGACGACGCGGTCGAGCGCCTCGCGTACCTTGGCGCCATTGGCGTGAACCATCGCGCTCGATTGCGCGATACGGTCGCTCTGATCATCGAGCAGCGCGACGAGATGCGTCGCGTCGTGCAGCGCATCGGTGATCGTCTCGAACTGCGCCTCCGCCCGCCCCGACTGCTCGACCCCCGACTGGATTTCGGTGACGAGACCGGCGGCTTCGGTCGACAGGCTGCCGATCGAACGGCGGATTTCATCGGTTGCGCTGCGCGTATTCTGCGCCAGCTTCTTCACCTCGGCGGCGACGACGGCAAAGGTGCGGCCGGCATCGCCCGCACGCTCGGCCTCGATCGCGGCGTTAAGCGCGAGCATGTTGGTGGTCTTGGCAATCTGCTCGATCGACTGGCTGACCTGCTGCACCTGCTCCATCACCGACGCGAAATTGGTGACATGCGTGCCCAGCCGCGCGACCAGATCGATGACCGAGCGGAATTCGGTGACGGCGCTGTTGACGCGCTCGGCCCCGGCGTCGAGCTGTTCGCACGCGCGCGCCGACAACAGCTTCGCCTCGTCGGTCGAATCGGCAATCTGGCGCTGGTCGGCCTCCAGGCTGACGACATAATCCTCCAGCCGGCCCAGCTCCGAAATCTGGCGCTGCATCTGGTCGGTGGCGCGCTGGATCTGGCCCGCGGCATCGCTGCAGCCGACGGCAAGCTCGCCGCAGTCGCTGGCAACCGACTGGTCGAGATTCTGCGCGGCGGAACTGATCGGTTCGAATTTCATTGGCGCACCCACTTCTGACTCCGGGCGAACCTTGGCGCACATTGGTTAACGCCGCGTCAATGCTTGGTCGGGACCAGTTCGATCAAAGCCTTGCTTCGAGTTGGGCCAGCAGCGCCTGCACCGGCCGCGCCGCTTCGTCGGCGGTCCATCCCGCCTCGATCCGCGCGATACGGTCGAACAGGCGCTCGCTCGCCGCGACGATCCTCTGGAGATTATCGTCAAAATGCGCGCACAGCGCATGGTCGGCAGGAACTGGCGCGCCGATGTGCGCTGCGCTGTCCTCGGGACCGGCGCCGGGGTCGCCCGCGAACATGGCGCGGCGGTGGAGCAGCCAGGCGATGATGTGCATCAGCCGCGTTGTCGTCTTCAGCGATTCGCACGCCAGCCCGACCTGCAGGATCGGATCGCGCGCCACCGCCTCGAAATCGCGATGCGCGCGGAAGGCGGCATGCGCCTCGTCGGCGAGCAGCATCGCCTCGACATAGAGATTTTCGACCTGCGCGCGCTGCACCGGCTGCGTCGCCATGCCGTTCCGGATCGGTCCCCTGAACATCGGCATCGAATGCCACGCCACGCAGCGCCGCCGCAAGGACGCTAACCATGAATTTAGGGAGCGTCCCGTTTTGAATCAGGCGATTATGTCGGGCAGCAACTGATCCTCGCACCAGCTGATCTCGTCGCGCAGCTTGAGCTTGCGCTTCTTCATCCGGGCAAGCTGGAGCTGATCGGGAACCGTCGCGTCGCCCAGTGCGATGATCGCGGCGTCGAGATCACGATGCTCGAGCCGAAGCAGTTCCAGGCGCTGGGCGATTTCTTCCGCGTTCACGCCGCTTCCCTGCCACGATCACGGCCCGTCCGCAACGGGGACCATCTGGCCGAAACGCGACCATCCGGGCGGGACAAGCGGGTCGAATCATGTTTTACTCGGAGCTGCCAACCGAGTCGAAAAGGAGAATGGCCTATGAGCAGCTCGCACCTTTCCGCCCTGAAGTCCCGCCACGCGGACCTCGACGCGAAAATTGCGAATGAAGAGCGCCGCCCCGCACCGGACATGGCCTTGCTGGCGCAAATGAAGAAGCAGAAACTCAAGATCAAGGAAGAGCTGCTCGCCGAAACCTGAGGCGAGCAGAGCGCTATCGCCCGCTGATGCCTTTCGACGCGAAACGCATCAGCGTCGGCGGTAGAGCGAAGCCTTCTTGTCAAGCGCCGAAATATAGGCCGGGACGTCCATCTTCTGAACCACCTGCCGCCGCACCGCGTGCGGATCGATCGGTCGCTCGAAAGCCACCCCGAATTTGCCTTCGCCCACCCAGACGACATGCCCCGGCACAAAGCCGATATTGCGCAGTTCGATCTCGGCCGTTGCGCCTTGCGCGAGCCTTGGCACGACGGCCTCGGCCAGCATGCCACCCGCCGACAGGTTGCGCACACGCACCGTTACGGGCCTGGACTGACCCGGAAATAAAAGATTGGCCTGCATGAACAGGCTGTCGCGGTCGGCGCTGCGCGACAGCGAAGCGACCTCTTCGTCCAGCGTTGATGGTATGCGCGATTCCATGGCGACCCGTTCCCCGAATTGCGTTCGGAGCGACCCTAGGGCCCGGTACTTTACCGAATCGTAAACAGCGGCGCTTCTGTCCCGATTGGGATCAGTCTTCGCGCGAGATCCGCTCGTTGCGTTCGTGGCGTTCCTGCGCTTCCAGCGTCATCGTCGCGATCGGACGCGCTTGCAGGCGGGCGAGCGAAATCGGTTCGCCCGTCACCGCGCAATAGCCATATTCGCCCTCGTCGATGCGGCGCAGCGCCGAATCGATCTTCGCGATCAGCTTGCGCTGACGGTCGCGCGTCCGCAGCTCGATCGCCCAGTCGGTCTCGCTCGATGCACGGTCGGCAAGATCGGGTTCGCGCAGCGGACCGTCCTGCAAATGGGCCAGCGTCGATTCGGATTCGGTGAGGATCGACTTCTTCCAGGCGAGCAGCAGGTTACGGAAATATTCCTGCTGCCGCTCGTTCATGAACGGCTCGTCGTCGCTGGGAACATAATCCGAATCGAGATTGGACTTGGCTTCGCGGAGAGCGTCGGCGCCTACTTCGGCAACATTGGTCGGCATGAGGAGCGTCCAAGTCCTTTCCTGATCGCCTGGCTCGCCGAGCTTGGCGAACCAAGGATTGCGCCGGGCCTATAACCAGCCCTCCGATGCGATACAAGCGCGAAGCGGACCGCTTGCCCGCGCGCGGCTGAAGCGGTGCTGAACCGGCCCGGCGGAGGCGCACTCACGACAAGCCGCGCCCCAGCTCTCTCGACCGCCGCATGCCGCTGCAAATTAACCGGTTGAGGCCATTTGGCGTGAAACACGTATTGTTTTGGGACAGTTACGCGCATTTCGGTTGATTTCGCATATCAATTCCCGCTGTCGGACAATCAAACGCGGTTAACGCAATTGCCGCGTTCACAAAGCTTTGGCCTTTTGGCGCTAGCGAAGGCGCGCACGGGTGTCGGTCAATGACATGGGGCGCACCTGCAACGGGAAAGAGAGAGTAACCTATGTCTGTCCGAATGGCCCTCGCCAAGCTTTGTGCCTGCACCTGCGGCGGCGCGATCATCGGTAGCGGCGCGATGCAGATCGCCGACGTACCGGCTGCGGCTGCGCAGGTCCAGAAATCGGGCTCCTGTTGCAAGAAGGTCGTGCGCAAGCGCCACGTGGCGAGAAAGCCCGTCAAGCGCGTCCGCCGCGTCGTCACGACCAAGCGCGTGATCCGTACCGTGACCCCGCAGCAGCAGGTCGTCACCCAGACGATCCCCCTGCCCCCCATCCCCTATGCCCCCTTCCCGCCGCGCGGCGAAGGCTTTGGCGGCGGCAGCAGCGGCGGCGGCGTGACCGTTATCGGCGGCGGCTTTGGCGGCGGCTTCGGCGGCGGCTTCTTCGGCGGTTTCTTCGGCGGCAGCTCGGGTGGCAGCAGCGGCAGCGTGGTCGTCACCTCGACCACCACCGGCGGCCTCAGCTCGACTACCAGCAGCACCTCGGGCGGCGTTTCGACCTCGACGGGCGGGGTGAGCACCTCGACCTCGACCGGCGGCGTTTCAACCTCCACGGGCGGCATCAGCTCGACCACGTCGACGGGCGGCGTCAGCACCTCCACCGGCGGCGTTTCGACCTCGACCGGTGGCGTCAGCACCTCGACGGGCGGCGTATCGACCTCCACGGGCGGCGTGAGCACCTCGACCGGCGGCGTTTCAACCTCATCGGGCAATGTCAGCTCCTCTTCGTCGAGCAGCAGCTCGTCGTCGAGTTCCTCGTCCTCCTCTTCTTCCTCGTCGTCGAGCTCGTCGTCGTCGGGCGGTGGCAGCTCACACGGCAGCTCTGGTTGGGGCAGTTCGTCGAAAGGCGGCTCCTCGCATGGCAGCTCTGGCTGGGGCAGCTCGTCGAAAGGCGGAAGCTCGTCGCACGGCGGGTCTTCGTCGCACGGCGGAAGCTCGGGCAGCTCGGGCGGTTCGGGCAGCAGCAGTTCCTCAAGCTCGTCGTCGAGCAGCAGTTCGTCGAGCGGCGCGACCTCGTCGGGCGCGACCGGTGGCAGCAGCAGTTTCGGCGGATCGAGCAGCAGCTCGTCGTCGTCATCCTCGTCGAGCAGCAGCTCGTCGAGCTCATCCTCCTCGTCCAGTTCCGGCGGCAGCACGAGCAGCGGATCATCCGGTGATCCAACCCCTGTTCCTGCGCCTCCGATGATGCTATTGTTCGGTGCAGCAGCAGCCGCGCTCGTTGCGCGCCGCCGCGCCGCGAATCGCAACGGCGACGAAGCTGACGCGGCCTAACGGATCCACTGGAGGTCATGGGGGGGGAGACCCAGACCACCTTCTGGGGGCCACTCTTAGGGGTGGCCCCCTTTTTTGCGTCCTGATGATATCCGCGCAGGGTTGCGCCGCGAAGGCAGCAACGCCATAGCGCGGCGATGCACGATATCCGCCTGATCCGGGAAAACCCGCAAGCTTTCGACGCCGGCCTCGCGCGCCGCGGCTTCGAACCCATGTCCGCGACGATCCTCGCCGCCGACGCCGAATTGCGTGCGCTCCAGACCGCGATCCAGGCATCGCTGGCGCGCCGCAACGAAGCGTCGAAACTGATCGGCCAGGCGATGGCAAAGGGCGACAAGGATCGTGCCGAATCGCTCAAGAGCGAGGTCGCCGCGCTCAAGGAAAAGCTCCCGGCAGAGGAACAGGCCGAACGCGACCGGCTGGCCGCGTTGCAAGACATATTGGCGGCGCTGCCCAACCTGCCGGCCGACGACGTCCCCGATGGCCTCGACGAAGAGGGTAATGTCGAAATCGCGCGTTGGGGAACCCCGCGCAGCTTCGATTTCCAGCCGCGCGAACATGCCGATTTCGGTCCCGCGCTGGGGCTGGATTTTGAGACCGCGGCCAAGATGTCGGGCGCGCGCTTCGCCTTTCTGAAAGGGCAGATGGCGCGGCTCGAACGCGCGCTCGGCCAGTTCATGCTCGACATGCAAACGGGTGAGCCGGGCTATGTCGAATGCGCAACGCCGCTGATGGTGCGCGACGAGGCGGCGTTCGGGACCACGCAACTGCCCAAATTCCGCGAGGACCTGTTCCAGACCACCGACGGCCGCTGGCTGATCTCGACCTCCGAGATGAGCCTGACCAATGCGGTGCGCGAAGAGATTCTGCCCGAGGCCGACCTGCCTGTCCGCATGACCGCGCTCACGCCCTGCTTCCGGTCGGAGGCCGGATCGGCGGGGCGCGACACGCGCGGCTATATCCGCCAGCACCAGTTCTGGAAGGTCGAGCTTGTCTCGATCGTCCGGCCCGAGGATTCGGACGCCGAACTCGAACGCAAGACGCGCTATGCCGAAGCGGTGCTCGAAGCGCTCGACCTGCCCTATCGCAAGATGCTGCTATGTGCGGGCGACATGGGATTCTCCGCGCGCAAGACCTATGACCTCGAAGTATGGCTGCCGGGACAGGGGGCCTATCGCGAGATTTCGAGCTGCTCGAACTGCGGCGATTTCCAGGCGCGCCGGATGAACGCCCGCTTCCGCCGCGACGACGCCAAGGCGAATGAATTCGTCCATACGCTCAATGGTTCGGGGCTTGCTGTGGGCCGCACGCTTGTCGCCATCCTGGAAAATTATCAGCAGGCAGACGGCAGCGTCGATGTTCCGCCCGCACTCTTGCCCTATATGGGCGGGATCACGCGGCTGGTGCCCTGATCCGCCATTGCGAGCGCAGCGAAGCAATCTCCAGCCTTCGACCAAGCGCAAATATTCCGCTGGAGATTGCTTCGTCGCTGCGCTCCTCGCAATGACATAAAGTCTGGAAAAGCCATGCGCATCCTTCTGACCAACGACGACGGTTATCACGCCCCCGGCATGGCCGTGCTCGAAGCGATCGCGCGCCAGCTTTCCGACGACATCTGGGTCTGCGCCCCGGCAGAGGAGCAGTCGGGCGCCGGCCACTCGCTCACCCTCTCGCGCCCGGTGCGCGTGCGCGAGCATGGCGAACGGCGCTGGTCGTGCACCGGCACCCCGACCGATTCGGTGATGATCGCGATGGGCAAGCTGATGCCTGAAAAGCCCGACCTGATCCTCTCGGGCGTCAATCGCGGCGCGAACCTTGGCGACGACATCACCTATTCGGGCACCGTTTCGGCGGCGATCGAGGGTGCGCTGGCCGGCATCCCCGCCATCGCGCTGAGCCAGGTCTATGCGCGCGAAGGCATGGGTGACGCCGTGCCGTTCGAGGCGGCCGAGGCATGGGGCGCCAAGGTGCTGCGCCCGCTCGTCGCCATGGCGATGACGCCGCGAACGCTGATCAACGTCAATTTCCCCGCCATCCCCGCCGAAGCGGTGAAGGGCATCCGCGTCGTGCGGCAGGGCTTCCACGATTACAGCCGCGGCTCGATCGTCGAGGGCACCGACCCGCGCGGGTATCGCTATTACTGGTTCGGGCTGCACGGGATCGAACATTCGCCCGGCCACGACACCGACCTCGAGGCGATCGACGACGGCTATATCGCAGTGACGCCGCTGCAACTCGACCTCACCCACGACGCCTCGCTCGCCGCGCTGCGCGGCGCCTATGCCGTGCGATTGGCGTCGGATTAACCATAGTAGATTTCCCGGCGCGGCTCTGCCAGAGGACCGCGGTGGGGAAAATTCATCATTATATCGGCGCGTTGACCGGCGCCCTCGCCTTGTCGGCCTGTATTCCGGCCACCACCGCTCCGGCTCCGCGTGCGGCTGCACCGACGCAGCAGGCCCGAGCTTCCGACTTCGAGCGCGGTTCACTTGGCGAGGTTGTCGGCGGCGACGCGCGCCCGACCTGGGCGCTTCAGCGCGTCGCGGCCAACGCCCGCGATATTGCCGCCTCGACCTATGTTGTGCGTCCCGGCGACACGCTGCGCGCGATCGGCGCGATGACCGGCGCGGGGTCCGAGGGCATCGCGATGGAGAATGACCTTGCGCCGCCCTATACGCTGCACCCGGGGCAACAATTGCGGATTCCGGCGGGTCGCTACCACCGCGTCGCCGCGGGCGAGACCGGCATCGGCATCGCTCTTGCCTATGGCGTCGATTGGGGCGAGGTGGTGACGATCAACGCGCTTGCCGAGCCCTATATCCTGCGCGTCGGTCAGCGCTTGCGCCTGCCTGCTTCGGCCCGGCCGCTGACCCCTGAGCAGGTCGATGTCGCCGCGCGCGCCGCCGCCTTCCGTCTCGACATCGACGATATCATGACCGGCAGCCAGCCCGCGCTCGCCGCCAGAACGCGCCCCGCCGCCGCCAGCGCCGCGCCGCGCGCGCCCGTCACCACCGCCATCGCGCCGCCCGCCGCCTTTTCGGGCCGTTTCCAATGGCCGCTGCAGGGCAAGCTGATCGCACGTTTCGGTCCGCTTGCACCCGGCAAGGTCAATGACGGGATCAACATCGCCGCCGCGCGCGGGACGCCGATCCATGCCGCGGCGGCCGGGGTCGTCGCCTATGCCGGCGATCAGATTGCGGTCTATGGCGGCCTGATCCTCATCGATCATGGCGGCGGCTGGATGAGCGCTTATGGCCATGCGGCCAAGATCGACGTCCAGCGCGGACAGGCGGTCAAGGCGGGCGAGGTGATCGGCCTCGCCGGCGCCACCGGGCAGGTGCAATCGCCGCAACTCCATTTCCAGCTCCGCAAGAATCGGATACCCGTCGATCCGATGAAGCAGTTGCCGCCGCGATGAGCCGTCGTCCGTCCGACCGACTGAAGCTCCAGCACCGGTTTCAACCGCTGCGCCGCGCGAGCAAATGGCCCGTCTGGGCGGATGTCACCGCGCGGCTCGGCCTCGCCTTCTTGCTGATCGCCTTCGTCGTCCTCGTGCACTGGATCGATCGCGCCGGACTGAAGGACAGCCACGACGGCCACATCAGCTTCCTCGACGTCGTCTATTTCACGATGATTTCTGTCACGACCACCGGGTTCGGCGATATTGCGCCGGTATCGGACCGCTCGCGCCTGATCGAGGCGCTGATCGTGACCCCGATCCGCATCGCCGTGCTCTTCATCTTCGTCGGCACGGCCTATAGTTTCGTCATCAAACGCACATGGGAAAAATGGCGCATGGCTCGCATCCAGGCAAAACTCACCGATCACATCGTCGTTCTGGGCTTCGGCGTCAGCGGCGGCGAGGCGGTTCACGAACTGATCGCGCGCGGCACCGATCCCGCTTGCATTGTCGTCATCGATCCGTCGCACCAGCGCATCAATGCCGCCGAAGCGATGGGTTGCAACGTGCTGGAGGGTGACGCGTCGAGCGACGAAACCTTGCTTGATGTGCGGATCGCCCAGGCCCGCTCGGTGCTGGTATCGGCGGGACGCGACGACACCTCGATCCTGATTGTCCTGACCGTCCGCCATCTTGCACCGCAGGTACCGATCAGCGTCGTCATCCGGACCCAGGACAATGAATTGCTCGCGCGCCAGGCCGGCGCGAACGACGTCATTAACCCGGTCAGCTTCACTGGACTGCTGCTCGCCGGATCGGCGCAGGGTGCGCACATCGCCGACTATATGGCCGACCTGGCCTCGGTATCGGGCAAGGTGCAGCTCAACGAACGTCCGGTGCACCCCGAAGAAATCGGCAAGAGCATCGACGAACTTGCCAGCGGCGGCCGCGGCCTGCGCATCTATCGCGGCGGTCAGCCGATCGGTTTCTGGGAAGCGGGCGCAAAATCCCTGCAGAGCGGCGACATATTGGTCGAAGTCATCCCGTGCGAGGCGTGCGAAGCCGATTAGGCTTTAAGCCCAAGCAGCCGGCGCGTGACAAGGGCGCAAAAATCGCCTATGCGCGCGGCCGATCATGACAATCAAGACCCTCCCCGCCCAGCCGAAAGTTGGCATGGTTTCGCTCGGCTGTCCGAAGGCACTCGTCGACAGCGAACGGATTCTGACCAAATTGCGCGCCGACGGCTATGGCCTGTCGCCCGATTACGCCGGCGCCGACGTCGTGCTCGTCAACACCTGCGGCTTCCTCGACAGCGCGAAGGAGGAAAGCCTGGAGGCGATCGGCGAAGCGATGGCGGAGAATGGCCGCGTCATCGTCACCGGCTGCATGGGCAACGAGGCGGAGGTCATTCGCGCGCGTTTCCCCAACGTCCTCGCGGTCACCGGTGCGCATCAATATGAACAGGTTGTCGATGCGGTCCACGAGGCGGCGCCCCCGACGCAGGGGCCATTCGTTGATTTGATCCCCGAAGGCGGGCTGAAGCTCACCCCGCGCCACTACAGCTATTTGAAGATCAGCGAAGGCTGCAACCACAGTTGCGCCTTCTGCATCATCCCCGATCTGCGCGGCAAGCTCGTCAGCCGCCGCATCGACGCGGTGCTGCGCGAGGCCGAAAAGCTCGTCGCGGCGGGGACGAAGGAGTTGCTGGTGATCAGCCAGGACACCTCGGCCTATGGCGTCGACATCCGGCACCAGCCGCGCGAATGGAAAGGCCATGAGGTGCGTGCGCACATGACCGACCTCACGCGCGAGCTCGGTCAGTTAAAGACCGGCGAAGGTCGCGCGCCGTGGGTACGGCTCCACTATGTTTATCCCTATCCGCACGTCGATGCGGTGATCCCGCTGATGGCCGAGGGGCTGTTGACGCCTTATCTGGACATCCCCTTCCAGCACGCGAGCCCGAAGATTCTGAAGGCGATGAAGCGCCCGGCGAACGAAGCCAAGGTGCTCGAACGGCTGAAGGCATGGCGCGCGATCGCACCCGACATCGCGATCCGTTCGAGCTTCGTCGTCGGCTTCCCCGGCGAAACCGAAGAGGATTTCCAGTATCTCCTCGACTGGCTCGACGAGGCCCAGCTCGACCGCGTCGGCGCCTTCCGCTTCGAACCCGTCGCGGGCGCGCAGGCTAACGCCCTGCCCGGTCCGGTCCCCGAAGAGGTCAAGGAAGAACGCTATCAGCGGATCATGTCGAAGACCGCAGCGATCAGCGCCGCAAAGCTTGAAGCCAAGGTCGGCCGCACGCTTGCCGTCATCATCGACGAAGTGGGCGAAGCCGACGAAGAAGGCAGCATCGGCGCCACCGGCCGCAGCCAGGCCGACGCCCCCGAAATCGACGGGCATGTCTATCTGCGCGACGTCGCCGCGACGCTGAAAGCCGGCGACATCGTCGATGTGGTGGTCGAAGATGCCGACGAGCACGACCTGTTCGGGGTCATCGCAGGCTGATCACCCTCTTCCTGATGCGCACAAATTGTTGGAACGGCTTTCGCCGATCGATGTTATCTGACAGATAACGATCGGGAATGGGGCCATGCACGCGATCAAGGGGCTGATTGTTGCATCATGTCTGGCGGCTACGCTCGCCGGCTGCGACCCTGCGAAGGGCGGCGACGAAGCGCCGCCGCACGCCACCGACACGGCGCCCAGCCCGTCGCAGACGTCGCTGATAGCGGTTCCGGTCAATGCCGACATCGCACCACTGAAACGCGAACTCGAACGCGCGATTCCAAAGACGCTGTGGACGATCAACCGGCGCGAAAAGGCCTGCGTCGAACCGCAGCGCGTGAAGCTGTTCGGCAAGAAGGTAAAGGTGACGCCGGCGATCCCCTGCACCATCGTCGGGCGGGTCACGCGCGGCGCACTGCGTATGCGGGGCGAAGGAAACGAGATCGTCGTCGATGTGCCCCTGAATGCGCGGATCAGCGCGCGCGATGTCGGCGGTGTGCTGAAGGGCGAAACCGCGACCGGATCGGCGATGGTGCATGCGCGCGTCCGCGTCGATCTGACCAGCGACTGGCGGATGCAGGGCAAGGCGCGGATCAGCTATGGCTGGACCAATCCGCCGGGCATCGACTTTCTGGGCCAGCGTATCACCTTCACCGACGAAGCCGACGAAAAGCTCCGTCCGGTGATCCGCGACGTCGAGCGCGAAGTGAATCGCGAGATCGCCCGCATCAACATCCGCGCCCAGGCGGCCGACATCTGGCGCCAGGCGTTTACGACAATCGAGCTCAACCGCGAAAATCCCCCGGTGTGGATGCGGGTCACGCCGCAGCGGATCCTCTTCGGCGGGTTCCGCGTCAACGGGCTGCGGCTCGACCTCAATCTCGGGGTCGAGGCGGTGACCGAAAGCTTCGTGTCGAACCGGCCGCAGAATCCGGCGCCGACGCCGCTGCCGCAGCTGGTGCGCGAAATGCCCAAGCCCCATTTCGACGTGCGCGTGCCGGTGATCGCCGATTATGCGCAGCTCGAACCCGTGATCGCGCGGTCGCTCGCCAAACGATCGCTGCGGCCGTTCGACCTGCCCGCCGTCGGCCCCGTCGATGCCCGCTTTGGCAAGCTCGCCGTCTATGGCGCTCCCGACCACAAGATCGCGGTAGGCATCGACATGGACGTGCTACCGGTCGGCGCGAAGCAAGCGCCCACCCGCGGCCGCGTCTGGCTGACCGCGCGTCCGGTGAACAAGCCCGGATCGGCCGAGGTTCGCTTCACCGATCTGCACGTCAAGGGCGACACCAACGGGATCAAGGGCGACATCTTCGTGCTGTTGGCACAGCAACCCGATTTCGCGCCGATGATCGCCGACGCGCTGACCCAGAATTTCACCCGCGATCTCACCGAACTCGAAGCCAAGATCCGCCGCGCGATCGACCAGCGGCGCGAAGGCGACTTCGTCATCCGGACCCGCATCGACAATTTCGAAACCGGCGAGATCAAGGCGTATGGCAACGGCCTCTACCTCCCCGTCCGCATGGTCGGGGCGGCGAGCATCGACTATCGCCCGGCAAAATGATCAGAACAGGCGCGTAAGCGAATAGAAGAGTGCTGCAACGATCGCACTCGCCGGGATGGTGATGAACCAGGCGACGACGACGTTGCTCGCCACGCCCCAGCGCACTGCACTGGCGCGGCGCGCGACACCGGCGCCGATGATGCTGCCGGTGATCGTATGGGTCGTCGACACCGGGATGCCGAGCAGGCTGGCGGTGAACACCATGATCGACCCGCCGGTCGAGGCGGCAAAGCCCTGATGCTGCGACAATTTGGTGATGCGGCCGCCCATCGTCTCGATAATCTTCCACCCGCCCGACAAGGTACCGAGACCGATCGCGATATAGCAGCTGATTGCCACCCAGTGCGGCACATGGAAATCGCCGGTCAGATAGCCGGTCGAATAAAGCAGCACTGTGATGACGCCCATCGTCTTCTGCGCATCGTTGAGCCCGTGGCTGAGCGAATAGGCGGCCGACGAAACGAGATGCAGGCGGCGGAACGTGACCTCGGCGAATTTCGCGGTCGAACGCCGGAACGCCCAGCTGCTGAGCAGCATCACGAGCATCGAGAGCAGCATGCCGAGGAGCGGCGACAAGAAGATCGCGATGACCGTCTTGTTGAGCCCCGACCACTGGATGCCCTCGAATCCCGAATGAGCGATGCCCGCGCCGACGATGCCGCCGACGAGCGCATGGCTCGACGAGGACGGGATGCCCTTCAGCCAAGTGACGACATTCCAGAACATCGCGCCGACCAAGGCGCCGAACACCACCGCGGGCGTGACCAGATCCTTGTCGATCAGCCCCGCGCCGATCGTTTCTGCCACCTTGTGCAATTGCGGAAAAGCGAGGCTCAGGAAATAGGCCGCGAAGTTGAAGAAGGCGGCGAACATCACCGCCTGCACGGGCTTCAGCAGCCGCGTCGCGACAACGGTCGCAATGCTGTTTGCGGCGTCGTGCAGGCCGTTCAGAAAGTCGAACGCCAGCGCGAGGAGGACCAGCCCGACGAGAAGAGGAAATGCCAGTTCGTGCATGAGCGCCCGCCCCGCTTACGCGTGGTCGATGACCAGACCGTCGATTTCGTTCGCGACATCCTCGAACCGGTCGACGACGCGCTCGAGGTGGCTGTAGAGTTCGCGCGCGATCATGAAGTGGATCGTGTTCGACGCACCATGTTCCTTGAACAATCGCTTCAGCCCCGCCGCGTGGATCTCGTCGGCATGCCCCTCCATGCGGACAAGCCGCTCGGTGAGTTCGTGCAGGCGGGTGCCGTTCGCGGCGACATTGCGCAGCAGCGGCAGCGCCTCGACCGTCAGCCGCGCGGCATCGACGATGATCGCCGCGATGTCGCGCATTTCGGGGTCGAACTCCTTGACGTCGTAAAGGTCGATCGCGCCTGCGGTCTTCTGCATCTCGTCGATCGCGTCGTCCATCGAGGCGATGAGGTCGGTGATCGCGCTGCGATCGAAGGGGGTCAGGAAGGTACGGCGAACGGTCTGCAGCACCTCGCGCGTGATCGCGTCGGCGTCATGCTCGCGCTCGACGATCTCCTGGATATGGTCGGCCATGCCCTCGCCGCCCTGGAGCAGCCGCGCCAGCGCTTCCGATCCCGCGGCGAGCGTCGCCGCATGCGCTTCGAACAGGTCGAAGAAATTGCCCTGCCTCGGGAGCAGGCGCTGGAACCAGGCAAACATGCGATTGACCCCTGTCTTTTCCGCAACGTTGAACATGACCCCCGATCGCTGCGCCGCGACGCGAAAGCCGCTGTCGCCGAACGACCGGATAAGGGCCTGAAGATCGGGTTCGTCGACCGCCCCCGCGGCCTCGTCGAAAGTGAACCAGCGCCGCTCGCGCTCGTCCATTTCCTTCCATTCGGAAAGCTCCCGCGTCACGGCGAGCGGAAACACTTCGACATTGTACATGATCGCGGCGCCGTTCGCGCGGCGCTTGCGATATTCATAGCTGCCGATCGAGGTCGGGCAGACCGCGCCGATCACCCCCGCCTCTTCTTCGGCCTCGACCGCCGCCGAAGCGTGGCGGTCCATCCCGGTCAGCGGATTGCCTTTCGGGATCACCCAGCGGCCCGTGCCGCGCGATGTGATGAGCATGATCTCGGTGGGGCCATCCTTGCCCACGCCCGCGAATCGATAAGGAAGCACCGCAATTTGACGCATAAACCGGCCGAAATCCTAAACTACCGCCGGAGCCGCGGTGTTTCATTGCCATTCGGTGACGCCCCTATGACAATATTGTGACAGCGGCAATGGCGCATTGGCCGCGATGCCCTTTCCGTAAACGTCAATTCGATTGCAAAATGCAACGCTGTGCGTAAGCTGCGACCTTAAAGACAAATGGGAGACGAAATGATGGCAGGCATGGACAGCCCCGTGGATCAGGACGTTCTGATCGTCGGCGCCGGCCTTTCGGGCATCGGCATGGCCGCGCATCTCCAGATGCACAGTCCCGGCCGCAGCTTCGCGCTGGTCGAACGGCGGGCCAATCTGGGCGGCACCTGGGATCTGTTCCGCTACCCCGGCATCCGGTCGGACAGCGACATGCACACGCTGGGTTTCGTCTTCGAACCGTGGCGGCACGAAAAGTCGATCGCCGACGGCCCTTCGATCCTCGAATATCTCAACCGCATCGTCGACGAGCGCGGCATCCGCGAGCATATCCGCTTCAACAACAAGGTTGTCGGCGCCGACTGGGACAGCGCCGCCGCGCGCTGGACGGTGACGATGGAGGACGACAAGGGCGCGGTCAGCACGACGACCGCGCGCTGGCTCTACCTCGGCTCGGGCTATTATGATTATGACGAGCCGTTCGACGCCAATTTCACGGGGCGCGAGGATTTTGCGGGGCAAATCATCCACCCGCAATTCTGGCCGAAGGATTTCGACTATTCGGGCAAGAAGGTCGTCGTCATCGGATCGGGCGCCACCGCGGTGACGATCGTCCCGTCAATGGCGGACAAGGCCGCGCATGTGACGATGCTGCAACGCACGCCGACTTGGTATGCCATCCGTCCGGCAAAGGACGGATTCGCCAATTTCCTGCGCAAGATCCTGCCCGAAAAGACCGCCTACCGGCTGACGCGCTTCAAGAATATCCGCCTGCAGGACATCGTTTTCCGCCGCGCGCGCGAAAAGCCGGAAAAGGTTGCGGACTTCCTGACCAAGAAGCTGAAGCAGGCGCTCGGCGACCGTTACGATCCGGTCGCCTTCACCCCGCCCTATAATCCGTGGGACCAGCGGCTCTGCCTCGTCCCCGATGCCGACTTTTTCGAAGCGATGAAGGCGGGCAAGGCCTCCGTCGTCACCGATCATATCGAACGCTTCGACAAGACCGGCATCCTTCTCAAATCGGGTCAGCATCTCGACGCCGACGTCATCATTACCGCCACCGGCCTCAAGCTCGCGGTCGCGGGCAAAATCCCCGTCCGCGTCGATGGCGAGCCGGTCGCGTGGAACGAGCATTTCTATTACAAGGCGTGCATGTTCTCGAACGTGCCGAATTTCTCGGTCGTCTTCGGCTATCTCAACGCCAGCTGGACGCTGCGCGCCGACATCGTGTCCGAATATGTCTGCCGCGTCCTCAACCATATGCGCGATACCGGCACGACGGTCGCGACGCCGCTGCTCGCCGATCCGACGAGCCTGACCGAAGAGAATATCTTCGACTTCTCGTCAGGCTATATCCAGCGCGCGCTCCACATCATGCCCAAAAATGCCGACAAGCTGCCGTGGCGGCTCAGCCAGAATTATGTCCAGGACCGCATCGACATGCGCACCGGCCCGGTCGATGACGGCGTGCTCAAGTTCGGCAAGGCGGCGTCGGTATCGAAGGAGGCATCGGCCCCGGCCCTCGAAGCCGCGGAGTAATCGGCGGGTTCGGTTTTCGCCATATCAAAGGATTGGTGGCGACCGGTTGCAGTCACCTTCTTCATCGTCATCCCGGACTTGATCCGGGATCCATTGTTTCGACGCTGCGTGAATGGATCCCGGATCAAGTCCGGGATGACGAAAGAAGGACCATACAGCGCCACCTTGAGGAAGTGACAGCGTCCGCCTCCTGACCCCAAAGCCGCCGTCGGCCGCTTCCAGAACCCCCTTGAGCGCCTTCTAATCGACGTGATCCGGCTTCCCTTTGGTCGATCCCGACGCAAAGTCTTCGAGTTCCTTTTCGCTCATCGAATCGTACATCTCCTTCGACGCACCCCGAAGCTCCGATTTCGGCGTATCGCCGCGCTTCGCGCTCAGCGCGGCGCCGGCGGCCTTTTGCTGGGCCTTGGACTTGGCTGGCATCACATGTCTCCTGCCTGCCCCCTCGTCCGACAAACGCGTGACCGGCGGTTTCAGTTCAGCGGCAGAAAATCGCGCTGATACTCGGGCTTCACCACCTTCACCAGCGCGCCGGTCACGGGGACGTTGATCTTGTAATTGCCCTCGGCATAGGGGCCGATCTCATAGGGCGCGATGCCGATCGTCAGCCGGTCGAGATATTTGCCGTCCGACGATCCGAGCCACACCGTCTGAGTCGAAGCGGCGGGACATTTTTCGAAGATGCCGTCGGGATCGTCTGAAGGCGCAATGCCGCGCGCGGCCTTGGCGCGCACGATCGCATCGCAGAAAGGCTTGCGGATCGCCGCGTCGAACGCTTCGCCGCTGGTAAACAGGTCGAGCGGCTTCAGTCGGATCGCGCGGTTGCGGTCCCAGATCAGCGTGTCGAAACTCGTCATGCCGTGCGCGCCGCCGGTATAGGTCGAAATATCGCTCGACAGGCTCAGGAAGCGCGGCGTGTTCGTGACCCGCTCCCACGCCTGCAAATGGCTGTGCGCGTGATAGGGAAAGCCCTCCTTCTTCGCCGCGTCGCGGTCGCGCGTCGCATCGTCGATCAGCGCCTCGCGCTTCTTGGCGCGATCGTTGTCGAGCCATTTCGCAAGGTCCGGAATCGCGGCGGCTTCGCGCGGATAGCTATAAGCGAATTCGATGAGGTCGCTGCTTTCCTTGACGTCCGAGGCGGTCGCAGCCTTCGCCGCCACATCGTCGGCGGCGCCCGGCGGCGCGCCCGGAACCGACGCCGCCGCGACCTTTTCGGCCGGGGTCGGTTCGGGCTCCTTCGAGCAGGCGGAACACAGGGTGGCGGCGATCAGGACGATCGGAAGGCTTTTGCTTGTCATGACAGCTCCAACGCGGGGAATCGACAAAGTTTCCGGGGAAGCCTAGCAGAATTTGCATGACCGATTATTCCGACCTGATCCAGCCCGACAAGGGGCAGGATGCGCGCACGATCCACCTTGTCGACAAGAAGAGCTATGACGACTGGCTGAAGAGCCGCAGCGCGCGCGAACGCGCCGCGCTCGCCGCCGTCCGTTACACGCCCGATGGTTACGCCCATGCTATCCTGCCGGGCGACGACGCCGAAAGCTGGTCGGTCGTCACTGCGGTCGCCAATGTCGACAATCTGTCGGCCTGGTGCCTCGCCAAGCTGGCGCCCCTCTTGCCCGAGGGGCGCTACCGGCTCGACGGACGCCAGCCCGGCAAGGCGCTGTTCGGCTGGATGAGCGGTCAGTATCGCTTCGATGCCTATCGCAGCAAGGAAGAGGCAGGCAGCGGCCCGCGCGTGCTTTTGACCGCCGATGTCGGCGCAATCGCGCCGATGGTGGCCGAAATGCGCGCGACCGCGCTCGTCCGTGATCTGGTCAACACGCCTGGTGCCGACATGGGGCCCGCCGAGCTTGAAAAGGTGGCCGAACGGATCGCCAAGGCGCATGGCGGCAAGCTGACCGTAACCAAGGGCGAAGCGCTCGAACAGGGATATCCGATGATTCATGCCGTCGGGCGCGCCGCGGCAAAGCATCATGCGCCGCGGCTGATCGAAATTCATTGGGGCAAGGCGGATCACCCGCGCGTTGCGCTGGTCGGCAAGGGGATCAGCTTCGACAGCGGCGGGCTCGACATCAAACCTGCATCGGGCATGCGGTTGATGAAAAAGGATATGGGCGGCGCTGCGCATGTGCTCGCCCTGGCGCAGCTCATTATGGAAAGTGGCCTGCCGGTGCGCCTCCACTGTCTGGTCGCCGCGGCCGAAAACGCCATCTCGGGCGATGCCTTCCGGCCCGGCGATGTGCTGAAGAGCCGCAAGGGGCTGACGATCGAAATCGGCAACACCGATGCGGAGGGCCGCCTGGTGCTCGGCGACGCGCTGACCAAGGCGGGTGAGGAAGCGCCCGAACTGCTTGTCGATTTCGCGACGCTGACCGGCGCGGCGCGGGTCGCACTCGGCCCCGACCTGCCCGCGCTCTATGCCAATGACGATGCACTCGCCGACGATCTGCTTGCCGGCGGTATCGATCGCGACGATCCCGTCTGGCGCATGCCGCTGTGGGACGGCTACGCCGATCTGCTCGAAACCGATATCGCCGATCTTGGCAATGCCGGTTCCTCGTCGTTTGCCGGTTCGATCACGGCGGCCTTGTTTCTCAAGCGCTTCGTGCCCGACGGCGCCGCCTGGGCGCATTTCGACACCTTCGCGTGGCGACCTTCTGCAAAGCCCGGGCGGCCGAAGGGTGGCGCGGCGCTGGGGCTGCGCGCAGCCTGGGCGATGTTGCAGGCGCGCTATGACCGGCGCGCCAAAGGTTGAACATCCTTGATAAAACGCCGCGCGCTGCGCTAATGGCGCGCGATTGTCCGCGGTGGGCGGATCGACCGGAAAACAGGATAGCCAGTGAACGCTGACAGTGGTGACAATCTAGCGACCAATCGCGTGCGGATGGGGCGCCCCGGCGTTGCGGGCGCGGGCCGCGACCGCTTCGGGCTCGCAGGCACCTCGCAAAGCTATGATCCGCGCATCGTCGCGATCCGTCCCGACCTTGCCGACATCGCGGTCGCCGGCAAGTATTTCGCACCGCATTATGCGGCGCCGATGATGATGAGCAGCATCCTGCCCGCCGCCGTACTGCGCGGCACGCCGTCGCCCGATGCCGAACAGACGAGCGAATTGCTCTATGGCGAGGGTTTCGCGCTGCTCGACCTGACCGGGGGCTGGGCCTGGGGTTATAGTCTAGCCGATCATTATGTCGGCTATCTCGCCGCCGATGCGCTCGGCGCGCCGATTGCGCCGACGCACCGCGTCGCCGCGACCGAGGCAATCTTCCACTCCGCCCCCGATGCCGCGAGCGGCGGTTCAGCGGTGCTGCCGATGGGCGCGCTCGTGATGGGCGAAATTGCCGGCGAGTGGCTCGCTACCGCGCACGGCTACCTCCCGCTCGGCGCGCTGGTCGATGCAGACAGCCAGGTTGCCGATGCCGCGGCGGTCGCCGAAGCGATGATCGGGGCGCCCTATCTGTTCGGCGGTCGCACAAAGCGGGGCATCGATTGCTCGGGTCTCGTCCAGCTCGCCTGGGCGGCGGCGGGGGTGCAGCTTCCGCGCGACAGTGACCTGCAACTCTCTGCGCTCGGCGCCGACAAGGATGTAGCGCAGGGCGATTTGCGGCGCGGCGACCTCGTCTTCTTTCCCGGTCATGTCGGGATCATGGCCGACGCCGACACGATCATCCACTCGAGCCGCCGCTGGATGGCGGTCCAGGCCGAGCCGCTCGCCGATGTCGTGGCGCGGTCGGCCGCCAAGGGGCATGAACCAGCCGTCACCGGCTGCAAGCGGCCGCGTTGAGCCATGACGAGCGTGTTTATCGATGGTGCCGCCGGCACCACCGGGCTTGAAATCGCCGACCGGCTGGCCGGGCGCCAGGAATTTTCACTACTCCAGCTCGACGAGGCGCGGCGCAAGGATGCGGGCGCGCGGCGCGAAGCTCTGAACGCCGCCGATTTCGTCATCCTCTGCCTGCCCGACGATGCGGCGCGCGAAGCGGTGGCGATGATCGACAATGGCCGCACGCGCGTCATCGACGCGTCGACCGCGCACCGCGTCACGCCCGGCTGGGTCTATGGCTTTCCGGAGGTCGTCGGCCATGGTGCGGTGGCCGAAGCGATGCGCGTGAGCAACCCCGGCTGCTATTCGACCGGCTTCATCGCGCTCCTCGCCCCCTTGGTCCGCGATGGCCTCCTCCCCGCCGACTGGCCCTATAGCTGCAACGCCGTCAGCGGCTATTCGGGCGGCGGCAAAAGCCTCATCGAGCGCTTCAAGGCCGACCCCGACATTGCCTGGCGCGGCTATGCGCTGTCGCTGGGACACAAGCATGTACCCGAAATGCAGGCGCGCTGCGGGCTGACGGTCGCCCCGCTATTCTCCCCCGCTGTCGTGCCGGCGCATCGCGGCATGGTGGTCGAGGTGCCTTTGCCGCTTGGCGCGATGTCCGGCGCCGCGCCGGTCGATGAACTCCGCGCGGCGCTCGCCGACTATTATGCGGCAAGCCCGATCGTCGTGATGGGCGACGCCCCCGCGGACGGCGAAATGCTGCTGCGCGCATCGGACCAGGGCGACGATCGCATCGCATTGTTCGTCTTCGCCAATGCCGACGGCAGCCAGGCGCGGCTCGTCGCGCGGCTCGACAATCTGGGTAAGGGCGCGAGCGGCGCTTGCGTGCAGAACCTCAACATCATGGCGGGCCTGCCCGAAACGGCGGGGCTGCGGCTTTAGGCGTCAGTGCACCGTATCGAGCGCGGCATCGATCGACAGATAGGTGATCAGCCGCTCGATCTGCCGCCAGCGCGCGAAATGGACATGATTGCCGAGCACCCGATATTGTTCGGCGCGCGCGGCCGCAGCGAAGCCGGCTTCCTCGCCATGCTCGGTCATCAGCGCATACGCGTCGTCGACCGCACCGCGGTCGGCAAGAAATGGTGCTGGAAGCTGCATGGAGTCCCCGTCCGTTGCCTCGAAACACCCCCCTAGCGCGCACGCCTGACCGCGCCGTTCCCAACCGTGATGAACAATCGGGTAAGGTTAATGCAAGCGGCTTGGCGCTTAACCATAGCCTTCGCCTTTCGCCTCTTTGCCGCGCGGCACTGCGCGTGTAAGCAGGGGGCATGCGCAAGATCCTGAAATATGTCGCCATCGCCCTTGTCGTGTTGATCGTTGCGGGCGGGATCGCCTTTTACGTCGCGTCACGTCCCGACATTGCGCGCTTTTCGACTGCCGAACTCAGCGGCCGGGTGCCGGTGATGGCATCGCAGCGCCCCGAACAATTTCCGACGATGAAGGTGCTCGAAGCCACGGGCTGGCCGGCCGGCGAAGCGCCTCGGGCCGCGGAGGGATTGACCGTCGCGCGCTTTGCCGAAGGGCTTGACCATCCGCGTTCGATGCTCGTGCTGCCCAATGGCGATGTACTGGTCGCCGAGGCGCAGAGCCCCCCGCGAAAGGACAGCGGCATCGAAGGCAAGGTGATGAAGTCACTGATGGGCAAGGCCGGCGCCGGCGGCCCGTCGGCCAATCGCATCACCCTGCTCCGCGACGCCAATGGCGACGGCAAGGCGGAAGTGAAGACCGCCTATATCACCGGACTGAACTCGCCTTACGGCATGGCGCTGGTCGGAAAGACGCTCTACGTCGCCGACACCGACGCGCTGCTCGCCTTTCCGTTCGTCGAGGGCGCAACGGCGATGGCCGGCAAGCCGACCAAGATCGTCGATCTGCCCGCCCAGGGCACCAACCGCCACTGGACGAAGAGCCTGGTCGCGGCGCCCAACGGGTGGCTCTACATCGGCGTCGGCGCCGATTCGAACATCGGCGAAAAGGGCATGGGCAACGAGGTCCGCCGCGCCCGTATTCTGGAGGTGCGGCCCGAGAATAAATATATGCGCACCTATGCCGCCGGTATCCGCAATCCCGTGGGCTTGGCCTTCTATCCGGGCAGCAACACGCTGTGGACCGTGGTCAACGAACGCGACATGCTGGGGTCGGATCTCGTTCCCGACTATCTCACCGACGTCGACGAGGGCGATTTCTTCGGCTGGCCCTGGTATTATTGGGGCGGTTTCACCGATCCGCGGGTTGCCCCCGAAGCCGAGGACCGGCGGCAATATGTCAAGCGGCCGCAATATGCGCTGGGCGCCCATGTCGCGCCGCTGGGCATGACCTTCACCAACGGTCTGGACCTTGGCGACCGCTGGGCAAACGGCGCGCTGATCGCGCTGCACGGGTCGTGGAACCGCGATCCGGTGTCGGGATATGACGTCGTGTTCGTCAAGTTCGGCGACAATGGCAAGCCGCTCGACGCCCTGCCCGTCACCCTGCTCGACCAGTTTGTCGCCAAGGACGGCAAGACGACCCGCGGCCGCCCGGCCGATGTCAAGGTCGCCAAGGACGGCAGCGCGCTGGTCGCCGACGATACCGGCGGGATTATCTGGCGGGTCGCGAAGGCGGGCTGATCCGCCAGATCAAGCGGACGCCGACCTACACCCGCATCGGCATCAGCACGTAGAGCGCCGGGCTTTTTTCGCTTTCGCGGATCAGCGTCGGCGCGTTCGCGTCGGCGAGATGGAGTTCGACGGTGTCGCCGTCGACCTGTCCCAGGATATCGCTGAGATAGCGGGCGTTGAAGCCGATCTCCATCGCGTCGGCGTCGTAGCCGGCGGGAAGTTCTTCGGCCGCGGTACCGTTTTCGGGGCTGGTAACGCTGAGCGTGATGCGATCCTTGTCGAGCCCGACCTTGACCGCGCGCGTCTTTTCGCTGGCGATGGTCGAGACGCGATCGACGCCTTGGAACAGGCTCTTGGGATCGACTTTCAGGAGCTTGTCGTTCGCGGTCGGGATAACGCGGCTATAGTCGGGGAAGGTGCCGTCGATCAGCTTCGAGGTCAGCACGGCGTTGCCGAGCTGGAAGCGGATCTTCGACGCCGAGAGGCTGATTTCGACATTGCCTTCGGCCTCGTCGAGCAGCTTGCGGATTTCGCCGACGCACTTACGCGGCACGATAACGTCGGGCATGCCCGCGGCGCCCTCGGGACGCGTCACCGTATAGCGCGCGAGACGGTGGCCGTCGGTCGCCGCGGCCTTGAGCACCGGACCCGTCGAATCTTCGGCGACGTGCAGGAAGATGCCGTTGAGATAATAGCGCGTTTCTTCGGTCGAGATGGCGAAGCGCGTCTTGTCGATGATCTGGATGAGTTCGGCGACCGGCAGTTCGAAGCTGGTCGGCAAATCGCCCTCGGCAATCACCGGGAAGTCGTCGCGCGGCAGCGTCGGCAGATTGAAGTTCGAGCGGCCGGCCTTGACCTGCATCTTGCCTTCGGCGGCGGCGAGGCTGACTTCAGCGCCTTCGGGCAGCTTGCGCGCGATTTCGAACAGGGTGTGCGCCGAGACGGTCGTGGTACCCGGCGTTTCGACCTTTGCCGCGATAGTTTCGACGACCTGCAGATCAAGGTCGGTCGCCATCAGCTTGAGCTGGCCGCTCGCATCGGCTTCGATCAGGACGTTCGACAGGATCGGAATCGTGTTGCGCCGTTCGACCACCGACTGGACGTGGCCGAGGCTCTTCAGAAGCACTGCGCGTTCAATCGTCGCTTTCATTCTTATCCGCCATCCTGTGTTCTGCGGGAGAAGTCCCTGATGGAGCCGGCGCCGCGGACGCAGCGACGCCCCGATTCCCTGCCCCTGGAAATGTCTTCCTTCCTTAACGCGCGCACCGCGCCGCGCAAGCCATGCTTGCATTCCGGCGGCTTTCGCGCAACGGAAGCGCGATGCGGCGGGCGCTATTCCTTCTATTGCTGTGCATCGGCCTGCCCGCGCTCGCCTGGGCGGCGCCGACCGCGCTCGGCATCTTCGATGGCTGGGGCGCCTTCCGAGATCCGGCGACCCCCCGCTGCTACGCGATCGCCAGCCCCGCCGCGACGATCGGGCGGGCGCAGGAAAAAGCCTATGCCAGTATCGGATATTGGCCCAAGGCGCGCATCCGCGGTCAATTCTACATCCGCCTGTCGAAGCCGCGCGCACCGCAGAGCGAATTGCGGCTGACGGTCGGCAGCCGCCGCTTCGTGCTGACCGGCAATGGCGTCCACGGCTGGGCCAGCGATGCCCGCATGGACGCCGCGATCATCGCCGCGATGCGCGCGGCGCCGAGCATGAGCGTCGAGAGCCGGTCGACGACCGGCGGCGCGATTGCCGACACCTATCGCCTGCGCGGCGCCGCGACGGCGATCGACGCGGCAGCGCTGGGGTGCGCCAGCATCCGCTGATGCCGTTTTGGAAAATGGCAGAAAACTGCCGAACTTCATTCGCGATTCACGGTAGCACGCTGCACGGGACCTGATCCGTGGTGGACTTCTTCGACGCGGCGCGAATGGACCCGGGATCACGTCCGGGGTGACGAAGGTGGAAGATTTTGTGCGATCGAAAAATCGCGGAAAACCGCGCAACTTCACTCGCGTTTCATGTTGCGGAGGGGCGCCGGTCGTCATCGGCCAGTTTGAACCACAGCCAACGATTGTAGGAAAGGCCTTTCCGGTCCGCGCCTCCGCCGGGTCAACTGCGCGCAAGCCGCGTCAGCGCCTCGGCCAGAAAATCGAGGACGACGCGGATGCGGGGGACGTGGCGCAGGCGTTCGTGGGTGAGCAGCCACAGGCCGGTCGTGTCATCCTCCCGTGCCGGGATGCAGCGGACGAGATCGGGTTCGCGGTCGGCGAGGAAGGCCGGCAGGATCGTCAGCCCCATTCCCGAACGCACGCCAGCGAGCAACCCCGATGCGGTATCGTAACGCATGACCACCGAATCCTCGAGCCGGTATTGCTTCAGCCACGCCCGATACGGCTCCCAGATATGGCCGCCGCCGCCGATGAAGGGATGCGTCGCCAGTTCCTCGCGGCTGTGCGGAATGCCGTGGCGTCCGGCATAGTCGCGGCTGCAATAGACCGTCCACGGATTATCGGCGACGCGGCGTCCGACGAGACCCGCCCCCGTCGGCTGCTTGCTGCTGCGGATCGCGATATCGGCGGCGCCGCTTGCAAGGTCGCGCGGCTCGTCCGAGGTGTCGAGGTCGATATGGATGCCGGGATGCGCCGCACGCAGGTCGCGCAGGATGGGCGGCAGAAGGGTGATCGCAATAATCTCCATCGTCGTCAGGCTGACGGTCCCGCCCGCGTCGCGCGACTGGGCGCCCACGGCTTCGCCGAACCGGTCCGCAGAGTCGCGGACCGCAAGCGCACTTGCCAGCATCGCCTCGCCCGTCGGCGTCAACGCATAGCCAGCCTGGCGCCGTTCAAATAGCGTGACGCCGGTAGCCGTCTCCAGCGCGGCGATGCGGCGCGCCACCGTCGTCTGGCTGACGCGCAGCGCCTGCGCCGCCGCAAGCGTGCTGCCGCTTTCGGCGACCGCGAGGAAATATTTAAGGTCGTTCCAGTCGAACATGGCGTCTTGTGGGGAATAATCGCCCACGCTTCATTCTGCAATTATGCAGAATGATCGCGCAACATCGTTGCTCCTGCGGCGGCGCGCGCAGGCGTATCTAGGCCTTACCGGCTTCCTCCCCTCCCCCAACCCGCCGGTCAACGGAGACATATGATGAAGATGATGTTGACCCTTGCCGCGCTCGCCGCGGTCGCGCCCGCCCTGCCCGCCCACGCCGAACCGGCGCCCGCGCCACGCAGCGTCGCCGTCGTCCATTCGGACCTCGACCTCAGCACCGCACGCGGCGCCGACAAGCTGGAACGCCGTATCTGGCGCGCGGTCGTCACTGTGTGCGGCAGCGCGCCCGACTATGACCTGAAAGGCAAGAATGACGTTCGCCATTGCCGCCGCGACACGATGCGGCAGGCATCGGCCGACGCCGACCGCGTCATCGCCAGCGCCGCAACGCGCGGCGAACCGATCCGGGTGACGCTCGCCAAATAAGCGCCAAATAGGCGCCAAATAAGCGCGCAGCGCACCGCCGCCGCGGTCAGGCGCGAGCGTCGAACGCGCTGCGCGCCGCCTCGACCGCGGCGAGATGCGCTTCGGCCCAATGCCACACGCCGCAAAAGGCTTCGCCCAGGCTGTGGCCGAGATCGGTCAGCGCATATTCGACCTTCGGCGGCACCACCGGATAGACCGTGCGGCGAACGAGCCCGTCGCGCTCCATGGCGCGCAGCGTCTGGGTCAGCATCTTCTGGCTGATCCCCGGTACAAGCTGCGCCAGCCGGGTGAAGCGGCAGGTGCCATGCTCTTCCAATTCCTCGAGCACGAGCAGCGTCCATTTGTCGGCGACTCGACCGATCAGGTCGTTGACCAGCAGCTCGACGCGCGGATCTGGCGCGGGATCGGCGGCGGCCGAATAATTTTGCATCGCGGGCACGGCTGAAATCCCAATAGTCTCTATCAAGTAAGTATAGCACTTTCAGGTGCCTACTTTCCATTGGAGAGTATTGGCATAAATTGAGCGTCTCCCCAACCCCGAAACGAAGGACAAACGATGAAAACGACAGGCAACACCATCCTGATCACCGGCGGCGGATCGGGCATCGGTCTGGCACTCGCACAGCGTTGGCACGATGCAGGCAATGTGGTGATCGTGACCGGACGCAATAGCGCCAAGCTGGACGCCGCGATCGAAGGCCGGGCCAACATGCACGCGATGCCGCTCGACGTCACCGATGCCGACGCGATCGCCGCCTTTGCCGCCGACGTCGTGCAGCGCTTCCCCGATCTCAACGTTCTGGTGAACAATGCCGGCGTGATGATGTACGAAGCGCTGGACGGCGAGCGCAACCTGAGCGACGCCGAAGCGACGGTCGTCACCAACCTGCTCGGCCCAATCCGGCTGACCGATGCGTTGATCGACCATATCGTCGCGCGCGGCGATGGCGCGATCATCAACGTAACCTCGGGGCTGGCCTTCGTCCCGCTGCCCAAGGCGCCGACCTATTCGGCGACCAAGGCGGCGCTGCACAGCTATACGCAGGCGCTGCGCGTCCAGCTTGCCGGCCGCGTCGACGTGATCGAACTGGCGCCGCCCGCGGTGCGGACCGAACTGACCCCCGGCCAGTCGACGCGCGACGCCTATATGCCGCTGGACGCCTTTGCCGACGAGGTCATGGCGCTGTTCGCCGAAACGCCGACGCCGGCGGAGATTCTGGTGCGCAATGTCCTTCCGCTGCGGCACGCCGAAGCCGAAGGCGCGGTAGCCGAACGGCTGGCGTTCCTCGCCACCCTCTGATGGCCACCCTCTGATCGCCGCCAGCGCGCTCATCCCGAAATGATGCGCCGGACGCCACATCGGCTCTTGCCGAGGCGGCGCCCGGCGCGCATGATCGACCGGCCCGAAAGGACGACGCCCGACAGAGGCGCGCCCGACGGCGAGGTTAGTGGGATGAGGAGATGGGCCAATGAATGCCATTGGCAGATGCGATGCCGCCGCACGCGAGCGGCACCGGGCGCTGGATTTCATCGGGCTGCGTGCCCATGCGACGACGGTCGGATTGATCCAGCTTTGCGAGGAATTGCTGAACAGCGGGGTGCTGAGCCCCGAGGGGCTGGAGCGCATCAAGGGCGCGATCCGCACCGAGCTGACGGTCAGCAGCAACGCGCGCATTTCGAACCATGCCGCGTTCGACGACACGCTGCGCCGTCGGATCGATGCGATCTTTCCCGCCGCCCCCGGCGAACCGCCGCTGGAGCATGTCGGGACGCTCGAAGATTTCGAAGATGCGATGGACCCCTATCACGGCGCGTGAAGGGCCGCGCTGACGCGCGCAATTGCGCAAAGCGCGCATCGCGACTATAGGGCCGCGCATCATGCAGATCCCCGGCCACATCGATCCCGTTACGACGGGCACCGTTCCCCTGCGCGGCGGCAACCGCGTCGACCTTGTCGGATTGACGCGCGAGGGCATCCGTTCCGCGCTCGAGGACGCGGGGCTCGACGCTAAGGCGGCGAAGCTGCGCTCCAAGCAGATCTGGCACTGGATCTATCATCGCGGCGTCACCGAATTCGACGCGATGACCGATATCGCCAAGGCGATGCGCCCCTGGCTCACCGAACGCTTCATCGTTGGCCGCCCGACGGTCGTTACCGCGCAGGTTTCGACCGACGGCACGCGCAAATGGCTGCTCGCGGCGGCGGACGGCCAGGAATATGAAATGGTGTTCATTCCCGATGCCGATCGGGGAACGCTGTGCGTGTCCAGCCAGGTCGGCTGCACCCTGAACTGCCGTTTCTGCCACACCGGTACGATGCGGCTCGTCCGCAACCTGTCCGCCGGCGAGATCGTCGGCCAGGTCCTGCTCGCGCGCGATGCGCTGGGCGAATGGCCGAAGGGCACGATGGCATCGACCGCCGATGTCGACGACGAGGATGACGACGCGGGCCATTATACCGCGGACGGCCGCATGTTGACCAATATCGTGATGATGGGGATGGGCGAGCCGCTCTACAATTTCGACGAGGTCAAGGGCGCGCTGAAGATCGTGATGGACGGCGACGGGCTGGCGCTGTCGAAGCGGCGCATCACCCTGTCGACGAGCGGCGTGGTGCCGATGATGGCGCGCGCGGGCGAGGAAATCGGGGTCAACCTCGCCGTCTCGCTCCACGCGGTGAACAAGGAAATCCGCGACGAGATCGTGCCGCTCAACCGCAAATACGGCATCGAGGAGCTGCTCGCCGCCTGCGCCGCCTACCCCGGCGCGAACAATGCGCGGCGCATCACCTTCGAATATGTGATGCTGAAGGACAAGAATGACAGCGACGTCGACGCGCGCGAGCTGGTGCGGCTGATCAAGCAGTACAGGCTACCGGCGAAGGTCAACCTGATCCCGTTCAACCCCTGGCCCGGCGCGATCTATGAATGCTCGTCGCCCGAGCGGGTGCGCGCGTTCAGCAACATCATCTTCGAAAGCGGAATTTCGGCGCCGATTCGCACCCCGCGCGGGCGCGACATCATGGCGGCGTGCGGCCAGCTCAAGAGCGCGGCGACCAAACCCTCGCGCGCCGAACTCGACCGTATCGCCGAAGAAAAGCAGGCGGCGCTGGGCTAAGGCCGGCTTGCATAGCTATGCTGTGTTGCAAAAACAACACAGGTAATAAAATTGTCATTTTCTGAACGATGCGTTCATTGAAACGACAGGTGCGAACGCCATCTTTGCACATGGGACGCGACCCAAAGGGCGCCCCCTGTCAAAGAAAAGGAAAAGACAATGAAGAAGTTCGCAGTTGCTGCCGCTCTCCTCTCGGCTGTCGTTGCCACGCCTGCCCTCGCCCAGAACGGCGAAGGTCATGTCGAAGTGCGCGGCGGTTACATCACCGGCAGCGGCCTGGACGACGCCACCCTGGGCGTTGCGGGCGGCTATGATTACAACCTGGGCGACAAGGCTTTTGCCGGCGTCGAAATCGCGGGCGACAAGGTGCTGATCGACGGCGCCAAGGTCCAGTTCTCGTCGGGTGCGCGCCTGGGCGCCAACCTCGGCACGAACGGCAAGCTCTACGCGACCGGCGGCTACACCTTCGGCCAGATCGACGATCCCTATGTTGGCGCCGGTTATCAGCACAAGCTGACCCAGAACGTCTATGGCAAGGTCGAATATCGCCACCAGTTCATCAACAACTTCGACGACACCGACGCGTTCGCGGTCGGCGTCGGCTTCGCTTTCTGATCCTTCGGTCAGCGAGAAGAACGGAAAGGGGCGGCCCCGCGGGGTCGCCCCTTTTCTTTTGCGCGGGAAGCCGCCACAGCAGGGCGATGCGCTACACGATCGACGCCCTGTTGACCGGCAAGGCCCGCCGCTTCGGCGCGAAGGGCGAGCCGAGCGCGATCGACAAGCGCGCGGTCGAAGGCCGGCGCGTGGTCGACGCGCTGGGCATCGCGGGCGACGAGCAGGCCGACCTTTCGGTCCATGGCGGCCCCGACAAGGCGATCCACCATTATCCGCGCGATCATTATGGCTGGTGGGCCGAGACGATCGGCGACCATGCGCTGTTGCAGGACGCCGGCGCGTTCGGCGAGAATATCTCGACATCGGGCCTGACCGAGAGCGCGGCGTGCATCGGCGACCGCTATCGCCTGGGCAGCGCGCTGGTCGAGATCAGCCAGGGCCGCCAGCCGTGCTGGAAGCTCGGCCACCGGTTCGGCATCGCGACGCTGCCTGCCACCGTCGTCAGCTCTCGCCGCGGCGGCTGGTATTACCGTGTCATCGAGGATGGTGCGGTCGGCGCAGGCGACGCATTGGAGCTGATGGAGCGTCCGCTGCCCGACTGGAGCGTCGAGCGCGTCTTTCACCTGCTGATCGGCGGGGCGGGCAAGCGCGAACCGGCGGCGCTGCGCGCGCTCGCCGCGATGGACCTGCTCGCCGCCAACTGGCGCGCCCGCGCCGACAAGCTGCTGGGTTAGCGCGGCGTCGGCAGCGCCTGTTCGACGAGCGGCGCCAGCGATGCGGCGACGATTTTCACGCCCTTGGCATTGGGATGCATATTGTCGCCGAGCATCAGCGATTTGTCGGTGACGACATTGTCGAGGATGAAGGGATAGAGGCTCGCGCCATATTTTTCGGCAAGTTCGGGAAATATCGGATTGAACTTGCTCGCATAATCGCTGCCCAGATTGGGCGCCGCCATCATCCCGGTCATCAGGACGGGGATGCCGCGCCGCTTGAGCTCGGCAAGCATCGCGTCGAGATTGGCGCGCGTCTGATCGGGGCCGATGCCGCGCAGCATGTCGTTGCCGCCGAGGCCGAGCAGCACGAGCGCGGGTTTCGCCTTCGCATTGTCGAGAACATAGGACAGCCGCTGCCGCCCCGCCGCGGTGGTATCGCCCGATACCCCGGCGTTCTGGACGCGCACCATGCGACCGTCCGCCGCGAGCGCCGCCTGAAGCTGCGGCGCGAGGCCTTCCCTGGGGCCAAGCTGGTAGCCGGCGTAGAGGCTATCGCCGAAGGCAATGACGATCGGTGCGTCGGCGGGAAGCACGGGCACCGCCTTCGCCGGATTTTCCTTGCCCGCTGCGGGCGCCGCGGGGGCCTCCGCCGAGCCGCATCCGGCAAGCGGTTGGCAAAGGGCGATTGCAAAACCATATAGGGCGAAAGAGCGCCATCCGGCCGTTCTCATTTCCAAAGGGTCCTTTCTTGACCGACAGCCCCCGACCGCCCGTCGCGCCGACGATGGCGATTGCCGCCCATAATGTGACGCTGACGCTGGGGAGCGACAAGGCCCCCGTCGAAATTTTGCGCGGCGTCGATCTGGAGGTTGCGGCCGGCACCTCGGTCGCGCTGCTCGGTCCGTCGGGATCGGGCAAGAGTTCGCTGATGGCGGTGCTCGCCGGGCTGGAACGCGCACGCGGCGGAACGGTCATGGTCGCGGGGCTCGATTTTGCGACGATGGACGAGGATGCGCTGGCGCGCGCGCGGCGCGGGCGGATCGGTATCGTCCTGCAAGCCTTTCACCTTTTGCCGACGATGACTGCGCTCGAAAATGTCGCCGTGCCGCTGGAGCTGGCAGGGATCGACGACCCGTTCGGGCGCGCCGCGCGCGAGCTGGAGGCGGTCGGGCTCGGCCACCGGATGACTCATTATCCCGCGCAGCTTTCGGGCGGCGAGCAGCAGCGCGTCGCGATCGCGCGCGCGATGGCGAGCGAGCCGCAGATCATCTTCGCCGACGAACCCACCGGCAATCTCGACACCGCCACCGGTCATGCGATCATCGAACTGATCTTCGCGCGGCGCGCGGCGCTCGGCGCGACGCTGCTGATCATCACCCACGATCCCGAACTGGCAGACCATTGCGACCGCGTCGTCGTGATGCACGACGGGCGGATCGAGGAACGAGCTGCATGAGCGCCGATGGTCCCCCTCCCCACCGCTACGCGGCAGGGAGGATTTGATGATCCCGCTCACCACCCTGTGGCGTATCGCGCGGCGCGATCTGGCGGCGCGGATTCGCGGGCTGCGCCTGCTGGCGGTGTGCCTGTTCCTCGGCGTCGCGACGCTCGCGGCCATCGGCAGCCTGACGAGCGGTATCACCGCCGAACTGGCGTCGCGGGGGCAGACGATCCTGGGCGGCGACCTGCAGTTCGGCCTGCCGCAGCGGCAGGCGAGCGAGGCCGAACTCGCCGGGCTGCGCGGTGCCGGCGCGACATCGGCGACGGTGCGGATGCGTGCGATGGCGAACGCGCCGGACGGCAGCGCGCTGCTCTCCGAGCTCAAGGCGGTCGATGCCGCCTATCCGCTTTACGGCACGATGCGGCTCGAAAGCGGCGCGCGCCGCGGCCCGCCGCCGCCGGGGGCGATCTGGATCGGCAAGGCTCTCGCGTCACGGCTCGACCTGACGGTCGGCGGCGCGGTGAAATTCGGCGACAAATCCTTCCGCATCGACGGCATCATCGCCGACGAGCCTGACCGGCTGGGCGAAGGCTTTACGCTGGGCCCGGTGGCAATCATCGGCCTCGGCGATCTTGCCGCCACGCAGTTGATCCAGCCCGGCAGCCTCTATGAAAGCAAATATCGCGTCCGCCTGCCCGCGGGTGCCGATCCGGTGGCCGTGGGCAAGCGGCTGAGCGCGGCTTTCCCCGACGCAGGCTGGGAGGTGACCGACCGCAGTAACGGCGCGCCGGGCACGCGGCGCTTTATCGAGCGCATGGGGCAGTTCCTGTCGCTCGTCGGCCTCGCCGCGCTGGTGATCGCCGGGATCGGGGTCGGCAATGGGGTCGCCAGCTATCTTGCGGGCAAGCGCCCGGGGCTCGCGACGCTGAAGGTGCTCGGGGCCGACAGCGCGGCGGTGCTGCGCATCTATGGCTTGCAGATATTGGCGGTTGCCGCCGCCGCGATTGCCGCCGGATTGATCGCGGGCGCCTTGGCCCCCGCGGCGATCGGCGCAATCGCGGGCGACGTCCTGCCGGTCAAGCCGGGACTGGCCGTCTATCCGCTGCCGCTCGCGGTCAGCGCCGCCTATGGGCTGCTCATCGCGATTGCCTTTGCGTTGCCACCGCTCGCCGCGACGCGCCATATTCCGGCCGCGGGCCTCTACCGTGCGACGGTCGACGGCGCGGGCCGGATCGAAAAGCGTGTGCTGGCCGCCGTCGCCCTCGCCTTCGCCGCCATCGTCGCCCTTGCGGTCGGCACGGCGCGCGAACCGCTGTTTGCGCTGGGCTTCATCGGGGCGGCGGTGCTGCTGCTCCTGATCCTTGTCGCGCTTGGCTGGCTGGTGCGCCGCATCGCGAGCCGGGTGCCGCGCCCGAAGCGGCCGCTGCTGCGCCTTGCGCTCGCCAATCTGCATCGCCCCGGCGCCGCGACCGGCGCGCTGGTCGTCGCGCTAGGCCTGGGGTTGACGCTGTTCGTCACCCTCGCCGCGATCCAGACGAGCATCACCGCCGAAATCGCGCGCACCGTACCCGAACGCGCGCCGAGCTTTTTCGTCCTCGATATTCCGCGCGACCGGGCGGCCGCGTTCCGCACGCTGGTGACCGGGGCGGACGACAAGGCGGCAATCAACATGATCCCCGCGCTGCGCGGCAGCGTCACCGAATTTGCCGGCAAGCGCGTCGACGAGCTTGCCGAACTGCCCGAAGGCGCGTGGGTGCTGCGCGGCGACCGCGGCCTGACCTACAGCCCCGTGCTGCCCAAGGGCAGCAGCCTGACCCAGGGCCAGTGGTGGGCGCCCGATTACAACGGCCCGCCGCTGGTCAGCGTAGAGGCTGATGTCGCGAAATCGCTGGCGCTGAAAATCGGCGACACACTGTCGGTCAATGTGCTGGGGGTGGAGGTGCAGGCGCGCGTCGCCTCTTTCCGCTCCGTCGAATGGGACAATTTCGGGCTCAACTATGCACTCGTCTTTTCGCCCGGCACCTTCGACGCGGCGCCGCATAACATGGTCGCGACCGTCGCGGTCGGGCCGCAGGCCGAAACCGCGCTGGCGCGCAGCATCCCCCGCGCCTTCCCCTCAGCCTCGCTGATTCAGGTGCGCGATGTGGTGAGCCAGGTGACGAGCCTGCTGACGCAGATGAGCCAGGCGATCGCTGCGGCGGCGAGCATCGCGATCCTGGCCGGCATCGCCGTGCTGATCGGCGCGATTGCCGCAAGCCGCGAGCGGCGCGTCTATGACAGCGTGATCCTGAAACTGCTCGGCGCGACGCGCGGCCAGATTCTGGGGGCGCAGGGGCTGGAATATGCGCTGCTCGCCGCAATCCTCGCGCTGCTCGCGCTCGGCCTCGGGCTGGTCGCGGCGCATTATGTGGTGGTCGAACTGTTCGACTTCCGCTTCGCACCCGATCCGCTGGTCGTCGGCGCGACGCTGGTCGGCGGTGCGGGCCTCGCCTTCCTGATCGGCATCGCCGGAAGCTGGCCCTTGCTGTCGGCGAAACCCGCGCAGGCGCTGCGCAGCCTCTAGTTCAAGATCCGCACCACCGCCGAAATCGCCGAGAGGCCGAGCACGACCGCGACCATCGCCTGCCACAGATGCGCCGAAACGCGGCCGAAATGGCGGCCGCCTAGATGATTGCCGAGCCACATCGGCACGAACAGCAGCAGCGCGAGGATGAGCAGGCGGTGCGTCGCGAGCCCGGTCCACAGCGCCGCGAGCGTGCCCGCGATGGCGGTGGCGAAGAAGATCAGCATCATCGACGCGCGCGCGGTCCGCGGATCGAGCCGGCGGCGCAGGTAAAAGGGCACGACCGGCGGCCCCGGCATCGCGGCAAAGCCGGTGAGCAGGCCCGACGCAATCCCCGTCCCGCCGATGGCGACGCGGCCGGGCCGGTGTCCCTCGGGCTGTTTGGGCATCAGGATCGCAAGGAAGGCACCGACCGCCACGAGCGTGATCATCAGGCGCGCGACATCGGGGGTGATCGCTTTCAGCGCGAGCATGCCGAGCGGCGTCGTCGCCATCGCGATCAGCCCGATCGGCACCGCGGTATGACGGTCGGCATCGGCCAGGATGACGCGCAACCCGACCGGACCGATCAGCAATTGCAGGATGATTGCCACGACGACCGCTTGCCCCGGCGGCACGATCATCCCGAGCAGCGGCACGAGGATGATCGCCATGCCGAAGCCGGTCAGCCCGCGCACATAGGCCGCGCCGAACGTCATCGCCGCAGCGCCCGCAAAGGTGAGCGGCGCCAGGCCGACGAGAGCCTTGATGCCGGTCAAGCGGGGCGCAGGTCCGGCGGGGTCGCTTCGCCCTTCAGCATCGCGATCGCTTCGGCGAGCGGCAGGATGCGCTGGCCGTCCTGTCCGAGGGTGCGGATTGCAACGGTGCCCTCGTCGGCCTCGCGCTTGCCGACGACGAGCAGATAGGGAACTTTCTGCAGGCTGTGCTCGCGCACCTTGTAGTTGATCTTTTCGTTGCGCAGGTCGGTTTCGACGCGGATGCCCGCCGCCTCGAGCTGCGCCGCGGCGTCCTTCGCATAGTCGTCGGCATCGGACACGATCGTCGCGACGACCGCCTGCACCGGCGCGAGCCAGGTCGGGAAGCGGCCGGCGAAATGCTCGATCAATATGCCGATGAAGCGTTCATAGGTGCCGAGGATCGCGCGGTGGAGCATCACCGGGCGGTGGCGCTCGCCATCCTCGCCCACGTAGGACGCATCGAGTCGTTCGGGCATCACGCGGTCGGACTGGATCGTGCCGCACTGCCACGTCCGGCCGATCGCGTCGGTCAGGTGGAATTCGAGCTTGGGCGCATAAAAGGCGCCCTCGCCGGGCAATTCTTCCCAACCATAATCGTCGTTCGCCATGCCGGCGCGCGCGACCGCATCGCGCAGTTCCTGTTCGGCCTTGTCCCACATGGCGTCGGTGCCGAAGCGCATATCGGGGCGCAGCGCGAGCTTCACCGCATATTTTTCGAAGCCGAGCTGCTTGTAGACGCGGTTGAGAAGTTCGCAGAAAGACCGCACTTCCTCGACGATCTGGTCCTCGCGGCAGAAGATATGGCCGTCGTCCTGCGTGAACTGGCGCACGCGCATGATGCCGTGCAGCGCGCCGTGCGGCTCGTTGCGGTGGCAACAGCCCATTTCGGCCATGCGCAGCGGCAGGTCGCGATAGCTCTTGATCCCCTGCCGGAAGATGAGAACGTGCGCGGGGCAGTTCATCGGCTTCAGCGCCATCCACTCGGCATCGTCCGAGACGAGCGGGCCGTCGTCCTCGATGTTCGGCACTTCGTCGGGGATGACGAACATATTCTCGCGATATTTGCCCCAGTGGCCCGACTGCTCCCACTGGCGCGCGTCCATCACCTGCGGCGTCTTGACCTCCTGATAGCCGGCGCCGTCGATCGCGCGGCGCATATAGGCCTCGAGCTCGCGGTAGATGCGATAGCCCTTGGGGTGCCAGAAGACGCTCCCATGCGCCTCTTCCTGAAGGTGGAAGAGGTCCATCTCGCGACCGATCTTGCGGTGGTCGCGTTTCGCGGCCTCTTCGAGCCGCACCAGATGCTCCGCGAGCTGCTTTTTGTTAAGCCAGCCGGTGCCGTAGATGCGTGAAAGCTGGGCATTTTTCTGGTCGCCGCGCCAATAGGCGCCCGAGACGCGCGTCAGCTTGAACGCCGCCGGGTCGAGCTTGCCGGTCGAGGCCAAATGCGGCCCGCGGCACATGTCCATCCAGCCGTCTCCCGAGCGGTAGACGGTCAGTTCCTCGCCCTCGGGCAGTTCGGCGGCCCATTCGGCCTTGAACGTCTCACCCTCGGCCCGCCATTTGGCGATCAGATCGTCGCGTTGCCACACTTCGCGCGTCAGCGGCAGGTCGGCGGCGATGATACGGCGCATCTCCTCTTCGATCAGCGGCAGTTCGTCATCGCGGAAGGCGCCATGCTCGGCGGTCGGCGCGAAATCATAATAGAAACCGTCGTTCGTCGAGGGACCGAAGGTGATCTGCGTGCCGGGAAACAGATTCTGCACCGCCTCCGCCAGCACATGCGCATAGTCGTGGCGCACGAGTTCGAGTGCATCGGCCTCGTCGCGGCTCGTGACCAGCGCGAGGTTGGTGTCGGCCTCCAGCGGACGCATGATGTCGCGCAGTTCGCCGTCGACCTTTGCGGCGAGCGCGGCCTTCGCGAGGCCGGGGCCGATGTCCGCCGCGATCTGCGCCGGAGTAGTGCCGCGCGCGACTTCTCGGGCAGAGCCGTCGGGAAGGGTGACGCGGATCATCTCGGACATCGGAAATCGGGCCTTTCTGGCGGAATAAACTGCGCCCCTTTGCCAGCGCGCGAAAGCAGCGGCAAGGGCCGTTTTCACCGCGAGGGCTTGTAATGATACAATGTATCATTATGTGAACCGCGCCACCCTCTGCCGAAAGTCCGATCCATGTGCCTCCCCGCCCGCCCCTCGTTGCGTTCGCGCGCCGCCGACCTGATCGGCGTCGGGCTGTCGCTCGCCTGCCTTGTCCATTGCCTCGCGCTGCCGCTGCTCCTGCTCGCGGCGCCCGCGCTGAGCGCCTGGCTCTCGCTGCCCGAGAGCTTTCATGCGGTAATCCTGCTGCTCGCCGCGCCCGCGGCGGCGCTCGCGCTGGCCGAGGGCCGGCGACACCACGGCCATTGCTATCCCGTCGCCGCGGCACCCATCGGCCTTGCCCTCCTCGCCGCCGGGCTGGCTGCGCACGAAGGCTGGGTCGGCGGCCTCGATCCCGAAACCGGCGACCGCCTGTTCACCACCATGGGCGCGCTCGCCCTCGCCAGCGCACACATCGTCAATTGGCGGTTGCGGCACGCGCAAGGCTGACGCGCGGCGGGCGATTGGCTCGCTTGTCATTGTGTCAATGTCGCTTGACAAGAGCGAATCCCTGTGTCAATGTTCCTTTACTGTTTAACAAGGGAGCTTGACCGATGCCGCCGATTTTCCGTGCTCTTTGCTGGGCCCTCGCCATCATGTGCGTCGCCTTTGCGCATATCCTCGACATCATTCCCGAGAATATCGCGACGATGCTGATCATCGTGCTGCCCGCGATCATGATCGCAACGACGCCGCGCGACGGCCGCGCCTGCGCCAAGCGGACGGCGACCTGAACCGTGGCAAGCGCAACCGAAACCTCCGCCCGGCGTGCCGCAGGATTTTGGGCGATCGCCTTTCTGATCGGCATGTTCGGAACCGCGTGGCTGCTGAAAACGAGCAAGGTCATCGCGGCACCCTGGGGGCTGGCGATCATGATCCTCCCGATGCTGCTGCTGATCCCGATGGTGCGCGCAACCGAGCGCATGCAGCGCGAAACGGGCTGCGCATCGGTCGTCGCCACCCGCTACAACCGCCGGATGCTGGTCGCCTCCTTCGCATATGTGATCGGACTGGGCGGGGCGCTGCTCCTGTTTCGACAGCAGGAGGCAGCCAAGCCTTTCGCCGCGCTGCTCGCGCTGCTGCCGACGCTGCCCGTGTTCGGGATGATCTGGGCGATGGCGCGCTATGTCATCGAGGAGAACGATGAATATCTGCGCGCGCGGACGGTCAACGCGGCGCTGATCGCCACCGGCCTGCTGCTCGCGGTGGCGACTTTCTGGGGCTTCATGACGACCTTCGGCGTTGCGCCGGCGGTGCCGATGTGGACCGCCGTCCCGGTGTGGTGCCTTGGCCTGGGGCTGGGACATTTCATCGGCAAGGTTCGCGGCCTGTGAAGAACCGCCTGAAGGTTCTGCGCGCCGAGCGCGACTGGAGCCAGCAGGACCTGGCCGACCGGCTCGAGGTATCGCGCCAGTCGGTCAACGCGATCGAGACGGGAAAATATGATCCGTCGCTGCCCCTCGCCTTTCGCATCGCCGACCTGTTCGGCCTGCCGATTGAAGCCATATTCCTGAAAGACTGAACCCATGAAACGACTTTCCATCGCCGCGCTGTTCGTCCTCCTGATCGCCACCATCGCACCGCGCGCCAATGCCGCCGAGGCCGGCGCCGGATGCGGTACCGGCCTGCTCGAAGGCAAGCGGATCACGGTCGAGGTCGAAGGCGACGGTCCCGACGTCGTGCTGATCCCAGGCCTTTCCTCGCCGCGCGCGGTCTGGGCGCCCACTGCCGAACGGCTGAAAACGACGCATCGCCTGCACCTTGTCGAGGTGCGCGGATTCGGCGGCGATGCGCCGGGCCTGAATGCCGAGGGCCCGATACTCGAGCCGATGATGCGCGAGATTGCCGACTATATCGACGATTGCATCGTCGATCAGGGACGCCCCGCTCCGGCGGTCATCGGCCATTCGCTCGGCGGCCTGACCGCCATGATGATCGCCGCCCGTGCCCCCAAGGAAGTCGGCCGGCTGATGGTCGTCGACAGCCTGTCCTTCTTCGGCATGTTGTTTGGCCCGACCGCGACCGTCGCGAGCGTCGAGCCGCAGGCCGCCGCGATGCAGACGATGCTCGCCGCAAGGGATAGCGCCGAAGCCGACGAGCGGACGCTGCAGATGATGTCGGCGACCGATGCCGGCCGCGCGCAGGTCAAGGCGTGGACGCAGGCGGCGAACGCGAAGGTCGCGGCGCAGTTGATGTATGACGACATGACCACCGATCTTCGACCCGAGCTGCGCGCGATCGCTGCGCCGTTCACGATGCTCTATCCGCTGGATGCCAGCGTGATGCCCGAAGCGATGGTCGATGGACTCTACAAGGGCGCCTTTACAGCGGCCAAGACCGTGACGCTGAAGCGTATCGACGGCAGCCGCCATTTCATCATGCTCGATCAACCCGAGGCCTTTGCCGACGCGGTCGACAAGTTCCTTTCAGATTAAGTTGATCCTCCCTGTGCTGGCGGCCTGGGGAGGCGGCAGCGGGCTTCGGCTGCCTGGTAGGCGCTCAGCACAAGGTCGGCATATCTCCGGCTGGAACAAGTAAGTGCTCCCCCGCGAGGAGTATCCGGATACCGCCCTTGCCTGCGCCTCGGCCGCTCGCTAGGGCGGCGGCAACCCAAAAGGAGCCGCCAAAATGTTCAAGCGCCTGTTTGTCGATCATCCGAAAAGCGTAGACGAAAATTACGTCGAGCATTTCGGGGTCGCCGCGCGCTTCGGCTTCACGATGATCTGGGGCGGTCTGTGCGCGCTGGTCCACGCGGTCGTGCCCGGCTGGTGCATCACCACCGGCAGCGACACCATCCAGCGGCTCAACAAGATCATGGTCGAACAGCGCCGCGCCAAGGGCCAGGCCGTGGCGCAGATGAACACGGTCGATTGGGTGATCTGACGTCGGTGGGGGCGATCTGGCACCCAAATACCCTTCGCATCGAGCGAAGTCGAGATGCCCCTCGGCCAAGCGTCGCCCCAACGGGTGTCTCGACTTCGCTCGACACGAACGGAATGAGAGGTCGGTTCGATGAGTGAACCCGCAATGCCCGATTATCTGGACCGTCCCGGCCGCCCGCGGCTTGCCTATCGCCATGCCAGCGGCGCGGGGCCGACGATCATTTTCCTGCCCGGCTATATGTCCGACATGGCCGGCGGCAAGGCGACCGCGCTGCTCGAATGGTCGGCGGCCGAAGGGCAGGCCTGCCTGCTGCTCGATTATGCGGGCTGCGGCCTGTCCGACGGACTGTTTTCCGACCAGACGTTGCTCGACTGGCGCGGCGACGTCCTCGACCTGATCGACGCAAAGGTCGAGGGGCCGGTGATCCTTGTCGGATCGTCGATGGGTGGCTGGCTGATGCTGCTTGCGGCGCGCGAACTGGTTGCGCGCGACGGGCCGGCGCGGGTGGCGGGACTGGTCGGCATCGCCGCCGCGCCCGACTTCACCCGCTGGGGTTTCTCGCCGCAAGAAAAGGCGATCATCCTCGCCGAAGGCGCGCTGATCGAAGAAACGCCCTATGGCGATCAGCCCTATGTGACGACGCGCGGCTTCTTCCAGTCAGGAGAGGCGAACTTGTTGCTCGACGGTGAAATCCCCCTCGCCTGTCCGGTGCGACTGCTCCACGGCCAGGAGGACGGCGACGTGCCGCCCGACATCAGCCTGCGCCTTGCCGCGGCGCTTGCCAGCGACGATGTGCAGGTGACGCTGGTCAAGGGCGGCGACCACCGCCTTTCGCGCGATGGCGACATCGCCCTGTTGATCGATACCGTCGCGCGCCTCGCGACCCATCCGGACTGAAGGACAATCATGGCCCGCAGCGACTATAAATTCCATGTGCGCAAACGCGTTCGCTATGCCGAGATCGACGCGCAGCGCGTCGTATTCAACAGCCGCTACCTTGAATATTTCGACATCGGCATCACCGAATATTGGCGCGCGGCGGGTGTATATGATCGCTGGCCCGGCCACGACAGCCCCGAATTCCATGTTGCGCGCGCCGAGATCGACTATCGTGCGCCCATCCTGCTCGACGAGGAAATCGACATCTGCGTGCGCGCGGCGCGGGTCGGGCGCAGTTCGATGGTCTTTCATTTCGAACTGCACGGCGCGGGCGTGGACGATCTGCGCGCGACGGGCGTTCTGGTCAACGTCCATGTCGCCGAAGCGCAGGGCGCGCCGAGCCCGGTCCCCGATGAATTCGTAAATCTGTTCGAAGCGTTTGAAGGTCGCCCGCTTCGTGCCTAATATGGGGGCATGACCAAATATCTCCACACGATGATCCGCGTTTCGGATCCCGACGCCACCATCGACTTCTTCAAGCTGATCGGGCTTGAGGAAGTCCGCCGCTTCGACAGCGAAGCGGGCCGCTTCACGCTGATCTTTCTGGCCCCGCCGGGACAGGCCGGCATTGCCGAGGTCGAACTGACCTATAATTGGCCGCCCGAGGATGGCAGCGCCCCCGAAAGCTATTCGGGTGGGCGCAACTTCGGGCATCTCGCCTATCGCGTCGACAATATTTACGAAACCTGCCAGCGCCTGATGGACGCCGGCGTGACGATCAACCGTCCGCCGCGCGACGGCCATATGGCCTTCGTGCGATCGCCCGACGGCATTTCGGTCGAGCTGTTGCAGGACGGCCATCTGGAACCTGCCGAACCCTGGGCCTCGATGCCCAACACGGGAAGCTGGTAGATCGTGCAACCAAGGCGGCGCGCGCGCGTGTCCGTCTTGGAAGGCATGAGGCCGGCGAGACATAGGAGAAGAGCGTGAGCGCGCTGGAAATCGTCCGCATCCCCGTCCTCAACGACAATTATGTCTGGCTGGTCCACGATCCGGCGAGCTTCGAAACGATGGTCGTCGACCCCGCCGTGGCGGAGCCGGTGCTGGCCGAGGCGGACGCGCGCGGCTGGCCGATCACCGCGATCTGGAACACCCACTGGCACCCTGACCATACGGGCGGCAACGCCGACATCAAGGCAAAGACCGGATGCGAGATCATCGCGCCGGCGGCCGAGCGCGAGCGCATTCCGACCGCCGACCGCCTCGTCGCCGACGGCGACCGGGTCCTGCTCGGCGCGCATGTCGCCGACGTCTGGGCGGTCCCCGCGCACACCGCCGGGCATATCGCCTATCATTTTGCCGGGGACGGCGTGATCTTCGTCGGCGACACATTGTTCGCGATGGGATGCGGGCGCCTGTTCGAAGGCACCGCCGACCAGATGTTCGCGAACATGCAGCGCCTCGCCACCCTCGACGATACGACGCGCGTTTATTGCGCGCACGAATATACGCTGTCGAACGCGCGCTTCGCGGTGACGGTCGATCCCGACAACCGCGCACTGGCAGAGCGCCTGAGCGCGGTCGAAACGGCGCGCGCGCAAGGCATGGCGACGGTGCCGACGACGATCGGCGACGAGCGCGCGACCAACCCCTTTCTGCGCGCGCCCAGCGCAGCGGAACTCGGCCGCATCCGCGCGCTGAAGGACGCGGCCTGACATGGGTTGCTTCAGCCCTCGTTCAGCGTCCGTCCGCCAAACAACGCCCGTCAGGATCCCTATGATGACCATGCCCCGTTTTGCCCTTTGCACCGTACTGATCGGCGCCGCCGCCTCGCTTGCCGGCTGTGCGCCGTCGGGAAGCGGCACCCCCGGTGCCGCAGCGCTGACGCCCAAGCAGGCGGCGACGCTCGACAAGCAGCTCGCGGGCAAGACGCCCGGCACCCCGGTTAGATGCCTGCCCAATTACCGGACGTCGGACACCATTCGCGTGTCGGACGACATCCTGCTCTATCGATCGGGGCGCAATCTGGTTTACCGCAACACGCTGAAGGGCAGTTGCCCCGGCCTCGCGCGCGACAGCGATATCATGGTCGTGCGCCAGTTCGGATCGTCGACCTGCGAAGGCGACTTCTTTTACCTGGTTGATCGCAGCAGCGGCATTCGCGGTCCGACATGCGTTTTTGGCGAATTCGTCCCCTATCGCAAACCGGCGGGGGACGGCGGCTGAACCAAAGGTTCGGTCACAGGCGGGGTTCCGGTTTGCGCCGAGCTTTTCGGGTCGCGCCCCCGCCTGTATCCTGACGCGAACCTACCCCTTGTAGAGCGCCGCGATCTTGTCCTCATAGACCTTGCGCAGGATGTGGCGGCGGATCTTCATCGACGGGGTCATCTGTTCATTCTCGATCGTGAAGGGTTCGTCGGCAAAGTCGAACTTGCGTACTTTCTCGATCACCGAAAGCTGGCCGTTGACGCGGTCGACCGCCTCGCGGATCGCGGTGCGGAATTTTTCATGCTCGCGCAGCAGTTTCAGATCCTTGGGCAGCCCTTCGACCTCGGCCCATTCGGCCATCCATTCGGGATCGGGCACCAATATGCCGACGAGGTGCGGGCGCTTGTCGCCATAGACCATCGCCTGCAGGATTTCGGGCTGGAGCGTCAGCATCCCTTCGACCCGCTGCGGCGAGACATTGTCGCCCTTGTCGTTGACGATCAGATCCTTCTTGCGATCGGTGATGACGATGCGGCCCTGATCGTCGATATGGCCGATGTCGCCGGTATGGAGCCATGGCCCCTTGTCGGGTTCGGCCGGATCGGGAACGAGGACGCGTGCCGTTTCCTCCTTGTTGCGCCAATAGCCCTTCATGACGAGTTCGCCGCGGACGCAGATTTCCCCGTCGTCGGCGATCCGCACTTCGGTGTTCATCAGTGGCGGGCCGACGGTGTCCATCTTGAGGCCGACCGAGGGACGGTTGCAGCTGATCACCGGCCCCGCCTCGGTCTGCCCATAGCCCTGAAGCAGCGTCAGGCCGATCGAGTGGAAGAAAACGCCGATTTCGGGGTTGAGCGGCGCACCGCCCGAAACGAGCGCTTTCATCCGGCCGCCGAAGCGCTGCTGGATCTTGGGGCGGAACAGCTTGTTGAGGATGAGGTCGACCGGGCGGTCGAGCACGCCGAGGCGGCGCTCATAATCCTTTTCGCCGACGCGCAGCGCCTGGCTGAGCATCCAGTTCGCAAGCTTGCCCTGCTTTTCGACCGACTTGATCATCCGGGCGCGGATCACTTCGAACAGCCGCGGGACGACGACCATGATCGTCGGCTTCGTTTCCTCGATGTTCGAGACGAGCTTTTCGAGGCCCTCGCTGTAATAGATTTGCGCGCCGACCATGATCGGCAGGAACTGCCCGCCCGAATGCTCATAGGCATGGCTCAGGGGCAGGAAGGAGAGGAACACCTCTTCGTCGCCGATTCCGAAATCATTGACCAGCACCTCGGCCGCGCCCGCCGCATTGTGCAGGATCGCGCCATGATGCTGCATCACTCCGCGCGGCGCGCCGCCGGTGCCGCTGGTGTAGATAAGGCAGGCGGTATCATCGCGCGTCATCGCGAGCCCGCGCGCCTTCGCGTCCGCCAGATGCGCCTCGCCGCCTTCGACCAGCGGCGCCCAGTCGTGGACCGCCACCTCGCCCTGCTGGCCGACGCGCAGGCTTTCCATGCTGATGACGATATGCGCGTCGGACCGCATTACCGCGGGCATCAGGGTGCGCGCGAGCTTTGCGGTCGAGACGATGACGGCGCGCGCGCCGCTGTTGTCGAGGATATGCTGGTGATCGCGTTCGGTGTTCGTGGTGTAGGTCGGCACGGTGATGCACCCCGCCGCCATGATGGCGAGATCGGCGATGCAGAATTCGGGCCGGTTTTCGCTGACGAGGACGACGCGGTCGCCCTCCTTCAGCCCCAGCGCGCGCAGATTATGCGCGAGCGCGGCGACCTGGTTCGCAACCTGCCGCCAGCTCAGCGGTTGCCACGCGCGATCGGCCTTGTGCCAGAGAAAGGGGCTTTCGCCGCCCCGTTCGGCACGGTCGAAAAACATCGCGACCAGACTGGGAAAATGGTCGAGATGCGGGTTGTCCAGCTTCATGCCTCTCGCTCTCCTCGGGAGGTTATTGTCGTTGGGTCGTTCTTAGGGTGAACGGCGTTCCGGTTGAAGCCCCCTTCCGGGTCAGTTCTGGGCCGGGGCGCCATCGACCGACGAGGTGCCGGGCCCGCGCGGGTCGGCGGCGCCGCGCCAGCCATCGCCGACGCGTTCGATCGCGTTGAGCTTCGAGCCCAGATCGGTCGGCGTGAAGCTGTAGCCGAAGGGCTTCATCTTCGCCGCGATCGCCTTGCCGAGATCGTCATTCTCGATCAGCACGCCCTGCTGGCCGAAGAAGATATTGGGCAGTTCCATCGCGTCCTGCGCGCTGAGGCCCCAGTCGAGGACGCCGATCAGCGTCTTGGTCACATGCATGATGATCCGCTTGCCGCCCGCCGAGCCGACCGCGAGGATCACCTTGCCGTCGGGCCCATAGACGATCGTCGGCGACATCGAGGAAAGCGGCCGCTTGCCCGCTTCGACGCGGTTGGCGGTCGGCTGCCCGTCCTTGACCGGCACGAAGTCGAAATCGGTGAGTTCATTGTTGAGGAAATAGCCGTTGGCGATGAGCTGGCTGCCGAAGATGCTTTCGACGGTCGAGGTCATCGAGACGACATTGCCGTCCTTGTCGGCGACGACGAAATGCGTCGTGCCATGTTCGGGAATCGGCGGCGCGGCAGCGCGCGGCTTCGCGCCCGGCGGCGTGCCGGGTTCATAATGGCCAGCGGCGCCATAGGGCGAGATGAGCTGGCGGCGTTCGGCCAGATAGCCTTTGTCGAGCAGGCCTTTCACCGGCACATCGACGAAATCGGCGTCGCCGAGATAGGCCGCGCGGTCGGCATAGGCGAGTTGCATCGCTTCGGCCAGCAGGTGCCAGCTCATCGGATTATCTTTGCCCATCGCCTTCATGTCATAACCCTCGAGCATGCCGAGGATGCCGAAGACGGTCGTCGCGCCCGACGAGGGCGGCCCCATGCCGCACACTTTGTAGATGCGATAGGTGGTGCAGACCGCCGGGCGTTCCTTCGCCTGATAGGCGGCGAGATCCTTGAGCGTGAGCTGCGCCTGATTGCGCGGCGCCTTGGCCACCGCGTCGCTGATCGCCTTGGCATTGGCGCCCGCATAAAAGGCTTCGGGGCCGCGCGCCGCAATGTCGCGCAGGATGGCGGCATAGGCGGGGTTCCGGATCACGGTGCCGACGGGCGCGGGTTTGCCGTCGACATAATAGATGGCGCGGGCGGCCGGGAAATCCTTCCACACCGGCTGGAATTGCTCGAGCCAGGTGTAGAGCGCGGGCGTGACCTTATACCCGTCCTCGGCCAGTTTGATCGCGGGCTGGAACAGCGCCTTCCATTCGAGCTTGCCCCATTTCTTGTGCGCCATTTCCATCAGGCGGACATTGCCCGGAACGCCGACCGACAAGCCGCCCGGCACGACGTCCATGAAGCCGCGCGGCTTGCCGTCGGGGCCGAGGAAGCGGTCGCCCTTCGCCGCCGCCGGCGCCTTTTCGCGGCCGTCGATGGTCGAGATGCTGTCGTCCTTGGCATTGTGATAGACCATGAAGCCGCCGCCGCCGATGCCGCTCGATTGCGGTTCGACGAGGGTGAGCACCGCGACCATGGCAATCGCGGCGTCAGCCGCCGATCCGCCCTGATGCAATATCTCTCGCCCCGCCTCGGTCGCGCGCGGGTCGGCCGACGAGGTGACGCCCTGCGCCGCGGCAAGCGACGGAACGGCAAGGACGAAGAGGCTGAAGACAGCAAAGAGTCGTTTAAGCATGGGCGCGACATTGGCGCGGGGGTCTGTCGAGTGCAAGCCCTGTTCCCCCCGCCCGTCTCCCCTCGCCCGTCGGCGCGAGCGCGTCAGGCGTCGGCGCCCACCGCGTCGCTGACCCGCGCAAAGCCGTCGCGCGCGGCGCGAGCTTCGAGGCCGTGCGCGATGCGTGCGGCCAGCCCCGGCCCTTCGAACACCATCGCCGAATAGATCTGGATCAGGCTGGCGCCTGCGCGGATGCGCGCCCAGGCCTGATCGGCATTGGCGATACCGCCGACGCCGATCAGCGGCACTGTTCCGCCGCTTGCCCGGCGAAAGTCGCGCAGGCGCTGCAGCGCAAGATCGTGAAGCGGCGCGCCCGATAGCCCCCCCGCTTCGTCCGCGTGGCGCGAGGCGAGCGGCGGGCGCGTGATCGTGGTGTTCGACACGATGATCGCGGCGAGGCGCTTGTCGATCGCCACCGCGACGATATCGTCGATGTCGGCGGGTTCGAGATCGGGCGCAACCTTCAGGAAGACGGGCTTGGCCGCTCCCGCGGGCTGCGCCGCCGCGACGCCGTCGAGCAGCGCCTCGAGCGCGCCGCGATCCTGCAAGGCACGCAGGCCCGGCGTGTTGGGTGAAGAAATATTGACGGTCAGATAGTCGGCGAGCGGCGCCATGGCCGCCGTGCCCTTCGCATAGTCGGCGATACGGTCGGCGCTGTCCTTGTTCGCGCCGATATTGATGCCGAGCGGCACCGGCAGGCCGTAGCGGCGCAGGCAGGCGATGCGGTCGGCCGCCTTTGCCTGTCCGCCGTTGTTGAAGCCCATGCGGTTGACCACCGCGCGGTCCTCGACCAGCCGGAACAGTCGCGGGCGCGGATTGCCGTCCTGCGGCAACGGGGTGAGCGTCCCGACCTCGACAAAGCCGAAACCGAAATGGGGCATCGCATGCGCCACGCGCGCATCCTTGTCGAAGCCGGGGGCGAGGCCCACCGGATTCGGGAAGTGCAGCCCCGCCAGTTCGGTCGCCAGCACGGGGCTGGTCAGCGCGCGGCGTGCGCGCGGCAAGGGCTGCAACGCGGCGAGCGTCAGATTATGCGCCGCCTCGCCATCGGTCGCGTGAACGACGGGGCGGACAAGGCCGTAGGCGGCATCGGCGGCGGAGGCAAAAAGCGACATGCCCCCGCCATTGCGCCGGGGCGGCGGCTATGGCAAGCCCCCTGCCGATCAGCCGGAAATCGTTGCAAAATGAGGGGCCTTGCCGGACCCTCAGTCAGCCGGCCAACAGAGGGAGACATTTGTGTCGCATCGCCGTTTCGCCGCCCGCCCGTCCACAGCGATCCTGTCCACCGCGCTTGTGCTGCTGGCAACAGCGGGCTGCACGCCGGCGACCGTGGCGACCGCACCGCAATCGCCCGCGGCGAGCGCACCGGCCGGCGCCGACCTCGCGCAATTCTTCGACAATTATGACGAGGCGCAACTGTCGCTGAGCCCGCAAGGCAAGGCCTATCGCGGCATCCGCGACGCCGATTACGGCAAGTGGAACGACCCGAGCGACGATGCCGAGGTTGCCAGCCACACACTGCAACAGGCGACCGCCGCCGCGATGCGCGCGAGCTTCGACCCCGCGAAACTGTCGCCGGAGGAGGCGCTGTCCTTCGAGCTGTTCAACGCGCAGGCGGCGCGCGCAGAGCGGCTGTTCCCGTTCCGCGACGATGAATATATCTTCGACCAGATGAACGGCGCGCAGAGCCAGATGCCCGCCTTTCTGATCAATATCCACCGCGTTGCCAATGTTGCCGAAGCCGAAGCCTATGTGGAGCGCATTCGCGGCATGGGTCCGGTGCTCGACGCGCTGTCGGCCGAATCGGCGCGGCGCGCCAAAAAGGGCGTCCAGCCGCCCAAGTGGGTCTATGCCTATGTCATCAGCGACATCGAAAATCTGATGAAGCCGGACAATGCGGTGATCGAGGATATCGGCGCAAAGGTCGGCAAGCTCGACATCGACGCCGGCGAAAAGACACGGCTGACCGATGCCGCGAAGGCGGCATGGGCCGAAAGCGCGGGCCCCGCCTATGGCCGGCTGCTCGCCGAAATGAAGCGCCAGCAGGCGGTCGCGCCGACGCAGGACGGCATCTGGCGCCTGCCCGACGGCAAAGCCTATTATGCAGCGCTGCTCGCCAATTACACGACCACCGACATGAGCGCGGCGCAGATCCACGCGCTAGGCCTCTCCGAAGTCGCGCGTATCCACGGCGAGATGAAGAAGATCATGGCGCAGGTGGGCTTCAAAGGGACTTTGCGCGAGTTTTTCGAGCATCTGCGCACCAGCCCGCAATATTATTATACGACCCGCGAGGATTATCTGGCCGATGTCGATGCCAAGGTGAAGGCGATGGAGGCGCGGCTGCCCGCCTTCTTCCATACGCTGCCCAAGGCGCACCTGCAGGTGAAAGCGGTCGAAGCGTTCCGCGAAAAGTCGGCGGGCAAAGCCTTTTACCAGTCGCCCTCGCCCGACGGATCGCGGCCCGGCACCTATTATGTGAACCTCTATGACCTGCGCGACATGTCGAAGACCGAGCTCGAGGCGCTCGCCTATCATGAGGGTATTCCGGGACACCACCTGCAGCGCGCGGTGCAGACCGAACTGACCGGCCTGCCGCCCTTCCGCCGTTTCGGCGGCTTCACCGCCTATACCGAGGGCTGGGGCCTCTATTCGGAGGAACTCGCCAAGGACATGGGCTTTTACACCGACCCCTACAGTGACTTCGGGCGGCTCGGCATGGAATTGTGGCGCGCGTGCCGCCTCGTCGTCGACACCGGCATTCACGACAAGCGCTGGAGCCGCGAGCAGGCGATCCAGTATCTCAAGGACAATACGCCCAACCCCGACGGCGACATCGAAAAGGCGATCGAACGCTATATCGTCTATCCGGGGCAGGCGACCGCCTATCTGATCGGCAAGCTCAAGATCATGGAACTCAGGACGCGCGCGCAGGCGGCGCTCGGCGACCGTTTCGACTATCGCGACTTCCATGACGTGGTGCTCAAATCGGGGCCGGTGCCGCTCGACATCCTTGAGCGCCGCGTCGATGCCTGGATCGCCGCCAGCCGTTGATAGTGCGAATCAAAATTGCGCCTTGACGCAGCCGGGCGTTCTGAAATTATGGCGGGGAAGCAAAAGGCGGCAACAAAGCCACCGAAGGGTCGGTCTCGTCATGTCGGATACGTCAGCCTCATCCGGGCAGATGAGCGGCGAGCAGCCGTTCGAGCTGCACTATTTTCCGCCCGATCCCGATCTGGCGGACATGGTGTCGAGCTTTTACTGTGCGCGCATCAACATGCCGCGCTTCGACGAATATGAGCGCGCCGACCGCCCGCAGTTTCGCTTCATCACCGTCGCCGACGGCGAATATGTCTTTTCGGACGGGCACAGCAGCACGGTACGGCGCGCCAATATCGTCGGGCCGACGAGCGGGCGCGTCCGCGCGATCAGCAACCGCCCGACGCGCATCTTTGGCTTCGGCATGCTGCCCGCCGGCTGGGCCGCGCTGATGGGCAGCCATGGCGAGAAACTGACCGACCGCGCGATCGACGCGGCCGATCTGTTCGGCGACTGGATCAACGAGGTCGCCGACGCGATACTGGGCGCCGCGAACGACGAAGAGCGGCTGATTATCGGTAATAATTTCGTCCGCGCGGTGCTGAAACAGACCGAGGCGCCCGCGATGTGGTTCATCCGCACCGTCGATGAATGGCTGACGCGATCGGCGTCGCCGCAGGTGCATGACCTGGTCGAAGCAACCGGCATGTCGATCCGCTCGGTCGAGCGGATGACCAAACATTATTACGGCCTGTCGCCGCGCATGCTGGCGCGCAAATATCGCGCCGTGCGCGCCGCGGCGGCACTGGCGCGCGGCGAGACACTCGACCAGGCGCAGCTTGGCGACGCCTTTTACGACCAGTCGCACCTGATCCGCGAGATCAAGCGCTTTGCCGGGGCAACCCCGGGACAGCTCGGCAAGCCCACGCTTTATACCGAGGCGACGACGAAGGGCCGCAAACAGCTTGCGGGCAAGGTCAGCCCGATCGTTTCCGAAACCTGAGTCCATTCGCCCTGCCCCACGACGGGACGGTCTTTTTCGGCGCCGAGCGACGATTTGGCGTTTTGATACAATCGCGAATCAGGCCCGCGACCTATCCGGAACCTGCGACCCAGAAGAGCTCTTCCTTTGACGAGGACTGAGACCTTCATCTCGGCACTCATTCGGCTCCGGCTGGATGGGTGCCTTTTTTTATTGCCGGTCCGCGACCTTGCGCCTAGGGCGCTCAGCGACTATCTAATTGGAACGAATTACTCCAATTAAGAATCGTTCGCAGTTCCGCCGGAAAGAGCCATGCGCCTGTCCAACCTTGCCGATTATGCCGTCGTGCTGATGAGCGCCGCCGCGCGCCAGTGCGGATCGGTACCGCTGCATGCGGCGATGCTGGCCGAACAGACGGGCATTCCCGGCCCGACGGCGCAGAAGCTGGTGAGCGGGCTCGCCCGCGCCGGCCTGCTGGTGTCGACGCGGGGCACTGGCGGCGGCGTACGCCTCGCGCGGCCCGCAGCGGCGATCAGCATCGCCGATATTATCGAAGCCGTCGAAGGCCCGATCGCCCTCACCACCTGCGTCGAGGACGGTCGCCACGATTGCGCGCTCGAAGGCAATTGCCGCGTCAAGCCGCATTGGGGCGTCGTCAACAATGCCGTGCGCGGCGCGCTGGCACAGATCAGCCTCGCGAGCCTGAGCGGTGCCCCCGCGCCGGGCGCTGGACGTCCGGGCGGCAGCGCCGGATTGCCCCCTCCAACGGCTCCCGCCTTCGCGGGAGCGACGAGATAAGATTATGACCGATAACAGCGAAACCCCCGTCAAGGATCAGGCAGCCCGCGACGCCGCGCTGCGCGTTGCCGACTATGAGCATGGCTGGTCCTCGGCGATCGAGACCGACTTCGCGCCCAAGGGGCTCACCGAGGATACGGTACGTTTCATCAGCGCCAAGAAGAACGAGCCCGAATGGATGCTCGACTGGCGGCTGAAGGCGTTTCGCCACTGGCAGACGATGGAGACGCCCGACTGGGCGAAACTCAACGTGCCGCCGATCGACTATCAAGACGCGTACTATTATGCAGCGCCGAAGGCGAAACCGAAGCTCGCGAGCCTCGATGAGGTCGATCCCGAGATTCTCGAGGTCTACAAGAAGCTCGGCATCCCGATCGAGGAGCAGAAGGTGCTCGCGGGCGTCGAGGGCGCGCGCAAGGTCGCGGTCGATGCGGTGTTCGACAGCGTCAGCGTCGCGACGACCTTCCGCGAGGAATTGAAGCGCGCGGGCGTGATCTTCCTGTCGATCAGCGAAGCCATCCGCGAATATCCCGAGCTGGTGAAGAAGTGGCTCGGCAAGGTCGTGCCGATGCACGACAATTATTTTGCGACGCTCAATTGCGCGGTCTTCTCGGACGGGACGTTCGTCTACGTTCCCGAGGGCGTGCGCTGCCCGATGGAGCTCAGCACCTATTTCCGCATCAATGCCGAGAATACAGGGCAGTTCGAACGCACCCTGATCGTCGCCGACAAGGGCGCGTACGTCTCCTATCTCGAAGGCTGCACCGCGCCGATGCGCGACGAGAACCAGCTCCACGCCGCGGTGGTCGAACTGGTCGCGCTCGACGATGCCGAGATCAAGTATTCGACGGTGCAGAACTGGTACCCCGGCAATGCCGAGGGGCTGGGCGGCATCTATAATTTCGTCACCAAGCGCGCGCTGTGCCAAGGCAAGCGCAGCAAGGTGTCGTGGACGCAGGTCGAAACCGGCAGCGCGATCACGTGGAAATATCCGAGCTGCGTGCTCAACGGCGACGACAGCGTCGGCGAATTTTACTCGGTGGCGGTCACGAACAATTTCCAGCAGGCCGACACCGGCACCAAGATGATCCACAATGGCAAGCGCACGCGCTCGACCATCGTTTCGAAGGGGATCAGCGCGGGCAAGTCGAACAACACCTATCGCGGCCTCGTCCGCGTCGCGCCCAATGCCGAAGGGGTGCGCAACTTCACCCAGTGCGACAGCCTGCTGCTGGGCGACCAGTGCGGCGCGCACACCGTCCCCTATATCGAAGTCCGCAACCCGACCGCGACCGTCGAGCATGAAGCGACGACGAGCAAGATCAGCGACGACCAACTCTTCTACGCGATGCAGCGCGGACTGGGGCAGGAAGAAGCCGTGGCGCTGATCGTCAACGGCTTCGCCAAGGAAGTGCTGCAGCAACTGCCGATGGAATTTGCCGTCGAAGCGCAGAAACTGCTCGGAATCAGCCTTGAGGGGAGCGTGGGGTGAGTTGGTGGCGCTATCTTCTGGCTGTCGCCATTCTAATCGTGCTCGGCTATTGGCTTTTCGGCCTTTGGTTAATGTCCGTTCTCGGCGACGGCATCCCGTGGACTGGAATGGTCGATGGGACTGTGCATCTTGGCGCCCTTTTTAGAGTCTATGGCCTTCCGTTGTTCGCTTTCGGGCTATTCCGGCTGGCAACACACTCTCCAAAACTTAGAGAAACCGATGCTCAATATTGATAACCTCCACGCCACCGTCGCGGACAAGCCGATCCTGAAAGGCCTGTCGCTCGCCATCAATGCGGGCGAGATCCATGCGATCATGGGGCCTAATGGCGCGGGCAAGTCGACGCTCTCCTATGTCCTCGGCGGGCGGCCGGGGTATGAAGTCACCGAGGGTTCGGCGACCTTCGACGGACAGGATCTGCTCGATATGGACCCGCACGAGCGCGCCGCCGCTGGCCTGTTCCTTGGCTTCCAGTATCCTGTCGAAATCCCCGGCGTGTCGAACGTCCAGTTCCTGCGCGAAAGCCTGAACGCCCAGCGCAAGGCGCGTGGCGAGGAACCGCTGTCGGGCGGCGATTTCCTGAAGCTGGCGCGCGAGAAGGCAGGGCTGCTCAAGATGGACATGGACATGCTCAAGCGCCCCGTGAACGTCGGCTTTTCGGGCGGCGAGAAGAAGCGCAACGAGATGGTGCAGATGGGCATCCTCGACCCCAAGCTCGCGATCCTCGACGAGACCGACAGCGGCCTCGACATCGACGCGCTGCGCATCGTCGGCGACGGGATCAACGCGATCATGCGGCGCCCCGACAAGGCGGTGCTGCTGATCACCCATTATCAGCGCCTGCTCGACTATGTGCGGCCCGATTTCGTCCACGTCCTCGCCGGCGGCCGAATCGTCAAATCGGGCGGGCCCGAACTCGCGCTTGAGCTCGAACGCGAAGGCTATGCGGAGATCGCGGCGTGAGCATCCATACGCCCCTTTCCTTTCTTCGTCATGCCGGACTTGATCCGGCATCCATGACCGCGTGGACCCCGGATCAAGTCCGGGGTGATGAAGTGTGGGAGGTCGCCGAGTGACGACCACCGCCCTTCCCACCCGGCGCGACGAAGCGTGGCGCTACAGCGACATCGACGCGGTGACCGAGGCGTGGCCGTTGCCCGCGCCCGAAAGCATCATGGTGCCCGCGGGCGGCGACTTCAAGCGTGCGATCGTGCAGGATGCAGGCGCGATCCATCAGATCGAGATGAGCGTCGGCAAGGGCGCGACAGCGTCGCTGCATGTGCTCAACATTGGCGGCGCCTATGGGCGTATCGAACTCGCGGTGACGTTGCACGAGGGCGCCGACTTCAATCTCGGCGCGGCGCAGATCGGCGGGGGTGCACAGACGCTCGAGATCGTCACTACCGTCACCCACGCCCAACCCGGCGCGACGTCGCGGCAAATGGTGCGTTCGGTCCTCGGCGGTACCGCGACGGGCACCTATCTCGGAAAGGTTGCCGTCGCGCGCGACGCGCAGCAGACCGACAGCGAACAGGATGTGAAGGCGATGCTGCTCGAGCGCAGCGCAACCGCCAATGCCAAGCCCGAACTCGAAATCTTCGCCGACGACGTCAAATGTGCGCACGGCTGTGCGATCGGCGAACTCGACGCGATGAGCCTCTATTATCTCCAGTCGCGCGGACTGCCCCCGGCCGAGGCGAAGAAGATCTTGCTGCAGGCTTTCGTGGCTGGCGTTTTCGACGGCGCCGAGGATGAGGAAAAGCTGCAAGCGCTCGCGCTCACGAAATTGGGGGAATTGGTGTGAGCAATCCCTCCTCCCCGTTCGCATCGAGCGAAGTCGAGATGCCCATCGGTCATGCGCGCCCTCAGGGTGTCTCGACTTCGCTCGACACGAACGGGATTAGAAATCAGTTTCCCGGCCTGACGCCCGGCTGGCACTATCTCGACACCGCCGCGACCGCGCAAAAGCCGCAGGCGGTGATCGACGCGACGGTAAACGCGATGGGCCGCGATTATGCGACCGTGCACCGCGGCGTCTATGCGCGCTCGGCCGACATGACGCTCGCCTATGAGGCGGCACGGCGGCGGATCGCAGGGTTCATCGGCGCGAAGGAGGATCAGATCGCCTTCGTGCGCGGCGCGACCGAGGCGATCAATCTGGTCGCTTATTCGCACCCTAAGAAGGGGCGCGTGCTGCTCTCCACGCTCGAGCATCACAGCAATATCGTGCCCTGGCAGCTCGCGGGCTGGCAGGTCGATGTCTGCCCGCTGACCGCCGACGGCTGCATCGACTTGGACGCCGCCGAAAAGCTGCTGACCCCCGATCACACTATGGTCGCCTTTGCCCATGTATCGAACGTGCTCGGCAGCCCGCTCGACGCCGCGCGCGCCGCGGATCTTGCGCATCGCTTCGGTGCCGAACTGCTGATCGATGGGTGCCAGGCCGTGCCGCGCCTGCCTGTCGATGTCGCGGCGCTCGGCTGCGACTATTATGCCTTCTCGGGGCACAAGCTTTACGGACCGACCGGCATCGGCGTGCTGTGGAGCAACAAGCTCGACGCGCTGCCGCCCTGGCAGGGTGGCGGGTCGATGATCGACCGGGTCACGTTCGAAAGGACGACCTACGCACCCGCCCCGACGCGTTTCGAAGCCGGCACGCCCGCGATTGTCGAGGCACTGGGGCTCGCGGCGGCGGTGGATTATGTCGAAGCGATCGGTGTCGAGGCGATCCACGCGCATGAATGTGCGCTGGTCGGCAGTTTGCGCGAGCAGCTCGCCCGCAAGAACAGTATCACGCTGTTCGGCCCCGACAGCAGCGCCGGGATCGTCAGTTTCGCGATGGCGGGGGTTCATCCGCACGACATCGGCACTATCTTGGACGAAAGCGGGGTCGCGATCCGCGCCGGGCATCATTGCGCGCAGCCGCTGATGGCGCATCTGGGCGTACCGGCGACCGCCCGCGCGAGCTTCGGGCTCTACAGCAATGCAGACGATGTGACGGCGCTGGTCGAAGGATTGGCGCGCGTCGAGAGGATTTTCGGATGAGCGAAGAAAACAGCATCAGGATCGAGGAAGTGGAAAGCGTCGCGCCGCCGCCCAAGGCGCGCGTCGAGGATGCCGAAACCGCGCCCGAGAAGCTGGAGCGCAAGCGCGATTATCTGGAGGGCTTTCTGGCCGCCAAGCCCGCCGCGGTCGATCCGCACGGCGTCGGCGGCGACCTGTACGAAGCCGTCGTCGCGGCGCTCAAGGATATTTACGATCCGGAAATTCCGGTGAATATCTATGACCTTGGCCTGATCTACAATGTCGAGATCGACGAAGGCCATGTCGTCGTCACCATGACGTTGACCACCCCGCACTGCCCCGTCGCCGAATCGATGCCTGGCGAGGTCGAGTTGCGCGTCGGCGCGGTGCCCGGCGTCGGCGATGCTGAAGTGAACCTTGTCTGGGATCCGCCCTGGTCGCCCGCCAATATGAGCGACGAGGCGCGGCTCGAATTGGGAATGCTGTGATGACTGAAGCCAAGACACCCGAGAAGACGCGGACAGCCCGCCCCGCCGCCGTCACGCTGACGCCCGGCGCCGAAGCGCGCATCGCAAAGCTGATGGCGGCCGCGCCCGACGGCGCGATCGGGGTCAGGCTGTCGACGCCGCGGCGCGGCTGTTCAGGCCTTGCCTATTCGGTCGACTATGTGACCGAAGAGCAGAAATTCGACGAGAAGATCGAAACGCCCGGCGGCGTGTTTTACATCGACGGCGCATCGGTGCTCTATCTGATCGGCAGCACCATGGACTGGGTAGAGGATGATTTCGCAGCGGGTTTCGTATTCGAGAACCCCAACGCCAAGGGCGCGTGCGGCTGCGGCGAGAGCTTTACGGTCTGACGGTCGATCTTAGGGTCAGGGACCCTAGCGGCAGACCGTCCACCCCGCCGTCCGCGCCGCCATATCGAGGTGGAAATGGTCGGCGTGCGCCCGATTATAATCGGGCGACAGCAGCGTACTGAACAGCCCGCACGACCGATCGCGCACCGCGTGCAGGAAAGCTCCTTTCGCACCGCGATCGTCCCAGTCGGCACGCAGCGCCACACGCGTCCCGTCAGCAAGGATGAAGGCCGAAATGTCGATTGCATTGGCGGTCGAATGTTCGCTTTGCGCCCGTCGCCCGGCAATTTTGCGGCAATTATAGCTGCCCAGATTTTCAAGGCCGACAACCTTCTGTCCGAAATGATCCTGCGCCGCGGGCTGAACCACATCGCGCGTCCATAGCGCCAGCGCCGCGGTCATGGCGCAGCCGGGTGCGGCGTTCGCGGGACGCATCGAGGGGACAAGGCGATTGCCGGCGAGGATCATGCGCTGGCTCGCAAGGCATTGCCCCTCGCCGACCGCAGGGCGCCGCGCGTATCGCTCGCCCGCGCGGTCGAACACCGCAAAACAGGCCTCATCCTCGCCCGCCAGCCGCACGAGCTTACGATGCGTTGCCCAGCCCCTCGGCTGCGCGAGGTCGAAGGGCGCAAAGGGATCATGTTCGGGATGCGCGCGCAGCCACATCATCGCGCGAATTGCAACGATGCTGAGCAAAATCATCACGCAGAAGCGGACAAGGTAGGTGCGGAAAGCTGTCACTACCGCAGGGTGGGGCACCGCGCCCTGCGGAGCAAGATCAGAGCGGGTCGAAGGTGACCGTCAGCCCGTCTTTCGGGCGCGGGATCGGCCACATGTGCCAGTCGGGGGCATAGCCGTCGGCGATACGGATGCGATGCGTCGTCAGCACATGGTGGAAGAAGATTTTCGCCTGCATATAGGCGAAGTGCAGCCCCAGACACATATGCGCGCCGCCGCCGAAAGGAACCCATGCATATTTGTGGCGACCCCGCACCGCTTCGGGCGCGAAGCGCAGCGGGTCGAAGCGTTCGGGGTCCGGCCAATATTCGGCCATCATATGCGTATAGCTCGGGTTGATCCCGACATTGGTGCCGGCGGGAATATGGTAGCCGCCGAATTCGAAATCCCGGAGCGCGCGGCGCGGGATGGCGGGCACCGGCGGGATCAGTCGCAACGCTTCCTTGAACGCCATTTCGGTCAGTTCAAGCTCGCCGAGGCTGTTGTGCCCTACACCCTCGCCCGCCGGCGCGACGGACAGCATTTCGTCGCGCAGCCGGTCCTGCCATTCGGGATGCCGGGCGAGCAGCCAGACGAGCGAGGTGATCGAACTGGTGATGGTGTCATGCGCCGCCATCATCAGGAAGTTCATGTGGTCGACGATCGCCTCGACGCTGAGATATTCGCCGTCATCGTCCTTGGCGTGACAGATTTGGGTGAAAATATCCTCGCCTTCCGATGCCCGGCGTTCGGGCACCAGTCGCGTGAAATAATCGACGAGGAATTTGCGCCCGGCGACCCCGCGGCCCATGGCGGTGAAGGGCATCGGCACGCGTATGATGCCGATCGACGCCTGCACCATGTCGACGAACGCCTTGTTGATCCGTTCCGCCTCCGGCCCCCAGGGGATGCCGAGAAAGCTCGTCGCGGCCAGGTCGAGCGTCAGCTGTTTGATCGCCGGATAGAATTTGAAGCTCTTGCCGCTCCATGCGCCGATGCGGCTGCCGATACCCTCGTTCAGTGCGCCGGCATAATGCCGCATCGGTTCGGGCTTGAAGGCGACCGACAGCGTCTTGCGGTCGGCGCGATGCTTTTCGAAGTCCATCAGCATCAAGCCGCGCGGGAACAGGAGGTTGAGCACCGGCCCCCACCCCTGTTCGGACGAGAAGATCTTTTCGCGATCGAACAGGACAAGCTCGTTCGCTTCGGGCCCGACGAGCGACACGCCGCGGCCGCCGAAGCTTTTGGCGCGATAGACCTTGCCGTGCTGCGCGACCATGCGGTTGGTGAAGCCGACCGGATCCTTGAGCTGCGCCAGCGTCGTGCCGAGCACGGGAATCCCGTCGTCGCCGGGAATATGATCGAGCGCGGTCTCCGCGTTACGCGGCATCCAGTGCGCGGTCTCGGGTCCGAAGCGGCGTTCCGACCATTCGATCGTCGTGGGGGCATTCATCGCGGCAAATCCTTCATTTTGTCCGATGTCGGCGCAGACTATCGGCTTACTGACATTGTTGCAAGTAAGTCTTATTCCGGCGGCGGCGACCATTCACCGCAAATTCAACTCGCTTCGTGCAGTTTCGATTCCGATATGGCGCCTCCATCGCGGCGCCAAGGAAGGATGGCATCATGCCCAACAGCCTCAAAAAGCCCCTCTCCCTCGCGCTCGGCGCTCTCGCCACCGCGACGCTCGGCGGCTGCTACTATGACGGCGATCTCTATGGCCCGAGCTATGCCTCGGCGGGGGTCTGCGCGAACGACTATTATGATTATCATCCCTATGCCTATTCGGACGGCTATGGCTACGACTGTTACGATCCGACCGACTATAGCGGCGGCTTCGTCCAGATCGGTTTCGGCGGCGGCTGGTACGACAATTATTATTACCCCGGCTACGGCATGTGGATGTTCGACAATTATCGCAACCGCTACCCGCTGCGCGGCCAGTATCTGAACTATTGGGGCGGGCGCCGCGCCTGGTGGAAGCATCGCGGCGACCGCGGCGACGGCCACTGGCAAGGCCGCCCGCCGTCGAGCGGCGGCGATCACGGTGGACGCCCCCATCGCCCCGGCGGTTGGCAGGGGCATGATCGGGACGGCGACGGCCAGCATGGCCAGCATGGGACGCGCCCGCCCGGCGGTCGGCCCGGCGCCGGTACCCCGCCGACCAGCGGCAACCCCGGACGCCCCGATCGCGGTCCGGGCGTCATCCGCCCGCGTCCGCCGGTGGGCAGCCCCCCGACGACAGAGCCTGGCGATCAATTCACTGTACCGCGGCGCCCCGCGGGTGGCCCGGGTGTAATCCGCACGCGACCGGCGCCTACGGGCGAATGGACAGGAAGCAGGCAACGCTTGTCTCCGGTTGTGACCGCGCCGCCTGCCAACCGCACGACCCCGGCTCCGCAGCGACCTTCACCTGCCTTGCGGACGCCGCCCCCGCGGCCGCCTGCGGTAAGCGCACCGCCGCCGACGCGTCCCACAGGCGATGCACCGCGCCGGAGCCGTGGCGACCGGTCCGGACACGTTCGCGAAAACTGACCGATGCCGGGCTGCCGGCCCCGATCAGGCGGGTGATGGCCGCGCTTCGTCCTTCGTGCCCGCCGACACCACGGTCGCCGCAACGAGGTCGCCGATCACGTTGAGCGTCGTGCGGCACATGTCGAGGAAGCGGTCCACGCCGAGCACGAGGCCGATCCCTTCGGGCGGCACCCCGACCGAGGCGAGGATGAGCGCGATCACCGGCAGCGACCCCGCCGGTACCCCCGCGGTGCCGATACCGCCGAGGATGCAGACGAGCATCACCATCAGCTGCTGCTGAAGTGTCAGGTCGATGCCGAAGAATTGCGCAAGAAAGATCACGGTCACGCCTTCGAACATGGCGGTGCCGTTCTGGTTTGCGGTAGCGCCGAGCGTCAGCACGAAGCGCGCCACTTGGTCGGGCAGGCGCAGCCGGTCGTGCGCAACGCGCAGCGCGGTGGGCAGCGTCGCGTTCGACGACGATGTCGCGAACGCCATCACGAACGCTTCCTGCGTCTGACGGAAGAAGGCCGTCGGCGACTTGTTCGCAAGCAGCCGCAACATCACCGGAAAGACGATGAACATCTGGAGCCCGAGCGCCAGCAGCACGACCCCGACATAAGCCGACAGGCGCACCATCAGATCCCAGCCGAACTGGGCGGCAAGATTGAACATGAAACAGAAGATGGCGATCGGTGCGAGCCGGATGACGAGGCCGATCAGCTTCATCGACACTTCGAACACGCCCTCGATCGCGGTCTTGAGGGCCGCCGTCTGCGGCGTCCGGACGAGCATCAGGCCAATACCGAAAAAGAGTGCGAAGAACATCACGGCGAGCACATCATTCTCGCTCATCGCGCCGATGAAATTGCTCGGCACGATCGCAACGAGCGCATCCATCCCCAACTTCGCCTCGCCCGCGCGGTCGGTAATCGCCCTGGCGCCTTCGGCGCCCTCGGCGATCAGATTCCGGGCCAGCGCCGGATCGACCCCCGCCCCGGGCTGGATTAGATTGACGAGCAGCAGGCTGATCGCGACGGCAATCGACGAGACGACGACCGTGTAGAGCAGCGTCCGGATGCCCACCGATTTCAACGCCCGCATCTCGCCCATTTCGGCGACACCAACGATCAGCGCCGACACCAGCAGCGGGATCACGAGCATGAACAGCAGGCGCAGGAAAATCTGGCCGATCGGACCGGTGACGTAAGTCGTTGCACTGTCGACCCAGCCGGCGCCCGCCGCACCATAATGGGCGGCAAGTCCGGCAATCAGGCCACCGACGAAACCGAACAGCATACGCCATTGCAATTGCTTGGCGCGCGCCTCCTCATCCCCGCCGGGCGGGGCTTTGGTTTCGGTCATGGCTCAGCTCCTTGCGCGCCCGTGGGTGGGAGCGGCCGAAAAGCTGGGCGTCAGGCGCGGTCGGCCGGGGGCGTGGTCCTATCCTCGACCATATCTTCCTGAAGGTCCAGCCCCCGCATCCCGTGATGCGACGTATGCGCCGGCGCATGCGGACGGTCGTCGAACGCCGGATCCTCGACCTCCAGCATGCCTTCCCATTTGGTGATGACGCTGGTCGCCACCGCATTGCCGACGACGTTGGTCGCGGTGCGCCCCATGTCGAGGAACTGGTCGATCGCGAAGACGAGCGCGACCCCCTCGACCGGAAGATCGAACATGGCGAGCGTCGCGGTGATGACGACCAGGCTGGCGCGCGGCACCGCGGCAATCCCCTTCGACGACACCATCAGCGTCAGCAGGATCAGGATCTGCGTCGTGATCGACAGTTCGATGCCATAGGCCTGCGCGATGAAGATGGTCGCGAAGCTGGCGTACATCATCGATCCGTCGAGGTTGAAGCTGTAGCCGAGCGGCAGCACGAAGCCCGAGATGCGGCGCGGAACCCCGAAGCGGTCGAGCTGTTCGAACAGCTTCGGCATCGCGGCTTCGGATGAGGCGGTCGAGAAGGCGATCAGGATCGGTTCGCGGATATAGCGGATCAGTTCGACGATCCGCTTGCCGAGGAAGATCGCCCCGATGCCGAGCAGCAGCGCCCACAGCACGACGAGCGACATGTAGAATTCGGTGAGCAGTTCGGCGTAGGTCGCAAGGATGCCGAGCCCATATTGCGCCACCACCTTGGCGAGCGCGCCGAACACCGCGAGCGGCGCGAGGCGCATGACATAGCCGGTGATCTGGAGCATCAGCTCGGCAAGCGCCTCGGCCCCGCGGACGAGCGGCGCGCCCTTCTCGCCGATCGCCGACAGGCCGACGCCCGCGAACAGCGCAAAGACCAGAATCTGGAGGACGTTATTTTCGCCCATCGCGGCGACGATATTCTTGGGAAAGATATGTTCGACGAATTCGAACAGGTCGAGTTTCTTGACCTCGCCGACTTCGGCCGCCGAATGGGCGCCGACGGTCAGATGCAGCCCGGCGCCCGGTTCGAGCACATTGACCATGATCAGGCCGAGGCTGATCGAGATCAAGCTGGCGATGATGAACCACGAAATGGCGCGGACCCCGATGCGGCCGAGCGCCGAGCTGTCGCCCATATGCGCGATCCCCGCGATAAGCGTGCCCAGGATCAGCGGCGCAACCAGCATCTTGATCAGATTGAGGAAAATATTGGCGAGCATCGAAAAGCCGCGCAGCCAATTATCGAAGGCCTCGCTGCCCGCGGGCACCATAACGCGCACCAGATAGCCGGCGACGACCCCCAGAACCATGCCGATCAAAATGTAAATTGTGAGGCGTTTCGCCATCAATTCGCTCCCCTGTTCCGGTCCCCGCCGAATGTAAATGGGGGGCCTAACAGCCCGGTGCCCGCGGAGCAATCGCCAGAATCTTCAGAGCCTACACAAGAAAAGTAATGGCTGCGCAGGTCGCGGCGCCGACGGCAAGCGTCAGCGGAATGCCCGCGCGGAAAAAATCGATGAAGCGGTAATTGCCCGCCGCATAGACCAGCGTGTTCGTCTGATAGCCGATCGGTGTGGCGAAGCTGGCCGATGCGGCAAACATGACCGCGATCACCAGCGGATAGGGATCGACCCCCAATTGCCGCGCCACCGCGATCGCCAGCGGCGTCACCAGAATGGCGACCGCGTTGTTGGTGACGATTTCGGTGAGCAGCACCGACAGGATATAGGTCGCAACGACCAGCCCCCACGGCGGTACGCTGCGCAGCAACGGCGTCAGTTCGCCGACGACCAGTTCGACGCTACCCGAATTTTCGAGCGCCAGCCCGACCGCGAGCATCGCGAAGATCAGGACAAGGACATTGCCATCGATCGAATCCCACGCCTCGTCGGCGTCGATGCAGCGCGTCACCAAGATCAGCCCGACCCCGATGATCGCGGCGACGCCGATGTCCATGACATTGAAGGTCGCCAGCAGGATGACGCCGACGAGCGCGCCGATGGCGATCGGCGCCTTGTTGCGGCGAAACTCGCGCTCGCTGGTCGAGCCCACGCCATAGAGGTGCGGATGGCCGTAGAGCTGTTTGATCTGGTCCGCCGGCCCCGTTACCAGCACACGATCGATCGCCTGAACGCGCGCATTGGGGAGGTCGGGGCCCGGCGTCTTGCGAAAGCGCGCCATGCCGAGGATGCGGACCTTAAGCGACGAGAGAAAGGGTATTTCGATCAGCCGGCGACCGATCGCCGGGTGGCTGGGGGCGATCATCGCCTCGACAATCGCCTCGTCATTCTGGTCGGCATTGTCGTGCCCGGCGGTCAGGCCGATAGCGACATTCTTGTTCGCGCGCAGCGACAGGAGTTCGGCAAGCTCAAGCCGCAGGACGAGGCGGTCGTCGGGCTCCAATATATCGTCGGCAAGGTTCGACCGGCGCAGCGTCGCACCGCGCTTCATCGCGACGAGCTTCACATTGGCGCGCTTGACGAAGGGCACGTCGCCGACACGCCGCCCGACCAGATTGCCGTCCTTCAGGATGCGCACTTCGGAGAGGAAGGTGCGATGTTCCTGGCTGAGCGCGATCTGCGACGGTGAATCGTCGGGCAGAAAGCGGCGCGCGATCAGCAGCAGCGCCAGCGTCCCCGCTACCCCCGCAACGAGCCCGACCGGGGTGATGGTGAAGATGCCGAAGCGATCGAGGCCATTATCCTGTGCCACCGCGGCGACGAGCAGGTTGGTCGAGGTGCCGATGAGCGTCGTCGTGCCGCCGAGGATGCAGACGAAGGACAGCGGCATCAGCAGCCGCTTGGCGCTGATCCCCAGCGCGCTCGCCAGCTTGAGCATGATCGGGATCATCACGACCACGACCGGCGTGTTGTTGAGGAAGGCCGAGGCGACATAGACGCCGAAGAACATCTCCGCGAGCGCCAGCTTCGGGTGTCGCTGCGCCCGGGCGATGATGCGGTTCGCGATCGCGTCGAGCGTGCCGGTGCGCAGCAAGGCGCCCGATAGGATGAACATCGCGCCAATCGTCACCGGCGCCGAATTGGAAAAGACCGAAAAAAGATCCTTGCCCGACAGGATGCCGAGGAAGAGGAAGGTGCAGGTCCCGAGGATCGCGACGACGGTCGCCGGGAAGCGCTCCATCACGAAGCCGACGAACATCAGGGCGAGTACGACAAGGCCGATGATCGCCTGATGCTGGGCGATAAAGGCCTGCGCCGCGGCGATCATTCGGCGACTATCCGCACTGCGCGCGCTGGAGCAGCTTGTGGTCGGCGAGGACGAGCGCCATCATCGCTTCGACCACCGGCGCACCGCGGATACCCACGCAGGGATCGTGGCGCCCCTTGGTGACGATGTCGGTCGCCTCGCCCGCCTTGTTCACCGTCGGCACAGGGGTCAGGATCGAACTGGTCGGCTTGAAGGCGACGCGCACCACGACGGGTTGGCCGGTCGAGATGCCGCCCGCAATGCCGCCGGCATTGTTCGAGAGGAAATCGGGGCGGTTGCTGCCGTCGCTCGCGGGGCGCATCGGATCGGCATTTTCCTCGCCGCGCAGCCGCGCCGCGCCGAAGCCCGCACCGATTTCGACGCCCTTGACGGCATTGATACCCATCATCGCAGAGGCGAGGTCGGCATCGAGCTTGGCATAGATGGGCGCGCCCCAGCCCGCCGGAACGCCGCTCGCGGCACATTCGATTACCGCGCCGAGCGAACTGCCCGACTTGCGCGCGGCGTCCATCAGCCCTTCCCAGCGCTGCGCCGCGGCCGGGTCGGGACAGAAAAAGGGATTGCGATCAATCTCTTCGAGATCGAAGTTCGCCGGGTCGATCGCATCGCCGCCGATTTCGGCGACCCACGCATGGATCTGCACCTCGGGCAGGATCAGCCGCGCGACCCCGCCGGCCGCGACGCGCGCGGCGGTCTCACGCGCGCTCGACCGGCCACCGCCGCGATAGTCGCGGATGCCATATTTGGCGTCATAGGCATAATCGGCGTGGCCGGGGCGATAGGCCTGGGCAATCTCCCCATAATCTTTCGACCGCTGGTCGACATTCTCGATCATCAGGCTGATCGGCGTGCCGGTGGTCTTGCCCTCGAACACCCCCGACAGGATGCGCACCTGATCGGGCTCCTGCCGCTGCGTCGTGTGCCGCGACTGGCCCGGGCGGCGCTTGTCGAGCCAAGGCTGAAGATCGGCTTCAGACAGCGCGAGGCGCGGCGGACAGCCATCGACCACCGCGCCGAGCGCCGGCCCGTGGCTCTCACCCCAGGTGGTGAAGCGCAGAACGCGACCGAAGCTGTTGAAACTCATGTGCGCGGCGTCCTGTCCATGAACTCGATGCGGTTGCCGAAAGGATCTTCGGTGAAAAAACGGTAACGCCCATCGACGGGGCTGTCATCCTTCGTCGGATGCCCATGCGCCCCGACCCGTGCGCGCAACGCGTCGAGCCCGTCGGTGGCGAGCGCGACATGCGCCTTTCTGGCAGGCCGGAAATCGCCCTCGACCCCCAGATGCAATTGCCGGTCGCCAAGCGCGAACCAGCAGCCCCCGCGCGCCGCCATGTCGGCGGGCTTGGGCAATTCGGCGAGGCCGAGAAGCGCGCCATAGAAAGCGCGCGCCCGCGCTTCGCCGCCCACCGGAATGGCGATCTGGACATGATCGAGGGCAAGCGCGAAATCCATGCCCCGCCGATGGCGGGAATCGCGCCGCAATTCAAGCGCGCTCAGCCCATCCGCGCAAAGGCAGGGGCATAATCGGCCCGGCCCGCGACCGGCCAGACAGCCGCCGGATCGAGCATCGTCGCCATCAGATGCTCGCCCGCGAACGGCGAAGCGAAGCGCGCCGCAAGATCGGCGGAAAAGCCAAAGCGCGTGTAGTAGGCCGGATCGCCAAGCACGACGCACAACGCTATCCCCTGATCGCGCAGCGCCGCGAGTCCCCCGCGGATCAGCAGGCCGCCGACGCCCTGTCCCTGCCAATCGGGAAGCACAGCTACCGGCGCGAGTCCGGCCGCAGCAAGAGGCCGGTCGTCTGCGACCGCACTCATGCGACTGAAGAGGATATGCCCGGCGACCGTACCAGCACGCTCGGCAACGAGCGAAACGAGCGCATCGCCATCGGCCTCGATCATCGCGACGAGTTCGGCCTCGCCCTGATAGCCGAAGCCGGTTGCGGTGAAAGCCTCCCGATGCACCGCCGCGATTGCCGCCGCGTCCTTAGCGCGGGCGCGGCGGACCGCGATTGCATCAGGCAAGCGCGATGTCCGGCGCGTCTTCCTGCTTCATGCCGATAGTGTGGTAGCCCGCATCGACATGATGCGTTTCGCCGGTGACGCCGCTCGACAGGTCGCTGAGCAGATAGAGCGCCGAGCCGCCGACGTCGTCGATCGTCACATTGCGGCGCAGCGGCGCGTTATATTCGTTCCACTTCAGGATCAGGCGGAAATCGCCGATTCCGCTCGCCGCCAGCGTCTTGATCGGTCCCGCCGAGATCGCGTTGACGCGAATGCCCTGCGGCCCATAGTCGTTGGCGAGATATTTGACGCTGGTTTCGAGCGCCGACTTCGCGACGCCCATCACATTGTAATGCGGAATGACCTTTTCGGCGCCATAATAGCTGAGCGTCAGCATCGCGCCGCCGCCCTGCCCCGTTTCGGGATCATAGGGCGTCATCATCGCCGCCGCGCGCTTGGCGACCGCAGTGAAGCTGTAGACGCTGATGTTCATGGTCATCAGAAAATCTTCGAGCCCGACATCGGCATAGGCACCGCGCAGCGCCTCCTTGTTGGTGTAGCCGATCGCGTGGACGATGAAATCGATCGTCGGCCAACGCGCCGCGAGCGTGGCAAACGCCTGGTCGAGATTGGCCATGTCGCTGACGTCGCAATCGATCAGGAAATCGCAGCCGAGCTGGTCGGCGAGCGGCTTCACCCGCTTTTCCATCACCTCGCCCTGATAGGAAATGGCAAGTTCGGCGCCCTGCGCATGCAGGGCCTTCGCGATGCCCCAGGCAAGCGACTTGTCGTTCGCAAGCCCCATGATCAGCCCGCGCTTTCCCTTCATCAGCCCCATGTCATTCTCCGGTCTTGTCGTTACCGACCACAATATCATCGACGCGCCCAATAGCGTCGTGGCCCAAATCCTCAACCTCGACGAGCGCTGCATTGAGTTCGGCGCCGATCACCATACCCAATCCGACGAGGTAGAAAAAGAACAGCGCGATCATGACGCCGGCAAGGCTGCCGTAGGTCGCGTCATAGCGGAACAGGCTGGCGAGCAAAGGCGGAAGCGCCAGAGTGACCGCCATCCACCACAGGGTGGTGAAGAGCGCGCCGGGCCATTTGGGAAATTGTCGCCCGCGATATTTCGACGGCGTCAGCGACAGGAAGAGAAAATAGATGGCGGCGAACAGCCCCAGCCCCGATACGCCGCGCGAAATGGCGACGACGCCCGCCGACTGATAGGCAGAGGGCAGGACGCGTTCGACGAACTGTTCGATGCCGACAATCAGTACCTGCAAGCTGAACGAGATCAGCATCAGCACGACCGCGCCGGTGATGATGCCGATCGACACCAGCCGATAGTGGAAAAAGCCTTTGGAAAAATGGGTGCCGTAGGCGCGGCGCAAGATGTCGCGGATCGTTTCGATCAGGCTGCCGACGGTCCACAGCGCGACGAGCGCGCCGAGCCAGAGGAAAATGCCCGTCCGCGCGCTCATCACCTCGGCGATCGGCCCCGCGAGCGCGCGCGCAACCGACGGCGGCATCGTCGAAAAGACGGCTTCGATCGCCCGCTCGCTGCCATAAGCGCCACCGACGAGACTGAGCACCGCAGCGAGCAGGATGAAGAAGGGAAAGAGCGCGATCAGCGCAAGATAGGCAAGATTTCCGGCGTGGATGAACCCGTCGGTGTATGTGCCGACCACCACCCGGCGCGCGACGCGAAAGATACGCGTCCCGGGGCCGAGCGTTTCGCGTCCGCGTTCGATGACGCCCTGCGCCCGCCCGCGAAGGTGCATGCGCTTGGCGCGCTCGGCGCGTGCCTCGGGCGAATGGGGCGAGTGGCCTTCGGCCAGAAATTCCCTGCCGACCTCTTCGGCGACCTGACGTTCGAGCGCTGCGGCGTCTTGCTGCCCGGGACGTTCAACCACACATCACACGCCAAGATCGGCCCGCACCGGCCGCGTATCGGTCCAACCTTCGAGCGCCTTTTCGAGCGCGGTGTCGCCCGAAGGAATGTCCACCATCAACCGGACGAGCTGGTCGCCGCGGCCGCCGCCCTTGCTGCTGAACCCCTTGCCCTTGAGGCGCATCACCTTGCCCGACGAGGAACCCGCTGGGATCGACAACATCACCGGTCCGTCGACGGTCGGCACCTTGATCTTCGCGCCCTTGACCGCTTCGTTCAGCGTGATCGGCAAGTCGAGCCGGATATTGTCGCCATCGCGTTCGTAGAAGGGATGATCCTTGACGCTGATAGTTACGATGCCGTCGCCATTGCCCCCGGGCCCCGGCTGCCCCTTGCCCGCGAGGCGCATCTGCGTTCCGGTTTCGACCCCGGCCGGCAGCTTGAGGTCGATCGTCTTGCCGTCGGCAAGCGTAATCCGCTGCATCGCCTGGGTCGCCGCGTCGACGAACGAAACGCTCAGCCGATAGGCGACATTGGCGCCTTTTTGCGGCGGTGCGCTGCGTCCCCCGCCGAAACCAAATCCGCCGCCACCACCGCGACCGCCGAACAGGCCTTCGAATATGTCGCCGAAGTCGGCGCCCTCGCCACCAAAACCGCCGAAGCCCCCCTGCGGCCCGCCGCGCGGGTCGCCCCGAAAGCCGCCGCCGCCACCTCCGAAACCGAACGGCATGGCGGGATTGCCCTCTGCATCGATTTCGCCGCGATCGAACTGCGCGCGCTTTTCCTTGTCGGACAACAGGTCATAGGCTTTGGTGACGTCGGAGAATTTCTCCGACGCCTTCGGATTTTCCTTGTTCCGGTCGGGATGCAGCTCTTTTGCAAGCTTGCGATAAGCGGATTTGATTTCCGCTTCGCTCGCGTTTTTCGCCACGCCGAGGGTGGAATAGGGATCTGCCATCTGTCTCCTGTAGCCCGATAAGTGACTGGCCGTGAAGGGCCGATTGCGAGCCATGTGGTAATGGCCGCGCAGAGGGTCAAGTTCCCGACGCTTTTGCTCGACCAGAGGCGCGACGCGGAGTATTGAGCCGGCATGACGACGACCGATCCTTTCGCGCTATTCGACCTATGGTATGGCGAGGCACGCGCGAGTGAACCCAATGACAGCAATGCGATGGCGCTGGCGACCGCGACGGCGGACGGCCATCCGTCGGTGCGGATGGTCCTGCTGAAAGGGCATGGCCCCGACGGGTTCGTCTTCTACACCAATCTCGACAGCCGCAAGGGCGGCGAACTTGCGGCGAACCCGCATGTCGCACTGCTCTTTCACTGGAAGTCGCTGCGCCGACAGATTCGCATCGAAGGCCCGGTATCGACCGTCGACGACGCAACCGCCGATGCCTATTTCGCGACGCGCAGCCGCGACAGCCAGCTCGGCGCCTGGGCCAGCCAGCAGTCGCGTCCGCTCGACGCGCGTGAAAGCTTCGAAAGCCGCTTTGCCGAAATGCAGGCGCGCTTCGAAGGACAGGACGTGCCGCGTCCGCCACGCTGGTCGGGCTGGCGCGTGACGCCCGAGCGAATCGAATTCTGGCAGGACCGGGCGCATCGCCTGCACGAACGCACGTTGTTCGTGCGCGCGGGCGATGGCTGGACGAGCGGACTGCTCTACCCATGAGCTGGCGCCGCCTGCCGATCACGCGCGTCGACGCCTTTGCCGAGCGGGCGTTCGAGGGAAATCCGGCGGCCGTCATGCCGCTTGATGAGTGGATGAGCGACGCGATGCTTCAGGCGATCGCGGCGGAGAATAATCTGTCCGAAACCGCCTTCGTCGTTCCCGACGAAACGAGCGAGGCCGATTACGAACTGCGCTGGTTCACGCCCAAGCAAGAGGTCGCGCTGTGCGGCCACGCGACGCTGGCGAGCGGACATGTGCTGCTGACCACCGCCCAGTGGCGCGGCGACATGCGTTTTCGCACGCGCCACGCGGGCATCCTCGTTGTCGCGCGCGATGACGAGGACGGATATCGCATGCGCCTGCCCGCCTATCGCCCCGAACCCAAGCCGCTGGCGAAGATCGCGGCCGCGGTCGGCGGGTCGCCGGTCGAAACGCTGTGGCATGAGGGGCGCTATGCGCTGCTCGTCTATGCCGATCCGCGCGAGGTGCGCGCGCTGGCGCCCGACATGGCGGCGCTCAAGGCGCTGGGCGACGTACAGGCGATCGCCACCGCCGACGGCGCGGGCGACCCAGCAGGCGCCGATGTCGTGAGCCGCGTGTTCGTGCCAAGCGCGGGGATCGATGAAGATCCCGTCACCGGGTCGGCGCACTGCGTCCTTACCCCTTATTGGACGCGCCGACTGGCGCGCGACCGCTTTACCGCCTGGCAGGCGAGCGAGCGCGGCGGGCGAGTCGGCTGTCATATCGACGGCGATCAGGTCGAGCTTTCGGGTCGCTGCGTCACGACGCTGACCGGCGAATTCCTGCTCTGACGATCGCGGCGTAGCGCCTTAGAGCGCGGCAGTCAGATCGGCGAGATGGCGGCGGAGCGCCGGGAACTGCTTGTCCTTCGTTATGCCGAGCCGCACCATCGTGATCCGCTGCGACGGCGACACGATGATATATTGCCCCTGATGCCCGATGCAGGCGAACAGGTCGTTCGGCCCGCGATCGGGCCATAGCGCTGCCCCCACGCCCGCGGGCCGCGCGCGATTGAGCCAGATGTGCCCGCCATAGCCGGCATCGTTGGGCGACGGCGTCAGCATGAAGCGCATCCAGGTTTCGGGGAGCAGGCGCTGGCCGTTCGCAACACCATGATTGCGCAGGAATTCGCCGAACTTCGCATAGTCGCGTGCGGTCGCGTGCATGATCGATCCGCCGACCATCGTGCCATGCGCATCGAATTCGGGGGTCAGGCTGGTCATCCCCAGCGGCTCGGTCAAACGGCCGTGAATGAAATCGAGCATCGCGTCGCGCCGCGCGTCGGGGTTCGAGGACGGGGTCAGTGCATCGGTCAGGATATCGGCAAGGATGACGCTGGTCGCCGAACTATAGTTGAAGACTTCACCCGGTTTGGCGATAGCGGGCTTGCCCTCGGCAAAGGCGGCCATATCCTGCGCGCCCTTGCCGAACAACATGTCGACCGTGTCGCCGCGCCACACCGGATCGCCTTCCTCGACATGCTCAAGGCCCGATGACATGTGCAACAGATCCCTGAGCGCGATCGTGCCGCGCGGATCGCCGCTGCGTTGCCACGCCGCGACTGGCGCCGGGCCATCGAGCGACAATTGGCCGTCGGCGACCAGAAAACCGGTCAGCACCGCGGTGATGCTCTTGGCCATCGACCAGCTGATAAGCTTGGTATCGGGGCCGAAGCCGGCGCCATAGCGTTCGTAGATTGGCTTGCCGTCGCGCAGGACCAACAGCGCGCGCGTCTCGCCGACATCGCCGGCATCGTCGAACAGCGCATCGGCCTTCGCCTTCACCACCGGATCGAGCGCCGGGAGCGCGGGCGACGCAGCGACCGGCACGACATCGTCGATCGACGCGCCCAGCCGCGGTGCTGGTGCGGGCGGCGCCATGCTGCCCTGACCGGCGGCGTGCGTCAGCGACCAGCCACCCAGAAGCGCGAGCGCGGCACTTGCCAGCAAGAGTTTTTTCGTGATCATGGCCGCCCGTGAGTAACACCAACCCACCCGAAACGGCAACGGGCGAACCTGCCGCGGCGCCGACACCGACCGGCGAGCGCCCCGACGTGCCGCGCCGCCTGCACGGCCGCAAGCGCCGGGCGAGCCGTTGGGGCGGCTGCCTGCCGTGGGCTGCGGGGTTCGGCGCCCTGTTGCTGATCTTCCTGATCTGGCAATTTCCGTCGTTCAAGGCGCAGGCCGAACTCGGCTCGGCCTATGCCGCGCGCGTCGGTTGTTCGTGCCGCTATGTCCAGGGACGCAGCCTCGACAGTTGCCAGACGGACTTCGAACCCGGCATGGAACTGGTGTCGCTCAGCGACGATCCGGCGACGAAGACGGTGACGGGCAGCGTGCCGCTGCTCGCATCACGCAGCGCGCGCTATGCCGGCGCCAATGGCTGCCTGATCAATCCCGCACCCTGAACCGCTTCGTGATCAGCGCGAAAGCCGCGGGGACGCCGAAGACGAGCAGCCACACCGTCGCCTCCTCGTCCCAGCCATAGCCGGCGGAAAGCACGCCGAAGAGCAGATTGGCGACCGATACGACCAACCACAGGACCAGAAAAAGCCGGTCGCGCGGGCGGCATCGCGAATGGACAGGCGTAGCAGGACCAGCAGGGCCAGCGCGGCGATGAGCATGATCATGGTGTGCGACATGGATTCCTCCCCTGAAACATCCGGCTAGGCATCGGGATCGGCGCCGAACAAGCGGCCGAGCCCGGGCGCCCAGCGCTGCCAGCCGCCGTTGAGCGATCCCCATTCCCAGATCGCGGTGAACAACAGCGCGCCGAAAATTCCCATGCCGAGCGTCAGCGGCTGCCAATGGCCGAACCAGGCCGCGGCGCCGATCGCGAGCAGCAGCGCGCAGCCGAGCATATGCGAAAAGGGCGGCAGCGGCCGATCGTTCGTCGCGCGCTTGAACCCCATATTGCCGACGAGGAAGAGCAGCGCGCCGCCGACGGCAACGGCGAGATAGGCCGGCTCGATATGCCCCTTGGGGTGGGCGAGCAGCATTTCGTCGGCGACCGCCGAGACGACGAGCCCCGCGACGATCGGGATATGCCAATAGGTATAGGCGTTGCGCGCGAGAAGGCCGGCGTCGCCGCTCACCTCGATCAGCTTGCTCCCGCGCACCGCGCCGGTGTCGAAATAGAGCCACCACAGCGCCGCGCTGCCCAGGAAGCAGGTCACGAAAGCCGTCCAGTGGAGCGCGTCCTGTGGCAACGTCGCAAAGGTCGCGCCGGTGACGAGCACCCCCTCACCCAGCGCAATGATGATGAACAGCGCGCAGCGTTCGGCCATATGCGCCCCGGCGATGTCCCAGTCAGCCGCGTTCGACCGGCCCAGCCCTGGCGTCGCAAAAAAGGCGAAGGGACCGGCATATTCGATGGCGAGCGCCGCCGCCCAGCACAGCATCCGCACCTCGGCATCGGCGAAGCAGCCCGCGATCCACAGGGGCAGGGTGAGCAGCGACCAGAAGGCGATGCGCGCGAAATTGCGTGCGCGCCCGTCGTGGATCCCCCAGCTTGCCCAGACGACATAAAGCGACCGCCCCAATTGCATCGAACAATAAGCGGCGGCGAACAGCCAGCCATTCTTGCCGAACGCGTAGGGAATGGCACTCGACAGCGCGAGCCCCGCGAGCATCAGCAGGATCAGCATCAGGCGGACATTGGCGCGGTCGGGGTTGAGCCAGTTCGCAACCCAGGTCGTGTAAATCCACACCCACCAGACCGCGAACAGCAGGATCAGCGCCTGCAACGCCCCCATCAGCGACAGATGCGCGAGCAGACCGTGCGAAAGCTGGGTTATCGCGAAGACGAAAACGAGGTCGAAGAACAGCTCGATATAGGTGACTGGCGCATGGCCGTGCGCGTCACGCGCCCGAAACAGATTGGTCCTCGCCATCGACGCTCGCCCTCCCCTTCATAAGTTTGCGCCACTGGCCGGGAGACATAGCAAGCCTGCGCCGAAACACAGAACAAAGATGCGCGTGACTCGAAAAGCCGGTTGCAAAGGCGATTTCGGCGACGCTCAGCGGCCGGTTAAGCAGAAACCAGCAGGCGCGGCGCAGCCGCTGATGCAGCACATATTGCGCCGGCGTGCGCCCCGTCGCGCGCGCGAACTGGACGATCAGATTATTGACCGACATGCCGGCTTCCTCGGCAAGTTCGTGCACCGACAGCTGGGTTTCGAGGCCCTTCTGGATATAACGCATCAGATCGTCGATGCGCCGCGCGATGCCCGGCTGTACCGGAAGCGTTGCCGTGGTTGCGAGCCGTTCGGCGATCGCGGCGATGAGCGCGTCGCCCGCCTGGGCATCGCCCGCCGCGAGCGCGCGGGCGAGCGCCGCCATCGCCGGATCGTCATGCCCCGCGATCGCCCGCGCATGGGGCGAAACGGCGAGCCGGTGGTGCGGAATTTCGACCTCGATGCTACGCACCGCGCCGCCCTGCGCCGTCGCACGATATTCGTGACCGAAGGGCGCCAGCCACATTTCGCCGGGGATCGGATCGCCAAGCGATGTTCGCCGTCCGTCGAGCCAGGTCTCGAGCCAGTGGTAGCTGCCCGCTTCGTAAAGGATCAGCATGTGACAATCGCCAGACACCGTCCAACTGCTCGGGCCGTCGATCCGGTCGACCTTGGCGATTGCCCTGACTTCTCCCGCGTTCATCCAGCGAATATGCCGAATGCGGGAGAATCTGAAAGCCTGCAATATAGGCCAAATCTATGGTTAAATCGCACCTTCAGTTTTTGGGTCGCAAACCAGTGGACGGACTGAAGGTGCACCCCAAAACCGACCCCTCCGGCGGGCGACTGTTATAGTCGTCCGCCGTTTTTCGGGCTCCGCTAAACGGCGACGCGGGTCAGTTTGCGGCGAGAAATTCGTCCATCGCGGCGTTGACCGCATCGGGCGCTTCCCAAGGCACAAAATGGCCGCAGCCCGGCACCTTCACGATGGAGATATCGGGCACCAGTTCTTCGATCCCGTCGAGATTGCACGGGGGCAGCGCGACATCGTCGAGCGCCCAGACGACCAGCGTCGGGATCGTCAGCTTCGGAAAAGGCATCGCGGGCGGCTCGGCATAGGGGTCGTCCATTGCGGGCACATTGGCGGGCGAACCGCGATACCAGTTGATCATTGCGCGGCAGGTGTCGCGATCCTCCCAATCCTTGAGCAGCCGGGCGATCTCGTCGGGCGGCTGGATCCCGCCGCTCGGCACCCTGCCCGCAAAGGCATGGGCAAGGATGCCCGCGATGCCATGCTCCTCGATAATCGCATCGCTGGCAGGATCGCGGAAGGTGCGGATATACTGGCTCGCGGCGCGCTGCTCGGCATTGGTCAGCAGCAGGCGCTGAAAGATCGCAGGGTGCGGCGCATTGGCGATGACCGCCCGCGTGACGCGGCCCGACCATTCGGGATGCAGCCCTCCTGGCTGACCGCCGAGCGCCACGCCCCACGCGATCGCCCCACCCCAATCATGCCCGACGACCGTAAAATCGCCGACGTCCAGCGCGTCGGCGAGCGCAAAGATATCGGCGATCAGCTTGTCGGGGGTGTAGGAGGCGGCGTCCTGCGGCTTCGACGACCCGCGATAGCCGCGCTGATCGGGCGCGATGCAGCGGAAATGCTGCGCGAAATGCGGCAGCTGAAAGCGCCAGGTGCGGTGCGATTCGGGAAAGCCGTGGAGGAATATCAGCACCGGCGCATCGCGCGGCCCCATATCAACAACGTCGAGTTCGACCCCCGTCGCCAGCCTGACCCGCACCTGATCGAAATCGCCGCTCATGCATCGCTCCTCTGGTTTCATTTCAAAACCGTCTGGCCGAGCGCGGCGCCGCTGGCAAGCTGCAACAAATGGCGGGTCGGTGGCGACTGCGGCGGCGTTTGGCGGATTGGCGGCATTGGGTTGGAGAGCGGACGTTGCGGCAAATCGCCTTGCGTTCGCCGGCGCAAGCCGGGGTGCAAGTCCGGGATGACGATGCCGTAAATATCGTACTTCGGTCGCAACCCGACCACCGCATCCGCTTGCACGCACCCACGCATCCGCTAAAGACGCCCGATGGATCAGATCGTCATTCGCGGCGGCCAGCGACTCAAGGGCCGTATCCCCATCTCGGGCGCCAAGAACGCCGCGCTCACCCTTCTACCCTGTGCGCTGCTGACCGACGAGCCGCTGACCCTGCGCAACCTGCCGCGGCTCGCCGACGTCGATGGCTTCGGGCATCTGCTCAACCAGCTCGGCTGTTCGACGACGATCGAAGGATCGCGGCCCGAGGATTTCGGCCGCGTGATGACCGCGCGCGCGACGACGCTGACCTCGACCGTCGCACCCTATGACATCGTCCGCAAGATGCGCGCGTCGATCCTCGTGCTCGGCCCGCTGCTCGCGCGCGCGGGCGAAGCCACCGTGTCGCTGCCGGGCGGCTGCGCCATCGGCAATCGCCCGATCGACCTGCATCTGAAGGCGCTGGAAGCGTTCGGCGCCGAGATCGAGCTCGCGTCGGGCTATGTGAAGGCCGTCGCCCCCGGCGGGCGCCTTGCCGGCGGCAAGTTCACCTTCCCCGTCGTCTCGGTCGGCGCGACCGAAAATGCGGTGATGGCGGCAGTTCTCGCCAAGGGCACCTGCGTTCTCGAAAACGCCGCGCGCGAGCCCGAGATCGTCGATCTGTGCAACTGCCTGGTCGCGATGGGCGCGCATATCGACGGCATCGGGACCGAAACGCTGACGATCGAAGGCGTCGACCGCCTGCATGGCGCGACCTATCGCGTGATGGCCGACCGCATCGAGGCGGGCAGCTACGCCTGCGCCGCGGTGATCACCCAGGGCGATGTCGAACTGGTCGGTGCCAAGGCCGACGAGATGGAAGCGACGCTCGCCGCGCTGCGCGAAGCCGGTGCGACGGTCGAGACGACCAAGGCCGGGATCCGCGTCGCTATGGACGGCCGCGCCGAGCCCGTCACGCTATCGACCGCGCCCTACCCCGGCTTTGCCACCGACATGCAGGCGCAGTTCATGGCGATGGCGACGCTCGGTACGGGCGCCTCGCTGTTCACCGAGACGATCTTTGAAAACCGCTACATGCACGTCCCCGAACTCGCGCGCATGGGCTGCGACATCCAGGTCAAGGGCCGCACCGCGATCGTCCGCGGCGTCGATCATCTGGTCGGCGCGCCGGTGATGGCGACCGACCTGCGCGCATCGATGAGCCTGATCATCGCGGGGCTGGCGGCGCAGGGCCAGACCGAGGTCAACCGCGTCTATCACCTCGACCGCGGCTATGAGCGGCTGGAGGAAAAGCTGCAGGCGGTCGGCGCCGATATCGAACGGATCAGCGCGGGCTAGTCGCTCTCGACCGGCATCGACACCATATTGCCGCTGACGGAGGGTTTGGCAGGCCGTTTCGCGACCGCGATCACCAGTCCGACAAGCGCGACCGCGCCGCCCGCGATCGACAGCGGCGCCCAGTGATACCCCTCGAGCGCGGTCGAAAAGCCCATCGCGATGATCGGTATGAGCACGCTCGACCACGCCGCCTGGCCCGGCCCCACCGCGCGGATGACGCCGAAATAGAGCGGAAAGGTCACTGCGCTCGCAATGACGCCGAGATAGAAGACGCCGCCGATATAGGCCGGCGTCGCCTCGATCTGCGGCTGACCGGTGGTGATCCACGCAAAGGCGCCGTCGGCAAGCGCGCCGAACAGCATGGCCCACGCGATCATCACGATCATCGACTGCGCGCGCGCGAAATGCGTCCCCTGCATCACATTGGAAATCGAGGCGCTGAGCACCCCCGACAGGGTGAGCGCGGTTCCGATCAGCACGGCGTGCGCGTCGAGCGCGGCGGCGCGATATTCGTGCAGGATCATCATCGCCACCCCGACGATCGCAATCCCCGCCCCCGCCAGAAAGCGCCCCTCGACCGGCGTGCGGAGGAACAGGCGGCCAAGCAACGTGTTGGGAACGATCAGCAACGCGAACAGCACCGCCACCAGCCCCGACGTGATATGCTGTTCGGCGCGGTAGACGAAATTGAAGTTGAAGGCGAATTGCGCGACGCCGAGCATGGCGGCAAATGCCAGCGCGCGCGGACCCGGCATCAATTGCTCACGGCGGACGACGGCAAAGGCGAACATTGCCGCCGCCGCAACCGCAAAACGATAGGTGACCGACCAGCTCGGCGGTACGATGCCAAGCTGTCCCTTGATGACGATCCAGGTCGACCCCCAGATCAGCGTTACCAGCGCAAAGGGAAGCAGGACGCGCGGGCTGAGCAGCGACGCCGACGGTGCGGTCATAGCGCCGCGATCGCGGCGGCGAGCGGCGCCACTGCGGCGGCATCCTGGTCCCAGCTCGTGACAAGACGAGCGGCGCCCTCGCCCCAATCGTAAAAGTCGAAGCCCCGGGCGCGCAGGTCGGCGGCTTCCTCGGCGCTCAGCCGCACGAAGAGTTCGTTCGCCTCGACGGGGTGCATCAGCCGGTCGCCGCACGCCTGCGCGAGCGCCTGCGCGCCGGCGTTGGCGGCGCGCGCATTGGCGAGCCACAGATCGTCCTTCAGCATCGCGCGAATCTGCGCTGCGACGAAGCGTCCCTTGCTGAGCAGATGTCCGCCGCGCTTCTTGAGCTCGCGCACCCCCGCCCCGCCGCTGCCACCAAAGAAAACCAGTGCCTCGGCCATCATCGCACCATTTTTGGTGAAACCGAACGACAGCGCATCGACTCCCGCGCGCCACGTCACATCGGCGGGCGAACAGCCGGCGAAGGCGACTGCATTGGCAAAACGCGCGCCATCCATATGCAGCTTCATGCCATTGGCGCGCGCTATTTCACTGATTTCGCGCACTTCGTCCGGCCGCCACGCCAGGCCATATTCGGTGGCGTTGGTGATGCTGATCGCGGCGGGCTGCACCTGATGCACATCCCTGCGGATACCGGCGATCCGCGCCTTCAGCGCATCGGCGTCGATCTTCGCGCCCGCGCCCGGCAGCGTCATCAGCTTGGCGCCGCCCGAATAGAAGGTCGGCGCGCCGCATTCGTCGACTTCGATATGCGCCTCTTCATAGCAGAGGATGCCCTGCCACGGCCGCACGAAATGGGCGAGGATGATGCTGTTCGCCGCGGTGCCGGTCGCGATCCACACCACCTCGCAAGAGGTTTCGAACAGGTCTGAAAAGGCCGCGTCGAGCGACCGGCTGATCGCGTCGCCGTCATAGGCGGTGTCGACATGATTGGCGGCGACGAGCGCCTCCATTACGGCGGGATGGACGGCGGCGGCATTGTCCGAAAAAAAGCGCATGGCGGTCATGACGTCGCCCTTAGCGCAGGATGTGACGTCATGCTAAGCCGTTATTTGTGAAATTCAGTGCCATTCGTTCGCGAAATCGAGACAATATACTTTCCAAAGGAAGTTAATGGCGACGGCGATAGATTTTCCGGCCCAGCGAGCGCGACCAGCGCACATAATAAGCGCCGGGCAGTAGCAGGCGCGTGGCGATGCCATGCGTCGTTACGATCAGGGCAAAGCGTGGCAGCCAGACAAGGCAGGGCATCCATTCGTGACGGGCGGAATCATGGGCGGGCGGCGCATCCATATGCTGTTCTCCGAGTCCGCCCCATGCCGCAAATTAGCATAGGCGACCGGAAATGAAGACCGGAAACGGCATGTCGCGCGACCATCGGCCCGGCAATCCGGTTCAACCGCCGCTGAGACTGTTTATCGTGAAAGCGATGACGCCGATGTTGAAGACGAAAGCGGCAAAGCTCTGGACCAGCGCGATGCGGCGCCAATGCGGGCTGTGGATCTCCACATCGCTGGTCTGAAAGGTCATCCCCAGCGTGTAGGCGAAATAGGCGAAATCCCAATATCCGGGCTGGCGCTCGCCGGGAAATTCGATGCCGCCGCGATACTCGCCCTTGCGATCGGGCGCGTAGAACAGATGCGCATAGTGCAGCGCGAACACCATGTTGAAGAACAGCCAGGCGACGAGCAGCGTGCCGAGCACCAAAATCTTCTGCCAGAGCAGCGGCGCGTCGGCGCGGCCGTGGAGAATGAAGCCGACGCCGAACAGCACAAGCATCAGCACCGCGACGGTGATCGCGAGCGAGATGAGCTGATCGGGATCGTTGCGCTGGGCCTGTTCGCGGATCGCGCCATTGCCGTCGCGGAACAGCGGCACCAGCGTTGCGAAGAAGACCAGTGCTGCGGCGACGAAGCCGAGCAGCGCCGCCTCGGGCCAAGCGAAGCGCAGATGAAAGAGCAGTATGTCGGCGAGCAGGACGGTGAACAGCACAAAGCGCCACGGCACCCGGGCCTGCCGGATCGCCGTCTTGCCCGTCTGCGTCACCGATCGCGCTTCGCGAGCAACTTGAGACGCAGCGCGTTCAGCTTGATGAAGCCCGCCGCATCCTTCTGGTCATAAGCGCCGGCATCATCCTCGAACGTTACATGCGCTTCGCTGTAGAGGCTGTTCGGCGACTTGCGGCCGACGACGCTGGCATTGCCCTTGTAGAGCTTCAGGCGGACGGTGCCGCTCACCTTTTCCTGACTGTGGTCGATCGCGGCCTGCAGCATCTCGCGCTCGGGCGCGAACCAGAAGCCATTGTAGATGAGCTCGGCATATTTCGGCATCAGCTCGTCCTTTAGGTGCGCCGCGCCGCGATCGAGCGTGATGCTTTCGATCCCGCGATGCGCCCGGGCATAGATTTCGCCGCCCGGCGTTTCGTACATACCGCGCGACTTCATGCCGACGAAGCGGTTTTCGACGAGGTCGAGGCGGCCGATGCCATGCTTGCGGCCAAGGTCGTTGAGCGCCGCAAGCAGCGTCGCGGGCGACATCGCCTGACCGTTGAGCGCGACGCCATCGCCGCGTTCGAAATCGATCGTGATATATTCGGGCGCGTCGGGTGCATCCTCGGGATTCACGGTGCGCGAATAGACGTAATCGGGCGTTTCCTGCCACGGATCCTCGAGCACCTTGCCTTCCGAGGACGTGTGCAGCAGGTTCGCGTCGGTCGAGAAGGGGCTTTCGCCGCGCTTGTCCTTCGGCACCGGAATCTGGTTCTTTTCGGCGAAGTCGATCAGCGCGGTGCGGCTCGTCAGATCCCATTCGCGCCACGGCGCGATCACCTTGATGTCGGGGTTGAGCGCATAACAGGACAGTTCGAAGCGCACCTGGTCATTGCCCTTGCCCGTCGCGCCGTGCGCCACCGCGTCGGCGCCCGTTTCGCGCGCGATTTCGACCAGCCGCTTCGAAATCAACGGCCGCGCGATCGACGTGCCGAGCAGATAATCGCCTTCATAACGCGCATTGGCGCGCATCATCGGGAAAACGAAGTCGCGCACGAATTCCTCGCGCACATCGTCGATATAGATATGCTCGGGCTTGATCCCCATCAGCTCGGCCTTGGCCCGCGCCGGTTCGAGTTCCTCGCCCTGTCCCAGATCGGCGGTGAAGGTCACCACCTCGCACCCATAGGTGACCTGCAGCCATTTCAGGATGACGCTGGTGTCGAGTCCCCCTGAATAGGCAAGGACGACGCGCTTGATGGATTCGGACATGGCAGCACCTTCTGGCGGGAAATGACGCGGGCGCGGCTAGCAGGACTGCCGACGCGGCGCAACGGCCCGATCGGAAAAAGAGACGGAAAACTGCGAAACTTCACGCGCAAATCATAGTCGCGCAGCCGCTGGCGGCCTCAACGGCAGCCCAAACGCGACAAGAGAACCGAGGCGCAGGGTCAAACTATCTCCCTCTTCGCTTTAGGGGCGATCGGGTCGAAGCGGCGAAGCGGCGAAGCGGCGAAGCGATCAATATGGGTGGAAATAAACGGCATAAACAGGAGGCTAGCGCGACCCGGTTTTGTAGGACAGCGACTTTCTGGGATGAAATGGCGGCATCCGACCGGTTGCGGACTTATTTTCCTTCGTCATCCCGGACTTGATCAGGGATCCATTCACGCAGCGTCGGAATAATGGATCCCTGATCAAGTCCGGGATGACGACTGAGGTGGAGCCCAGCATCTATATGTGTTCCCCGGCGAAGGCCGGGGCCTAGGGCTTTACGGCACCGACGTCAGCGTTCGACGCCCTAGACCCCGGCTTTCGCCGGGGAACACGAAGCGGTGAGCGGCGAAGTCCCCTTCCACCCCGAAGCAGACCCCTGTCGCCCTTCCCATCGCGAGGCTAAAGATAATGCTCCTCGGCTTCAGCCATATAGTCGCGGGTCAGCGGCAGGGCGTGGCGGCTGCGGGCGAACTGGATCTGGTAATTGCCCATCCCGCCGCTTTCGAAGGCCGCGGTGGCGCCGGCCAGGTAGAAGGTCCACATGCGATAGAAGCGTTCGTCCATCATGGCGACGATCTCGCCCCGATGCGCCAGCGTGCGCGCATACCATTGGCGCAGCGTAAGCGCATAATGCAGCCGCAGCGTTTCGACGTCGGTGACGATCAGCCGGCTCTTTTCGCTCGCCGCGACCGTTTCGCTGAGCGCGGGGATATAGCCGCCGGGGAAGATATATTTGCGCGTGAAGGCGTCGGTCGCGCCGGGTTTACCGAAACGGCCGATGGTGTGGAGCAGCATCACGCCGTCGGCGGTCATCAGATTGGCGCAGGCGCGAAAGAAGGTTTCGAAATTGGCGGCGCCGACATGTTCGAACATGCCCACCGACACGATCCGGTCGAAACCCCCGACCTCGCGCTCGGCAAGGTCGCGATAGTCGATCAGTTCGAAGCGCACCCGGTCGGCCACACCCGCCGCCGTGGCGCGTTCGCGGGCGAGCGCGAGCTGTTCTTCGGACAGGGTGATCCCCAGCACCTCGACCCGTTCGAGCTGCGCGAGGGCGATCGCCATGCCGCCCCATCCGCAGCCGATGTCGAGCACGCGCTGCCCCGGCGCGAGCGCCAGCTTGGCCGCGATATGCGCCTTTTTCGCCGCCTGAGCCTCCTCCAGCGTCATGTCGGGGCGCGGCCAATAGGCGCAGCTATATTGCATGTCGCTGTCGAGGAAGAGGCGGTAGAGGTCGTTGCCGATGTCGTAATGATGCGCGACATTCGCGCGCGACGAGCGCCGGCGGTTGATCGAATTGAGCCGCGTCTTCATCCCCTCGATCCATTCGCCGAGCGCGGTCTTGTCCTTGAGCTTTGCGCCGCGGTCCCACGGCGTGTTCGCGCGCAGCAGGCCGATCAGCTCCATGATATCGCCCTGAACGATCTCCATCTCGCCGTCCATGAAGGCTTCGGCGGCGCCGAGCCGCGGATCGAGGATGATGCGGCGCATCCCCTTTCGCGTGGTAAAACGCACCGTCACTTCGGGATAGCCGGCGGCTGGCGCGCCGAAGCTTTCGCTGCTCCCGTCCGGCGACAGGACGGTCAGCTGGCCGTGACGGATGACGCGGGCCAGGAACGGGCGGAGAATGGACATGGGTGCGACCTTTTTTTGCGTCTTGCCTGCCCCCTGCGGCCCCCTAAATACCCGCATACCATTCATAATCAATGCGGTCTTCCCAGAAGCCGCCCTTCCCCGCCCCCACCTTTTCGAGGCTGGCGACCGCTTCGATGCCGGTCAGATATTTGGCATGCTTGTAACCGAGCTGCCGCTCGATCCGCAGCCGCAACGGCGCGCCGTTGGCGATCGGCAATACCGATCCGTTGAGCGCCCACGCAAGGATGGTTTGCGGATGAAGCGCATCGACCATGTCGCAGCTTTCATAATAAGCCGCGCCTCCGATCCGGTCGGCACAATGAAAGACGATATAGCGCGCCGCATCGCGCACCCCTGCCGCTGCCAACACTTGGCGCAGTTGCGGCCCCATCCATTCGGCGATCGCGCTCCAGCCCTCGACGCAGTCGTGGCGGGTGATCTGCCGACGTTGCGGCATCGCCCGCAAATCGGCGAGCGACAGCGACAAGGGCCGCGCGACCAGCCCCGATACGCGAACACGCCAGTCGGCAAAGCCGTTCGCGGCGTGCGCGGGATAGTCTGCCCCTTCGGGCAGGCGGGTGCCGTTGGCGCGAAAGACGGGCGACAGGTCGGCGCGGCCATATTCGGGGGCGAGGGCGTCGCGATCCGTCAGCGCCCGCTGGCTGGCGCGGTTCATCTCCTCGCCCATCGACAGGATCTTGCGCACTGCGGGCGCCTCGTTGACCCGATCGCACGCAGCGAGCAGCGGCAGCGCGGCCGCCATACCGCCCGCGCGGACGATCAGTTCGCGTCGCGGCAGGATCAGGCCGGTCATGCGTTTTCTCCCACGCGAGGCTTGTCGGCCGGCAGACGGAACCAGCCCGTAAGCATCGAGCGCAGTTCGTTGACCGGCCCGGCGAGCAGCACCATCGCGATATGGACGAGGAAGAAGGCGACGAGCGCCCAGGCCAGGATGAAATGGATCGAGCGCGCCGACTGGCGCCCGCCGAACAGGTCGAGCAGCCACGGCGCCGCGGCGTTCATCCCCGGCGACATCGTCAGCCCGGTTGCGATCATCAGCGGCAGCAGCACGAAGATCACGCCGATATAGCTGAGCTTTTGCAGGATATTGTACCGCGCCGCCGCTTCGCCCGTCGGAAAGCGCAGCCGGGCGTGATCCTTGATATCCTGCCAGATATGCCCCGGCGACCATTCGGGGCGCCGGACGTGCAGATCCTTGCGCAAATGCCCGCCGATCGCGGTCCACAGCATATAGAGCGTCAGGCTGATCGCCAGCACCCAGGCGAAGAAGAGGTGCCAGCGCCGCCCGTCGGCAAGGCTGTAGCTGGTGGGAATCGTCGCCCAGCCCGGAAAGGCCCAGGTCTTCGTCGCACCATTGGCGTCGGTCCAGCGGCCAAGCACACCCGTCGTGTCGATCTCGACCGCGGCAATGCGGAGGTAGCCGCGATTCGCCTTCGACCCGATCGACAGCCACGGCTGGTCGTAGTTCGCGCCATATTGCCCCCAATAGAGGCGCGGGTGCGCGTTGAAGATCATCAGCCCGCTCATCAGCATGACGAGCAGCGTCGCGGCGTTGATCCAGTGCCAAAGCCGCGTCGGCAGCCGATGGCGATAGACGCGCGGCGGCGGGGCGGCCGCGGGGGCGACGGGGGACTGGTCCTCTTCCATATCCCTCATTCGCTCCCGCTCCCTCTCCGGTTACGCCGTCGTTGCGATCATGCCGCGGGCTGAGCCGCAAATTCCTCGCGATATTTGTTGCGCAGGCTGACCTTGTCGATCTTTTCGCTGCCCAGCTTCGGCAGCGCATCGGTTGCCATCCAGATGCGATAGGGCACCTTGAACGCCGCCAGCCGCTCCTGCAGGAAGGCCGTCAGTTCGTTTGCATCGACGCTGCTCTCGGGTTTCAGCCACACGACCGCGCCGACTACTTCGCCCAGCCGCTCGTCGGGCAGGCCGAACACCGCGCATTCGTTGACGTCGGCATGTTCGTAGATCGCCGCCTCGACCTCCTGACAGCTGATATTCTCGCCGCCGCGGATGATGATGTCCTTCTTGCGATCGACGATGAACAGATAGCCGTCGGCATCAAGATAGCCGAGGTCGCCGGTGCGGAAATAGCCATTGTCGAAAAAGGCCGCCTTGGTCGCCGCCGGATTGTTCCAATAGCCTTCGAAATTGCAGATCGACCGGATGCATACTTCGCCGACCTGTCCCTGCGCGAGCGCCGCGCCATTGTCGTCGAGGATCGCAAGATCGACGAGCGGTTTCGACGCCGGGCCGGTCGAAAGCGGCTTTTCGACGTAATTTTCGTTGATGATGCCGCAGCCCACGGCGTTGGTTTCGGTAAGGCCATAGCCGAGCAGCGGCTTGCCCTCGCCCATTTCGGTCGCCAGGCGCTTCACATGTTCGGGCGGGCGCGGCGCCCCGCCGCCGGCGTAGCTCTTGCACGTCGACAGATCGTAATTCTTGCGGTTCGGATGGACGAGAATCTCGTAGCTCATCAGCGGCACGCCGACGAAATAATTGACCTGTTCGTCCTGGATCAGCCGCATCGCCTCTTCGGCATTCCACTTCGGCATCAGCACAAGCTTCCGGCCGAGCGCGAAGCTTTGCAGGAACACCGGGATTTCGGCGGTGACGTGGAACAGCGGGGTGCAGATCAGCGTCGCGGGCTGAATATCGGACATCTGCCCGTCTTCGGTCAGAAGATGGACGATGCTCGCGGTCTGGGTGACATAGTTGAAGATCGCCTGGACCACCGAACGGTGACGCGAATAGGCGCCCTTCGACTGACCCGTCGAACCGGAGGTAAAGAGAATCGTCGCCAGATCATCACCCGTCAGCGCGGGCAAGGCGGTGTCGGCGCTGCCGCTGACCGGCGCGATCGCTTCGGCGATCGGGCGCGTGATGTCGAGCGTCACGACCTTGGCACTGTGCGTCACGCCGGGTTCGGCCAGTCGCGCCGCGCGCTGCGGATCGGCGATCACCAGCTTCGCCTCCGCATCCTCGATTCCCGCGGCCAGCTCGCCGCCCTGCCACCAGCCGTTGAGCAGGGTCGCGCAGCCGCCCGCAAGCAGGATGCCGAGGTAGCTGACGCACCAGACATTGGCATTGCGCATCGCCAGCCCGACACGGTCGCCGCGCGCGACGCCGTGCGTTTCGATCAGTCCCGCCGCAACTTTCCGCGCGGCGGCATAGACCTGTTTGAAGCTCAGCCTTTCATCGCCTTCGACCAGAAAGGTGGCGTCGCCATGCTGCGCACAAAAAAACGCAACATAGTCGCCCAGATTCGTCGGCGCATTGGTGATGAAGGGCAGCGAACGCCCGTCCTTTTCGATGGATCCGACCTGGATCGGCCCGCCCGGGCCGGTGATCAGTTCATATGCGGCGTCCAGGCGCAGATCGAGCGCGGATGGCATCCTGTATCTCTCCTCTTGGTCTCGTGGCGCTTACCCCTTATGGGGAAGCCCTCTCCTGGGGAAGGTTCCGAGAATATATGTTTCTTTTTGCAACCCTAGCCGAAGCAACGCAATATGTGAACTTCCATGACCTGATGGGAGACAATAGCGCGATTGCCTTTTCGGTATTCGGGCTACCGATCCGTTGGTACGCCCTCGCCTATCTCGCGGGCATTTTCGTCGGCTATTGGTATCTTACCAAGCTGATCGACCAGCCGGGCTCGCCGATGGCGCCCCGTCACGCCGACGACATGATCTTCTATGCGATGCTGGGAATCATCCTGGGCGGACGCATCGGCTATGTCCTGTTCTACAATCTGGAATCCTACATTCGCGACCCCGCCGCGGTCTTTCGCCTCTGGGACGGCGGCATGTCGCTGCACGGCGGCGTGCTCGGCGTGCTGGTCGCGATCTGGTATGTGACGCGCAAGGAGAAGCTCAGCTTTCTGCGCTTTTGCGACTATGTTGCGTGCGTTGTGCCCTTCGGCCTCTTTTTCGGCCGCCTCGCCAATTTCGTGAACGGAGAGCTGTGGGGTCGCGCCACGACGGTGCCGTGGGCGATCATCTTTCCCGAAAGCGGGACGATGGACCCGCGACATCCCAGCCAGCTTTACGAAGCCGGGCTGGAAGGCATCGTCATGATGGCGGTGCTCGCCTGGTTCTTCTGGCGCACCGATGCGCGCTACAAGCCCGGATTCCTGTTCGGCATGGCCGCGATCCTCTATGGCGTCAGCCGTTTCGTCGTCGAATATTTCCGCGAGCCCGATGTCCAGCGCCAGTGGGTCGTCGATATGACCGGCCTGTCGATGGGCCAGTGGTTGACCGTGCCGATGCTGCTCGCCGGCATCTGGCTCGTTGCCACCGCCAAGGGCCGGCGCCAGCGCGTCGAACCCGTCGCGGGGTCCGACAGCATTGCCTGACGGACCGCCGACCCCCGACGATTTGATGAGGGAAATTGCCGCGGCGCGGACGGTGACGGTCGCCGATTATATGGCGGCGGCGAACGCGCATTATTATGCGACGCGCGACCCGCTCGGCGCCGCGGGCGATTTCACCACGGCGCCCGAAATCAGCCAGATGTTCGGCGAAATGGTCGGCATCTGGATCGCCGACCTGTGGACCCGTGCGGGCGGCCCCGCCTTTCATTATGTCGAACTGGGGCCGGGGCGCGGCACACTCGCCGCCGACGCGCTGCGCACCGCCGCCCGCTTCGACTGCAAGCCGCAGGGCCTCCACCTCGTCGAGACGAGCCCCGCGCTGCGCGCGGCGCAATCGGCGCGCCTGCCGGACGCAGAGCATCATGACGAGATCGACAGCCTGCCGGACGACCTGCCGCTGATCGTCATCGCCAATGAATTTTTCGACGCGCTGCCCGTCCATCAATATGTGGCAACGAAGGACGGCTGGCGCGAGCGCATCGTCGTGCGTGGGGGCAACAGCATAACTGCTGCTCCGGACACGGTTCCAGCCGACGAGGCCATACCGCCAGCGCTGCGCGACCGCACCGAAGGCACGATCGTCGAAACCGCGCCCGCCGCCGCCGCGGTGATCCATCGGTGCAGCGCGAGGCTCGCACGGCAGGGCGGTGCGCTGCTCGCAATCGACTATGGCTATTGCGGCCCCGCCACCGGCGACACGCTGCAGGCGGTAAAGGCGCATCGTTTCGCCGATCCCTTCGCCGATCCGGGCGAGGTCGACCTGACCGCCCATGTCGACTTCGCGGCGCTTGCCCATGCCGCGCGGCGCCCCGGCACGAACGTCTTCGGCCCCGTTGATCAGGGCGCGTGGTTGCAGGCGATGGGCATCGACGCCCGCTTGCAGACGTTGGTCGCTGCCTCGCCTGCACGCGCGGGCGATTTGCAGAGACAGCGCGACCGGCTGGTCGCGGGTGATCAGATGGGAACATTGTTCCAGGCGATGGCGCTGACCGGCGCCGGCTGGCCGCAGCCCGCCGGATTCGATAGTTCGGGAGAGATTGCATGACCGACGTCACGCTCGCCACCGCTGCCGACGCCGACGCGCTGTCGCGCTTTGCCGAAGCCGCCTTCGTGCAGACCTTCGGTCATATCTACGATCCCGCCGACCTGGCGAGCTTTCTCGCGGACTGGAATCCGCCCGAGAAACTGCGCGCGCAGATCGCCGATCCCGCGATGGTAGTCGCGCTCGTCCGCGGCGCCGACGAGGCGATCCTCGGCTATATCAAGCTTGGCCCCATCGATTTCGATCTGCCCGATGGGCAGCCGGCGGAGGGCGCGACCGAACTCCACCAGCTTTATGTCGCCGCCGAAGCCAAAGGGACGGGCGTTGCCGCGGCGCTGATGCAATGGGGCATCGACTGGGCGCGCCAAAGGGCATCGATCCTCTATCTGTCGGTCTTCACCGAGAACCCGCGCGCGCAGGCTTTTTACCGCCGCTATGGCTTCGTCGATGTCGGCCGCAACGCATTCCGCGTCGGCAATCATATCGACGAAGACCGGATCTGGAGGCTCGACCTGTGACCCCGCCTTTCACCACCGCCGCCCCGCTCGCCGGGGTCGCGCACGGATTTTTCGGACGGCGCGGCGGCATGTCGACCGGCGACCTTGCCTCGCTCAACTGCGGCGTCGGATCGGGCGACGATGCCGCGCTGATTGCGGAAAATCGCCGCCGCGTCGGCGCCACCGTGCTGCCCGGCGCTACTCTGACAGGGCTTTATCAGGTGCATGGCAATCGCTGCCATATCGTCGATGCGGACAGCGACCTTGCCGCCCGACCCGAAGCCGACGCGCTGGCGACGCGCACGCCGGGCATCTTGCTCGGCATCCTCACTGCCGATTGCGTCCCGGTGCTGTTTGCCGATCGCTCGGCCGGCGTCGTCGCGGCGGCCCATGCCGGGTGGAAAGGCGCAATCGCGGGGGTCACCGACGCGGCGCTCGGCGCGATGGAAAGCCTCGGCGCGCGGCGCAGAAATGTCGTCGCCGCGATCGGCCCCTGTATCGGCCGCGCGTCCTATGAGGTCGATGACAGTTTCGTGCAGCGCTTCGTCACCGACGATCCCGCCAACGAACGCTTCTTCGCGGCCGGCAAGCCGGGACACGCCATGTTCGACATCGCCGCCTATGTCGCGGCGCGCCTCGCGGCCGCGGGCGTCGCCAAGGTTGCCATCGGCGGGCAGGACACCTACGCCGAAGCAGAGGAATATTTCAGCTATCGCCGCGCCTGCCATAAAAGCGAGAACAGCTATGGCCGGCAGCTTTCGGTGATCGGATTGGGGGACGGATGACGCGCACGCGCCTGCTCGGGCTGATCGGCGGCTTGCTGGCTTTCGTCGCGATGCTGGCGCTGCCGGCCCCCGCGGGCATGGAACCGACGGCGTGGCGCGTTGCGGCGCTGACCGTCCTGATGGCAATCTGGTGGATGACCGAAGCGATGCCGCTGACCGTCACCGCACTCCTTCCCTTCCTGACCGTCCCGGCCTTCGGGGTGATGGACGCCAATGCCATCGCCAAGGAATATTATTCGCCGATCCTGTTTCTGATCCTGGGCGGCGCGTTCCTCGCGCTCGCGATCGAGCGCGTCGGGCTGCACCGCCGGCTCGCACTGGCGCTGCTCAAGCGCGCGTCGCCGACCGCGACCGGGCTGCTCTTCGCCTTCATGGCGGCGACCGCGCTGCTCAGCATGTTCATTTCCAACACGTCCACCGCGCTCATCATGGTGCCGATCGCGCTGGCGGTCGTCGGAGCCGCCGGCGCCCGCGAGGGCGATACCGAGGGTTTCCCCGGCGCCGTGATGATGGGGATTGCCTTCGCCGCTTCGCTCGGCGGACTGGGCACATTGGTCGGCAGCCCGACCAACGCCATTGCCGCGGGCCTGATCGAGCGGACGCTCGGGCTGCACATCTCCTTCCTCGACTGGGCGATTTATGGCGTGCCGGTGGTGCTTGTGTCGGTGCCCTTTGCGATGATCGTCCTTGCGCGGGTGCAGCGGCTTGCCGAGCATCCGTTCGACGGGCGCGCGGCGGCGGCCGCGCTCGGCAACCAGGCAATCTGGTCGACCGCCGAGCGGCGCGTCGTGCCCGTGTTTCTGCTCGTGCTGATCGCCTGGGTGATGCAGCCCTGGCTCGAACCGCTGTTCCCGAAGGGCGCGCTGACCGACGGCACCGTCGCGGTGGCGGGCAGCCTGCTGCTGTTCGTCGTGCCCGACGGTACCGGCCGGCCGCTGCTCGTCTGGAAGGAAGCCGATCGCGCGCCCTGGGGCGTCATCATGATGTTCGGTGGCGGGCTTGCCCTCGCTGCCGCAATCACCCAGAGCGGACTTGCTGCCTGGCTGGGCGCCGTTCTCGCACCGCTCGGTTCGATCCCGACGATCCTCCTTGCGGCGGTGATCGTCGCGCTGACGATCCTGATCACCGAATTCGCCAGCAATGTCGCAACGGCGAGCGGCATCATGCCCGTGCTCGCCGCGCTGATCGCGGCCACCGGCACCGATCCCGTCCTCCTTGCCCTGCCCGTCGCGATGGCGGCAAGCTGGGGCTTCATGCTGCCATCGGGAACCGGCCCCAACGCGCTCGCCTGGGCGACGGGCAACATCGCTCTGCCGCGTATGCTCAAGGCGGGGCTGGCGCTCGATCTGCTCGGCGTACCGCTGCTGATCGGCATTATCTGGGCCATCGCCGCGCTTGCCTGACCCGGCTGACCGCGAACCGGTTTCAATCGTAACCAGCCTTGCTATAGCTGCGCGATCATTTTCAGGAGCATGTCATGGCCACGCGCGGCAAGAACAAGGCGAATATCGAAGCAGTCGGCGGCAAGAAGCTGACCCCCGCGACGCAGATGATGGGGCACGGCTATGACCCTTTTCTGTCCGAAGGTTCGTTGAAGCCGCCGATCTTCCTGACCTCGACCTTCGCGTTCGAAAGCGCGGCGGCGGGCAAGCGCTTCTTCGAACATATCACCGGCAAAAGGCAGGGCCCCGCCGACGGCCTCGTCTATTCGCGCTTCAACGGCCCCAATCAGGAGATCGTCGAAGATCGGCTCGCGCTGTGGGACGGCGCCGATGATGCGCTCGTCTTTTCGAGCGGGATGTCGGCGATCGCGACGCTGATGCTGGCGCTCGTCGGACAGAATGACGTGATCGTTCATTCGGGTCCGCTCTATGCCGCGACCGAAACGTTGGTTGCACGCATCCTGTCGCGCTTCGGCGTCGGCTTCGTCGATTTCCCGGCGGGCGCGACGCGCGAACAACTCGACGACGTGCTGGCCCGCGCCCAGGCGCTCGCCGACGAAAAGGGCGGCAAGGTCGCGCTCGTCTATCTCGAAAGCCCGGCCAACCCGACCAACGCGCTCGTCGATGTCGAGGCGGTGCGCGGCGCACGCGATGCCGCCTTCCCCGGCGACCACAAGCCCGCGATCGCGATCGACAACACCTTCCTCGGCCCGCTCTGGCAACAGCCGCTCAAGCAGGGCGCCGAACTCGTGGTCTATAGCCTGACCAAATATGCCGGCGGTCATTCGGACCTGGTCGCGGGCGGTGTGGCGGGCGATCAGCGGCTGATCGACATCATCCGGCCGATGCGCAACACGATCGGCACCATCTGCGATCCCAACACGGCGTGGATGCTGCTGCGCAGCCTCGAGACGCTCGAACTGCGCATGAGCCGGGCGGGCGAGAATGCGCTGAAGATCTGCACCTTCCTGCGCGATCATCCCAAGGTCGAAGGACTAGGCTATCTCGGCTTCATTGCCGACCCGCGCCAGCAGGACATCTTCGACCGCCACTGCAGCGGCGCGGGATCGACCTTCTCGCTGTTCATCAAGGGCGGCGAGGAAGAGAGCTTCCGCTTTCTCGACTCGCTCAAGATCGCGAAGCTCGCGGTCAGCCTCGGCGGCACCGAAACGCTCGCGAGCCATCCGGCGGCGATGACGCATCTGTCGGTCCCCGACGAACGCAAGAAAGCGTTGGGCATCACCGACAATCTCGTCCGCATCTCTATCGGGATCGAGGATGCTGACGATCTGATCGCCGACTTCGCGCAGGCACTGGACGCGGTCTGAGCGGAAGCGAGGCAAGCCCTCCCGCACCGCCGGGATGACTATGTCTTCTGCCGCCAGTCGACGACGGCCCATCCCCGCTGCGGCGCCAGCTTCTTCAGCGCGCGCGACGGCGTCGTCGCCACCGCCTCGTCGGCGAAGCCCAGCATCGGATGATCGGAGACATGATCCGAATAGGCGCGGATGTGCGCGTCTTCGCGGGTGATGGCATTATCGGCGAGCCATTCGCCGATGCGCGCGAACTTGGCCGCGCCATAGCAATTGTCGCCCGCCAGCCGCGCGTGGATATGATCGGCGCCGTCGGGTGCGTCGAGGCGGGTCGCCAGCACATCGTCGATGCCCAGCCGCCGCGCGATCGCATCGACATAGAGATGGAAGGACGCGGTCGCGAGGAGGACGCGGTAACCCGCCGCGCGGTCGGCCGCGATCTGGTCGAGCGCCGCCGCGTGCACGCCGCGCGCGATGACCTGATCGGCATAGCTTTCGGCGAGCGGAGCGATCTCGGCGCGGTGGAAACTCTTTCCGACCAGCAGCCGCAGATTGATCGCCTTCAGCCGCGACCGGTCGATCAGCCGCAAGGAATAGGCAGCGGCGGCAAGCGCCACCAGCGGCAGCAACAGCAGCCGCCATTGCTGGCGCCGCCGCGCAACGTGCATCAGAAAGCCGCTATACGTCCCCGACCGCGTGATCGTGCGGTCCATGTCGTACATCGCGACACGATGCGCATAGTCGCGGACGGGATCGAGCGTCGGAACCTCCATACTCCCGCTATAACCGCGCGCCCACCGCCGGCCAAGAGCGCAGCCTGCCGCAAGCGCGGCCAATTCGCTTGCCGTGCCCTGGCAAATAATCCAATGTCGCCCGCGTCATGGCGGTTTGGGCGGACTTCGAAACGAATGATGGCGCTGACGGCGCAGAGGTCCGCTTCTCGGGCCGGTTGACGCTCGCCCGGATGGGCGACCTGCCGCAGCGGCTCGACGAGCTTGGACCGATTTCGCTCCTCGATCTTTCAAATATTACCCGCATCGACACCGTCGGGGCGTGGATCGTGACGCGCACGATGCATCGCCACGACGCGAAGGTCGTCGGCGCGAGCCAGGATGCGCAGCGGCTGCTCGACGCGCTGGCGAACGACACCAGCGAGTATCGCATCCATGGCGACCGGCGCCCTGCCTGGGTGCGTATGCTCGAACAGCTCGGCACCGCAAGTGTGGCGATCTGGAACGAACTGCTTGGCATCATCGGCTTTTTCGGCGCGATGGTCGTCGCGCTGTTCAACCAGATCCGCGCGCGCCGCGCGATCCGCTGGAATGCGATCGTCACGCGGTTCCAGACCGTCGGCGTCGACGCGCTGCCCATCATCGGGCTGATGAGCTTCCTTATCGGCATCGTCATCGCGCAGCAGGGATCGGTGCAGCTCAAGCAATTCGGGCTCGAGGTGTTCACGATCAACCTCGTCGGCCGTGCCTCGATCCGCGAGCTGGGATTGCTGATGACCGCAATCATGGTCGCCGGCCGGTCGGGTTCGGCCTTCGCCGCGCAAATCGGAACGATGAAGCTGACCGAGGAAGTCGATGCGATGCGCACGATCGGCGTGTCGCCGATGGAGGCGATCGTCCTGCCGCGCGTCGCGGCATCGACGATCACCATGCCGCTGCTCGGCTTTTATGCCAGCATCTGCGCGATCATCGGAGGCGGCATCTTCTGCTGGGTCGGGCTGGAAATCCCGCCGCTGACCTATGTCCAGCGCATCCGTGAAATCATCCCGATGACCGATTTCTGGATCATGCTGATCAAGGCACCGGTTTTCGGCATCCTGATCGGCGTCACCGGCTGTTACGAAGGGATGCAGGTGCGCCAGAATGCCGAGCAAGTCGGCAAGCGGACGACCTCGGCGGTTGTCGCCGCCATCTTCCTCGTCATCGTTCTCGACGCCTTTTTCGCCGTTTTCTTCACCTCGCTGGGCTGGAACTGATGGCCGAGCTCATCGAACCCGAAAAATTCGACATTGCGATCAAGGTGCGCGGCCTGTGCAACCAGTTCGGCGATGCGGTGATCCACGAAGACCTCGATCTCGACGTGCGGTCGGGCGAGATATTGGGAGTCGTCGGCGGATCGGGCACTGGCAAGTCGGTGCTGATGCGGTCGATCATCGGGCTGCAGATCCCGACCGCGGGCGAGGTCGAAGTCTATGGCAAGACGCTCGACACGATCGTCGACGAAGAGGAATCGCGCGACCTGCGCCGTCGCTGGGGCGTGATGTTCCAGGGCGGTGCGCTGTTCTCGACGCTCACCGTTGCGGAGAATATCCAGGTGCCGCTGCGCGAATTTTATCCGCGCATGGACTCTGAACTGCTCGACGAAATCGCGGCCTACAAGGTCGCGATGGTCGGCCTGCCAAACGATGCCGGCCCCAAATATCCGGCCGAGCTGTCGGGCGGCATGGTCAAGCGTGCGGGACTGGCGCGGGCGCTGGCGCTCGATCCGGCGCTGCTGTTCCTCGACGAACCGACCGCGGGGCTCGACCCGATCGGCGCCGCGAAGTTCGACGAGCTGATCCGCGAACTGGCCGACACGATGGGGCTGACCGTGTTCCTGATCACCCACGACCTTGATTCGCTCTACGCCACCTGCGACCGGGTCGCGGTGCTGGCCGAGAAAAAAGTGATCGCGGTCGGCACGATTCCGGAACTTCTTGCCACCGAGCATCCTTGGATACAGGAATATTTCAACGGACCGCGCGGACGCGCCGCCTCTGGCAGCAACGACGCGCTGACGCGGGCAGATAGGAAGAGCTGATGGAAACGCGGTCGAACAATGTTCTGGTCGGGGCCTTCGTCCTGCTGTTCACCGTTGCGCTCGCGCTGTTCGTGGTCTGGCTGGCGAACGACAGCGGCGGCAAGCGTCAGGAATATGATATATTTTTCAAACAGTCTGTCGACGGATTGAACAAAGGCGCACAGGTGCAATTCTCCGGCGTTCCCGTCGGCCAGGTGCGGCAGATCGCGCTGTGGCCCGACGATCCGCAATTCGTCCGCGTGCGTATCGAAGTCGACGAGCATGTGCCGGTGCTGCAGGGGACGACCGCGGCGCTGGAAGGCGTCGGCTTCACCGGCGTATCGCAAATCTCGCTCGACGGCGCGGTCAAGGGCGCGCCGCCGATCGCCGACAAGGGCCCCGCCGGCAAACCGGTCATCCCGACGCGCGTTGGTGGGCTCGGCGAACTGCTCAACACCGCGCCGCAGCTTCTCCAGCGCCTGTCGACGCTGACCGAGCGGCTGGCCGAACTGGCCGACGACAAGAATCAGGCGAGCTTCGCGGCGATCCTGAAGAATGTCGAGCAATCGACCGCGATCCTCGCGCGCAACGGACCGGCGATCGAAGCCGCGCTCGCCGACACGCGCGTTGCGATCCAGCAGACGGGGACCGCGGCCGAACAGATCGGCAATCTTGCCGCCGCGACGCAGGGCACGATCGACCGCAATGTCGATCCTGCGATGCGCAATCTGCGCGACACGCTCGCCTCCGCAAACAAGTCGATGCAGACGCTCGAATCGGCGATTTCGGACGCCCGGCCCGGCCTCAAGACCTTCAGCGAAACGACGATTCCCGAAGCGAATGCGCTGATCCGCGACCTGCGCCGCACCTCCTCCTCGCTTTCGAGCCTGACCGACAAGCTCGATCAGCAAGGCGCGGGCGCGGTGCTCGGCGGCAGCAAGCTGCCCGATTACAAGAAATGAGGATGACGACCGCCATGCCCCACCCGCTTCGCCGTCTTCGCACCCCCGCGCTGCTCGCGCTGGGCGCGCTGTCGCTCTCGGCCTGTGTCAGTTTCGGCGGCAAGGCGCCGCCCTTTCTGCTCACGCTCGATTCCGATGTCGCCCCGGTCGTCGGCGAGGCGCGCTCGGCGGGCGAAGCGCAGACGCTGACGATCCTGATCCCGAATGCGCCGCAAAAGCTGCGCACCACGCGCATCCCGGTGCAGCAGGACGATGCGAGCGTCGCCTATGTCAAGGACGCCCAGTGGGTGGAGGCGCCGCAGCGCCTGTTCCAGCGGCTCCTGTCGGAAACCGTTGCGGCAAAAACCCCGCTGGTCGTGCTCGACGAAGGTCAGTATCTGACCGCACCGGGCGAACAGCTTGCCAGCCAGCTGCTCGAGTTCGGCGTCGATGCGCGCACCAACGAAGCGGTCGTCTCGCTCCAGGCGATGCGCGTCGCGGCGGGCGGCAAGACGGTCACACAGCGCCGCTTCGAGGTGCGCGAACCGATCGGCGGCAAGATCGAGGCAAAGCCGGTCGGCGAGGCGCTGACCCGCGCCGCTAACAAGGTCGCCGCGGACGTCGCGGCCTGGCTCGCAGGCTGACGCGCGCCGCGCCTCTTCGTCGCTCCACTCTTGCACTTTGCGCGCCTGCCCCTTAGGGGCGAGCCGCGGCCGCGATAGCCGCCTCTTTCGCGCATCGCCTCTTTCGGGTTTCCGGCGTGCGCCTCCCGCACGAGCCCGCCTGACGAAAGGACTCGCGCATGGGATGGTTCATCCTGGCAATCGCCGTTTTCACCGAAATTTGCTGGGCACTCAGCCTGAAATGGGCCGCAACGCTGGGCACGTGGCAGGCCTCGACGGTGCCGATCGCGCTCAGCTTCCTCAACATGGCGCTGCTCGCCTTTGCGATGCGCGAGATTTCGGCCGGCACCGCCTATGCAATCTGGACCGGCCTCGGCGCGGTCGGCGTCATCATCGGCGGTATCGTCCTGTTCGGCGAAAAAATCGGCACCGTGCAGATCGGCTTCATGGCGCTGATCGTGATCGGCGTCGTCGGCACCAAGCTGTCGGCGCCGGCCTGATCGCTCAGCCCAGCAAGCTCTTCGACGCCTGTTCGGTCGTGTCACGCGACAGGCCGGGCTGGGCGAGGATGCGTTCCAGTTCGGCGCGCATCATCGCGGCGCGCGCCTCGTCGAAGCGCTTCCACCGCCCGAGCGGCGGGATCATTCGCGCCGCGGTCTGCGGATTGCGCGGATCGAGCGCGATGACAAGGTCGGCGATCAGCCGATAGCCCGCGCCATCGGCCTGATGAAAGGCCGCCTGATTGCCCGTGAACGCCCCATAAAGCGATCGCACCCGGTTCGGATTGGACAGGGTGAAATCGGGATGCTCGGCCAGCTGGCGCACCGCCTCCACCGTGTCGGGGCGCATCGACCACGCCTGTACCTGGAACCATTTGTCGAGCACGAGCGGATTGTCGCGGTAGCGCTGATAGAAGATGTCGAGCGCATGGGCGCGTTCGTCGCTGTCGCCATGCGCGAGCGTCGCCAGCGCCGCCTGACGCTCAGTCATGCCGTCGGCATCCGAAAACACCCCGAAGACAAGCGCCGGGATATCGGCGATCCCCGTCGCGGCAAGATAGGCGAGCGCGACGCCGCGCAGGCGCCGTTCACCCTTGGCGTGCGGCGACAGGTCGGTCGCCGGCGGTGCCTTGCCCGCCAGTATCGCGCGCCATTCCTCCTCGAGCGCGCGGCCGATCGCGGCCTGCAGCGCCAGCCGTTCGCGGCGGATTGCGTCGGGATCGACGGTGAGCATCTGGTCGCCGATGAACGCCTCGCTGGGCAGCAGCACCGCCTCGGCAACGAAGGCCGGATCTTCGCCGCGCCCACGCAACGTCTGCGCCACCGCATCGACCACCGCCCGATGATCGACTTCATTCCCCGCCGCTGCCGCGACAAGCGTGTCGAGCATGAGCTGCTGCAAGGCTTCGTAGCGCGCGAAGGGGTCGTGATCATGCGCCGCAAGCCAGGCGAGTTCCCCCTGCGCGCGATCGAAATCGACGATGACCGGTGCCGAAAAGCCGCGGTTGACCGACAAGGCAGGGCGCCCGTCGAAGGCGCCGAGCGCGATCCGCTGCGTCGCACCGGTCAGCGTCACCAGCGTATCGGGCAGCGATGCACCGCCGCTTCTATCGAAGGCCGCGATACGCAGCGGCATCATCATCGGCAGTTTTTCGGGCTGGCCGGGGGTCGGCGGCACGGTCTGCACCACATCGAGCGCCCACTGCCCCTGATCCTCTGAAAGCGTCAGCTTGAGCCGCGGCGTCCCCGCCTGCTCGTACCAGCGGCGGAACTGGGTCAGGTCGATCGCCCCGCCCTCCTCCATCGCGCGCACGAAATCCTCGCACGTCGCGGCCTCGCCATCGTGGCGGTCGAAATAGAGGTCGGTGCCGGCGCGGAAGCGCTGCGGACCGAGCAGGGTCGCCATCATCCGGATGATCTCCGCGCCCTTGTTGTAAACGGTCGCGGTGTAGAAGTTGCTGATCTCCTGATAGCTGTCGGGCCGGATCGGGTGCGCGAGCGGCCCCGCATCCTCCGGATACTGTGCGGCGCGAAGCAGGCGGACATCCTCGATTCGCTTGACCGGTGCGGAACCCATATCGGCCGAAAAACTCTGGTCGCGATAGACGGTGAAGCCTTCTTTCAGGCTGAGCTGGAACCAGTCGCGACAGGTGACGCGATTGCCCGACCAATTGTGAAAATATTCGTGCGCGACCACCCCCTGCACCCCGTCATAGTCGAGGTCGGTCGCTGTGTCGGGATCGGCCAGGATATAACGCGTGTTGAAGATGTTGAGGCCCTTGTTCTCCATCGCCCCCATGTTGAAATCGCTGACCGCGACGATGTTGAACAGGTCGAGGTCATATTCGCGGCCATAGACGCGCTCGTCCCACGCCATGCTGTCCTTGAGCGCCTGCATCGCGTGGCCGGTGCGGCCCTCGTCGCCCGCGCGCACCCAGATGCCCAGTTCGACCTTGCGCCCCGACATGGTGGTAAAGCTGTCGCGGTTGACGACAAGATCGCCCGCGACGAGCGCGAAAAGATAGGAAGGTTTCGGCCAGGGATCTTCCCACAAAGCCCAATGGCTGCCGTCGTCACCCGCACCCTTTGCAACGCAATTGCCGTTCGACAGCAGGATCGGAAAGGCCGTCTTGTCGCCCGTCATCCGCACCTTGTAGCGGCTGAGGACGTCGGGACGGTCGGGATGGAAGGTGATCCGCCGGAACCCCTCGGCCTCGCACTGGGTGCAGAGCATGCCGTTCGAGGCATAAAGGCCCATGAGCCGGGTATTGGCCGTGGGATCGATCGCCGTATCGACCTCGACGACGGCGTGGGTACGATCGCCGAGATCGACGATCAGGTCGGCCCCCTCCATGTGCCAATCGTTCCAGCTTTCGCCATCGACGCACACCGCGAGCGGCGTCAGGCCGTCGCCGCGCAGCGTCAGCGGCGCCGGCGCATCGGCATGGCGCACGACCGACAGCGCCGCACCCACGCGCGTCGTATCGAGGCCGAGCGCGAAATCGAGCGCGATGTCGGGCACCTGCCATTCGGGCGGGCGATAATCGCTGCGGTGGATGGTGACGGGCGGAACGGGGGAGGAAGAAGCGTCGGTCATAATGCGGGTCTAGGCTTGCGCCGCGCGCCGCGCAATAAGGGCGGCGATGGGACATATGCTGATTTTCGGAATGGGCTATGCGGCGGGCCATATCGCCGACCGGTTGCGCGCGCGCGGGTGGGAGGTGAGCGGGACGACGCGCGACGGACGCGGCGACAGCATCGCCTTCGCCGACGAGGCCGCGGTGCTGGGCGCGCTGCGATCGGCGACGCATATCCTGTCGTCGGTGCCCCCGGCGGACGGCACCGACCCAGTGCTCGCCCGCTATGGCGAGGCGGTGGCGCTCGCGCCGGCGGGGTGGACCGGATATCTTTCCTCGACAGGCGTTTATGGCGATACCGGCGGCGCGTGGGTCGACGAAAGCGGACCGGTGAAGGGCCGCCGTCCCGACCGCAACGCCGCCGATGCGGCGTGGGCCGCACTGCGCGGCGACATGTGCGTCTTTCGGCTGCCGGGCATCTATGGTCCCGGCCGCAGCATCCTCGATCGTATCCGCGAAGGCCGTGCGCACCGGATCGATCTGCACGACCAGGTTTTCAGCCGCGTCCATGTCGACGATATCGCAGGCGGCGTGATCGCCGCCTTCCGCGGCCCGGCGGGCGTCTACAATCTTGCCGACGAGGCGCCGTGCCACCAGAACCGCCTCGTCGAATGGGGCTGCGCGCTACTGGGGGCGTCGATGCCGCCGCTGCAATCGCTCGACGCCGCCGGCCTGTCGCCCGCCGCGCGCGCCTTCTATGCCGAGAATCGCCGCGTTGCGAACGGCAAGGCGAAACGACTGCTGGGGTGGATTCCGCGCTACCCGAGTTTTCGCGAGGGACTGGCGGCCTGTCTTTAGGCCAGCGGCTCCACCCTCCACGGGGCGACGGTCAAATCCAGATATCGATTGTGTGGATCAAAACGCCCACCAGTCCGCCGACCAGCGTGCCGTTGATGCGGATATATTGCAGATCGTCGCCGACCGCATTTTCCAGCCGGTCGGTGATCGTTTTCGCGTCCCAGCCGCGGATCGTGTCCGACACCAGCTTCAGCGCCGTCTCGCCATAGCTGTCGACCGCGCCGACGACGGCGCGGCGGGCGTAGCGGTTGAGCGTGCGTTTGATCGCCTGGTCCTCGCCCAGCATCGCGCCGAACTGCGTCACCAGCTCGCCGATCCGGCCCGCGAGCATCGTCTCTGGATCGCGCGCCGCGCGCAGCAAGGCGCCCCGCCCCTGTTCCCACAATCCGTCGAGCCAGCGCTTGACCGCCGGGTTGTCGAGCAGTTCGTCGCGCACCCGCGCAACCTTTTCCTGCATTTCCGGGTCATGCTGCAGATCGAGCGCCAGCTTTGCGAGCCCCTCTTCGACGCGGATGCGGATCGGATGGGTTTCGTCGACCGCCATTTCGCTGAGCAGCTTCGACAGGCCGGCGACGATGCGGTTCGAAATGCTCTCGTCGAGGCCGGTGAAGCGGACGATGGCCCCCGAATTGTCGTGGACCATCTGGTGGATCAGATGCTCGTTGAGGTCGAGCGTCTTCGACCCCCATTTGACCATCGCATCGAGCAACGGTTGATGCCGCCCCTCGGCCAGCGCCGCCTGCAGCGCCTGCCCGAGCAGCGGCGCGACATCGAGTTCGCGCAGCCGGTCCGCGATCGCCGATTTGACCATGCCGCCGAGCCGCTGCTGATCGAGCGCGCCGAGCCCGTCGGCGATGATCCGCGACGCGCCGAGCCTCAGCCGCCCGCCGCCCTCGGCAGGCTGCGAGAGGAATTTGCCGACTGCGCCCGCAACATCGACCGTCTGCATCTTGCGCGCGATCAGGCGCGGCAACAGGAAATTGGTGAGCAGAAAGCGCGCCAGCGTGTCGCCGATGCGATTCTTGTTACGCGGCACGATCGCCGTGTGCGGGATCGGCAGCCCCATCGGGTGACGGAACAGCGCGGTCACGGCAAACCAGTCGGCCAGCCCGCCGACCATCGCCGCTTCGGCAAAGGCGCGGACGAAGCCGACGGCGGGATGCACATCCTGATAATATTTTGCGGTCACGAAGACCGCGGCCATGAAGAGCAGCAGTCCGGTTGCCACAATGCGGATGTTGATGCCGCCGGTCGGAACGGCGACGCCCACTCCGGCGGGGTGGGCGCGCCTGCTTTCGGTCGGGGGCGATACGCTGGTCATGCCGTTCAAATGGGGCAGCCCGCCAAAGGTTGCAACCGGCGGACCGCGCGCGCGGTCGCCGGTCGCGTCCGGTTACTCGGCCGGCTGCGGCGCGGCATCGCCGTGCGGCCGCGTATCGTCGCCCTTCTTGTAGGTGAGCAGATTGCTCGAGAAGAAGCGGCCAAGGCGCTTTTCGATGCTGTCGGCCAGGCTGAAGCCTGCGGGCACGATCAGCAGCGTCAGCATCGTCGACAGGATCAGGCCGCCGATGACGACCACGCCCATCGGCGCGCGCCATGCACCGTCACCCGACAGCGACAGCGCCGTCGGCACCATGCCCGCGACCATCGCGACGGTCGTCATGATGATCGGCTGCGCGCGCTTGCGCCCTGCATCGACGAGGGCCTCGACCTTGCCGATCCCCTTGTCCATTTCCTCGATCGCGAAATCGACGAGCAGGATCGAGTTTTTGGCGACGATCCCCAGCAGCATCAGCAGGCCGATATAGACGGGCATCGAGATCGGCATCCCGGTCACGAGCAGGCCGAGCAACCCGCCGAGCGGTGCCAGCAGCAGCGACGACATGTTGACCAGCGGCGACAGGAAGCGGCGATAGAGCAGCACGAGCGTCGAGAATACGAGCATCAGGCCCGACACGACCGCGATCAGGAAGTTCTTGATCAGCTCGGCCTGCCACTTCTGGTCGCCCTGGATGACCTTGCGGATGCCCTGCGGCATATTCTTGACCGCGGGCAGCGCATCGATCTTTTGCTGCGCATTGCCCGTGACAAGGCCGGGCGCAAGATCCGCCCCGATGACGATACGCCGCGTCTGATTGTAGCGACGCAATTCGGTCGGACCGGCGCCGAAGCCGATTTCTGCCACCGATTTCAGCGGCACGGTCGTCCCGCGCGAGGTCGGCACCGGCAGATTCTCGATCGTCGCGAGGCTGCGGCGCGAATCTTCTGACAGCAGCACGCGGATCGGTATCTGGCGATCGGACAGGGAGAATTTCGCCGCATTCTGATCGATATCACCCAGCGTCGCGATGCGGATCGTCTGGCTGAGCGCCGCGGTGGTCACGCCGAGTTCGGCGGCCAGATCCATGCGCGGATTGACGATGATCTCGGGCCGCGGAATGTCGCCCTCGATCCGCGGCGCGCGCAGTTCCTTGAGCTTGCTCATTTCGTCGACGATCTTGAGCGCGTGCTTTTCCAGCGCGACCGGATCGTCGCCGCCGATCACCATCGTGATGTCGCGGCCCGAAAAGCCGCCCGACTGGCTCTGGAACGACACGCGCGCATCGGGAATCGCCGTCAACTTCGGCTGCAGGCTGCGTTCCCATTCGACGCTGCTGATATCGCGGTCCTTCTTGAGCGTCAGGAAGGCATTGCCGCCGCCGACATTGACGTCGAAAAAGGCCGTATCGACGGCGGGGCTTGCGCTGAGTATCGACGAAACCTGGTTCGCGATATGCTCGCTCTGCGCCAGCGTCGATCCCGGCGGCAGCTCATATTTGATCTGGCTGTAATCGCTGTTGATCGTCGGCTGGAACTGCTGCGGCAGCGTGGCGAACAGGACGATGCTCAGCACGAAGGCCGCGGCGCCGATGCCGACGATCCACACGCGGTGATCGAACAGCCGTGCCCAGGCGCGCTGCAGCATGAACTTGGCCCAGCCGGTAAAGGCCCATTGGCGCATACCGACAAACCAGGCGAGCGCACCGAGCAAGATCGCAAGCAAGCTGGTCGCAAGGAAGACGATCACGGTCAGCGCCGGCGTGCGCAGCAGGAAATACAGCGCCGTATTCGGCGCATCCTGACCGACCGGCACCGGCTGGAAATAGGCGTAGGCCGAATAGAGGACGAAGATGCCCGACAGGATCAGGGGAACAGCGAGGAAGGCGAGCCGGGTCGGAACCGCTTCGTAGCGGGCGCGCACCGCGTGATGCTTGCCATTGTCGAGCGTCCAGCGCAGCACGCGCTCGTAACGATCGATCCACGGCCCTTCGGCGTGCGCCTGTTCGCCATGCGCGGCCAGGAAATAGGCCGCGATCATCGGCGTTATCATACGCGCGACGGCAAGGCTCATCAGCACCGCGAACACCACGGTCATCCCGAACTGGATGAAGAACTGGCCCGAGATGCCGGGCATCAGCGCGACGGGCAGGAAGACCGCGACGATCGACATCGTCGTCGCCACAACCGCGAGCCCGATTTCGTCGGCGGCGTCGATCGAAGCCTGATAGGCCGTCTTGCCCATACGCATATGTCGGACGATATTTTCGATCTCGACGATCGCGTCGTCGACCAGTACCCCGGCGACAAGGCTGAGCGCCAGCAGCGACAGGCTGTTGAGCGAAAAGCCCATCAGATCCATGAACCAGAAAGTCGGAATGGCCGACAGCGGGATCGCCATCGCGCTGATCATCGTGGCGCGCCAGTCGCGCAGGAACAGGAAGACGACGACGACGGCGAGCACCGCGCCTTCGATCATCGCGGCCATCGAGCTGCGATATTGTTCCTTCGTATATTCGGTGCGGGTGAAGAGGATCTTGAACTTCACCTTGGGGTTGTTCTTCTCGATCTCCGCCAGCTTTTTCATCGCCTCGTCATGGACGCTGACGTCGGACGAGCCCTTCGCCTTTTCAATCGAGAAGGACAGCACCTGACGGCCGTTGATCTTCGCCAGATTACGCTGTTCGGCATAACCGTCGGTCACCTTGGCCACGTCGGAAAGCTGGATCGTCCGGCCGTTGCCGATCGAAATGCGCGTTTCGCCGAGCTGGAATGCATTCTGCGCGTTGCCGAGGACGCGGACCGCCTGTTCCGACCCGGCAATTTCGGTGCGCCCGCCCGCCGCGTTCAGATTGACCTGACGGAGCTGCTGGTTCACCTGGCTCGCGGTCAGGCCATAGCTCTGCATCCGCGCGGGATCGAGGATCACGCGGATTTCGCGGTCGACCCCGCCCGAACGGCGCACCTGGCTCATACCCGGCACCGACAGCAGCTCTTTTGCGACCGTATTGTCGACGAACCACGACAATTGTTCGAGCGTCATGTCGGTCGCTTCGACCGAGAAATAGGTGATCGGGCCGCCGGCGATATCGACACGGATCACCTGCGGCTCGAGAATCCCGTCGGGCAGATTGCTGCGGATTTGGGAAATCGCCTGATTGACGTCATTATAGGCGCGATCGATCGGTGTCCCGATCGCAAATTGCACCATCGTACGGCTGCTGCCTTCGCTGACATAGGAGGACAATTCGTCGACGCCGCTGACGCTGCGCACCGCAGCTTCGACGCGCTGCGTCACCTGCGTTTCGAGTTCCGCTGGCGCAGCGCCCGGCTGCGCGACGATGACCTGCACCGCCGGGAATTCGATATCGGGATTGTCGTTGACGTCCATCCGGTTGAAGCTGACGATCCCCGCCAGCAGCAGCAGCGCGAACAGGACGATCGGCGGCACCGGATTGCGGATGCACCAGGCGGAGATGTTGCGAAAGCTCATGATTCAAACGCCCTTGTGCGCAGTCGGTCCGGGGAGAGGCTTATTGCGGCGATTTCTGGATCGTCGGCTTCACCTTGTCGCCGACGTTGAGGAAGGCGCCCGCCAGCACGACGACCTTTTCGTTGCCGGTCAGACCCGACGCGATCGACACGCCGCCATCGGTGACGGTGCCGACCTTGACCGGACGCCGTTCGATCTTGTCGTCCTTGCCGACGATCAGGACATAATTGCCCTCGGGACCGCTCTGCACCGCGCTTTCGGGAAGCAGAGGCGCCTCGGCCGAACCCGAGACCAGGCGAGCGTCGGCGAAGCCGCCGGGACGCAGTGCATCGCTGTAAGGGACGGCAATGCGCACGGTGCCCTGCCGCGTGTCGGGATTGACGACCGGCGACACCTGCCACACCTGTCCGGCGATCTGCAGGTTGGTGCCGACCGGGGTTACGGTCGCGCGTGTTCCGGTGCGGACGCGCTGGAGATCGCCCTCGGCCAGTTGCGCGAGCATTTCCATTTCGCCGGCCTTGGCCATGCGGAACAGCACGCCGCTGCCGGCGCCGACGACCTGGCCCGGTTCGACCTGACGCGTAAGCACCAGACCCGCCGCAGGCGCGACGATGTTCAGACGGCCGTTGCGCGCAACGGCTTCCTTATACTGCGCTTCGGCAACGCGAACCCGCGCGTTCGCAGAATCGCGCGTCGCGCGCTTGCGGTCGAGGTCCGCTTTCGAAATGAAGCCGCGTCCGACCAGCGCTTCGGCGCGATCGAGTTCGGATTGCGCCAGATCGGCGTCCGCCCTGGCGACGCGGATCGATGCGGAAAGGCTTGCGGCCTGCTGCGCCTGCACCGAGCGGTCGATCACCGCGAGCGTCTGGCCCGCGCCGACCCACTGACCGGGTTCGACCAGAACCCTGACGACCTGGCCGCCCTCGCCCGCGATACCGACCGGCATCTCGCGCCGTGCGGCGATGGTGCCATTGGCGGCGATGACCGCTTCGACCGACTGGCGGCCCGGGATCATCACCGTCACGGTCGGCGTGCTGGCGCCCGCAGCGGCGCCCGCGGCGCCGCCCGAGGCCGCGCCGTCGCCGGCCTTGCCCGAACCGAACGCAAACCAGGCGACGGCAAGCACGATCGCGGTCAACACCAGCGCGACGATCAGGATCGTACGCTTGCGGCGATTGTCCGCCTCTTCGTAAAAGCTTTGGGTCGAACCCGCCAGGCTATCCATCGAATCCACTTTCCGCTCGTAGTTCACATCGAACTCCCCATCCCTCCGCGCCGGCGTGTGCCGCAGCCGTCAACGACGACCGCCCCCTCTTCCGAACGGTAGGACAAATATGTCGAAGGTGTATTACCCTATTACATCACCACTTACAAGAGGCGATTGAGCCCGCGCACACCCCGCACACAGCTGCGCGCGACTAGGCGAAATCATCCGTCTTTTCCAGCGTTTATGCCCATGAAAAAGGGCGGCCTGCTGCCGCAGACCACCCTTTTTCGAGCCTTCGCTCCGTTTTGGAGCTATGTCGGTTTCAGCGCTTCAGCGCACCCTGCCCCGCCGGACCAGATTGACGATGGCAAGCAGGATCACGGCGCCCAGAAAGGCCGTCAGCAACGTCTTCGGATCGAACGCGTCACCACGCAAATGGCCGCCGCCGATCAGACCGCCGAGCAGAAACCGACCCAGAATAGAGCCGATGCAGCCGACGATGATATTCAGGAAAATGCCTTGTTGTGCGTCGGTACGCATTACGATGCTGGCAAGCCAGCCGATGATGCCGCCCACGACGATAGCGATGATGAAATCGATCATGACATTGACCCCCTACGATCATTGTTGCCCGCCTGTCTGCGGGTATGTGCTTGATAACGCGAACGGCCCCGATTGCCTAACGAATTGGCGGCGACCCGAAGGACGCCGCCATCGGACGTCAGCGGACGCTGCCGCGGCGCACCAGATTCACGATCGCCAGCAGGATGATCGCACCCAGCAGCGACACGAGGAAGCTGTACAGCGTAATCGCGTTGTTGATCGAACCGCCGCCGATCAGCAAGCCGCCGATGAAGGCGCCGATGATGCCGACAACGATATTGAGCAGGATGCCCTGCTGCGCGTCGGTGCGCATGACGATGCTGGCGAGCCAGCCGACCACACCGCCGACAACGAGCCAGATGATAATGCCGATCATGTTGCAATCTCCTCCTTGGACACAGTCGAACATCGATGCGGCACCCGTTCCGACGCTCGGCCGGTCGCGGTGCGACATCGCTTCAACGATGCGATCATAATGTCGATGGAGGGCGAAAAGTTCCCGGCCGCTTCCCCGAAAGGTCACGGCCGGGACAGTGGGATCAGTTCCGGTCGGGGAACTGCTCCGGGTCGCAGGACGGGATTTAGGGGGATTGGTGCGCCGCGGTTGTGACAGACATCACAGGCGCCAAAAAAAGTGCCGAAGGCAGGCAGCGGCAGCGAAATGCGCACCGCGCAAACGAAATGGGGGCCGACATCGCTGCCAACCCCCACTATCCGGTTTCGATCGTTGCGCGTCCGTTCCGCTTCATCCCGAACCGCTGGCCTGGCGACCAGCAGCCCGCCAAACGATGCGTCGCGGCGCGCGCCGGCTCGATCCGGCGATGGTTCGGTCGGCCCCCTTTCGGGGGCCGGCCTCACCCGGAAAGCCCTTCGTCATCCGGTCTGCGCGTCCGCCGAAGCGGTCGCCGTCCAAGCGACGGTCTGCTTTCCCGTACCCGATCGGGTTCGCCTCAACTCGTGGGAATCGCGGCGTTCCGTGATCGAGCTATCGGTCAATTTCCTCGTCAACCGGCCCGTTCTCTTCTGGCTAGTCTTGCAACCACCCTTCGTGTCCCGGCGGTCCGACGTCTCTGTCGTCCGATGATTTGAAGCTGACATGAAGGCCACGGAGCGCCAAATAAAAAACGCGCTTTCGCGCGCAGTACACTCCGCCTTCTGTGGATAAGTCCGGCATTAGCAACAAGCGGATTCGGTGCAGCATTTTTGTAACAGCGCTGCAGCATTTTCGGATTCGCCCAGAGGCGGTTTGACCGACGACTCGCCGATCCGACTCGCCCCGCGCGACGACGACTCGCGACTCAGCGGGCGCCCAGATCGCCCTTGCCGACGGTTCCCGACGCCATTTCGAGCATCCTGTCGAGGCTCTTGCGCGCGGCAAGGCGCAGGTCCTCGTCGAGTTCGATCTGCGGCTTCAGGTCGCGCAGCGCGATGTAGAGCTTTTCCATCGTGTTGAGCGCCATATAGGGGCAGATGTTACAGTTGCAGTTGCCGTCCGCACCCGGCGCACCGATGAAATTCTTCTCGGGCAGCGCGAGCTGCATCTGGTGGATGATATGCGGTTCGGTCGCGACGATCAGCGTATCGCCGTCGAAGGTCTTGGCGAATTGCAGGATGCCGCTGGTCGATCCGACATAATCGGCATGATCGACGATATAGGGCGGGCATTCGGGGTGCGCCGCGACCGGCGCGTCCGGATGCTGCGCCTTCAGCTTCAGCAGCTCGGTTTCGCTGAAGGCTTCGTGGACGATGCACACGCCGGGCCAGAGCAGCATGTCGCGCCCGAACTTGCGGTTCAGATAGCCGCCGAGGTGGCGGTCGGGACCGAAGATGATCTTCTGTTCGGGCGGGATCTGGCTGATGATCGTCTCGGCGCTCGATGAGGTCACGATTACGTCGCTGAGCGCCTTTACCGCCGCTGAGCAGTTGATGTAGGTCAGCGCGATATGGTCGGGATGGGCGGCGCGGAACCGCGCGAATTGTTCGGGCGGGCAGCTGTCCTCCAGGCTGCACCCGGCGTCGAGATCGGGCAGGATCACGATCTTTTCGGGGCTGAGAATTTTCGCGGTCTCGGCCATGAACTTGACCCCGCAAAAGGCGATGACATCGGCATCGGTCTCGGCCGCCTTGCGCGAAAGCTCGAGCGAATCGCCGACGAAATCGGCAAGATCCTGAATTTCCGGCTTCTGGTAATAATGCGCCAGAATCACCGCATTGCGCTCCTTGCGCAGACGATCGATCTCGGCGCGCAGGTCGAGGCCGGAGAGATTTTCGCGGACGGGAGCAGTCATGGCGGTTCCTTGTCGGTGCTTGTCGGGCGCTCCCTACACCGCCGTCAGCGCGAGGGCAAACGCGCCCGCCGCGCCATATGTCGGCTGCGGCCGGTCAGCCGCCGCCAAGGCGCCGCGCAAGCTCCTCGACCGGCGGTGCCAATGCGAGCGAGTAGACCGCAATGCGGGTTACCACGACCGCGAGCGCGACCCGGATCGTCGCCGGGTGCACGCGCCCGATCGTGCGGCGGTCATGGAGCGCGATCAGGCCGACGATCGCGAGTTCGACGAGGCCGATCGGAATGTCGGACCAGCCGATCATCAGCGGTAGCGGCAAGACGCGCCCAAGCGCCGGTTCGAGGACGATGATCGTCGCCCCCAGCATCAGGCGCCGGTGCCAGTCGGTGGCACGGCGGCGGCGGATCGCAGCATAGACAAGCACCCCGAAAGCGATCGCTTCGATTGCGGTCAGCGCGAGAAAATAGGGTGCGGTGAAAAAGGGCGGCTGGCGGTGCAGGATCACCGCGGCAAAGCCGGTGAAGATGCCAAGCCCGACGATGATCGTCGCCAGCGCGGCGCCGGTCCAGCCAAGCTGGCGGTGCAGCGTCCGGTTGCCCGCCGCCGCCAGGCGAGGCTGGACTACGAGAAGCCCGAGCCAGCCGAACATCGCCAGCGCGTGCAGATGCACCCAAATCGGTGCGGCTACCGGATCGGCCAGCCCGCGAAATGCGAACTGGGCGAATGCGACAAAGATGAAAAGCGCGAGGCCGATTGCCATACGCTGCCAGAAACGCTCGCCGGCGAGCGCGCGATTTGCGGTCGTTGCCATGCCATACCCCCCTCAGGCCGGACAGGCGGCGGAAGCTAGCGTGAAGCCCGCTCGGACGAAAGCCGAAATTTCGGTGAGGCTCAGCGCCCGAAGCGCGCCGTAACCTTGGCGTCGATCCCCGCGGCTTTGAGCGGCATCGAAAAGCTTTGCTCGATCGCCGTCCGGGCGGCATTTTCGGCGAGCCGCATCGGCGTGTCGCCCCGCGCCTGTCTGATCAATTCGGCCTGCCCCGCCTTGCGATTCGCGGCATCGAGCGCCCGTTCGGCATCGGTGAGCGTCAGAAGGATCAGCCCGTCGCGATATTCGCTGATCGCGTCGATGTCGATTTCCGGGCCCGCGAGGCGTAGTGGCGGCAAGGTCACGGTCAGCGCGTTGGTCGCCGCATCCCAGTCGAGATCGGCGGACTTCAGCTTGGCGAGATCGACCTCGTACCGCACCGTCCCCGGCATGATCAGCGTCTTCTTGGCTTCCAGCCCCAGCCGGCTCTGCGTCGAGGTCACGACCGCGACATAGCGGGCGGTGAAGGGCACGAGGACATTCTGCTCCTGAAGCCCCTGCAGGCTCGCCGCGACCACGGTTTGCGGATCATAGCTCTTCTGCCACCCGTCCCACGCGCGCCATCCCAGAAAGATGGCGAGCGCCAGCAGCGCGACGATCAGGACGCGGAACGATCCCCTGGTCATGCCACCAGACGCCAGCAGTCCGCGTCGCGCGCCACCCGGCCGCGGCTTTCAAGGTCGAGAAGATGGGCGAGCACCGATCGGCCCGCGGCGCCGGTCAGGCGGGGGTCGAGCCCCTTGTACATATGCTTCACCATATCAGGGACGACGCGCGGCCCCTTTTCGAGTTCCCGCAATATCTGGCGCTCGCGCTGCCTGCGATGCCCCAGCATGCCGCGGACGAGCTGTTTGGGCTTTGCGACCGCCGGGCCGTGCGCCGGATAATAGACGCGGTCGTCGCGGTCATAGAGCTTGGCAAGGCTCGTCATATAGGCGGCCATGTCGCCGTCGGGCGGGCTGACGACGCTCGTCGACCAGGCCATGACATGGTCGCCGGTGAACAGCGCGCCGCTTTCGACAAGCGCATAGCATAAATGGTTCGACGTATGGCCCGGTGTCGCCACCGCCTCGATCGTCCAGCCATCACCGGCGATCCGCTCGCCGTCGGTCAGCACGCGGTCGGGCGCATAATCGGGATCGAAGGCCGAATCGGCGCGCGGGCCATCGTCCGAAAGCGCGAGCGGTGCGCAGCCGATGATCGGCGCGCCCATCGCCTCTTTCAGCGGCGCTGCCGCGGGGCTGTGGTCGCGGTGCGTGTGGGTGCAGAGGATCGCCGCCACACGCTGCCCTTCGACGGCGCGCAAAATCGCATCGACATGGCCCGCGCCATTCGCGTCGGGCGGATCGCCGATGCTCATCCCCGATCCCGTCGGGCCGGGGTCGATAATCGCAACATCGCGCCCGGCACCGACGATCCATGTCTGGGTGCCGGTGAAGGTATAGGGGGACGGATTGGGCGCAAGCACGCGGCGCACCAGCGGCTCATGCTGTTCGCAGTCGCCGGCACGGATCGTGTCGGGCCAGGGTTTTTCTTCGCTCACCCTTCCCATGTGGCATCGCGCGGGCGAAAGGAAAAGCCCGCGCCCGCCGAAAGAAGGGCAAAAGGGGGGGCGGAGAAAGGAAACGGGGAAGAACCGCGCTCCCTTTCCCCGCCCCTGCCGCCGATCCCAACCGGGGAGCAAAGACCGGCGTCAAAGCTGATCCGGTTATTGGCCCTTTTCGGCCTCGGCTATGGCGCGATCCATGTCGGCGATCACCTTGGCGCGCATTTCGCCGGACATCGCGCTACGGCTGTCGGCCGCCAACCGGTCGCGCGCCTTTTTGAGCGCCGCGACCCGATCGGCCTTGCTCGCCCCGGCATCGCCGCACACCATCATCACCATGCGGTTGCGGCCGCCCTGTTCCTGTTCGTCGCTGGAAAACAGCCGAACCGATTTCTGCCCGTCCTTGCAGGTGGCCGTCGCCATCGCCTTGCCATCCTTCGAGCGCCAGGCGCCTTCGCCCATCGGAGGCATCGGCGGGAGTGGCGGCATCGGCGGCATTGGAGCCAGCGCGGTGCGGAAGCGCTCGGTGCGCTTGGCTTCCAGCTTGTCCGCAATGGCCTCGGCGCGCGCGCCGCTGATGCCCTGTTCTTTCAGCGTCGCCAGAATGTCCTCGCGCGACAGATTCCCCGGCAAGTGAAGCTCGAACCGCCGTCCCTCTCCGGTACCGGGCGCCAGCGCGACACGCGCCGCCTTGCCGTCGCCATCGACGATCTGGCGCACGACCACGCGGTTCACTTCGCGCCGCGTGCCGTCGGCCGAGGTCGTCACGGTTTCGCTCTCGCCATCGCCCTTGGTGGTGACGATCATGATATGGTGCGGACCGTCCGCAACCGGCTCAAGAGGTGCGGGAGGGGCCGGGGGCGCTTCGGGCGCGGCGGGCGGTGCCGGCGGTGCGGGCGGCGCGATCACGCCGGCGTCCTGGACATGCGCGGTGGCGGTCCCGGCGGGGACGAGCGTCGCGGTCGCGCCGAGCACGGCCAGCGTTGCGCTGCCGACGAGAAGCTTTCCGGCAAGGCGTCGCTTTTTCGAAATATCCTGCTGCGTCAACATGGTCAGCCTCTCCTGCAGATTATCGTGAACCGCCATCGGGGCGGCAAGTGATAGGCGCGCACCGACCGCTGCCTTGGCGATGGCAGCGGCATAATGGGCGGTGCGCACGCGGCGTTCGGCGGTGTCGGCCATCGTCAGCACGCGCGCGTCGCACGCCGCCTCCTGGTCGAAACGAAACGCCCGGATCGCGCGCCACGCGAGCGGGTTGAACCATTGCGAGGCGAGCAGCAGCAGCGCGGCGCTGTTTGCCCACAGATCGCCGTGGCGATGGTGCGCAAGTTCATGATCGATCGCTAGCGCGCGCTCTTCGGCGGCGTAGCGGGCGAAAAAGTCGTGGGGCACCGCCACATATCGGCTGAAAAGGCCAAAGGCGACGGGACCATCGACGGCGCCGCTCATGACGAGACGGATCGATCCGATCGGTTCGAGCGCGACCGCCTGCTCCAGCACCAGCCGCCGGAAACGCATATGCCGCACGATCGCCGTCGCGATCAGCAACAGCGCGCCCGCCATCCACAGGGTGAACAGCAGCGGCAGCGCGTCGGCCAGCCCCCAACTCGGTTGCGGCATCGCCGCCGGCGTCCCGATCGTCCGCGCCGCGTCGGCCGCCTCGATCAGCATCACATCGGCCGGGACGCTCGCCGCGACCGGCGCTGCCACCGGATCGGCCAAGGGCAATGGCGGCAGCACCAGCCGCAGCGCCGGCACGAGCCAGAGCGCATAGGTCAGGCGCGGACCGAACTGGCGCGCGAAAGGCTTGCGCACCAGCAGCACCGCGAAGACGAGCAGAGCGGTGGTGACGAGCGTGTCGCCCCATATCTGGAGGATGGTCGCGCCGCTCATGATTTGAGCTTCCGGAGCAGCGCCTCGATCTCGGCGATGTCGGTGTCGGTCAAGGCTTCGCGGTCGGCGAGATGCGCGATGAGCGGGCTGACGCGGCCGCCGAAGAGGCGGTCAACGAAACGCTGCGACTCGTCGCCCACCGCCGCGTCGCGATCAACCGCCGGACGATAGAGATAACGCCGGCCGTCGGCCTCCGCCGAAACGGCGCCTTTCTGTACGAGCCGCGCGAGCAGCGTCTTGACCGTTGCCTGCGTCCAGCCATTCGCCCGGCCGACGCGCGCGGTCAGATCGGCCGCGGACTGCGGGGCGTCGTCCCACAGTGCGGCCAGCACCTGCATTTCGGATTCGCTTGGTCGTTCCGCCACGGTGAACCCCTCCCTTCGGCTGCGACAATTTATGCGACTACAAATGTAGTCAATTGACTGAACGGTCGATGAACGGGATTTTTCCGGCCGGTGTCGGGATTTTTGACAAGTCGGGCGCGCGGTAAGAAATCGCTAACCAGCGTAACCCGCTGATTTGCGCGACGGCCCGAAAATGGCACGGCACTTGTATAGTAAGATATGTTCCCGAGTGTTCCGCTCAATGGAGCGGTGGGGGGCATCGGTCTGGTCCCTGATGCCCCCTGCCCCCACCGGGACATCCCCACTTGCCCCCGACGCAGACGGGGGGCGGAGCGGCCTTCAGGCCCCGCCCCCCGGATGCATTTCCCGCATCGATTTCGCTGTTGTTACGGCTTCAGCCCGAAGCGGGCATAATCGCGTTCGGTCGACGGCGACAGCTGGCGCGCAATCGCAAGATCGGCCGCGGCATCGGTGGCGCGGCCCAGCCGCTGGTAGACGATCGCACGCAGGAAGCGGCTCGATGCGAGCGACGGCACCTGCAGCAGCGCCGCGTCGAGATCGCGCAGCGCATCGTCGTTGCGGCCAAGGCGCAGCCACACCAGCGCGCGGCTGTCCAGAATATGCGCCGTGCTGTCCGCCAGCTCCATCGCCGAGGTGCAGTCCTTGAGCGCGCTGTCGACCGCGACTTCGCGCGACGCCTTCACCCAGCAGCGTGCGTTGAGCAGGTCGGGCGACCCCGGCTTTGTCGCAACGAGCGCATCGAGTTCGTCGATCGCAGCCTTGGGATCGCCGAATTCCCCGACCATCGCCGCCTTGGCGAGCCGGAGGTCGCTTTTCGATTTGCCGCCGAGCGCGATGCGATCGTCGAACATCCGCGTCGCCGCGGCGACATCGCCCTTTTCCGCGGTCAGCATCGCGACAGCCCCGATCGCGCCCAGCGACGAGGGGTCGAGCTTGCGCGCCTCTTCGGCATCGGCGAGCGCGCCCGCAATATTCCCCAACTCCTTGCGCACTCCCGACCGGGACAGATAGGCGTCCTCCGACGGCTGCAGCGCGATCTGGCGGGTCAGCGTCTGCTCCGCCCCCTTGTAATCGCCGATGCCGCGCTGGAATGACGCTTCGCTGATCAGCGCCGACACATTTTCCTCATCGGCCTTGGCGGCGTTGACCGCATAAATCGACCGCACTGCGTCGAGCTGCGACGTCGATGGTGCGCCTTTCAGGTTCCAGCGCCGCCGCGCATCCTCGGGCGCGACCAGTCGCGGGGTCTGGCTGATGACGGTGGCAACGCGGTCGCGCTCGTCCGCGACATCCGTCGGCGCGATTTCGACGCCACTGCTCGCCAGCACCTCGTCGACGACGACATAGCCGTCGGCCATCGTCACGCTGCGCTTGACATCGACGCCGGCGAGCCGCGCGTCGAGCGCGCCTTCGCCCTCGATCTTGTAGTCACGGCCACCGTCGGGCAGCCGGACGCGCAAACGATAATGCGCATAGTCAGGCGCGCCCGTCGCTACGGGGATATTCGCCCAGGAAGCGCGCGCGCGGTCGGGCGAAAATTCGATCAGATTGCCGACGCGCGATAGCCAGCGCTCGCTGTGATTATCCTCGCGCTCCCACCCCGATCCGAACACGCCGCGCGCGGTGATCGTCACGCTGCCGTCCGCGGCGTCGGGTTTGGCTTCCAGCTTGTCGAACTGCGCCTGCCCGACGAAATTCTGCAGCAGGCCGTTCAGCATGTCCTCCTGCTCCTTGGGACCGAGCTGCGCGGTCGACAGGGTAAGCAGGCTGGCGAGCTGGCCGCGCACGACCATGTCGACCTTGATGACCGACGGAAGGTCGATGCTGGTGCTTTCGTCGGCATCGAGCGCCAGGTCGATCGTCGGACGCGCCGGACGGCGCAGCGCGATCTTCTCCAGCTCCGCTCCTTCGGCGCGCACCGGCAGGACATAGCCGAAGGCCGGCGTATCGCGAATATCGGCGAGCCGCGTGCCAAGGCCCGTCCCGTCGAGCCACAGCGGCTCGCCGCCGATGGTCGCCTTGACGATGACATGGTTGAAGGCCAGCGCCGTGGGCAGGCGGCTCGCCACCGCATCGCCAAGCTGGGCGTGCGCAAGCACCGGTTCGGCATCAATGTCCATCGCGTGCAGCATCGCGAGCAACAGCAGCGTCTTCGCCTTGCAGTCGCCATAGCGGACGTCCCATGTCTTCGCGGGCGTCTGCGGCACATAATTGCCGCCGTCCATGCCCACCGCCAGATAGCGGACCTTGTCCTGCACGATTTGCAAGGCTTTGGCGGCGCGTTCGAGCGGGTCGGTCGTCGCCGCCTTGATCGCCGCCACTTCGGCGGCGAGCGGGCTGTCGTCCGCGATGGTGCCGGCCGTCGCGTACAGCGGCGCCATCACCTTCGACACGTCGGACCAGCCCGAAAAGGTCGATGCCTCGATCAGCGGCGGGCTGCGAAAGCGCATTGGCGCGTCCGACGGCATTTCCGCCTGTTTCGCGATCGGCAGGGTGACGGGCAGCTCGTAATAGGCGCCCTTGCGCACCGGCTTCAGCGTGACGCCATTGGCGAAGGATTTCCATTGCAGCTTGTCGTCGGCGCGCCAGGACAGGCGGTAGCTGCCCGATCCGATGCGCGCGGGTTCGGCGATCAGCGGCACCGCCAGCTGCGCGTGGCCGCCCAGCGCGTCATCCTTGTTGGTAATCGACATGCGCAGCCGCAACATGTCGCCCACGCGCAGTCCCTCGACGGGCAGATTGGCCGACAGGATGCCGGTCAGCTCGCGCTGTTCGAGCGCTTCTTCGCGGCGCAATACGGTAAACTTCTGGCCGCCCGCCAGCGCGTCGATCACCTGCCCGTCGCGGATGATCGACAGTTCGTGGACGATCAGATCGCCCTTGTCCGGCGCCCAGCCGACCGTCACATTGCTGTTCTGCGCCAGTTCTTCGGGCGTGTTGAGCTTGATGACGGTGTCAGTGTAGTTCCAGACCGTCGCGCCATCGACACGCTGTTCGATATCCAGCACCTGCAACCCACCGCCCGGTGCAGCGTCGGGCAAGGTCGTGGCCAGCGCCCAGTCGGGGGCAGGCTGATAGAGCGGTTGCTCGCCCGCCAACGCCGACCCGACCGGACCAATCAGTAAAACTACACCAGCAACACGTCCCCATCCGGCCATCGGCCTTTTCCCCTAATCAAATGCCCCAAAACAAATTCCAGCCTGCATGGGCTGACGGCGCGATGCAACCGCCATTCCATGCCAGCATGGATCTATTGGTCAGCCGGCGACGGCGCGGCCCCGCGCATAAAGGAAATAGACGGCCAGACCGCCGATGTTCCAGACGAGGAACCACAGCTGCGTCTTTGCCGGCAGGCTGAAGAAAAGATAGATGCACCCCAGCACCGCGATGCCGCCGACCACCCACGGCATCGGCGCGCGGAAGGTCCGCGGTGCGTCGGGCGCGCGGCGGCGCATGATGAGCATGCACACCGACACTGCGGTAAAGGCCGCCAGCGTTCCCGCATTGGCCAGCGCCGCCAGCTCGCCGAGCGGGATGAAACCCGCCAGCACCGCGACGACTGCGGCGGTGAAGATCGTGATCCGCACCGGCGTCCCGCGCGCCGACAGCTTCGCCAGGCTGGCGGGCAGCAGGCCGTCGCGCGCCATGGTGAAGAAGATACGGCTTTGACCATAGAAGAAGGCGAGGATCACGGTCGGCAGCGCGATGACTGCGGAAATCGCCAGATAATGGGCAGCGAGCGGCTGGCCGAGTTCACGCAGGATCAGCGCCAGCGGCTCGGGGCTGTTCGCGAACCGGCTGTAGGAAATTGCGCCGACCGCGGCGACCGCGACGGCGATGTAGATCAGGACGCAGGCGATCATCGATCCGACGATCCCGATCTTGAGGTCGCGGTCGGGATTCTTCGCCTCCTCGGCGGCCGTCGCGATTGCGTCGAAGCCGTAGAAGGCAAAAAAGATGATCGCCGCCGCCGCCATTACACCGCGCTCGACGCCGTCAGGCCCCATATGCTTGGCAAAGCCGAACGGGCTGAAGGGTTCGAGATTGGCGGCGTCGAAGGCGGGCAGCGCGACCGCCGCGAACACCGCAAGCGCGACGATCTTGACCAGCACGAGAACGGCGTTGACCGTCGCACTTTCGCGCGTGCCATAGAGCAGCATGCCTGCGACCACCGCGATGATCGCGATCGCCGGCAGGTTGACGATCCCGCCGAGTTCGGGGCCTTGCATCAATTCCTGCGGCACCTGCGCCCATTCGTGGAGCAGCGGCGCGGCATAGCCCGACCAGCCGACCGCGACCGCGCTGACGACCAGCGAATATTCGAGGATCAGGCTCCATCCGACGATCCACGCGATCAGTTCGCCGATCACCACATAGCTGTAGGTATAGGCGCTGCCCGACGCGGGGATCATCGTCGCCATTTCGGCATAGGCGAGCGCGGCGCAGGCGCAGATCAGTCCGGCGATGACGAACGAAAGGATGACCGCGGGGCCCGCCTTGTCGGCGCCGACGCCGATCAGCGTCAAGATACCGGTGCCGACGATCGCGCCGACACCGAGCGCGACGAGATGCGGCCAGCCGAGCGTGCGCGCAAGCTTGTGTTCATGCGCGTCGGGAACGATCGCCTTGCGGCGAAATAGGCTGTCGGACATGCGGCACACTCCCCTGTGTCACGATATGGCGTGTTACTTTATTGCCGACTTTTGGAACGGTCGGCCGGGGAAGGCAAGCGCCGCCTTATGGCGCCTGTCTCGCCATCCACATCGCGCGCGCGCCCAGCCCCGCGGCAAGCGCGATCGCGAGCCCGTAAGCCAGCGGTGCCGACCACAGAACGGTGCGCGCACCGAGGACGGCACCGCCCGCCAGCCCCGCCCATAGCCCCAGATGATGACGCCACCGCCGGTCGCCCTCGCCGCGAAGCGCGTTGGCGATCTTCTGCCCCATCTGGACGAGCGTGCCCGTCATATAGGTAACGCCGACCACAGTGCCGTCGCTGCCCTCGATCGCCGCATTGACGACGCCCATCGCAAAAGCGAGGCCGAGAATGGCGACCCAGCCGGTATCGGCGACACGCAGCAGCGCCGCGACGATCAGCAATAACGTCACGCACAGCAGCACCACCGGCGTACGCCGCCGTCCGGCGCGCGCGCCGATCAACGATCCGGCGACGACGCCGGTGACGAAAATCGCGATGATGCTGCCCGCAAGCAGGGCGGCGCGATGCCCCTCCGCCACCCCGACCGCGAGGCGGGTCGAATTGCCCGTCATGAACGACACGAAAAAGCCCGCCGATTCGACGAAGCCGATCGCATCGACGAAGCCCGCCAGAATCGCGATCCCGACGGCGAGCGTGCGATAAGCCTGATCGAAGCGGATCATCGGCGGATCAGAGCAAGGCTTCGATCGCTTCCGCCAGGCGCGCGTCGCGCTCGGACAGCCCGTCGGCGTCGTGCGTGGTCAACAGGATATCGACGCGATTATAGACGTTCGACCATTCGGGATGGTGATCCATCTTTTCGGCGATGATCGCGACGCTCGCCATGAAGCCGAAAGCCTGCGCGAAATCGTCGAACCGGAACCGGCGCGTAATCGCGTCGCGCTGCGGCTCGTGCGTCCATTCGGGAAAGCGCGCGAGCAGCGCCGCACGCGCCGCATCGTCGAGTTTCTGAACCATCCGCTTTCTCCCGCTGGTAAAGACCGTGTCCCCGCCATAAGGAAGGGCGCGATGAGCGACAAGGCCGCCCTTTCCCGATTGCCCGACGGCTGGACCGGCGGCGCCCCCGATGCCGATGCCTTTCACGCGATGGCCGACGCGGCGCTGGCCGCGCTGCCCGATATTTTCAAGCCGCACATCCGCGGCGTGGTCGTCGCGATCGAGGAATTTGCCGACGACGAAACGCTCGCGTCGCTCGGTATCGAACATCCCTATGATCTGACCGGCCTCTACGAAGGCCGGCCGCTGACCGAGCGCAGCATCGACATGAGCGGCGGCATGCCCGACCGGGTGACGCTCTATCGCATCCCGATCCTGGTCGAATGGATCGAAGGCGGCGAACGGCTCGACTGGCTGGTGCGCCACGTCCTGATCCACGAAATCGGACATCATTTCGGCTTTTCGGACGACGATATGCACGCGCTGGAAAACATGGCGTGACGCTGTTGCTTAAGCTCGACCGCATTGCCTGCATCCGCGGCGACCGGCTGCTCTTCGAAGGCCTGTCGCTGGCGCTTGCGCGCGGCGAGGCGCTGTGGCTGCGTGGCCCCAACGGTGCCGGAAAATCGAGCCTGATCCGCGTTGCCGCGGGCCTGCTCCGCGCCGCCGCGGGCACGGTGACGCGGCACGAACGCTGCGCGCTGATCGACGAAGCCGCGGCGCTCGATGCCGAACTGCCGCTGCGCCGCGCGCTCGACTTATGGGCGCGCATCGACGGCATCGACGGCCCCATGACGCAGCGCGCGATGGAGGCGATGGCGCTCGGCGCCCTTGCCGAAGTACCGGTTTCGATGCTATCGACGGGCCAGCGCAAGCGCGCCGCGATGGCACGCGTCATCGGCAGCGCGGCGCCGATCTGGATGCTCGACGAACCTGCCAATGGCATGGACGACGCCGCCCGGACGCGGCTCGTCGCAGCGATCGCGGCGCATCGCGCGAACGGCGGCGCGGTATTGCTCGCCTCGCACTTCGCGCTCGACATCCCGAATCTCGCCGAGCTGGACATGGGGGCGCGCGCATGACCGCATTGCTCGCGCTCTTCTGGCGCGACCTGCGCCGCGCCTGGGGCAGCGGCGCGCTTTGGCTGCCCGTCGTTTTCTTCCTGCTCGTCGCGACCGCCTTTCCCTTCGCGGTGGGCCCCGACGCGCCGCTGCTCGCGCGCACGGGGGGCGGCATGCTGTGGGTCGCGGCGCTGCTCGCGGCGCTACTGCCGATCGACCGGCTGATCCGCCCCGATAAGGATGCGGGCGTGCTCGATCAGCTTGCGGTGCGCGGCGTCGCTGACGAGGTCGTCGCGGCGGTCAAAATCGCCGCCCATGCGATCGGCTTCGGGTTGCCGTTGCTGATTGCACTGTTACCCGCCGCGGCGCTGCTCGCGCAGGACGCGGCGCGCGTCGCGACGATCGCCACCGGCCTCGCCATCGCCATCCCCGCCCTCGCCTCGCTCGCGGTACTCAGCGCCGCGCTCACGGCGAACCTCAAGGGCGGCAATGCGATCGGCGGGCTGCTCGTCCTGCCGCTCGCGGTGCCGCTGCTGATCTTCGGCGCCGGAATGCTCGATCCATCGGGCCGCGGCGCGACGAAACTGCTCGCTGCTGCCAGCCTGCTGCTGACGGTGATCGGCCCCTTCGCGGCGGGGGCGGCATTGCGAGGCTTGCGGGAATAGCGGGTTTCGAGCGGAAGGGCGCATCTGAACAGATAGTAGTCCAGCGTCGATATTGCGTTCCCTGGCGAAGGCCGGGGTCCGGAGTGTCGAACGCTGATGTTGGTGCTGTAAAGCCCTGGACCCCGGCCTTCGCGGGGGAACATCAAGCGGTTAACGGCAACGTCTGCTTCCCACCGCCCAAAAGAAAAGGGCCGGAGTTTCCCCCGGCCCTTTCCTTGAATTGCTTTGCCTGAAAATCAGGCGCCGGCGACGTCCGCGGTGTCGATCTTGACGCCCGGGCCCATCGACGACGACAGCGCGATCTTGCGGACATATTTGCCCTTCGCACCGGCCGGCTTGGCCTTGACGATCGCGTCGACGAACGCGTCGAAATTCTGGCGGAGCTTTTCTTCGCCGAACGACAGCTTGCCGAGGCCCGCGTGGATGATCCCGGCCTTTTCGACGCGGAATTCGATCTGGCCGCCCTTGGCTGCCTTGACCGCTTCGGCGACGTTCGGGGTGACGGTGCCCAGCTTCGGGTTCGGCATCAGGCCCTTCGGACCCAGCGTCTTGCCGAGGCGGCCGACGATGCCCATCATGTCCGGCGTCGCGATGACGCGGCCATAGTCGAGGTTACCCGCGAGCATGTCTTCCATCAGGTCTTCGGCACCGACCTTGTCGGCACCGGCGGCCAGCGCCTTTTCGGCATTGTCGCCGCGCGCGAAGACCGCGACCTTGACGTCCTTGCCGGTACCGGCGGGCAGCGTGACGACGCCGCGGACCATCTGGTCGGCGTGACGCGGATCGACGCCCAGGTTCATCGCGATTTCGAGCGTTTCGTCGAACTTCGCCGAAGCGAGTTCACGGACGGTCTTCAGCGCGTCTTCGATGCTGTGCAGCTTCGTCGCGTCGACCTTGCCCTCGAGGGCCTTCTGCTTCTTGGTCAGCTTTGCCATCGGTTCAGCCCTCCGTCACTTCGAGGCCCATCGAGCGGGCGCTGCCTTCGATGATCTTGGTCGCCTGTTCGATGTCGTTGGCGTTCAGATCCTTCATCTTGATCTCGGCGATCTCGGCGAGCTTCGAGCGCGCGATCTTGCCGCCGCTGATCTTGCCGGGCTCCTTCGAACCCGACTTCAGGTTCGCGGCCTTCTTGATGAGGTAGGTCGCCGGGGGCGTCTTGGTGACGAACGAGAAGCTCTTGTCCGCAAAGACGGTGATGATGGTCGGGGTCGGGGTGCCCTTGTCCATGCCGTCGGTCGCGGCGTTGAACGCCTTGCAGAATTCCATGATGTTGACGCCGCGCTGACCCAGCGCCGGCCCGAGCGGCGGCGAGGGGTTGGCGGTGCCGGCGGGCACCTGCAGCTTGATATAGCCGCTGATCTTCTTGGCCATGATGGCCTCCTTTCTTTCTGTCGCCCCGGACAGATCCGGGGCTCAAAATAAGCGGTCAAGCAGAGGGTTATCAGCCCTCCTCCCGCGCGGAATCACGCCGCCGTTCCAAAGGAGGGCGATCGCGAAGCGCGGCCGTTAGCGGGCTTTCGCCCGAAATGCAAGGAAAGACGCGCCGCGCGGCGCGATCAGACGGCGGCGGCCGCCTGCTGGCCGCGCCGGCTCTTCCAGCGATCGCGGATCATCCGCTGGCCAGGACGTTCGATGTAGCGATAGGTGAATTCGGACAGCAGCATGACGATCGCGACGAAGAGGATATGCGCCGAAAGCAGGCCGTAGTCCCAATCACGGAACTTGCCAGCGACGCGCAACAGCACGTCCGCGACGGGAATATTGACGAGATAGATCGAATAGCTGCGGTCGCCGAGCCACACGAGCGGCGCTGTTCCCATGAAGCGCGTCCGCAGCGCCAAGATTAACGCCGCCGGCCAGGTCAGCGCGGTGAGCGGCAGCACCGGATTGGCTGTCCCGGTCGGGATCAGGAGTCCCGCCACGGCGATCGCCACGAGCACCAGCGCCGGAACGCGCGCAAAACGGTCGCGGTAGCGCCACAGCAGCACACCGATGAAAAAGCCGAAGCCGCCACGCGCGATGCTGTTGGCGGAGGTAAGCGGCTGGCCCGCGTGCCCGTCGAAAAGAAGCACTATACCGCTCGCCAGAATCGCGGTGCAAGCGACCGTAAGGACCGCCCGTCGCCCCGCGAAAGCCGCCGCCGCGAAAAGAATATAGCAAAAAACCTCGACCGAGATCGACCAGGATGGACCATCGAAGGTGCGCGCGACCGGCTCCGTAAACACCTGCAGCATGAACAGATGCGCAATGAAGGTACCGACGTTGTTATACGGCATCCACCAGAAGGTTGCAGCGCAGCAGACGAGCATGAACAGGTGAAGCGGGTAGAGGCGCGCGATACGCGCCACGGTGAAATCGGCAAGTGCGCGCGTCGACTGCAGCGACTCGCCGAAGCGGTAAACATGCGCGAAGACGAAACCCGATAGCAGGAAGAACAGGTCTACTGCGGTCCAGCCATTGTCACGCAGCCACGCTGCTACCGGACCGCCCCAGCCGTCTTCGAAAACAGCGCGTTCGAACAATATCTTGGAATGATATCCGAAGGCGACGGCGCAGGCGGCAAGCCCGCGCACACCGTCAAGCTGCTTCAATCGTCCGATGGCCGTGCCGTCTGTTCCCATCCGAAAAGCAGCCCCCTCTGCGGTCCGCGCAATCGCTATCGCGCGGCATCCGGGCGATAGCGTACCAGGCCTTCCTGCACCACGGTTGCGATCAGCGTGCCGTCCTGGCGATAGATCGATCCGCGGCACAGCCCGCGGTCACCGCCCGTCCACGGGCTGTCCATCACGAACACGAACCAGTCGTCGACGCGAATATCGTCGTGGAACCACATCGCATGATCGAGGCTGGTCGACACCATGCCCGGCGTCCAGAAGTTGACGCCGTGCGGCAGCATCGCCGACGACAAAAGCCCCATGTCGGATGCGAAAGCGAGGAAACCGCGATGGAGCAGCGGATCGTCGCCGATCGGCGCGGCGACGCGGAACCACTGGTAATGCTGCGTCGCCTTGGCCGAAGCCGGCGGGCGATAGCTGCGCACCTCGAACGGCCGCCGCCGCGCCATATGGGCAAGATGGCGGTCCGAAATATTGGGATCGGCAGCGATGAAATCGGTGAAGTCCCAGCACTGCTCGGGCGGCAGCAGGTCGGGCATCGGCACCTGATGCGACAGCCCTTTCGCCGGAATCTGGAACGATGCGGTCAGGTTGAAGATCACCTTGCCGTCCTGGCGCACGACGACACGGCGGTTCGAAAAGCTGCGCCCGTCGAAATCGCGGTGGATACGGAAATGCAGCGGTTTGGTTTCGTCGCCGCCACGCAGGAAATATGCGTGGAGCGAATGCACCTGCTTTCCGGTCTCGACCGTGCGCGACGCCGCGAACATCGCCTGCGCGATGACCTGCCCGCCGAAAATCCGGTCGCGCGCGGTGGTCGCAAGGGCGGGATAGGTAAATTCATCCTCGACGCCGGGCACGGGGTCGAGATCGAACAGCCGCGCGACCGCCGCGACGACCTTCTCGGCCGCAACACCCGCGTTGATTTCGCGGGCGCGCGCAACACGGGCCTGAATCTCGTCCTGACTCAGACTCATGCAATTATCCCGTGCTGCGAAAAGCGACGGCCCACGGCCATCACTTCATCCGTTCGACCTGCTCGAAATCGAGCTCGACCGGCGTCGCACGGCCGAAGATCGATACGCTGACCTTGACGCGCGCCTTGTCGAAATCGAGTTCTTCGACCACGCCGTTGAAGCTCGCGAACGGGCCTTCGAGTACCTTGACCTGATCGCCGATTTCGTAATCGACGCGAATCTCGGTCTTCGGGCGCGCAGCGGCTTCTTCCTTGCTGTTCAGGATACGCGCGGCTTCGGCTTCGCTGATCGGCTGGGGCTTGCCCGACGACCCCAGGAAGCCCGTAACCTTCGGCGTATTCTTGACGAGGTGATAGACATCGTCGGTCATCGTCAGCTTGGCGAGCACATAGCCGGGGAAGAATTTGCGTTCGGACTGAACCTTCTTGCCGCGCTTGACCTCGGTCACCGTTTCGACGGGCACTTCGACCGCCTCGACGAAATCGCTGAGGCCAAGGCGCTCGGCTTCGGTGACGACCGAATCGCGAACCTTGTTCTCGAAACCCGAATAGGCGTGAATGATGTACCAGCGCGCCATCTGTGCGTGTCCTGTCCTGAAATTGGGTGTGAAGCGCGGATCAGCCCGCGAGCGACGTCAGCCAGCCGACGATCAGCTTGAATACCGTGTCAACGCCGAAGAAGAACAGCGACAGCAGGATCGTCATGATCAGAACCATGATCGTCGTCTGCATCGTCTCGCGGCCCGTCGGCCACACGATCTTGCCGGCTTCCGCCTTTACCTGGTTGACGAATTCGCCAATTTTGGGCCTCGCCATATCGATCGTCCCGTCCTTCATGCGTCTCAGTTCACGGCCAGATGGGTTGCCGCCCCCGCCGCGTCAAGCACGGCTTCAGGCAATAGTCCGCCCACCCTCCCCGAGCATGTCGGCGAAAGGCGGAAGGAAAACGGCGCATCTGTCCGAATGGGCGGCCTTTAGCCGCGCGCCAGAGCCTTGGCAAGCGATTGCCGCATGGCACCCCCGCCCCGGCCCGGGATATCGCGCCATGCACGCGCCCACAGAAAGCTGGCCGGGAATTTTCGGATCGGAACCGAGCGGCATGACGCGCCACGCCGCGCCGACGAGCCACGCGAGCCATCGCAGGAATATTATCTCGGTTTCAAGATGTTCCGGATCGGTCGCCAAGGGACCGTGGTGCCCGGGGGCGGGATCGAACCACCGACACTGCGATTTTCAGTCGCATGCTCTACCAACTGAGCTACCCGGGCACGGGCTCCACAAGGCCGTGCGGCCTGTTCGGGAGCGGCGGCTATAGGCAGGGGTTTCGATCCTGTCCAGAGCCTTTGTTGCGCAAATTTCTTCCTGTCATTCATCCTCGAAACGGTCGCCGTCGAGGCCCCCGTCGGGCGCCTGATCGACCGGTACGCGATAGCCTTCGTCGAACCAGCGATTGAGGTCGCGGTCGCGGCAGCCGCGGCTGCAAAAGGGCTTGTAAGCCTCGTCGCGCGGCTTGCCGCACAAGGGGCAGCGGCGCGATCTGGCGGCGGCATTACTGGGCATGGCCCGTTCCTTTCACTTGCGCATCGGCGGCAATCGCAACCGCGCGCCCGGTGCGCCGTTCGAGCAGCGCGCTCCAGTGCGGGTGCGCGCCGATCCATTGGGCAACGGCCGGTCGCGCCGTGAGTTGCAGCGGTCCGGCACCAACCGCGCGCTCTGCCTGGCGCAACAGCAGCGCGGCGTCGGTCGCCACGGGATCGAAGCGGACCTGTTCGATCAGCGACGGGCGCTCGCGGCGCCGGATGATCTGCAGAAAGCCGAACCCGTTGGTCCCGGTGCGCTCGAACGGCTGCGGGAAATACGCATCGACCCAGCCATCGACCGCCCGCCGCTCGGCGCGGCCCGGCAGCGAGGGAAAATCGATGCCGATCGAACCGCCGATATCGCAGCAGCGTACAACATGCGCCGCAGCTGCCGCGCCGGCCTGCGCCAGCGCCAGCGGATCGCCGTCGCCGTCGATGTCGATGAGCAGCATCGCCGGCGTGGCATCGACCCACAGCGCGCCGCCGGCGAAAGGCCAATGGCCGGTGCGAACATGATCGATCAGATCGGACCAGCCCGCTTCCTCAAGCCGGTCGGGACCGGTCGGCGCCAGGTCGGTCACCGGCAGGCCGCTCGCGGCGATGCGCGCGCGCAGGTCGGGACCGTCATCCGGCTCGGCGTCGCTAAGCCGACCGCGCGCGGGCTTGTCGCGGCCGCGCTCGCGCAGCGCCATGCGCGTGATCTCGACCGCCAGCCGCGTGCCGAGCGGAACGCCCCTTGCCGCCACGGTCGCGACGGGGTCGCCCGGCAGGTCGAGCCGCACCACCCCCGGTTCGATCAACCGCCCGGTGATAATAGCACCGACGCGCGGCCGCTCGCCCTCGCGTTCGATCCGCGCTTCGATAATATGACCGTCTTCGATTAGCGCGGCCCGCGCCTCGCCGATGCCGGCTTCGTATAGCCACTCAGCCAAGTGGCACTCCGGCACTCGTCAGCAGCGCGCGCGTCTCGAAGATCGGCAGGCCGACGACGTTGGAATGGCTGCCCGAAAGGAAGCGCACGAACATCTCGGCCTTGCCCTGGATGGCATAGCCGCCGGCCTTGCCCATCCCCTCGCCGCTCGCGACATACCAGTCGATCTCGGCGGGCGTCAGCCGTTTGAAGGCGACGACGGTATCGGCGACGCGAACGCGCGGGCGGCCATCCGCCGCGACGACGCAAACCCCCGAATAGACATGATGGCGCCGTCCCGACAACAGGCCGAGCATCCGGCGCAGATCGGCCTCGTCGGCTGGCTTTTCGAGGATGCGGCGCCCGACCGCGACGGTCGTGTCGCCCGCCAGCACCACCTCGTCCGCCGCGCGGTCGACGGCGCGGGCCTTGCTCTCGGCGAGGCGCGCGACATAGGCGCGCGGCAGTTCGCCCTTCAGCGGGGTTTCATCGATGTCGGGAGCCGCAATGCGCGCCGGCTCGAGACCGATGCGCGCCAGCAGTTCGAGCCGACGCGGCGACGTCGATGCGAGCACGAGCGACGGTGCGGGCAAGATCGCCGCCCCGCTCACTTGAAGCGATAGGTGATCCGACCCTTGGTCAGGTCATAGGGGGTGAGTTCGACGAGCACTTCGTCGCCCACCAGAACGCGGATGCGGTTCTTGCGCATCTTGCCGGCCGTATGGCCCAGAATTTCATGGTCGTTTTCCAGCCGGACGCGGAACATCGCGTTGGGCAGAAGTTCGACCACCTGGCCGCGCATTTCGAGAAGTTCTTCTTTCGCCATCTATCCTCTATGGGCTCGAAATTTAAGGATGCGCGCCCATAGCTCCAAATGCGCGCAATTGAAAGCCATCTGTCGCCGCGGCGTCAGGACACGAGTTTCAGCTTGCGCGCGACACGCCAGCCGACGGTCTTTGCCCGGGCATAGCTCGGCCAGCGTGGCGGCATTGCGGGGTTCAATCCCATCCGGCGCAGCGCGGCGTTGGCGGCATGGGCTTCGGATTCGCGGTAGCTCCATTCGCTGCGCCAGGTGATCGAGAGCGAGATCGAGGGCGCGTCGCCGTTGCGGACATAATGCGGCGCCATCACCGGCATCAGCACCGCATCGCCCGGCGCGAGCGGGACCGCCTGTTCGGCGCCTTCAAAGCCATCATCCCACGGCAGGTTGCGGTGACCGCCGGTGTGGTAGCGCTCGTGCTCGATCCGGTGGGCAAAGCGTTCGTCGCCCGCAGGCCAGACGTGCATCACCTTGCTGCCGCGAAGCTGGAGCAGGATGTTGTGCTCGGGATCGAAGTGATAGGGCGTGATCGATCCCGGCGACGAGATGAAGACGAACCCCTGCGGCGTCAGCATCGCGCCGGTGCGCGGCGAAACAATGGGTTCCAGCTCGCCGAGCAGGTCCATCAACAGCGCCCGATAGGCATCGACCGTTTCGATATTCTTGAGTACCGCCCAACTGCGGTTGCTGTCGATGGTGCGGATCGTTTCGGCAATCGACAGCCCGTTCGATGGCACATCCTCGGGCCGGATACCGACAGGCAGATCGCCCGGATTATATTCGACCTGCGACCCCGGCAAAGTGTCGGCGAGCGCCGCCAGCGCATCGAGCGAGAGCAACGGATGGTCGGGCAGGCGGTGGTGCAGCAGCCCCGCCTGCGCCGGATAGAGCGCGGTCATACGCTCCAGCGTTTCGGGCGGAAAGACACGAACTTGGTCGGCGGATTGCGCGGTCATGACGGATCCTGTTCGATCGGCGGTTTGGGGGCGGCGCGCTTCAGACGGCGCCAGATTTTCTCAGCACGCGCCAGCGCGCGAAAGCGCCAGCGATCCGAGGCGCCCGACAGGGGCGCGTTGATCCACACCAGCCGGCGCCGTTCGCGCCAGACGCTGTCGATCATCGGATGATCGGGCGCCGCGCAGCTGTCGACCCATGCGACGCGCACGTCGCCGAGAATGTCGAGATTCGCCTGCTGAAGCAGCACGCCGGGCGAGAAGCGGGCATATTCCTCGTCGAAGGCGGTCTTGAAGGAAAAGGCGCCTGGTGGCGTCACGAAATTGATCAGCAGCGCGATCGGCCGCTCGCCAAGATCGAGCGCGCGCATGTCGAGCCGGCCCGCCTGGGCCGCTGCGGCAAGGATCGCGCGGAACCAGGCCTCGGTTTCGCTCTGGCTCGCAAGCGCCGACCCCGCGCGCCCCTTCCAGCCGCGCGCTTCGAGGTCGAGGAAAGCATCGATCCAGCCCTCGATCGCGTCGCCGCTGCGCCACTGGCGGAACGCCAGCGGCCCCAGTTCGGCAAGGCGGTTGGCCTGGCGCCGCAATTCCTTGCGCTTCTTGCCGCGCATGGCGGCTTCCCAATAGGCGGCCGGCGACAGGTCGCTTTCGAGCAGCGCGCGCTCCTCGCGGTGGACCGCTTCGGCCTCGTCGCCGCGACCGCGCACGACTTCGGCCAGCGCGCGATGCAGCGGGCCGTCTTCGGTCAATCGCGACACCTGAACCAGCGTTTGCGCCCACGGCGCAGCATCGCACCAGCCAAGCAGGATCGACCAGAAAAGCGTCTCGTAGCCCGCGCGCACCAGCGGGGCGCCGTGAAAATGATTGGGATGCGCCCAGCCGACAACATGGCGGAGCGGCAGCGGGCCGTAGCGCGCGGCGGGCGCCAGCGGCATCACGCCGATCAGCGGCCCGTCGCTGCCCGTCATCACCATCACCAGCCGCGCCTGCCGCTCGGGATCGAGCAGGTGCAGCGCCGATTGCAGGCACCAGCGTTCGACGAAGGGATTGGGCTCGCTCGCCGCCGCGGCCAAGCCGTCCCAGGCCGCGGCAAGATCGTCCGACAACGCGAGCGGCTCGACAACACGAACGGTCAGCGGCGCGGCTTCGGCGGCATGGGTCGGAAAGGCGGGATGCACCGTCATCGGCGGCGAGCCTAGCAGCGAGTTGTTAAGAAGCGGTGGCGATTCAGCGGCTTCGCACCACGCGCGCCGCCGAGAAACTAGATACCAAAAAGCTTCGCCAGCGACTTTTCCAGCATGAAAAATTGCCAGATCAGCCGCCCATGATCGCGGCGGCCCGACTGGTGCGCGACGACAACGCGTTCGATCTCCGCCATGTCGAACCATCCCGTCCGCGCAAGTGTTCCCGAATGGGCAAGCGCGCGCGCCTGTTCGGTCAGCGCGCCGCGGAACCAGTGCGACACCGGCGTCACGAACCCCATCTTGGGCCGGTACAAAATGTCGTGCGGCAGATAGCGCTCCATCGCCTGTTTCAGGATCGCTTTCCCCGTCCCGCCCTTCACCCGCATCGCGGCGGGGAGCGAGGCTGCGAATTCGACGAGCCGGTAATCGAGCAGCGGCTCGCGGGCTTCCAGGCTGACCGCCATGCTCATCCGGTCGGTCTTGGTCAAAATGTCGCCGGGCAGCCAGATCTTGAGATCGGCATATTGCGCGCGGTCGAGCCGTTCGCGCGCCGGCGCCTCGGCCATCGCCTGCCAATAGCGCGTTTCCGCGACATGATCGCCGAGCGCGCGGATCGCGGCATCGTTGAACAATCGCGCGCGCTGGTCCGGGCCGGTGACGCCAACCGCTTCGGCGTAGCCTTCGGCGCCACTCTTCGACAGGCTGGCTAGTGTCGCACGGGCGCGCAGCGGGCGCGGCGCCCAGTCCATCTGCGGCCAGATGCGGGCGAGCGGCCCCAGAAGATTGCGCCGCAGCACGGCGGGGATCAGCGACCGCAACCGTTCCTCCTGATGATGGAAGACCAGCCGGCGATAGCCCGCAAACGCCTCATCGGCGCCGTCTCCCGACAGCGCGACCGTCACCTCTTCGCGCGCCAGTTCGCAGACGCGATAGGTCGGCAGCGCGCTCGCGTCGGCGAAGGGTTCGTCGAACATGTCGGCGATGCGGTCGACCAGCGCGAAATCGGCGGCCGCGACGGTGCGGGTGCGGTGGTCGGTTGCGAAGCGGTCCGCGATCGTCGCCGCATAGGCCGTTTCGTCGAGCGCTGCCTGATCGAAACCGATGGTGCAGGTCTTGACCGCTTTCGCGCTCGCCTCGGCCATCAGCGCCACCACCGCGCTCGAATCGACGCCGCCCGACAGAAACGCGCCGAGCGGCACGTCGGCGACCATGCGGTCGGTGACCGCGGCGCGCATCAGATGGACGAGATGCTCGGCCGCCTCGCCTTCGCTGGCGCGGATGCGGTTCGAAAAATCGGGCGACCACCAGCAGGTCGGGGCCGGAAACGGCTTGCCGCGTTCGAGCAGCAGATAATGGCCCGCGCCCAATTTGCTGACGCCTGCCATCATGCAATTGTCGTCGGGCACATAGCCGAGCGCCAGAAAGTCCTCGACCGCCGACAGATTGGCCTCGCGCCGCAGCAGCGGATGCCGCAGCAGGCCCTTGAGTTCGGACGCAAAGGCGATCGATCCGTCCGACAGCCGCGCGAAATGCAGCGGCTTCACGCCCAGCCGGTCGCGCGCCAGGAACAGGCAACCCCGCTGATGGTCGTGAATTGCAAAGGCGAACATGCCGTTGAGCCGCGACAGGCAATCCGGACCCCACTGCCGCCACGCCGCCAGAATCACCTCGGTATCGCCGCTGGTGCGAAAGCGGTGGCCACGGTCTTCGAGTTCGGCGCGCAACTGCCGGAAATTATAGATCTCGCCGTTGAAGCTGATCGTCACCGCCTCGTCGTCGCTCGCCATCGGCTGCGGGCTGCCTTCGATATCGATGATCGACAGCCGCAGATGCCCCAGCCCGACGCCCGGTGCGGTCCATTCGCCCGATCCGTCGGGACCGCGATGACTCATGGGATGCAGCATCGCGCGCAGCCGCGCGGGATCGACGGGCTTGGCCGTCTCCAGATGATAAATGCCCGCGATCCCACACATATGGGAAGCAGCCCTAGCGCAGTTTCAGCGCGCGGTCAGCCATCGCCTGCGCTCCGCCCGACGCGGAAAGGAAATCGGCGATCGCATCGCGGCCGCCCGCGCGCTCCTCCGCCGTCAGAATCAGCGCCAGCGCGCGCGGATCGCCGCCGAGCAGCCGCGCCCTGAGTTCGGCCAGTTTCGCGGCGCGCGCGCTGCCCGTCGCGCGGCCGTCGACGACATACCAGGTCGCAGCGTCGCGCAGCACCGGGCCGGGATGAAGCAGCCGCTCGGTCTTGGCGCCGTCGACCGCGGGCAGCGCCGCGCTCCACGCCCATTTGCTGTCGGGGTCGATCGCGCCCTGACCGAAACCGACGACCTCGCGGCCTTCGGCCTGCCGTTCATAGCCTCCGATCGCGACCGTGACGCGGCGTCCTGCGGCATCGACGAAATGCCGGACCAACCGGCGGTCGGCACCGTCGAAGCGCGGATGCCAGGCGGCGCCCTCGCTCGCTGCGTCGTGCCAGCCCGGCGGCGGCGCCACCGCCATCGTCGCGGGCAGCGGCGCTGCGCGGCCCCCAATCAGCGCGGCCCACCCCAAAAAGGCGAGCGGCAGCGCGAAGGCGAGCGCCAGAACCGCCGGCGTCGGACCGACAAAGCGCGGCGGCGCATTCAGCCCGGTGATGTCGACCGCCACGTCGTTCGCGGGCCGGTCGAACCAGCGCCGCGCGACCAGCATCACGATCAGGATCACGATCCCGAAGAATATCCAGCCATAGAAGACATGGTCGATGCCCCCCGCGGCCTCGATCCCCCAGATTTCGGCGGCGACCATCGTACCATAGGCGCGCAGCGCATTGGCGGCGACGGTCGTCGCGAGCGCCGCTGCAACGAAGACGATCCGACGCGTCCAGCTTTTGAAACAGAGATGCGCAGCGAACACCGAATAGGCGAGCATCGCGATCAGGAAATTGACCCCCGAACAGGCCTCCGCCACCTCGAAGAAGCCGGCGCGCGTGGTGATGAACACGCCCTCGATCGCCGCGTCGAGCCCCGACAGATGAAGCAGGACGACGCTGATCCGCGCCGTCAGCGTCTGGAGCAGCGGTACCAGTTCCTCGCCGAAGGGTACGAGCAGCAGCGCATAGCCAAGCGGGAAGAGAAGCGCGCGCACGAGCTTTTCACCGAGCACCGCACCGACCGCACCCTGCAGCATCAGGACAAGCCCCAACTGCCGGAACAGGCCGACGCCCGCCGCCTCGCCCACCAGCCAGACGAAACCGCCGCCCGCCAGCCAGATCGTGCCCGGCCACCACCAGGCCGGAGCGAGCGTGCGCAGTTGTGGCCAGCGCTGCTGCACCAGCCAGCCGATCATCAGCACCATCAACAGGCAATGGGTGAATGTCGAACTATGCCACCAGATGCCCGCCATGTCGGCGGCATCGCGCGCGAACAACAGCAGGATTGCCGCCGCGAGCGCGCCAAGCGCGGCGAGATGCCGCTGCCACAGGGACCAGCCGCGCGCCGATGCGATCGGCCGGGCGGTCATTCCGGAAGCCCCAGCAAATCGCCGAGCGGTTCCAGCCGCGCGTCCCACCCGTAGCGCGCGATCATCCGATCGCGGGCGCGGGCGCCCATCTGCGCCGCGGAACCCGGATCGGCGAACAGGCGCGCGATTGCGTCCGCCATCGCAGCGGCTCCGTCGGCGACGAGCAGATGGTCACCCTCGACCGCGTCGATCCCGGTCGCGGCGGCGGCGCTCGCGACGACCGGCCGCGCCATCGCCATCGCTTCGAGCAGCTTGTTCTGCACCCCCCGCGCGAGCAGCAGCGGCGCAACGACGACATCGGCGGCGGCGAGCCACGGGCGCACGTCGGGGACTTCGCCGGTGACGGCAACGCCGGGCAGCCGGGCGAGCAGCCGCACCTCTTCGGTCGGCGCACGGCCAACGATCGCAAAGCGCGCCCGCGGTTCGCGCTGGCGCAGCAGCGGCAGCACCGCCGCCGCAAACCAGCTCACCGCGTCGATATTGGGGCGATAGTCCATCTGCCCGGTGAACACCGCCAGCGGCCCATCGCCTTCATCCACCGCCGCGAAATCCTGCGCCGGGTCGAAACGGTCGGTGTCGATGCCATTTTCGACCGCGACGGCGATGTCGCCGCCAAGGCCGCTGCGCGTCCGGAACAGCGCCGCCTCCGCCTCGCTGACGAACAGGCTGGTATCGACCGAACGTGCGACTTTCGCTTCATAGGCGCCGAGCTTTGCCGCTTCGCGCCGGTGAACCCAGTTCATCGGCTGGCGCCTGTCCTGTTCGGCATAGGTCGCGAATTTGGCCGAATCGACGTCGACAAAATCCATGATGACCGGTCCGTCGAAGCGCGCCGGAAGATATTGCGCCATCTGGCCGGAGAAGGCGACGATATGGGTAATGCGCCCGGTTGCCAGCAAGGCATCGACGTAGGAGGCGACCACGCCGCTGCGGAACAGCCGGTTCGACACCGGCTCGCCGCGCAGCACCGCCTGCGCGAGCGCGATGGGCCGCGAGGCGCGGCGCGCGTCGATGCACAGGCTTTTACAAAGCGGCGCCATTTTCGCCCGCGCCGTTTCGGCCTCGTTCGCATCGTCGGCGAGCGCCGCGACATGGACGGGCGCCAGCTTGCGCAGCGCCTCGAACATGTGCCAGCTGCGTATCCGGTCGCCGCGGTCGGGTGGCCAGGGCGCGCGGTGAACCAGGAACAGGATTTCGGCCATCGCGCCGGTCACCCCAATCCGCGCGCGATCAGCGGCCCGATGCGGTTGGCCGCCCACAGTGGCAGCTTCTTCCACAGGTCGACCTGCAACCGGTATTTGGCGCTGTTCGGGTTGGTGTCGCGCGGCGCCCGGCCTGGCGCGAGCCAGCGCGCATAGGCCAGCGGGCGGGGTTCGAACCCCCAATTCTTCTTGTAGGCGAAGGGCCCGGTGCCAAGCTTCGAACGGCCGAAATCGAAACGGGTGCAGCCGCGCGCGCGGGCATGCCCCATCAGCGCGTAATACATCAGCTCGTTGGCGCGCAGCCCGCGCGCTTCCGCCGTCCCGCCGCCCCAATAGGGCATCACCGTGCCGCGCCAATAGAGGCTGAGCACGCTCGCCACCGGTCGGCCGTCGACGCTCACGGTCAATATGTCGGCATCCTCACCAAAGGCGTCGAGCACCGCATCGAACAGCGCCTTCGGAAAGACCGGCGTGCCGAGGTTGCGAACGCTCGTCGCGTAGATGCGGTAATGGTCGCGCCGCTCGGTGGCATCGCGCCCCGTGCTCACCGACAGATCGCCCGCCAGCGCCTTGCGCACCTCGGCGCGCTGCTTGCGCGGGACGGCGAGCAATTCGGCTTCGTCATCGGCGGCGAGGTCACGCGTGAAGCCGGCGTAGACATCGTCTTCGCAGCGCCACCCCTTGCCTTCGGGCAGCGGACCGCCGCGCAGTTCGACCGACGGAACGCCGAGCGCGCGGGCCAGGTCGGCGGCGCCCTTGGCCAGGGTGGCGGCAACCGCTGCATCGTCCGCCAGCAGCCCGCCGTCGACGGCGAAGCCGCTGCCGACCAGCGCCTGTCCGAACAGCGGCGAGCGGACATGGTGCAGCGGGACGAGCCCCGTCAGCGCGCCGTGCGCATCGCGCGCCGTGACGAGATGGCAGCGGTGCCCCGTGGCCTTCGTGATCGCTTCGCACCAGGCGCGCGTATGAAAGGGGGTCGCATCGGGGTGCGCGGCGACATAGGCGTCCCACGCCGCCGCGTCCGCAAGTGGCGCACCGGCAAAGGCGTCGCTCATCGTTTTGACGGGTGCGTTCACGCCGCGGCGCGCCACGGCCGGGCGCGCTCCTGCTGCGCCGCAAGCAACGCATCGGCGCGCGTCCATTCGAAATCGTCGAGCAGCTTCTTCAGCTTGCCCGCCATCGCGGAGAGGCCAGTATAATGCCGGACCTTCGACCGCAGCGGCGCATCGGCAACGCGCGGCTGACCGGGGTCGATCTCCCACGGGTGGAAATACAGGATCGCGGGATGCCCTTCGCGATTCATCCGCTCGATCGCCCAGCGCGTGAAACCATAAGGAAGCAGTCGCATGAAACCGCCCCCGCCCGCGGCAAGCGTCCGGCCCGCGAAGCGCGCGGTCGTCACCGGCCATTCGATCAGCGCGCTGTCGGGAAGCGGCTGCCAAGCATGGCGCGGGCTTTGCGCCCAGCCATAATGATCGTGCACCACCGGCGCGACGCTGCTCGAATAGGCATAGCCCTGTTCGGCAAGGACGGCATGCGCCCAGGGCGTGCGCGCATCGACCGAAAAGCTGGGTGCGCGATAGCCGCGCACAGGCTGGCCGCCGAGATTTTCGAGGATGGTGCGCGTCTTTTCAAGGTCGGCGGCGAATTCGCCGGCCGTCATCTGGAACACGCGCTTGTGATCATAGCCGTGGCTCGCAAGCTCGTGCCCCGCATCGACGATCCGCCGGATCAGCGCGGGATAGCGTTCGGCGACCCAGCCGAGCGTGAAGAATGTGCCCAGAACCCCGGCCTCGGCGAACAGGTGCAAAACCGCATCGCAATTCGCCTCGACCCGGCATTCGAGCGCCGGCCAGTCGGCGCGATCGATCGTGCGCTCAAAGGCGCCAACCTGGAACCAGTCCTCGACATCGACCGACAGGCCGTTCTGCATCGTCCATCACCTCTGCCGGTCGCATAGCCGAAATCGGCGCTGCCGTCAGGCCGCCCAAACCTGCGATTTTGCGGGGTTGGGGGCGTTTTCGGGATCGCGCTCGACCCATTCGATCAGCAGATCGAGAACCCGCCGCAGCGCTTCGTCCTGTTCGGCAATCCGCGTCTCTAGCGCCGAAATCTGCGCGTGCAGCGCATCGAACTGCGCCGTATCCCGCGGAACCGCGACTGCCGGCGCAGCGGCGTCTGTCGCGGGCGCCGCGAAGGGCGCGCGCTCTGCGCTTGCCACCGGCCATTTGTGCGGCACGGCGGCGTGCGGCGCGCTCGCCGTTGCGGCTTGCGCCACCACCTCCTCGACCGGCAGCGGCGCAAGGCTCGCCTCGTCGATGCCGCGGTCCGATTCGATCTCGGCAATCACATTGCGGACATGTTGGGCGTTGATGCGGTTGAGTTCCTCGACCGCGCCGAACAGCAGCAGGCGACTGACGAGGACGTTGAGCTTGCGCGGCACACCTTCGCTATAATCATACATCAGCTCGAAACTGTCGGGGCTGAAGCTCGGGTTGCCCGTCCAGCCCACCTTGCCGAGGCGGTGGAGGATATAGGGTTCGACTTCTTCAGGCTCCATCGGGTCGAGATGGTGCGTCGCGATCACGCGCTGGCGCAATTGTTCCAGCGTCGGCGAATGAAACAGCGTCTGGCGGAACTCGGGCTGGCCGAGCAGGAAGATCTGCAAAAGCGAATGGCCGCCAAGCTGGAAGTTCGACAGCATCCGCAGCTCTTCGAGCGCCGAGATCGCGAGATTCTGCCCCTCGTCGACGATCAACAGCGTGCGGCGGCCGGCGCGCGCCTGTTCGCGCAGATATTGCTCCATCGCGCGCAGCAGTTCGGCCTTGCTCTGCCCTTCCCATTCGATGCCGAATTGTTCGGCAACAAGGCGCAGCAGATCGTCGCCCTCGACCTGTGTCGACACCAGCTTGACCGCGGTCAGCCGGTTCGGATCGATCGTGTTCATCAAATGGCCGACCAGCGTCGTCTTACCCGCGCCGACATCGCCGGTGATGACGATGAAGCCTTCGCCCTGCGCCAGCCCATAGCCAAGGTAGGACATCGCCTTGCGGTGCGTTCCGCTCTCGAAATAGAAAGCGGGATCGGGCGTCAGCTGGAACGGGCGTCCGGTGAAGCCGTAGAATTGATCGTACATCGCAATAATCCCGTTGTGCTGGATCAGAAGTTGTAACGCAGGCCGACGAGCGCCGATCCGATAAGCTGGCTGTTGAAGCCATCTTGGTCGAAGGCGTTGAGTCCCGCCGCCGCCGTTCCGGTCAGGCCGCGCCAGAAGCGCCGCGAATAGGCCGCCGAGATACCGGCCGACTGGACGTCGGACGCGCCAGGCGAACCATTGTCGAAATAGTTGAGGTAGCCCGAAATGCTGAGGTCCGACGAGGAATCGAGCTGGCGCCCGGCGGAGACGAAAAGATAATAGGCCTCGTCCACCGTGCCGTTGATCGCGCCGAGTACCGATCCGGTCGGCACCAGCAGCTTGCGGCGGTCGTATCCCGCACCGACACCATAGCTCCAGCGGCCATAGCGCGACGACAGGATCGCCTGCACGCCGCTGCTGCGGAACTGCGCGGTTGTCGTATTGGCAAGCTGCGGGGCAAGGCATCCGCCACTCTGCTGCCCGAAGACGCAGGCGTTCACATCGCCGCTGATCGGGTTGCGCGTCGGGTCGAACTGCGTCGGCAGCGCCGACAGCCCTGTGGTCAGCCCGCGCCCGAAGCTCGAAAGTCCGTCATACACGCCAAGCTGGAACAGCGTCCTGTCGTCGGGACGATAGGCGAAGCTGCCGGTATAGACCGTGTCGCCATAGCGGCGGCCGACGCGTGCGGTCAGTGAGGTGCGCGGGCTCGGGCGCCACATCACGCCTGCATCCCAGATCAGCCCGTCGGTGTCGAACGAGAGCTGTCGGGGCTGCGACGTGTCGGTGACAAAACGGCCGTTCGAATCGCGCACCGGCACCCCATTGGTGTCGAGCAGCGGATCGCGCTGGCTAATCTGGACCTTTTCATAGCCCACGCCGCCCAGCAAGGCGACGCTGGGGCTGATCGGCACCGTAACGTCCGCGCGGGCATATTTGCCCTCGAACCGCTGGTCGAGCTGATTGCTATCCTCGCGCTCATAGCCGCCCGAAACCTGCCAGCCGAAGGGCAGATCGCCCGGACGCTGGCCGAGGCTGGCCCAAGCGACATGGTTGGTCGAGCTGTCATAGGCATCGCCGACCGGAACGCCCGGTGCGAGCACCGCGGGCGTATCGATGTCGACCTTCGTATAACCGAAACGATAGCCGGCTCCGAAGTCGAGGTTGCCGATGCGCTTGGTCAGCGTCGGACCGGCATAGATGGAATAGAGATTGGCGACATTGTTCGCGCCGCCGATGAACAGGCCGCTATCGGCGCCCCGACCGTCGGCGCGCGCACGGGTCGCAAGCGCGCCGCCTTCGATATTGAAGCCCTGCATCAGTTCGAGGCGCGCCCGCGCGAGACCGCTGAGCACGTCGGCATCTCCAAGACCGCCCGATTCCCCAAAGCGATGTTCGTAGCGAATCGTGGCTGCCGCCTCGGCGCGGCGCGTCGCGATCACCGCATCGACCCCGGCCGCTACGGTCGTGTAGGTGAGCACGTCGCCGCCATTCTTGAGCTCGGCAGTGAGTACCTGGCCGATCTCGAGATAGGGGCTGACCTCGACCTGGCGGCGCTTCTTCTGCTTCTCGGCGCGCTTGCCGCCCTTGCGGTCGCTTTCGCCGGACGCCGCACCCGAAGCCGGGGCAGCATTGCTTGCGCCCGAGCCCGAGCCCGAGCCCGAACCGGAACCGCTGTCCTGCGACCATTGGGCCTGCGCGCCCGTCGCCGTGCCGGCGAGCAACAACGCCGCGATTGCGGCCACGCCGCGCAAATAAGTCCGGTCGCGCATCATGACGCGCCTCCCTGTCCGTAATAGGTGCCGAAGCGGCGGCCGCCCGGCGAGAATTTCACCCCGTTGAGGAGCAGCTGGATATGCGGGCAACCGCCCATCAGCCCGACCGCATCTCGCAGCGAGGATTCGAGCGTCTGATCGGCGCGCACCACGATGATGAGCTGGCCGACATGCCCCGCGAGCACCGCGGCCGGCGATGCGGCGAGAACCGGCGGTGAATCGAGGATGATGATCCGCCCCGGCGCACCCTGTTCGAGCTGCGCGAGCAGCGTCTCGGTTCGGGCCGATGCCAGCAGTTCGGTGTCGTGCATATGCTGCGTTCCAGCAGGCATGACCTTCAGTCCCGGAATATCGGTCTGGATCAGGCAGTCGCCGAGCGGCAAGTGCGGATCGGCGAGCGCGTCCATCAGGCCCGGCCCATCGGGCAGCCCCAGCGTTTCGAGGACGCTGGGTTTGGCAATGTCGGCATCGATGAGCAGCACGTCATGATCGGCCTCGACCGCAAGGCTGAGCGCCAGATTGACCGCGGTAAAGGTCTTACCCTCGCCCGGATTGGCCGATGCGATCAGTACGCGGTGACCGCGCGGCACGACGGGACGGTTGGCGGTGCCCGCGAAGTTGCGAATGATCTCGCGCTTCACGATACGATATTCTTCGGCGATGCCGGTGACAGGCGCGCCAGGTACCACCATCCCGCGCGCCGCGAGCCGCTCGCGATCGATCTTGCCCTGCCGGTTGGCGGCGATCGCCGGGGCGGCGCGCGCCACCTCCTTGCGCGGCGATGCCTTTGCCGCGGGCGCGGACGTGGTCTCGACCGCCGGTACCGGCGCTTCGGGCGGCAGGATTTCGGGCTGCGGCGCTTCGGCGGCAGGCTTTGCCCTCTTCCCCTTGCGCTCGGGTTCGGGCGGAAGCTGCGACACGTCGATCGTCGGGGCATGCTTCGCGGGATCGAGGCCGAACATGTCGGCCGCGCGTTCGAGCAGCGAGGGCTGGCGCTTGACGGGGCGTTGGTCGTTCATGTCCTTTTCCTCGCTCACGCGACCATGCCACGCTGGACGAATTCGGCGACCAGCAGCAGCGCATAGAGGCCGACGAGCGCCGCGCCCCCGCTGGCAAGCCAGACAAGCCGCTTGCGCCGCTCGACGTGCCGGTCGGGCGTCACGACCTCGGTGATCGATCCGATGACGGGAAGTCCGCTCGCGCGCTCGAGCTTCGCGGCGGTAGCATAGCTTGTGCGCACCTGCGCCAGGCCGAAAGCCGCGCCGATGCCGCCGCCAATCCCGGCGAGCAGGACGAGCGTCAGGAACAGCGGGCGATTGGGCGCCGCAGGGCTGGTCGGCTTCGACGGCGGATCGAGCAACTCGATCCGGATCGCGTCGGTTTCGGTCTGCACGTCGCCGCGCAGCCGCACCTGTTCGCGCTGCGCGAGCAGCTTGTCATACTGTGCCTTCTGCGCCGTATATTCGCCGTTGATCCGGTCATATTCCGCGGCAATGCCCGGGTTCTGGATCTGCTGCGAGGTGATGCGCGCGATGTCGCCAGTGAGCTGCGCCTTGCGCGCCGACAGCGCGCTGACGGTGGCCTGACGCTCGGCGCGCATCGCGGCCAGCGACGAATAGGCGGGGTTCTGCATCCCGCCGCCACCGCCATTGCCTTCGCGGTCGGCCTGCGCCTTGAGCGAGGCGATCTGGCTCTTGAGCGCGATCACATCGGGGTGCGCGTCGGTCAGCCCGCGTGCGCGCATCGATGCAAGCTCGTTCTGCGCGCCCGCAAGCTGCTGCCGCGCGACGCCGCCGCCGACACCGCCTGCGCCCGGCACCGTCGCGGGGGTCGAGGCGAGCTGGCCGTTCGCGGCCGCCAGCGCCGCCTGCGCCGCAACCAGTTGTGTTTCGATCTGGCTGAGTTCGGCGCGCGCCGCATCGACGCGCTGGGCGGGCGATCCGGCGCCGCCCGGAATCAGGCCGATATTCTGCGCCTCGAACGCGGCGCGCCGCCCCTCGATCTCGCGCAGCGATTTTTCGCGGTCAGCGATCTGCGAATCGAGGAATTTCAGCCCCTCGCGTGCATCGACGCGGCCCCCGCGCAACTGATCGTCGCGAAAGACGGTGATCAGGCTGTCAAGCACACCGCTCGCCAGCTTGGCATTGTCGGCGTCCGACAGGCTGCCGATGCCGACGCTCGACGTGATTTCGAAGATATTGTCCTGCTGCGGCACGATCTTGATATTCTTTTGCAGCATCGCGACCGCGCCCGCTTTCTCGCGCTCGCCCGCACCCGCCGGGATCAGGCCGGTGGTCGTCGCGACCTTCTCCAGATTGCGCGCGCTGGTCAGCGTTTCGCGAATCTGGTCGATCTGCTGGCGCCCGCCGAACGATCCGCCCTGCGCATCGTCGGGCAGGATCTGGTTCACATCGACGAGCAGGCGCGCGCGGCTGTCATAGCGGTTCGGGATCGACGCGATCGCCAGCCAGCCCAGGATGCAAATGCCCCAGGCGACCGCGAGCACGAGCCAGCGCCGCGTCCAGACGCTGTGCACCGCAACCCGGAATTCGTCGTAAAGGCCGTTCATCGCTTGTCGTCAGTCCTTGCTGGGCAGTGGCGGTCGGGGGCGCGCAAACGCCGTCAGAACATGCTTTCGGGGATGATGATGACGTCGCCCGGCTGAAGCTTGACGTTCGCCTTGATGTCGCCGCGCTTGATCAGGTCGTTGAGGCGAAGCCCATATTCATGCTGCTTGCCGCTGCCCTTGTCGAAGCGGACGAGTCGCGCCTTGTTGCCAGCGGCATAGTCGCCGAGACCGCCGACCGCGATCATCGCGTCGAGCACGGTCATGTTCGCGCGATACGGAATCGACGCCGGCTTTTCGGTGGCGCCGACGACGCGCACCTGCTGCGAGAAGGTGCTGTTGAAGCTGGTGACGATCACGCTGACGATGGGGTCGGTGATATATTGGCTGAGCGCGAGCTTGATGTCCTGCTGGAGCATCGTCGGCGTCTTGCCGACCGCGGGCATGTCGGTGATCAGCGGCGTGGTGATCCGGCCATCGGGACGCACCTGCACCTTGCCGCCGAGTTCGGGGTTGCGCCACACGAAGATCTGCAGCTCGTCGAGCGGCCCGATGATATATTCCTCGCCGGGCCCTTCCTGGTTCGCGACGAAATTGGCGCTGGGAAGCTGCGGCGCGGTGGTGCCGGCCCCCATGCACCCGGTCAGCGCGGTCGCGGCGATGCCGGAAATCAGCGCGGCGCGGGCGGCGCGAAGCGAGGGGAAGGACGTCATGTTCAATTCACCTTTCGAGCGGACGGGTGCCGCCGCGGCGCCAATCCCCGCAGCAACAGCCAATGCGTCAGGGTCAGCCATGCTGGAAAAGGGTGAACATACCGTTAGTATTGGGATAAGTTGTGTCCGCGCTTGTCGCACATTGTGCCGCTTCGGCACAAAATTTAACCGCGTTCGGTAAGGTTCAGACGAGCATCTCGAGCGCCGGCCCCTGTCCGAGGAATGCAGCGGGGCTCGCCGAGGCGCCATAGGCGCCCGCCTGGAACAGCGCGATCAGATCGCCGACATCGGCGCGCGGCAAGCCAACCTGATCGCCCAGCCGGTCGAGCGGGGTGCACAGACAGCCGACGACTGACACGGTTTCGACGGCCTCGCGGCCGAACCGGCCGGCAACCGCGATCGGATAGTTGCGCCGGATCACCGTCCCGAAATTGCCGCTCGCGGCGAGCTGGTGATGCAGTCCTCCGTCGGTGACGAGGAAAGTTTCGCCGTGGCTGACTTTCCGGTCGACGACGCGCATGAGATAGACCCCGGCCTCGGCGACGAGCCAGCGGCCGAGTTCCATCGCAAAGCCGCTCTCTGCCAGCGCGGCGCCTCGCGCGCCGAGCGTTTCGGCGAGCCGCGCCCCGACCGTCGCAGCGTCGACCGCGCGGTCGCCGGGGAAATAGGGAACCCCCATGCCGCCGCCCAGGTTGACGAGCGGCGGCGTGGCGCCGACCGCCTCTGCAAGCCGCGCCGCGAGCGCGACCGTCTGCGCCTGCGTATCGGCGATCGCATCGGCATCAAGTGCCTGCGATCCTGCGAAAATATGAAAGCCGCGCCAATCGGCGCCGGCATCGATCAGCGTGCGGACCAGCGCCGGCACCGCGTCGGCATCGACCCCGAACGGCTTGGCGCCGCCGCCCATTTTCATGCCCGATCCCTTGAGGTCGAAATCGGGATTGACGCGCACTGCGAGCCGGGGCCGCGTCCCGATACGGTCGGCAATGGCCAGCGCCCGTGCCCCCTCCCCCGCCGATTCGAGATTGAGCGTCGCGCCCGCTACAATCGCCGCTTCCAGTTCGCGGTCGCGCTTGCCGGGGCCAGCGAAGCTGATGTGTTCGGCCACCATGCCGCTCGCCAGCGCCAACGCCAATTCCCCGCCGGATGCCACGTCGAACCCGTCGACGATGGTCGCCATATGCGCGAGTAGCGGCGCGAAGGGATTGGCCTTCATCGCATAATGGAGCTGCACCTCACGGGGCATTGCGGCGCGCCATTCGGCGGCGCGCGCGGTCAGCATCGCGCGGTCATAGACAAAGAGCGGCGTGTCGCCCGCCGCCTCGGCGAGGGCATCGGCACGCCGGCCCCCTATGCGCAGCATGCCGTCGGCGTCGGCAGCAAAGCCGGGCGGGATCGGGCCGTGCGGCTTCATGCCGCCACCCCTGCACCCCATTCGGCCGCGATCGCGACGCGGTCGAGCTTGCCATTGGGATTGCGCGGCAACGCCTCGCGCCACTCGACTGCCTTGGGCTGCATGAAGTTGGGGAGCGTCCGGCGCAGTTCGGCGGCGAACGCCTCGCGGTCCGCATCGGCCTTGCCGCGCACGATCAACTGGATCGCAGCGCCCAGCCGCGCGTCGGGCACGCCGAAGGCGACGGCTTCATAGACCATGCCGGTGGCAACGGCGGCATCCTCGACCTCGGTCGGGCTGACGCGGTTGCCCGCGGTCTTGATCATCGCATCGTCGCGGCCGACGAAATAGAGCAGGCCGTCACCATCGCGGCGCACCGTGTCGCCCGACCACACGGCGATGCCGCCCCACGCCGATGCGGCAGGCGCCGCGCGGAAACGCTCGGCGGTGCGTTCGGCGTCGCGCCAATAGCCCTGCGCGACGAGCGGCCCGCAATGGACGAGCTCGCCCGCTTCGCCATCGGCGGTGATGCTGCCATCGGGTCGGCAGACGAGGATTTCGGCGTGCGGAATCGCACGGCCCATCGAGGTTGGATGCGCGGCGACGAGCGCCGGGTCGAGCCAGGTCGACCGGAACGCTTCGGTCAGGCCGTACATCGGATAAATGTCGGCCTCGACAAAAGTCGCGCGCATCGCGTCGATCAGCGACGGCGTCAGTGCGCCGCCGCTGTTGGTCAGGCGGCGCAGCGATGCGGCGACATCCACCGGCCAATCGACCTCGACCAGTTGCACCCATAAGGGAGGCACCCCGGCAAGCGTCGTCGCGCCGTGCCGCGCCACCGCCTTCACCACATCGCGCGGCGCCAGATAATCGAGCGGCGCCACCGCCGCACCTGCATACCAGGCCGAAAGAAGCTGGTTCTGGCCATAATCGAAGCTGAAAGGCAGCACCGCCAGCACGCGATCATCGGCGCCAAGCGCCAGATAGGTCGCGACACTCTCGGCACCAAGCCACAGATTGGCGTGGCTGAGCATCACGCCCTTGGGCCGCCCGGTCGATCCGCTGGTATAGAGAATGGCGACCAGATCGCCGGGATCGCCCGCCGAAGGGGGCAAGCGCTCCGGATGGCCGTCGATCGCCGCCTCGACCGCAGTCAGATCGCGCAGCGCACAGCCGCCGGGAAGGCCGTCGCCCAGCATGTCGGCCCGCGCGCGATTGGTAAGCAACAGCGCTGCGCCGCTGTCGACCAGAATATGCGCGACCTGCGGCGCCTTCAGCAGCGGATTGACCGGCACATGGATCAGCCCGGCGCGCGCCGCGGCGAGCGGCATCAGGCAGGCGGCGCGCGTCTTCGCGCTCCAGCTCGCCACCCGGTCGCCGGGCCGGGCGCCCGCGGCGCGCAGCCATGCCGCCAGCCGGCCGACACCCGCATCGAGATCGGCAAACGACATCGGCGCGTCGCCGATGAGCAGCGCAGGCGCATCGGCCGCGCCGCGCAGCGCGAGATGGTCGAGGGGGTATGAGGGCGGGTTTTCGGCTTTGGTCATCGGCTGTTAGGACAGTGGTGATAGAGCGCCGCACCATGGATGGGAACGGTGAACATCACGCTAATGATGCCAAGCTGCCCGCCGCAGCACGCGGCATGGGCCATGCTTCGCCGTTCGACCGTCCCCAATGGTTCGACCTGCTCGCCGCGCACGGATTTGCCGGAGAAGGCCGAATCGATGCGGTGGGCTCCGCAGGCGAAACCGCGGCGTGGCTACCGCTTCGGCGTGAAAAATCGGGCGCGGTTTCCGGGCTTGCCAACTGGTACAGCTTTGCGATCCGCCCGCTTTATACCGGCCAGGGCGACCATATGGCGGCGCTGCGCGACCTGTTCGCACGCGCCCGCGCCGAGGCCGCACGCCTGACGATCTATCCCGTGCCCGATGCCGAAAAGGACAGCATCGCAACCGCGATGCGCGCCGCCGGATGGTGGGTGCGCGCGGTGCCGGCGGGCGATCGCCACTGGCTCGACCTGACGGGGCTCGATCATGACGGCTGGTGGGCCACCCGCCCCGGCGCGCTGCGCAGCACGGTCCAGCGCAAGGCGAAAAAGAATATTGTCGCGATCGAGATTCTGACCGCATTCGACGCCGATGCCTGGGCGGCCTATGAGCATATCTACGCCGCGAGCTGGAAGCCCGAAGAGGGCAACCCCGCTCTGCTCCGCGCCTTTGCCGAAGAAGAAAGCGCGCGCGGCACCTTTCGCATGGGGCTGGCGCGGATCGACGGCGAAGCGGTGGCGGCGCAATATTGGACGGTGGAGGACGGCACCGCCTTCATCCACAAGCTCGCGCATGTCGAGGACAGTCTGAAGGCATCGCCCGGCACCCTGCTTTCGGCGGCTCTGTTTCGCCATGTCATCGCGGTCGATGGCGTGCGCCGTATCGATTTCGGGACGGGCAACGACGCCTACAAGCGCGACTGGATGAACCGGCACGAGCCCTTGTGGCGATTGGAGGCTTTCAATCGCGGGCGCATCGCGGCATGGGGACCGGCATTGAAGGCCTTTGCCCGTTCGCTGCTCAGGAAAGACCCATGACCGAAGTCCATAAAGTCGACGCCACCCTTCGCGCCCTGCTCGCCGACGTCCTCGGCCTTGGCGCCGAACGCGCGGCAGCGCTGACCGAAGACAGCGGCCTGTTCGGCGAACTGCCCGAATTCGATTCCATGGCCGTCGCAACCGTGCTGACCGAGATGGAGGACCGTCTCGGCATCCTGATCGACGATGACGACGTCGACGGCGAAATCTTCGAAACCTATGGCAATCTGCTGCGCTTCGCCGAACGCAAGGTTCAGGGCTGACCGACATGCGAGGGGCGAATGGACGAGCATAGGCTTCGCATCGCGCCCGTCGGCACGCCCCGCGCGACGATCCTGGTCGCGGCCCCCTTGTTCGAGGAAGCGAACCGCAGCCGCCGCACTATCGTACGCGCGATGCGCGCCTTGGCGGCGCAAGGTTTCGCCGCCGTGCTTCCCGACCTGCCGGGCCAGAATGAAAGCCCCGTCGCGCTCGCCGATGTCGATTTGAACCGGTGGCAGAGCGCCTTTGCCGAGACGGCCGGTGAAATAGAGGGGCCGATCATTATCGTCGCGCTGCGCGGCGGCGCGCTGATCGACCATCAGGCCGCGGCCGCCGCATGGTGGCGGCTGGCGCCCGTCGGCGGCAGCTCGCTGCTCCGCACCCTGCTGCGTGCGCGCGTCAGCGCCGATCGCGAGGCGGGCGTGACATCTTCGCTCGACAGCCTTCAGGAACAGGCGAAAAGCGAGCCCTTGCTGCTCGCCGGCAATTGCTTGTCGCCGGCGATGGTCGCGTCCCTCGCGACAAGCGAGCCGCAGGCGGTCACGCCGCTGCGCACTGTGGCGCTGGGCAGCGGCGACGAAGCGATTGCCGGCACGCCGCTGTGGCTGCGCGCCGAACCGGGCGAAGACGCCGCCATGGCTGACGCGATGGCGGCCGACATCGCCGCATGGAGCCGGACATGCGGCATCAGCTGACCTTCCTCTGCGAAGGCGCGGCGCTGGCCGCAAGCTTCGACGATGCGCCGGGCACGACCGGGCTGCTGATCGTGTCGGGCGGCAACGAGATTCGCAGCGGCGCGCATCGCGGCATGGCGATGCTGGCACAGCGGATCGCGGCGGCGGGTCACCCGGCCTTTCGCTTCGATCGCCGCGGGATCGGCGACAGCGAAGGCGAGAATGGCGGCTATATGCACAGCGGCCCCGACATCGCCGCCGCGATCGCCGCGTTTCGCACGGCCGCGCCGCACGTCACCCGCATCATTGCCTTCGGCAATTGCGATGCCGCGAGCGCGCTGCTGCTGCACCAGCCGCTCCCACTCGACGGTCTGATCCTCGCCAATCCGTGGACTTATGATGATGCGGAATCGGATGCAGGCGAACAGCCGGCGCTGCCGCCAGCCTCGGCGATCCGCGCACGCTATCTGGCGCGGATCAAGGATCCGAAAAGCCTGCTGCGCCTGCTGAAGGGCGAGATCGATATCGGCAAACTGGTCCGCGGCCTGTCGGCGATGAAACGGACGCCGCAAGCCGCCGCACCCGACAGCCTCGCCGCGCGCCTCGACGCGGCGATGACCGCGCTGGCTTGCCCCGCGACGATCCTGCTCGCGACCGGCGACCGCACCGCGCAGGCATTCATCGCGCATTGCCGGCCCGCAAACATCCCGGTCAAGCGTCTCGACAGCGCGTCGCACAGCTTCGCGGGCGGCGACGCGGACTGGCTGTTTGCAAGGATATTGGAACGGCTGCGCTGACGGCGGCTTTGGGATCGAATGCGGACATTGCCACTTCCCCACCCGCTCACCCTGAGCTTGTAGAAGGGTGAACGGAGTGTGGTAGGCGAGCCTATTCGCCTTTCGTCATCCCGGACTTGATCCGGGATCCATTGTTCCGACGCTGCGTGAATGGATCCCAGATCAAGTCCGAGATGACGGTGAAGAAAGTCGTTCGGCGCGACCCGCGAAAGGTAGGCCCTGCAAGCTCGCAATCGATCACGGATAGCCCGGCGTCTTGGGCGCGTCGGGCAGCGGGATGAATTCTTCGCTGTCGCCCGCGACCAGCGGGAAATTGCCGTCCTTCCAGTCGTGCTTCGCCTGATTGATCCGGTCGCGCGAAGAGCTGACGAAATTCCACCACAGGTGCCGCGGGGTGCGGAAGGCTTCGCCGCCGAGCAGCATCACGCGCGCGTCGGTGGCGGCGCGCAGCGTCATCGCCTGCCCCGGCTTCAATATATAGAGGCTGTAACGGTCGAGCGCTTCGCCATCGAGGGTCGCGTCGCCCATCGCGACCAGCACCGCCCGCTCATCGGCCTCCGCCTCAATCGGCAGGCTGGCTCCCGCCGCCATCAATATGTCAGCATAGATGGTCGCGGCGTGCTGGGTGATCGGCGATGTCGCGCCCCATAGCGTCCCCATGATCACGCGTGCCGACACCTTGCCGTCCTCAATCAGCGGCAGATCTTCCTTGGCGACATGTTCGAACGCCGGGTCGATCTCTTCTTTGCCGTCGGGCAGCGCCAGCCACGTCTGCATGCCCGAGATCGGCGATCCGGTCGCGCGTTCGGCCGCGGGCGTGCGCTCCGAATGGACGATGCCGCGCCCGGCGGTCATCAGGTTGCACGCGCCCGGCCGGATCGTCGCCCACGTACCAAGACTGTCGCGATGGTCGATCGCGCCTTCGAACAAATAGGTGACGGTGGCGAGGTTGATGTGCGGATGCGGGCGCACGTCCATCCCCTGCCCGATGTCGAAATGCGCCGGTCCGAACTGATCGACGAAGATGAAGGGGCCGACCATCGTCCGCTCCTTGTTCGGCAGCGTGCGCCGCACATCGAAAGCCCCGATGTCATGGGTCGAGGGGGTAATGACGGTGAACATCAGCCGATCCTTTCCAGCCTGTGGCGCGTCTTGTCGGTTTCGACCGTGCCGGTGTTGCGCGTCGATCCCGGTTCGAGCAGCAGCACATGGCACTCGCCGTCCAGCGCCTCGGGACAATGTTCGGTTCCGTGCGGCACGATGATGAATTCGCCCGGCCCGACGATCACGTCGCCGCTACGCAGGCCCATCTTCATCCGGCCCTGCACCACCAGAAACAATTCATCTTCCGTTTCATGGTGATGCCAGTCGAACTTGCCTTCGAATTTGACCAGCCTGACCTGAAAATCATTGATGTCGCCGGCGACACGCGGGTTCCAGTGATCGTGGAAGGTCGCAAAGGCTGCGGCGAGGTTGACCTTGCCGATCGTCATGGCGCGGGCGCCCGCAATATCTTGTCCATCGCCTTGCCCTTCGCCAGTTCGTCGATCAGCTTGTCGAGATAGCGTATCTCGCGCATCAGCGGATCGTCGATTTCTTCGATACGCACGCCGCAGATGACGCCGCGAATCTGCGTGCGTGCCGCATTCATCGCCGGCGCGCCCGCGATAAAGCCGGCGTAATCGGTGCCGGCCGCGAGCAAAGCCTCGAGCTCCTGCTGGCAGTAGCCGGTGAGCCAACCGATAACCTGATCCACCTCGGCCTTCGTTCGTCCCTTGCGTTCGGCCTTGGTGACCAGCAGCGGGTAAACCTTCGCGAAGCTCATCCGATAGATGCGATGCTCGGTCATCCGCGCCTCATTCGCCCGGCGCGAGCGCCCGGATCGCCAGCGCGTGAACGCGGTTGCCCGGCATGTCGCCGAGCGCCTTGTTTACTGCCCGCTGGCGCGCGACGCGGGTCTGGCCCGCGAAGCCCGCCCATCGGATCGTCAGGCTGAAATGCGATTCGCCGCTGCCGTCATCGCCGGCGTGGCCGTGATGCGCCGCGCTGTCGTTATTCAGGGTGAAATCGGCGTCGGGGAAAGCCGCGGCGAGCAGCGTTTCCATTTCGCGTTGGGCTGGACCTTTTTGCGTCATGCCTCCATGTTGGGAGCAGATACCCAGCATGACAAGCCCCCGCTCCCCCCGATTCCACGGCCGCGTTCCGCGTGAGGCCCCTTGCGCGGTTCCCGGCTGCCAAGAGCCCGGCGAATTTCGCGCCCCCGCTTCGCCGCACCGCTCGCCCGACGGACCGCCACCCTATCGCTGGCTGTGCCTCGACCATGTTCGCGAATTCAACGCGGGCTATAATTATTTCGAGGGCATGAACGCCGACCAGATCATGGCCGCGCAGTCGCCGACCGCGGGTTGGGAGACCGAAAGCCGCACCTTTCGCGCTGCCGGCAGCGCCGACCTGCCGCCGCGCTGGGCCGATTTCAAGGATCCGATGGATGCTCTCGGCGCGCGCTTTCGCCAGCGCATGGACGAGGCGCGGCGCGAAGCCGCCGACCCGCGCTTCACCCGCGAGGAGCATCGCGCGCTGCAGCTGATGGGGCTCGCCACCGATGCCGACCGCGCGGCGCTGCGCCGCCGCTACAGCGAGCTGGTGCGCAAATATCACCCCGACCGCAACGGCGGCGACCGCAGCCATGAGGTGCGGCTGGGCGAAGTCGTCGCGGCCTATCAATTGCTGCGCAAGGCCAGGCCATTTGCATAGGAGAGGCACGGATGAGCGAACTCGACGCGGCGCGGATCGAAACGGTGAAACGCCATATGGCGCTGGAGATCACCCACGACTGGGACGGAGTGATCGCGACATTCGATCATCCACGTTACGAACTGCTCGGCCCCGGCACCGTCTTTGACGGCGAGGCCGCAGTGCGATCCTATTTCGCCGCGTCGCGCGAACCCTTTCCCGATCAGGCGAACGAGATCATCGCGATCGCCGCCGACGCAGCGACCGACACGGTGCTCGTCGAATTCTGGCTGACCGGCACGCACCTCGGCCCGCTGAAGCTGGGGCTACGAACCGTCGAGCCGACGGGCAAGGCGTTTCGCATTCGCATGGCGGCGAGTTTCGAATTCGCCCCCGGCAGCGACCGGATCGTCTGCGAGCGCCCCTATTACGACCAGTCGGCGGTGATGAAGGCGCTTGATCTGTTCTGAATAAGGCGTTGCATGGGGCAACCCATCGCGATACCGCGCTCCCAAGGTCGGCGGTACCCCGCCGACTCCTCTTCCCCGTCACCCTGAACTTGGTTCAGGGTCCATTCAGCGCTCCATTTCAGACGGTGCGCCGAATGGATGCTGAAACAAGTTCAGCATGACGAGCATGAAACTGATGGACGCGATCATGACCGATATTCCGAACAGCCTTCCCGACCATCATGGTTCGACGCTGCTGGCAGCGCCCGATACCGAGGTCGATGCGCGCGAGCTGTTCGGGGTCGACATCGACATGAAGGTGCCGGCGTTCAGCGAATCCGACGAGCGGGTTCCCGACCTCGACCCCTCCTATGTCTTCGACGGCGACACCACGCTCGCGATCCTCGCGGGCTTCAAATATAACCGCCGCGTCATGGTGCAGGGCTATCACGGCACCGGCAAATCGACGCATATCGAACAGGTGGCGGCGCGGCTGAAATGGCCGTGCATCCGTATCAACCTCGACGCGCATATCAGCCGCCTCGACCTTGTCGGGCGCGATGCGATCGTGCTGCGCGACGGCAAGCAGGTGACCGAATTCCGCGAAGGCCTGCTCCCTTGGGCGTTGCAGACGCCGACCGCGCTCGTCTTCGACGAATATGACGCGGGGCGGCCCGACGTAATGTTCGTGATCCAGCGCGTGCTGGAAGCCGAAGGCAAGCTGACGCTGCTCGATCAGAACCGCGTCATCCGCCCGAACCCGCACTTCCGCCTGTTCGCCACCGCGAACACCGTCGGGCTGGGCGACACGAGCGGGCTCTATCACGGCACGCAGCAGATCAACCAGGGCCAGATGGACCGCTGGAACATCGTTGTGACGCTGAACTATCTGCCCGCGGCGACCGAGAGCGAGATCATCCTGAAGAAGGTGCCGGGTACCGACGATGCCACCGTCGCCAATATGGTGAAGGTTGCGGATCTGACGCGTCAGGGCTTCGTCAACGGCGATATCTCGACTGTCATGTCGCCGCGCACCGTCATCAGCTGGGCCCAGAATGCGGCGATCTTCCACAGCCTGGGCTTCGCCTTCCGTCTGTCGTTCCTCAACAAGTGCGACGAGGCCGAACGGATGATCGTCGCCGAATATTATCAGCGCGTGTTCGGCGAAGACCTGCCCGAAGGCGTCGTCGGCAAATAAGGCGAGAGAGCGCGCGCCTTTCCCCTCCCGTTCAGCGCAGCACCGCCTCGGCATCGACGAGCCGGATGTCGTGCATCATGTGCAGATAGGCTTCGAAATAGCCCTTGTGCGACGCGCCGACGATGACGAGCGCACGCGCACCGGGCTGCGCCGCCATCGCGGCGCGGATATTGGCGACCATGCGCAGGTTCCGCGTTTCCCACCAGCCGGTGTAGTAGCGGCCGTAATGCTGCGGCGACGGCTCGGCGAGCGCGGCACCGAAATCGCTGTCGAACGCCATCCGCGTCGCCTCCGGGCTGTTGTAGGCGCGATAGAGGGCGAGCACGCCGTCACCGTCGAGCCGCTTTCTGAGGTCGGCGTCGATAGCGCTGCGCTTCGCGGTCACCGGATTGTCCCAAGCGCGCTGGATCGCTTCGCCATAACCCGCTTCACCCGAGACGCGATTGGTCGCCGCATCGGCGCTGTGATCGTCGACCGAATAGACACGCTCGAGCCCCAGCCGCGCGGCGAGCGCCGCGCCGATCAGGAAATTTTCGTTGCGACGCGTCGTCAGCATCGTCAGCCGTTCGGCCAGCACCGCATCGAGCCCGTCGCCCGCGCGCCGTTCGGTCGCGGGCAAGCGCAGCCATTGGACCAGCGCCGATGCCTGCTCGCCGCCGGCCAGCAAAACCGCGGCGAGATGCCGGCGCTGCGCCGCGGTGGGCTCGGCGGGCCAGTCGGCGAGGAGCCGCTCCGCCTCGACCGTCGCTGCCGGAACGTCGAGCCCCGTCGCCGCGCGCGCAGGTTCGGGGCTCCAGCAATAATCGTCATACACGCCGGGATAGATCGGCTTGTAGCGCAGCAGCATCTCGCAATCGGGGCCCGAGAGCCCTTCGATGGTGACGATCTGCGGCTGCCACGCGGCGAGCCTGGCCAGCAGCGGGTCGAGGGCTTTGGCATCGAAATCCTTGGGAAAGCCAGACAGGTGCGGAGATCCGAGCACGAGCGCCTGCCCCGGCTCGCCCGCGACAGTCTGCTTGAGCCGGCTCGGGTCGAAGCTCGGCTCATAGGCGGGAGCCGCGGGCGCGGCGGTTGCAGCGAGCATCAGCGCGGCAAGTGCGAACATGATTTTCCTTCCCTGTCGCTGCACGGCCAACCGCGCGCAGCGGAGCCACTATAACAACGTGTATTAATTCATCAATACAGCCTGAAGCCGCAGTTCGCGCTTCCAAAGCCCGCTGCGCTCTGCCAGCGTCGCCGCCATGATCCGGCGATTCCCGCGCATGCCCCGCCTCCCCAAGCGCCTGTTCGCTTTCGCTCTCGCCTTCCCGCTTGCAGGATGCGCGACCGCGGTCGATTATGGCAAGGTTCCGCATTCGGCCTATGTCGCCGACGCACGCTGCACCGCGCAGGCCGGGGCGGAGGTCGATACCGCGGCGTTGCCGCTCTTCTTCGTCACGAGCCGCCTTCCCGATTGCCGGACGCCCGACATCCGGCTGACCAACCATCGCGGCGACCGCATCCGCTATGGCCGCTTCGCCGCGCCGCACGACAGAAAGGTCGACGGCAAGACGCGCTTTCTGACCCCGCTTGCGTTTCAGGAGGCGGGCGACTGGTGGGCGGGTCTGCAGGCCGAAACCGATCGCCGCCAAGGCCGCGTCCTCCTTTATGTCCATGGTTATCGCGAGACGTTCGAAACGACGTCGAAGGATGCGGCGCAGATCGCGCGGATGACGGGATTCGACGGGCCGATCGTCGAATATAGCTGGCCGTCGCAGGGCAAGCTGCTGAGCTATGCCGTCGACGAAACCAACATGTATCATGACGTGCGCAATTTCCGCCTGTTCCTGAAGGCGCTGGCCGAGCGTCCGTGGGTAAAGGAAATCGTCGTCGTTTCGCACTCGCTCGGCGCGCGGTTGGTGATACCCGCAATCGCCTATGTCGACCGGACGGCGCCGAGCGCGGACAGCAGCAACATTTCCAACATCATCCTCGCCTCGCCCGATTTCGACCGCGAGACGTTCGAGCGCGACATTGCGAACGACGTACTCGCCACCGCGCGGGTCGCGCGCGACCGACGCATCACCGCCTATGTGTCGCGCAGCGACAAGGCGCTGGCCGCATCGCGCGCGCTGCACGGCTATCCGCGGCTCGGCTCTCCCTATTGCTTCGATCCGTTCGAGGCGGCCGATCTGCGCGCAAAGGGCCTGCCCGAACGCTGCTACGCCGCCGCCATTCCGGGCCTGACGATCGTCGACACCACCGACATTTCGCGCGGATCGACGGGGCACAGCGATTTCCTGCGCAGCGCGCTCGCCTGTATGGATTTTGTCGACATGATCCGCGACAAGCGCAGCCGGCCCGAACGCACGCCCACGCATCTCGCCCATGTCTTTCGCCTCGCCCCCGATCCACAGGTGCCGAGCCGGCTCGACGAGACGATTTGCAACCGTCTCCCCGATGGCGACACGGATTAGAGCCGATGCTCTTCCTTCGTCGGTGAAAGCCCGTTAGAGCCGATTCGATGTCCGGCCAGTCTCCCCTCGACGATTTCAAGACCGCGCTGTCGAGTGTAGCGCGCGCCGTGACGCGCGATGCCGAGGTCGAGGTGGGTTTCACCGCTGACGCGCCGGTACAGATCGGCAAGCAGATCAAGGTGCCGACCCCGTCGCGCACCCTTCCGCCCGATCAGGTGGCCGAGGCGCGCGGCTTTGCCGACAGCTATGCGCTGCGCATGAAGCATCATAGCGACACGGTGCATGCCGCAGCGCGACCGGTCGAACCGCTCGCCGCCGCGGCCTTCGATGCGATGGAGCGCGCGCGGGTCGAGGCGCTGGGCGCCCGCAGCATGGCGGGTATGCGCGCCAATCTGCGCGCCAGCCTGGCCATGCGGATGCGCAGCGACCCGATCAGCCGCGCGCAGGATCGCGGCGAAGTCCCGATATCGAGCGCGCTCGAACTGATGCTGCGCGAGGCGCTGACCGGCGAACAGGCGCCGCAGGGCACCGAAACCGGGCTGTCGCTGGTGCGCGAGTGGATCAGCCAGGACGCCGGCGCCGACCTGACCGCGCTCGCGATGTTGATCGACGATCAAGCCGCCTTTGCCGAAACCGCGCGGCTGGCGCTGCGCCACCTCGACCTGATGCAGGCCGACGACCCGCTGGAGGAAGGCGCCGAGGACGGCGGCGAGGACGATCAGACCGAAGCCGAAGAGAGCCAGGAAGAACAGGAAAGCGAGGACGGCGGCACCGGCGAGAGTCAGGTCGACGCGCGCGCCGAAATGTCGGGCGATCAGGCCGACGATGGCGAAAGCGATCCCGACGCGCAGGAAATGGAAGCCGACGGCGAGCCGGAGATGGGCGGCGAAGGCGACGAGGGCATGTTGCCCGTGCGGCCCAACCGCCTGCCCACCGACGTTCCCGATTTCAACTATGTCCGCTTCACCGAGAAGCATGACGAGATCGTCGCCGCCACCGAATTGTGCGACGAAGAGGAATTGACGCGGCTGCGCGCCTATCTCGACCAGCAGATGACGCATCTGCAGGGCGCGGTGACGAAGCTCGCCAACCGGTTGCAGCGCCGCCTGATGGCGCAGCAGAACCGCGCCTGGGATTTCGATCAGGAGGAAGGCCAGCTCGACGCCTCGCGTCTTGCCCGCATCGTCGTGTCGCCGGGCCATTCGCTGTCCTACAAGATCGAGCGCGATACCGATTTTCGCGATACCGTCGTCACGCTGCTCCTCGACAATAGCGGGTCGATGCGCGGGCGGCCGATCAGCATTGCGGCGATCAGCGCCGATATTCTGGCCCGCACGCTCGAACGCTGCGGCGTGAAGACCGAGATTCTGGGCTTCACGACGCGGACGTGGAAGGGCGGGCAGAGCCGCGAGGACTGGCTCGCCGCGGGACGCCCACCGCACCCCGGCCGCCTCAACGACCTGCGGCACATTATCTACAAGCCCGCCGACGAACCCTATCGCCGCGCGCGCAAGTCGCTCGGCCTGATGATGCGCGAGGGGTTGCTGAAAGAGAATATCGACGGCGAAGCGCTGATGTGGGCGCACGCCCGCATCGTCAATCGGCCCGAAGAACGCCGCATTCTGATGGTGATCAGCGACGGCGCGCCGGTCGACGACAGCACGCTGTCGGTCAATCATGGCGCCTATCTCGACCAGCATCTGCGCCAGGTGATCGATTGGATCGAAAAGAAATCGCCGGTCGAGCTGTGCGCGATCGGCATCGGCCACGACGTAACGCGCTATTACAGCCGCGCGGTCACGATCATGGATGCCGAGCAATTGGGCGGCACGATGGTCGAACAATTGGCGGGGTTGTTCGACATAGAATGAGCGTAGCGGAGGGGGGGCGCTAGCCTGAGCAGTCCGGAGAGCTCGCTCGCCCCGCTGCCCACCGCTTGAACGATACGTCTATTGCCTCAAGCATAACGGTTGGATCATCGCGCAAATCTCGCCCTTTGATTTTGGCTTCGCCTTCCCACGACTTTTCGCACAACGACCCCGATGCGGAACTCCATTCTACCTGGATTCTAAGTTGGGATTTTGGCGCCTTCCCAATGCCCATGTACGCCGTGCACACGCTTGCCTCGATACTGACAATGCTAGGGAGGGCGTCATCCGTGCCAACACGCTCAGCCACATTGCGTCGAGACGGAAGCGCGATGTCGCGCGCCTTAAGGGCTCCCGCCGGAACGCAAACCAAGCCTTTTTTACGCCCCCTACCTTGCGTTCACCCTCGATCGCCAAATCTACTGGTAACTGGTCTCCGGTTCCCGCGAGCATCAAAAAAAATAGGGAAAAGCAACATCATTTAACCGTGAAATCAAACACACGAGCTGTCATTGCACCACCGACCGCAGCACCAGGCATCGCTTGGATGAACCCATATTCTCCGGGAGAAAGGTCGACTGTCGGCGTAACTTTATAGACGCCCGGACGAACCAGATCATAATCGAAAGACAGACGATCCTTGTCCATTACCCCCATTTTGCTGCCACCGATATTCATGCTTCCGACCCTTGCCTCACGTCGCCCCTTCTTTGGCATCAGCCCGATCAGAGAAAATTCGTTAGGCGACGCCGCAGCGGCCACCGTGGCGCCCGCCCACGGACTGACATTACTGGCTGTGGCCGGATTGGACTCGTCAAAAAAGAAGTAGAAGATGGGCCGTTTCGAAGGGGTGATGGTCCGCGCGCTTTCGTTAGCGATCGCAACCTTTATGCTCATGGACGCGATGCCCCCGGTAAGCGCATACCCAAAAATGCCACCTGTCTTCGCTTGATTTGAGACCGTGTAGTCGATCCTGTGCATCCGGGGCGCGGCATCACTTTGAAGAATATACAACCCAGCAGGGTGAGGTATCATCGGATCAGGCGAGTCGAGCGACAGTGACGAAGGTGGCGGCGCCTTCGCGGCATTCCGTTCAATCATCGCCGCGATTACCGATCCGGTAATGCCCTTGCCACTAAGTTGGATCAACGCATCGGTGGATGTATCAAATTCCGCATCCTCATTCGCGATCTTTGCGATGATCGCCTCGTCGCTGATGCCGGCATTGTGGAGCAATACGATGGTGTCGTTCGACAGCGTCTCCGCTTGGGCGGGATAGGGGGCAAGAATGACCAACCCAGTAACCGCAAGATAATTTGCAAAACGCCCCACAATATCCCCCTTAAAAACTTACAGGCGCCGATTGCCACGAAGGGATGTGACCAACAAGAGCAATTCAATCACTTTTGGATGTGCTTGAGCGCTGGTGACAACCCCTTCGCTGCCGGTTACACATTGCCGCCGGCGCCGCAGGGACTCGCAGCCCCACGACGGGACTCGCTACGCCGATTGACGGGCCGATGGTCGCCGGCACGGGCTTGGGCCGCACCGATTTGGGGTGCGCTGCTGAAGGGGGCGAGTGACCGTGAAAAAAGCATCTGACCTGTTCATCGAATGTCTGGAAGAAGAAGGCGTCGAATATATCTTCGGCGTTCCGGGCGAGGAAAATCTCGACTTTCTCGACAGCCTGTCGCGTTCGAAAAAAATCAAGCTGATCCTGACCCGCCATGAGCAGGGGGCGGGCTTCATGGCCGCGACCTATGGCCGTCACACCGGCAAGACCGGCGTGTGCCTTGCGACACTGGGGCCCGGCGCGACCAATTTCGTCACCGCTGCCGCCTATGCCCAGCTTGGCGGCATGCCGATGATGATGATCACCGGGCAGAAGCCGATCAAGAAATCGAAGCAGGGCCGGTTCCAGATCCTCGACGTCGTCGCGATGATGGGGCCGATCACCAAATATACGCACCAGATGGCCTCGTCGGACAATATCCCGAGCCGCGTGCGCGAGGCTTTCCGCCTCGCGGAGGAAGAAAAACCCGGCGCGGTGCATATCGAACTGCCCGAGGATATCGCCGACGAACATACCGAAAGCCTGCCGCTGAAGCGCAGCCATTCCCGCCGCCCCACCGCCGACGTCAAATCGATCCGCGAGGCGGTGAAGGCGCTCGAAAGTGCGAAGGCGCCGGTACTGGTAATCGGCGCGGGCGCGAACCGCACGATGACCAGCCGGATGCTGCTGCAGTTCATCGAAAAGACCGGCATCCCCTTTCTGACCACCCAGCTCGGCAAGGGCGTGATCGACGAGCGGCATCCGAAATTCCTCGGGTGCGCGGCGCTGTCATCCGGAGATTTCGTGCACCGCGCGGTCGAGGCGTCGGACTGCATTGTCAACATCGGTCACGATGTGATTGAAAAGCCGCCCTTCTTCATGCAGCGCGGCGGGCCCACCGTTATCCATGTGTCCACCAAGACCGCCGAGGTCGATCCGGTCTATTTCCCCGGCATCGAGGTCATTGGCGATATTGCCAATGCGATCTGGCAGATGAAGGAGGATATCGTGCCGAACGGCGGATGGTCGTTCGACCATATGCTCGCTTATCGCAAAGCCGAGGTCGAGCATACCGCCCCGCTCGCCGCCGACACGCGCTTCCCGATCTTTCCGCCGCATCTGGTGCAGCAGGTCCGCGACGCGATGCCCGACGACGGCATCATCTGCCTCGACAATGGCGTCTACAAGATCTGGTTCGCGCGCGGCTACACCGCCTACCGCCCGAACACCGTGCTGCTCGACAATGCGCTCGCGACGATGGGCGCAGGCCTGCCCAGCGCGATGATGTCGGCGATGGTCTACCCCGACCGCAAGGTCATGGCGATCTGCGGCGACGGCGGTTTCATGATGAACAGTCAGGAGATGGAGACCGCGGTCCGCTTGGGGCTCAACCTGACCGTGCTGATCCTCAACGATTCAAGCTATGGCATGATCCGCTGGAAACAGGCGAATATGGGGTTCAAGGATTGGGGCCTGACCTATGGCAACCCCGATTTCGTGAAATATGCCGAAAGCTATGGCGCGCACGGCCACCGCGTCGAAAGCGCGGCGCACCTCAAGGAACTTCTTGCGCATACGCGCGATACTCCCGGTGTGCACCTGATCGATTGCCCGGTAGATTATTCGGAGAATGACCAGATTTTGAACATCGACATCAAGAAGCTGTCGAAGGAACTCTGACGGTCGCGAAACCCGTTCGCCCTGAGCTTGTCGAAGGGCCGTTTTTGTCTTCAAGGAAGGACAGGGCTTCGACAGGCTCAGCCCGAACGGAGTAAGAAATGCAGCTCAAGGACGTCTACCCGCTCTATCTCAACAACAAGGCGGTGCAGCCGAACACCGACCTCAAGGTGATCGACAAATTCACCGGCGAAATCGCTTTCTGTACCGCACTGGCGACCCCCGATGTCATCGATGAAGCCATCGCCGGCGCGGTGCGCGCCGCCGAGCCGATGGCGCGGCTCGCGAGTTACGAGAAGCAGGATGTCCTCAATCATTGTGTCGCGCGCTTCAAGGAACGCTTTGACGAGCTTGCCTATGCGCTGTGCGTGGAAGCGGGAAAGCCGATCGCCGACAGCGAGGGTGAGGTCGGGCGCCTGATCGACACCTTCCGCATCGCCGCCGAAGAGGCGACGCGCAACTATGGCGAGATCCAGCCGCTCGACATATCGGCGCGCGCCAAGGGCTATATGGGGATGTGGAAGCGGGTGCCGATCGGCCCGTGCAGCTTTATCTCGCCGTTCAATTTTCCGCTCAACCTTGCGGCGCACAAGATCGCGCCCGCGATCGCGATGGGCTGCCCCTTCGTGATGAAGCCCGCCTCGATGACGCCGCTGGGCGCGATCATCATGGGCGAAGTTCTGGCGGAATGTGACATATTGCCCGAAGGCGCGTTCAGCATCCTGCCCGCGAGCCGCGACGGCGCCGATCTGTTCACCACCGATGACCGGCTGAAATTGCTGAGCTTCACCGGCTCGCCCGGCGTCGGCTGGGACCTCAAGGCCAAGGCCGGCAAGAAAAAGGTCGTGCTCGAACTCGGCGGCAATGCTGCCGTGATCGTCGACAAGGACGCCGAGCTCGATCATGCGCTCGCGCGGATCATCTTCGGTGGCTATTACCAGTCGGGGCAAAGCTGCATCCATGTGCAGCGCGTCATCATCCACGCCGACATCTACGACCGTTTCCGCGATATGCTTGCTGCCAAGGTGAAGACGCTCAAATCGGGCGATCCCAAAAAGCGCGACACCTTCATCGGCCCGATGATTTCGGCAAAGGAAGCAGAGCGGCTCAAGGGCTGGATCGACGACGCCGTCGCGGCCGGGGCGACGTTGCTCGCCGGTGGCGGCTGCGGGGGCAATATGCTCGAGGCGACACTGCTCGAAAATGTGCCCGAGGGGGCGGACGTGGTGCGCGAGGAAGCCTTCGGCCCGGTGGTCGTCCTGTCGCGCTTCACCGACTGGAACGCCGCACTGGCGGAGGTCAACGACAGCAAATTCGGCTTGCAGGCCGGGATCTTCACCCGCGACATTCACAAGATATTGGAAGCGTGGGACGACCTCGACGTCGGCGGCATCGTCGTCAATGACGTCTCCTCCTACCGCGTCGACAATATGCCCTATGGCGGGGTCAAGGATTCGGGCCTCGGGCGCGAGGGCATCCGTTTCGCGATGGAGGATATGAGCGAAATCCGCAACCTGGTGATCCGGCGCGTCTGATCCTCGATAAACTGCGTCTGGAAACGGCCAATAGTCACCGAACCGCCGCAAAACATTCTTCAAACTGTCGCGGCTTTGATTCGCCGCATGTAACAAAACTCGTGTCTAGGCCGTGGGCAGCCAAGGCTGCCTACGGAGTGAGACATGGCCTCGATCTCGACCCTGCCGATCCCGAACCGCTTTCCCGATCCCTTCACCACCGAACCGCATGTGCCCGAGCGGGTTATCGGCGAACGGCGCAATTACCGCACCGTGTGGGTCAGCGACATCCACCTCGGCACGCGCGGCTGCAACGCCGGGCTGCTGATCGACTTTTTCGACCATGTCGATTGCGAGACGCTTTATCTCGTCGGCGACATCATCGACGGCTGGCGGCTGAAGAAGCGGCACTTCTGGCCGCCCGAGCATAATGACGTCGTCTGGCGCGTGCTGAAGCGCGCGAAGCGCGGCACGCGCGTCGTCTATGTCCCCGGCAATCACGACGAGATGGTCAAGCCGTTCGACGGCTTCGATTTCGGCGGCGTCGAAATCCGGCGGGAGGCGGTTCACGAGACCGCCGATGGCCGAAAGCTGCTGATCGTCCACGGCGACGAATTCGACGCGGTAATGCTCGCGCACCGCTGGCTCGCCTTTGTCGGCGACGCGGCCTACACCGCGCTGATGAAGTGCAATGTGGTCGTCAACGCGGTCCGCAGCCGCCTCGGCCTGCCCTATTGGTCGCTGTCGATGGTCGCCAAGCACAAGGTCAAGAACGCCGTCCAGTTCATCGGTCACTATGAAGAGGTGGTCGCCCATGCGGCGCGCTCGCGCGGGGTCGACGGGGTAGTGTGCGGCCATATCCACAGCGCCGAAATGCGCGCGATCGACGGCGTCGATTATTACAACGACGGCGACTGGGTCGAAGGTTGCACCGCGCTGGTAGAACATCATGACGGCCGGATGGAAATCCTGCACTGGGCCGAAGAATTCGCCGCACGCGAATCGCCGGCACCGCTCGGCCTACCCGCTGCCGCCAAGGCCGCGTGAGCGCCGCATGCGGATATTGATCGTCACCGACGCCTGGGAGCCACAGGTAAACGGTGTCGTGCGCACGCTGCAGGCGACGATCGCCGAGTTGCGCGCGCTGGGGCATGTCGTCGGGGTGATCTCGCCCGATCTGTTCCGGTCAATCCCCTGCCCGACCTATGGCGAGATCCGCCTGGCCTTTGCGGGCAAGCGCGCCGTCGCACGGCGCATACGCGCCTTCGCTCCCGAGGCGATTCATATCTCGACCGAGGGACCGCTCGGCCTTGCGGCGCGGCGCTGGTGCATCGATACCGGCTTTCCCTTCACCACCGCCTATCACACGCGCTTTCCGGAATATGTCGCGGCGCGCATCCCGGTGTCGCCGCAGTTCGTGTGGCGCTTTATCCGCTGGTTCCATCGCCCCGCGCAGCACATCATGGTCGCAACGCGCTCGCTGAAACGCGAGCTTGCGGAGCAGGGTCTTGGGCAGACGATGATGTGGGAACGCGGCGTCGATCACGCCCTCTTTCATCCCGATCGCACGCCCCATCCCGATTTCGCGGGCCTCGCCCGCCCGATCCAGCTCTATGTCGGCCGCGTCGCGGTGGAAAAAAACATCGAAGCCTTCCTCGAAGCCCGACATCCGGGAACGAAGGTGATCGTAGGGGACGGTCCGGCGCTCGATGATCTGCGCGCCCGCTTTCCGGATGTCCGCTTCCTCGGCAAGCTCGGCGGCGAGCGTCTTGCCGGCGCCTATGCCGGGGCCGACGTCTTCGTCTTCCCCAGCCGTACCGACACCTTCGGCCTTGTCGTCATCGAAGCGCTGTCGTGCGGCACGCCGGTCGCGGCCTATCCCGTTGCCGGCCCGGCCGACATCGTCACCGACGATGCTGGCGCTCTCGATACCAATCTCGATCATGCGATCGCGCTGGCACTGACACGCGATCCGGCCCGCGCCGCGGCCTTGGGCCAACGCTACAGCTGGCCGAACTGCACCCGGCAGTTTCTGCGCGCACTGACCTTCGTGCCCGCCGAATCCGCATCGGCGCCGGCCACGGTTTCGGCCCGCCTGGTTTAGAGTGAGTCAGGACTCTAGAAGGCCTTGCGCCACTCCAGCTCGATATAGCGGCCGAGCGGGTCAATATAGCCCGGCGCGTAGGTGAGCGGCACGACGCCGCTGGCGTCGGTGACCTTGCGCTGCGCATCGAACAGATTATCGATCGACAGGCGCAGGCGCGATCCCTTCAGGATCGGCAGCGCCTTGGTCAGTTCGGGCTTCTGATTGAAATCGACGAAGAAGCGCAGGTTGAAGGTCGCAAGATCGTGGAAGGCCAGGTCGCCGTTGGCGCCGCCGACGACGCGGCTGCCGCTGTCATATTTGGCGCTGACCCGGGCACCGACGCCCTTGTAAAAGACGCCGCCGTCGAGTTCGACCAGATTGCGGTTGCTGCCGCCACCATTGCCGATCGCCGATCCGTTCAGCAGATCGAGTTCAGGGACGCCGGGCCGTATCAGCACGCGGTCGGTCAGCTTGATCGTGTGATAGAGCGACAATTGCCAGCGCCCGCCCTGCGGTCCGCCGAACATGCCGCCAGGACCGCCGCGCCCCCCGCGTCCCCCGCGAAAGCCGCCGCCGGGGCCACGCGGACGCGCAGGCGCTGCGGCGGGCGCATCGCCCGATCCAGCAGGCTTTGCCGCCTGCCCGTCGGGCGGCGGCGGGGCGTCACCCTGCGCCGGCTGCGGACGCCGCTCGGCGCCGCCAGCCGGACGACCGCCACCGAAGCGGCCCGCGCCCGGGCCCGCTTGCGACTGGCCGAAACTGCGGCCGAAATTGATCCCCCAGCGGATTTGCGAATTGGTTGCGCGGTCGAAATTCACCGGACGCTGGTCGAGCGCGACGAGCACGCCGCCGACGCGCGTTGCGCGATCCGGGAAAGCCGCCTCGATCTCTGGCGTCAGCAGCGGGAAGCCGTTGCTGGTGTCGTCGCTGCGGTTGCTGTTGTAGTTGATCGAAAGGCTCAGCCCCTCGACCATCGGCGGCGACCAGTTGAGCCCGAGCTTCACATCGCGGCGCTGTTCGGCGAGGAGGAAAGGATTGCCGCCGGTCGTCGTCTGGATCTGCACCGTCTGGCCGGTGCGGAAGTCGTAGTAAGTCACATTGTCGGTAACCAGCGGCGCCGCGCCAAGCTGTGTCACCGAAGGCGCCGCCTCGTCGCGATTGAAGCTTGCGAGCAACGACAGATTGTCGGTCAGCCCCCAATTAAGCGTCGCGCCCCAGCTTTTTAGCGCGGCGAAATCGCTGGGGTTTTCGACCTGGCCGTTCAGCGTCAGCGAAATGCGACCGATCTTGCCGACATCATAGTCGGGATCGAGGATCGGCACGGTCAGCGATCCGAAAACGCTCGGCGTGTCGCGCGCGAGGTCGCTCGTCGTGATGACGCCGCTGCGGTCGGCGCGGCTATCATAACGCAGGCCGGTATAAGCGCCGGTGATCGATGCGCGGATCGGGCCGGCCCATCCCTCGATCACGCTGCCCGAGATATTGGCATTGCCGCCGAAGCTCTGCTGGCTGCTGTCGAAACGGTCACGCCCGCCACTCAGACGTTCGGTAAAGATGCGCTGATCGCTGTCGGCATAATTGCCCGTAACCGACCAGCGCCACGCGCCGAGCATGCCGTTGGCGCTTGCCGAACCCGTCCAGTTCTGCGTCCGGCTGTCGCGGCGCAGCGGATCGCTGACACCGCCCGCGCCGGGGCCGAGAAGGCTGAGGCTGTCGGTCTGGTCGAACCGCAGGCTTGCCGACAGGTCGGTGACCTTGTCGAGATTGCGGACGATCGTGCCGTCGATGATATAGGTGTCGCTGGCGGGCAACAGGCTGCGCCCCGTGTCGCCAAGGTCGCGCTCGCGTTCGAGCAGCATCGTCTGATGCTCCCACCCCCCGTTGAGGTTGAAGCGGCCATTCTGTCCGATCGCGACGACCGCGGGTTCCAGCTCGCTCTTGAACTGCCCGCCCTGCGTCGGCAGGCCTGCCTCGCCCTCCACCGACACCTGTTTGAAATCGGGCTTGAGCACGAAATTCACCACGCGGTCGGTTGCGGCATAGCCATATTGCAGCGCGACTTCCTCGGGGAAAATCTCGACCTTGGCGATCGCTTCGGGCGGAAGGTTGCGCACCGCGCCGAAGCCGCCGATCCGGCGCCCGTTGACCAGGATCACCGGCCGCCCGCTACCGCGCCCGCGTCCCGACCGCGTGATCGGTTCGAGCGCCGTCAGCAGTTCCTCGATCGACGAGGCGCCGTAACTGGCGATCGCGGCTTCATCGAGTTCGGCCTCGGCCGCGATATCGGTATCGAGTTGCCCCGCGATCCGCGGCGCGGTCACGACGATCTCGTCGGCATAGTCGATATCGTCGTCGGTCGGGGTGCCCGAGCTCGAAGCGACGGGGACGGTCGCCTGATCCTGCGCCATCGCGGCCGGGACAGCCACAATCGCGGCGCCGGTCAGCAACAGGGCGCGCATGGGAAGGAGCGGTCGAACATACATGGTGGGGAGAACCTTTATCTTGTCTTTTGATCATCATGCCGGACCCGATTGAACCGACGATGAAGCGAGTTTCGGTCTTGCCGGGCAGCTATTCGCCAATTGTCGCAACACTATGGCATCGCGAGGGCGCTTCCACCAACGCCCGTCCCGGACCGACGAAGCGCCCGAGCGCTCGGCTTGACCCTAGACAGTCGGCCCCGGCATCCGTATCGGCCAGCCATGCCGACTCCAGCCTCTTCCGCCGCCCCCGAATCGATCCTGATCGTCGATTTCGGCAGCCAGGTCACCCAGCTCATCGCCCGCCGTGTCCGCGAGGCCGGCGTCTACAGCGAGATCGTTCCGTTCAACGCCGCCGAGGCCGCGCTCGAACGGATGAAGCCCAAGGGCGTGATCCTCTCGGGCTCACCGGCATCGGTCCCTGCGGCGGGCAGCCCGCGCGCCCCGCAATCGGTATTTGAAAGCGGCCTTCCCATCCTCGGTATCTGCTACGGCCAGCAGGTGATGAGTCAGCAGCTCGGCGGGCAGGTCGAACCGGGCGGCGCCGATGGCGAGCGCGACGGCGAATTCGGCCGCGCCTTCCTGACCGTCACCGAACCCTGCGTGCTCTTCGACGGGCTGTGGGAAGTCGGTGAACGGCATCAGGTGTGGATGAGCCACGGCGACCGCGTCACGCGCTTCGCCGCTGGCTTTCGCATCGTCGCGGTGAGCGATGGCGCTCCCTTCGCGCTGATCGCGGACGACGAACGGCGCTATTACGGCACCCAATTCCACCCCGAGGTCGTCCATACACCCGACGGCGCCAAGCTGATCGCCAATTTCGTGCGCCACGTCTGCGGGTGCAGCGGCGACTGGACGATGGCGGAATTCCGTGCGACGAAAATCGCCGAGATCCGGGCGCAGGTCGGTGACCAGCGCGTGCTGTGCGGGCTGTCGGGCGGCGTCGACAGCGCGGTCGCGGCGGTGCTGATCCACGAAGCCATCGGCGAGCAGGTCACCTGCGTCTTCGTCGACCATGGCCTGCTGCGCATGAACGAGCGCGAGCAGGTCGAACAACTGTTCCGCGACCATTACAACATCCCGCTCGTCGTCGTCGATGCGGAGGAACGCTTCATGGCGGGCCTCGCAGGGGTCACCGACCCCGAAAAGAAGCGCAAGTTCATCGGCGCCGAATTCATCAACGTCTTCGAGGAGGAAGCGAAGAAGATCGGCGGCGCCGACTTCCTCGCGCAAGGCACGCTCTATCCCGACGTCATTGAGAGCGTGAGCTTCACCGGCGGGCCAAGCGTTACGATCAAGAGCCACCACAATGTCGGCGGCCTTCCCGAGCGGATGAACATGAAGCTCGTCGAACCGCTGCGCGAACTGTTCAAGGACGAGGTCCGCCTGCTCGGCAAGGAACTCGGCCTCCCCGACATCTTCGTCGGCCGCCACCCCTTCCCCGGCCCCGGCCTCGCAATCCGCATCCCCGGTGAGGTGTCGAAGGAGCGCTGCGACATCCTCCGCAAGGCCGATGCCGTCTATCTGGAAGAGATCCGCAATGCCGGCCTCTACGATGCGATCTGGCAGGCTTTTGCGGTGCTGCTGCCTGTCAAGACCGTCGGCGTGATGGGTGACGGGCGCACCTATGACCATGTCTGCGCGCTGCGCGCCGTGACCTCGACCGACGGCATGACCGCCGACATCTACCCCTTCGACGCAAGCTTCCTCAGCCGCTGCGCGACGCGGATCATCAACGAGGTGCAGGGTATCAACCGCGTGGTGTACGATTATACCTCGAAGCCGCCGGGCACGATCGAGTGGGAATGATTCCGGGCACGAAAATACGCCGACTCTAGACGACATCAGCGCGCAGCAGACGATTGTCAAACTACCGCCGCGCACGGCAGCCGACGAAAAAGCGCGTGCCCAGCGACTTTAGCGCATGACGTCGGACGTTTCGAAAAGCGCCGTTTCAGCAACCGGACGGGGAAAGGGTGCGAAATCACCTCGCCCACCATGTTTAAGCGCCGACAGGATGAGGCCCGACCGCGCCGCCCATTTCGAGCCGCAATGCGGTGATCGATCCAGGGCGGCTCGCCCTCATCCATTCGCCGATAAGCCGCGAATACTGGCGTGCGCTCATGTGCGTCGAATGATCTATCCGGATTTTAAATAACGCGAACAAACATACCAATAAAATGATTTATCAAACCCAACCCGACAAGCCTCTTCCGCTATTTCGAAATTAAGATAATTACGGATACTATGAGAGTCCATGTCGAAATATATTGAAAATCCTTGACTTTTCAAAAATGATACCCCATGTACCAGTTGCTAACGTCGCCTGCGACGGAATTTTGATGCCCCAATCGGGGCGATTCTTCCCTTCTCACGCTTCCAGCTCTGTCGGCGCTTGTGCCGGCGGACACTCTGTTTTCGTGAAAGGAAACATCCAATGCCGATCGGCACAGTCAAATTCTTCAACAGCGATAAGGGCTACGGCTTCATCTCGAGCGAGGACGGCTCGGGCGACAGCTTCGTCCATGTGACCGCGGTCGAGCGCGCCGGAATGGCGACGCTGGGCAAGGACCAGCGGGTCTCGTACGCGCTGGAAACCGGTCGCGACGGCAAGATCTCCGGGGTCAATCTAGAAGCGGCCTGATCCGGACCTTCCGCAATGGCATGGAAGAAGGTCTCATCTTCGAGGGCTCGATCGCGATAATTCTGCCCGACCGGCGGTTTCCGCGTCACCCTGGAAAATGGCCATCGGCCGACCGCCCATACCGCTGGACGGATGCGATGCTTTCGCATCCCTCCAGCGATCGGCGACGTCCGCGCGGTCGATTGAACGAGAGGAAAACGCCGTGGCAGCAAGCAGCGACAATTATCGCGAGCAGGCCGAGCGATGCGAGGCCGAAGCGGCCGCAGCGGACCTGACGCTGGTTCGAGAGCGCAACCTTCGTTCGGCTGCCACCTGGCACGCGCTGGCCAACCGCCAGTTCAAATCCGAACAGGCCCGTGCCGTCAAAGAGCAGCTCGCAGATGCGGTCCGCGCCCAATGCCTCGAATAATGTCGCGCGATGCAAAAAATCGAGGCGCGATGTTCGCGCCTGATTACTGACGAACCCGAACCCGGATAATTTCAATGGATATGAACCAGCTCTTCTACCATCACCAACTTGCCGTGATCGCTGCCGACCGAGCACACCACAAAGGCGAAGCACCGGCCCACTTCGATCTGCCGAACCATTATGCGCAGCGGATCAATATGTTTCGCGAAAAACGCGGGCTCCAACCTGATTTTGTCGGCTATAGCAGCGCGCATGCACAGCAGCAGGTCACAGCGATTTAGACAGGATCGGCTGCGATAACGCTCGACATCACCTAGCATTGGCCTATGCCCCCATGACAAAGGCTTCCCTGCGACCAGGGAAGCCAATGGGGCTTCCTTTGGTCACGACCGCAGAGGATGAAAGGGCCTCGCATACAGATGCGAGGCTCTTTTGCGGTGGGGTTCTATTGACCCGCGAGGCCGCCGATGAAGCTGTGCTCGCGCCCCTTCGAGACATGGGCGCTTCTGCGCACGAACGGCAGGACGTCCGAAAGAACGAAACTCTCCCATCGCTCCGACCCGTCCCGGAAATCCATATAGAGCGAGCGACGCCCGGTCGGCGTGGCAATGACGAGCGGCGGCAGCCGACCCCCCGCAATCTCGCCGTCGAAAACGCCCTTGAAGAAGGCGAGATCCTTCTCGCTACCGTTTCCGCCGTGGAGCAGCAGCAGCAGCAGCGGATAGGGGTCGGTTCGATCGGCGTCATAGCCCGGCGGCAGGTAGATGGCGACACGCGCCTCGCCCGGGACGAGCGACGATGCGCGCGAATGATAGGTGATAGTGCCTGCCGCCGGTGCAGGAGCCGATAGCGTAGCCAGCGAGGTGGCCGCCCCTGCGGCGGTAAGGCCCGCGAACTCCCTGCGATTCAGCATCCGTACCTCCTGTCGGCAGACGATACGCCCGGCGGAAAGGGGCAGCTCAGCGATCGTCCGGCGCGACGCACCGAAAGCTGCTCGCCGACAGCGTCGACCCCCAACCGCGATATTCGACCTTCCGCGGATAGGCGCACAGCGGGCGTTGCATGTCGATCCTGCCGGCGTCGTCGCTGGCGAACTTCGTAGCGATGACCTGATCGGGCGCATCGCCCCCGTCCGCCCATTCGATCAGCGCCGAAAATAGATCATGCTCTGCGTCATAGCCGGGCGGCTGGGGTGGGATCCCGAGCGTGGCGTTGAAGCTGTCCGGCCCGGTCCCGCCGCCGCAATGCATCATGCCGGGCGCCAGGAACAGGCGCGCGCTCTCCGCAAGCCGGTGATCGCCGCCGACCTCGGCCGCCTGACGATCGAAAAATGCGATCGACTGGCCGGGCGCCACGAGCGTATCGGCAAGGCCGTGGAAAATGATCAGCTTGCCGCCGCGCGCGGTAAAAGCCGCAAGACTTCCGCGCGTCGCGTCGTTGACGATCGGGTCGAGGCGCGCATCGACCGTGGGCATGTCGCGATCGAAATCGAATCCCTTCCAGTCCCAATCGGCGCCGAACACCCATTTGAACAGCGCCCCGAAAGGTGGCTGATCCCTGATCGGCTTTTGAAGGAAGGACCAGCCGAAGGTGTCGGGCGTTTCGCTTCCCGGCAACCAGCCGAAGTAATTGGCCTTGCCCGCGCGGTTCGTGGGCCCCGAATAAAAGGCCCGCGCGGTTGCAACCTCGGCTTCGGTCAAGCAAGCGTTGCCCGCCGCGCCCCTGCATTGCAGCACCCCCGGGTCGAACTTGCAATTCAGCGGGTCCGAAACAAACCGGTCGCCCGCGAGGCCATGGCCCTGCCGCCAGCACGTCGCGACCGCCGCCCGGTTGAGCAGCTTGAGCTTGGCATCGGATAGCAGGCTGTCCGGCGTGCGGTGCGCAGCGGCATAGTCCCAGAGCACTGCGGCGTGCCCCCATGTGCGGTTAATGACCGGCGCTCCGACCAGAATCCCGTCATAGTCTTCAGGATAGTAGAGCGATTCGATGAGCCCCTGCTGCCCGCCCGTCGAACATCCGGTATAAAAGGAACGCCTTGCATCGCGGCCGTAGAAAGCCTTGGTGATCGCCTTCCCGGTGATCGTCATCACATGCGTCGAAAGCCGGCCCCAGTCCCTCCATTTGCGGGGATGATCGATGAGTGCCTCACCATCCAGCGGCGACGCCGGTGCGGTTCCGGCATCGGTCGTCGCGGTCGCAAATCCGCGGCGCAGACCATCGACCATTCCCGAATAGCCGCCGGCAAGGACACCGGCAAAGCCGCCGTTGCCATTGCCATGGAAGACGCCGGCCCATCGCTCGGTCGGCAGCCATATCTCGACGCCAATGTCAGAATCTAGGTCCGAGCGCACGCGCGCAACCACGCGGCAGAAGCTTCGATAGCCAGGCATGTCGTCCGCTATGCCGAGCTCGGCGGCCTTTGCAGGGACAAGCGCAGCGCTTTCGATTGTCGTGTCGGCAAGGCGCAATCGGGCGAGGTTGGTGCAGCGCCGTGCGGCGTCGGCGGACGACGGCGTTTCCGCCGCCGTGGCTACCGCCGTAGGAACCAACAATCCGGCCACCAGGGCCGTAAGGCAAGCGGCGCCATATTTCCGCGTCATATCTGTCTCCCGTCTTCTTGTCGGTGCCCAGTTCCGCCGCGCAACCTCGCTGCGCGCCAAGCGCATTTTTCGTCTAATCGCCGGCCTGCCGCGGCTCGCCGGATGCTGGCGACGACCGTTTGATCATTCGCGCAAGCCAGGCGAAGAGCAGCGCGGCGACGAGATACATTGGCGACAGCGAATAAAAGGCCATGCGGAGTGCGTGCTCGCCATATTGCGGCCGGAAAAAGTCGCTGGCCATGCCGACGAAAGTTGGCCCGAGACCGAGGCCGATCAGGTTCATGACCAGCAGCAGCAGCGCGCCCGATATCACGCGCGCGCCCGGATCGACCTCGCTCTGCACGAACGTCACCGTGGCAGGGAGGAAAAAGGAATTGAGGAAGAGCGGCACGAACAAGAGGGGGAGCGCGACCTGCCAGCTGTCGGCAGCAGCGAAGCCGAGAAAGAAGGGCAAGGCGAGAACGAGCGACCAGGCCGGGATGCTCGCATAGGCCGCCTTGTTGGTAACGCCGAACCGGTCGATCAGCCGCCCTGAGACGAAAATGCCCGCCCCCATTCCGAGGCCGACCGCCAGCGCGTACCATATTGCCACCTCCTCAAGCGTCATCCCCTTCTCACGCATGAGAAAAAGCGTGGCGAAATTGCTGACGCCATAGGTGATGAAATTTGCGGCACCGCTGGCTAGCGCCGCGAGCGTCAATATCCTGTTGCCGAAAAAGGCGCGGATCGCCTGCCCGAAGCTGTGCGCCGGTTCCGCCGCGGCCGCAGGAAGCGGGTCGAAGCGGCCGCGCGCGGGTTCGGGCACGATGATATAGACGAGGACTGCGGTAACGACGCCTATCGCGCCGACGATGAGGAAAGGCGCGCGCCAGTCATAGGCCGCCGCGAGCGACGCGCCGAACGCGACCCCGAGCGCCGAACCGATCGGCGGGCCGAGGTTGAAGATGCCCATCGCGGTGCCGCGCTGCTCGCGCGGAAACGTGTCCGATATGATCGCGTAGGACGGCGGAACGCCGCCGGCTTCGCCGACACCAACCGCCATACGTGCCGCCACAAGTTGCCCATAGTTCGCCGCCATGCCGCATGCCGCGGTCGCGGCGCTCCACAGGCCGCAAGCGATCGAAAGCACCTTTACGCGATTGGTGCGGTCGGCGAGCCAACCAACAGGAATCGCGATAAAACAATAGAAGAGCGCAAAATAGAAACCGGTGATCCGGCCGAGTTCGCTGTCGGTGATGTGCAAGCCGTCCTGAATCGGCTTGGCGAGGATCGAGACGAGCTGGCGATCGAGGAAGTTCAGCACATAGACGAAGCACAGCATGCCGAGCACAAGGCCGTGATGCCCGGCCGGCTTCGATCGTTCCAGGTCAGACCTGTCCGCAAATGTCCTATTGTCCATATCGCGTCCTCTCCCAGACCATTTGCGTTATCACATCCTATCTCCCGCCCCGTTCCAGCGCTGTGCCCGATCGATGTACCAAGGCAAGACCTCAGGCGTCGCGGTCGCGTCGGCGCTGATGACCTTGGTAACGGGCCATCCGGCGAACAGCCGCTTGATCGGGAGCTCCTGCTTCTTTCCAGAAAGCGTGTGCGGGATGCCGGGTGCCTCGATCAGATGATCGGGCACGAAGCGCGGCGAGAGACTCGAACGTATGGCCGATGCAATCGCCTGCTCCATCGCAGGGTCGACGGCTCGCCCCTCCGCCGGCACGACGAACATGATGAGCGTGCTGTCGCCGTCTTCACGCTCGACGTCGATGATCATCGTGTCGACGATTTCGGGCAGGCGCTCGACAGCAGCATAGATTTCGGCGGTTCCCATGCGCAGGCCGTGGCGGTTGATCGTTGCGTCGCTGCGGCCGGAAATGGTGCAACTGCCGTCGGCCCCGATCGTGAGCCAGTCGCCGTGACGCCATATGCCGGGCCATTCGGCGAAATAGGAGTCGCGATAGCGGCTGCCGTCTTCGTCGCCCCAGAAATAGAGCGGCATGCTGGGGAAGGGACGGGTGCAGACAAGTTCGCCGACCTCGCCGATCACAGCCTGTCCCCGCTCGTCCCAAGCCTCGATGGCGGCGCCGAGCTGGCGGCACTGAAGCCGCCCCGGCGTGTCGGGTAACTCGGGATTTCCGGCCATGAAGGCGGCGGCGATCTCGGTACCGCCGCTGACATTGCACCACCAGATATCGGGCCGTCCGATGGCGGCGAACTGCGCCGAACCCCAGCGCTGGACGTCCGGCGGTAGCGGCGAGCCAGTGCTACCGAGCGCGCGCACCCGGTGCAACCCGTCGAGTCCGGCGACGTCGAGCCCGGCCTTGCGGCAACTCGCGAAGAAGGCAGCGCCGGCGCCGAACCAGGTCACTCCGCTCTCTGCCGCAAAGCGCCAGAGCCGGGTCCAGTCAGGATCGGCCTTGGAACCGCTCGGCGATCCGTCGAACAGGCAAATCGTCGTCCCGCTGAGCAGTCCGCCCACCTGAATGTTCCACATCACCCAGCCCGTGGCGCTGAACCAGTGGAAGCGGTCGCCGAAATTATTGGACTCATAGCTCGGTCCGAGATCGAAATGGAGTCGCCCCGCGGCGGTTGCCAGCAGCACCCCGCCGTGCCCGTGCACGATCGCCTTCGGAAGTCCCGTTGTTCCGCTCGAATAGAGGATCCACAGCGGATGGTCGAAGGGTAGCCATTCGGGCTCAAAGCCGGCGACCTCGGCATCGTCCCGCGCGATGGCCGCTTCGAACGCCACCGCCCCCGGCACCGCCCCAGCGCCGAACCCGCTTTCGATGACGAACAATGCCTCGATACAGGGAAGCGCGGCGCAAATTTCGGCGACGCAGGCGCTACGATCCATGGCTTTGCCAGCGTAGAAGACGCCATCGACAGCGATGAGCGCCTTGGGCTCGGTTTGCCGCAGCCGATCAAGCACCGCATTGGTCCCCATGTCGGGCGAGCACAGGCTCCATATCGCCCCCAGGCTGGCGCACGCGAGCAGGCCCACCACCGCCTCGGCTATATTGGGAAGGTAGGCCGCAACGCGATCGCCCCGCCCCACCCCGCGCCGGCGTAGTTCCAAGGCCAGTGAGGCGCTCTGCCGCTTGAGCTCGGCCCAACCGAGGGTTCGTTGCTCCCCCCGTTCGTTCACCGCCACGATGGCGGGCTGCCCGGCAGAATCCGCTGCCGCGGCGTGGCGGAAAACATGGCGCGCATAGCTGACCTCGGCGCCCTCGCACCAGCGCGCACCCGGCATCGTGTCTGCGCCGAGCATCGCGGAGAAGGGCGTCCGCGATTCGATCCGGTCATAGTCCCAGATACTGCGCCAGAAACTTTCGAGATCGGTCACCGACCAGCGGTGCAAATCGTCATAATGCGCGAACTCTAGGTCGCACGTGGCCTTGAGCTGTTCGAGATACAGGCGGATCTGCGGGGCGGGAGCCGCGATGGCCGCGCTGTTGCTGGCAATTGGCATCGAATGGCAAACCTTATCTCATGTCGGAAGGAAGCCGAGGTTCGCGCGCGCTCACGAACGTCGACCGCAAGGAACAGCAGCGCGCCCTCACGGACGCGCTGCCATCCGCATCAGAAGGATGTGCGCAGGCTCATGGCGGCATAACGCCCGATCGCATTATAGGCGCCGCCGATGCCGTCCGTGCCTGGGAAGAAAGGCGGTGTCTTGTCGAACAGATCGTTGATCTGCAGCGCGACCTCGGTTCCCTTGGCGAATGGCAGGTCGGGAAGCTTCAGCGAGAGTCGCAGATCGACCGTCGTATAGCCTTTGGCCTTGTAGAGGCTCGACCCGGTTGGCGTCGCATAGGCGGCCGTCACGCCGCTGCGATGGTTGACGAAATTGGCGAGCGTCACCGGCCCCGCGGCGATGCCCAATGTCGTGCGCAGCGTGGTTCGCGGTATCCCGGCCTCGAGTGAGTTGCTGACCGCGGACGTCGGCGACAACTGGTTGCGATATTTCAGGATATAATTGCCCGCGATGCCGCCGAAGAGGGTGCCGAAACCCGCCGTGTGCCGATAGCGCAGATCGAAATCGATCCCGTTGGTCTTGCGGATGCCGAAATTGCCCTGACGCAGGTCGAGGATGTTGCCGATCGTCGGGATGGCCGCGAAGGTGTAGAAAAAGGGCACGGTGTCGGTAATCGCGTCGGTTAGTTGTCCCGCAGTCGGATTGCGGATGACCCGCGATGCGAAGGTTGGGTCGCTGAACAGGATGGCGCCCAGTCCCGAAGGGGTTCCGATGACATCATCATATTTGATATCATAAAAGGTCGCGCTCGCGCTGAAATCGGGCGCGAGCCGCGGCCGCAGATCGACGCCGAAGGAGAAGGTCCGCGCCTTTTCGGGCTTGAGCGCCTGGTTGCCGCCGTAGAGGAGAATTGTGTTTACTTGCGTCGCCCCGCGCGACGGGTCGCGCGCACCGAACGCATCGACCAGCGCCGCCGCGGCATAATAGGACCCCACGGTGGACCCTAGATCGCGTAGCCCCGGCGCGCGGAACGAGCGGCCATAGCTACCCCGGAAATTCAGCCCTTCGACCGGTTCCCAGGTCAGGCCGACCTTGGGATTGGTCGTCGAACCGAAATCGCTGTAGTGATCGTAGCGCCCCGAAAGCGACAGCGTGAGGCTGCGCATCATCGGCGATGCATTGCCCTCGCCCACGATCGGCACAAACAGCTCGCCGTAAAGCGACTGGACGCTGCGTTTCAGGTCCTCGGGGAAGCCCACACCGCCGCTCGATCCGCGCTGATCATATGTCTCGCGCCGATATTCGGCGCCGAGCGCGACCTTGATCGCACCGCCCGGCAAATCCGCCAGCGGGCCATCGACTTTCACCGCGCCGATCCGGGTGCGTTGGTGATTGGTGAAGTCGGTCGGATTATCCAGGATAGCCGCAACGACAGCGGAGCTCGTCCCCGTACGGAACGGGTCGAGCGCGGTCGCGGCCGTCGTTCCGGCGGCGGCCGTTGCCAGCGCCGTCGTGTTGATGCCCGGCTGGAACGTGTCGTTCCGCGACCAGTTGAAGGTTCCATAAACGCTGGCTTTGAAATCGCCGGCCAGCTTGACGTCGAGACCGGCCGTCGCATTGCCCGTCCGGACACGGTAGCTTTGGTCGAAATGATCGTCGCCAACCAGATTGTCGGGCCTGAAATCGACATATTCATAAGTCGTTCCCGTTCCCGGCGGGGGGCGGAAAAACGGGTTGGCCGCCGTCAGCAGAACGAAGGTCTGACCAGGCAGCGCCGCCTGGACAATATCCTTGCGGTCCGAATAGAGAAGATCGGCCCACACGGTGACCGCGGAGGAGAGCTCCTGCCGCGCCGACACGAAAAGGCTGTGCGTGCGGTTCTGCGGTACCAGGTCGACGGGTCCGCGCGGATCGCAAGTGTTGATCCCCGGCGTCAGGCTCGGCGCAGCATAGATGGTGCCGGTGAACAGATTGACGTTCGCGTCCGGGCAGACGGTCGAGCGCGTATCAATGCCGCCCGCAGCACGAAAATCGAGCGAGCGATACCGGCGGTCGGCCCCGGTGATGTTGCTGTTTTCGGAATATTGATACGCGGCGACGAAGGAACCGCTGTCCCAGGCATGCCCGAAAATCGCGCCGGCGTTGAAGGCATGATAATCGTCTGCAAAGCCATAGCGAACATTGGCCTCGAAGCCCGACACGCGCTTGCGGGTGATGAAATTGACAACCCCCGCGACCGCATCCGACCCGTAAATCGCCGATGCGCCGTCGGCGACGATCTCGACGCGTTCGATCGCGAGTTCGGGCAGGAACGGATAGTCCGGATTGGTCTGCTGGGTGCTGCCGGAGATCAGGCGATGGCCGTTCATCAGCGGCAAGGTTGCAGCCGGCGGCAAGCCGCGCAGGCCGGGCGCAAAGGAACCGAGGCCGCCGTTGCTTGTGCGCGGTGCGGTGTTGAAGCTGTTGAGCTGCGGCACGGTCGCGAGCAATTCGGGGGTGCTCGCGGCCCCGATCAACTTGGCATCATCGCGCGACACGCTGATAAGGCCGGAGCCGGTGGGCGGGATGCCGCGGATGCTGGAGCCCGTGACGATAATCTCGGAGTCACTCCCCGCCGCACTATCCTCGACCGCATCGTTCGCGCCGGCGCCTTGCGCCTGCGCGGCGGTGGCCGCACCCAGCATGACCGCGAAGATGGCCGAACCGCACAACATGCGCGCGCGGCTCCCCGTAAGAATGAATCTGGTCGACATGATGATCCTCTTCCCTGCTGCTCTTGTCTTGGTCACGGACATTGCCGCGGCCGGACGTTGCCGGCTTGCTATGCTGCTTATGGTTTGCCAGAGCCGTTGGTAAGAGCATTGTCGGACATCGCTATGTCTCTAGAGGACAAGATCGCACGAAAGGGCTGCTATGACCGTCGACGAGGATCAGAGCACGCTGACCAGCCGCAATCCGCGCGCCGGCTTCCCCTCGCTTAATCAACGCATCTTCGCCCCTTTCAAGATCGCGACCGTCATCGATACGGTGGCGGGGCGTGGAATCGATGCGGCGACCGTACTTGAACGGACGGGATTGACGCTGGCCGAGGTGCGCGATCCGCATACGCTGACCTCGATCGGCCAGTATCTGACCGCCTGCGAAAATATCGTGGTGGCCGGTGCGCGGTTCGCGGACGCCTTCGCGATCGGGTCGCGGCTGCATCTGTCAGCCTATGGCATGTACGGTTATGCGCTGATGTGCTCGCCGACGATGCGCGACTTCTTCGACTTCGCCGTACGCTACCAGCCGCTCGCCACCCCCACGGTACGGCTTGGCTGGCGGACGGAAGGAGAGGTCGCCGTTTGGCAATTTCAGGAAATCTATCGCGACGTGATGAGCAATGACGTGCGCACTTTCCTCATCCGCCAACAGATGAAGATGACCTACACCCATATTCGCGATGCGGCGGGATCGGACAATGTTCCGGTCCGCGCGCGGTTCGCGCTGCCCGAAGAGGCGCGCTCGGCGGAGGACGAACGCGAACTGTCCTGCCCCTGCTTCTACGCCGCGGATGCCAATGAACTGCATTATCCGATCGGCATCCTCGAACAGACGCCGGAACTGGGCAACCGGTTGACGCGCACGATGCTCGAAGAGACATGCGACCGGCTGATCGGCCAATCGCGAATATCATCGGGACTGTCGGGGGAAGTTTATCAACTCCTGCTCCTCGCCCCGAACCACTTCCCCTCGATGACGGCGATCGCCGAACAAATCGGGCTGCAGGAACGCACGCTGCGCCGTCGTTTGGCCGCCGAAGACACGAGCTATGGCGAGATCGTCGACGATGTCCGCCGGAAACTCGCCATCGAATATCTGCAGACAACACGCATGAGCGTCGATGATGTCGCCTGGAAGGTCGGTTTCAGCGACAGCGCCAACCTGCGCCGCGCCGTCCGCAGGTGGACCGGCAAAACGATCAACGAAGTCCGCTCGGAAAAATAGCCGAGATCGCAGTGATGCGGCCTGGGCGAAACAGGCGTTGCCGCCTGGGGCGGATCGCGGTCTGTCCGTTTTCGGGTGGGAATCGCAGCCGCGACATAGCGCGCGCGCCGCCGTCGATTTGGTCGCTCTGGACGTCGCGGCGGAATGGCCTTTTGCAATCGATAACGATGCAGGGCTGACGAGATATTCCGGACCGCGCCAGACGGCGCAGCCCGGTGAAAAGCATTCAACCCAATGTTGTTTTGAAGCTCGGCGGCAATACGCGGGTTATCGGGTCGGAGTTCCCGACGGAAAATGGAAATTGGTGAGGCAGTCCGCTCAAATGATTTCGGCTATAATCCACTCATTTTGGAAAGGAAAAATGCGTAACCAGCGCCGCCGACGAAGGCTGACACCCGTCGACGAACGGCATAATGGATGGCTTTCCCGGTCATAGAACCGGCTGGTGCGCTCTAGCCGGATGCCTCTAACCAGACACGCTGCTCTGCCAAAATGGCTGGCCGAAAGTCCATATTGGCGGAGCCCGAAGCGCGCTGCATCGTCTGTTTTATGGACCATCATCCACATCCGTCAGCCCTGTCCCGTCCCGGAGGGCCGAGCGAATGCCGCCGCGCGGTGCCATGACCAGACCCAGCGAGATTGTCCTGATATTGGGAGACCAATTGACCCCCGCCATCTCGTCGCTCCGCGATGCGTCGCCGGCCGACACGATTCTGCTGATGGCCGAAGTCGCCGAAGAAGCGGGATACGTTCCCCACCACCGCAAGAAGCTTGCCTTTCTCTTTTCCGCGATGCGCCATTTTGCCGAGGAGATGTGCGCACAGGGATGGCGCGTCGACTATGTCCGCCTCGACGATCCGGACAATAGCGGATCGCTCGGCGGCGAGGTTGCGCGCGCACGCAATCGCCATGGCGACCTTCCCTTGCGCGTGACCGAAGCGGGCGAGTGGCGCCTCGCCGAGGCGATGCGTGCCTGGACGAACTGCACCATCTTCGCCGACGACCGATTTTTCTCTGCACCCAATCAATTCGCGGCGTGGGCCGAGGGTCGGAAGACTCTGCGGATGGAATATTTCTACCGCATGATGCGCCGCGAGACGGGGCTGCTGATGGATGGCGAAGTCCCGCTCGGCGGCCGCTGGAATTTCGATGCCGACAACCGCAAACCCGCCGAGCGCGATCTTCTGATGACCCGCCCGCACGCTTTCCCATCTGTGGACGCCCCAAAAGACGCAAGCGATTTTTGGAGGTAGTGCACGTAGTCGGATGCGGCCATCTGTCCGGCCTTGCAATGCAGCATCGGAGGCTGCGGGCCCGTATGGGAGTTCGCGGACCGGAACCACATCACCCACAGCGTGCTCGCGGCACAGTGGAAAGCCCTGGTTCTTCCGGCCCCGTCTCGCCGACTGTTGTGCCATACTCTCCTTCGACCGACTACGCCTTCCGGCGACCTCTGGTCCGCCTTGGCTTACGCCGCGGCTGCGACCGGAGCTCTGTAATCCTCTCCCTTTACAAGCACGGCCCAGATGATCCGCGCTGTCTTGTTGGCAAGGGCAACCGTGACTAGCATACGCGGTTTCCTCGCCATCATCTGCTCGAGCCAGGAGCCTTGAGGCGCGCCTCGCTTGCTGGCCTGCAGGACCACCGCACTGCAACCGATGATGAGCAATCGCCGCAGTGTGCGCTCGCCCATTTTGGATATCGAGCCCAGCTTCTGCTTGCCGCCCGTCGACATCTGCCTTGGCGCCAGACCTAGCCACGCCGCAAAGTCCCGTCCCTTGGTGAAGCTTTCTGCTGGAGGCGCCAGAGCCGCCAATGCGGTGGCCGTAATCGGTCCAACCCCAGGGATCGTCATAAGCCGCCTCGCGACGGCATCCTCACGAGCCCGGCGCGCAATCTCCTTGTCGAGATCGCCGATCTTCTCGTTCAGCTCCTCCAGCAGGTCGAGCATCGTGCGGAACATCGACCTGGCTGCCTCGGGTAGCGACGAGGCCATCTCGTCCTCAAGCAGATCGCCGAGCATCGCGACGTGCGAGGGACCCTTGGGCGCTACCCAGCCATATTCGGTAAGATGACCTCGGATGGCATTGATCAGCTGGGTGCGCTGCCGCACCAGCAGGTCACGGGTCCGGAACACCAGGCCTGACGCCTGCTGCTCTTCGCTCTTGATCGCCACGAACCGCATGCTCGGGCGCTGGGCGGCCTCGCAGATCGCCTCCGCATCCGCCGCATCATTCTTGTTCCGCTTCACGAACGGCTTCACATACGCGGGCGGGATCAGCTTCACCTTGTATCCCAGCCGTGTCAGCTCTCGGCCCCAATGGTGCGCGCCCCCACAGGCTTCCAGCGCGACCGTACAACGCTGGTGCCCAGCAAAGAACTCCAGCAGCTTCCCTCGGCCGATCTTGCGGCTGAACAGTGCTCGCCCGCTCGCATCCGCGCCGTGCGCATGAAAAACATTCTTCGCGATATCCAATCCGATTATGCTAACTTCCAACACGGACGCCTCCTCTAGTGGTGTGATAACACCTCCACTATGGCACATCGATGCCGCCGGGGGGCGTCCACCCCATCACCCGACGTCATCACACGCGATGTCATGGCGATGGTCGAAACCCGATTCCCCGATAATTTCGGTGCGCTGTCGCCATTCGGATTTGCCGTCACCCGTGCCGATGCGGAAGCGGCATTCGACGATTTCGTCGCGCATCGGCTCGCGCGCTTTGGCGACAATCAGGACGCCATGCTCGCCGGCGAGCCTTTTCTCTACCATGCGGTGATCGCGCAGTATCTCAATTGCGGGCTACTCGATCCGCGCCGGGTTTGCGCCAGCGTCGACGAGGCTTGCCGCGCGGGACGCGTACCCATCAACGCCGCCGAAGGCTTCATTCGCCAGATCCTCGGATGGCGCGAATGTATGCGCGGCATATATTGGCATTTCATGCCCGGCTATGCCGATGAGAACCGGCTCGGCGCCACGCGGCCGCTCCCCGCATTCTACTGGACCGCCGATACCAATATGGCGTGCGTTGCCGCCTGCGTGCGCCAGACGCGTGATGAGGCCTATGCGCACCACATCCAGCGGCTCATGGTCACCGGCAATTTCGCGCTGCTGGCGGGAGTCGATCCGGCCGAGCTCCACCGCTGGTATCTCGCCGTTTATGCCGATGCCTATGAATGGGTCGAGCTGCCCAATACGCTGGGCATGAGCCAGTTCGCCGACGGCGGGCTACTTGCATCCAAGCCTTATGCGGCGAGCGGCGCTTATATCAACCGCATGTCGGACTATTGCCGCGGCTGCCGCTACGATGTCAAAAAGCGGACCGGTGCGGGAGCTTGCCCCTTCAATTTTCTCTATTGGGATTTCATCGCGCGGCACGCGGTGCGGCTTGGCGCCAATACCCGCATGCAACCGGTTCTGCGCGGCTGGAACCGTTTTGCCGAGAAGGAACAGAGGCAGATCCGCAGCGAAGCAAGTCGATTTCTGGCGGCGATGGACGAAGACGGTTCTCAGTAGACGATTGGCTGCCCATCCCACGCAAAGAAGCCGCCGCTATCCTCGGCTGTCAGGCGCTCGATCACCTGCAGCAGATGATCGGCGCTTTGTTCGGCGCGTTGCAATTGCCCCGCCGCCAAACCGCGCTGAAACGGCATCGAAAGCCGCGTGTCGACCGTGCCGGGGTGCAGGCTCACGACGATGCTCTCGCGATTCATACGGCTCGCCTCGATCGCAATGCCGCGTACGAAGGCATTGAGCGCCGCTTTCGACGCGCGGTAGCCGTACCAGCCGCCGAGACGGTTGTCGCCGATCGAACCGACGCGTGCCGAAAGAAAGGCCATGACCGCGCGGCCATCGCGCGCGAGATGCGGCAGGAAATGCTTCGCCGCAATCGCCGGGCCGATACTGTTCACGTGGAAAAGTTCAGCAAGCGATGCAGGGTCGAGCTGCCGCACCGATTTTTCGGGCCTTACCGCGCTGGCGCGGTGCAGCAGGCCGGTCGCGACCAGAATGAGGTCGAGCGGCTCTTCGGCGGCGATTGTCGTTGCAGCCTCTTCAAGGCTCACTTCATCGGCGAAGTCGAAGGTGAAGGACGTCACCGCCGGGCTTCTCGCTGCAATCGCGCGCCGCGATCCGGCATAGATTTTCTCGACGCCCCGACGCTCAAGCGCCGCGACCAGCGCCGAACCGATACCACCGCTCGCGCCGAGCACGCAGGCCCGGCGCGGCGTCCCTCTCCCGCGTCTTTCGTTCATCGCGCGGCGGTTTGCACGATGGCGGCGCTCAGGCGATACCGCCTTTGGTGCAGTCTGCCCTTGTGGTCATCAAAAGCCGGCTTCGACCGCAACGCGAATCGCGTCGGCCGTGGTCGCCACGCCGAGCGCCTTCAGCAGCGCGGCGCGGTGCATCTTCACTGTCCGCTCCGAAAGGCCGAGGCTGTAGCCGATCTGCTTGTTGAGATTGCCTTCGGCCATCAGCAGCAGCACCTCGCGCTGCCGCGGTGAAAGCGCGTCGATGCGCGCGCGCGCCTCCGCCTGGCGCTCGCCGCGCAGAAGCACACCATCGTCAACTTCCATCTGCGACCCCAGAAAATATTCGAGGCTGCCATCGCTTCCAAAGATCGGCGCGACGAGAACAGCGTTGCGGAAAGGCGTGCCGTCCTTCTTGTAATTGAGGATTTCAACGAGCACGGGACGCCGTTCGCGGATGGCGCTGCGCAACTGTTGGCTGAGCTCGGCCTCGGTTCCCGGACCGGTCAGAAACCGGCAATTCTGTCCGATGATCTCGTCGGCGGAATAACCGGTCAGCGCGACAAAGGCATCGTTGCATTCGACGATCGGATTGTCGGGGCGCCGCGGATCGCTGATGACCGCCGCGATCGGGCTGGTTGCGATCATCGCTTTGAGGGACATGCAATTCGGACTTTCATCTTCGGGGAGCGACCTGCCCCAATGGACATGTTGCGACAAAGCAGCGCCGCAATGCAAGTCATAGTCGGCGGCCCTCTTCCCTCACCTCCCCTCCGGGCCGCCACCCGAGGTACCGCACCATGAACTTCGTCGCCCGCCCTCCCTTTCTCGACACGCCGGACGTGCCTCCGGTTTCGGACGATGGCAAACTTCCGGTTCCCGCCGACGTCGCGCGCGCGATCGAAACGCTGATCCGCTGGGTCGGCGACGATCCGGCGCGCGAGGGCCTGCTCGACACGCCCAAGCGGGTCGCGCGGGCGTGGAAGGAATATTGCAGCGGCTATGGCGAGGATCCGGCGGTCCATCTGTCGCGCACCTTCGAAGAGGTCGGCGGCTATGACGAGATCGTCCTGCTGCGCGACATCCCCTTTCAGTCGCACTGCGAGCATCATATGGCGCCGATCACCGGCAAGGCCTCGATCGCCTATCTGCCGCGCGAGCGCGTGGTGGGCATTTCCAAGCTGGCACGCGTGCTCAACGGCTATGCCCGCCGCCTGCAGGTGCAGGAACGGCTGACCGCCGAGGTCGCCAAATGCATCTGGGACAATCTGCACCCGCATGGCGTTGCGGTGGTGATCGACGCGCAGCACGGCTGCATGACCGGCCGCGGCGTGCGCACCCCCGGCGTCGGCATGGTCACCAGCCGCGTCCTCGGCTGCTTCCTCGAAGATCAGCGCAGCCGCAAGGAAGTGCTCAGCCTGATGGGCTATTGATGCGCGTCGCGATCGTCGGGGCAGGAATAGCCGGACTGGCGTGCGCCGCGGCGCTGCGTGCGGCGGGCCACGAACCCGTGCTGTTCGACAAGGCGCGCGGGTCCGGAGGGCGCATGTCGACGCGCCGCATCGACTCGGATCAAGGCACCATCGCGATCGATCATGGCGCGACGCATTTTACCGCACGGTCGGCGGGCTTTTCGGCGCTTGTCAGCCAGTGGGAAGCCGCTGGGCTTGCAGCCCGCTGGCCCGTTGCCGGCCGCGATGCGTGGATCGGGGTGCCGACGATGAACGCGCCGCTCAAAGCCTATGGCGCCGCACATGCCATTCATTGGTCGACCCCTGTCACGGCGCTGACGCGCAGCCCTGCGGGTTGGACGGTACACAGCGAAAGCAGGCGCTTCGCGCCTTTTGATGCCGCCGTCGTCGCCATCCCGGCAGAACAGGCCGCTCCGCTTCTGTCGCTGCACGATTTCACCATGGCCCGCGCGGCAATGGCGATCCGCTCGCACCCCATATGGTCGGCAATTTTCCTTTTCGCGCGGCCGATCGGCGCGGCGGCCGATCTGATACGCGGCGACGGTCCCGTCACGCTCGCGATGCGCAATGGCACGCGCCCTGGGCGCAGCGCTGCCGAATGCTGGGTGGTTCAGGCCAGCTGGGAATGGAGCGAGGCCAATCTGACGCGGCCGGCCGATCAAATCTGCCAAGCGCTGCTGGTTGACCTCGCGCGCGCGCACGACCTCATTCTCCCCCAGCCCATCCACAGCCACGCGCATCGCTGGCTGTTCGGCCAGCCGTCCGGCCGTGATCCGGTCGATCTGTGGAATCCGGCAATCGGCCTCGGTGCCTGCGGCGACTGGCTCGCGCACGGCTTTGTCGAAGCCGCGTGGGAGCGCGGCGATCGGCTGGGATGCCATATCGCTGCGTCCTTCGCCGAGCGCAGCGAGCTGACGTCCGAGGTCGTCAGAGAAGCGCGATCAACAGGCTGAGTACGCCAAGCCCGGTCGACAATTGGACGCGCAAAATGATCCACGCGTCACCACCGGGCGCGGCGCCGACGATGGCGCGATCGATCAGCGGCGAAACCAGCAGCAGAAGTCCGACCAGAATCAGCGACGGCCGCGGCCAAGGGTAGCCGAAAAGCCACGGGGCAAAGCTCGCGAGCCCGATGAGGCTCGGCATCACCGCCGCGAGCGGAGTCCAGCGCGGCGCGTCCGCGAACAGAACGGCGAGTCCCCACCAGACGCCGCCCAGGAAGGAGAAGATAAGCACGGCATAGAGATAGCCGATGGCGAGAGCGGTCCAGCGCCAGGCCTCACCGCCGGCGAGCATGAGCGCGAGGCATGCCGCGGCAGGAAGCAGCCCGGCGAAGCCGAGACGGCGCGTAGCAGGCGACACGGTGATTGCGGTCAGCTTCATGCGCGCCGTCCAGCATGGGCCGCGCGCGGCGGCAAGCTGCCCTTTGAGGCACATACCGCCCAAAGGACAGGTCGCCCGGCGCGCCATCGCGGCCTAAGCTTCGACCATCCAAGGAGATTATCTGTGCGCAGGGCAATCGTGATCGGAGCCGGAATAGGCGGGTTGGCGCTGGCCATTCGCCTCCAGTCGGCCGGCGTTGCCGTCGACCTTGTCGAAGCACGCGACCGTCCGGGCGGCCGCGCCTATGTGTGGGAGCGCGACGGCTTCACCTTCGACGCGGGACCGACGGTCATTACCGACCCCGCCTGCCTTGCGGAGCTTTGGCGGCTCACCGGCGCCGATATGGCGGCCGATGTCACGCTTTTGCCCGTTTCGCCGTTCTACCGCCTGCAATGGCCCGACGGCAGCCATTTCGATTATGGCAATGACGAACCCGCGCTGCGCCGCGAGATTGCCGCCTTCAACCCTGCCGACGTCGCAGGCTACGAGCGCTTTTTGCGCTATTCCGAAGCGGTTCATTCCGAAGGCTATGTGAAACTGGGCGCGGTGCCGTTTCTCGATTTCGCCTCGATGCTCAAGGCGGCGCCCGCGCTCGCCAGACAGCGCGCCTGGCGATCGGTCTATGCGACCGTCGCCTCGCATATAAAGGATGCGCGGCTGCGCGAGGCCTTTTCGTTTCATACGCTGCTTGTCGGCGGCAATCCGATGGCGACAAGCGCCATTTACGCGCTCATCCACAAGCTCGAAAAAGACGGCGGCGTCTGGTTCGCGCAAGGGGGGACCAACGCGCTCGTCGCGGGACTGGTCCGCCAGTTCGAGCGACTGGGCGGCCGCCTTCGTCTCGGCGACAAGGTGGTGCGCATTCACAGCGAAGGCCGCCGGGCCACGGGGGTGACGCTCGCGAGCGGCCATTCGCTGCGCGCCGACGCCATCGCCTCGAACGCCGACGTCATGCACAGCTATCGCGACCTGCTCGCTGGCGGGCGGGGGCGAAAGATGGCGCGACGGCTCGGCCGCAAGAAATGGTCGCCGAGCCTGTTCGTTCTGCATTTCGGGGTCGAGGGCCATTATCCCGGCGTTCCCCATCACATGATCCTGTTCGCCGAGCGCTACCGCGAACTGCTGGACGATATCTATCGCCGCGGCGTGCTTAGCGACGATTTCGCAATCTACCTCCATCACCCAAGCGCGACGGACCCCTCGCTCGCGCCGCCGGGGCGCAGCACATTTTATGCGCTCGTCCCGGCCCCCCATCTCGGCCACGCCGCGATCGACTGGAACCGCGAAGGCGAGAAGCTCGCGCGCAAGATCATCGCCAAGCTCGAAGAACGGCTGCTGCCCGATCTCTCCCGACGGATCGTCACCCGCTTCCACTATACGCCGCGCGATTTTTCGGCCGATCTGGCCGCGCATCACGGCAGCGCCTTCAGCTTGCTGCCCTCGCTCACGCAAAGCGCCTGGTTCCGGACGCACAATCGCGACGACGCGATCGACAATCTCTATTTTGTCGGCGCGGGCACCCACCCCGGCGCGGGGATTCCCGGCGTCGTCGCGAGCGCCAAGGCCACCGCCGGGCTGATGCTCGATGCCGCCGCACTCGTGGTCGCGGATTGACGCCGTGGCAACCGCGATCCCCATGATGCAGGCCGACCGCGAGACGCTCGTCAATATTGCGCGCGCGCGGCTGGTGCGCGCGATCGAGGCGGTCGGCCGCGGCGACGAGGAGGCGATGCGCACGCTCTACCGTCTGACCTCGGCGAAGCTGTTCGGTATCTGCCTCAGAATCTGCGGCGAAAGGGCGCAGGCGGAAGATGTGCTGCAGAGCGCCTATCTCAAGATCTGGGAAAATGCGGCGCGCTTCGACCGGCGGCGCGCAAGCCCGATCAGCTGGCTCGCCGCGATAGCGCGCAATGCCGCGATCGACTGGCGCCGCTCGGCCGAAGCACGCGGCCTGCTGCGCCAGCAACCGATCGACGACGCGCTGAGCCTGCGCGCCGACGAAGGCGCGGGTCCGGACGCGCTGCTTGACCAGCGCGACAGCCGCGCGACCATCGACCGCTGCCTCGCGGCGCTCGATGCGCGCGCCGCGGGCTTTTTGCGGACCGCCTTTTTCGAGGGGCTTTCCTACCGCGAACTTGCGGCGCGCGAAGCGCTGCCGCTCGGCACGATCAAGAGCATCATCCGGCGCTCGCTCGTTCGCTTGCGCGCCTGCCTCGGCGATGTCTGACGGTCGTTCCGCCACCGCCGACGTGCTCGCCGCGGAACTGGTGCTCGGCCTGTTATCGCGGGATGAGCAGGCAATCGCCGCCGCCCGCCTTGCAAGCGACGCGCGCTTTGCCGCCGAGGTCGCGGCCTGGGAAGAGCATTTCGGCGCGCTTGCCTGGCAGGTCGAAGACCAATTGCCACCGCGCGAGGTCTGGACCCGCATCGCCGTCGCGATTGATGCGCGGAAGGCGTCGCAGAGCCGCTGGCCGCGCGCCTCGATGGCGATGGCGGGGGCAGCGGCCCTTCTGATGCTGACCGTTCTGGTCTGGCCTTCCCCCGAGGCGCGCCGTGTACCGAACCTTGCGGTCGCGACGTTGGTCGGTCCCGACCTAGTGGTCGGAGCGCGCTATGCGGCCAAGTCGGGCCGGATGCACGTCGAGATAGCGGGAGCACTGCCGGGGCCGGGGCGCCCGGAACTTTGGATCCTGCGGCCCGGCATGGCGCCGGTGTCGCTCGGCCAGCTTGCACCGCAAGGGCGTTCGGAAATGATCATGCCGCGCGCGCTCAGGCCGCTGGTTCAGAGCGGCAGCGAGTTCGCGATCACGATCGAGGCACCTTCGACGACGCCGCACCTCCGGCCCAGCGGACCGCCACTCGCGCGCGGCGCGATAATTTTTATCTAGCGGGTGCATCCGCCCGCCGAGCCATTCCGTAGCTTCACTGCCCCTCCCCCATCCGGGGCGAAAAATTCAGGAAAGGAATGTTCGATGAAGATTTCGCACATCACTCTTGCCCTTGCCGCTGCCGCGCTCGCGACCACCGGCGCCCACGCCAAAAATCCCATGGTCGGCGGCGCCGCGATGTACGAGACGAAGAATATTGTCGAAAATGCTGCAGCCTCAGCCGATCACAAGACGCTGGTCGCGGCGGTGAAGGCCGCCGGTCTCGTCGACACGCTCGCCTCGCCAGGGCCTTTCACGGTCTTCGCGCCAACCGATGCGGCGTTTGCAAAGCTGCCCGCCGGTACGGTCGACACGCTGCTTCTCCCGGAAAACAAGGCTAAGCTTACCGGTATCCTGACTTATCACGTCGTACCCGGACGCCTGACTGCGGCCGACATTGCGGCAAAGGCGGCGGCCAACGGCGGCAAGGCCGTTCTGACGACCGTCGAGGGCGAAGCCCTTACCGTCTGGCAGAAGGACGGAAGCTGGTATGTCAGCGACGCCAAGGGCGGCAAGGCAAAGATCGGTCCCGCCGACGTTCTGCAGTCGAATGGCGTCATTCACGTCATCGACGCGGTCCTGATGCCGTAAAGCGATGCGCCCCCCGCTGCACGCTGCGCGGCGGGGGGGCTCTTTACAGCGAAGCGGATGTTCAGAGACGCAAGCCAGACCAAAGCCCGGCAAGCGTCACGCAATGAACCGCCGCGATAGCGAGATTGCTCAGGATGACAGGATTGCGCCAGTCTCGCACGATGAAGGGCGCCATCAGCTTGTAAAGTATCTGCACCGCGAGCAGTGGCGCGGCGAGCAACGGCTGGCCGAGCAACAGCAGCAGCACCGACAGGATCAGGATCGCGGCATAGATGCTGAGCAATATGCCCCGCGCCGGACTCGGCGGCCCCCATGCCTCGTCGGCCCAGCGGGCGCCGCGCGCAAGACCCAGGCAAACCGGTATGAGGACCGCGACGTTGAGCAGGAGCGAGACGTAAAGCATCGGCGTCATGGTTCAGCCTTGTGCGCGCACCGGACCGAGCAGCATCGCCCGCGCATCGCAGCGGCATCGGTAGCTCAGCCACAAGAGATAGAGTGACAGGAACAGCATCCCGCCAAAAACCGCGACGAGGCCCAGCAGAAGCGATACCGCGCTGAAATGCCCCCGCCACGCGGTCCAGATGCCCGAGAGCAGCAGGAAGCAGAAGAAGTCGAGATTGAACTGGCCGGGCCAACGCATTGCCGCCATGTCGCCGAAAAAGACCGGCAGCAGATTCCAGCCGTGATGCGCGATGGTGACGCCGGTATAGGCGATGATGACGACCAAACAGGTCGCCAGAAACAGCCGAAACAAGGTCATGCCAAATCCCCTCCCAATTCGCCCTGCGGCGATGCTTCCAGATAAAGACAGCGCGCGAGCATCGCACAAAGGCCGATGCTGCCGGTCGCAAGGACGAAGAGGGTCCAAGGGACCACCCGCATCCCGACCGATCGCGCGCGCGGCAGGAGCAGCGACCAGGCGGTGCCGACCGCGAGCAGCAGATCGAACCAGATCTGATTGCCCCAAACGCCGGCCTGATGAAGCGGCCAAAAGCCGGCCCAACCGCCGGTAAGCACGGCATAACCGCTCCAGATCGCGAAGAGCGATGACGTTGCCGCCGCCAATAGCCAGCTACCGCGCGCTCTGGCCGGGCCCGCGATTTTGATGAAGATGAAAGCGATAAAGACCAGCGCCGCGCCAATGGGCGCAACCTCGAACAGCTGATGGTCAGGTCCGTACATCATGAGATACGAATCCATGTAGCAGTTGCTACATTCATATCGATCGCTAGCAGCGGGCGCAAGAGGTGAAGATGGTCAGCCGCGAAGAACAGCGTGCACGGGTCGAGGCCGCTCTGGCAGCGCATTTGCTCGACCATGGGCTCGCGCAGACGAGTTTGCGCGAGCTCGCGCGCGCGGCGGCGGTCAGCGACCGGATGCTGCTTTATTATTTCACCGACAAGGCCGAGGTGCTGGGCTGCGCCGCGCAGCGGATCGCCGCGGACCTTGCCGGGCATATTGGCGAAGCGGTCGGCGAAGGCGAGAGGCTCGCGCCGCTTGCCCTCCTCGAACGGGCCGGGGCACTCGTCACGCGCGCCGAAATCCGGCCCTATATGCGACTATGGGTTCAGATGATTGCAGCGGCGGGCCGCGGCGAAGCCCCTTTCCCCGCCATCGCTGAAGCGATGCTGGCCGGCTTCCTGGCATGGGTCGAGGCGCATCTTGCGATTGACGAGGCCGCCGATCGGCAGGCCGTCGCCGCGATGATCGTCGCGGCGGTTGACGGTCTCGCGATCATCGACATCGGCCGCGGGCCCGATCTGGCGGCGCGCGCCGCGCGCGCTATCTCCCATCTCGGTCGTCCTCGCTGATCGCGGTACGTGAAAGGCCGCCCCTTGCGGGACGGCCTTTCCATTGTCAGCCAACAGGGGCTTTGCTCAGATAAGCGGCCGCTCCATGGCGGAGGCCAAGCTCATCAGCGTTGCCGCATGCGGCATATGACAATGAGACATCAGACCACCTCCTTTCCGTTGTTGAACGATAAGGGGAATGTGGGTCGTCGGCGGCTATCCGTCAAGCGCTCAACAAAAAAGCGTGACCCGAAGGCAGCCAGCGCCTTCAGGCAACGCGTTTCATATCCTGAAAGGTGCAGCGGTTCATAATCGGCATCCCGGCTCTTCGACGCCCCGATTCAACCAAAAAACTCCCGATCATTGATTGCGATCAGCGCAGATGGTTATGCTAGGTTCAACACCGATGAGGGAAGCGCGTGGGCGACAGCGAAGACGATTTTACATTTGCGACCGAAAAGCAGCGGGCCGTGCTCGAACTGCTCGCCAATAATCGTACCAGCAAGGAGATCGCGGGTGCGCTCGCGGTCAGCGAGCCCGCGATCAACCGGCGCATCGAAGTGCTGCGTCTGCGCCTCGGCGGCATTACGCGACACGAGCTTGTGCGGCGCTATCGCGACTGGCGCAATCGCATGGCGCCGGATGCGGAGGCCTCCGTACCATGTGTAGAAAATGATGACGGATTTATACAGCTAGGCGCACGCGCTGCATTCGGGAAGACCGGGGACGGGAGCGATGCGGGCGAGACGGCCGCCAGGCTTCGGGACAGCATCGCCGTTCGGTTGGATGCGCCCTGGGCCGAGGAGATGCCGCAGCCGCGCGTCGTCCCGGGGATGCTCGATGGCAGCAACGCCATGCTATCCCGCGGTGCGGCGATCGCGATCATTCTGCTCGCGATCCTTGCCAGTCTGGCGGTCGGCCTTGGCGTCGCCAGAGCGCTTGCGGATATCGTGAACGGCTGACCGATCCCCTGTCCATTGGAATGCATCGGCCGCGGGCGCCGCTGCGAGGGGAAAGACAATGAAGGCAACACTCAGTTTATGGAGCGGTCTCGTCACCAGATTCGCGGCGCCGACGAGACTTCGGCGCGCCTTACAATCGCCCAGGCGTTGACCCGTCCGCTGCGCCGCGCCACGCTGTGCCGATGGACCGGCTTCAAATAGCAAATCTGGTGATGATGCTTCTCTTCGGTGCAGCAGCACTGCGCTGGGGAGCGGCACCCGAACAGATCTGCGTGGCAATTCTTGGCTTCGTGACCCTCGCCGACCCCGTCTATCACCTTTTGGCGGGCCATGGCGCGATCTACGGATCGGTCGACATCGGTCACCTGACATTCGACCTCATGATGGCGGCGGGCTTCATTGCCGTCGCGCTCTGGGCGAACAGGATATATCCATTATGGCTAGCCGCCTTCCAGCTCGTCTCGGTGATCGGGCATTTCTCGCGCGAACTGACCACCAGCTTCCCAAAGCTCGCTTACGGGTTGATGGTCTATGCTCCCTTTTATATCATCTTGCCGATCCTGGGGTTCGGGATCTGGCGCCACGCGCGTCGACAGCGACGCCACGGGCCGTATCCGTCCTGGCGGAGCTCCTCGCCCCCTTCGCCGCCGAGCGCGCTACCACGGCCGCCCGCCAACTGATCACGCATTTCGGGGGCCTTGGCCGCGCCCTCGCTGCTTCGCCGCGACAGCTGTCAGGCGCTCTTGACGGCGACGAGCACCTGGCCGGCTCAATCGCCGCGGCGCGGGCCCTTGTCATGGCCGGGCTGCGCGAGCAAAGCGCGCGCAGCCCGGTACATGCCGGCGATTCACGGCTGCACGATTATTTGCTGATCCAACTGAACGACGCTCCGACCGAGCGACTTCATGCGATATTTGTCGACAGCGTTTCCGACTATATAGCTGACGAACAGATCGCCGACGGGACGATCACCCACGTCTCCGCGTCGCTGCGTGCGCTTCTCGCGCATGCCTTCGAGGCGGAGGCGCACGGGGTGATCCTCGCGCATAATCATCCGTCGGGATCGAGCGAGCCGAGCGCTGCCGACGAGGCGTTCACCGCCAAGATCGGCGGACTGCTTGCCGCGGTCGATATTCGCTTGCACGATCATCTGATCGTCGGCGGGGGCCGCGTCGTGAGCATGCGCGCCAGGGGGCTGCTATGAGCTGGCAGCGCGAGACACCGACATTGCGCCTCGTCGAGTGCGACATCGACGCCCCTCTGATCGCCTTTGCCCAAGCGCAATATGCCTTCAGGCGGCGACGCGAGCAGATATTCGGTCTCGACATTTTTGCCGAGCCGGCGTGGGACATGCTGCTCGATCTCTATATCCAGCGCGGCGAACGGCGCGCGGTCAGCGTGCACAGCCTGTGCATTGCGGCCGCCGTACCCGCGACGACGGCGCTGCGATGGATCGGCAAGCTTACCGAACTGGGGTTGATCGAACGCCGACGCGCCGCGAGCGATGCCCGCGTCGTTCTCCTCTCGCTGACCGAGGCGGGGCTCGAGACAATCGAGCGTTGCCTGCGCAGCGCCGTTGCCGGCGGACTGGCCGCGGGGGCGACCAAGCAAGGGCGCCAAGGCTGACAGCAGCGCGCAAGACGCCAGGCCGGACTCCCCATATAATATCGGTAGGGTAGGAGCTGCGCCACATGACCGCGTCCCGGCACGTTGTCGCCATGCACCTGGATCGGCGGGCAGGCAGCACGCGATTATGATCAATTTTGCCTCGCCACCGGGTGGATTGGCAGAGCACGCGGATCGTCGCAGCGAACCGCGCGCCAACCCCTTGGCACGTAGGAAAATTGCGTGGCAAATATCGAGGCGAACGAATGTTCCCTGATCTTAGGCCCCGTCAAGGCCGCGCTGCCGCTGCTTTTGGCGAAGCTCCCGGTCTTCGTCCGGATAGCCACAAGCTGCTCAAATGGTTTTGACATGCCCTCCGCCCAGCACGATGCGATAGCCCTCCTCGGCAATGCGGTGGATCACCGAGCCAGATACAGCCATTGCCGCCGGTCACCAGCGCGACCTTCCCTGTGAGGTCGAACAGCCCCAAAAGTCGTCCTCATCTCCTTGCGATTCAGGCCTGCGACAACGTACGCCGCGCCTTCCGCACATCCATAGAGGGCGCCGCTGGAGCTTTAAGATACTACCGGCTCGTTCGTTCATATGGCCGACCGAAGGGACCTTTTGAATCCGCCGCATGTGCAAAGTCCACCTTCGGACGCTCACCAATCTATGTCGGAACGGCCGACATGAGGCACGAAGCGGACGTTGCATGCCAGAATAGTTGGGGGAAGGCAGATCGACTGACGGTATGTGCGGTATCGCTGCCCAAGTCCGGCAGTGAAGCAACAATTGAACTGGTCGATGTAAGAGAATAACTCCGGCATCAGCGATTCGATTGGAAGGGCGGAGACCGGAAAAAAAGCCGGATTCATCATCTAGCTCTACCGATTGCCTTTGAAAGCGAGACTTTAAAATCGGCAAATTTTCGCTCATTTTCAAAAGCATAAGAATCTGACGAGGCGCCTGTCGGTCAACTCTGACCAATTTTTTTTCAAATATTTATCGGCGCCTCACGGAGCGATAAATATTTGCATGGGAGTGACGCATCATGGGCAGCCACGAACGACTTGAGGTCGATGCCTCCGGCGGCTGCCAGTGCGGCGCGGTGCGCTATCGCGTCAGCGCGGTGCTCGATACGTCGCATATCTGCCATTGCCGCATGTGCCAGAAGGCCGCCGGCAATTTCTTTATCGCGCTGATCGGTGTTCCGCGCGATGCCATCGTCTGGACGCGCGGGACGCCCGCGACCTTCAACAGTTCGGACAAGGCGGCGCGCGGCTTCTGCGCCGATTGCGGCACGCCGCTGCTCTACGATTATTTCGAGAGCAAGCATATCAATCTGACGACGGGATCGTTCGACGACCCCAGCCGTTTCGCGCCGCGTTTCCAGTTCGGGCTGGAGGCCCGCCTGCCCGTCTTCGCCGATCTGCCGATCCAGGCCGAAGGCACGACCGAGGAAACCATGGCCGATCTTGTCGCGGCGATCGCGGCGACCAATCATCAACATCCCGACCACGATACCGAAAGATGGCCTGAATGACCCCCACTGCAAAGATTCTCCTGCTCGGTTCCGGCGAGCTTGGCCGCGAGTTCGTCATTTCGGCAAAACGGCTCGGCTGCCATGTGATCGCCTGCGACAGTTACGCCGGCGCGCCCGCGATGCAGGTCGCGGACGAGGCCGAGGTTTTCTCGATGCTCGATGGCGACGCGCTGCGTGCCGCGATCGAAAAGCACCGCCCCGACCATGTCGTGCCCGAGATCGAAGCGATCCGGACCGAAGTGCTGGCCGAACTCGAGGCCGAAGGGTTTCACATCGTCCCCTCGGCACGCGCGGCCCAGCTCACGATGAACCGCGATGCGATCCGCGACCTTGCCGCAAGCGAGCTGGGCCTGACGACCTCGACCTTCGAATATGCCACCAGCCGCGAAGAACTCGCCGCCGCCGCGGCGCGGATCGGCTTTCCGCTCGTCGTGAAGCCGGTGATGTCCTCTTCGGGCAAGGGGCAGAGCACGGTGAAGGACGCCGCCGGGATCGACGCGGCATGGGACTATGCGGCCGCCGGGATGCGCGGCGACCGGCTGCGCGTGATCGCCGAGGCCTTCATCGATTTCGATTATGAGATCACGCTGCTGACGGTGCGCCACAAGGACGGCGTCGCCTTCTGCCCGCCGATCGGACATCGGCAGGAACGCGGCGACTATCGCGAAAGCTGGCAACCCGCGGCCATGTCGGCGGCGGCGCTGCAAGCCGCGCAGGCGATGGCGACGAAGGTCGTCGATGCGCTCGGCGGCCATGGCATTTTCGGGGTCGAATTTTTCGTGAAGGGCGACGATGTCATCTTCTCCGAACTTTCCCCGCGCCCGCACGACACCGGCATGGTGACGCTGATTTCGCAGCAATATTCGGAATTCGACCTTCATGCCCGCGCGATATTGGGATTGCCGATTCCGCCCGTCGACGTGCCGCAAGCCAGCGCCAGCGCCGTGCTGCTCGCCGACCGCGACGCAAGTGATTTCGCGATCACCGGCCTCGCCGAAGCCCTGACGCCGCCGAACGCCGAAACCTCCGTTGACGCGCGCCTCTTCGGCAAACCCGTCACGCGGCCCTATCGCCGCATGGGGGTGGCACTGGCAAAGGTGGCGGGCGGCACCACTGACGACGCGCGGGCAGCCGCTGTCGCGGCGGCGGACAGGCTGGCGATCCGATATCCGGGGTGAGTGGGGCGCGGGTTGTGACCGGTTGCGGACGTGCGTGGTCCCGGTTAATTCAAAGCCATGTTCAAGATTGTGACATCATTGTTCGAGTTCGAGGGCTATGTAAGTAATCCTCGGAGTGGCCGACCAGAAGAGTCGATTTCGTGGCATCGAGAGCGCTTCATGATTTGGGCCGCATGGGCAACGGCGCTTGTCGGTATTGTCGGCGAAGCCTATTCTTACTCGAAACTGGACCGATTTGACGGCACCTTCGGCAGCGTAGGGCTGACTTTCGCCGCAATCGCATTCCTAAGGAGCCGCACATTGGCGCGAAGGAAGCGCGAACTATCGGCCGCGATTAAAAGTTATGAGGGATCATTTCGTCGGCACGCTTCTTTTTAAAGGCAGCCGGCTTTCAGTTTTGTCCGCTTCCTACCCCAAAGCAGACCTTTCCCAACCCGGCACCCCGACATAGCTAGGCCGCCTTCCTTCCCCCTGCTACACCCCGCGCCATGTCACAGAAGAATCATCTCTATCTGGTCGATGGCTCCAGCTACATCTTCCGCGCCTATCATCGCCTGCCGCCGCTGACGAACCCGAACGGGGTGCCGGTCGGTGCGGTCTACGGCTACACCACGATGCTCTGGAAGCTCGCGAAGGATCTGCACGACGCGGACGGACCGACGCACCTTGCGGTCATCCTCGATCATTCGAGCCAGTCGTTCCGTAACGAGATTTACGATCAGTATAAGGCGAACCGTCCCGAGCCGCCCGAAGATCTGCGCCCGCAATTCCCGCTGATCCGCGACGCGACGCGCGCCTTTTCGCTGCCATGCATCGAGATGGAGGGGTATGAGGCGGACGATCTGATCGCCTCCTATGCCGAGGCCGCGGTGCGCGAAGGGTGGGACGTGACCATCGTCAGCAGCGACAAGGATCTGATGCAGTTGATCCGCGAACCCGCCGACGGACCGCATGTCGACATGCTCGACACGATGAAGAATGTCCGGCTGGGGATCGACGCGGTGCACGAGAAGTTCGGCGTCTCCCCCGACCTCGTCGGCGACGTGCTCGCGCTGATGGGCGACAGCGTCGACAATGTGCCCGGCGTGCGCGGGGTCGGACCCAAGACCGCGACCAAGCTGATCCAGGAATATGGCAATCTGACCGCGGCGCTCGACGGGGCCGAGACGATGAAAGCGTCGAAGCTGCGCGAAAATCTGATCGAGCATCGGGCGATGGCCGAACTGTCGCGCGTACTGGTCGATCTGAAACGCGATTGCCCGCTGCCCGACACGCTCGACAGTCTGAAGCTCGACGCGATCCCGCCGGCGCCGCTCAAACTGTTTCTGGACGAACATGGCTTTCGCTCGCTTTCCGCCAAGCTCGACAATGGCGTTGCCCCCGGTGGGCCGCCCACGCTGCCGCGCGCCGGCGCTGCGCCCGCCGCGGCGGCGCCCACCGGCCCGACGACGCCGGTGCTGCCCGCCATGCCGGCGATCGACCGCGCGGCCTATGAATGCGTGACCGACCTCGACGCGCTCGACCGCTGGATCGCGGCGGCGAAGGCGGCGCATGTCGTTGCGATCGATACCGAAACGGCGAGCCTCGACAGCGTCACCGGCGAGCTGGTCGGCGTCAGCATGGCGATCGCGCCGGGGCAGGCCTGCTACATCCCGCTCGGCCATGGCGGCACCGACATGTTCGCCGAAAAGCCCCACCAGATTGCGATGGCCGACGCCATCGCCCGCCTAGGCGCGCTGTTCGCCGACGACGCGGTGCTGAAGGTCGGCCATAATCTGAAATATGACATCGGCGTGCTGGCGCAGCATGGCGTCCGCGTCGCGCCCTGTGACGACACGCTGCTGATGAGCTTCGCGCTCGATGCGGGCCAACATGGTCACGGCCTCGACGAGCTGGCAAAGCTGCATCTCGACCATGTCTGCCTGTCGTTCAAGGAGGTGTGCGGCACCGGCAAATCGCAGATCAGCTTCGCCGAAGTCCCGCTCGCCCGCGCGACCGAATATGCCGCGGAGGATGCCGACGTCGCGCTGCGACTGTGGCGGCTGCTCAAGCTGCGCCTGCCGCTCGAAGGCGGCACCCGCGTCTACGAGATGGTCGACCGGCCGCTTGCCGGCGTCGTCGAGACGATGGAGCGCGCGGGCATCATGGTCGACCGCGATTATCTGGCGCGCCTGTCGGGCGAATTCGCGCAGGAAATGGCGCGGATGGAAACCGCGATCCATGCCGAGGCAGGACAGCCCTTCACCATCGGCAGTCCCAAGCAGCTAGGTGAGATATTGTTCGACAAGCTCGGCCTCAAGGGCGGGCGCAAGGGCAAGTCGGGCGACTGGTCGACCGACCAGAATGAACTCGAACGGCTCGAACGCGACGGCGTGCCGATCGCGCGCATGATCCTCGAATGGCGGCAACTTGCCAAGCTCAAATCGACCTATACCGACGCGCTGCAACAACAGATCAATGCGAAGACCGGGCGCGTCCATACCAGCTACAGCCTCGTCGGCGCGCAGACCGGGCGGCTGTCGTCGACCGATCCCAATTTGCAGAATATCCCGATCCGCAGCGAGATCGGCCGCCAGATCCGCGATGCCTTCATCGCCGCGCCGGGCCATGTGCTGATCGCCGCCGACTATAGCCAGATCGAGCTGCGGCTCGCCGCGCATATGGCCGATGTCCCCGAACTCAAGGAGGCGTTCGCGCAGGGGCAGGACATTCACGCCGCGACCGCGATCGAATTGTTCGGCGAGGTCAATCGCGACACCCGCGCCAAGGCGAAGACGGTCAACTTCTCGATCCTCTACGGCATTTCGCGCTGGGGGCTTGCGGGCCGGCTCGAAATCACGCCCGACGAGGCACAGGCGCTGATCAGCCGCTATTTCGAGCGTTTCCCCGGCATCTCCGATTATATTCAGGGCACGCTCGAGCGCGCGCGCGAGCGCGGCTATACCGAGACCTTGTTCGGCCGGAAAACCTGGTTTCCGCGCATCAAGGCGGCGAACCAGAACGAACGCCAGGGCAGCGAACGCGCGGCGATCAACGCGCCGATCCAGGGCACCAGCGCCGACCTCATCAAGCGCGCGATGACGCGCATGCCCGTAGCGCTCGCCGAGGCGGGGCTGGATGAGGTGAAGATGCTGCTCCAGGTCCATGACGAACTCGTCTTCGAGGCACCCGAGGACAAGGCCGAAGCCGCCGGCGCCGTGATCCGCCGCGTGATGGCCGCCGCCGCCGAGCCGGTCCTGACGCTGTCGGTGCCGCTGGAGGTGGAGGTCGGAACCGGCAAGAGCTGGGGCGACGCGCATTGATCGCTGCGCTCCTGTTTTTCGCGGTGCAGGCAGCCGGTCCTGCAGCCACAGCCCCGGGCGTCGAGACGGCGGCCCCGTCCCCCGTCGCCGATCAGGATCTGCGCGAATTTGCGGCGATCGACGGGCGCAAGGTGGCAGGGCGGCCGACTGGCGGGCCCTATGCCAATCCCGACAAGATCCTGCTCCTTACACGCGACGGCAAAGGCTATCCCGCGGTCATGGCGAGCCTTGCCTTTCCGGCGCGGCAGTCGCTGCCCGCGCCGCCGGCGGGGACGCTGGCGGTGGTGCGGCTGCACCAACGGATGGAAACGATCATTCCCGGACCGACTGCGGACGATCTGGCCTTCGTCGCCGCGAACCGGCTGCCGCTGTTCGTGATCGGCGAATGGGCGCGCCCGGCACCGTTGTGGGAAGTGGCATGGGTCGATGGCGCGGTGCGCTTTCGCACCGTCGGCGACGTCGGCGAAATCGGCCCCTGGCAGGATTGAGACCGCACTGACCGCGCGATACGGGCGCCGAAACGCGCTTCGCCTGCGCCCGGCCGCGCGGGTTAAGGCTTGCGCGCCGCCGCGCGGAGCCTATGACAATTTGATGACAGGGCGCAGACATGTGATGGGGCCGGAAAAGGCGGACATCCAATGAGCAATGCGGACAAGCGCGCGCCGGTGGCAACGCGTATCCAGCAGAATATCCTCGCGCGTGGCGAGCGCCGCCTGCTCAACTGGCTATGCGCGCGTTTGCCCGCCTGGGTAACGCCCGACCAGCTCACGGCGCTCGGCTTTGCGGGCGCCCTGATGGTCGCGAGCGGCTATCTGTTGAGCTGGCTCGGCAGCGGCTGGCTGGCGCTGTCGCTCGCCGGCTATGTCGTCAACTGGTTCGGCGACTCGCTCGACGGCAGCCTTGCTCGGTGGCGCAAGATCGAGCGGCCGACCTATGGCTATTTCGTCGACCATAGCGTCGATGCGATCGCGACCTTCCTGATGGTCGCGAGCATGGGGATGAGCCCTTTCCTGCGCTTCGATGTCGCGCTGCTGGGGGTTGTTGGTTATTTTCTGCTGTCGATCCACACTTTCCTTGCGGCGAAGGTCGTCGGCGAATTTCGCCTTTCCTACCTTGCGGGCGGGCCGACCGAATTGCGGCTGATGCTGATGGCGTTGACGCTCGCGATGCCTGCGCTCGGCGACGAGCGCGTTCTCGGCAGCCATTTCTCGCCGCTCGACCTGTTCGGGCTTGGCGTGGCGAGCATTCTGGTGACGCTGTTCGTGATCCAGAGCCTGACGCTGGCGCGCGCGCTGGCCCGCCGCGAACCCTGAGGGCGGGTCAACCGCGGACGCGCGCCTGCGGGTAGGTGCCGAGCAGACGCAGCGTCTTGGTCTGGAAATCCAGTTCCTCCAGCGCGCGGTCGATATTTTCCTCGCCCGGCGCGCCGACGATATCGGCATAGAATTTCGTCGCGGCAAAGCTGCCGCCGTCCTGATAGCTTTCGAGCTTCGTCATGTTGACGCCATTGGTCGCAAAGCCGCCCAGCGCCTTGTAGAGCGCGGCCGGAATATTCTTTACCTCGAAGATGAAGGTCGTCATCCGCGGCACATCGGCAGGCAGGTCAACAAGCGGTTCGCGCGCCAGCACGACAAAACGCGTCATATTGTGATCGGCATCCTCGATGCCCGATTCGTGCAGCGTCAGCCCGTAAAGATCGGCGGCATGCGGCGGCGCGACGGCAGCGAGCCCGACCTCGTCGCTGTCGGCAACCCAGGCCGCAGCGCCCGCGGTGTCGCTATGCGCGATCGGCGAGATATGGTGCGCGCGCAGCCAGTGGCGGCACTGTCCCAGCGCCTGTTCGTGACTCATCGCGCGCGTGACGGGGCCAAGATTGCGACTCATCAATCCGTGGCGGATGCGCAGAAAATGTTCGCCGACGATCGACAGGCCGGATTCGGGCAACAGGAAATGAATGTCGGCGACGCGGCCGTGCAGGCTGTTTTCGATCGGAATGATCGCGCGGTCGACGCGCCCGTCGCGGACCGCCTCGATCGCATCCTCGAAGCTGTAGCAGGGCAGCGGCAGCGCCTGCGGGTCGAACTCGCGCGCCGCAAGGTCGCTGTTCGCGCCGGGCGCGCCCTGAAAGGCCAGCCCCCGCGCGGGATCGGCGAGCGCCGCCGCCGTCATCGTGTCGACCAGTCTTTGTGCCGAAGCCGAATAGCTGCCCATGAACGCCTTCCAGAAAACCGCGCCGCGGCGCATAGCGGCCCTGCGATGGCGAGGCAACCGACCGCGCGCATGCCGCCGGGACATTTCATCCCCTTGCGCCCCCGCCCATGCCCAAGTAAGGGAGCGTCCAAATCAATCGATGCGCCCGGGATGGGCGCCAGCGAACGGGGCCTGACATGGACGACCGCAACAATACTATCGCCGGCTGGGCTCTCTTCGCCGGTATCTGCGCGCTGGGCCTGACGATCGGCACCGGCATGCTGGGTGCGAGCCATGCCCCTGAAAAGCCCGGATTTCCTATCGAAGACGCCGAAGCCGGTGGCGGCGGCGGCGCGGCGGCGGTGCCGCTGCCCAACCTGCTCGCAGCCGCCGATCCGGCGAAGGGCGAAGCGGTGTTCGCGAAATGCGCCGCCTGCCACACGATCAATCAGGGCGGCGCCAACGGTATCGGCCCCAATCTTTACGGCACGATGGGCGAAGCCATCGGCCAGGGCAAGGGAGGCTTCGCCTTCTCCGACGCGCTCAAGAGCGTCGGCGGCAACTGGGACTTCGAAAAGATGGACCATTGGCTGACCAGCCCGCGCAAGTTCGCGCCAGGCACGAAAATGTCGTTCGCCGGCCTGTCGAGCCCCGAGGACCGCGCCAACCTGATCGTCTATCTGAACGCGCAAGGTTCGAACCTGCCGCTGCCCGCGCCCGAAGCGGCACCGGCTGCCGATGCCGCCGCTCCGGCGGAGGGCAAGGATGGCGCGGCACCGGCCGCCGAAGGCGACAAGGCCGCCGCCCCGGCCGAAGGCGCGGCTGCCGCGCCCACCGAAGCCAAGAAATAATGCGCCGCGCGCCCGTCCTTCTGGCGGGCGTTTTGGCGCTTGCCGGTTGCGGCAAGGCCGCACCGCCGGCGGACACGGCGGCGAGCGATGCACCGGTGGCCGAAACCGCGGCTCCGGCAACGCCTGCCGTCGCGCCGACGGCGGCGATGGGCGAACAGATTTTCAAGCGCTGTGCCGCCTGCCACACGATCGACAAGGATGGCCCGAACGGCATCGGCCCGAACCTGCACGGCATCGTCGGCCGCCCGGTCGCGTCGCATCCGGGCTTTGCCTATTCGGGCGCGATGAAGGCAAAGGGCGGCGTCTGGGACGCCGCCGCACTCGATATCTATCTTGCCGATCCGATGAAGACCGTCCCCGGCACGCGCATGGCCTTTGCCGGGGTCATCGACGCTGCCGATCGCCAGGCGCTGATCCTCTACCTCGAAGACCAGTCGAAATAGCCCGGTCCGTCCGGCGTTCGTTACGCAGGGACCAAGCCCTTGGTGTTCCTGGCCCTAGTGATGATCGGCGTTGGCGTAGAAGCTCTGGATGACGTCCCAGGCTTCTTCGGCATGTTCGACGAAGGTGAAGAGCTTGAGGTCGCGGGCGCTGATCACGCCCTCTTCGACCAGCGCCTCGAAATCGACGACGCGGTTCCAGAACTGCTTGCCGAACAGCACGATCGGGATCGGCTTGATCTTGCCAGTCTGGATCAGCGTCAGCAGCTCGAACATTTCGTCGAAGGTGCCGAAACCGCCGGGAAAGACCGCGACAGCGCGCGCGCGCAGCAGGAAGTGCATCTTGCGAAGCGCGAAATAGTGGAACTGGAAGCTCAGCGACGGGGTGACATAGCGGTTTGGCGCCTGTTCGTGCGGCAACACGATGTTGAGCCCGATCGATTCGCGCCCTTCGTCGGCCGCGCCGCGGTTGGCGGCTTCCATGATCGAGGGCCCGCCGCCCGAACAGACGACGAAATTGCGATCGCCATTGGCATCGACGGGAACCTGGCTCGCCAGCCGCGCCAGCTTGCGCGCCTCGTCATAATAGCGCGCCTTGGCCTTCAGACGCCGCGCGATATTGCGCGACGCATCGTCGGTCGCCGCGGCCTCAAGGCCGTCCGCCTGATCGGGTTCGGGAATACGCGCCGAGCCGTAGATGACGAGCGTCGATTCGATCTTCGCTTCGTCGAGCAGCAGTTCGGGCTTGAGCAGTTCGAGCTGGAAGCGCACCGGACGCAGGTCTTCGCGCAGCAGGAAGTCGGTATCCTGAAATGCGAGCTTATAGGCTTCGCTTGCGGTCTGCGGGGTCGAGGTCGCCTGCTGGGCGAATTGGGCGTCGTCTTTGGCTTTGTGAAAACGCGAACGATGGGTCTGTTTATCTTTTGTCATTAGCGGACGGCTAGCCGCTTCGGTTGACTTTGCCAAGACGCCCGCGCGCGGGCTTGGTCAGCGGCAGAAGCCGTTGCCGCTCATGTCCATGTGGAAATGATTGTAATGCGCGGCGTTATAATCGGGGCTGAGCACCGTGCCGAAGCGGCGGCATGCCGAGCTGTGCAGCGCACGCAGGAAGTCCTGCGACGCCCGGTCGCCCTTCCATCCGCCATCGAGCATGATCCGGCGTCCGTCGGCAAGGACGAAACCCGACACGTCGATCGCGTTGGAATAGGCGTGCTGCGACAGACGGCCCGACCGGCCACCATAGATGTTGCGGCAGCTGTAGGTGCCGAAGGTTTCGATCTTCACCACCTCTTGCCCGAAGAATTTCCGCGCCGCGGGGCGGACGGCATATTGCGCCCAGGCGGCGAAATTCTTCGCGAGCGGACAGGTCATCGGACCGAGGTTCGACACCGGGGTGCCGATGTCGAGCAGCTTGACCGAATCGATCGAGGTACAGCCGCCGCCATGATCCTGATCGGGCAGCGACGTGAAGCGCACCCCCGCCTGTTTGAGATCGAAGGCGCATTGCTGCGCCTCGGGGCTGCTGAAGGATGCAGCGCCGATCGTCTGCGGCCGCTGCTGCTTGGTCGCGGCGGGGCGTTTGGCATCGCTCCGCTTCATCACGTCGGGGGTGCTGAAACAGGCCGAGAGCGTCAGCGCCGCGGTTGCGGCGACCAGGATCCGGGGCTTCAGGAACGGCGGGATCGGCATGGCGTCAATTTACCGACATCTTGGTTAACAGGGCGTAAAGCTTTGGCGCGGCTTGCCGGAAATTTCGCACGTCCCGCGCATTTTGTTTGACAGTTGCGCGCACCGCCTTAAACGCGGCGCCGGGCCACGCGGTCCCAACGCCGCGCGAGCTCTCTGCAAGGAGAGTCTGACATGACTGAAGTGCGTAAACCGCAGGCACGGCCTGCGCGTCCTTATTTTTCCTCCGGTCCGTGCGCGAAGCCGCCGGTCTGGTCCCCCGAAAAGCTCAACACCGAATCGCTCGGCCGTTCGCATCGCGCGAAGATCGGCAAGACGCGCCTCCAATATTGCATCGACCTGATGCGCGAGATGCTGCGCCTGCCCGATACGCACCGCATCGGCATCGTGCCGGGATCGGACACCGGCGCCTTTGAAATGGCGATGTGGACGATGCTGGGCGCCCGCCCCGTGACGGCGCTGGCCTGGGAGAGCTTCGGTGAAGGTTGGGTCACCGATGTCGCCAAGCAGCTCAAGCTCGATCCCACGGTGATCCGCGCCGATTACGGCCAGCTTCCCGATTTGGGCCAGGTCGACTGGTCGAACGACGTGCTCTTCACCTGGAACGGCACCACCAGCGGCGTCCGCGTTCCCGACGGCGACTGGATTCCGGCAGACCGCGAGGGGCTGAGCTTCGCCGACGCGACCAGCGCGGTGTTCGCCTATGACCTGCCGTGGGACAAGATCGACGTTGCGACCTTCAGCTGGCAGAAAGTGCTCGGCGGCGAAGGCGGGCATGGCGTGCTGATCCTGGGTCCGCGCGCGGTCGAACGGCTCGAAAGCCATACGCCGGCCTGGCCGCTGCCCAAGGTGTTCCGCCTGATGTCGAAGGGCGCGCTTGCCGAAGGCGTGTTCAAGGGCGAGACGATCAACACCCCCTCGATGCTCGCGGTCGAAGACGCGATCTTTGCGCTCGAATGGGCGAAGTCGCTGGGCGGTCTCGACGGGCTGAAGGCGCGCAGCGATGCGAACGCCGCGGCGCTCGACACGATCGTCGCCGAACGCGGATGGCTGAGCCATCTCGCCGCCGATCCCGCCAGCCGATCGAAGACGTCGGTGTGCCTGTCGGTCGCTGGGGCCGACGCGGATTTCATCAAGAAATTCGCCGGGCTGCTCGAAGCCGAGGGCGCGGCCTATGACATCGCCGGCTATCGCGATGCTCCACCGGGGCTGCGCATCTGGTGCGGCGCGACGGTCGACACCGCCGATATCGAATCGCTCGGGCCCTGGCTCGATTGGGCTTACGCCTCGCTCAAGGCCTGACGCCTCCCCTCTTCCGTTTGCCCTGAGCTTGTCGAAGGGCCGCTCTTATTTTCCGACGCCCAAGAGAAGCACTGTCCTTCGACAAGCTCAGGACGAACGGAGTTTTGAAAGCTACCGAAATGACCGCACCCAAAGTTCTGATTTCCGACAAGATGGATCCCAAAGCCGCCGCGATCTTCAAGGAACGCGGCATCGACGTCGATGTCATCACCGGCAAGACGAAGGACGAGCTGATCGCGATGATCGGCGCCTATGACGGCCTTGCGATCCGCTCGGCCACCAAGGTCACCGCCGACGTCCTCGCCGCCGCGACGAACCTGAAGGTCGTCGGCCGCGCCGGGATCGGCGTCGACAATGTCGACATTCCCGAGGCGTCGAAGAAGGGCGTCGTCGTGATGAACACGCCCTTTGGCAACAGCATCACCACGGCCGAACATGCGATCGCGATGATGTTCGCCCTCGCGCGCCAGATTCCCGAGGCCAATGCGCTGACGCAAGCAGGCAAATGGCCGAAGAACGACTTCATGGGGGTCGAACTGACGTCGAAGACGCTGGGCCTGATCGGCTGCGGCAATATCGGCAGCATCGTCGCCGAGCGCGCGCTGGGGCTGCGCATGAAGGTCGTCGCCTTCGATCCGTTCCTGACCCCCGAGCGCGCAATAGAGCTCGGCGTCGAAAAGGCCGATCTCGACACATTGCTCGCCAAGGCGGATTTCATCACGCTGCACACGCCGCTGACCGACCAGACGCGCAACATCCTGTCGAAGGAAAATCTTGCGAAGACCAAGAAGGGCGTGCGCATCATCAACTGCGCGCGCGGCGGCCTGATCGACGAGGCGGCGCTGAAGGAGGCGCTCGACAGCGGCCATGTCGCGGGCGCGGCGCTCGACGTGTTCCAGACCGAACCGCCGGCCGCCGATCATCCGCTGTTCGGCACGCCGAACTTCATCTGCACGCCGCACCTCGGCGCATCGACCGACGAAGCGCAGGTCAATGTCGCCATCCAGGTAGCGGAACAGCTTTCCGATTATCTGCTCACCGGCGGCATTACCAACGCGCTCAATGTGCCCAGCCTGTCGGCCGAGGAGGCGCCGAAGCTGCGCCCCTATATGAGCCTCGCCGAAAAGCTGGGCAGTCTGGTAGGGCAGCTCGCCCACGACAACCTCACCACCATCTCGATCGAGGTCGAGGGGGCGGCGGCCGAGCTTAACCTGAAGCCGATCACCGCCGCGGTCCTGACCGGGCTGATGCGCCGTTATTCGGACAGCGTGAACATGGTCAACGCGCCGCATCTTGCTCGCGAACGCGGCCTCGACGTGCGCGAGGTGCGCCATGATCGCGAGGGCGATTATCACACCCTCGTCCGCGTCACCGTCGCCACCGAAGCCGGCGACCGTTCGGTCGCGGGGACGCTGTTCGGCAACAACGAACCGCGCCTCGTCGAAATGTTCGGCATCAAGGTCGAGGCCGATCTCGACGGCGACATGCTCTATATCGTCAACGAGGACGCGCCCGGCTTCATCGGTCGTATCGGCAGCACGCTGGGCGATGCGGGGCTGAACATCGGCACCTTCCACCTCGGCCGCCGCGCCGCCGGGGGCGAGGCGGTGCTGCTGCTCAGCCTCGACTCGGCCATGCCCGAACCTTTGTTGTGGCAGGTCTGCCAGCTGCCCGGCGTCAAGATGGTGAAGGGACTGAAGTTCTAAGGCTCCTTTCCCTTGACCGGTTTGCGCCGGGCCGACGCCGCGATGCCTCACAGGCTCTCTCCCCTCTGGTATGTCGGTCCGGCCCGGCGCGAACGACCCCATGCGCGGCGTTGAAACCTTATCGCTGCCAGCCTAAGGCCCAATGATGACCAAGGCCCCTGCCCTGCTGCCCGAAGGCCTTCGCGACCGCCTGCCCGCGCAGGCCGAGGCCGCGTCGCGCGTGACCCGCGCGCTCGTCGATGCGATGCGCGCGCACGGCTATGGCCGCGTTGCGCCGCCGCTCGCCGAATTTCGCGAAACGCTGGGCGGCAATGACGAACGCGCCGCGCGCGATCTGCTCCGCTTCACCGACCCGGTGTCGCAGCGCACGCTCGCGCTGCGACCCGACATCACGCGGCAGGTCGGTCGCATCGCAACCTCGCTGCTCGGGCATGCGCCGCGGCCGCTGCGCCTGTGCTATGCTGGCCAGGTGGTCAAGCTGCGCGCGAGCCAGCTCCGCCCGGCGCGCGAAATGCTGCAGGTCGGCGCCGAACTGATCGGCAGCGACAGCGTCGCCGCCGCGCGCGAGATTGTATCGGTCGCGATCGACGCGCTCGATGCGGCGGGTATCGGCCGGGTTACGATCGACTTCACCCTGCCCGATGTCGTCGACCTGCTCGCCGCCGGTCCGCTGCCCATTACGGCCGATCTGCAGATGCTGCGTGACGAACTCGACGCCAAGGATGCCGGCGCGCTCGCGCGCATCGGAGCCGAAGCCTATCTGCCGTTGCTGCGCGCGACGGGGCCTTTCGACCGCGCGATCGCCGATCTGCGCGCGTTCGACACCGCGGGCGTACTCACCAGTCGTATCGACGCGCTGGAAGAAATCGCGGCGCCGATCCGCGGCCGCGCCGATCTGACCCTCGATCCGACCGAACGTCACGGCTTTGCCTATCAAAGCTGGTTCGGCTTCCAGATCTTCGTTCCCGGCCAGGGCGACGCAATCGGCCGCGGCGGCGGTTATGCGATCCCGGTCGGCGACGATCAGGAAGAACCAGCGGTGGGCTTTTCGCTCTACCCCGACCCGTTGATCGACGAAGGATTGGGCGTCGAGCGCGACAGCGATCGGCGGATATTCCTGCCGCTCGGCCACGATCCGGCGCTCGCCGCCAGCCTGCGCGCGGATGGATGGCAAACGGTCGCGGCGCTCACCGATGCCGACGAAGCGGCGCGGCTCGGCTGCGGCTTCACGCTCGGCCCCGAAGGGCCAGTTGCCGCTTAAAAATCCGAAACGCCGAAACGCGGAATCCCCTGGTTGACGCCCGGCGGGTCGAGTACGGTCACGTCGAGCTCGATCGGCTCGCCGATCCAGTGCGCAAGGCGGGTGTGATCGGCGAGATCGTCGTCAGTGAGCGGGTGAACGAGCGCGCGCAGCCCCGTCGCCTCGATCGCCTTCACGACGGCGGCGCGATGGCGCGCAAGGAAATGCACCTCATATTGCGCGATCGGATGCGGCCCGGCCGCGCCATCGGTCATGGCCCCGACAAACAGGATTGCAGGATCGGCACCGAAGGCGTCGCGCAAGGTCGCCGCTGCCGGTCGCTCGGCAGGGTCGTAATAGATATGCGCGTGATAGGGTGCGTCGGGATCGGTCATTGGCGCCTCGTTGGCGGGCATCGGCAAGCCCGCAGTTCACCGGCCTTGCGAGAAACGGCTCCGCGCAGAGGCGATCCCGACCGTAGCGGCCCCTTCTCCCCTCGTCATCCCGGACTTGATCCGGGATCCACTATTCCGGCACTGCGTGAATGGATCCCGGATCAAGTCCGGGATCACGAAATGTTGGAAGGCGTGGAGCGGTTGGTCGCCTCCCAGAAGCTATCGCCCGAATACCCGCTTCAGCCACGCGTCGACCGTCGCGGTCGCCGCGTAGGACGGATCGCCGAGGCGGCGGTTGATCTCGGCATGGCCCTTCAATCCTTCGCCCGGAAAGCTGCCGAACGCGACGCGGCTGCCGCCGGCATCGAGCGCGGCGCCGAGCGCCCTGGCCTGGCGCACGCCGTCGGGCCGCTGGACGTGCAGCAGCAAAAAGGCGGGGGCGTTGGGTGCCGCCGCCTGCGCCGTTGGCGACAGCGCGCGCTGGCGCGCCGGATCGGTGCCGAAGGCCTGCGTATAGGTCGACTGCATGATTTGCGGCCCGTCCTTCATCTGCGCCGCCACGTCATAGGCCGCCCCGTCGATCGGTATGACACCAGCAATATCGGCAAAGGACAGGCCGGCGCCTTTCAGATAGCGCGGGTCGGTGCCGACCAGCGCGACCAGATGCGCACCCGCGCTGTGCCCCATCAGCACGATGCGATGCCGGTCGATGCCCAGCGCATCGGCGCGGTCGACGATCGCCCGCACCGCTGCCGCAACATCGGCCGCCTGCTCCTCGACCGTCGCGGCGGGGACAAGGCGGTAGTTGATCGACGCAAAGGCATAGCCCTCGGCAGGATAATGTTCGGGTTTGAACTGACCGGTCGCATTGTCCTTGTCGCCGCGCTTCCAGCCGCCGCCATGCACGAAGACGATCAGCGGCGCCGGACCGGCCGCGCCCTTTGCGCGCCATATGTCGAGCGTCTGGAGCGGACCGCGGCCATAGGCGATCGTTTCGCTGCCCGCGACCTTTGCCCCGGCATCGGCGCCCATGCGCTCCGCCATGCGTTCGGCAATCCGCTCGCGCAGCCGTTCCCGCGCCTCGGCGAGGGGGCCCGGCACCATCAGGCTCGCCGCGACAAACGCCGCCATGGCGGCCCATCCGGTCGAAAATCGCCGCGTCATCATCGCCTCCGTCATCATGCTGTCCGTCGGGTCACTAGCCTGCAATTGTCGCGAGGATGTGACCGCGCACCGCGATGTTATGACAAGATGTAACAGCCGCGATCGGCGCGGCGCGGCACGATTTTACGGCCTTCGCCCTTGCCTCGACAGCCAAATCCGCTAAGGCCGCGCCGGGTCGAAAGGGCCCCGTTCAGCAGGACAGCGTCATGGCAAATGTTACCGTCATCGGGTCGCAGTGGGGCGACGAGGGCAAGGGCAAGATCGTCGACTGGCTCGCCAGCCGCGCCGACGCGGTCGTCCGCTTTCAGGGCGGCCATAACGCCGGTCACACGCTGGTCGTCGGCGAACAGGTCTACAAGCTGTCGCTGCTTCCGTCGGGCATCGTCACCGGCACGCTGTCGATCATCGGCAACGGCGTCGTGCTCGATCCCTGGGCGCTGAAAGACGAAATTGCCAAGCTGCGCGGCCAGGGCGTCGAGATCAATGCGGAAAATTTCGCGATCGCCGACAATTGCGCGCTGATCCTGCCCTTTCACCGCGACCTCGACGGCTTGCGCGAAACCGCGGCGGGCGCGGGCAAGATCGGGACGACGGGCCGCGGCATCGGCCCGGCTTATGAGGACAAGGTCGGCCGCCGCGCGCTGCGCGTGTGCGACCTTGCGCATCTCGACAAGCTCGATCCGCAGATCGACCGCCTGACCGCGCATCACGACGCGCTGCGTGCCGGCTTCGGCGAGCCGCCGATCGATCGCGAGCGACTGAAGGCCGACCTCGCCGAGATTGCGGATTTCGTGCTCGAATATGCCCAGCCGGTGTGGAAGCGGCTGAAGAAGGTCCGCAAGGCGGGCGCACGCATCCTGTTCGAAGGCGCACAGGGCGTGCTGCTCGACGTCGATCACGGCACCTATCCCTTCGTCACCAGCTCGAACACCGTCAGCGGCACTGCCGCCAGCGGCTCGGGCCTCGGCCCGTCAGCCGTCGGCTTCGTGCTCGGTATCGCCAAGGCCTATACGACCCGCGTCGGCAGCGGCCCCTTCCCCACCGAACTCGAGGACGAAACCGGCCAGCGACTCGGCGAACGCGGGCATGAATTCGGCACCGTCACCGGACGCAAGCGCCGCTGCGGCTGGTTCGACGCGGTGCTGGTGCGTCAGAGCTGCGCGGTGTCGGGCGTCACCGGCATCGCGCTGACCAAGCTCGACGTGCTCGACGGCTTCGACAAGGTGCGCATCTGCACCGGTTATCGTTTGCGCGGCAAGATCCTCGACTATTTCCCGGCGCACGCCGCCGATCAGGCCGAGGTCGAACCGATCTACGAAGAGATGGACGGCTGGAGCGAATCGACCGCAGGGGCGCGCAGCTATGCCGACCTGCCGGCGCAGGCAATCAAATATATCCAGCGCGTGCAGGAACTGATCGAAACCCCCATCGCGCTCGTATCGACGAGCCCCGAGCGCGAAGACACGATCCTGATCCGCGATCCGTTCAGCGACTGACGCCGCGACAAGCGGTCAGGCGTCGACGGACGCGCTGACCTCTGCATCGAGCGCCTGCGTCAGATCGGCGGCGATTTCGTCGGCCTCCTCGAGTCCCACCGACAGGCGCACGAGCCCGTCGGCGATCCCGTGCGCGCGCCGTTCTTCTGCAGTGTAGGTCGAATGGGTCATGCTCGCCGGATGCTGGATCAGGCTTTCGGCATCGCCGAGCGACACCGCGCGCTGGACAAGCGCCAGCCGGTTCATCATCGCCACGCCCGCGGCGTAGCCGCCCTTCAGTTCAAAGGCGATCATGCCCCCGAAACCCGGCATCTGCCGCCGCGCCAGATCATGCTGGGCGAAACATGCCAGCCCCGGATAATGCACCGCAGCGACCGCCGGGTGATCGTTCAGCGTCGCCGCAATCGCCGCGGCCGACCGGCAATGTTCCGCCATGCGCAGCTTCAACGTCTTCAGCCCGCGCAGCACCAGCATGGCACTGAACGGCGCCATCACCGCGCCGGTCATGTCCTTGACCCCGACCAGACGCACCTGCTGCATATCGGCGCCAGTGCCGAGCGCGATGCCGCCGACCAGATCGCCATGCCCGCCCAGATATTTGGTCGCCGAATGCACCACGATATCCGCGCCGAGCGTGATCGGCTGCGTCAGCACCGGGGTCGCATAGGTGTTGTCGACGACGGTGCGCGCGCCATGGTCGCGCGCGATCGCCGACACCGCTGCGATATCGACCAGCCGCATGTTCGGGTTGGCGGGGGTCTCGAAATAGACGATCTTCGTCGCGTCGGAGATGCAGGCTTCGAGATTGGCCGGATCGGTCAGATCGACATGGGTGACGCGGACGCCAAAGCGCGCAAGGCCGTGGCGCATGAAGGCGAAGGTGCAGCCGTACAGCGTCTGGTCGACGATGATTTCGTCGCCGGGCTTCAGAAAGGACCAGAAAACCGCCGTTATCGCGCCCATCCCCGACGCCGTCGCGACGGCGGCTTCCGCGCCTTCGAGCGCGGCCATGCGCCGTTCGAGCAGGTCGACCGTCGGATTGGCGATGCGGCTGTAGAAATATCCTTCGCGCTCGCCGGCGAAAATCTCGGCGCCCGCCTCGGCGGTTTCGAATACGAAGGTCGACGACAGATGCAGCGGCGGCACCAGCGCGCCGTCATTGGCCTTTGCGTCATAGCCGGCATGAATGGCGCGGGTCGCAAAACCCGAAAGCGGAAAGGACGACATGACGGGCGCGACTCCTGCGGTGAACGAGCGCCGCTTGTATCAAATGGCCGGTGGCAGGTGCTTCCAATATATGCCACTAGCAGCAAGTATATTGGAACATTCTGCCAAGGACTGCCCCATGGATCGCAAGGATCACCAGATCGTCCGCGCCTTGATGCACGACGGCCGACTGAGCAATCAGGATCTGGCCGCGGCGGCGAACCTGTCGCCGTCGCCCTGTCTGCGCCGGGTTCGTCTGCTCGAAGAGCGCGGCGTCATCACCGGCTATGCCGCGCTCGTCGATCAAAAGGCGATGGGCTATCCGATCACCGTGTTCGTCGGCATCCGGCTGAGCAAGCATGATCAGGCGACCGTGCAGGCATTCGAGCGGGCGATCGGCGCCATCGACGATATTCTCGATTGCTTCCTGATGACGGGCGATATCGACTATCTGTTGCGTGTCGTCGCACCCGACCTCGACGGATACGAGCGCTTCGTGCGCGAACGGCTGCACGCGATCGACGGCATCGCGTCGATCGACACCAGCCTGGCCTACGGCGTCGTCAAGCAGAGCCGCGTGCTACCGCTACCCGGCTGACACCCCGCGCCCCGCCGCGGCGACGGCTTCGATTGCAGAAACGAAGCCCGCCGGGTCATCCTCCTGGATGAAATGCCCGCCTTTCAACGTGCGGTGCGGCATGCCGGCGGTTCCAGGCACGCGGCCGAGGAACAGGGCATCGCCGCCGCGCGTGATCGGGTCGCCGTCCGAAAAGCAGCAGAGGAAGGGCTTGTCGAAGCGTTCGAGCGCGGCCCATGCGCGCTTCTGATCGGGCACCGCGACATTGTCGCCCAGCGGCACGAACGACGGATAGATGCGCGCTGCGACCTTCGACGCGCGCGTCGGAAAGGGCGCGTCATAAGCGGCGATTTCTTCGGCGCTGAGCGGGCGCTTCGTTCCCGCATTGACGATCCGGCCGATCGGGAACAGCGGGCTGTAGCGCGAAAAGGCGCGCCAGATCGCAAAGGCGCGCGGCGCCGCCTGCCCCTCGGGCAGTCCGCCGTTCGACAGCGCGACACCCGCGAAGCGCTCGGGCATTTCGGCGACCAGACGCAGCCCGATCAGCGAACCCCAATCCTGGCAGACGAGGATCATGTTCCGAAGGTCGAGCGCCTCGATCCAGGCGCGCATCCACGCGACCTGCTGCGCATAGCTGTAGGCCGACCGGTCGAGCGACTTGTCGGAGCGACCGAAGCCGATGAGGTCGGGCGCAACAGCCCGGAAGCCCGCGCGCACCGCGGGACCGATCATGTGGCGGTAGAGATAGCTCCACGTCGGCTCGCCGTGCAGCATGAGCACCGGCTGTGCATCGGCGGCGCCCTCGTCGACATAATGGACGCGCAGGCCGCCCGCGATCTCGGTATATCGCGGCGCGAAAGGCCAGTCGGTCAGGCCCGCAAAACATTCGTCCGGTGTACGATAAACCCGCATAATCCCCCCCTTGGTCCCGATCACTCTAGAATTGCCGCGCGGTGCGGCGCAAGACGCGCTTTCGTTCGGCGGCGCGGCGTGGCACGGTCGGCCGATGAGCCGCACTATCCTGGTCTTCTACGGAAGCTATCGCCGCGACCGGCAGGGCATCAAGCTTGCCCGCTGGATCGTCGATTCCCTTGCTGCGCGCGGCGACCGCGCCGAACTGGTCGATGCGATGGCGGTGGATCTGTCGATGCTCGACCGACGGCACAGCGATTTCGCAGCGGGCGAGGCCCCCGCCGCGATGGATGCGCTCGCCGACCGGATCGCCGCGGCGGACGGCTTCGTCTTCGTGACCGGCGATTATAATGGCGGGCTGCAACCGGGCCTCAAGAATCTGGTCGACCATTATCTTCCCCAATTCGCGTGGCGCCCCGCCGCCATCGCCTCTTATTCGGCTGGCCCCTTCGCCGGCATCCGCGCCGCGACCGCGTGGCGCACGACGCTTGGCGCGATGGGCATGGTGGTCACCGCGACCCCGCTCAGCCTCGCGCGCATCGGCGGTGCTTTCGATGCCGACGGCGGGCCTGCGGGCGAGGACGGCGAGCGGCTGGCACGGGCCTTTCCGCGCTTCGCCGACGACCTTGCCTGGTGGACCGACGCCGCGAAGGCGCAGCGCGAACAAGCGCCGCCGCCCTTCTAACCCGATTTGAGCTCCTTCCCGAGCCGCAGGCTGGCGCGCCAGAAGAAGAAAGCCGGGATCAGCCCGAGCCACGCCGCGCCATAGAGGACATAGCGGACGCTTTCGGTGCCGAGGGTGGGCTTGAGCTCTTCCGACGCCATGCCGAAAAGGAGCGGGCCAAGTCCGAGGCCGATCAGATTCTGCAGGAACAGCATCACCGCGCTGGCCATCGCGCGCGCCTCGGGCTGCACCAGCCCGTGGACGCAGGCGAAGGTCGGGCCGTAATATGCGGCGTTGAGCACGGTCGGCACGAACAGCAGCGCGATCGCGACATGCCATTCGGTGACGGCGTAGCCCAGAAACAGGATCGGCGCCGCGACCGCCATGCCGATCGCCGGCGTGGTGAGCATGTGGCGGCGGTCGGTCTTGCCGAACCGGTCGGCGAAATAGCCGCCGAGCCATGTTCCCAAAATGCCCGCGATGCCCAGCGCGACGCCCAGCAAAAGTCCGGTTTCGCCCGCGCTCAGCCCGTGCGATCGTTGAAACAGGATCAGCGCCCAGACGCCTTTGCCATAACCCAGGAAGGCGGTGAAGGACGCCGCGATCGCGATGTAGACGAAGGCCCGGGTGCTGAACACTTCACGCAGCGCCTGCCCGATCGACAGGGCGCCGCTCGCGCCCGTCGTCGCAGCGGCATCAGCGCCCCGCGCGCGTACCTCCTTGATGAACATCGGGACCATGAAGGCAAGCAGCAATCCCGGCACGCCAACGACCATGAAGGCGACACGCCAGCCCCAAAGATCATTGACGATGCCGCCGACGATCAGGCCGAGGAGGCTGCCGATCGGAATCCCGAGCCCGTAAAAGGCAATGGCGGACGATCGTTTGGCGGGTTCGACGGCATCGGTGATGAGCGAATGTGCCGCGGGTGTGCACCCGGCCTCGCCCACGCCGACGCCGATGCGGGCAAGCAGCAATTGGACGAAATTCTGCGCCATGCCGCACAGCACGGTCATCCCCGACCAGATCGCCAGCGACACCGAAATCAGCCCGACGCGATTGGTTGAGGGACGGTCCGCATAACGCGCGATCGGCAAACCCAGGAAGGTGTAAAAGAGCGCGAAGGCCAATCCCGTCATCAGGCCGATGTCGGAATCGGACAGCTTGAGATCGCGTGCGATCGGCTCGGCCAATATGTTGACGATCTGCCGATCGAGGAAATTGAGGATATAGACGATCAAGAGCACCCACAGCATCGTGCGCGTTTTCGCGGCGACGCTGGTTGATGCTTGCGACCCTGCACCAAGGGCAAGAGCTGGCTTTTCCGACATTTTTCTCTCCCGATGGGGGCGAAGGTGCAGACCCGGCCGCACCCTGTCAACGCCGGGGCGGCACAGCGTAAAATGGCACTTGCAATTGCCGTTACGGCTGCCAGCATTCGCGCCATGCAAAAAATTTCGCTGCTGACAGCCGCTCTGCTCGCCTCCGTCCCCGCCGCCGCCATGCCGCCGCCGCTTCCCGATGTCGCCGGCAAGGATGCCGCGACTCTGCAGGCGGAGATGACCGCGGGCGAAACGAGCAGCGAGGTCATTACCGCCGCCTATCTCGAGCGTATCCGGAATATCGATAAGGCGGGCCCGACACTCAACGCGGTGATCGCGGTGTTTCCCGGCGCGATGAGCGAGGCCTATCGGCTCGATCAGGAGCGCAAGGCGGGGCATGTGCGCGGCCCGCTGCACGGGATTCCGGTGCTGCTGAAGGACAATATCGAGGCGGCGGGGCCGGTTGCGACGACCGCCGGTTCGCTGGCCCTGAAAGGCAATATCACCGGCCGCGATGCGCCGCTGGTCGCGCGGCTGCGCGAAGGCGGCGCGGTGATCCTGGGCAAGACCAACCTCAGCGAATGGGCCAATATCCGCTCGAACGACGCGACCAGCGGCTGGAGCGCCGTCGGCGGACTGACGCGCAATCCGCACGCGCTCGACCGCAACACATGCGGCTCGTCGGCGGGCAGCGGTGCAGCGACGGCGGCCAGCCTTGCGCCGCTGACGATCGGGACCGAGACCGACGGATCGATCACCTGCCCTGCGGGCATGAACGGCGTGGTCGGCTTCAAACCGACCGTCGGCCTGGTGAGCCGCAGTCTTGTCGTCCCGATCAGCCACAGTCAGGATACGGCGGGACCGATGACGTTGACGGTGCGCGACGCGGCCACGCTGTTGTCGGTGCTGGCGGGCAGCGATCCCGCCGACCCGGCGACGGCAGAGGCCGACGCGCACCGCCGTGACTTTGCCGCCGCGCTGTCGCCGGACGCGCTGCGCGGCAAGACGGTTGGCGTGCTGCGCGATCGCATCGGCGGCCGCGCCGACATCGGCGCGCTGTTCGATGCCGCGCTCGACACGATGCGCGCCGCCGGTGCGACGATCGTCGAGATCAAGGATAGCCGTAGCGGCCTCGACGGCCTGGGCGATGCCGAGTTCGAGATATTGATGACCGAACTCAAGGCCGACATGGCCGCCTATCTGGCCGGGCTACCCGGGAAGGGCGCGCCGCGCTCGCTCGCCGACCTGATCGCCTTCAACAAGGCGACGCCCGCCGAGATGCGCTGGTTCGACCAGGCACTGTTCGAACTTGCCGAAAGCAAGGGCGGCCTCGACAGCGAGCTCTATCGTGACGCCAAGGCCAAGACGGCGCGGCTAGCGGGACCGGACGGCATCGACCGGCTGCTGCGCGAAAGCGGCGCCGACCTGCTGGTTGGCGTGACCAATGGCCCCGCCTGGACCACCGATCTCGTCAACGGCGACCATTATACCGGCCCCGGCGTCAGCCAGCTTCCCGCCGTCGCCGGCTATCCGCACCTCACCGTCCCGATGGGCGCGGTCGAAGGGCTGCCCATCGGCCTCTCCTTCATCGGCCCCAAATGGAGCGACGGCGATATTCTGGCGGCCGGATATGCCTATGAACAGGCAAGCCGCAAACGCGTAGCGCCAACCTATCGCGCCAGCGTTACGCCCTGACGCTAGTTACGCTCGAGATATTCGGTCGGGATCAATATGGCGTGCGTCGCGAGGCGCACTTCGTAGAGGAACATGCCGAGCGAGAGCAGCAGGAACAGCATCGCCAGCACAAAGACCAGCGATACCGCGACGCCGAGATGGAAGCCGGCCGTATATTGCAGGAACAGCAGCGACACGAGGATGCACACCACCAGCCCGCCGCATACGGCGAACAGGATGGCGGTGTTGATGACGCGCATCCGGCGCGCGATCACGCGCAATTCTTCGACCAGACGGCTATGTTCGACGCCCGTCGTCGTCGCGTGACGTTCGGTCAGCTTGCGCGACCGGTCGATGACGCGCGCGAGGCGGCCAGTGAAGACGTTGAGCAAATTGCCCATCGCGACGAGCAGGAACACCGGCGCGACGGACAACTGGATCGTCTGGGCGATTGTCGGCGCCCCTTCGAACATCGCGTCTATCCTGCCGCGACCGACGGCGTGTTCACACCATGCATCTGGAGGAACTTGCGGACGTTGCGCGCCGCCTGACGGATGCGCTGTTCGTTTTCGACCATCGCGATGCGGACATAGCCCTCGCCGTCCTCGCCATAGCCGACGCCGGGGGCGACCGCGACCTTGGCATGGGTCAGAAGCTGCTTGGAGAATTCGAGGCTGCCCATCTCTTTCAGCGCGGGTGGCAGCGGCGCCCAGGCGAACATCGAGGCGGGCGGGCTCGGAATATCCCAGCCGGCGCGCGCGAAGCTTTCGACCATCACGTCGCGGCGCTTCTGGTACAGCTCGCGGTTCTTCGCGACGATATCCTGCGGCCCGTTGAGCGCGGCGCAGGCCGCGGCCTGGATCGGGGTGAAGGCGCCGTAATCGAGATAGGATTTGACGCGCGTCATCGCCGCGATCAGCCGCTTGTTGCCGACCGCGAAACCCATGCGCCACCCGGCCATCGAATAGGTTTTCGACATGGAGGTGAATTCGATCGCCACATCCTTCGCGCCCGGCACCTGCAGGATCGAGGGGGTCGGATTGCCGTCGTAGTAAAGCTCCGAATAGGCAAGGTCGCTCAAGACCCAGACCTTGTTTTCCTTCGCCCAGGCGACGAGCCGCTCGTAGAAAGCGAGATCTACGGCTTCGGCGGTCGGGTTCGACGGGTAGTTGACGACCAGGATCGACGGACGCGGCACGGTGAACGCCATCGCGCGGTCGAGCGCGCGCCAGTAATTTTCGTCCGGCGTCGTCGGCACGCTGCGGATCGTCGCACCGGCGATGATGAAGCCGAAGGTGTGTATGGGATAGCTAGGATTCGGTGCCAGCACGACGTCGCCCGGGCCGGTGATCGCGGTCGCGAGGCTGGCAAGCCCTTCCTTCGACCCCATCGTCACCACCACCTCGGTCTCGGGATCGAGATCGACGTTGAAGCGGCGGGCATAATAATTGGCCTGCGCCCGGCGCAGCCCCGGAATGCCCTTCGACTGCGAATAGCCGTGCGCGTCGGGTTTCTGCGCAACCTCGCACAGCTTGTCGATCACATGCTGCGGCGGCGGCAAGTCGGGGTTGCCCATTCCCAGGTCGATAATGTCCTCGCCCGCGGCACGCGCGGCCGCTCGCATCGCATTCACTTCAGCGATGACATAGGGCGGCAGGCGCTTGATGCGGTAGAATTCATCGTCGGACATGGGGAACTAGAACAACTCCTTTTCGTAAGCGTTTAGTCGGTCGAAACGCGATCGGCACCTCGCCAGCCGCGTCGGCGGCTGTTATACGCATCAGACGAGAGGCTGACCAGCGGGAACCGGCATGAGCGACGCGGGCGAAAAAGACAAGAATGACGGCACCGCGGCCGAGGCGCCGAATCCCTTTCTCCCGTCCCCCGACGATATGCAGCATTGGGCCAGCGTGATGGCGCGCGCGCAGCAGATGATGCTCGAATTCGCGCTGGGTCAGGCCGACGAGGAAAAGGATGCGCGGCCGCTGTTCGATCCCGCCAGATGGATCGACAATCCGGCGACCCAGCTTTGGGCCGAACAGGGCGCGAAGATGTGGGAACAGGGCGTGCATTTCTGGTCGTCGCTCGCCGCGATCCAGCCGTCCTTCATGCCCTCCGCGGCGGCCGATGCGCCCAAGGATCGCCGCTTCGCCGACCCCGACTGGACCGCAAACCCCGCCTTTGCGCTGATCCGGCAGACCTATGGCCTGTTGTCGGACCAGTTGCTCGAAACCACGCGCCAGCTTCAGGGGCTCGACGCCGATGCGCGGGCCAAGATGGAATTTGCCGCAAAGTCGATGGCCGACGCGCTGTCACCGACGAACCTTGCCGTCACCAATCCCGAAGTCATCAAGCGCGCGGTCGAAACGCGCGGCGAAAGCCTGCTCAAGGGGCTACGGCACATGCTCGCCGACCTTGCGCGCGGACAGTTGAGCCATGTCGACAAGAATGCGTTCGAGGTCGGCGTGAACATCGCGACGACCCCGGGCAAGGTGATCCACGAAACCGATCTCTATCAGCTCATCCAATATGAGCCGACGACGAAAGACGTCTTCACCGTCCCGCTCGTCATCTTCCCGCCGTGGATCAACCGCTTCTACATCCTCGATCTCAATCCCGCGAAAAGCTTTGTGCGCTGGGCGGTCGAACAGGGGCTGACCGTCTTCATGGTGTCGTGGAAATCGGCCGACGCGTCGATGAAGGATGTCGTGTGGGACGATTATATCGCGGCGCAGGTCGATGCGATCGACACGGTGCGCGACCTGCTCGACGTGCCGCATGTCCACGCGATCGGCTACTGCGTCGCCGGGACGACGCTCGCCGCCACGCTCGCAATGCTCGCGGCGCAGGGCGATGCCGACAAGGTCAGGTCGGTCACCTTCTTCACCGCGCAGGTCGATTTCGAACTGGCGGGCGAACTCAAGCTGTTCGTCGACGACGGCTATCTGGCGCTGCTTCAGCAATTGTCGGCCGGCGGCTTTCTCGACGGCCGCTATATGGCCGCAACCTTCAACAGCCTGCGCGGCCGAGATCTCATCTGGAATTATGTCGTGAGCAATTACCTGCTCGGCAACGACTATCCGCCTTTCGATCTGCTCTACTGGAACGGCGACACGACCAACCTGCCGGCGAAATGGCACCGGCAATATCTTGTCGACCTCTACCGCGACAACCGGATGGTCATCCCGAACAGTCTGACGGTGATGGGTACCCCGATCGACCTCAAGAAAATCACCACCCCCGCCTATATCCAGGCCGGACGCGAAGATCATATCGCCCCGCTGGCCAGCGTCTGGCGGCTGATGGACCATCTGTCGGGGCCAAAAACCTTCCTGCTTGCGGGTTCGGGTCACATCGCCGGCGTCGTCAACCCGCCCGCGGCGGGCAAATATCAATATTGGACCGGCGACAATGACGCCGCCTCGCTCGCCGAATTCGAGGCAAGCGCGACCGAGACCAAGGGAAGCTGGTGGCCGCACTGGATCGGCTGGATCGCCGATCAGGACGGCGACAGGACGCCTGCCAAAGGCGCACGCGTGCCCGGCAAGGGCAAGAAAAAGGCGATCGAGGACGCGCCCGGACGCTACGTCAAACAGCGGTAACATCGCGGGATTATCAATCAGCTGCGGCGGTTCATCGACAATTTTTGTGCGCTGCACAAAAATACCCTTGAAATCGCCGATCCACTCCTATATTGTGCAGTGCAACATAAAGGAGTTGTTCCGATGGCTACCAAGATGGATAGTGCCGAAAAGGCTTTCGAAGCCGCGACGCTGGAAACCGCCGCCAAGCCGGTTGCGACTCCCGTGGCGCCTGCGGTTGCCGCTCCGTCGCCCGAAAAGACCAAGACCGTGAAGGCCAAGGCCAAGCCGGTCCAAAAGAAGGCCGCAAAACCGGCCGCCAAGAAGGTCGCCCCCAAGAAGGCGGCCGCCAAGACCATCACCCCCAAAGCAAAGGCCGCGCCGAAGCCGGTTGCCGCCGCCTCCAAAGGATTCAAGACCATGAACGACACCGTCAAGAAGTTCGCCGAAGACGCCAAGACCCGCGCCGAAGCGATGACCGCCGAATTCAACGAAAAGGCGAAGGAAGCCATGAGCAAGAGCAGCAAGCTCGCCGAGGAAGCTGTCGAATTCAACAAGGCGAACATCGAAGCCATGGTTGAATCGGGCAAGATCGCGGCCAAGGGCTTCGAAACGCTCGGCCAGGAAGGCGTCGCCTTCGCTCGCAAGAGCTTCGAAGACACCACCGCCGCGCTGAAGGGCTACACCGCCGTCAAGTCGCCGGCCGAGTTCTTCAAGCTCTATGCCGAAAACAGCAAGAAGGCGTTCGACGCCGCCGTTGCGCAGACCTCGAAGACCAGCGAAATGGTCGTGAAGCTCGCCAACGACAGCTTCGCGCCGATCTCGAACCGCGTGTCGGTCATCAGCTCGAAGATGAAGGCAGCCTAAGGGCCTTTTTCTTCCCTCGTTGGCGCGGGCTCTCTCTCCCCTCCTCCCGACCCCGCGCCGACACATACAGGGCCGCTCGTTTCCTTCGCGAAACGGGCGGCTCTTGTTTTTATCCTGATCGTCGCCCCCGCGAAGGCGGGGGCCGCAATCGACTTGGTGCACTCTTGCCAGAGGCTCCCGACTTCGCGGGGGCGACGAAAAGGGGGTTAATGCATCCCCGCCCTCTTGCGATTCCGCCCCGGCTTGCGATATTCCCGATGATGATGCTTCCCGCCTCCATTCCTCACATCGTCCGCGCCATGGCGGGCAAGGATGACGATACGCCCGGCGCTCCCGGCGTCGGCATTGCGACGCGCACGCGCGCGAAACCCAAAAAGCCCTCGATGTACAAGGTGCTACTGCTCAACGACGACTATACGCCGATGGAATTCGTCGTGATGGTGCTGCAGCGCTTTTTCAACATGGACATCGAACGCGCGACGCAGGTGATGCTACATGTGCACCAACAGGGCGTCGGAGTGTGCGGCGTGTTCAGTTACGAAGTCGCCGAAACCAAGGTCAATCAGGTGATGGACGCCGCGCGGCAGAACCAGCACCCGCTGCAATGCACGCTGGAAAAGGCGTAAATTGTTCAGCCCCTCCCGTATGCGGGAGGGGTTTCAACCGCCGCTCCGCGCCGCCTGCTCGGCCTGAAGCGGCGCCGAAGGCTCGCCCTTCAAATCGCCATAATGGAGCGCTTCGCCGCACCCCGGACAGACGACCTCGGTGCCGACATCGGCGCCGCAGGCGCGGTGAATATAGCGCATCGCCGGTCCGCCTCCCGTCTCTCCCGGCGCATAGGCCCAGCGCTCCGCCCAATTGCGCATCGCGTACAGCACGTCGAACAGATCCTTGCCCTTCGCGGTCAGTCGATATTCGTGGCGAAGGGGCCGATCCTGATAGACATGACGCTCGACCACACCCTCGCGCACCAGCAGCTTGAGCCGCGCCGACACGAGCTGCGGCCCGAGGCCAGTGTTCGCGGTGATCGCCTCGAACCGCCGGCGCCCGAAGAACAGGTCGCGCAGGATCAGCAGCACAGCGCGGTCGCCCAGGATTTCGGCCGAGCGGCCGACCGGGCAAAATGTATCCGAAAGATCAGCGCGTTTGGGCATGATGTCCCTATACCCTTGTCATTCTCTTCATCGGCATTCTCATCCCACCGACAAAAACCTCTTGTCACTATGTTTATCATAGCTACAATCTGTCGCAAGAGGAGAGTCGCGCATGCCCAACCCCGCAGCCGTCATCATCGGAGCCGGCGACGCCACCGGCGGCGCGATTGCCCGCGCCTTTGCCGCCGAAGGCCTCACCGCCTGCGTCAACCGCCGCGAGCGTAACGCCGATGCGCTCGAGGCGCTGGCGCAGTCGATCCGCGAAGACGGCCATGATGCCCGCGCCTTTCCCGGCGACGCGCGTAGCGAAGAGGCGATGATCGCCCTGTTCGACCGGGTCGAGGCCGAGGTCGGACCGGTCGAGGTCGCGGTCTTCAACATCGGCGCGAACGTCAACTTCCCGATCACCGAGACGACGCTGCGCGTTTACACCAAGGTCTGGGAAATGGCGTGCCTGGGCGGCTTCCTGATGGGGCGCGAGGCGGCAAAGCGCATGGCGCCGCGCGGCCGCGGCACGATCATCTTCACCGGCGCCACCGCATCCCTGCGCGGCGGATCGGGCTATTCCGCCTTCTCGGGCGCCAAGGCGGCGCTGCGTATGCTGGCGCAATCGATGGCGCGCGAACTGGGGCCGCAGGGCGTCCATGTTGCGCATGTCGTGATCGACGGCGCGATCGACACCGATTTCATCAAGGGGCGTCATCCCGATTTCGACAACGCGAAGGCGCAGGATCTGATCCTCAACCCGCAGGCCATCGCCGCCAATTATGTGATGCTCCACCGCCAGCCGAAAAGCGCGTGGACGCACGAACTCGACCTTCGCCCCTGGGGAGAAAAATGGTGAGCAAGAGCGCAGGAAAGTCCCTCGAATTCATCTTCGATTTCGGCAGTCCGAACGCCTATCTGGCGATGAAGATACTACCCGACCTGCTCGACCGCACAGGCGCCGATCTGATCATCACCCCCTGCCTCCTCGGCGGCATTTTCAAGGCCACCGGCAACAAGGCGCCGATGATCCAATATGCCGACGCGCCGGCGAAGATGGCGTATGAAAATCTCGAGATGCGGCGCTTCATCGCGCGCCACGGGCTCACCAAATTCCGGCTCAACCCGCATTTTCCGGTGAACACGCTGCTCATCATGCGCGGCGCGGTCGTCGCCGAGGACGAAGGCGTGCTCGACGACTATATCGATGCGGTGAACCGCGCGATGTGGGAAGACGGGCTGAAGATGGATGATCCCGCGGTCGCCGCTGCCTTCCTGACCGCAAACGGCTTCGACGGCCCCGCGCTGCTGGCGCGCACGCAGGAGGATGCGATCAAGGCCAAGCTCGCCGCCAACACCGAAGCCGCGGTCGCGCGCGGCGCCTTTGGTATCCCGACCTTCTTCGTCGGCGACGAGATATTCTTCGGCAAGGACCGACTCGGACAAGTCGAGGAAGCGCTGCTCGGCTGACGGGACGATGGTTTTTGGGTCGGGAGCTGACGTTGTCTAATCACTCTCGTCATCCCGGCGAAGGCCGGGATCTCGCCGGTGCGTTACCACGATAGGATGAGATCCCGGCCTTCGCCGGGATGACAATGGAAGAAAGGTCGGCCGACGACCCCAATCGGTCCTAACCGGCCGTCTTCCCAAACACGCTGACGATCACGACGCGCATCAATAGCCCATCAGGCTGAGCACTTCCTTGCGGCTGCGCTGATCTTCGAGGAAGCAGCCGAGGACGCGGCTGGTGACCATGCCGACGCCGGGGGTGCGCACGCCGCGGCCGGTCATGCAGCCGTGCTGTGCGTCGATCACCACCGCAACGCCATGCGGGTGCAGATTGTCCCAGATGCACTTGGCGACCTCGGCGGTCAGCCGCTCCTGCACCTGCAGGCGGCGGGCATAGCCATTGAGCACGCGCGCAAGCTTCGAAATGCCGACCACGCGCTCGCGCGGCAGATAGGCGATCGACGCCTTGCCGGTGATCGGCGCCATATGATGCTCGCAGTGCGACTGAAAGGGGATGTCGCGCAGCAGCACGATCTCGTCATAGCCGCCGACCTCTTCGAAGGTGCGCGACAGATGGACCGCCGGGTCCTCGCCATAGCCGCTGCAATATTCCTTCCACGCCCGCGCGACCCGCTTGGGCGTGTCGAGCAGGCCCTCGCGCGCCGGATCGTCACCCGCCCATTCGATCAGCGTCCGCACCGCGGCGGCGACATGATCGGGAACCACCACCTTGCCGTCGGGTCCGATTTCGGTCGTGCTGCTCGTCATATCCCCGCTTTCACTGTTGCTTTCTTGCCGCACATTTCGGGACGATTGCCCCGATAAGCAAGAGCGTGCGCGCAAGTTTTTGTTCGGTCGCCGATGCTTTACGTTGCGGAATCCAACCCTTTTCCGATTGTGCAGAGCCGCAATTTCCTTTCGAATTTTCCCGCCAACAAGCCACTTGACGCTTTGGTAAAGTCAGCGCAGTTTTCAAACATTACAGAGTTCGCTCAAGCGGACCGTAATCCGGAGAGGCCGGCGTTTTCCCCGACGCCGGTGGGAGAGGACGATGACCAGCACCGCTGGCAGGTGGGATACTCACTGGCGCTTGGCCCCCGCGGCCCGGCACCTTCTGGCGTGCCCGGTCGAATCCCCTCCCCTGACCACAAATTGAATTTGGGCGAACCCGTGGATTGCGGGGTCGAAAAAGGGAGGAATAGATGAAGTTCAAGGCACTGATTGGAACGTCCGTCCTGGCCATGGCGGTGGCAACGCCCGCCCATGCGCAGAGCGGCGGCTCCAGCTCCGACCCCTATGGCGAAATCGTCGTCACCGCGCAGCGCCAGTCCGAACGTCTGCAAGACGTTCCGATCGCCGTCAGCGCCTTTTCGTCCGAAGCGCTGGAAGCGCAGCAGATCAAGACGCCGTCGGACCTTCAGCTCACGCTGCCGAACGTCACCTTCACCAAGACGAACTTCACCAGCGCCAGCTTTACGATTCGCGGCATCGGCGATCTTTGCGTCGGCACGACCTGCGACAGCGCGACCGCGATCCACCTCAACGGCGACCCCCTCTTTTCGACCCGCCTTTTTGAAACGGAATTTTTCGACCTCGAACGCATCGAAGTGCTGCGCGGCCCGCAGGGAACGCTGTTCGGCCGCAACGCGACATCGGGCGTGGTCAACGTCATTACCGCCAAGCCCAAGCTCGACACGTTCGAAGCCTCGGCCGAAGGCGAATATGGCAATTATAATTCGATCAAGGGCAAAGGGATGGTCAACATCCCGCTCGGCGATACCGCCGCGATCCGCGTCGCGGGCATCTATCTGAATCGCGACGGTTATACGAAGAACCTCTATCTCGGCAATCGCATCGACGACCGCGACCTCTACTCGGTCCGCGGCTCGCTGCGCTGGGAACCGACGCCCGACACCACCATCGACCTGATGGCGTCCTATTTCCATGAAAAGGACAATCGCGCGCGTATCCAGAAGCAGCTCTGCCAGCGCGATCCGACCGGCATCCTCGGCTGCCTCAACAACCGCCTCGACAATTCGCCTTTCAACGGCAACGCGACCTTCACCGCCGCATTGACGTCGAAGGAATTCCTGGCGACCCAAGGCATGTCTGTCGTCAGAACATTTGGCGCAGATCGCGGCGTTGATTAGCGGAGCGCGGGCCTCGTCCTGGGGTTGATATTAAGCGGCGAGCTTGCGGTGCTGCAAGCGTCGGTGTTCGATGGTCTTCCGTTTGATCCTTTCGCGCTGTTGGATGATGGCGTCTGCCCTGCCGAAGTAGGTGTCGGCGGGCGTCACATTGCCGAGGCTTTCGTGATATCGGCGGTGATTATAGTGGTCGATGAAGGCCTCGATCCGGGTCTCCAGATCGCCGGGCAGGAAGTAATTTTCCAGCAGGATCCGGTTCTTGAGGGTCTGGTGCCAGCGCTCGATCTTGCCTTGGGTCTGGGGATGCATCGGGGCGCCGCGGACATGGCTCATACCGTTGGCACCGATCCATTGGGCCAGCTCCTCGGCGATGTAGCTCGGACCATTATCGCTGAGCAGCCTGGGCTTTTGCACGACCCTGGCTGACGAACAGCCCGAGGCTTCAAGCGCCAGTTCCAGCGTGTCGGTGACGTCCCCGGCGCGCATGGTGGTGCAAAGCTTCCAGGCGATGACATAGCGGGAGAAGTCGTCGAGCACGGTCGACAGATACACCCAGCCCCAACCGATGATTTTGAAGTAGGTGAAGTCGGTCTGCCACATCTCGTTCGGCCGCGTCGTCTTGGTGTGGAACGCATCGGCCGCCTTGATCACGATGAAGGCCGGGCTGGTGATCAGGTCATGGGCTTTCAGAAGCCGGTAAACCGTCGATTCCGACACGAAGTAGCGCTTCTCGTCGGTAAAGCGCACAGCCAACTCGCGGGGCGATAGCTCGGACTCGTCCAGCGCCATCTCGACGATCTGCTGCTGGATATCGTTGCCGATGCGATTCCACACCCGGCTCGGCGCCGATGGCCGATCCTCTAGCGCCTCCGGCCCGCCTTCGAGGTAGCGGTCATACCATCGATAGAAGGTCCGGCGGGGGATGCCGAGCTGGTCCAGCGTCCGCTTGGCGGGCAGATGCGACTGCTCGACGATCCTGATGATCTCGAGCTTCTCAGATGCGGGATACCTCATTCTTCGTCGCCCCCATCCGCGATCATGCTTTTTTTGAGCAGACGGTTTTCCAGCGTCAGGTCGGCCACGCATTCCTTCAGGGCACGGGTTTCGCGGCGCAGATCGTGCACCTCGCCGGTGGTCGCAGCTCGGGCGGTATCGCCGGCCAGACGACGCTTGCCCGCTTCCATGAACTCCTTCGACCAGGTGTAATACAGGCTCTGGGCGATGCCTTCCTTGCGGCACAGCTCGGCGATGCTGTCTTCGCCGCGCAGCCCCTCCAGCACGATCCTGATTTTGTCCTCTGCAGAGAAGTGCCGGCGCGTCGCACGCCGTATGTCCTTCACCACCCGCTCAGCTGGGGCCTTCGGCGCCGATTTTTTCAAGGAGGATTTGGGCTTCATCTTCGTTCCTTCGTCACTACGACGAAGCCCAAATCCTCCTTAAATCACAACCTCAAATCTGTGCCATTGGCGCTGACGGCGGACAGTCGACGCGGCCGAGGGCCCGGGCCTCGGCACCTCCTTCGCCAATGGCGCGCAGTTGAGCTACGCCTATACCGACGCATTCGCGAGCCCGTCGACCGTCGCGCAATTGCCGCGGCTGCTGATGGGACTCGATCCGGCCTTTCGCCTCTCACCGTCGCTCGATCCCGATTTCCTGCGCTGGGGTATCGCCTTTCTGCGCAACGCCTCGGCGGGGCGGTTCCGCCGCAACACGCTGGCCGGCATGATGCTCGCCATCGAATCGCGCGCGGCGCTCGATCAGCTGACGCAGCGACACGGCATCGAATTCGCGCGCAGCGCCCCCGGCAAGCTCATCCTCTATCGCAGCGCCAAAAGCTTTGCGGCGGCCGAGCGTGTCGCCGCGATGAAGGCCGAACATGGCGCGAAGCAGAGCCTGATCGACGCCGGCCAAGCGGTGGCGATCGAACCGGCCCTCGGCGCGATTCGTCCGGCCATCGCCGGCGCGGTGTTCGACCGCGGCGAGGAAGTGGGCGACCCCTATCGCTTCTGCAATGGCGCACGGGCGGCCTTGGCGGCGCATGGACAAAGCGCGAGCTGGTTCCGCACCGACATTGCCGCGATCGAGCCCGACGCGCGGCGCCCCGCGATCGTCGCGCGGGACGGTCGGCGGTTCGCCGCCGACCGGATCCTATTATGTTCGGGCACGGGATCGCTCGCGCTGGCGCGGAGTTTCGGCGTCCGCCTGCCGATCGTGCCGATGAAGGGCTATTCAATCACCGCCGCGCCGGGCGAAGCGGCGCCGACGGTCAGCATCACCGATGCTGCGAACCGGGTCGTTTTCGCCCGGCTGGGCAATCGCATGCGGATTGCCGGCCTCGCCGACCTGGCGCGGCGCGACGCCGCGGTCGATCCGCGGCGGCTCGCCACATTGATCGCCAGCGCCCGCGCCGCGCTGCCAGAAGCGGCGACCTATGACGCGATCGAATCGAGCTGGGCGGGGCTGCGGCCGATGACCCCTGATTCGCTGCCGATCACGCGGCCGATCGCGCCGGGGGTGATCGCGAACACGGGACATGGGGCCTTGGGCTGGACCTATGCCGCCGGGTCGGCCGCGCGCGTCGCCGCGCTTATCGATCGAGAGGATTAATACAAAAATACAATCGCTTATCTGCCAAATCTCAGGGAAGGGCCAATAGCATGAACAGGGGTCAAAAATTCATCAGCCTGATGGGCGGCATTTCGCTGCTCGCCAGTGCAACCGCCGCCATGGCGCAGGACCGCGCCGAACCCGAACCGCAAATCGCCGAGGATATCGAACAGGATTCGGGCGAAGCGATCGTCGTCACCGGATCACAGATCAAGGGCGCCGACGTCGCCGGGGCGCTGCCGCTGACGTTGCTCAACGAACAGGATATCGACGCCATTGCCGCGACGAGCGGTGACGATCTGTTCCGCGCCATTCCGCAGGCGGGCGATGTCGCCTTCAACGAAAGCCGCGACGCCGGCGGCATCAACGACGCGCGCGGCGACGTCGCGTCGATCAACCTGCGCGCGCTGGGCACGGGCAACACGCTCGTCCTCCTCAACGGGCGCCGCATGGTGCTGCACCCCGGCACCCAGTCCGAAAATCTGGTGCCGGTGCAAAGCGTCAACACCAACACCATCCCGGTGACGGGGGTCCGCCGCGTCGAGGTTCTGCTCGACGGCGCCGCCGCCATCTATGGATCGGATGCGGTTGCCGGCGTCATCAACACCGTGCTCAAGGACAATTTCAAGGGGCTGCGCGTCACCGGCGAATATAGCCTGACCGATGACAGCGACCAGCGCGAATATGAACTGTCGTTCGAAGCGGGCCACACGTTCAACGACGGCCGCACCAACATTTCGCTGTTCGGGTCGTTCAACCACCGCGACCCGCTTTATGCGCGCGAACGCTACAACTCGCGCTCGTCGGATCTGCGGCCGCTGCTCGTCGGGACGGCGTTCGAGGGCGATACCGATTTCCGCAACACATCGGTCGATACGATCTGGGGCGAATTCCAGCGTCTGACGAACAGCTACGCCCCCTCGACCACGACGGCGCGCATCGACGGCGTCGCGCTGACCACCAGCGGCATCTTCCATGTCCAGCCCGACACCAACGACGGCTGCATCGCACCGACCCGATATGCCGGCACCTGCTGGGACAACAGCTCGCTCTCGACCGTCTCGAGCGACGAAAATCTGCGGTACGACACCAACTATCTGCGCACGATCCTGGGACGCAACAATCGCTTCAACCTGTTCGGCTTCCTGAATCATGAATTTGATTCGGGGCTGGAATTCTACGCCGAGGCAGGCTGGTATCATTCGGATTATCGCGCCTACCGCGATACCGAAACCAACCTGTCGAGCCAGCGGCTCATCATCCCCGCCAACGGCTATTGGAACCCCTTCGGTCCGGTCGGCAGCCCGAACCGGATTCCGGGTCTGACCGGCGTGTCCGATGCCGGGGTGCCGATCGAACTGATCGACTATCGCCCCGTCGATGCTGGCCCGACGATCGTCAACGTCAAGAACGACACCACCCGCTTCCTCGGCGGACTGCGCGGCAAGCTGCTCGGCTTCGATTTCGACACCGCGGCGCTTTACTCGCGCGCCCGGACCAAGGACAGCATGCACACGATTTCGATGACGCTGTTCGAAGAAGCGCTGAGCCGTACCGATGCGACCGCCTATAACCCGTTCAACGGCGGCGATCCGCTCAATCCCGGCACGCTCGATTCCTCGCCCAATCCGCAGGAGGTGATCGACAGCTTCATGGTCGATATCGGCCGCATCAGCACGACCGAGCTTTACCTCGCCGACTTCAAGCTCAGCAAGAACGACCTGTTCGAACTGCCGGGCGGCCGGGTCGGGATGGCGACCGGCGTCGAATTCCGTCACGAAACCTTTGCGGACGATCGCGACGACCGGCTCGACGGCACGATCTTCTATGTCGCGCCCGACGGCTCGTCGAACGGCAGCGACGCGATGGGCGCGAGCCCGACCCCCGACAGCAGCGGGTCGCGCGATGTGCTGTCGGCCTTTCTCGAATTTGCGGTGCCGCTGGTCTCGCCCGAGATGAATGTGCCGCTGGTCCATGCACTCGACCTGCAACTTGCGGGCCGCGCCGAATCCTATCAGGGCTTCGGATCGGTTGCGAAGCCGAAGATCGCCTTGTCCTGGTATCCGGTGCGCAACTTCCAGCTGCGCGGCAGCTGGTCCGAAAGCTTCCGCGCGCCGAACCTGCCGCAATTGTTCGAAAATGGTATCCAGCGGTCAAACACGCGCACCGACTGGATCCGCTGCGAGGCAGACCTGCGCGCGGCGCGCATCGCCAATTTCGACGAGTGCGGTCAGGCACAGGGCATCGTCAGCAACCGGTCGGGCAGCAAGGAGCTGAAACCCGAAACGGCTCAAAACCTGTCGGTCGGCGGAACTTTCCAGATGAATTTCGGCGCGGCGGGTCGTTTGACGCTGACCACCGACTATTGGGAAATCCGGCAAAAGCAAGTGATCGGCCTGTTTGGCGACTCCAATGCACTCATCCTCGACTATTTGCTCCGTTTGCAGGGTTCGTCGAACCCCAATGTTCAGCGGGCCGACCCGACCCCCGCCGATGTCGACGACTTCGACGGCACCGGCATCGCGCCAGTCGGCGACGTGATCCAGGTGATCGACAATTACACCAACCTCAGCCCGCGCCGCGTCCGCGGTATCGACTTCGGCCTCTATTATCAGGTGCGCAACACCGGCATCGGAGACATCAGCCTGCGCGTCAACGCGGCGCGCCTGCTCGAATTCTATCAGGTGCCGGGCGACATGCAGCAGATGCTGCTCGATGCCCAGACGTCGGGCGACATTGATCCGACAATCATCATCTCGGGCGCCGAAAGCCTCGTCGAACAGAATGGCCGTCCGAAGTGGCGCGGATCGGCCAGCCTGACCTGGCGCTACAAGGGCTGGGGCGCGGGCTGGTACGGCAGCTATGTCGGCCCGGTGAACGACACCTCGGCGGCGCTGGCCGACGGGACGCTGTTCCGCGTCAAGGATTACATGTCGCACAGCGTTTATGTGCAATATGAGGCCGAGAAGGGCCCGCTCAAGGATACGCGCTTCCGCATCGGGGTGCGCAACCTGTTCAACGAGCTCGCGCCGCTCGCCGATCAGAGCTTCGGCTATATCGGCGATTTGTACAGCAACCGCGGCCGTCAGTTCTACGCTTCGATCAGCAAGCGTTTCTGACCGCCGCCGGGTCGCCGGAACAGGCGGCGTGGGGGCTCCCCCTCCCGCGCCGTCTTCCCGACCGGCCGTCAGAGAATAAGAAAAGGGTCCGCCGATGATCTTCCGCCGCCTGATCGCCGCTTCGCTCGCGCTGACGCTGACGCTTCCGGCGCCGCTCGTCGCGCAGAGCCGCCACCTCCTCGAATATCCGTCGATCCATTCGCCGACGATGGGGACGCGCGGCATGGTGGTCAGCCAGAACGCCATCGCCAGCGAGGTCGGCGCGAAGATCCTGCGCGAAGGCGGCAATGCCGTCGATGCCGCGATCGCGGTCGGCTTCGCCCTGTCGGTTACGCTGCCGCGCGCGGGCAATATCGGCGGCGACGGCTATATGAGCGTCTACGACGCCGCCTCGGGCGAGGTGCGCGTGATCGATTTCCGCTCGGTCGCCCCACGCGCCGCGACCCCCGCCATGTTCGTCGACAATCGCGGCAAGGAGCGCGCGGTCGCCAGCTACGGCTATCTGGCGCCCGCGGTGCCGGGAACGGTCGCGGGTTTCGACTATGCCCATCGCAAATGGGGCAAGCTGTCGTGGGACAAGATTGTCGCTCCCGCCATCGCGCTGGCCGCCGACGGCGTGCGGCTGAGCGCCGACGAGGCTTTCGTTTTCAGCTGGGGCAAGGAGCGGCTGTCGAAGAGCGCGGCGGGCAAGGCCGCCTTCTACAAGCCCGACGGCAGTCTGTATCAAAAGGACGAGGTTATGAAGCGCCCCGACCTCGCCTGGACGCTGGGCGAGATCGCGCAGCATGGCGCCGACGGCTTTTACAAGGGCGAAGTCGCGCGCCGGATCGCCGCCGACATGAAGGCGCATGGCGGGCTTATCACGCTCGACGACCTCGCCGCCTATCGCCCGCAGGAGCGCGCCCCGCTGGTCGGCAGCTACCGCGGTTACACCATCTACACCGCGCCGCCGTCGAGCGCGGGCGGGGCAACGCTGCTCAATATCCTCAACCAGCTCGAACATTTCGACATCAAGGCGATGGGCGCCAATTCGGCGGCGTCGCTGCATGTGATGGCCGAGGCGATGAAGCTCGGCTATGTTGACCGCTACCGCGCGCTGGGCGATCCCGCCTTCGTCACCGCGCCGGTCGGCGGTTTCATTTCGAAAGCCTATGCCGCCGAGCGCGCGAAACTGATCGACCCTGCGCGCGCCAAGCCGATCGACGCCATGCCTTTCGGCGACCCGCTCCGCTACGAAAGCCCCTCGACGACGCATTTCTCGGTCGCCGACAAGGACGGCAATGTCGTCTCGACGACCTTCACGCTCGGTTCGGACTTCGGATCGGGGGTAATGATCGCGGGAACGGGCATCCTCCTCAACAACGAGATGAACAATTTCAGCCACGAACAGGCCTGGGAGGCACAGCGAACCGGCACACCGCCACCGCTCAACGCGATGGAGCCGGGCAAGCGAATGTTGTCGACGCAGATGCCGACGATCGTGATGAAGGACGGCAAGCCGTGGATCGTCACCGGAACCCCCGGCGGCAGCACGATCATCACCTCGGTCGTGCAGGTTCTCGTCAACGTCATCGATCATGGCATGAACATCGCCGAAGCGACGCACCAACCGCGCATCTATCAGGGTGCGAGCGACACGCTGCGCGTCGAACCCAATTTCAACCCGGACACCGTCGCCGCGCTGAAGGCGATGGGCCATCCGATCACCAGCGATGAGACAATGGGCAGCGAACAATCGATCATGATCGACAAGGGCCTGTTCCTCGGCGCCGCCGATCCGCGGCGCCCCGGCGCGTTGGCGGTGGAACCATGATGCGCCGCCGCCTGATCCTGCTCGCCGCCGGCCTGCTCGCGGCCTGCGCGCCGGTCGCGCCGCCGCAAACGGTCGCTCCACCGCCCGCTCCCTCTTCCGCCGACGAACAGGCGTTCGTCGCGGCCGCGCATCCACTCGCGGTCGAAGCGGGACTCGACGTGCTGCGTCGCGGCGGCAACGCCGTCGACGCAGCCGTCGCAGTCCAGGCGATGCTCGGGCTGGTCGAACCGCAAAGCTCGGGGCTCGGTGGCGGGGCCTTCATGGTCTATTATGACGCCGCCACGCGCGGCGTCACCGTCTATGACGGGCGCGAAACCGCACCCGCCGGTGCGACCTCGGACATGTTCCTCGATGCGGACGGCAAACCGCTGCCCTTCCGGACCGCGGTGCTCAGCGGCCGCGCGACGGGGGTGCCGGGCGCGGTGGCGATGCTGGCAATGGCGCAGCACGACCGCGGAAAACTGGCTTGGCGCGACCTCTTCGGCAGTGCCGAGCGGACGGCACGCGAAGGCTTCACCGTCACCGCTCGCCTCGAACGCTTCGTTCATGGCCCCTATCCGCAGGCGAGCGCGCCCGATGTGGTGCGGTATTTCAGCGACGGACATGGCGGCAAGGTTCGCGCCGGCGACACGCTGCGCAATCCCGCCTATGCCGCCTTCGTCCAGCGCCTTGCCGCCGAGGGCGCCGACGCCCTCTATCGCGGCGCTACTGCCGCGCGCATTGTCGCGCGTCTGCACGAAGGCGCCTTGCCGGGCAGCATGACCGCAGCCGATCTTGCCGGCTATCGCCCCGTGGTCCGGCAGGCGCTGTGCAATGGCTATCGCGTCTATCTGCTCTGCGCGCCGCCGCCGCCGTCGAGCGGGGTGGGCTTGCTGCAGCTTATGGCGATGATCGAACATAGCGATATCGCGGCGCGCGGCCCCGACGACGCGGTCGCCTGGGTCGAATATGCCGAAGCGAGCCGGCTGATGTATGCCGACCGCGACGCCTATGTCGGCGATGTGCCGAACGTCCCGGTCAAGGGGCTGCTCGATCCCGCCTATGTCGCTGCCCGCGCCGCGCTCATCAAGGACCGGGCCGGGCCGCCGCCGTCTGCCGGAACCCCGCCCGGTGCAATCGTCGCGGCGGCGGACGCCACCGATGAAGTTCCGGGCACCTCGCACTTCGTGATCATCGACGGCGACGGCAATGCGGTGTCGATGACCACCACGGTCGAAAGCTATTTCGGGTCGGGGCGCATGGTCGACGGCTTTTTCCTGAACAACCAGATGACCGACTTTTCGTTCGTCCCCACTGGTCCCAATGCCATCGCGCCGGGCAAGCGGCCGCGGTCTTCGATGACCCCGCTCGTGATATTGCACCGCGACCGCAGCCTTGCCGGCGCGATCGGGTCGCCGGGCGGCAACGCGATCCTTGCCTATGTATCGAAGGCGCTGGTCGGCGTAATCGATTGGGGGCTGCCCCTGCAAAAGGCGGTCGCGCTCCCCAATCTGGTCGCGCGCGGCGCAACCTTCGCGGGTGAGGAAAGCCGCTTTCCGCCCGCAATGCGCGCCGAAATGGCGCGGCGCGGCGTCGAAGTCCGTGCCGGATCGGGTGAGGATTCGGGACTCCACGGCGTCATGATCCGGGATGGCCGCTTCGATGGCGCCGCCGACCCGCGCCGCGACGGCGTCGCGCGAACGATCACGCTCGAAAGGAAATGACGATGATGCGTTTCATCCCGCTCGCGGCGCTTGCAGCCAGCATGACCCTCGCCGTTCCCGCGGCTGCGCAGCGCGTGTCGGTCGAAGCGGTCGAATTCCCCAGCCGCGACGGCAAGACGATGATTAAGGGCTATGTCTTCAAGGCGGACAATGCCCCCGCGCAATCGCCCGCCGTCGTGATGATGCACGGACGCGCCGGCGCCTATTCGTCGCTTGCCAAGGGGAAATATGATGCGGCGACCCTCGCATCGCGGCATCGGGCATGGGGGCGCCTGCTCGCGCGTAGCGGCTATGTGGCGCTGATGGTCGATGACTTCGGCGCGCTCGGTTATCCGACGGGCTTCCGGGCCGGCACCTACAAGGATCGCCCCGCCGAAGTGAACGAGGTAACCTACCGCCCCCTCCACGCCTATGGCGCCCTGCGCTATCTTCAGCAGCGCGCCGATGTGGCGGGTACGCGCGTCGCGCTCCTCGGCTGGTCGAACGGCGCGAGCGCGACGCTCGCCGCCATGGCCGACGACAAGCCGGGCGACATGCGCAGGATCGGCTTTCGCGTCGGCATCGCGCTTTACCCCGGCTGCGGGCTCAAGCGCCGTTTCGACAAGCAGGGCTATCGCCCCTACGCGCCGGTGCGCGTCTTCATCGGCACCGCCGACGAGGAGGTGTCGCCCGCTTCCTGCGAAAAGCTGGTCGCGCGCAGCCGCGACAAGGGCGGCGACATCACGCTGACCAGTTTCAAGGGCGCGACGCACGGCTATGACACCCCCACCGAATCGCGTCAGTCGGTTGCCGCCAATGCCGCAGCCAAGTCGGCGACGGAAAGCGACGTCCTCGCCTTTCTGGCGAAAAATTTGAAGGATGAGTGATATGGCTCAGCTTACGCCCTTTCATTTTGCCTTTCCCGTCGATGATCTCGACGCGGCGCGGCATTTCTATGGCACCGTCCTCGGTTGCCCCGAGGGGCGCAGCGACAGCGACTGGATCGACTTCAACCTCTATGGGCACCAGATCGTCGCGCACCGGGTCGCGCAGCGCGATGCGGTGGCGGGCCATAATCCGGTCGACGGCCATGATGTGCCGGTCCCGCATTTCGGCGTCGTCCTGCCGCCCGACGAATGGCGCGCGCTCGCGGCGCGGCTCCAGGATCAGGGCGTCCGCTTCGTCATCGAACCGCACACGCGCTTTCCCGGCCAGCCGGGCGAACAGTCGACGATGTTCTTCCATGATCCGGCGGGCAATGCCCTCGAGTTCAAGGCCTTTGCCGATCTCGACCAACTCTTCGCCAAATAAGGATTTGTGATGGCGCGACCGATGCGTTTCTGGGGACATTTGGGCGCCGCCGCCGCGCTCGCCGCGGGCGTGCCGCTCACCGCACCTCTCGCCGCAGCCGCCGAAGCGCCCGCGTCGATCCGCGGCATCGACGGAACGGTCGCGGTCGTCGGAGGCACGGTCGATGTCCAGGCGATAGAAGCGCGCATCAATGGCCAGCCGGTGCCGATTGCGCGCGATGGCAGCCTTACGGCATCGCTGCCCGACGCCGCCGATTACCGGATCAGCCTGCGCGGTCCGGCGGTCTTCGACGCCGATTTCGCCTTCGCCGCCGCCGAACTGGGCACGAAGGACGGCAAGCGCGTGCTGCCGCAGCTCGAAGTCGTGGCGCGCGCGCCGGGCCGCGTCGAATTCTTCTTCGGCGGCGATGTCATGATGGCGCGCCGCTATGAAAAGCCGATCTGGGGCGAACGCACATTGATCCATCCGGCGACCCGCGCCGCCGACATGGCGCGGCTGCTCGCACCGATGCGTCGTTATTTCGCGGGCGCCGACCTCGCCTCGGTCAATCTTGAAACGGTGCTCGCGGCCGAGGATCTGGGCGACGCACCCGATAAGACGGTGGTCTTCTACACCCACCGCGATGCGGCGCAGGTGCTCGCAGATGCCGGGATCGATTATGTCACGCTCGGCAACAATCATGTTTACGACTATGTTGAACCGGGCCTTGCCTCGACACTGGCGGCGCTCGACAAGGCGAAACTCCCCTGGTCGGGTGCCGGCCGGAACGAATCGGAAGCACTGAAGGCTGCCCGCATCGAGGTTGGTGGACAGCCCTATGCGATGCTCGGTTTCGTCGGCTGGAAGGGACGCGTCGAACCCAATCAGGTCGCCGAAAGCGCCAAGGGCGGGGCCACGTTCGGCAGCGACGAGAATATCGAGACCGCCGTCACCCGCGAAGTCGCAGCCGGGCGCATGCCCATCGTCCAGTACCACGGCAGCAGCGAATATAGCGACCGCCCCACCGATATCAGCGAGCGGCGGATGAAGCTGGCGATCGACAAGGGCGCGGTGCTGGTCGTGTCGCATCACCCGCATGTGTCGCACGGGCTCGAACTCTATAAGGGGCGGCTGATCGCCTATTCGCTCGGCAATTTCGTCTTCGACCAATATTTCCCCGAAACGCAGGCGACCTATGCGCTGAAAGTCTGGATGGACGGCGGCACCTTGTTTCGCGCCGAAATTCTGCCGATCCAGCTCCTCGACTATCGTCCCGTTCCGGCGACGGGCGCGATCCGCCAGGCGGCGCTTCACCGCATTATCGACCTGTCGGCGGAGCGCGGTACGCGGATCGCCCTGTCCGGCGGACATGGCGTAATCAACCCGCAGCGGCAGCCCGCGCCGCCGCGCGAATGCGCCGCGACGTCGATTTCCGGGGTCATCGCCTACCGCTATGCGCTCGACCCGGCCGCCCCATGCGCCGCCGCCACCGGCGCGATGACCGGCCGCGACCTGATCCTGCGCGGCGATTTCGAGGCAGCGCGGTACGACGATGCGACCGACCGGAGTTGGGCAAGCGAGAATGGCAGCGTCGATTTCGTCGCCGGCGGCTTTGGCGGCGGGCATGCGCTCGCGCTGCGTCCCGACGCGGCGGCGTCATCGGCCACCGTTGCGCCGACGACATTCTTCCGCAACGGGAATGCGCGCCGCTACACGCTGGTCGGCCGCGCGCGCAGCGCTAGCGCCGCGACGCTCGCGGCGTTCGTCCAGTTGCAACCGAAGGGCAGCGGCATGACCAAGGCGATCGAAAGCGCACCGCGGCAGCCGATCGGCACGGCCGCGCTGACCGGCGGCGCTTGGACCGATTTCCGCTTCGACGTCGACCTTGCGCCCGGTGACGAGGAACTGCCCCTGCGTCCGCTGCTGCAAGTCGATGGAAAGCCGGTGCGGATCGACGATATCGCCTTCGTCGCATGGGACGAACCGGCGAACGGCGAACCACCGGCGCCCGGCCGCTCCTACAGCCGCTAGATCAGCGCTTCGAGGAGGCCGATAAGCGGCTTGTCGGCGGGCGGCATATCGAGCGCGTAAAGCTCGACCGGCCGCACCCAGCGCAGCGCGGTCGCATGCTGCGCCACCGGGGTACCGCGCCATTTGCGGCAGACATAGAGCAGAAGCAGGAGATGCCGATCGCCGAGCATGTCGCTCGCAAAGCAAGCGGGCGCGAGGCAGCTATGATCGACGTCGATCGCCAGTTCCTCCGCAAGTTCGCGTACAAGCGCCTGCTCGGGGGTTTCGCCGACCTCGCGCTTGCCGCCTGGAAACTCCCACAGCCCCGCCATCGACGTGCCTTCGGGGCGCTGCTGAACCAGCAAGCGTCCGTCGCGATCCACCAGCGCCGCGGCGACCACCACAAGGCTGTCGGACGCGGTATTTCCGCCCTGCGATGCGGCCAAATTGTTAACCTTCCTGTGACACTTTCCCGATCCTCGGGAACTATAACTTCAGTCAGGGGCGGAACAATGAACAAGTTTCATGGGCTGCTGCGGTCGACCAGGGCCGCCACAGCCGTAGAATATGGCCTTATCCTTGCGCTGATCTTTCTGGCCGCGATCGTCACCATCACCGCCGTCGGCAAATCGACCAACGCGATGTGGACCAACGTGTCGGAAAAATCCGTCGCAGCGATGGATGGAGCCTGATGTGCTGAAACGGGACTCCGGAAACAGCATTTCGGCGCGTCGGCATTAAGAAATTCAAAACCAATTGATCCTAATCTTGCTCCGTTGACCACGACCAGACCGTCAACAGGGTAAGTGACTTGTCAGGAGACCAGACATGAAATTCTTCAAGAAGCTCGTTCGCAACAATCAGGCTGCGACCGCCATCGAATACGGCCTGATCGCCGCTCTCATCGCCGTCGCGGGCATCACCGTGATGGGCAACGTCGGCACGAGCGTCAAGGGCACGTTCGAAAAGGTCGACAGCGGTCTGAAGAACGCCGGCACCTAATCGAGCCGACATCCACCGCTTCGGCGATGGAGATCAAACAGGAAAGGGCGGTGGCCAAGCCACCGCCCTTTTTGCGTCGGATCGTCAGCGATTGGCGTAGACGACCAGCTTTACCCTTTGCCCCGGAGCGAGCCGGCTCGTGGCCGACAGGCGGTTGAGCACCTGGAACCGCTCCGATTGATAATTGCTGTAGGCCATGCGCTTCGCCAGCGCCGCGACGCTGTCGCCGCTCTTCACCGTCACCACATCGACACGTCGCGGCCGGATCGCGGCGGCCTCGCTTGCAGTCAGCCGCCGGACGCTGCCGAACATCGGGTTGAAGACGCCCGATCCGCCGGCCTTTGCCAAGGTCACGAAGTGAAAAGCACTGTTGGGCGCAAATTCATAGGCAAAGACGGTCACATCGACCTGCCCCGACTGGCTATTGGCGCGCGCCGACGAAAAATAGGCGGGGATGCCGTTCACCGTCGTGCGCTGAACGGTGCCGGGCGTGATTTTGGCATCGCCCGCAACCGCCTTGAACACATTGGCAATATAGGCGGTCATGTCGCCGCTATACGCCGCGGTCGAAAATTGTGCCTGCCCGCCATTGCCGCTGATCGACACCGCGCTGGTGCTGTTCTGCATTGCAAAGCCGTTCGGCACGGTGAAGCGCAGACGCAGGTCGGGATGCAGAAAGTCCCTGCCCTCGACCACGCCCTGCGCCGGGTCGTCGCCATAGAGCACGCCATCAACCGACGCGAGGAAAGCGTCGGCGTTGCGCACGCCGCCGGTGCCGACCCGCGAGGCGAGCGTTTGCGCATTGCGCACGCGCGACGCCGGATCGGGATGGGTGCTCGCCCATTCGGGCAATGATCGCGCGTCGCCGCCCGACAGTCGCGCCTCGAGGTTGGTCTGGTTCGCAAGGCTCGCCAGCATCGTTGACAGCGCCATCGGATCATAGCCGGCGCGCTTCAGATATTGGACGCCGAGTTGATCGGCCTCGAGTTCCTGCGAGCGCGAAAAGCCCAGCGTCGCAAGCTGCGCCACCTGCATCGCATTATTCTGCAACAGGCCGCCGAGCCCGCCGAGCAGCCCGCCATTGTCGCCGATCGCGCCGCCGAGCACCGACGCGAGGACGCCGAGGATGGTGTTGCGCGTCGCCGCCGACTGGCGCTTCTTGCTATGCTGCGCAGCGACATGGCCGACTTCGTGGCCGAGCACGCCGGCGAGTTCGGCCTCGTCGTTCATCAGCGCCATCAACTGGCGCGTGACGTAAACATAGCCACCGGGGATCGCGAAGGCGTTGTTCACCGGCGAATTGAGCAGCGTCACGGTGAAGTCGCTCGGGCTGCGCGACAGGCCCGACTGCACGGCGATATTCTGACCGATGCGGTTCACATAGGCGGCCTGCGGCCCGGCATAGGCACCGCCGAATTCGGCGAGCAGCTGCGGATGCGCCTCATCGCCCTGCTTGCGCTCGGCCGGCGAAATGCTGGTCGCAGTGCGGATTACCTTGAGCTGTGCTTCGGCCACCCCGCCACCGACCAGCGCCGTTGCCGCCAGCAGCATCGCCAGCCGCGCCGTGATCCGTTTCGTCATCGATTTGCCTCCCTTTGGTTCGTTCTCGCCGGCTTATCCCGTCGCGGGATCAAGGCAAGCGGTCATGGGACGCCCGCCGGTCGGGAGTCGAACGCGAAGCAGGCGCGGGCGGTTCCGTTCAGGCGCGCCCCATCGCAAGGAACTTATCTTCGCGGTCGGTGCGCAGCCGCTCACGCGACTGGCCCTGCAAGCCGTCGAGTTCCTGCGCGAGCGCATCGCCGAGCGACTGGATGGCGACTTCGGGCGCCCGGTGCGCGCCGCCGACGGGCTCTGTCACGATACGATCGATGACCTTCAGTCCCAGCAGATCCTGCGCCGACATCTTCATCGCGGTTGCCGCATCGGGCGCCTTGTCGGCGGTGCGCCACAGGATCGACGCGCAGCCTTCGGGCGAGATCACCGAATAGACGGCATGTTCGAACATCAACACGCGGTTGGCGGCCGCAAGCGCTATGGCGCCGCCCGAGCCGCCCTCGCCGACGATTGCTGCAACCATCGGAACGCCGAGCGCAAGGCATTGTTCGGTCGACCGCGCGATCGCTTCCGCCTGGCCGCGCTCTTCGGCCTGGATACCGGGAAAGGCCCCCGACGTGTCGACTAGCGTCACCACCGGCAAACCGAAACGATCGGCAAGCTGCATCAGGCGGATCGCCTTGCGATAGCCTTCGGGCTTCGCCATGCCGAAATTATGCTTCATGCGCGACGGAATGTCGTCGCCCTTCTCATGCCCGATCACCATCACGCGCCGACCGCGAAAGCGGGCGAGGCCGCCCAGGATCGCCTGATCGTCGCCGAAATTGCGATCGCCGGCGAGCGGCATCCAGTCGTCGAACAGGCCCGCGACATAATGTTTGAAATGCGGCCGGTCGGGGTGGCGCGCGACCTGCGTCTTTTGCCAGGGCGTCAGCTTGGCATAGATATCGCGCAGCATCTTCGAGGACTTGTCCTCCAGCCGGGCAATATCGCCATCGATATTGAGCGACGGATCGTCCCCCATTTCACGCAATTCGGCAATCTGGCGATCGAGCGCGGCGACCTGTTTTTCGAAATCGAGAAAGGCTGTCATAGGGGAGCGCTAGGCCGAAGGCGCCGCAACGTCAACGGCCCGCATCTGCGCCAGCGGATGGCGCCGATTGACCAGCTCGACCAGCCGCTGGCTATCGACATGGGTGTAAATTTCGGTCGTCGCGATGTCGGCATGGCCCAGCATCATCTGCAACGCGCGCAGGTCGGCCCCGCCCTCCAGCAGATGGGTGGCGAAGGCGTGGCGCAGGACGTGCGGACTGACCCCCGCGGGATCGACCCCGGCGCGCGCCGCCAGTTCGCGCAGCATCTGGAACAGCCGTACGCGCGACACATGCGCCTTGCCCGACGGGAACAGCCAGGGTGTTCCATCGGCGAGCAGCGGCAGCCAGCGATCGAGCGCTTCGCGCGCCCGGTCGGACAGCGGCACCAGCCGTTCCTTGTCGCCCTTGCCGCGCACGATCAGAAATTGCCGCTCGCCCGCAACCGCACGGCGCGGCAGCGATACCAGCTCGCTCGCGCGCAGTCCGGAGCCGTAGAGCAGTTCGAGCAGCAGCAGCATGCGCATGGCGTTCGCGGGCGCTGCCTCCCCCGCTGCCTCCTCGCTAGCCTGCGCGAACAGCCGGTCGACATCATCGTGCGACAAAATGCGCGGCAGCGGACGGCGCGTGACGGGACGCGCGATGTCGAGCGCCGGGTTATCGGTGCGCTCGCCCTCATCCTCCAGAAACGCGAAGAACTGCCGCAGCGCCGACAGTTTGCGTGCCGCGCTGCTAGCCGCCAGCGTCCGATATGCGGCCATCAATCCGCGCAGCGCGGCGGCGTCGGCATCGCCGAGCGAACCGCGCACCAGTTCTGCCGCCTGTTCGAGGTCGCGGCGATAAGCGAGGATGGTGTTTCGCGATGCCCCCCGTTCGGCGGACATCATCTCCAGAAAGCGGTCGATCAGGCGCGCGTCAGACACGCACCAGCGCTTCGGCCGCGATCATCCGGGCTTCGGCGTCGAGCCCGACGTCGTGGAGCGCCCGGACGATATGATAGAGGTGATAGGGCGGTATCTTGTCCCATTCGCCCTGCATCCCGGCCGCGGCAAGCAGCGCGACCATGCCGGGTTCGCGCCGCTGGGCGGCTTCAGAAATTGCGCGCGTCCATCGCGTCTGCTTGCCCAGATCGACCCCCAGGTCGCTGGCCGCCGATGACGCCTGCCCGGCGTCGATGCGGCCGAGGCCCGCGAGACCCGCGAGCAGGAATTTCGACCGCAAGGTTTCGGCGCTGTCGTCGTCGCTGGCGAAGCTTCCGATCGACCCGGCGCCGACACCGGTCAGCGGGCGCGGCGACCCGACCGCCATGATGCCCCAGCCGTGGCCGCCGACCGACAGTTTCGACACCCATTGCACCGCGCGATTGTCATATCCCGCGGTCAGCATCGATCCCAGCAACTGCCACGGATCGGCGCCGACATCGGCGCCGGTGGGCAGCGCGGCGGCGGCTCGCGCGGTTGCGACAAGCGCGGCATAGCGCGCCGTCGCACCGGTGCCCGCGGACCAATATTCCTCCATCGCGGTATAGCGATCGGCGGCATTGGCGCCGCTGAACGCGCTGCGCAGTAGATCTGTCTGCGCCGCGAGCGCTTCGGGGGGCTCCTCCTCGCTCGACGCGGCGCTGAGCAGCGAGACATAGGCTTCGCTCGATAGCACGCCGCGCGATGCGGCATAGGGAGCGGCAGCGATGCGGTCGCCCATCGGGGTCATCGGCGCGAGCACCGTCCAGCTTCGGATCGAACCGGCCTCGGTGGCGCGCAGCGGTGCCGGAATGTCGATTCCCGTCGCGGTCGCCAGACCGAAGCGCCAGCTCGTCAGGCGCCCGACCTTGTCCCATTCGATTGTTGTCGAACGGCGGCCGGCGCCCGTTGCGCCGAGCACACGTTCGGCGAGCAGAATGTCGAAATTGCTGATCTTGCCGCTTGACCGTACCCGGCCGATCGCCCAGCCCGCGGGTCCGGCCTCGCCCGACATCCCGGCGCACATCGCCGCGGCGAGCCGCCAGCTTTGTTCGTCGCCATGGGCAAGCCCCGCGGGGACGTATGGACAAAGCCCCGACGGATCGGCATTCGCCAGATAGGTCTGCTGCGCGGTCGCGACGAGCCGCGGGGTCGCGCGGTCATAATCGACCGACTGCACGATCATCCGCGCGGTGGTCGATTCGCCGAGCCGCAAGAGCAGCCCCGCGCGGTCGGCGGCAAGGTCGGCGCCGTTGATCGTATCGGGCGTGTCGATCGCCGACGCGAGCGCGCGGCGCAGCAATATCTGGCCCCAGCGCGATGCGACCTGACCGCGCATGCTGCGCATGATCGCCGCCGCATATTGGCCGCGCACCCCGAAGGCATCGGGCGCCATCCCGCCGGTTTCGGGCGTCAGCGGGCCAACCCGCGTCAACAGCCGGCGCGCGCCGGGCGGCAGGTCGTATTTGAGCTGGCCCGACGTGCCTTCCTCGCCATCGCTGGCCTCATCGCCCGCGTCGGTGTCGCCGCCGTCAAGCGTCGCGACGGTCGGCGGCGCAACGGGCGGGGCACCAGCGGGTCCGCCCTTCGGCGCTGCGGTCGAAGAGGGCGCCGGGGTCGGCGATGGCGTCGGCGCCGGGCGCGGTGCCGGCGTGTCGGCGGGCTTGCCAAAGCCTTCGGGCAAGAGCGATTCCTGCGCGACCGCCGGAAGCACGAGCGCAGCCGCGAGTGCGGTTCCCGACAATCCCAGGGTCAGCGCGAGCATTTTCTTTGTCATTGTGCCGCGCTTTCGGCAATCTTGTCGGTCACGTCCACCTCAATCATCTTCGCCTCGATCGGTCGTCCCAGCCAATAGAGGAACAGTCCGAACGCCAGCAGCAGCGCCAGGGCGAAAATCCCGGCGACCCAGCGCCCTTTTCCCGATCCTTGCGTTACGCGCAATATCCTGTGCCACCCGTGCCGGCTCGACCCAAATTTGCGCGGCGCAGCAAAATCATTGTTCCGCGCGGTTCCTGCGGTATAGCCGCGCGCACCATGTCGCGAAACCCGAAAAGCCCGGCCCCGGACATCGCGCCCGCAATTCGCGCGCGGCCGATCGTGCTCGTCGGATTGATGGGATCGGGCAAATCGACGATCGGCCGCCGCCTGGCGCAGCGCCTCGGCATGCGCTTCGCCGACGCCGACGACGAGATCGAACGCGCCGCCGGCATGACGATATCCGACATTTTCGCGCGCTTCGGCGAAGCGCATTTCCGCGACGGCGAACGCCGCGTGATCGCGCGCCTGCTCGCCGGTCGGCCGCTGGTGCTCGCGACGGGCGGCGGCGCCTTCATGAACGACGAGACGCGCGCGCTGATCCTGGGCAAAAGCCTGTGCATCTGGCTCGATGCCGACGTTGCGACCCTGGTCGAGCGCGTCGGGCGCCGCAGCCATCGCCCGCTGCTCAAGAACCGCGACCCCGGTGAGGTGCTGCGCGAACTCGCCGCGGTCCGCAATCCCGTCTATGCCGAGGCGCATATCCGCGTCAGCTCGGCAAGCAATCCGCACGAACATACGGTGCGCGCGATCCTGGAGGCGCTGTCGCAATGGAAGCCGCAATGACCAGACTGACCGTCGAACTCGGCGCGCGCAGCTATCCGATCCTGATCGGCGAGGGACTGCTCGACGAATTGGGCGCGCAGGTCGCCCCGCTACTGAAGCGTCCGCGCACGATGATCGTCACCGATACCCACGTGGCCGATGCCTATCTGGCCAAGGTCGGCGCCGCGCTGGGTGCAGAGGGCATCTCCTTTTCCTCGCTCGTCCTGCCCGCAGGCGAAGCAACGAAAAGCTGGGAGGGTCTGGCGCGGCTGACCGAATGGCTGATCGGCGAAGGCGTCGAACGCAGCGATCATGTTATCGCACTCGGCGGCGGTGTCATCGGCGATCTCGTCGGCTTTGCGTGCAGCATCGTCAAGCGCGGCTGCGCCTTCATCCAGGTGCCGACGACATTGCTTGCGCAGGTCGACAGCAGCGTCGGCGGCAAGACCGCGATCAACGTCGCCGCGGGCAAGAATCTGATCGGCGCCTTTCATCAGCCGGCGCTGGTCGTGATCGACCCCGCGACGCTGACCACCCTCCCCCGCCGCGAACTCGGTGCGGGCTATGCCGAAGTCGTCAAATATGGCCTGATCGACGATGCGGACTTCTTTGCCTGGTGTGAGGCGAACGGCGCCGCGCTGCTGGTCGGCGATACCGCCGCGCGCGCTTATGCCATCGCGCACAGCGTCGCGGCTAAGGCACGGATCGTCGCCGCCGACGAACGCGAGACGCAGGATATCCGCGCGCTGCTCAATCTGGGCCACAGCTTCGGCCACGCGCTTGAGGCCGAAACGGGCTATTCAGCGCGACTGCTGCACGGTGAAGCGGTTGCGGCGGGCATGGTCCTCGCGCATCGGTTTTCGGCGGCGAAGGGCCTGTGCTCCGCCGCCGATGCCGAACGGGTGCGCGCGCATCTGGCGAGCGTCGACTTGCCGCACAGCCTGGCCAGCGCGGGCATCAATACCGGCGGCGCGGCGCTTGCGGCGCATATGGCGCACGACAAGAAGGTGCGCGGCGGCAAACTGCCGCTGATTCTGACGCGCGGTATCGGCCGGAGTTTCGTCACCGACGAATATGGGCTCGACAGCGTAGCGGAATTTCTCGACGCGCAGGCGGCTTAGGCGCCAGACGCCGCTGCCCGCGGACGCGTCACGCCGACTCGGGGTCGGCCGCCTGCATCGCTTCCTCGTCACGCGCGGCGGCCTTTGCCTCCTGACGCCGCTGACGCAATTTTTCCAGCACGCTTGCCGACTCGCGGCCACCGCCGGGCTTGAAACGGTGATCCTTACCCGCCGCGAGGTCGCCTTCGTCCATCTGCGCGGCGAGGCGCGTCGCGTCGAGCTGGCGCAGCGCCGCCTCGACATCTTCCATCTGGCGCGGATCGACGTCGAGCTTTTCGAGCGCCATGAGCCCCAACGCGATCGAGCTTTCGAACACCTCGCGCACCGCGCCTGCCGTTCCCGCACCCTCGATCGCCATCAACTGGCGCCGGTCGAAAACGCGCGTCAGTATCTTGGCCTGCGGGAAGGCTTCCACGATCGGACGCAATACTTCGGCATCAACCGTGGCGTCGTCGATGCAATAGATGATGACCCGCGCCTCCTCCGCGCCCGCGCGGCGGAGCAGGTCGAGCCGCAGCCCGTCACCGAAATAGACCTTGGTGTCGAACCGGCCGGACAATTCGATCTGGCTCGGCTTCTTGTCGATCAGCGTGACCGAACAATCGACCGCGTGGAGCATCTGCGCCACGATCTGGCCGAAGCGGCCATAGCCGATGACGAGCGCCGAGCCGCGCGGCGCATCGTCGGGTCCTTCGAGTTCGTCGCCATCGCGATCGGGCGAGAATTCGAGGTTGCGGGCGAATAGCATCAGGAAAGGCGTCGATACCATCGACAGCGTCACCACTGCGCTGAACAGGCTCGCCGCCTCGGGCGCGATAAGCAGCGCGTCGGCGGCCTGGGTAAAGAGCAGGAAGCCGAATTCACCGCCCTGGCTGAGCAGCAGCGCGAGGCCGAGCGCGGTTTTCCACGATTTGCCGAACGCGCGCACGAGCAGCGTCAGCACCACGACCTTGACCGCGACCAGACCCGCCGCGAGCAGCAGGACGCGCAGCGGATCGGCGAGGATCACGTTGACGTCCAGCACCATGCCAACGGCCAGGAAGAACAGGCCGAGCAGGATCAGGCGGAAGGGTTCGACATCGGCCTCTATCTCGTGGCGATACGGCGAATCAGCGAGCATCACGCCCGCGACGAAAGCCCCCAGCGCGGTCGAAACATGCAGGCTGTGCATCAGCGCCGAACTTGCCAGCACGACGAGCAGGCCGACGACGACGAACAGTTCGCGCTCGCCATAGCGCGCGACGAGACGCAGCAGCGGATTGACGACGAACCGGCCGGCGAGAACCAGCCCCGCGATGGCGAGCAGCGTATAGAGCGCCAACAGCGTGCCCGGCGGCGCCGAAGGGTCGGCGGGCGCCCGCGACAGCGCGGCGATGATCGTGATCATCGGCACGATCGCCAGATCCTGAAAGAGCAGGATCGAAAAGGCCTTCTCGCCGAAAGGCGAGTTGATCCGGCCCGAGCTTTTGAGGCTCGGCAGCACCTGCGCCGTCGACGACAGCGCGAGCGGCAGGCCAAGCGCGAGCGCCGCTGCGGGGCTGAAGCCCAGCGTAACGAAGATCAGCCCGGTCAGGATCAGCCCGGTGACGACAACCTGCGCCAGCCCGAGCCCGAAAATGGCGCGGCGCAGCTGCCAAAGCCGACGCGGATGCAGTTCGAGGCCGACGAGAAACAAGAGGAAGGCGATGCCGATCTCGGCGATCTGCAGCTTCGACTCGCCACCGCCAACGAGGCCCAGACCGTGCGGCCCCACGAGCGCGCCGGCGATCAGATAGCCGAGCACCGCGCCGAGCCCCAAACGGCGGAAGATCAACACGAACAACGTAGCAACGCCCAGCAGCACCGCGCCTTCAAACAACAGCGTATCGGTCGGGGTGCGCGCCGCCACCTCGGTGACGGCGGGCGCCGTTGCCGCGACGAGAAAAGTCATGCCGTCACCTCGTCATCCTCAAGCGCGGCGATGGCGGCATCGAAAGGCAGCAGTATTGCGCCCTGCCGCGCCGGATAGTCGCGCGCCGGCGCGAGCAGATCGAAGCCGGGCCAGTCGGGCATCGCGCCCTCGCCCGCGAACCAGCCGGCGATGGCGTCGCGCGCGGCGCGAATATCCCCGAGCGCGCGGCCGGGCGCGTAGCGTGCGACCAGCGCCGCCGACGCCTGCCCCAGCGCGCAGGCTTCGACGTGCAGGCCGACCTTCGTCACCCGTCCGCTCTCGTCGGCGTCGAGGTCGAGAATGATCGCGCTGCCGCACAGCGGCGCGCGCGCCGAGATATGATGCCGCGCCTCGGGCAGCGGCGGATAATCGGCATTGGCGACTGCCAGCGCCAATATGTCGCGGTTATACAGCGGCGCGCTCATTTCGCGGCCGCGTCGGGCGCGTCCTGCTTCACGGTCGTGCTTTCGGCGGCGCGCGCTTCGGCCCGCCGCTCGGCGATCACCTTGCTCAGCGCAGCGCTCGTCGCGTTGAGTGCGGGATAGGTGCGGCTCTGCTCCATCCATTCGGGACGCTGCGCATTGCCATAGCCGATGTCATAGAGAAGCGTGACGAGCATGAAGCCGATCGCGGCGATCAACAGCCCCTTCACCGCCCCGAAACCCGCGCCGAGCCCACGGTCGATACCGCCGACGATCGAGGCGCGGCTGCGCTGCCCCATCGCGCGCGAACCCCATTTGGCGAGGCCGAAGACGATACCGAAGAGAAGAACGAAGGCGAGCATCGCCGCTCCGCCCGCGGTTCCGACCCAACGCGACACGAACTCGGTCACCGCCGGATGAAAGAAGCGCACCGCCGCGATCGCCAGCACCCAGGCGAGCAGCGTCGTCACCTCCTGCACCAGCCCGCGCGAAAAACCGAGCACTGCGCCGCCACCGACCAGCGTCAGCACGATGATATCCAGAGCCGTCAGACTTCCCATCTGCCGGTCGCTAGTCGCGCCCGAGCATCAGGTCAACGAGTTCGCCGAGCCGCGTGAAGCCGGTAACGCCGATGCCGTTCACAGCCTTCATCCCCTTCGGCCCCCAGCCCTTTGAAAAACCGAGCTTCGCGGCTTCGCGCAGGCGCAGCGCGTCGTGCGCAACAGGGCGAATTTCGCCCGACAGCGACAATTCGCCGAAGACGATCGCATCGGCGGGAGCCGGCCGCTCGCTGAACGCCGAGATCAGCGCTGCAGCGACCGCCAGATCGGCGGCGGGATCGGTCAGGCGATAGCCGCCCGCGATGTTGAGATAGACTTCCGCGCCGCCCATCTGGAGCCCGCAGCGCGCTTCGAGCACCGCAAGCACCATAGCCAGGCGCCCGCTGTCCCAGCCGACGACCGCGCGCCGCGGCGTCGCGCCGCTCGCCAGCCGCACGGTCAGCGCCTGCACCTCCACCAGCACCGGGCGCGTCCCCTCCAGCGCCGGGAAGACGACCGATCCCGGCACGTCGCGGCTGCGGTCGGTCAGGAACAGGCTCGATGGGTTGCTGACCTCGCCCAGCCCCTCCTCACCCATCGCGAAGACGCCGATTTCGTCGGTGCCGCCAAAGCGGTTCTTCACCGCGCGCAGGATGCGATACTGGTGGCTGCGCTCGCCCTCGAACGCCAGCACCGTATCGACCATATGTTCAAGGACGCGCGGACCTGCGATCGTGCCATCCTTGGTGACATGCCCGACGAGGACGATCGCCGCGACGCCGTCCTTGGCATAGCGGATCAGTTCCTGCGCGCTCGCGCGGACCTGGCTCACCGTTCCCGGCGCGCTGTCGATGAGGTCGCTGTGCATCGTCTGGATCGAATCGATGACGACGAAATCGGCGTCGCGGCTGTCGAGCGTCGCCAATATGTCGCGCACCGACGTCGCGCTCGCCAGCGCGACCGGCGCATCGCCGAGCCCCAGCCGCTGCGCGCGCAGCCGCACCTGACCCGCCGCTTCCTCGCCGCTGATATAGACGACCGACTTGCCCGCCTTCGCGAGCCGCCCGGCCGCCTGCAACAACAAGGTAGACTTGCCGATCCCCGGATCGCCGCCGATCAGCGTCACCGATCCGGCGACGAAGCCGCCGCCGAGCGCCCGGTCGAATTCGGCGATGCCGCACAGCATCCGCTCCGGCATCGGGCTATGCTCGCCCAGCGTCTCGAGCGCCAGCGAACGGCCGCCTTTCGACAGGTCGTGCTTCGCCGAAAAGACGGTTTCGCTCGCCTCTTCGACCAGGGTATTCCACTCGCCGCAATCGGCGCATTGCCCCTGCCACCGGTACGAGACCGACCCGCAATTCTGGCAGACATATTGACGCTTTGCTTTGGCCATGCGGTTCGCATAATCGGAACAAAGATGGAACGCCAGCGCTTTCCTCTCGGTCATTGCGAGGAGCGTAGCGACGCGGCAATCTCCCGCTCTCGACTTTGCGCAAGGCGATGGCTGGAGATTGCTTCGCTTCGCTCGCAATGACGATCAAACCGCTTTACGGCAGCTTCAAACCCGAATCACCTTCGCACAGGAAAGCTCCGCGCCATGAAATTCTTTGCCGACACCGCCGAAATCGCCGACATCAAGGAACTGGCCGCAACGGGGCTGCTCGATGGCGTCACCACCAACCCGTCGCTGATCGCCAAGTCGGGCCGCGACTTCAAGGAAGTGACGAAGGAGATCTGCGCACTCGTCGATGGCCCGGTCTCGGCAGAGGTCGTTGCGCTCGATCATGAAACGATGATGAAGGAGGCCGAAATCCTCCGCAAGATCGCCGACAATGTCTGCATCAAGGTGCCGCTGACGATCGACGGGCTCAAGACCTGCAAGGCGCTGACCGGCGACGGCACGATGGTCAATGTCACGCTCTGCTTCTCGGCGACGCAGGCGCTGCTCGCGGCGAAGGCGGGCGCGACCTTCGTTTCGCCCTTCGTCGGTCGCCACGACGACAATGGTTTCGACGGCATGCAGTTGATCGCCGACATCCGGCTGATCTACGACAATTATGCCTTCGAGACCGAAATCCTGGTCGCGAGCGTGCGCCACGGCATCCATGTTCTCGAAGCCGCCAAGATCGGCGCCGATGTGATGACTGCGCCGCCGTCGGTCATCAAGGGATTGTTCAAGCATGTCCTGACCGAAAAGGGCATCGAAGGCTTCCTGGCCGACTGGGCCAAGACCGGGCAGTCGATCTGACCCCTACAAAACCCAAAACAGTCGTGTGTCCCCGCGAAGGCGGGGATCCATTTCCCGCCGGCTCAAAATGGCACCTTCCGGAGATGGGCTCCCGCCTTCGCGGGAGCACACCGTTTTTTGGCCCAGCTTTCCAGTTGACGTAAACGTCAACCTCCCGCGATACTCGTTCGAAAGGGAGAGATTCGCGATGACCGACACCACCATTCTTACCGAACGCCGCGGCCATGTGCTGATCGTCACGATCAACCGCCCCGAGGCGCGCAACGCGGTCAACGCCGCGGTCCATGTCGGCATCGGCACCGCGCTCGAAGCCGCCGAGAACGACCCCGAAATCCGCGCCGTCGTCATCACCGGCGCGGGCGACAAGAGCTTTTGCGCCGGCGCCGACCTCGTCGCCCTGTCGCGCGGCGAGAGCCTCGCGCCGTCGGACCCCGATCAGCTTGCATGGGGCTTCGCGGGCATGGTGTCGCACCCGATCTCGAAGCCGATCATCGCCGCGGTCAACGGCTTCGCTTTCGGCGGCGGCTGCGAGATCGCGCTGATGAGCGACATCATCGTCGCTGCCGAGCATGCCCAATTCGGCCTGCCCGAAGTCAAGGTCGGGCTGTTCGCCGCTGCGGGCGGTGCCTTCCGCCTTGCGCAGCAGATGCCGCGCAAGCTGGCGATGGAGCATATGCTGACCGGCGACCCGATCCCCGCCGCGCGCGCGGCGCAATTCGGCCTCGTCAACCATGTCGTCCCGCTCGCCGAGCTGATGCCGACCGCGCTTGCGCTCGCCGACAAGATTGCCGCCAACGCGCCGCTGTCGGTGCAGGCATCGAAGCGCGTCGCACTTGGCATCCAGGACGGCCGCATCGCCGCCGACGCGCCCTATTGGGAGCACAACACCCTGGAACGCAGCGCCTTGATGCGCAGCGAGGACGCACGCGAAGGCCCGCGCGCCTTTGCCGAAAAGCGCAAGCCCGAATGGAAAGCGCGCTGACATGACCATGACCGATCCCGAGCGCATTCCCGTCATCATCGGCGTCGGCCAGGTCAACGACCGCCCCGCCGACCCCGACGAAGGCCTCGACTCGCTCGGGCTGATGGTCGCGGCGCTGCGGGTCGCCGCCGAAGACGCCGGCGTGCCGCTCGCCGAGATCGACAGCCTCGCGATCGTCGACCAGATCAGCTTTCATAGCCTTGGCAAGCTGCCCGAACCGCTGGCCGCCGCCATCGGCGCCAGCCCGGCGATCAATTACCAGTCGGCGGCGCCGCACGGCGACACGCCGGTACGCCTGCTCAACGAAGCGGCGAACCGCATCGGCGCAGGCGAGGTGAAGCTCGCGGCCATCGTCGGCGCCGAAGCGCTGCGCACCGCCGCGGGCCGCGCCGCCAAGGCCGCGAGCGGCGAGGACAAGAGCTATAACGCGATCCGCAAGGTCGCGACGCGGCACGAGCCTGATTATGCGCAGAAGCACGGCCTCGCCGCGCCGGTCGACGTCTATCCGCTCTATGAAAATGCGACGCGCGCCGCTTGGGGCCAGAGCCTCGCCGAAGCACAGGATGAAAGCGCCGAAATCTGGTCGCGCTTTTCGGAGGTTGCGGCGGAAAACGAAGGCGCCTGGATCCGCAAGCCCGCAACCCCCGCCGACATCCTGCGCGTCGACGAGCGCAACCGGCCGATCGCCTTTCCTTACTCCAAGCTGATGGTCGCCAATTCGTCGGTCAATCAGGGTGCGGGCTTCCTCGTCGCCAGCCTGGCCGAAGCGCGGCGGCGCGGCATACCCGAAGATCGGCTGATTTACGTGGGTATGGGCGCCGCGGCGAAGGAGCCGCCGAGCATCCTCCGCCGCGATCGCTATAACGGCAGCGTCAGCATGGAAACCTCGATCAACCGCACGCTCGCGCTCAATGGCATGACCGCGCAGGATTTCGATTTCGTCGAACTCTACAGCTGCTTCCCTTGCGTGCCGAAGATGGCACGCCGCACGCTCGGCTGGCCGGTCGACCGCCCCGCTACGGTGTTCGGCGGGCTGACCTTCGGCGGCGGCCCGATCGCCAATTATATGAGCCACGCAATTGTCTCGATGGTGGATAAACTCCGCCGCGATGGCCGCTACGGCTTCCTCTTCGCCAATGGCGGCTTCGCCACCGACAATCATTGCATTGTGCTGGGCAAGGAGCCGATCGCCGCGGCCAGCTTCCCGCAGGATTTCGACTATCAGGCCGAAGCCGAGGCCAAGCGCGGACCGGTGCCCGATCTGGTCGAGGATTATACAGGACCGGCAACGATCGAGAGCTACACCATCTTCTACGGCCGTGATGGCGCGCCAAGGGCGGGCGTCGTGGTGGCACGGACTCCGGCAGGAGAGCGCACGCTCGCACATGTCGATGTGGAGGATGCGACGATGTTGGCAATTCTGACCGACGGCAAGGCCGAACCGGTCGGTGCAGCGGGCCAGATCGTGGCGCTCGACGAAGGCTTCGGATGGCGGGCAGGCTGACGAAACTTGTCGTTGCGAGGACCCGAAGGCGACGCGGCAATCCCCAGCTATCGACCTTGCGCTAGCCGACAGCTGGAGATTGCTTCGCTTCGCTCGCAATGGCGAGGATTGCTAACCCAGATCGAAACTGACACCCTGCGCCAGCGGAAGCGCGTCGGAATAGTTCACCGTGTTCGTAGCGCGGCGCATATATTGGCGCCACGCATCCGACCCGCTCTCGCGTCCGCCGCCGGTTTCCTTCTCGCCGCCGAACGCTCCGCCGATCTCGGCGCCCGATGTGCCGAGATTGACGTTGGCGATGCCGCAATCGCTCGCGGTCAGGAAGCGCTCGGCTTCGCGCAGGTCGGTGGTGAAGATCGCCGATGACAGTCCCGCCGCCACATCATTGTGCAGACGGATCGCGGTGTCGAGATCGTCGTAGCGCATGACGTAGAGGATCGGCGCGAACGTCTCCTCCAGCACCGGGCCGACCTGCCCGGGCATTTCCACGAGTGCGGGGCGAACATAATAGCTCGCGCCTTCGCCGACCCGATCGCCGCCATGCACGACGCCGCCCGCGGCCTTTGCCGCCGCCAGCGCTGCCTGCATCGCCTCATAGGCAGCGCGGTCAATGAGCGGGCCAACCAGCACGGTGCTCTCCAGCGGATTGCCGACGCCGACGCTGGCATAGGCCGCCTTCAACCTGGCGACGAAGCCGTCATGGATGATGTCGTGGACGAACAGCCGCCGCGTCGTCGTGCAGCGCTGCCCCGCGGTGCCCATTGCGCCGAACGCGACCCCGCGCAGCGCGAGATCGAGGTCGGCCGAGGGGGCGACGATCACGCCGTTATTGCCGCCGAGTTCGAGGATCGCGCGCGCGAACCGCTGCGCGAGGCGCGGCGCCACGGCGCGGCCCATGCGCGTCGATCCCGTCGCCGAGACGAGCGCGACGCGGGCATCATCGACAAGCGCCTCGCCTGTCTCGCGCCCGCCGATCAGCACTTGCGACAATCCCGCGGGCGCGTCGCCGAACCGCCGCAAGGCGCGCTCGAAAATCGCCTGCGTCGCCAAGGCAGTAAGCGGCGTCTTTTCGGAAGGCTTCCAAACCACGCTATTGCCGCAGACGAGCGCTAGCGCGGCATTCCATGCCCAGACGGCGACCGGAAAATTGAAGGCGGAGATGACGCCCACGACGCCCAGCGGGTGCCATATCTCCATCATCCGGTGCCCGGGTCGCTCGGTCGCGATGGTGAGGCCGTGAAGCTGGCGCGACAGGCCGACCGCAAAGTCGCAGATGTCGATCATCTCCTGCACCTCGCCCGCGCCTTCGGACGGAATCTTGCCCGCCTCGATCGTCACCAGCGTCGCAAGATCATCCTTGGCGGCGCGCAGTTCCTCACCGAACAACCGCACCAGCTCGCCGCGGCGCGGGGCGGGCACGTCGCGCCACGCGCGAAACGCCGCACCGGCGGCGGCGAGCGCGGCGTCGGTGTCGGCGGCATCGGCGATCCGGACCGCCGCGATCTGCTCGCCGGTCAGCGGCGAATGGGACGGCATCGAACCCTGGGTGTATAAGGCGCGCTCCACGCCGAGCGTATCGAGCAGGCCTGCCGTCATTTTCTCGATCCCGGCCATCCTTCGTCCTTTCGTCCACGTCATCGGGCAGCCGCATAATACTCCTCCCCCGTTCGTGTCGAGCGAAGTCGAGACACCACGACGGCGCGCAAGGACGATAGGGCATCTCGACTTCGCTCGATGCGAACGGCTAAGGGGATAGCAAATAGAGGAGAGATGCAGTGTCCGAACTACCCCCCTCCGAACCCTTCGTCCCCGTGCCCGCCGATGCCGCCGCGAACACGCATTGCAGCGCGGCCGACTATGACCGGCTCTACGCCGCCAGCATCGACGATCCCGACGGTTTCTGGGCCGATCAGGCACAGCGCATCGACTGGATGACGCCGCCAACGAAGATCGCGGGCTGGTCCTACGATCCCGTCAGCATCAAATGGTATGAGGACGGCGTTCTCAACCTTTGCCACAATGCGCTCGACCGCCATGTCGCCGCGGGCCATGGGATGCGCACCGCGATCATCTTCGAACCCGACGCCCCCGATGGCGAGGTGCGGCACATCAGCTATGCCGCGCTGCTCGCCGACACGATCCGCATGGCGAACACGCTCAAGAAGATGGGCGTCCGCAAGGGCGACCGCGTCACCATCTATATGCCAATGATCCCCGAAGGCGCGATGGCGATGCTCGCCTGCGCGCGCATCGGCGCGATCCACAGCGTCATCTTCGGCGGTTTTTCGCCCGAGGCGATCCACGGGCGGATCGAGGATTGCGGCAGCGACTGGGTGATCTGCGCTGACGAAGGGCTGCGCGGCGGCAAGACGATCCCATTGAAGGCCAATGTCGACAAGGCGCTCGAGCGCGTCGACGTAAAGGGCGTGCTCGTCATTGCCCACACCGGCGGCGACGTCGCGATGCGCGAAGGCCGCGACCATTGGTACGACGCGCTGTCGGCCGATGTCAGCGCGGACTGCCCGTGCGAACCGATGGGCGCCGAAGACCCGCTGTTCATCCTCTACACATCAGGCTCGACGGGCAAGCCCAAGGGCGTGCTGCACACTGTCGGTGGCTACAGCGTGTGGACCGCATCTACCTTCTGGTACGGGTTCGATTATCGGCCGGGTGAAATCTTCTGGTGCACCGCCGACATCGGCTGGGTCACGGGGCACAGCTATGTCGTCTACGGGCCGCTTCAGAATGGCGCGACGACGCTGATGTTCGAAGGCGTGCCCAATTATCCGGACCACGACCGCTTCTGGCAGGTCGTCGACAAACACCGGGTCAACATCCTCTACACCGCGCCGACGGCGATCCGCGCGCTGATGCGCGAAGGCGACGATTATGTGACACGCCACGACCTCTCGACGCTCCGGCTGCTCGGCAGCGTCGGCGAACCGATCAATCCCGAGGCATGGCGCTGGTATCACCAGCTCGTCGGCAAGGGCCGCATCCCCGTTGTCGATACCTGGTGGCAGACCGAGACCGGCGGCATCATGATCACGACGCTTCCCGGCGCGCATCCGATGCAGCCGGGCAGCGCGGGGCGCCCCTTCTTCGGGGTTCGGCCGCAGCTGGTCGATGCCGATGGCGCGGTGCTTGCCGACGAACAGGTCGGCGGCGCGACTGAGGGCAATCTGTGCATCACGCACAGCTGGCCGGGGCAGGCGCGGACGGTCTATGGCGACCATGACCGCTTCATCCAGACCTATTTTTCGACCTACAAGGGCAAATATTTCACCGGCGACGGCTGCCGCCGCGATGCCGAGGGCTATTGGCGGATCACCGGGCGGGTCGACGATGTCATCAACGTCTCGGGCCACCGTATGGGCACTGCCGAGGTCGAAAGCGCGCTCGTGCTGCACGACCTGGTCGCCGAAGCCGCGGTCGTCGGCTTCCCGCACGACATCAAGGGTCAGGGCATCTACGCCTATGTCACACTCAACGCCGGGGTCGAGCCGACCGAAGAGATTGCCGCCGCGCTGCGGCAGCAGGTGCGCACGGAAATCGGCCCGATCGCGACGCCCGACCATATCCACCTGACCCCCGCCCTTCCCAAGACCCGGTCGGGCAAGATCATGCGGCGGATACTGCGCAAGATCGCGGAGAATGACTTCGGCTCGCTCGGCGACACGTCGACGCTGGCGGACCCGAGCCTGGTCGACGGGCTGATCGAAGGGCGGAAGAACCGGTAACCCTAACCCCTCCCGTGTACGGGAGGGGCAGCGAGACTTGCCAGCTTGCTGGTTAGTCGCAGCGGGGTGGGCATTTCACCAACGTCGAAATTCTCGCTTCGCGAGACCCCACCCCTAACCCCTCCCGCAAGCGGGAGGGGGATTTAGAAATGGAAGTCCGGCAGTTCGGCCAGGGCGATGCCCAGCGCCTCGGCCCAGCCGTGCGACACATTGTGGAAATAGGGATCGTCGCGTTCGAAACGGCGTTCGTGGACGCCGTGGAAATCGTCGCGTTCGTGGACCTTCAGGTCGATCGGCAGATCGACCCCGGCGTTGGCGCGGATCGTCGAATCGAACGAGACGCACAGCAGCTTGACCGCATCCTCGAACGACATGGCGGGATCGTAGGACCGCACGATGATCGGGCGGCCATATTTGGTTTCGCCGATCTGGAAGAAGGGATTATCCTCCCCCGCTTCGATGAAATTGCCCTCGGGATAGATCAGGAACAGGCGCGGTTCGGCGCCGGCAATCTGCCCGCCGACGATCAACGAGGCGCGAAAGATCGATTCGGCGGCCGGCCCTTCGGCGCCGTAGCGCAGCACGATCTGGCGCAGCGTTTCCCCGACGATCGTCGCGACTTGGAACATCGACGGCGCCTGCAGGATCGACGGTTGGCGTTCTTCAGGCGCCTTGGTGCGTTCGTCGAGCAGGCTGACGACCGCTTGCGTGGTCGCCAGATTGCCCGCCGACATCAGCGTGATCACGCGCTCGCCCGGCACGTGCCAGCTGCGCATCTTGCGCACCTGCGATATGTCGTCGACGCCGGCGTTGGTGCGGGTGTCCGACATGAACACCAGCCCCTTGTTCAAACGCATGCCCACGCAATAGGTCATCGAATCCCCGTCCCGCCCCTGTGATGTCCCGATTATTGCTGCACCTGCAATTGGACAACCAGATTTTCCTGCGCCGCACCATAGCGCATGCCGCGAACCGGGGCGGCATCGCGATAATCGAGCCCCGTCGCGACGCGGATATAGCGCTCGTCGGGCGAATGGCCGTTGCTGACGTCGAAGCCGATCCAGCCGATATGGTCGAAATGCGCCTCCGCCCAGGCGTGGGTGGCGTCCTGATGGGTGCGGTCGTCCATGCTGAGATAGCCCGAAACATAACGCGCAGGGTGGCCCAGATGGCGCATCGCGGCGATGAAGATATGGGCGTGATCCTGACACACCCCGCCCTCGCCCCCCAGCGCCTGTTCGGCGGTTGTCTCGGCATCGGTGACGCCGATGCGATAGGCCAGCCGGTCGAGGATCGCCGCCGACAGCGCATGCGCGCGTTCGATATCGTTCGCGAAGTCGCGGCCCAATCCGGCGGTCAGCGCGCGCACGCCCCGTCCCGCACGCGTCAGCGGCGTCGGGCGGAGGAAGGTCCACAGCGGCATCGCCCCGCGATGCGCCCCGATCACCCCGTCTGTGGTGAGCAGTTCGACCGCGCCGTGGCACCGGATGACAAGTTCGGCATCGCCGCCGTGCACCGCGATCAGATCGACGCCATTGCCGTGATGATCGACATAATGGAGCTGCTTTTCCCCGCCCTCGACCTCGATCGTCCAGTCGTGGATCCGCTGCTGGCCCGGCCGGTCCTTGGGGGTCAGGCGCAGTTGTTGCAGCGCATAGCCGACGGGAGCGTCATAACGATAATGGGTGGTATGATCGACACGCAGGAACATCGTCACTCCACGAAACGGTAATCGCGCTCGATCTGCATCGCGAGCGCCGAATTGGCGGACAGGAAATCGGTCAGATATTCGTGCAGGCCACCATCGAAGATCGCCTGGATCGGCCCCGCGAGCTTTTGCCGGCACAGGGCGTCGGCCATCCGCCCTGCCTCGGTCTCTTCGCCATAGCCGCGCTGCAGCCAGGCAAGATTATCCTGCATCTTGGCGCAGCAAAAGGCGAGGCTGCGCGGCATCTGGCCATAGAGGATCAGGAATTCGGCGATCTTGAGCGCGCTGATCTCGGCCCCGTAAAGCCAGCGATAGGCGCGGTGCGCCGAGACCGACCGCAGGATCGTTTCCCACTGCACATTGTCGATCGAGGTGCCGATATGCGCGACCGAGGGCAGCAGCAGATAATATTTTACGTCGAGAATGCGCGCCGTGTTGTCGGCGCGTTCGAGGAAAGTGCCCAGCCGCGCGAAATTATAACCATCGTTGCGCAGCATCGTGCCGGTCAGCGCACCGCGCACCTGCGCACTCTGCTGGCGGATCGCGGCGAGCACGTCGGGCAGATCGTCCTCACGCACCGGCCGCTTGAGCAGGTCGGTCAACGTCATCCAGCTCGTATTCACCGCCTCCCACACCTCGCGCGTCAGTGCGGTGCGCGCGGTGCGCGCATTGTCGCGCGCGTGCTTGACGATCGACAGGATGCTCGACGGGTTGGCCGGGTCGCGCAGCAGGAAATCGACCACGCGCGCGGAGCTGTAATCATCGTGCGTCGCCAGGAATGCCTGATCGACCCCCGCGGTCTCCAATATCGAGCGCCATTCGGCGGGCGCCGTCTGCGACCGCGTGAGCGCGATGCGAAAGCCCGCGTCGATCAGCCGCGCATTATTCTCGCTTCGTTCAAGATAGCGCGCCATCCAGAAGAGGCTGCCTGCGGTTTTGCCTAGCATCGCCGTCAGTCCTCCAACACCCAGGTGTCCTTGGTGCCGCCACCTTGGCTGCTGTTCACGACCAGCGATCCCCTGGTCATCGCGACGCGCGTCAGGCCGCCGGGGGTGATGGTGATGCCCTGCGGCGACATCAGGACAAAGGGACGCAGATCGACATGCCGCGGCGCAAGGCCCTTTTTGGTGAAGATCGGGACCGTCGAAAGCGACAGGGTCGGCTGGGCGATATAATTGCCGGGGTTGGCCTCCAGCTTGGCGCGGAACGCTGCGATTTCCTTCCGGCTCGCGGCCGGCCCGACGAGCATTCCATAGCCGCCCGACCCGTGCACTTCCTTCACCACCAGTTCGGGAAGCCGGTCGAGCACCTCGCGCAGATGTTCGGGCTCGCTGCATCGCCACGTCGGCACGTTGGGCAACAGCGCCTTTTCGCCGGTGTAGAATTCGATGATGTCGGGCATGTAACTATAGAGCGCCTTGTCATCGGCGATCCCGGTCCCCGGCGCATTGGCAATCGTGATGCCGCCGGCGCGATAGACGTCCCATATCCCCGGCACCCCCAGCATCGAATCGGGACGGAAATTCAGCGGGTCGAGGAAATCATCGTCGACGCGGCGGTAAAGGACGTCGATCGCGCGATAGCCCTGCGTCGTGCGCATCGCGACCCGGCCATCGACGACGCGCAGGTCATGCCCTTCAACCAGTTCGGCGCCCATCTGATCGGCAAGGAAGCTGTGCTCGAAATAGGCGCTGTTGTGGATGCCCGGCGTCAACACCGCGACGGTCGGCGTACCGCCGCACATCGGCGGCGCACAGGCCGACAGCGATTTCAGGAGGTTGATCGGATAGTCGCCGACCTCGCGCACCGGTACTTTCGCGAACAGCTCCGGAAACATCTGGAGCATCGTTTCGCGATTCTCGAGCATGTAGGACACCCCCGACGGGGTGCGGGCATTATCCTCCAGCACATAGAATTCGTCGGCGCCGGTGCGGACGATATCGATGCCGCTGATATGGGTATAGACGCCGCCCGGCGGATCCATGCCCATCATCATCGGCAGGAAGGCATCGTTGCGCGCAATCAACGCGGTCGGCACCCGGCCGGCACGCAAAATCTCCTGCCGGTGATAGATATCGTAGAGAAAGGCGTTGAGCGCGCGCACCCGCTGCTCGATCCCGCGCGACAGGCGGCGCCACTCACCCGCCGCGATGATCCGCGGCACGACGTCGAACGGGATCAGCCGCTCGTCGGCGTCGGCCTCGCCATAGACGTTGAAGGTAATGCCAGTGGTGCGAAAAAAGGCTTCGGCCTGCTGCGTCTTGCGCTGGATGCGCTGGGCATCCTCGGCATCGAACCATTCGCAATATTCGCGATAGGGCGGCCTGGTCCCGCCACCCCCGGTTATCATCTCGTCGAAGAAGGAAATGCTCCGACCCTTTCCACGCAACAGCTACGCCAACCGCGCACGATAAACGCGGCGCCCTGTTCCGACCTGCTACGTCGCCCGGCGGCTACACGGCCACCAAGCTTATGGGAAAGATGCTAATCGCGCCGCCGCGCGATGGCAAGCGGCCTCGTCACGGCGCGAAGGGCCGCGCGCACCGGCGCGCGGCCCCGCCGTCCTATGCCGTCAAAGCTGCCCGTGGCAGTGCTTGTACTTGCGGCCCGAACCACAGGGGCACGGCGCGTTGCGGCTGATCTCCAGCGCCGCATAGGGATTTTCGCCTTCGGGAAGATCGGGGCGCGGCACCTGCATCGGCGGCAGCGTGTCGGCGATCACGCCCAGCGATCCGCCGTCGATATCGGCGCTGTTGTCCTCGCCCGTGAAGGGATCGATGTGCGTCGTCAGGAAGTCCGGCAGGTCGGGCAACGGCATCGGTTCGGGTTCCTGGAACTGGAAATCGATCCGCGCCACGGTGCGCGTTACATCCTCGCGGATATTCTGCAGCATCCGTTCGAACAGCCCGAAAGCCTCGGCCTTATATTCGTTGATCGGCTGCTTTTGCGCATAGGCGCGCAGGAAGATCGCCTGCCGCAATGCGTCGAGCGTCGCGAGATGGTCCTTCCAATGATGGTCCAGCGTCTGGAGCAGGATCGACTTTTCGATACCGCGCCAGCTTTCCTGGTCGACCTGCGCCGCCTTTTCGGCCGCAGCCGCGTCGGCCATCTGCTGGATGCGCTCCTCGAAGACTTCGGCATCGACCGCATCTTCCTGCATCCATTCATCGAACGGCGGGCTGAGGTCGAGGATGTTCGCCACCCGCTCCTTCATCGCCTCGATGTCCCATTGCTCGGGATAGCTGCCCGGCGGGCACGCATCGGCGACGATCGCATTGACCGTTTCGGCACGCATCGCCGTCATCGCGTCATCGACCGTTTCGCTGTCGATGATCTCGCCGCGCTGTTCGTAGATCACCTTGCGCTGGTCGTTCATGACGTTGTCATATTCGACGACCTGCTTGCGGATGTCGTAGTTGCGCGCCTCGACCTTCTTCTGCGCGGTCTCGATCGCCTTCGACAGCCACTTCGATCCGATCGCTTCGCCATCCTCGAGATTCTTGTTCATCATCTTGGCGAACAGCGTGTCGGGACCGAAGATGCGAAGCAGATCGTCGTCGAGGCAGAGGTAGAATTTCGACAGGCCGGGGTCGCCCTGACGGCCCGAACGGCCACGCAGCTGGTTGTCGATGCGGCGGCTTTCGTGGCGCTCGGTGGCGAGCACGAACAACCCGCCGGCGGCCTTCACCGCCTCACGCTCAGCGGCGACTTCCTCGCGGATTCGTGCCTCGGCGGCGTCGCGTTCGGCGCCTTCGGGCATGTCCTTCAGCTCGTCCTCGATGCGGAATTCTTCGCTGCCGCCGAGTTTGATGTCGGTGCCGCGGCCCGCCATGTTCGTCGCGATCGTCACCGCGCCGGCGCGACCGGCCTGCGCGACGATATGCGCTTCGCTTTCATGGAAGCGCGCGTTGAGGACGCTGTGCGGCACGCCTTCCTTTTCGAGATAGGAGGACAGAAGCTCGGACTTCTCGATCGACACCGTGCCGACCAGCACCGGCTGGCCGCGCTCGTTCGCATCGCGGATCGTGCGTGCGATCGCGCCGAACTTGTCGGTGATATTCTTGTAGAATTCATCTTCCTCATCGATGCGCGCGATCGGGCGGTTCGTCGGGATGGTGACGACGTTCATCTTGTAGATTTCGAAGAATTCGGCCGCCTCGGTCGCCGCGGTGCCGGTCATCCCGCTCAGCTTGGGATACATGCGGAAATAATTCTGGAAGGTGATCGAGGCGAGCGTCTGGTTTTCGGGCTCGATATTCACGCCCTCCTTCGCCTCGACCGCCTGGTGCAGGCCGTCGGACCAGCGGCGGCCATCCATCATGCGGCCGGTGAATTCGTCGATGATGACAACCTTGCCGTCCTTGACGATATAGTCGGTGTCGCGGCGGAACATCACGATGGCTTTCAGCGCCTGGTTGACGTGATGGACGACCTGCGTGTTCTCGATGTCGTAGAGGTTGCTGCCTTGGAGCAGCCCGGCGTTTTCGAGCAATCGCTCGACATGCTCGGTGCCTTCTTCGGTCAGGCTGATCGACTTCGCCTTTTCGTCCTTCTCATAATCCTCTTCGCCGAGCTGAAGGACCACTTCGTTGACGCGGATATAGAGTTCGGATTTGTCGTCGGTCGGGCCGGAGATGATCAGCGGCGTACGCGCTTCGTCGATCAGGATCGAATCAACTTCGTCGACGATGCCGAAATTGAACGGGCGGTGGACCATCTGGCCGCGGTCATATTTCATGTTGTCGCGCAGATAGTCGAAACCCAGCTCGTTGTTCGTCGCATAGGTGATGTCGCTGTTATAGGCGGCGCGGCGTTCGGTTTCGTTGAGGTTGGGAACGATGATCCCGGTCGTCAGCCCCAGAAAGCCATAAACGGTGCCCATCCATTCGGCGTCGCGGCGGGCCAGATAATCGTTCACGGTGACGACGTGAACGCCCTTGCTCTCGAGCGCATTCAGATAGCAGGGCAAAGTCGCCATCAGCGTCTTGCCTTCGCCCGTCGCCATTTCGGCGATTTCGCCGCGGTGGAGGACGATGCCGCCAATCATCTGCACGTCGAAATGGCGCATGCCGAGCGTGCGCTTTGCCGCTTCGCGAACCGTCGCAAAGGCTTCGGGCAGGATGTCGTCGAGCGTTTCGCCGGCATCGAGCCGGGCGCGGAACTTCGGGGTCTGCGCCTTCAATTCCTCGTCGCTCTTCGCCTCCATTTCGGGCTCGAAGGCGTTGATCTTGGCGACGGTCTTGCGGATCGAATTGACGTAGCGGTCGTTGGACGAGCCGAACAGGCTCTTGGCAATGCTGCCGAACATGGCGGATTTCCTTGGATTATCGAAAAGGGTGGCGGACGCGCCGCACGAATATGCAGAAAAAGGCCCCGATCATTCGGAGCCTGGCCCGTCAGGGCATCGCCAAAAGGCTATTCGAGCGCGCGGTCGCTGCCGGTGAGGAGGCCGGGAAGATGCGGCGGGGCCGCCTTGCGCGGCTTGCCGCTGCCGCCGCTCGTCGTGCGGCGGGTCGGGGTAGCGGTGGTTGGTCGGCGTTCGCTATCGCTCGCCTCGGCCTTGTTCGCGCTTTCGGCGAGCATGACCAGCGACCCCATTGCCACGGGCGTGGCAGGCGCCGCCATCGCCCGGTCCGCGGTCGCGAAGCCGGTGAGCAGCGCCAAAAGGGTCAGCAATAACCGCAAGAATCGCCCCTATTCCAATCCAACGCGCTGCATATAACGCGCTGCTGCATGAACATAGGGTGAAAAGGCGCGAAGGTCCAGAGGCGGCGTGACGGCCTGTGCCGCCTTCACGTGCCGCCCGAAGGACAGTCGGAGACCAGCGGCCCCTTTTGTTTCGCCTTCGTATCGATCGAATCGACACGCATCGTGATGTGGCTGGACCGGAAGAATTCGGGCGAGGTTTCGCAGAAGCCTATGACGAGGGCATCGGAAACCTGCTGCGGCGTTGCGTCGGCTCGCCATCCGTCGGGACCGGTTACGGTGATCACCAGCGTATTGTCCTCGGCATCCACGGCCTGAATCTGGATACCGCCCTCGAATACCGTTCCGATTGTCGTTCGCATGGCCGCGACATAGTCGCCGATCGTCGGCGCGGCATTCGGAGCCTGTGCGGTTGCAGCCGCCGGCATCGAAACGACCGCCAGTGCGGCGGCCAAAAACAGCTTGTTCATCGTCTGATACTCCCCTGCGACCCCACCTGCTCCATATCGCCGCGCGCATCGCTGTCAAAGCCCGTTTGCGCCGCGCGCCGCGATTGCGCTTGACGGGCGCGTCAACTTCGCCTGTTCTCTACTGACAAACATGTCAGGGAGGACGGGATGGCACGGAAGGCGATATTCATCACCGGCGGCGGATCGGGCATCGGCCGCGCCACCGCGCAATATTTTGCGGCGCAGGGCTGGTTCGTCGGGATCGCCGACGTCAACAAGCAGGGCATCGACGAAACCGCCGCGCTGCTTCCCGACGGCGCCTCGTCGCGCCACGTCATGGACGTACGCGACCGCGACCAATGGAAAGCTGCCCTTGCCGAATTCGCAGCCGCGAGCGGCGGTCGCCTCGACGTCCTGTTCAACAACGCCGGTATCGGATCGGGCGGCCAGTTCCTCGACATGCCGCCCGAAGAGGCGGACCGGCTGATTGCGATCAATTTCGGTGGCGTCGTCAACGGCATCTACATGGCGATGCCGTTGCTGCGCGCGACCCCCGGATCGGCGATCCTCAACACCGGATCGGCGTCGGGCTTCTATGGCGTCGCCGGGCTTGCCGTCTATTCGGCGACGAAGTTCGCGGTGCGCGGGCTGACCGAGGGGCTGGAGATCGAGTTCGCCAAATATGGGATCAAGGTTCGCTCGCTGATGCCCGGCTTCATCGACACGCCTTTGCTCGACCAGGTCAGCGCCGACAGCAACGAGCCGGCCCGCGACCGCCTGTCGGCGAGCGGTTTCGAAATCTCGCCGGTGCAAGATGTCGCAAAGGCAGCATGGGATGCCGTTCACGGCGACCGCGTGCATGTCCCCGTCGGCAAGATGGCGCGCCGCCTCGGCCGCCTCGCGCGCTTCTTCCCAGGCCTGATCGCCAAGCAATCGAAAAAGATCGACGGCCTCGGCGGCGCGGCGGCGCATTGACGCGCCGGTCGGGCGCGAAAGACGGTGTGCGCTACAGATTCAGAAACCTGCGCGAATTGCCGCTGAATATCTTGGCCTTCTGCGCGCCCGACAGACCGCTGTGATCGCGAACGAGCTGGCCGATGTCCTGTTCGCCGAGTGGGAACGGGTGGTCCGAACCGAGCAACACACGGTCTTCGCCCATCACTTCGACGAGCAGGGTCAGCGCGCGCGGGTCGAACACCGCTGAATCGACGAAAAAGCGATCGACATAGGTCGAGGGCGGGTTCGGGCAATCGACACGGACGATGTCGCGATATTTCCAGGCATTTTCGACGCGGCCGAGCAGAAAGGCGAAACTGCCGCCGCCGTGACCGAAACAGATGCGCAGGCTTTTCGGCAGGCGCTCGAACGCGCCCGACAGGATCAGCGACAGGATCGAAAGCTGCGTCTCGGCGGGCATCGCGACGAGCCAGGGCAGCATATATTTGGGCATGCGTTCGCGCGCCATCATGTCCCACGGATGGACGAGCACCGCCGCACCCACTTCGGCGCAGTGGGTGAGAAAGGTCAGGATGCCTTCATCGTCGAGGTTGCGCAGCCCCATATGATTGCCGATCTGGACGCCAAGATGGCCGCATTCCATCGCGCGGCTGACCTCGCCGCACGAGCGGTCGATATCCTGCAACGGCACCTGCGCCAGAGCCTTCATCCGATGCGGCGCGTGGCCGCAAAATTCGAGCGCCGCGTCATTGAAGCGCTGCGCACATTCGAGCGCCTGCCCGGCGGGCCGACTATAGCCGAACATGATCGGCGTCGCGCAGATGATTTGCAGGTCGATCCCCTGTTGGTCGAGCGCTTCGACGCGGCGCGCGGGATTCCACAATATATCGTCGACGGGGCGGAACATCTTGGCGCCCGACATGATGAAGCCGCTGCCGTCGCCGTCATCGCGCAGCCACGGCAGGCCGTCGGCTTCGGCGCGGGCGCGATAGGCGGCATCCATCGCCGGAAAGAAGTGGCTGTGCATGTCGATCACGGCCGCCCGTTGCGCTGGATTGTCCATCATGATTGTCGCCGCACCCTTGTCCTTCAAACACCCCGCGGGTCGCCGAAGCGCGCGGGCCATGCGGTTGAGTAACGACGGGTAGCTATCAACAATAATCCCGAGACTTGCCCTCGCTATTACAAAATGGCTATATCCTGTCCGAACCGGGTGGGAGATACATCATGCCAAAATTTCACGAGAATTTCCTGCTCGGACGCCTGAAGCTGCGTCAGTTGCGGCTGCTGACCGCCATCGCCGACGAAGGCACGGTGCTGAAAGGCTCGCAGGCGCTCAACATCGCCCAGCCCGCGGCCACGAAGAGTATCAAGGAGTTGGAGGACGCCTTGGGCGTCCAGCTCTTCGAGCGCTCTTCGCGCGGCGTCACCCCGACCGATTTCGGTGCGGTCATGATCAAGCATGGCAAGCTGATCCTTGCGCAGCTTCGCCATGCCGGCGAGGAACTGCAGTCGCTGGAAGAAGGTCTGTCGGGGCGCGTCCATGTCGGCACATTGCTTGCGGCATCGACATCGCTGCTACCGCGCGCGCTGGCGCGGCTGCGCGAGCGGCGTCCCGGGATCGCGGTGACGGTCGCCGAAGGCACGATCGACCGCTTGATGCCCGGCCTGCGCACCGGTGACATCGACGTCGTGCTCGGCCGCCTGCCCGAATATCGCGAGCGCGAGGGGTTGAGGCAGGATGTGCTGTACCTCGATACCGTATCGATCATGGTGCGCGCGGGCCATCCGCTGACGCAGCGTGACGCGCTGACGCTCGCCGACCTGGTCGATCAGGCGTGGGTGATGCCGCCGACGCAGACATCGCTGCGCCGCCAGATCGACCAGGCCTTTCGCCACGAAGATCTGGAACCGCCGCTCGACGTGATAGAATCGGTGTCGATCCTGACCAATCACGCCCTGCTGATGAGCACCGACATGGTGGCGGCGATGCCGCATCAGGTCGGGATCGGTCAGGCGGGTCTCGTCGCGCTGCCCGTGACACTCGAAGGCGCCAGTTCGCGGATCGGCGCGACGAGGCATGCCAATGTCGAACTGTCGGCGGCCGCCGCCTATTTCATGGACGTCGTACACGAGGTCGCCGCGGAGATCCGCAGCGAACTGGGGCAGGATCAGCCGGCTTCCGCCGAGGGCGACACACGCCGCCAGACGAAATAGGCAGCAGCGATTAGCAACAGCCAGGGACCACCCGCAAAGACGGCGACCTGCCAGTCGGCATCGACCGCCATCGTCACACCGATCGCCCCCAGCAGCGCCAGCCCCAGAAGCTGGGCATAAGGGAAGAAGGGCGTCTGCACCGGCAAATCGGCGCCGCGATGGCGCCGCCGAAAACGCAGGTGACTGACGAGGATCGCACCCCAGACGAGCAAACCACCGAACAGCACGATCCCGAAAAGATAATTATAGGCGAGCGGGGTGAGGATCGACAGCGAGGCGGCGAGGAGGATGCCGACGCCGGTGACGATCGTTGCGCGCATCGGGACATGCTGGGCATTCAGCTCACCCAGCTTTCGCGGTGCATAGCCGCCGCGCGCGAGCGAAAAGAGCATGCGCGATCCCAGATAGATGCTGGTGTTCATCGCCGACAGCGCCGCGGTCGCGACAACGAAGTTCATCATGCCGGCGGCATAGGGGATCCCCGCGCTGGCAAACATCTTCACGAACGGGCTTTCGGTAACGACCTTCGCCCCCGACTCCGTCCACGGCAGGAAGGCGACGATGATGAACAGCGCGAGGATGTAGAAGAGGAACAGCCGCGCCGCCATCGTGCGCAGCGCCGCCGGTATCGCCTCTTTCGGGTCTTTCGCCTCGCTCGCGGTGCCGACGACGAACTCCAGCCCCATGAACGAAAACAGCGCCATCAGCACCGCCATCCAGACGCCCGAAAAGCCGTTGGGCAGGAAACCGCCAGCGAGCCCCGTGACATTGTGCAGCCCGACCGGATCGCCGACGATACCGAAGATGCGGCTCAGGCCCACGATGATGAAGCCGACGATCGCCGACACCTTGATGACGGTCAGCCAATATTCGACCGACCCGAAATTATGCACCGCGCGCGTATTGACCCAGACGACCGTCGCCGCGCTGCCCAGCGCCCACATCCACACCGGCGTGTCGGGCAACCACCATCCCATATAGATGCCGACCGCAACCGCCTCGCTGCCGATCAACAGCACCTGCTGGATCCAGTAGGTATAGCGCACGATGAATCCCATCATCGGGCCAAGGTAGATTTCGGCATAGGTTCCGAACGAACCCGCGGTGGGATGGACGACCGCCATTTCCGACAGGCTGAAGACCATGATGACCGCGACCAGTGCCGCGATCAGATAGCTGATCAGGACGCCCGGCCCGGCGTAGCCGATCGCGATGCCCGATCCCATGAACAGGCCGGTGCCGATCGCCCCGCCAAGGCCGATCATGATGATCTGCGCCTTGCTGAGTCCGCGCTCGAGCCCCGCCTCACGGTCGAGATAGGCCTGTTCGTCCATCGTCATTCCCCCTGCCCCCGCGCTCAGGTCACCGCGTCGCGGATTTGATGCTCGGGTCGTTTCCATATCCCGTCATCCATGATCGTCACCAGCCGGTCGACCGCATCCCAGACATCGGCATAGCCGACATAGAGCGGCGTGAAGCCGAAACGCACCGTATCGGGCGCGCGGAAATCGCCGATCACGCCCGCTGCGATCAGCGCGCGCATGATCGGATAACCATCGGCGTGCGCAAAGGACACCTGACTGCCGCGCGCCGCCGCTTCGCGCGGCGACGCAAGGGTGAAGCCATGGCCGGCGCAACGCTCCTCGACGAGCCGGATGAACAGGTCGGTCAGCGCCATCGACTTGGCGCGGATCGCGTTCATGTCAGCGGCGCGATGGATGTCCAGACCGACCTCGACCAGCGCCATCGACAGGATCGGCTGCGTGCCGATCAGGAACTGGCGAATGTCGCGCTGCGGCCGATAGCCGGGCTCGAAAGCGAAGGGCGCGGCATGACCCCACCAGCCGGTCACGGGCTGCAGCGCCTGACCCTGGTGCCGCTTTGCCGCGAACAGGAAGGCGGGTGAGCCCGGACCGCCGTTCAGATATTTATAGGTACAGCCGACCGCGAAATCGACGCCCGCGCCACCCAGGTCGACCGGCATCGCGCCCGCGCTGTGGCACAAATCCCAGATCGCGAGCGCCCCCGCCGCCTGCGCGGACGCGGTGATCGCTGCCATGTCGTGGATATGCCCGGTCTTGTAATGGACGTGGGTGATCGCGACCGCGATCGTGTCCTCGTCGATCGCCCCCGCAATCTCGTCCTTTTCGCAGAGCCGCACCTCCACGCGCCCGCCGGTCGCGGCTGCGACGCCCTGGGCAATGTAATTATTGGTCGGGAAATTGCTGCCTTCGAGGATCAGCACCCGTCGCTCGGCGCGTAGCGCAACCGCCGCCGACAGCACCTTGAACAGATTCTGGCTTGTCGAATCGCAGACGATTACCTCGCCGTCCCCCGCACCGATCAGCGGGGCAAGCTTGTCGCCGAGGCGCACCGGCAGGTCGAACCAGCCCGCGCTGTTCCAGCTCTTGATCAGGTCGGCGCCCCATTCGCGGGTCACCACGTCGTGCGCGCGCGCCGCCGCGCCCTTCGGCATCGCGCCCAGCGAATTGCCGTCGAGATAGATCATCCCCGTCGGGATATCGAAGCGATCGCGCAAGGGAGCGAGCGGATCGGCGGCATCCATGGCCGCACAGGCGGCGCGATCGAGACTATCAAGCGTCATGGTAGCAAATCACCTTCGTCTGCGACATTTCGCGCGCCGCAAAGCGCACCCCCTCGCGCCCCATATTCCCGCGTCCGGCACCGCCGAACGGCATGGCATCGAGGCGGTAGTCGGTCGAATCGTTGATCATCACCCCCGCCGCACGCAGGCGCCGCGCCGCATGGCGGGCGGTGCGGTGCGATTCGGTGAAGATCGCCGCGTGTATCGCGTAGTCGGCGCCGTTCGCGGCGTCGATGGCTTCGTCCAGATCGGTGAAGCGAAACAGGCTCGCGATGGGACCGAAGGCTTCGTGACAGACCACCGGCGCGTCGCCCGGAACATCGGCAAGCAGCGTCGGCCGCACCAGCGCCCCGGCCCGCTCGCCGCCCGTAAGCAGGGTGGCGCCGCGCGCGACCGCTTCGTCGACCCAGGCGATGATGCGCGCCGCCTCGTCACCGCCGATCATCGGCCCGATGTCGGTTGCCGGGTCCAGCGGATCGCCGACGCGCAACGCTTCGGTCGCGGCGACGAGCGCGGCCTGAAAGACGTCATGGATCGCATCATGGACATAGATTCGCTGCACCCCGACGCAATTCTGCCCCGCCGCGCCGAAAGCGCCCGCCGCGCAGGCGGCCGCAGCCCTCCCGACATCGGCATCGTCCATCACGATCACCGGACCGTTGCCGCCAAGCTCCATCGCCAGCCGCTTGATCCCGGCCGCGCGGCAGATCGCCTGCGCCACCTTTGCCCCGCCGGTAAAGCTGACCATCGCGACGTCCGGATGGCCGGTCAGCGCGTCGCCAAAATCGCCGCCGCGCCCGGTGAGCAGGTTGAGCGCTTCGCCGGGCAGGCCGGCGGCGAGCAGCAGGCGCGCGAGCCGGATAGCGACGAGTGGCGCCTGCTCCGCGGGCTTGAGCACAACCGCGTTGCCCGCGGCGAAGGCGGGACCGAGCTTGTGACAGACAAGATTGAGCGGATCGTTGAACGGCGTGATCGCCGCGATCACCCCGACCGGTTCCAGGACATAATGGCCCGACCGCGCTTCGCCGCCGGGATAGCTGTCAAAGGCAAGCGTCTCGCCAGCGAGCCGCACCGCCTCCTCGCCCGACAATCGCAGCGTGTTGACCGCGCGCGCCACTTCGCGCCGCGCGGCACGGATCGGCTTGCCCGTTTCCGCAGTGATCGCGGCGGCGAAGCTTTCGGCTTCCGCCTCCAGCGCGGTCGCAGCGACGTGGAGGATGCGCGACCGCGCACCACTCGACAGATCGCGCATCGCCTCGGCGCCGCGCAGCGCGCTCGCCACCGCGCGCGCGACGTGCGACGGATCGGCGCAAGCGACCGAGCCGAGCGCTTCGCCCGACCAAGGGGCGAACACCGGCATCACCTGCTCCGCCGTTTCCCAGCGGCCGCCGATCAGCAGCGACCGTTCGCTGCCCAAGGCGGCGTGCATCATGGCTTATCCTTGCGCAGCACCAGATCGTCATATTCGCGGCTGTCGAGCAGGGCCTCGACGATCACCGGCCCGTCCGCGGCAAAGCCCGCGTCGAGTGCCGCCCGAAATTCCGCCGGATCGCGCGCGACCGTTACCGGCACACCGAACAGCGACGGGCCGCCGATCGTTCCCTCGGCGCGCACCGGGGTGCCATAGATGGGATTGGATTTCTTTTCCTGCTTGATGCGGATCAGCGCGAGGTCGTTGTCGGTGAAGATCACGATCACCAGCGGCAGCTTTTCGCGCACCGCGGTCGCCAGTTCGCCCGCGGTCATCAGGAAACCGCCGTCACCGAGCACGCAGCATACCGGCGTATCGGGGCGACAGAGCTTCGCAGCAATTGCTGCGGGAAGGCCGAATCCCATCGCCGACCAGCCGTTGGTCATGATCTGCGTGCCGGGCTTCGGCGTGCGCCAGTGCTGGCCGATCAGATGCGTGTGCGCGCCGACATCGCACGTCATGATGCCGTTGTCAGGCAGCACGTCGCGCAGCACGTCGAGGGCCGCGCAAGGCCCGAAGGCGCCGTCCCGCCCCGCAAGCTTCGCGAACATCTCCGCCTTGCGTGCCGCGAGCCCGGCGAGATCCCAGTCCTTGCTGGCAGCGGGCAGCGCCAGCAGCGCGTCGAGCGCCGGCGCGATCGCTCCGACGACCTCGGCGGCGACCGGATGCTTGTCGCGGTCGATATCGACGCGCGCGACGTCGACGCTGGCGAGCGCCAGCCCGTCCTTCATCCAGCTTTCGTAATTGAACTCGATCGGGTCGTAACCGATCGCGACGACCAGATCAGCCTCGGCATGCGTCTGGCCGACCATATCGGAGAGCGCATGGAAGAGCACCCCGGCGTAATTCGGATGATCCTCGGCGATCATGCCCTTCGCCATCGGGGTGAGCAGCACCGGCAGGCCGAAGCGCTCGGCGAGCGCGGCGATGCGATCCTGCACCCCGGCATGAACGGCACCGAGACCGATCGCGAGGACCGGCTTTTCGGCGGCGGCAAAGGCGGCGACCAGCGCGTCGGTCGCGGCGGGGTCGGGCATCGGCAGCGGGTCGGCCTCGACCGTTCCGATCGCCTGCGCTTCGACCGCTTGCGCGCTCATTCCCTGCGGCAGGCCGACATGCACTGCGCCGGGGCGCCCCGACAGCGCGATACGCGCCGCTTCGGCCAGCGTGTCGGCCGCGCTGTCCGCCGCGATCCGCATCGTCGCCTTGGTCAGCGGCGCGAACAGCGCCTGATGGTCGATCCCCATCTGGACCGTGCGGCCGCGCAGCGGCGCCGGCATCTCGTCGGTCAGCGCGATCATCGGCGATCGGTCGAGCGTCGCGCCGCCGACGCCGGTCGCAAGATTGGTCGCGCCGGGACCGAAGGTGCCGAAACACACTCCCGGAACGCCGGTCAGTCGCCCGCAGACGTCGGCCATGAAGCCCGCCCCGCCTTCGTGGCTGGCCAGCACGAAATCGATACCGTCGGTCGTGCGGATCGCTTCCATATAATCGACCCAGCCGCCGCTCGGCACGCCGAAGATATGGCGGACGCCCAGATCGCGCAGCCCCGTTACGACGTTGCGGGCGACTGTGGTCGATGTCATGTGCGATCCTTCATCCGAGAGCCAGTTTCGCGACCGGCCTAGGCGCCGAAGCCATACACAAAAAATACCGAATGGCCGTCATGATATATCGATGCGGTTATAGAAAGCGGTTGGCGATGGTCCCGATGCCGTCGACACCGCCTTCGACGACATCGCCCGCGACGATACGGCCCACCCCCGCGGGCGTGCCGGTGTAGATCAGGTCGCCGGGCCGCAGTTCGACATAGGCCGACAGTTCGGCAATGATGTCGGCCACCGGCCAGATCATGTCGGCGATGTCGCCCTCCTGCCGCGGCTCGCCATTGACCGACAGCCAGATACGCGCGCTTGCCGGATGGCCGACCGCGGCCGCGGGACGGATCGGCGACAGCACGGCGCTGTGGTCGAAACCCTTCGCCATGTCCCACGGCCGCCCGTCCGCCTTGGCCTCGGCCTGAAGATCGCGGCGCGTCAGGTCGTTGCCGACGGCATAGCCGAAGACGTGCGACAGAGCGTCGGCCGCCGCGATATTCGCACCGCCTTTGCCCAGCGCCACCACCAGCTCGATCTCGTGATGCAGATTGTCGGTGCGCGGCGGCATCGCGATGTCGGCGGTCGCTCCGACCAGCGCGTCGGCGGGCTTCGAAAAGAAGAAGGGCGGCTCACGCGTCGGATCGCCGCCCATTTCGCGCGCATGATCGGCGTAATTCTTGCCGACGCAAAAAATACGGCGAACCGGAAAGCGATCGGCGCTGCCGGCAATCTCGGCAGTAGGTGCTGCAACGGCAAATGGCAGGGTCATGAAAAGGGCGTCCTCGATATCAGGAAGACGGATAGAGCGCCGCGCGACACTTGCCGAGGTCGGCGCCCGCAAGGCCGCCTTCCCTCACCGCATTCCACGGGCTGCCCATCTTGTCTTCGGGGCGATACCAGAAGCCATAGAGCTTGCCGTTCGCCGCGACCAGCGTCGCCGCGCCGATGCTGCCCTCTTCCTTCGAATACCAGGCAAGCCGCATGATGCGCCCGAATACCGTCCCGCGCAGGGTGCCGAGCCCGTCGGTGTAGCAACCGAATATCTCATTGCCCTGCTGCCGCAACAGGATCGGGCCATATTCGTGCGAATAGACCCCGCTCGCATCGGCATCGGCAACCGCCGCGTCGCCGCGGCGATCGAGCGCGCCGAGCACGGCAAGATCGGAAAGCCGCGTCGGCCCGCGGCCCTTCCAATTGCTGTCGATGCGCAGTCGGAGCCAGCGCGCCGATGCTGGCGTCGGCAATTTCACGACGGTTCGTGCGTCCGCTTTCGCTTCCCCCTCGACCAGCATTTCATAGGGTCCCTCCGGCCCCTTGTTCGAGCCGAGCAGCGCGAAACGCCGGACCGGCGATCCTTCGGCGGTCTGCGACATCGATCCGTCCTCGCGCACCACCGGCTCAAACCGGTTGTCGAGGGCGACGGCATCGATCTTTGCGGTGCCAGCCAGCTCGAAATTCAGCGCGTGCGGAAGCGTGACGCCCTTGTCCGACAGCCAGCCATAGGCAGGCCCGCCGTCGACAAGGTTGATCGCCCAGGTCGACCAGTGGCGCTTCGCCTCATTCCCGTCGGCTTCGGCGATGCCGCCCCTACTGATATGCAGGATATTGTCGCCCGCGGGTTCGGCGGGAGCCTCCGGTGCCTGTTCACCGGGCGTGTTCGAGCATCCGGCAAGGAGCAAGGCCCCCGCCAGCCCCATCGTGGCTGTGCGCATCGGTTTGTCCTTCTAAAACATTTCTTCCGTCATCCCGGCGAAGGCCGGGATCCCGACCTCGCGTCTCACCGCCCCGGCGAGACCCCGGCCTTCGCCGGGGTGACGAACAACTTTCTATTTCCGCACGGGCCAGATATTCTTTGGCGCGCCGAGGTTCGGCTTGCCGAGCAGCGGGCTCGACAGCGCGTAGACGCCGTTCACCGAAAAGGCCCAGATGATGTTGCGGTCATATTCGGTGTAGACCGCAAACGTCGAATTGCCGAACGTATAGTCTGGCATTTCTTTTTCATTGGCGAAGCGCGGAACGAAATAGCCTGCGATCGCCGGCTTTGCCGGATCCTTGACGTCGAAAATCTGGATGCCGGCGTTGTAAAAGGCATAGATGGCAAGGCCCTGCCGGCCGCGCTGGGGCTGGGTCAGCCCGCCCGACCGTTTCGGTCCGAAACTGCCGCGCCGCTGGCAAAAATCGGTAAAAGAGGCCTCGGGCGGCGGCGTCGGGCGCGGGAAAGTCGCCGCGATCTTAGGATGCGCGGGATCGCGCACGTCGATCGAATAGATCGGCTTGAACGGCTCGTAACAGCTTTCGTTCATCGGATAGCCGTTGGAAAAAACGAAGCCGGTGCGGTCATATTGGCTGACATCGACATTGTCGAACTCGGTCCCCGCGTAGCTCGGCGGCACCGAAAGATGGCCGAGCGTCTTCGGGTTCGCCGGGTCGCTGAGGTCGAAGCTGTAGAAGCCGAGGCCGCCCATGCCGCCGAAGCCGATCTTGCCACCCGCCTCGACCGGCTTCGACGTCACGATCGGATAGCGCGAGCCCATCCAGCTCGTCCGGTTGCCCGCGCGCGGATTGGCGCGGTACGCAGCCTCGCTCTCGGGATCGCCGAGGCGCTGGCCAGGGACGGTGATCTGCGAAACGAACTTCGGATCGGCGGGGTCCTCCATGTCCCAGACCTGATAGCCGGGCGAATAGAGATAGTCGGGATATTCGGTGAGCGAATAGCTGTCGTCGGGCGCCGACGAGAGAAGCATATATTTTCCCCCGAACCATGTCGCCGCGTCGAGCGCGCCCGATCCCTGCTGTTCACCCACCGGCGCATCGGGATGTTTGTAGTCGGTGGTGCGCGTCGCGATCAGGTTCCATTTGTCGGGCGTCGGCCCGTTCATAACAAAGACCTTGAAACCCTTGAGCGAATTATAGTGCCGCTGCGCGGCGACCTTGTCGGGCTCGCGGCGCTTGTCCTCCATCAGGCCGAAACGACCGATCTCGTAGGAGGCGACCAGGACATTTCGTTGCAGCTTCTTGCTCCAAGCCACCGTGACGCCGCCGAAATAATCGGTGACCGCCGACGGATCCCACGCCTCGCTCGATCCCTTGGCGCTCCATACGCCGCCCTTCGACCAGACGATCTTCGCCTTGCGCGGATCGGTGACGTCAAGGATGCGCAGATAGTCGCGGTCGTGGGTGTAAAGATAGCGGCGGCCGGAAAAATCGACGACATTCGCCCACGCATGCCAGGGCGACGTTACCGTAGGATAGAAGGCGATGACCTTCACATTCTTGGCGTAACTGTTCTGGTCCCAATGATCGAGCTGCCCCGGAAAGGACGGCGGATCGTTAGTCAATCGGGTCGCGACCGGATGCCGGAAGCTGCCGTCGGGATTCATGCCATAATCGACGCCCGGCACCGGATCCTTGGGAGGATTGTCGGGCGTCGCCGCGATCCAGGCTTTCAGCCAGGGATCGCGAACGTCGATCGGCGCGTCGGCATGACTGCCGCTCCAATCCGCCGCCATAGGCGCGGTCGCGCTGAGCAGAGCGGCGACTGCCAGACTGGTCCCCGCCATGATCTTGATACCGCGCTTCATTATGATTCCTCCTTCTCGTTGACCCACATCGTCATTGCGAGCGAAGCGAAGCAATCCAAGGCGGCTTACGCGAGCTCTGGATTGTCGCGTCGCTTCGCTCCTCGCAATGACGATCGTTGTTGTCCGCATCGACCCTAGAAGCGGAACCGGGCCGTCACGCCATAGGTGCGCGGCGGGATGTAGGTCGAATAGATCGTTCCGAACAGTTCGAGCTTGCTGGTGAAGTTGAGCTCGTTCGTGAGATTCTTCGCCCACGCCGTCACTTCCCATTTGTCGTCGGCATCGCGCAGGCCGATCCGTGCATTGAGCAGGATTTCGGAGTCGAACTTCAGGATTGGCGTGTTCGGATTGTCGAAGAAATTCGCGCCGGTGTATTGGAAATCGCTACCCAGAACGAGCACCAGATTATCGGCGATCGGCTGGTCGAGATTGGCGGCGACATTGAAGGCATGTTTGGGCGTCCGGCGGCAGGTGTTGCCGTCGAGATCGGTTCCCTCGTCGTCGATGATCAGTTCGCCGGTGAAGTTGCAGCGCGAATAGGCATAATTGCCCGACAGGGTGAAGGCGTCGGTGATACGGGCCTGGAAATCGAGTTCCAGGCCATAGGCGCGCGTACCATTCTTCGCATTGAAGACGAAATTGTCAGGCGGCATTCCCGGCCCCGGTGACAGGAACTGGTTGGTCTGCAGATTGTCATAGTTGGTGTGATAGGCCGCCGCATTGATGAACAGGCGCCGGCCTGCCAGCGCGAGCTTTGCGCCGACCTCGAAGCTGTTGGCGGTTTCCGGGTCGAACGATACCAGCGCCTCTGCGGGCGTGTTTGCATCCTCGCCGGTCCAGCCGCCGGGCTTGTAGCCCTTGGCATAGCGGGCGTAGAGCGTGACATCGTTGCTCGGTTCGAAACGCAGCGTCGCACTCGGCAACCATGCATCCCAGCTGCGCGTTTCGCCGACCACGAAATTGACCGCCTCACCCTCGAACGACACGCCGGAGCGGTTGTTCGAATAGCGCTTGTGGTCATAGGCATAGCGCAGCCCGGCCTCGAAGGTCAGCTTGTCGGTGATGCTGTAGCTGAGCTCGCCGAAGACGCCGACATTATCGTTGCGCGAGGTGGTGACGGTGTGGTTCGATCCCGGTGATGGCGTCGCGGGCGTTCCGCCATAGGCCATGGCGAAGGCGAATTCCTCGATCGCCTGATAGTCGGGGAAGAGGAAGTTCACATCCTCGGCGCGGCGGATATTTTCGTGCAGATAATAGGCGCCGCCCTCGACGCGCAGTGGACCGCCATTGTCCCAGCGCAGGCGCAGCTCCTGCGAGAATTGCGTCACATCCTCGCCCTTGCCACTGTCGAAATAGCTGTCGGGAACGGTGGCGAGATAAGTATCGAGCCCGGCGACCATCGCCGAGGTGATGTCGGGCGCATTGGTCGCGGGATCGATCGGGAAGTTGAAAAGCATCCCCGACCCGTCTTCGCGCGCCTTCAGCGAGCTGTCGCGATAGACGGTCTGCGAGGTGACGCTGAGCCCTCCGCCGGCCTGCCAGTCGATCGTGCCGCTGACCCCGTACATGTCGCTGTTCTGGAAACCCGTGAAATTATGATTTCCCGACCGCGGATCGGCGCTCTTGAAGGGCGCGTTGCGGTCCGGCAGCACGAAGCCCGGCAGGCTGTCGATCGTCGGCGCATAATAGCTGAGATAGGTCACTTCCTCGCTGTCGCCCGGAATGAGGATATCGACCCAGCGCGCCCCGTCGCGGTGGCGGGTGTAGTCGGCAGCCAGATTGACGTCGAGCGATGGCGTCGGTCGCCAGCGGAGCTGGGCACGCACCGACTGCATATTCTGGTCTTCCTCGTCGCCGCCGCGCAGATTCTTCGCATAACCGTCATGGCTGCGCGAACTGGCGACAAGGCCCAGGCTCAACGTGTCGGACACCGGCCCGCGCACCGATCCGGCGACGTCGAGGCGGTTGTAATTGCCATAGGTCGCCTCGAACCGCCCCTCGAACGTATCGCCGGGCTTCTTGGTCACATAATTGATCAGGCCGCCGACGACGCTCTTGCCGAAGCGCAACGCCTGCGGTCCCTTCAACACCTCGACGCGTTCAAGGTCATAGAGGTCGAGCAGCGATCCCGTGCCGCGCGACAGATAGGCGCCGTCGACGAAGATGCCGACCGCCGCATCGGCGCCCGCGCCCTGGATATCGGAGCCGATGCCGCGAATGAAGAGTTCGGTATCGACCGCGCGCTCGGCGCTGAGCTTCAGGCCCGGAACGCGGTAAGCGACTTCGGAGAAATCCTTGATTCCGGCGCGTTCGAGCGCCGCGCTGCTGAACGCCTGAACCGAGATGGGCACATCCTGCAGGCTCTCCTCGCGCTTGCGCGCGGTCACCACGATTTCGTCGCCCGGTGCCGCGGCCGCAGCCTCGTCGGGTGCCGATTGCGCAAATGCCGTCGCCGGCGTCAATTGTGCCGCCGCGGTTGCCAGAAGCGCCCAGCGCAGATTCCACCTAGATCCCATTTTCTACCTCCCGAGCAGCCATGCGCCTTTGCCTTCAAATGCGGCACTGTCGACACTGGCCTTGTTGATCGCCGGGTATGGATAGGTCGCCACATTATATCGATATAATAGATTATGCACGCATCACTATTCCAAAATGGCCATATCAGGGATGTCGCTTGTTGCGCAGACCACCAGCCGCCGCCGACGACACGACCGCCCGCGCCCGAAGATGCCATTTTTTGAAAGACATATGCGGATGCCGGCCATCCCGCCCGCATCGAAGCAACATGTCACGCGGCACAAACCCCTTGCGCCGGGACGCGCTCGATCGGGCTGACAGCGTGGAAATGAGCATGGAGGCATGGCACGCCCGGCGTAGCAATGATGAGCCATGCCGTTTCGCTATCGCTCGCCGATTGCGCCTCGCGTCCCATCTCCGCTACTTGGCGTCTTAAATGGGGTGGTTAGCTGTCGTTCGTTGCTAGCGGTCCGGGCTTGTTAGTGACTTCGAAGCGGGCGCGCTCAAAATCGATCTTCAATGTGTCCTCGAGACCGACCGCATACCCCTCCAGGAGTGCTATGCCATCACCCTTCAGATGAAGGATAATCCCGAGGCCGTGATCCAGCCGCTCGACGCTGAGCCACACATCTTTCTGAGAAGCCTGAAGTTTCCGGACAATCTCAGTACCACCGGGCCCAGGCTCTATCTCCACGAAGATCCCGCCACCTGTGTTGTCCCGTGAACGCACCTTACCGCGCTTGGAAAGCTGATCGACAATCGCTGCCCATTCGGCAGACTCTGTCCCGATCGCCTCAAGGGCTGCCAGTCCCAAAGGCCAAAAGTCTGTCACAGGACCTGAGCTTTACTTAATATCCAGAGGTCCGCAATCAGTCGTTTCCTGCCGTCGCATCTAGATCGAGGGTGATCCGGAAGCGGATGTCAGTTGGCTACTGCCTCGATCCGCATTTTAGATGCCCGAAGCAGGCGGTAAAGCGGGCACCTAGCGATTTTAGCGCACCACATCGGATGCTTCGAAAAACGTCGCGTCCGTCACGGCGCGGGGAAAAGGCGCAAAATCGCCCCGCACGCCATGTTTCAGCGCCGACAGAATGAGGCCCGACCGCGCCGCGCCTTCTGCCCCGCTGCCTTGCCAGATCGCATCGAGAACACCTGCGGCAAACGCATCGCCCGTGCCGACGCGGTCCCGGATGGGTTCGATCCGGATTTCAGGGGTCGCTGCGAAACAGTCGCGGGCGTCCACCCGGGCCGCGATGCGGTGATCGGTCGCGCCGACGATACGCCGCGCCGTCGATGCGACATATTGAAGCGACGGATATTCTTCGAGAAGCGCCAGCGCGGCGGCCCGGCGCCGGCTTTCGCCGTCGCCCGAAAACGCGCGGCCCAGAAGCAGGGATGCGTCGCGATGGTTGCCGAACAGGATGCTCGCTCTGCACACAATCCGGCGGAGGATCGCGCCCGGATCGTCGTTCCATTTCTCCCACAGGCGGCCGCGCCAATTGCCGTCGAAAGAGACGCCGATGCCCGCCGCACTGGCCGCCTCCACCGCCGCCAGGGCGGCCTCCGCCGATTGCGGGCCCAGCGCGGGGGTCACGCCGGAAAGGTGCAGCCAGTCGGCGCCGGCGAGCAGTTCGGCCCAATTCCAGTCGCTTGCCGCCATCGCCGCGAAGGCGGAATCTGCGCGGTCATACAGCACCTCTGCCGGCCGTACGGGTCCGCCGGGGATATGATAATAAAGGCCCATCCGTCCCTCGCGCCGTTCGACGCGGGTCGTGTCGACCCCGTGCGCGCGAACCGTGTGGATTGCCGCGTCGCCGATGGGGCCCCGGGGCAAAGCGCTGATCATGCGGACTGCCAAGCCGTGCGATGCAAGCGCCACGGCAACATTGGCCTCGGCCCCGCCGACAAAGGCATCGAAGCGCGGGGATTGCAGCGGCATTTCACCATCCGGCACCGACACGCGCATCACGATTTCGCCGAAGCAGGCGACGGTAAAGGGTTTTGCTGTCATTATTCCAGTCCGGTTTCGGCTATCGCGGTGCAGCCAATGGCAATCGCCGAGCCGAAGGTCGCATGTGCGGTTTCGCCGACGCGGATCGGGTGTACGCCCGTTATCGCGCCCGCCGACAGCCATTGCCCCGGCTCGAGTGCGATACGCCCCTTCAGATGCTGCTCGATCAGGAAGCGCACCGATCCCAGCGGCCCGTCGAGGACATCGCGCGCGCGCCCGCGGCCGACCACCGTTCCTGCGACCATCGTTTCGACGTCGAGCTGGTCGAATATGCCCCGGTCGAGCAATGGCCCCAGCAACAGTCCATTGTTGATGCCGAGGTCGGCGATGATCGACCAGGGCGCATGATCATGCACGTCGGGCGCGGGCGAACTGGCCACTTCGAACCCTGCGCGAATCTCGCCGATATAGTCGAGCACGCGATCGGCGGGCGGTATATGGCCGGGCACCGCGTCGAGCCGCAATATCACCTCGGCTTCGATCGCCCCCGCACCGCCGCGAAAGACCCGTGCCTCCCCCGGCGATACCGTGAGCGTAGTGCAGCGCAGAACCGGCCCAGCGAGACGCTCGGCGCCCAGCGTGGCTACCATAGGCGCAGGGATACGGCCGACTTTCCAGCCCAGCACCGGCATCTCCAAAGACATCAGGATCCGGTTCTGCATGGCATAGGCTTCGTCGAGTGACGCGGGGAGCGGCTGGGGAAAAGCCGGCAGCGCCGTCCCGCGCCGGCGGGCATTTGCAAGGGAAGCCGTCCCATCGTCGGCGCGAAGTTGAACGGTCATCCGGGCGGGCGTCCCATCGTCAGGCGAGCTTCGCGCTCAGCAGATAGCGCTCGCGGCTTTCGGCTGCCCGGCGGCGCAGTTCGTCGAGCGCGCGCTCTTCGGTTTCGTCGAGCATCGATTCGAGCAGGCGATTGAAGTGCCGGCGCATCGCGAGCCGCGCGCCCGCGGCGTCACGGCGGCGCAAGGCCTCGACCACATCGGCATGTTCGGCCTGCCGCGCGCTGCCATCCTTGCGGCAGACGAGCGAGTGACTCTGTTTGACCTCGGGCAGTTCCAGACGCATCCGCCACAGTCGTTCGATGACGTGGATGATCGCCTTGTTGTTCGACGCCGCGGCAATCGTCATGTGAAATTCGCGGTCGATCGCGCTCACTTCCTCTTCGCTCTTGCCATCGTCGGCCATTGCCGCGAGCAGTTCGTCGAGCTTCGCCAGCGTTTCGGCCGAGATCGTCGGGGCGGCCAGCGCCGCCGCCTCCGCTTCGAACAGCGAGCGCGCTTCGGTCAGTTCGAACGCGCTGACCTTGGGCAGGATCGAATTGTCGTCGGGAAGCGGCGTCGCGACATAGGCACCCGCGCCCGTCCGAATGTGAATCCACCCGGTTGCCTGCAGCGCAATCTCGGCTTCGCGGATCGTCACGCGGCTGACCTCGAACTGTTCGGACAATTCGCGTTCGCCGGGGAGGCGGGTTCCCGGCGGATAGGTTCCGTCGTGAATGAGGCGGCGGATCGTATCGGCAATCTCTTCGAAAAGGCGGCGTTCGGCCATCGTCAATATACTCCCCGCTCCAATGTCAGGAAGTCTATACAATCAGGTAGGACAAGTTTGAAGCCCATCACCGTCCGCCGTTTCAGTTTTTCTCGGCGCACGCGCGCGGGTCGGGAATGCGGCGGCCGCAGAGGAAGGCCAAAGCGCGCGCCGTCATCATCCGCTGGCTGTCCGCATCGAATTTCCCGTGCCCCCCGCCGGGTACGATGAAGAGGTCGGCCGGAACCGCGAGTTCATCGAGCCGCCGCTTGAGGTCGATCGACTGGGTAACCGGAACCACAGGGTCGGCATCGCCATGGCCGATAAAGACCGGCGGAACATCGCTGCGAAGCCAGGCGATCGGCGACATGCGACGCGCCATCGTGTCGGCCCCATCCCCCTCCCCGATCCAGTTTGCAACCGTGGCGTGGCGCGCGCCCGAAGCGTCCTTCGTCGCTGTCAGATCGGTCGGACCATAAAGATCAACGACCGCCGCAGCGCGGCCCACGCCGCGACATTCGGCAGGATCGATGGCATTTTCGTCAGGCAGCAGCCCGGCCATCAAAGCCAGATGCGCACCCGCCGACGTGCCTGCGACGACGATCCGGGCGCGGTCGAAGCCATAGCGCTCGGCGTTGGCGTCGACCCAGTGGAGCGCGCAGCGCGCGTCCTCGACCGCCGCCGGTGCCCGCGCCGCGCCGGCGAGGCGATATTCGACCGTAACCACCGAAAAGCCGGCGGCGATATAGGGGCGGAAGCCGGTCCAGCTTTCGGGGCGCGCGCCGCGGGCCCAGCCGCCGCCGTGGAAATGGATGAGGACCGGGCCCGGCTTCTTGCGGACGGCTGGATGAACATAGAGGTCGAGACGCAGCGGCCTGTCACCCACTGTGCGGTAAACGGTGTCCTTGACGACGCGACCGGGCGCGATTTCATCCGTGGCCGACGCTCCTGGTGAGAGGAGCGCCGCCATCGCGGCAACGCCGGAGAGGACAAGCCGGCGGGACAAGCTAGATCCGCGCCCGGATGCCGATGAAATATTTCGACCCATAATAATGATATTGGCGGCTGCTGCCATAGACCGGCATGTAGGTCGCCTTCGGTTCGTTGAAGATATTGATCGCCTCGAAGCGCAGCGAAACACCCCGCATCAGCGCCAGCGAGGCGCGGAAATCGACGGTTTCGCTGGGCCCGACGTAGCGCAGCTGGCTGTTGCCGCCGACGAAGTCCTGATAATATTTCGACCGGTAATTATAGATTGCCTGCAGCGATACGGGGCCGATTTCATAATAGGCCTGCGCCGAAAGGACGTGCTTCGAATAGCCTGACAGACCGGCTGGCGCGATCAACCCCGGCGATACCGTTTCGGTTTCGGGATCATAGACGTCGCCGAGGCGAACATCCTGATTTTCGAAATTGGCGTCGGCATAATTATAGCTGACCTTTGCCCCCAGACCGTCGAGCGGTTTGGGCAGGAAGCTGAAGCGCGTCGCAGCGGTCAGTTCGATACCGTAAATGCGCGACTTGTCGGGGCTGTTGCGCGTCTGGATCACCGGAACGATCACGTCCTGCCCGTCGACGGTGAAGCTTTCGTCATAGACCACCGGCTGAAAGCCGCCGGTGAACTGCTTGTAGTAGACGGTCGCCGACAACAGGCTATCCTTGTTCGGATACCATTCGATCGCCGCATCGGCATTCCAGGACATCAGCGGCTTGAGGCGCGGGCTGCCGTTTGCGCGCGCATTTTCGATCGCATCCTGGACCGAGGTAAAGCTACCGCCATCCTCGAGCGTAAAGGTCCGCCCGGCGCCAAGCGCACTGGGTGCGGGGCGCGACATCGCGCGGTAGCCGGCGAGACGCAGCAGCATGTTTGGCGCGACCTCGAAAATCGCGTTGACGCTGGGCAGGATGCGCGTCGTCCCGCTCTTGATCGTGACCGTGTCGAACTCGCCGCTGTCGTCGAGGCGAATGGTGCCGTCGCCATTGTCGACGATAACCAGGTCGCTGCGCAGCCCGTTCGAGGTCACATCGGTTTTGACCACGCGAACGCCGAAATTGCCCCGAACCGGAAGATTGCCGAGATCGCCTTCATATTCGGCCATCACATAGCCCGCGAGCGTGCGTTCGGTGACGTCGCGGTTGGCGACCGAACGGATATCGTCGGGAAGCCCGGGATCTTCGGTGCCGAGATATTCGCGGAACAGGCAGTCGACATCGAAGGTCGCCCAGCTATGAATGTCATTGCCGTCGGCGGCGGTGAGATAATCGCGCTGCGGAAAGGCCTGACGGCAGAGATTGTTGATCCGCTGATCCTCGGTCCGGGCCGGATTCTGGTTGAAGTCGCCGTTGCGGACATCATAGTCGCGGTAGGTCAGCCGCGCCCAGCGCGCACCCGCCGAAATGCTCCGCAAAAAGCCGTCCATTTCATAAATCGCGTCGACGCGCCCTGCGACAATCTCGTTGCGGCGCTTGGCCTCGTCGCGGCGGAAGCGGGCATCGTCCCAGAAGAGGTCGTGGTTGTCGAGATCGAAGCGCGGATCGATCGTGATCGTCGGGACGAAGCTGCCCGGCGCAAGATCATAAGTGTAGGGAATGCGCATATTGTTGAAGACGGTGCGCACGCCGTTGACGTCGGTCGGATCGGTGCGGAGGCGGAAGTTGCGCTCGATTTCCTTGCGGATCGTTCGCGAATAGCTGCCATCGGCCGTCAGCGTCAGCCGGTCGTTCGGCTTCCACTCGACCGACAGGCCGCCGCCCAGATATTCTTCCGACCGCGAAAGTTCGGACCCATTGGATTCGAGCGAACTCTGGCCCTCCAGATGGCGAACGATACCGTTGGCGTCATATTCGACGTTGACGAGACTGCGCCGCGCTTCGGACAGCGTCAGATCGCGCCGGCTCTCGACATAGGTGCGGTCCGAATATTGGACGTCGAGATTGACGTTGATCCGTTCCGACGGGCGCCACTGGATCGCACCGAAAGCGGCGTCGCGCTGGTCGGTCTCGCTGATCTGGCGGAAAATATAGCTGTTCGGGACCAGATAATAGGGGATGTCGCTGCCATAATCCTCGCGAGCGAGTTCGGTGCAGTTGTTGTTCGTCACCACGATGTCGGCGCGGCATGCGCTCCACGTGGTGCTCGCAGCATAGGTTTCTTCGGGGTTGTTCGTGTCGTTGCGCTGAAAGCCGATCGAGATGCCGATCGTATCGTTCGCGAACTGATCGACATAGCTAAGCGTGCCGCGCCAGCCGGTCCCACCCGATCCGACGATCCGGTTGCCATAGGGATTATATTGCCCCTTGATTTCCCCTTGGATGCGACGCTTGCCGAAATCGAGCGGACGCAGCGTACCGATCTCGATCGTGCCCGCAACGCCGCCTTCGACCAGATTGGCCTGCTGGGTCTTGTAGATCTTGATATTGTTGACGAGTTCCGACGGAAACTGATTGAAGTTCACCGAACGGTCACCGCTGCCATTGGTCGCATCGCGGCCGTTGAAGGTTGCGTTGGACAGGAAAGGGCCAAGGCCGCGAAGCGCGATTTCGGACGCATCGCCCTTTTCGCGGTGCGTCGTGGCGCCGGTGATCGTCTGGATCGCCTGCCCCACCGACAGCGCCGGCAAGTCGCCGATATCGTCCGCCGACAGCGCGTCGACGATCGCCGTCTCGCGGCGCTTTACGCTGATCGAATTCTGGATCGTCTCGCGGATGCCGGTGACGACGATCGCATCATCATCAGTCGCCGCGCCTTCAGCAGAACCGGTCGCATCCTGCGCCGCCGCTGGGGCCGCAAGCAGCAGCAGCGGCCCGACCCCCGCCAGCAAAGCCGCGCGAAGCGCACGATTATCGACCTGCTGCTGAACCTTCACGCCGTCTCTCCCTCGAATATCTTGATTCTGTTCTGACCAATATGGTCGAACATTGCATATATTTTGTCAACCATTGTGTAAGCTAAATTGGTATGACCAATTTTACGCCCCGCAATCGAGCCCCGTCAGGGGACGAGCTGGCTCGCCAGCCCCGGCACCGCGACAGCGAGGGCCTGCGTAACAAGGCGCGCCGTGACTTCCGCGCCAACGGCGCCCAGATGCGTATAATCGAACTTGCGTGTCACCTGCCCCCGCGCGCCCTTGCCGGTAATCGGCGGCGGCGGTGGCGGCGCGGGACGCGCCGCGAGCGTGGTCCCCGCTCTGGCTGCGGCAAGCTCCTCGTCGCTCGGCGGCTCCTGCGCCAGCTGCGTCGCCGTCTCGGCGCCCATCTTCTGCACCTGCGCCGCGCTCAACGCATTGAGATCGACCAGCGGCACGTCCATCGCCTTGGCGACGTTGCGAACCTGATCCGACCAGCTTGCAAGCGTGTTGCGAAGCTCGCCATCGCGAAACTCGCGGCGCGTCAGCGGCGTCACGAGCACCGGGACCGCTCCCGCCGCGCGCACGTCATCGACGAAGCGCCGCAAATTTGCAGGAAATTCGGTCGTCTCGTCGGTCCAGCGTTCGGCCTTGCTCGACTGATCATTGTGCGCGAACTGGATGAGCACATAGGTTGTGCGATAGCCCGGCACCTTCGCTTCGCCGAGCGCGATGTCCCAGCTTCCTTCCTGGCGGTAGCTGCGCGTGCTGCGACCGCCGCGCCCGGCGTTGACGCACGCCACCGACGATTTGACATGGCCGGCACAGAAGGCGCCGCCCCAGCCGCTGTGCGGCGCCATCGTCGAATCGCCGACGAGGATGATCTTGTAGGGCGAAAGCGGCTCGGCATCGGTCCGCTCGCGCTCCTTGGCCTGCGCGCCGCCGGCAAGCGCGGCGGCGAACAGCGGAATGGCTAACCAGCGCATATCCTGTCCCTTCTGCTATGGACTACATCGTCACGAAAAATAGAGCCCGCCGTTGACGTCGAGGCAGACGCCGGCAAGAAAGCTCGCCGCAGGCGATGCAAGATAGGCGATGGTATCCGCGACCTCGTCGGGATGGCCTTCACGGCGCAGCGGTGTGTTTCCGGCGGTCGCCGCGCGGCCCTCCGGCTTCGAAAAAATGTCGTGAAAGCTTGTACCGATCAGTCCGGGGCAAACCGCATTGACGCGGATACCCTGCGGCCCCAATTCCTTTGCCATCGACCGCGTGTAGGTCATCAAGGCGCCCTTCGCGGTGGCATAAACCGATGCGCCGGGGCCGCCGCCGTCGCGTCCGGCCTGGCTCGAGACATTGACCACCGCCGATCCCTCGCCGAGGAAAGGCAGGGCAGCCTGGAGGACGAGGAAGACCGATTTGAGGTTGAGCGTCATGACATGGTCGAAGAAGGCCTCGTCCATCTCGCTCAGCGTCTTGCGCGCGACCATTCCGCCGGCAAGGTTGACGAGGATGTCGAGGCGGCCGCTGAACGCGACGCCGACCTCGTCGAGCATTGCGCGCACCGCGGCGCTGTCAGTCACGTCGGCCTGGACCAGAAAGGCGTCGCCGCCCGCGTCGCGGATCGCCTGCAGCGTTGCTTCCGCGGCTTCCCGACCGCTGTTGTAATTGATCGCAACGCGCGCTCCGGCGCGCGCGAGCGCGATCGATACCGACCGGCCGATATCGCGGCCGCCGCCGGTGACGAGCGCAGTTTTTCCTTGGAGATTCATCGAATTCTTTTCCTTATTCTTGGGTGTTGCGGGGCGCAGTCGCGACGGGTTCGACGCGGCCGCCGATCAGTCGAAATGCGAGGAAGGAGAGCGGAACGATCGCCGCCGACAGCGCGAAGATCGGCGCATAGCCATTCTTTGTGAGGACCGGCACGAGCCAGGTGGTGATCAGCGTCCCGGCGACCGCGGCGGTGCCGCTGATCCCGGCAAGGCTACCGACCGCCCCGCCGCCGAAATAATCGCTCGGCAGCGTCTGGATATTGCCGATCGCCATCTGGAAACCGAACAATATCCCCGCGATCAGCAGGACTGCGCTGAGCGGATCGTCCGCACCGATCGTCGCAAGCAGCGTGGGGAGCATGATCGCGCAACCAATGCCGATCGTCAGCGTGCGCGCCTTGTGGACGCTCCCGCCGGAAGCGATGATCCGCCCCGCCAGCCAACCGCCGAACAGGCTGCCCAGCATGGCGCCGACGAAGGGAACCCAGGCGAACAGCCCGATCTGCTTCACGTCGAAGCCGAAGGTCTCCGCAAGGTAGATCGGCAGCCACGATACGAACAACCACCACACCGGATCGAGGAAGAAGCGTGACAGGATGACGCCCCAGCTCTGCCGATGGCGGAGAAGTTCGCCGAGCGGCACGCGGCGATCATCGCCCGGCCCGGCCTCGGCACGGCCGGTCAGAATATGCTGACGCTCCGCTTCGCTGAGCCAGGGATGATTTTCAGGGTCGCCTTTGTAGAACCATAGCCACGGAACCAGCCAGACGAAGCCCAAGATACCGACGATCAGGAAGGTGCCGTGCCAGCCGAACTGGACGAAAAGCAATGCGACGAGAGGGGCCGAGACGATCCCGCCCAGCGACGCACCGGCGTTGAATATGCCCTGGGCGAGCGCGCGTTCGCGCGAGGGAAACCAGAGCGCATTGGCCTTGGCCGCGCCTGGCCAGTTCCCCGCTTCGCTGAGCCCCAAGGTCGCGCGCAGCACGCCGAGCAGCGGCATCGATCGGACAAGCGCGTGCGCCGCGATCGACAGCGACCAGAAAAGGATCGAGATGGTGAAGCCCATCCGTGTCCCGATCGCGTCGAACACGCGCCCGAACAGCGACTGACCGAAGGCATAGGCGATCATGAAGATTGTTACGAGCAGCGCATAATCTTCCTTGGTGGCGCCAATGTCTTTCGACACTTCGGGCCACATCACCGCGAGCGCGTTACGGTCGATATAGTTGATGACGGTGGCGAGGCCGATGAGGCCGATCACGCACCAGCGCAGGCCGCCCTTCATTTTGCGCCTCCCTTGGCAAGATCGAAGCGGCCGACGGGGCCGGTCCATGAATGCGCGGCACCGTCGATCGTGACGCTGTGCAGTGCGTCCGCCGCGACATTATCGGCCACCGCGACCGCCAGACGGCGGCCGCCGGCCAGCGTGATGGCCACGAGGTCGACATTGCCGAGGCGGCGGTGGTCGAGTCCCACAACCCGCGCGCGGCTGCCGACGACTGTCTCGGCCGATGCGTCATAGGACCCATGCGGTTCGAGCAGGCTGACGAAGGTCGCGCTATCGGCGCCGTCGATACGCTGGATCAGCACAGGCTGCCGGCGCAGGTTGAACTCGGGGTCGTTTGCGCCGCTTTCCGCGAGGATGAAGCGGGCGCCCGCGGGCGGCGCCATATGGTAGCTGTAGAAGCGGTTGCCCTGCATGAAGGTGAGCCGCGCTGCCTTGCCCGCCACCTTGTCCGCCGCGCTGCCCACGCCATCGATCCACAGATGCTGGTAGCCGTTTGCGGTGCCCAGCACCGGCCGCTCGGCCAGCTTGCGATCGAAAACGATATCACTGTCGATAATCTGTCCGGAAAAGTGCAGCGGCAGGTCAAAGCGATGCCTGCCGCCGCCAGTTCCACGGAGGATATCGAGAATAAGCGGATTGCCGAGCCCGTCGATGTCGAGCAGCAACAGCGCGCGGCGGATCGCGACACCCTTGTATGCGCCGTCGATCGCCGCGATCGAATAGCGCGTGGGACCATCGAGGCGGCTCGCGAGCTGCTGGGTGGGAACTTTCTCTCCCACCTTCCAGTCGCCCGCAAAATGGCTTTGTTCGTCGACGACGAGCGTATTGTGCGCCACCGTCGCACTCGCCCAGCTGTCGTTTTCGGGGAGGTAACGTCCGCCGCGCTTCGCCTCGACATTCAGGAAGCGCGCCGCGCCATAATCGGTGACGACCGCGCCGGTCTCGTCATAATAGAGCCAGTTCAGGCGGTCGAAATGTCCGTGCCCCATGCCCTGCACGGTATTTTTGACGACGAGCAGCGGGCCGGTCGCCGTCGGCCGATCGCGCAGCAGGACAAGCGCCCCGCCCTTGCCGTCGGGCCCGTCCGACAGCAGCCGCGAGGCAAAGGGCCACGGCTTTGCCTTGCCTGCCGCAACGTCCACCGCCAGCGCTTCGCCCGCGGGTGTCAGCACCGTATGCCCCTGCCGCTCGGCAATCGACAGAAAGACGGGATCGCGCGTCGCGGCATAGGCTATTGCAACCGCCTGATAGAGCTCATCGGTGCGCAAGCTCTTGTCGGGCATCGCATCGTTGATCGGAAGGAAATAGCCGTCGTGGGTGACGTCGATGGCGGTTCGCACGGCTTTCAGGACGATGCCGCCGCGATAGTCGAAGATCTTGCGCTGCGGTTCGTTGGCGTCGATCGCGGCAGCGAAGACCACGAAGGGCATCAAGGCATAGCGCTGATAATAGGGGCCTTCGGCGTAATAGCCGTCCGGCGAGAAGAGCAGGTCGAGCTGGCGCAGGAAGCCCGTCTTGCCGCTCTTGTCGAGCCCCAGCAAAGCCTTGTCGACCAGATCACGGTCGCCCAGCAAATAGCCCGCGAGCCCGACGCCGGCGCAGGCCCAGGTCGCATGATTATGGATCCGGCCGATCACCTCAGGCGACCCATCGGACAGGAATTTCGCCATCGGACGGATCGCGCCATCGTCGATGCGCGCGCGCTCGGCGGGGGTCAGCGCATCGCGGATCTGCGCATAGCCCTGCACCGCATTGACGAGGAAGACGCTGTCGTTGAGGCTCTGCCAGAACAGCCGGCCGGCCGCCTGGTTCGCAGCCGCCGGGTGCGGCCCGAGCGTCGGATAAAGCTTGGCATAGGCGAGCAGCAGGTCGCGGACATGGTCGCGGTAGCGCACGTCGCCCGTAAGCCGGTAGAGCTGACCGCCCTCGAAGATGATCCGGTAATTGCGCTTATGCTGTTCGTGGGTGAAGCCGCCGCCCGGATCCTTCGGCACGGGCACATTGATCCCTGCCCGGATCGAGGCCTCGACATCGCGTTTCGCCGCTTCGACTTCGGCCGCGAACAACGGCGCATAGGATCGGGTGTGCTCTGCGGAAGGCGGCGGCGCGGCGACGGCAGCCGTGGCAGGCATGGCAGCGGCGAGCAGAAGCGCAAGGGATCGCATCATGGCCGCGCCTCCATGGCATTGTTCGACAGATCTGCGCGCAGCGGGCCTTTATAGACCAGTTCATCGACCCGCGGCGCCGGGGTGGCGGCAAAGCTGTTGCCGCTGATCCGTGTGTCGGGCGCGCCGACCGAATGAATGATCGCAATCGCGCCCGATTTCGCGAACGCATTGGCCGCAATACGGACATGCTGCGCACCCGAAATGCGCAGCGCCACGCCGTCAGTGCCGCTGTCGACCACATTCGACCCGGTCATCGCAAACCACGGACCGAAGGTGCTTTCGTCCGTCCCCTTGCGCAGCAGATCGGCAATCATGCCGACGGCGGCAAAACTGCTGTCCGCGATCGTCAGCCGCTCCATCGGATACCAGCCTTTCGGCTCCTGTTCGCCGGTCCCGTCGATAATGACACCCATGTCGGCGAAGCTGCTGTTCGCAATGATGATGTCGTCAGCGAAGGTTCCCGGCGCCATCGAGACCCCGGTGAGGCGCCCCTTGGCCGGTCCCCGCACTGACACGCCGTCGAGGGCGACCGCATAATTGGGGGCAGCGCCCGCTTCGATCGCGATCAACGGCCCGGCGCCTTCGGCGGCGTGCGCGTCGATCGCCAGATTTTCTACCCGCAAACCACCGCCGCCGACGATCCGCGCAAGCTGCGAGACGATGTGGAGCACGGGCTTTGCGTCTTTGGCGCCGGCGATGGTCAGCCGGTGGCGCACCGTCAGCGGCGCTGGAATATCATAGGTGCCAGTCGCAAGTGTCAGCGTGTCGCCGGGCTGCGCGCCTGCGACCGCCGCGGCGAGCGACGCGCCCGCGGCAACGCGGCGCGTGACGCCAGCGCCGAACGCCGCTTCGGGCGCTGTGCTTCGATACCAGCTGACACCCACTTCGTCGCGCGTCACCGGACGAAGATCGCGCGGTGCGCCAATGGCCGCGAGCGCCGGGTCGGTCGGATACAGCAGGCCGTTCGCGCCGCGTTCGAGCGTGACCTCGCGCTGCTCGACCCCTGCGCCAAGCAGCGGCGTCGCCACGCGCGCCTCGACATTGTCGGCGAACGCAATGCCGTCGATTGCGCCTTCCGCCCGGAAGGGGTCCTGTCCCTTAGCCCCGACGATCAGGTTGCGATCGAACCGACTGTCGACGGGCGGGGCCGAGCGTTCGGCATCGGCTCCGGCGGCAAATGTGATGCGCGCGACGTCGATGATGCTATTGCCCTCGATCCGCGCATTGGCGACCTGATGATAGCGATTGATCACCGAATTGGGGACGCCGTTCATCACACTGATCGCGCTCTTGAACGAGGTGCCGGCAAGCCCCTCCAGATAATTGTCGCGCACGATCTGATCGCGATTGATCACGCGCACGCCGCCGGTGTCGGGAACCCCCTGGCCGAAGAAGATGTTGCGTTCGACAATATTGCCGTTGCCGTGCCGCAGCACGAAAGCGCCCTGCGAGGCGAGCACAAGATTCTCGCGAATGATATTGCCACCCGATTTGACCGAAACGATCTCGACCTCGCCGCTGCAGCGATCGAAGATGTTGCGCTCGACGAGCGTGTGACTGTCCGACAGCGATTCCTCGCTCGTCCCGATGCGGATCGTCTCGCCTCCATTCGATCCGAGCGGCGGGCGCGGTCCGAAATAATTATGATCGATGCGGTGCCGGTTATCGAGCGGATCGCCCGCCTTGCGGATGACCGCCAGGGTAACGCCGCTGTTTGTCTTGCCCTCGAAATGCGAATGATCGACGCGGTTACCAGTCCCATAGAGCGCGACCCAAATATCTTCTGCGCGGCGGTCGGCCTTGCTGAAACCGTCGATCACCACCTCGGTGACACGCGAATCGCGCGCCAGGTCGGACGAATTGCGCCGGAAGGAGATGACCTCGGCGGTCGGGCTGGCGCCATCCTTGAAGACGAGGCCCGACACGACGAGGTGGCGCCCCGCCAGTCGCAGGTTCGACTGACCGGTGAGAACGACCTTGCCCTTGGTTTGCGCCGCGAGGGTGATCGGCTTCGTCGCGGTACCGGTGCCGACGAACAGCGCCTGGAAATCGCGCCATTCGCCGTCGGCAAGCAGGATGGCGTCGCCGGGTTTCGCCGCCTTGACCGCCGCGCGGAACTGCGCGGGATCGGACACGAGCAGGTCGCGCGCGTTCGCCGGCGTCGCGGCGGACGCGAGAAGCGCGAGGATCAGAACCGAACCGATTTTCAATGCCTCATCCTTTTATCTTGCCCTGCGCCGTCACCCCGAGCGCCCTAGAAACGCACCGACGCGCCGAAGGTGATCCGGCGATCGGGCAGCCCCTCGAAGCACAGCAGTGCCCCGTCATTGACGCAATATTGCGAGATTTTCGACTTGGAGAGGTTGACCCCTTCGACCCCGACACTGAGGAAGCTGTTGATATCGTAAGAAATGCTCGCATTGAGCTGTCCCCGCGCCGCGGTCACGACCGGAAAGCCGAAGGTGCTCGCAAGCGTCGCGCCGCCGACGGTGTCCAGCGTCCGGAACGCGCTCCGCCATGTGTAGCGCGCGCGGGCCGAGAGCCCGTATTTTTCGTAATAGAGTGTCAGATTATAGGCGTGCTTGGAAAAGTCGAGCAGCCCTTGCTTCGCGGTTACCGGCACGAAATCGGCATCATCGTAGATGCCGTTGATAGCATTGAAGATATCCGTGCCGCGCGTCGCCGAGCTGTTGACCGCCTGGCCGCCGCCGAATTTCTGATAGGTGTAGTTGGCGACGATCCCGAAGCCCGATGCGAAGCCCAATGTTTCCTCGAACTGCGACAGATCATATTGCAGCGCGACTTCGACGCCGGTCTGCGTCGTACTGCCGCTGTCGTTGATCGTCGTCAGGATCGGGACGCACATGCCCGATCCGCCGATCGGCGATAGCTGGTTGCGAAACCCGATCGGATTATAGATGCCGCCGCCCTCGCACGGCGCGGTGATGTCGCGATAGCCATTGGCGTCAAGCGGCGCATCTTCGAGCTGGGTGACGAAAAGGTCAGTACGCTTCTTGTGAAACACCCCGACGCTGAGCACCGACGAAGGCGCGAAGTACCAGTCGATCGAGGCGTCATAGGAGGTGACGGTTTCGGGGCGCAGATTCGGATTGCCGATCGAGACCGCCGCGTTTTCGCTCGTGACGAACGATACCGAGGTCGACAACAGGTCGAAATCGGGGCGGTTGATGTCGCGGCCCCAGCTGGCGCGCAGCAGGATATTGTCCGCAACATCGGCGACGAGGTTGAGCCGCGGCAACAGCTTGCTGTAGCCGCCCCGGGTGACGACCTGCGTCACATTGGCGCCGGTGATCGAATTGCCGATCGAATCGAGGCTGGTGTCGAGCCAGCGAAGACCGAAATTGCCGCGTACCGGGCCGATCTCGAAATTGGCCTGACCATAGACCGCGTTGGTCGTCTCGTTGATCGAGAAATAGCCCGCCGAATTGGCCGATGCGTCGTTGAGTGCGCGCTGGCCGGGCGCCGCCAGCAAGGCGGCGCGCAGGATGTCGAGTGTACCCTCGCGATCGCTGAAGGCGCGGTTGGGGTCGATAAGCAGAAAGTCCTTGAAGAAAAGCGTCCGGCCGTCGGCGTCGCCGAAATTGTTCGGACCGCGAACCAGCAGATCGGCAAACAAGGTGCCGCGCGGACTGTCGTTGAGGCTGCTGAGCGTGAGCGTCGAGCCGACATCGTTGAAGGTGCTGGACGACCGGTTGAAGCGATAGCCGACGTCGAATGAGGTGAAGAAGGGCGTCAGGTCCGCGACATCGAGCGACAGATCGATGCGCGCCGCGTCTTCCTTGTTGCGCGTGCTGTCATTGCCGATCGACACCTGCTGCAACACGACATTGGCGGGGTCGAGCAATTGTTCGACCGTCGGCGCAAAGGGCGAGTCAAAATTGATCCCGAAGGCAAGCGATCCGCCCGACAGGTCGTAGATGAAGGGGACCGCATTGTCGTTCCCGGTAAAGACCGGAGCATTAGGGTTGAGGAAATTCAGCGTCGTGCTGAGATCGGGATTTCGCGTGTTCGAAATCGAACGCGATGCCTCGACGCGTCCGGTCAGCCGCCCGGCGTCGAACTCGGAGCCGAGCCGGTAGATTTCGCTCTTGGTCAGGCGGGCCCCGACATCGCTCGAGAAGCGCAGATTGGGGTCGTCGCGATCGACCGCGATATTGGGCTCGATCGTGCCCGTCTCGGCGACCCGGATACTGCCGAGCTTCACGCCGTCGAGCGAGCCGAAATCCACGGTCTGGAAGGATGTCGGAACGCTGTAGTCGAGCAGCGCGTTGACCCCCGACCCCTGAACGCGCGAGCTGTCCTGCCGCCGCTGCTGGTCGTTATAGATGGTATCGAAATAGAATTTCACATGATCGCTCGGCGCCCATTCGAGCGTTCCGGCGAAATTCTTCGTCTCATATTCGAAATTTTCGAGCTCCTGGTTGAGGAACTGGATGCCGACGAAGTCGAAGTCCTGGGCGGCCGGGCGGCGCGTCGGCTGATTTTCAGCGACGCCGCTGCGGACGACGGTCGCGTTGACATTTTCGACGAGCCCGCCGTCGCGATCGACGCGCGGACGGAAGGACGTCGCCTCCTGCTGGGTGTAGCTGCCGCTTACCACCAGTCCGATCTGGCCGATACCCGTCGACCATTTGTCGCCGAACGTTGCCGAGATACGCGGGCGGACGCTCTTCGACAGTTCGCTATGCTCGCCCTGAACGCGCGCCGCGAGCAGCATTTCCTTCAGGTCGAGCGGGCGAATGGTGCGCAGGTTGATGGTGCCGCCCACTGATCCCTCGATCGTCTTTGCCTCGGGAGCCTTGGTCACTTCGACCGACGCGATGATCGACGCGCTGACATCCTCGAAGCTGATGCCGCCCCGCCCCGACCCGGAGCCGACGGTCGAAACGCCGTTGATCTCGACGCGATTGTCGTTGGTGCCGCGAATCTGCACGCCAGTACCGACCCCGGCTTCGCGCGTGATTTGCACCCCGGTGATGTTCTCGAGCACCTCGGCGAGATTCTGGTCAGGCAATTTCCCGATGTCTTCGGCCTGGATGACTTCGATCAGATTGTCGGCGTTACGTTTTTCAGTGAGCGCACTCTGCAGCGAACTACGGATGCCGGTCACGACGATCGCATTGTCGTCCGCAGCATCGTCCGACTGCACCTGCTCCTGAGCCAGGGCGCTGGCGGGCGCGAGCAGCGCGCAGAGCGCGACCCCGGAAACCCATGCCGTCACCAGCCGCGACGCCCGCGCCTTGCGGCGCAGCCCAACATAATCCCGCATCATGCCTCTCCCCAATTGGCTTGGTATTTCGGCTAGGCATAATCTTCATACCTATATTGTCAACAAGGCAGCGAAAATATCCTTCTTTTTGTCATACCACTTTGTTGACGAATTATGATACCATCCATCCCGCCGGCGCGTCATGCTGCGCCCGATTTGCATCGCCCTTCCCAGCGCGGCGGTATGGCGCGGGCCCTCTCTCGATTTTGGCAGACCGGCCATCGCCGACACGGCGAGCGTTAAGCGACCCAGATCGGCTCGTCGAAAACAGCCCCGGGCTCTTGCTTCGTTCACGATCACTGGCTGGCACGGATTAACGCATGTTCTCGATCAAAAAGTCGATAAACACGCGCGCGCTTGCACAGCGCGTGTGGGTCGATACCGGCGAGGTTCGGATCTCGGATTGAAAAGCAATCTGCTCCAAGCGCTGGTCGCGGGAGCCGCCAAAAAAAGGCGCGCACTGTGCCCAGCCTTGTTCCGAAGTGGTGCGCCCAGCATAACAATGAAGGGCACTCAAATCACTGGAAAATATCTTTCTCACTAGATTGCTAGGGTCTGCTTTATGGCAGGGTACCCATTTATTCGCTCTAATCCGCGCGAGGGCATGCTTGCAGAGTTTGCTGTGGCGGTAGCGATACGTTTTGCGGATTTGGACGATTATATGCGTGAGTGAGCAGAAAAATGGGCGTAGCAGATTCTCACAAGCCGTTGCTCAATCTGACTTCAAGTTCTTAGACGGGTGATGCGCGACGCCCTAGAGCGGGATGTAGGCGCGTTCGCTCTGCGCGATCATTCAAAGCATCGCCAGTCTCGCTAACGAGATAGCCCTTCGCGCCTTTTCAGAAGCCAAGGCAGCAGGCCTGGACGCAATTAACCTATCTGGTGATTGATCGTGTACGGCCGACAAACTCAGCCGGTGCAACAGCCCACCGGTGTGAGCAAGGCGGAAAGACCCCCGTGGTCCAAGGTTGGATGATACTGCAGAAACTTCTAAACTCTAATTCCTGCTAACGGAAATCCAGCGCCTAGATCAATGTGTTATAGATGCCCCCGAAGGGCTGCTGCACGGGCCGAAATATTACTATTTATTGTCATAGACTTACTAATATTTTGGCGAGTTTTTTTCAACCAATAGCCGAACTCTGGTTCCCCAAGAAGAGAAAAACCTTCGAGAAATTCGTCGTATTCGTCAACTTCTCTAGAAAGAAAGTCTATATTTACGACTGAAATATTTAGCTTAACCACACGATAGTTGGCTATCAACAATGGGATCTGGTAGACATTCCCTAGTCGCCGCAAATAATATATTTCGCGTCGCAGTGCGGCTTGGGAACATTGAGGCTCCAATGAACCCCACAACTTTTCTTGAAGCCAAGAGCGCCACCGTTCTCCATTAATCCCGGTTGCTAACAACGCCAGAAGCGCGATACTTTTTTTACGCGTCACTTCAATCCAACGCCCGTCGGGCCCGACCAGTCCAAAAGAGCCTAAAAAACGCAGGTTATAGCTATAAGTTGAAAGATCTCTTTTGGAAAATCGGGTGTGCAATTCAGAAGCATTTGCAATATCGGAGGCGATATGATGCTGCGACGATGCGATGCAATTTGAGGTAGACGAGACTGCATAGAAGGACATGTGGGCAATCCAATTTAACGGCAAACGCTAAATATCATGCCGAAACGGCATTATCGCGCTTGGCCAACCGTAACTATATTGCTTCCCACCGCGAGGCCGCTTTCACCCCCTCGTCGTATTTTTTGCAGGTTATAGAATACGTATGGTAAGTCTATAAAAAAAACTTCCTTTGGCTCAAATTTGGCTTCCATGTGCTTGATCCTATGGATTTATGGTGCGACCCTTTCGTTGCAATGGAAGGAGGCATTCGGGGCCGAATACATCACGGGTGCGCCACGATCGCGTACGCCGCCGGAGCAGCAGTACAGCGATCGCAAGCTTCGCTCGCGACGCTGAGCCGGGAGCTGGGGATCAATCCGAAGAGGGAGGCGAAGTGGCGTAAGCAGACGACGGTCGAGGCTCTGAAGACCGGGCCGACAGGCCCTCATTCCCCAACCCTCACAGAAGCTAAGGAAGCGATGGTCGTCGAATTTCGGCGAACACTCTATTGCCGTTGGGCGACTGTCTCTATGCCCGGCAGCCGACGATCCCGCATCTGACGCGGTCGGCGCTACACCGTTGCCTGCAACGCCACGCCATCTCACGGCTGCCCGGCGTCGAGGGCGACAAGCCCTCGCGGCAACGCTTCCAACACTATCCATCGGCTTCTTCGACATGGATGTCGCCGAGGTCCTGACTGCCAAAGGCAAGCCCTATCTATTCGTCGCCATGGATCGCACCAGCAAGTTCGCACTCACCCAATTCGTAGCAAGGGCAAATAGGCAAACAGCCTGGGCGTTTCTGGAACTACTGCTCGAGGACGTGCCCTACCGGATCGATTCTCACTGATAATAGCATCTAGTTTGCCGACCAGCCGCGCAACCGCAATACCACATGGACGCGCGATGTGCTTCGACATGATAGGCGAGGCCAACGAATTCGACCATTGGCTCACCTTGCCGAACCATCCCTGGACCAACCGGCAAGTCGAGCCGATGAACCCACCATCAACGACACCACCGTCAAGCGCTTCCATTATGACAGCCACGATCAGTTGCGCACGCACTTGGTCGACTGGCCGCCTACGACTCCGTTTGCAGACTCAAGACACTCCGTGTTAGACCCCTATGAATACATCGGCAAATCTGGACTTCAGAGCCGGATCGATCCATCATCAATCTGATCCGCTGGTTGTCAGGGCTGAACACTTAGACAGGAGCGGCTCCCAAACGTCGCAGGAGCGGCAATAGCTTCGACGTCACCTCCCCATGGATCTTTCTGATCTCCTCGAGGTTCTCTTCAACGGTTTCCAACGTTACTCCCTCACTGATAAGACGTTCTCCTTGCTCCGAGAGCCATCTCCAGACCGTTGTCTCTACTTCATCAACGCCCTCCCATAACGCGAGCAGCACAAGCTGCTGAACGCGGGTGACCGGGACTGCGGAACCAATGTTCGAAGCCGCCAAGTTGTTCGCACCCGAAGAATATTTGGATCGGCGACAGAGTTCCATATTCAGTGCGACCGATGCTATGCGGTCATCCTCTGGAGTTGCAGATTGCGATGTCGGAGCGACGTCGCCGCGGCCCGTCAGCACGAAGAGGGTCTCGGCAAGCTGCGAGCGTGTAATTCCGACGCTCGCGATCCTGTCGACCAGCACGCCGAACGGCACGGCTGCCCCATTGGAAGCCATGAGGGCCTCCCATACGGGCTGATATATCTCAGAACGCAGTGTCGCCGATCCGCCGGCAGTCGTTAGCGTCAGCGGAAGTTGCTCTGTTTCTGCTAACGTGAGAAAACTGTATGCTTCCAATCGATCAGCTACTTCGGCGACAGACATCTGCCGTTTTCCTTTGACATAGATGTCCCGTCGAAACTGCCGGTTTACGATATAGTCCCGCGTGGTTTCATAGAGAGCGAGATCCGAGATGCTGGCCAAAAGACCTTGGCAATGAGATGGCACACCTAAGCCGGGCATATTATCGATCAAGCTGGCCGATGCGGCAAAATCCATTTTAGCTTCAGCCAAACGGGCCGATACTTCCGAAAAGGATTCTGGGAGCCAATGGCGATTGAAATATTCATGCGACACGTAACTCCGATCAAGTTTCCTGATCGACTCCACCATATTTCCGACGCTAGGGTATAGATCAAAGTAGCCTGCGCTGGCGTCCACCACACGTTGCGCGAAATGAAGAGATTCATCCACTCGTGCCAGCAAGCCGCCTGCGGCTGCTTTCGCAGCGTGCAGATTGAGAAGATGGCGAAGCGGTTCAATCGGCGACCAGCCTGGTTTGCAGTTATAGCTTATGTAGAGAATGCCTCCCGGCTTGAGTTTCAATCGCACGATTTCCACGATCGCGTCGCGCGTTTCGTTGCTTACCCAAGACCAGATACCGTGAAGCGCAATGATATCGAATTGCGGCAGATCGTCTCGGCGCGCGAACTCCTCAAAACTGTCATCGAAGATGCCCAGTGGTTTACCGCAGGCCCGAGCGATCTGGGCCGCATAAGCCGCCTGCGAAGGATTGAAGTCCGTGCCAAAGAATCGCCCGGACGATGTCGCCGCATTGATATTGAGCGAAAGACCGTGGCCGAAACCCAGTTCAAGGTAACTGGGGCTATCGCCAACATCGTGCGAAACGCCTCGGGAAAGTAGGGCGAATTTTAAGCGTACCGGCGCCAGCTCGGAGAAATAGCCGTAAATGTAGTCTACTTCCGATACGTATCCCGCATTCCACATATCAATTCTCCAAAAAAAGGGGGGCGTGCTTTGGACACGCCCCCCACGGGGGTAACCCAGTGGACTAGTCTGAAATCAGAACTGGAAGGTCACGCCGCCACGCAGGCCCGTCACCTTATTGTCGCCGCCGAAGGTCTGGCTGCCCGTGAAGAAGAGGTTCAACCGGTCGGCCACCTTCGCTTCGAACCCAGCCTCGACCATCCCGAAGCTGTCGGGTTCCGCGCCGCGCAGAACGAACGCATCGCCACCGCCGACATAGCTAACCGTCACGTCGTTCGGCAGATTGCCTTGGAAGGTGTAAGACGCCTTAGCAAAGGGACGAATCGTGACGCTGTCGGAAAGCTCGGTTTCGGTACCGAGTTTCACGCCCAGAACCGGCGAGAAGACCGTCTTCTTGCGACCTTCCACATCGAGGCTGAACGCACCCGCTCCGGTTTCGGTGAAACCTTCCAGCGAGGTCCTGCGCAAGACAAGCTTACCATAAGGCGTGATGGTCATGCTGCCGGTACGATAGTCATAACCGGCTTCAAGGCTGACATCTAGTTGCTTGGCGTTGATCGATGCTTCCGCGGTCCGCGCCAGCAGGCTCATCGTGCGGGTCGCATCATAGTTGGTCCAGCCGAAGGCCAGCTTCGCATTGGCATAGATCGGTCCGAAGCCCTGCGTGACATAAGCGCCCACCGTCCAGGTGCGGCCATCAACTGCCTCCGGTGTGCCGCGCGCGGCGATGTCGTGCTCGGCATAGGCCCCGCCGAAGCCGAAGGCACCGTCCGCAGCATAGGCGAAGTCGAGACCACCGGCGAGACCGTAGCTGTTCGCACGGATGTCCGAAGCACCGAAGGCATCGCCGTCACCGAACTTGCCCCAGTTGCCGACGGGATTGAGCCAGAGCTGCGTCGCGAAATCGCCCCCGAACGAGCGGCGGTTGGTCAGCATGTCGAGCGTTTGGCCAAAGACGCCATTCTGATCGACCGCAGCAAGCGAGCCATAAATCTCACCCGACGACAACTCGTTGAATAGCTCCGCGGCCTGTTCCGACGAGAGACGGAAGTCGAGCGCCGTGGCGACGTTGGCGATGTCCTGCGCATAGCCGAGTTCGGTCACCGACGCGAAGCCCGCGCCGCCCGCCGCGTCGGTACGGATACGACCGATGGCCGAGGCTAGCGCCGAGTCGAGACCGGTCGCAGCGGCAACGGCGTTGGGGTTGTTCGCCCCGCCGGCATAGCTGCTGCGCTTCACTTCCAGACGAACTTCCTTCTTCGCCGTATCATGCACCAGGGTGAATCCGACGAAGGGCGAAGTCAGGGTCGGTGCGGCGGCGGCCGAAACAGCTCCCGTGCCGGTATAGGTGAACAGCGTGTAGCCGTCGCCATTGGCGTAGAGGCTGTCACGATAGACATTCACCGCGACCTTGCCAGCCAGGTTCAAGTTACCCGTGATGTTGACCCGCGACGGATCGACATCAACCCCCGCCAGCGCCGGCGTGGTGAAGTAGCCCACGCTGACGCCGCCGGTGACCGGACCCAGCGGCTCGGGCAGGGTCGCACCGGACGACACTGAGCTCGGATAAACGCGGATCAGCGTCGGCGTCAGCCCGACGACCGTCGTGCCAGCCGCGGTCTGGTTATAATCGCCAACCTGACGGATGGTGATGCCGTCGATCAGTTCGGTCTGGCCAACCAGGCTGTTACCGAACTGGTTCTGGCCCGGGGTGATCCGGCGACCGATGACCAGCGTCGCAGCGTTGTTGATGGCGCCGCGAATACCGAATTCGGCATCAACAGCTTGACTGGTCGTGAGTTGAACCTCACCTGCCTTGATGTTGAAATTACCGACATCGAGAGTGTAGGCGGGCTCGCCGCCGGGCAGGCCGGGATCATAGGCCGCGCCGTTGATCACGAACGTCCCCGCGCCTTCTTTGTTCAGCGTTTCGACGCCGACGACGCGAACCTGATAGTTCGAACCGCCAAAGACAGCCTGCGCGTCCTTACCAAGCGACAGGACCGGATTCCGCTTGTCGGCAAGCACCGACGTGGGCGCACCCGGATATACGATCTCATCGGCACCAAGGAAGCCCGATCCTACCAGATTGACCGTGGTGTCGGTCGTCCGGTTACCATCCTCGTCACGCTCACCAAAGATGCTGCCGAGCGTCGCCGACCCCGAATTGAGATTGATCGTCGCCTTCACGTCGCTGGACTTGACCGCACCTTCGCCGGTCGGATCATTGTCGAGACCGCCGCCGACATAGAAGCCGCCCGACACGCCGTTCTGATTGGCCGTGTAGGTCTGCGCCAGCAGTGCAGCCGCGGGCGTGTAGGTGGTTTCGGTCGATGTGTCCGTGCGAACCTCGGTGCGCGACGCGGTGTCGATGTTCTGGCCGAGGACGGTGGTGCCGCCCACAATACCGTTGTTCGTCACAGCGCCTTCGCCGGCGGCAACATTGATGTCGCCCCCGATGACCGCCCCCGCCGCGTTAGTCACGCTGGCCTTGCCGAGCGCCACGACCGGGGTGAAAGTCTCGGTAATCGTCTGGAGCGACGCCTTGCCGACGTCCGTCGTAACGCTGCTGCTGTCCGTCGCGGTGACGATCGAACGCGCCGTCGCGCTACCGGCGATCTTGCCACTGTTGCTGACGGTCGCCGACGTTGCACTGTCCGCAAGGACATTGCCCTTCACCTGACCGTCGTTGACGACCGAAGCCGGACCGCCGACGATCGTGTTCGTCGACGAGGCGGTTTGGGTAACGGTGCCCTTGCCATCATTCGTCGTCGTCGCAGTCGTAACATTGTTCGTGGCATAGCTGATCGCGCTGGCATCACCGCCGACGATCGACCCCTTGGTCACCGAGATAGATGCTCCGCCGACGCCATAGGCGAAAGCGTTGCCTTCGGTCGCGGCGATCGCCTTGTCCTTCAGCGCCTGAGCCGAGTCGATCACGATCGAGGCCTTACCCCCGACAACAGTCGTCTCGGTGATCACGCTTTCGCCGAGCGTCCGTCCGGTCAGGCTGCTGACCAGCGTGCCGAAGTCAGCGGACCCCGACTTGGTCTTGCCGGTCCATTCGCGCTCGACCGTCGTCTTGGTGACGCTGCCGCTCGCAACCGCAGAGACATAGTCTTCCGAGACGCCGGTCAAAGTGACCTTCGCGTCGCCGCGACCCGCGGCCACATAGGTGCCGCCTTCGACGGTCCCGGCGATCGTCGCCTGAGCGTTGCCCTGCGCGGCCGCAGCACCGCTGGTTGAGCTGATGATTTCCGATGCGGTCGCCACGCCAGTCTTGGCGTCGCGGACATAGGATTGCTCGGTAGTGCTCGCAAAGTCGGTTCCATTGTTCGCGCTGACGGTCAGGTCGCCGCCAACGATTGCCTTGGCAGCGACATCAGCCGACGCGGACTTCACACCGTTGATCGTGACCGAGCCGCCGACGGTATCCTGGCTGGCGGTCGCCTTGCCGGTGATCGATGCCGAACTGGCGCCATCGCTGACCACCGATGCGCTGCTGCTCTTCACAATCAGTTCGTCGGTCACATAGGTACCCTTGGTGACGGTCTGCGCGATGCTGCCCGCTTCCTCGGCCTTTCCTGCCGACGCTCCAAAAGCGTTGCTGGTGACGCCCTGTTCGACCGAGTCGCTGACCACCACTGACGAGCTGTTGGTGCCCTGCGAATAGACAAAGCCTCCCCCGCCGGCATTTCCGGTTGCGACGCGCCCGGCGATCGTCACCTTGCTGTCACCGCCACTGATCGCCGTCGTTTCGGACGATTCGGCATATTTGCCCGAGAAGGTTCCGGTGCCATCGACGTCGAGCACGGTCGTCTCGCTGCTGCTATTCGCGAAGGACGAACCCGCCACCCCCGAATTGCCCGCATAGGAGTTTACGTTACCGAAGACAGCGCCTGTGACAGTCGCGGTGCTGGCTAGATCAGCAATCTGGGTGATGGTGCCGTTGGCACCCGGCACGAAATTCTTGGTCCCATTGGCGCCCGCGTAGGTACCGGCGACATTGCCGCCCGTTGCTGTGCTGCTGCCTTTGCTCGTCCGATCCTCGGTGAAGGAACGGCCCCCTTTGCCGTCGAGCACCTCGGTCGAATTATAGCTGCTGGCGTTCGCAGACTTGCTGCTGCTGCTCGCCGCATAGGTCGTGCCGCGAACCTCACCCTGATTCAGGATGGTGATATCGCCGCCCGCCGTCAGGTTGACGTTGCCGACCCCGTTGAAGCCGATGACGCCGCCCGCCGCGTTAGTGAAACCCACCTTACCCGTCGTCGACGTGTTCGCCGATTCGTCGGCAAAGCTGTATTTTGTCGTGGTCGTCCCGGCTGTGGCATCGACGACCGGCGCCGGGGTCAGAATGGTGCGGCTGTATGTCGAATCGCTGCCCGACGAATTGCCGTTTACGCCGCCACCGACCGTGCCGGCATTGGCAATCGAAATATCCTGGGTGGCATTGGCGTTGACCGATCCACCGACTTTACCGGTCGCCGCATTGACGGCGGAAGCATTGCCCTTCGAACGGGTATCGCTCGTTTCATACACGTCGCTGAGGAGGAGAGCGCCAGTGCTGTCGAACACCAGAGCCTGACTGGTCGCGTTAGCGTTGCCGTTGCCCGCGGTCGCCGTCAAATTTCCGTCGATCGCACCCGCATTGTCCGCCGAGGCATTATTGGTAGCGGTCGCCAGGGCATTGCCGCCGATCGATCCGGTTTCGGCGACGACGACCGAAGCGTTGCCGGCCGCGGGGCCGCTCGTCGTCTTCGTCGTGTTGCCGAGGAGGCCACCTTTTCCGTCATAAATCAGCGTCTGATCGAAACTGCTCGCCCCGCCGTTGCCGGCGCGTGCGGTAACGGCGCCATCGACTGCACCGGCGTTGATCACCGATGCGTCGCTGGTCGCCGTAGCCGACACGCCGCCCCCTACGGAAGCGCCTTCGGCGATTTCGATCGTCGCTTTGCCCACTGCGCTCGCCGAGTTGTTCGCGGTCACGATCTTGAGCAAATTGCCCGTGTCGTTCCGCGTCGTCGTCGTGCTGCCGCTATCGGTCGTTGCGCCAGCACCGCCAATTGCATTCAGCGCACCCTTGACTTCACCAGCATGACTGATCGATGCATCCCGCGTCGCTTGAGCGAATGCCCCGCCGACCACGCCCGTTTCGGCAATCCTAATCGTCGAATCGCCTGCCACCGCTTCACGGGTAAAACTGTCGATCCGCTCGAGATCCACGGCATTCTTACTGTCGCGCGTCTGAACGGTCTTGCTCGTCGAATTGACATTGAAGACCGGAACCGCGTTCACGCCATTTTCGACCGTCCCCGCCACGGTGATATCGACATTGCCATTGGCAACACCGTTGACGGCGTCGAGCTTGCTGGTTGCCGCCGTGGCGATCTTGACCGTGCCCGCCTCATAAGTCGCACTGGTCTCGCTGGTTACGACCGATTTGTCAGCAAGCGGAATTGCTGCCGTGTTTACGACAGTGACCGACGAGCCGACCGTATAGCCGGTGACAGTCCCCGCAACGCCCTTTGCCGTCACATCGACATTGCCGACCGGACCGACGAACACGGCGCTGCCCTTGGTCTTGCCGTCGGCGCTGGCGACATCGCCGATCACGCCTTTGACATCACCACTGGTGTAGACGTCGGTCGTCGTATCGCCAGCTTTGGTGGTCGCCTGCGCAACCGTCGACTGGACGTTTACGTTGCCCGAGCGAACGGCGCCCGCAGAGGTCAGCGACACATCGCCGGCACCCATCAGCGTAACGCCGTTGTAGATCGTCCCGCTGTTGTCGAGCGACACGGTGCCGCCAAAGCCGGTCGCCGAAAAACCGCCTGTGATTAGCCCGCTATTGGTGGCGGTCAGCGTATTATCCGCCTTTGCCGACGACCCGTTTAGCGCAACGCCGACCGAATCGGTCACCGCACCGGCCTTGTCGACCGCTCCGATACTACCGACATTGCCGAAGTTAATGACGCCGTCGCCTTGCCCCCCCAGAGGCGCAATGCCGATGGTTCCAGGTCCCGAAATTGCACCTTTCGACGTCACCGTAATTGCAATGTCGCGATCGGGCGTTGCTTTAGCAGCGTCGACTTTTGCTTGAACGCTCGCGGCGGATTCCGGTCCGCTAACCTCCACAGTTTGCTCTGCATTCGCGCTATCCGCAACGATCAGCGCCGAAACCGGAAAAGCGGCAGATACGAGTAGAGCGCCCTTAGCAAGGCGACGGAAACGAGAAGCGGAGTTAATCGACATAGTTATTCCTCTGCATGCAAAAATTAAGTGATACGGATAGTGGCGCGCGGATCCGTGCGCGTGATCGCTGACACCGAAATTTTCTGACGTTGAACTTTCCCCCTGATTCAAACCGGCTTGCGCGGCTGGTCAGTTATGCAGATGCCGATTGATACGTTCGCGCGTCGTGATCGACGCGTCAGCAGATCGTTTTCTGATCGTGATTAATTCGTCCGGCACCATTTTCAGCGTTGCTCGCCCCCCCACGTGCGCCCTAATTCCGACGTCACTGCAACAATTTGGGGATGGCGCAACGACGTGGGGGTGGGCGGAACATGCGAGACGGTAAAGAAAAGCGGGTGACGGAAGGCGTCCGCTATAAAATGCAATTTCTGGGTGCCTTTCATTTGATCGCTCCGAACGGCCATCGGCTCGACGTCACGAGCAAAAAAGCGATTGCGCTGCTCGGACTACTCGCAAGCGCAAATTCTGGCGAGCGCTGGCGAGCTTGGATTCAAGACAAACTTTGGGGATCACGCGAGTTACGGCAAGCGCAGACCAGCCTGCGCCGCGAGCTCCATGGCTTGCGCAAGCTGACTGAAAGCCTGCCTATTCCGCTGGTAGAAACTACCTCCAGAACAGTTAGGCTCAACCTTCATTTCGTAGAAGCCGATATACGTGATGAAGAGGTCGTCCGGCAGTCAACGGGAGAGTTTCTGGAAGGCATTGATATTGCGGGCGAAGAAGGTTTCGAAGAATGGTTGAGGGAAATGCGGTATAGCCTTTCCGACCTTTCTAAGCCGATAGCGATGGAGGAGGGGGCGGACAGTCTATTGCGCGCCCCGCTTCGTTTATTTGGGCATCGTCGTCTATAGCGCAGTGGTACCGCGCTGAAGCTTAACGCATGAAGGCTCCGGCCGTGCTGATCAACTGCACGGCCCAGCCCATTGCATTAGTGGGTCAAAGGCTCGTTGCTCGAGCGAAATTTGACCATTCGTTCACAAGTCGTGTTCGCTCCGGAAGCAAGTTACTTTTCAGGCCGCCATCGCCCGGCGACCTGCCTCCACAAGAAATCGTCGTCGCCGCGCTTGCAGTTCGGCGACGTAGCCGCGCCCCTCGCGTAGCTCGATGATCCGGCGAAGGAGACGATCCGTCGCGACGTCGATATCGGCGCGCCCGTCATGGCACCGCCGCCAGCGTGCAAGCAACCATGCGACGCCAATCGTATCGCTTTCGCAGGCTTCCTGAACGGCATCCCATTCGCCCGCATAAATGAGCCCCGTGACCGCGAACGCCGGCGCCGTCATTTTTGCCGGGATATCGAGTGCAGCCAGCACCTCGGCCAGATGGATCGGCTTCATCTTGAACCCACCCGTCACGATGCGAGCGAAGTCCAGGTGGCGAGCCGGATCGTTGCCGCCGAACGACAGCCAGCGCCAGCCGCGGGGAAGCGTCAGGCCATGCTTGTATGCCGCCATCATGATCAACGGAATGTCGTGCACCATGCCCGCCCACGTCACGAGCTCAGCGTCTGGCCAAGTCTGCAGCAGCTGGAACAGGCCGGCCACGATCGCCCGCTGGTCATGGTCCGGCTGACTCAATGTCACGAACTGCGCGATATCAAGATTGCCGTCGGCATGCTCGGTCAGCACCATCACAGAGGCGGTGACGATGGTCTGGAACACCCAGCGCGGACAGGTCAGCGGATCTTCGCTTCGCGTATAACCGCGACGCGCGGGCTGGTTGTTATCGTTACCGGGGCTATACCGCTCCGTGGCCTGGTAACGGCGATGGCCGCTTTCATCGATGACGGCGGACTCGACGTCGAGCACAATATAGGAGCGCGGTCGGCGTTCAACGCCGATACGGGGTTCGTATTTCATAGATATTTCCTTTGGAATGCGCCGCAGGCTCGCCCCGCCGCGGTGTTCAGTGGTTTTGAGAATGATGGGTGCCGTCACCGGCCTAATTATTTGTCGCTGGAGCGCGGCTGGGACGTGTGCGTCTTGATACGCGTGCGCGCCTCGGCGGCGACGCGTTCTATGCGGGCCAAGGCTCGACAATGTCCGCCCGCGATGTCGGAGGGCGCTCCCGCCAGACATTCGAATGCGCCATCGCTGCCGAGCCGGATCGTGACTTTCCCGCATTCCGACACGAGGATGACCGGCGCATTGCTGTCACCCGACCAGGGTCGGCATCGAAAGATGTGGATCAAATGCTGGTTGCGCATAACTGCCAGATACTCACGCGACCCGGACTTGCCGGTGTGAGACTGACCTTCATAAATGATGTCTTGGTCCCGATCCATCGCGCGGAGAACCAGTTCGCGCACGATGCCGCCGTCGATCGCGCCACCGGTGCCAAATTCGATTGACGGGGTAAGCTTGTGGTCTGCCGGAAAGCCCATTTCGTGGCGCAGAGCCCAGGCGTGTTTCTGGTGCTGCAGCGCCTGCATCGTCGTGTCGTTCATGCTATCTTCCTTACTCTTGGGTGACGACCGCTTTGGCCGGAGCCTTTTTCCGCTCTCTCACGGTGCTCAATTCCGCCGCATCGGCGGTGGCTTGCGCCTGTCGGCGCCAATCAATTGCCGGAGGCCGTCGATTTACCGGATCTTGAAAATTGAAGGCTAAGCCGATCTCTGAAGGCAGAGATTGCGACCTCACCTTCATGCGAAGCGTCGCGGCATAACGACGCTCGCTGGCCTCGCTGCTCGCGCGACCAGAGCAGCGAGGCCCTCTCGCTCTATCGATAACGGGTGTTCCAGCTGAGCTGGTTCACGCGCGGTGTTGCGCGGAGCTCGGCATCGCGCGCGAGCCACAGAGCTTCCGCCTCATGCGCCGCTTCGGCGATCTCGCGCCACCAGACCTTCTCGCGCGCATCCCAGCGATAGCCGCGCGCCTTGAGGAGATGGCGTTTGTCGAACGGCGCGCCCGTCGCTTCGAACCGCAGCGACGGCTGCGCTGCCCGAGCGATCAGCTCTGCCATGAGCGGCCGCACGCCGTCCGGACGATGTGTCAGCAGATGTGCGAGACTGATCACATCGGCGTCCGCCCGATGCCCGGTGGTGAAGTAGCCAATCTGCATCAGGAGGTGACCGAGTTTGGCGCCATCGAATCCATGCGCCGCCCAATCAATCTCGCGCATCGAACAGGCCCAGGCATGCCCCTTGATCCCGGGCAAAAGGCGTTCGACAATTGGGGCATCATAGGCGGAATTGTGCGCGACAATCAGGTCAGAGCGGCCGAGCAGCGCTTCCCAGCGCGGCACGTTCAGCGCCCGCCCTGCCACGTCGTCGTCCGATATTCCGGTTAGCCGCTGCACATCGGCCGGGATCGGAATGCCAGGATCGCGCAAGCCGCGAAGCGCTGTTTCGATGGCGCGAATTTCCCCGGCTTCGTCGACCAGCACGACCGCGGCGGCAATTTCGATGACCTCGGCGGTCTGGACATCGACCGAGGTCGTTTCCGTATCGACAATCGCGATGCGCCGTGTTCGCCCAATTGGCGGTCCGTCGCTCACAAGTTCGTGGATCGGTCGCACGCGCCGGAGGATGCGGACATCCTCGCGTGACGCGCAGAGATGAAGCGCCGCCTCGAACGAGGCGGCGTCGTTAGGAATGGTCATGGATTTTCTCCTGTTTGCTTACCGCCGAGCGGAGGCGAGGCTTTTCCTCCCCTCTTCACCCGGCTGCAGGAGAGGCAGTCGCGGCAGCTTTTCCATCCCGGTCACATGCGTAGGCCGTTAGATGGAAACCCTCAGCACCGTCTCGGACAGCGCGGCCTGGCGGAACCAACGCTTTTCAGTGCCGCAGTCGCATCTCGATCCGCCGCCCGCAGTAGTATGGACTCGACCCGTCCGCTTATCGCGTGCCTGGCACGTCAGACCCGGACAAATATGTAGAAACAGACCACAATTTAGCCCGATCTTAATCCAACTTCGTCCACTCAACCGGACATGAACGAAAATGACCGTCGGTTCCTGCAAGGATGGGGTGATGAATTGAGCCCCACGCTCGACGAAAATTATGAACTCGTGACTGGTATGGCGCGCGTGCCGGTTTGCGTCGCCTGTCCGATGGCGCAGTGGTATAAATTGGAGCACCCGCCCTCCAAACCAAGCGAAGAGCCACGTCACGCGACGCTGGAATGTTTTTGCACTGCATATCGCGGTGTAATGTATGACGGGCGACGTGTGGTGACGGCGTGCGATGCGCGAATTGATGCGCTCAAGTCGGAAAGCGGCGATCCGGAGTAGCTGCGGTCATTCGGAGACGCCCTGCCCCGGCCAACGCGGGAATGGGGATTGACTTGACGGATTTTTGTCCTCTCGCTTCTCGCCTGGCCGTTCGATCGCGCGTCCCGGTTGGCGCAGTGCACCATCGACAGGCCGCTCAGCTTCATCCGATTCAATCATCGCCTTGAGCCGCTTTGCACGTGCAAGGTGCCAAGCATTCTTACGGGAATTTGATGTTCCCGCGCGCGGCTCCGTTGGTTGAGGCTGTGTAGTGGCTTGTTGGCTGGCGGCTGCTTCGGCAGCCTGGGCCGCGCGCACGGATGTCTCTTCCTCGCGATTGCGGCGTTTCTCGTCACGCTTCCGCTCAGCGTCGTTACGAGCGAGGACGCGTTCAAGAATATCCGGGTCGGCAAAATCTGGCCGGGTCCAAGATGTTGCGAATTCCGACAGTTGCGGGACAATCGGCCGGACAGGGCGCGGCGGTTCAATGCTCTGATCACGCTTGTAGACCGATCGGAGCAGGAGCGCTTGCGTCGGAAACGGTACCTTTGACATCGTTGCCGACTTCGCGATCGCTGGCAGCTTTACGTTCGGCTCGCGGTTCGATGCCAGCGGTGGAAGCCGCCAATTTCGCAAATTTGCGATTTCGATCCGCGCCGGACGCGGAGTTGCCGCCGGGCATCCTGATAGCGAGACCGCCGCCGTTGAACGGCGGGCAATATTTCGCTCACGCACCGGCATAGAACCGACGAGGCGGGTCGCCTCGGGCCTGATCGGTGGGACTGCCGGCACATCGATCGTCTTCATCGAGAGAGGCGGCGCGACGCTGTAGATTTCTGTATTCACCGACGTCAATGCCGAGGCTGCCCGCTGCGGAACTGGCATCGATAGCATCGGTAACCGAGCGAAACGCCTGGTTAGGGCGCGCGCTACTATCTGGGCGTTGGTCAGTACCGCATCTGCATGGCGCAGCGCGTCGTCGATGGCTGCCGCCTTCGAGCGCAAGACGCGTTCGTGGTTATCTTCGTTCTCGGCAACATATTCGCCATCACGCGCCATATTGGTCTTTGCACCGCCGAGATGAACCTGCGGCTCGTGCGGCAGTCCGCGGTCGGCATTGCTCTTGGCGGTCCAGACCTGGTTTTGTCCGGCCTCATAAGACATCTCGGTCATAACGGCGGCGAACATTTCACGGAAGGCCTTCATTGCCTTGGGGTTGTCGAGGTCAGTGCGCAGCATTGCGCCGACGTCCCATTCATGGTCTCCAGTGCGAACCATTGGCCGATATGACCAGAGGATATGCAGGTGCCAGTTGCGCTGGTCGCCGTCTGGCGGCGGCGCATGCAGCGTGACCAGGTACGGCAGATCAAACCGACCGAGCGCGCCCTCGGCCCAGCGAACTCCACAGGCCATCATCTCGTCCGGTGACTGTCGATGGTCCACGGCAAGGATGCCGTGCATCAGCAGCTTCGCATTCTTCTGCGCCGACCAGTTGATCTGCTCGAGATGGTCAAAGCCGCACAGCGCCTCCTCAATGCTATAGCCGACATTTGTCGCAACATATGGATCGCCGTCCTCGTCGAGTTCGGCTCCATGGTAGCAGTATAGGGCGACCCGCTGCGACACGCCCGCCTTGGCGGTTTTGCGCGAATAATAGCGCATACGCATGAACACGCCTCTTTGGCGGTTCCGGTCGATCACTGGGCCATCATATCTCGGCAAAGCGACAGATGCGAACGGCCACGCGCGTTTCCGCTCTCTCGGCGGCGTATGACGGACTTTTTGGTCTGGCCGTACCTTGGTATTCAGCGAACGCCATAGCGCACGGGAGCGACGATCGCTGTCCCGAAGCTCAGCGGCGATGTAGCGCTCCGCATTGCGCCAGTCTCGGACCTCGATCCGGCGGGCCTTCTTTTGCTGTTGTTCGTTCCTGAGTTGTAGCGACTGTGAAGCGGCATCCAACTTTTTCTTCGCGAAGCTGTTGGCGCTTTGGATAGTCAGCTTAGAAGGGCGACCGAAATCGTCGCTGATGAGAGCATCGATATAGCGATGCTCCTTGCGTTGGGGGGCATTCCGAAGTGCCCGGGAGGGTGTCGAGGGTTTCGCCATCGGTGAAACATTTCTTGCGCCAATCTTATGCCTCCCAACTCTATCTCCTTCGAATCAGCGAACCCTCCCGGACACGTCTCCGGGAAGGTTCAACGATCGACTCGATCGATGGTGTTGCTTCAACCAAAAAGGAGAAGCGACGATGAATTCGCAAATTGACGATAACGCCGATGGCCAGCCGGACATCGACCGAATTTTGGCCCAGGCCGACGCCGATATCGCGCGGTTAGGCGAGGACCGGGCTGCAATCACAGAGCGCCGCCGAGCACTCATTGCGCCTCACTACAAGACCGTGGTTGCCGAGCCCAGCGAGGTGCACCACAAGATCGCTCTGGGCGGCGTATTGGCGAACCATGGCCTATCGGCGATCGACGCCGATGCGTTGGCGGGGATGCTGGCCTTTCGGGCTGATCAGGTCTGTGGTGTCATTGACGAACTGATCGATGCCGATCCGTCGTTGTCATTCGGACAAGCGATCGTGACGATGATTGATGGCAATCATCGAGATATGTCTGCGCGAGGTCAATATGAGACCTGGATGCGCCGTCTTGCCGCCTACGATGAGGATCGCAACCAATGGCTCACACGGGACGAGGAGTTTCATCTCAATGGCGCTTGGCGCACGGAGGGCATGACGCGCGGCCAACGCTGGCTCATGCGCGTGACCTGTCGGTTGCGCGGAATCGACTTGCCGGGACATCTTTCGCGCGGCGACGCCGCCGACTGGCTGGAAACTCACGGCGCCAACTTGAATTATCGGGAGTTTACCGCGTGAGCGCGTTCGTTTGGATCGATCGCGACGGACAGCGGCACGAACTCGAAAGCCCGGCTCCCATAGAGGCCGAAGCGGCGCACGTCGCGCTAGAGATGGAACAATACTTCGATTTCCTAGACTCAAGCGATCGTCAGCTGCGCGCTGCGGCGCGCGCCTCGATCGGCAAACTCCAGCCAAGACTTGAGCAGCTGCGCGCCGACGTAGGCAGTTGGAACGAGCACGCGATCGCCGCCACGCGGGCTGAGGCCGCGATGCTGGCCGAAAGGATCGACCGGCTGCCGACGATGATTGCCGACGTGCTGCTCGTGGTAGAACTGCACAGTGAACAAGCTCCACTACTCGACGCCATGGACGATACGTCCGACACTCCAGCACGGATGTTCGCCGAGCCAATGACCGCGATCCAACGGCGTGCGATCGCGGCGTGCGCATCGCGCGCCGCGCCTATCGATGCGGTAACGCGAGGGGAAGCAAAGGCATGGCTTGACACCCAGCCGCGCTTTGCCCGCGGTGTGCAGACCGGGGACGGCTGGTTCGCTTGGGTCGATCGCTATGGACACGCCCACCGCCTGGCCGACCCGCTGGCCATCGAACGGGAGGTGGTTTGCATCGCGGAGGAACTCATCCGACTGCGTCCCGCACTGGCAAGCATAACCGCCGCTGACAGGCTCTACGAGGCGGTCAGCTCAGCGATCACTTCTTGGGAGCGACTCTCTCTCCTACAAGGAGACCTCGAGAGGTTCGATCGCGAGACGGTGGTTCGCGAAGACGCCGCTTGGACCGCATATGCCGCCGACTGGCGATCAAAGAGGAATATTTTGTGACCGCAAATTTCCGAGCCATGCATGACGACCGCCTCGATAAGCCCCATGCCCGCGCCCAAGTTCTGGCGTTCCCGGGCATATGGTTGATCGCCGATCGACTCAAAAAACAGTCGGAAGAATGGCTCGAAGAGGATCCCGACGCCGGGTTGGTGTCACAGACAGCAATGACGCTCGCGGCCAGAGCGGGTCGGCGCATGGTCGGTGTGCGCGACATCTTGTGTATTGACCACCCCGTGGTCATTGCCCTCCACGAGAAGCTGGTGATTGAGCACGCACATATCCCTGCACCTGACAAAGCGATCGTGGCCGCGCTCAGTAAGCTGAACGGCTTTAAATTCGATGGCCTGGTCGTCACAATCGACGGCGTGCCACTGCCGGCTGGCAAAGCGCAGACCGATTGGTTCACCGTCCAGCGCTATAGCCCGCTCTATTCTTCGCGAGCGCTGCCGCATCTCATCTATCGCCGCGATCCCGAGAACATCGCCGAGGCAGATCGCGGGGCGCTGGGCGTCCCCAATGGTGTCGCCCCCGCGCTCATTCATTTGCTCGCATATGACGCGGCCAACGTGACGGATGAAATGCAGGAAGCGCTACTCTCGTACAGCGCCGCGATCCACCGCGACAACCTGGTCGCGCTCCAGCGCGATCATACGGCACTATACGTCACAATCTGGCGCCGGGACATGAGGTCGGCCATGAAGCAAGTGCAAACCGCCCGCCGTTGTGGGTTGCTGCGACCGCCCCATCGCAAGAGCGTTCGCAAATTTGCGATTCACCTGCTTAACGGTGCGTCGCTGATGAATGAGTTCGAACGGCTGTTCGAGATCATCGATACGCTAAAGTTCGCGGGCGGCGTCACTCGCTACTCAATCCAGACAACTTTGAAGTCGTCCACGTCTATGGCGGCGATGCACACTCACAGGGACCCAACTGGGACGTTCATCTACGGTTCGGTTGCACATGTTCGTAGCCTTCACCCGACGATGAACTCGAAGCAGGTGAAGCCCAAGACAGCAGACCCGATCCTTGAAGGCGCACGCACCGCGTTCTTCAACGCGCGCGGTTTTTGGGAGAAAACAGGGCGTATCGAATGGATTGAAGGGAATATGCCGGGGCAGTGGTTTCTTGGGGTCGAACCCGCGATGCTCGCGCCGGTCGCCTTGATCCAGATGATCTGGAATATGGCGCGGTGGGAGAACGGCTTCTGGCTCCGAGACAAGCGCGGTGGCGCTCGCGATCTTAGTGACGAGCGACGCGCGCTGGTATTCGAACTGGCGGTGGTGATCACAAGCAACATCTGCCCTGCCACCGCTCGATCAATGCTGCCGCGCGACAAGCTCAACGAGGGGCTCGCCGCAATGGGCTTGCGGCGCAGCGATGCCTCTTGGCGCGATGCGGTGGTGCCGACCCTGATCCGGAATCCTTCATTGGCGGATCAAGTGGAAGTATTGGCCCACCAGGGTGGCATGGCATGGCCCATCCCCGGAAATGCCGATTGCGATCGACCGCGGCGATCCAGCCCCTATGACCGCGCGATGGAACGGGCGAATGCACTGAAAGCGCTCTATCAGCCTGGTTGGACGCAGGGATTCCTCTTCGAGGCGTGGCTGCGACCCAAAGCCGAGGTATCGTTTCTGCGTCACTGTTGTCGGTATGTCCGCTATGATCCGGCTGAGGCCAATAAACGCGATGCTCTGAACGCAACATTAGCGCAGACGACACGCGTCGGCTGCCGCCCAGTCGTAGCGACCGACATCGCGACGGGGCTGCCACGCCAGCATCCAGTCGAACGCATCCAAGACCTGTTCCGCGATATGTTCGATCGTCTGCAGGTTGAAGGAGGGTGCAGCGACGGCTCCCCATCAGCGTCCAAGAAGCGCGCTTGGCGCGACGCCGCCCTCACTCAGGTCGCCGCCCTGCTTCCCGCGGTCAGCCCCATCACTCTCGATCCACAACATGCCGAACGCTGGTGGCGCGATCGTGATGACAAATTGGTCGCTATTGCAAGCGAAGGAGCGTTGAACACTTGAGCGAGCAGTTGGAATGCCGATCCTGTCCGGGAGGGTTCAAGCCGCGAATCGGTTGATCGGTTTGCCTGCGATGACGCGGCGCATGATGCGCCGGGTCTCGCAGGAGACCAGTCATGAACAGAACCGACGAGAATACCGAAAAAGCCTTCGAGGCCGACCCCGCCCAGCTTGAGCCGGCCATCGAACCAACGGCAGCAAGCAACGGCACGCCGCCGCCCGCCACTGAGGCTTCTGCAAACGAGCTGACCCCGGGCCAGCATGCTTTTGCGCCGCGCCAAGCCGAGGCGGTTATCGCAAGCGAAGGCACCGCCGACGGGAATGGCGATGGGGACTTCACGAGCACATTCGCCAGCGCGCCGCCGGTGCCCGGAGAATTCCGCCTCCCACTTTCAAAGCTGGCCGAGTGGGTCTACCACCCGCGCGCCGGATCGCGGGAGAAGGGAGAACACTTCCACGCACTCGCGCTAACCGCCGCCGAACCGGATGACCTTCGCCCGCTCGTCGTTCTCGATGAGGTCGATGGTGTCTACCCGATCATCGATGGCCGTTTTCTCTGGCACGCGCTCAAAGTGACGCATGCCGGCAACGAGGACGTCGAGATTCGCTGTGTGCGCTACGCCGGCACCGAAGCGGATGCAGTGGTTGCAGTGTGCGACACCGCGCTCGGAACGATCGAAGCCAGCTCCATGGAGAAGGCCCAGGCGCTGCTCAACCTCCAGCAGGTGAACGGGATCAGTCAGCGCGCGATCGCCGAACGCTATCCGCGGCTGACCAAGGACAAAGTTAGCAACATGCTGATCGCCGCCCGAATGCGGCAGGCCTATCCGATGCTGTTCGATATCCTGGAAGAGCCGGACATGGCTCCAATCTCTTATGGGACCACTATCCTGACGCGGCAGAAGGAATTGCCTCCCGAGGCGTTCCAGGCGATGCTCGAACTCGCCGAGGACATCGCCGCCAACGGCGAAAGGTTAAAGTCCAGCCAAGCGCTGGCTGCGCTTTATCCGGACGGCGATGCACAGGCGTCGAGTGACAACAAGACGGTCAAACCGAAGCCGGTCGTTCCGCTGAAGAGCGAAGATATCTTCGGCCACGACGACCAGCCGGTAGCCGCCTATCAACGCTTCTCCGACGACATCGACCGCATCAGCCTGCCTGACGTCTCGGATATGTCGATCGAGGAACGCCAAGCCGCAGCCGAAGCCTGCATCGCGGTGATCCGTCACCATTTCGGTCTGGATCAGCATAACTGAACGAGGGTTGGCGGAGGGATTGACCGTGGGCGCGCCCACCTCTGACAACCGGCCTGGGGAGGCCGATGGCGGCGAACACCGCCGACATCGGTCGTCCCGCGCCGGGACAGCTAAAATCTCCTTCGAGGTGATCGATCGTCTCGCGGACTCTTTCCCTCTTCTGCCCGGCGAGTCACAATGGCTGATGGCCCTTTTGGCCGACGATCTTGCGAGGATACTTGCCGATGACGACTGATCAGATGACCTTGCGCGCCTGCGCCTATGTGCGGGTCAGCACCAAACGTCAGGCAGAGCACGAAACCTCGCTCAACGAGCAGGAAAGGGGTATCGCCCGCGCCGCCGTGGAGCGTGGCTACGAGATCGTCGAAACCTATGTCGAGGCGGGCAAGTCCGGCTTGACCGACCGCCGTCCGGCTCTCCAGCGGATGATCGCCGACGCCTGCGCGCAGCCGAAACGCTACGACGCCGTATTCGTCTTCAATTTCAGTAGATTCTTCCGCGACGAGTATGAAAGCGAGGGATACCGCCGGAAGCTCGAGAAGGCCGGCGTCAAATTGATCTCGGCGACGCAGGACGTTGGCGAAGGCCCGCATGCGCGGCTCATTCGATCCATCTTTACCTCGCTCGATGCTGCTTCGAGCGAGATCAACGCCGAACAGGTCAAGATAGTGATGTCCGCCAATGCGGAGGCCGGATTTCATAACGGCTCGGCACCGCCACTTGGCTACCGCACATATGTCGCGGAACGGCGCGACAAGAAGGATAAGAAGAAGCTGGCGATCGACTCGGCTGAACGCCCCCTAGTCGCGTTAATCTTTCGGCTCTATCTCGAAGGTGACGGCAAGACCGAGCCGCTTGGCATCAACGCGATCGTGAAATGGCTGCGCGAGCGGGGCTACACACACCGCAATCAGCATTTTCATACGGGTCTGATCTATGCGATTCTGACCCGCGAAACTTATGCAGGTCGCCACTATTACGGATGCCGCAACAGCCGCACCGGAGAAATGCGACCGCGTGAGGAGTGGATCGAGGTCAAAGTGCCCGCGATCCTGAGCGAGGAGCGGTTCCAGGCAGTCCAGAAGCGCCTGAAGGCACGGAACCCGCGCATCTCGGCACCCCGGTCGCATACGTCACCGGTGCTACTATCTGGCATTGGTCGCTGTGGCTGCAATGGCTGTACATCAACGATGATGCTGATGACTGGCAAGGGTGGGCGCTACCGGTACTATGCGTGTTCCAACCGCCGCAAGAAAGGGGACCTTTCCTGCGGCGGTAACAATGTGCCGATGGACAAAGTCGATGAAGCCGTCGTTTCCGCGCTGGAGACGCGCCTGTTCCAGCCCGAGCGCCTGACGGCTCTGCTCGGCGAAATGCTCGACGCGTCCTCCGCAGCGGACGCTAGCCGCCGAAAGCAGGTCGCCGTGCTTCGCACAGAGGAAACCGAGGTGACCAACTCCATCCGCGCGCTGTTTATGATGGTCGAGAGTGGCGCGACCGCACCCAACGACCCATTTCTCAAGGAACGGCTGGCAACGCTCAAACTGCGGCTCACCTCGGTCGCCGAGGAGATTGTCGCGCTCGAACGTCAGATCGGCGCCAAGAGCAGCCGGATCACACCCGAAAAGATTGAGCGGTTCGCCGCCGCCATGCGGGCCAAGCTCCGCGATGGCGGCGAGCCGCAGGTCCGCCGCCGCTATGTCCGGGCGTTCGTCGGCGAGGTGGTGATGAGCCGCGAACAGATTATCATCCGCGGCCCCAATCGTGCACTCGAACTCGCCGCGGCAGGCGAAATGCCAGCCGACGACAAAGTTCGTACTTTCATGGGGGATTGGCGCGCCCGGCAGGATTCGAACCTGCGACCACCCGCTTAGAAGGCGGGTGCTCTATCCAGCTGAGCTACGGGCGCGTGCACCAAGGCTGTGGATCGCGCGAATAGCGTGGTTTGCGAGGGCTGCAAAGCCGGTTAAGCAATGCGTCGATGACCGAGTCTCCGCCGCCCGCCCATCCCGTGCACGTCCGCGCCGCCAGCGTGCACCAGTTCCGCTATTATGATCTGGTGATGGCGGCCTTTGTCGCGATCCTGCTGCTCAGCAACATCATCGGGGCATCGAAACCGAGCTATGTCACCCTGCCCTGGGGCACCGAATGGGCCTTTGGCGCGGGCGTGCTCTTCTTTCCGATCAGCTATATCATCGGCGACGTCCTGACCGAGGTTTATGGCTATGCGCGGGCGCGCCGGGTGATCTGGACCGGGTTCGCCGCGCTCGTCTTCATGGCGTTCATGGCATGGGTCGTCGTCGCGCTGCCGCCGGCGCGCGACTGGCCGGGGCAAGCGGCCTATGAATTCGTGTTCGGCAACAGCTGGCGCATCGTCATCGCCTCGATGACCGCCTTCTGGGTCGGCGAATTCGCCAACAGCTATGTCCTCGCGCGCATGAAGCTGTGGACCGGGGGCCGGCATCTGTGGATGCGCACCATCGGTTCGACGATCGTCGGCCAGGGGCTCGACAGCCTGATCTTCTACCCGCTCGCCTTTTACGGACTCGCCGGCTGGCCGCCCGAGCAGCTTTATCAGGTCGTGCTGTCGCAATGGTTCATCAAGACCGCCTGGGAGGCGGCGCTGACCCCCGTCACCTATCTGGTGGTCGGCACGCTCAAGCGCCGCGAGGGCGTCGACGTGTTTGACGAGGGAACCGATTTTACCCCCTTCCGCGCCAAGGTCTGATCCGCGTGACGCTGACCCTGCTCGCCGCGCTGTTCGAGGAGCACAAGCTGTCGATCGTCGCCTCGGTCGGGCTCGGCAAGGACGCGCTGCATATCTATTTCGGGCTGGCGCTGTTTCTGGCGGTGCGGCTGATCTGGCGGCGGCGCGGTGGCGGACTGATCGCCTGGGTTGCGGTACTTGTCATGGCGTGCGGCGGCGAATGGCTCGACCTTCAGGCCGAGATCGGCCGCTCGGCGATCCAGCCCGACGCCGCGCACTGGCACGATATCTGGAACACGATGTTCTGGCCGACGGTGCTGTTGATCGTCGGACGCTGGCTGGGGCCGCGCGCCGATGCGCCAGCGCCGGCGGCTATATCAGGCGAGAACGCCGAGCGCAGCTTCGAACAGGCGTAGCCCATCGGTGCCACCATGCGCGCGGTCGATCGCGCGTTCGGGATGCGGCATCATGCCGAGGACATTGCCCGCATCGTTGAGCACGCCTGCGATGGCGCGTGCCGAGCCGTTGACGCTGTCGGCATAGCGAAAGGCCACGCGCCCCTCGCCCTCGATACGGTCGAGCGTGTCGGCGTCGGCGAAATAATTGCCGTCATGATGGGCGACCGGAATATGGATTGTCTCGTCCGCGCGATAGGCGGCGGTGAACAGCGACTGGCTGTTGGCGACAGTCAGCGGCACCGTGCGGCAGACGAAATTGAGGCCCGCGTTGCGCATCAGCGCGCCCGGCAGCAACTGCGCCTCGGTCAGCACCTGAAAGCCGTTACACACGCCCAGCACCGGCACGCCGCGCGTCGCAGCGTCGGCGACGGCGCGCAGGATCGGCGACCGCGCCGCCATCGCGCCCGAGCGCAGATAATCGCCATAGGAGAAGCCGCCAGGCAGCGAGATGAAATCGGTGCCGTCCGGAAGCGCCGTCTCGCGGTGCCAAACCATCGCGGGCTTGACGCCGGTCACGGTTTCGAGCGCGACGGCCATGTCGCGATCGCAGTTGGAGCCGGGAAAGACGATTACGGCGGTCTTCATGAGCAAGGCTCCTTCGCGGTGGTCAGGCGCGTTCGATGCGGTAGTTTTCGATCACCGTGTTGGCGAGCAGCTTTGCGCACATCGCGTCGAGATCGGCATCGCTGGTGCCGTCGGCGACGTCGAGTTCGATGAAGCGGCCGGCGCGCACATCGGCCACGCCGCCGAAGCCCAGCCCTTCGAGCGCATGATGGATCGCCTTGCCCTGCGGGTCGAGCACCCCGGGCTTGAGCGTCACATAGACATTCACTTTCATGGGCGCGTACCTTCATGTTTCGGCCGGGCGGGTTCGGGCCGGGGAGGATGGGCGCGCCTATGCCCGCGAATCGCCGCGCGGGCAAGGGGCCAGCGCGGCAAATCGGCCGCATCAGGGAAATGCGAACCGCTCGCAACTTTCCTGTTGCGAATCCCTCGCACTATCCCTAGATCAGCCTTGTTGAGAAGGATTCGCACATGGTCGTCTGTGTCTGCAACGCAATAAGGGAACGCGATTTGCGCGACGTCGCAAAGGACGGCCAGTTGCGCTGCGCCAAGGCCGCCTATGCGCAACTGGGTCGCAAACCCAAATGCGGTCAATGCCTGCCTTTCGCTCGCAATATCATCAGCGACATCACGGCGACCGCCTGAATTTTTCCAAGATTTCCGCCACTTTTCAGCTTGGCTTGAACGGGTCGGGGGGCCTATAATCCTGTCTTCTCACCCCACCCGACAAGGACAGGACGGACAATGAAGGGCGACCCCAAGGTCATCGATTTTCTCAACGAAGCGCTCAAGAACGAGCTGACGGCGATCAACCAATATTGGCTGCACTATCGCATGCTCGACAATTGGGGCGTCGCGCGTCTTGCGCATTTCGAGCGCGAGGAATCGATCGACGAGATGAAGCACGCCGACAAGCTGGCCGACCGCATCCTCTTTCTGGGCGGCCTGCCCAATTTCCAGCTGCTCGGACGGCTGCGCGTCGGCGAAACGGTCGAAGAGATCCTCAAGGCCGACCTCGCGCTCGAGGAAGAAGCGATCCCGCTGCTCAAGGACGCGATCGCGCATAGCGAAAGCGTGCGCGACTATGTCAGCCGCGATCTGTTCGCCGACATTCTGGAAAGCGAAGAGCATCATGTCGACGAGCTGGAGAAGCAGTTCGAGATGATCGAGCGCATGGGAATGGAAAATTACGTCCAGCTCCAGTCGAAGCCCGCCGGCGACGACTGACGCCGGAACGACAAAAATCCACGGATTTTTTGGGGGCGCCTGCGGGCGCCTCATTTTTTGCTTGTTTTTGCGAATGATTATCAATAGCTCTGTTTACGCAGTCCCCTCCTGCCGGCTGCTGCGGCCCTGCGGCAGCCGGCATCTTTTTCGGAGGGACCGGGCTGCATGCCGATGCGCCGCGGATTTGGGCCATCGATGGGAGGAATGATGGAAGCCAGCACGCTTGTCCGCCGCCTGACCGAACAGCCGTTCGTACGCGAACTGCCGGTCGATGCGGCGCAGGCGGTCCTCGCGCTGCGCTATTGCGTGCTGTGCCATCGCAGCGAGCGCGACCCGATGCCCGAACTCGAACGGCGCTGGGGCAACATCCTCGCGGCGCGCCGCTACCGTCTCGTCGTGGAGGCGATCGTTCATTGCTGGCCCGACCCCTTCGCGGTCGCCCCGCCCTGCTGCCCGCGCGCCAGCTTCGACGAAGCGTTGCTCGCGGCGCTGGTCGGTGCCGCCGGTCGCGACGACCGCGCGGCGTTCGACTGGCTTAGCGCCGAATTGCTGGGCGGCGACGCGCGCGAAATGCTGTTCGTCGCGCTCGGCAATTTCCTCCGCGCCGGGGCGCCGCGCCGCGCGCCGAATGCCTAAGATTCGCCAACAAAAAGAGCCCGGCACAGCGGCCGGGCCCGAGGAGTGTTTCGCGGTTTCGGCTTATTCGGCGGGAACCGGCTTGCGCGCGGTGATCATGCCTTCGACCTTCGTTCCGTCCGCACGGACCGGGTCATGCGCGACGTCGCTGTCGTCGAATACCTTGGTCCAGGCCGCAAATTCGAGGCACACGCCGTCGGGGTCGAAGAAATAGACCGAACGGACGAACACATCATCGTTCATCTCGTCCGACGATTGCGTCGGCGAATTGTCGTGGTTCAGGATCTTGGTGACCTTGACGCCCTTTTCGACGAGGCGGTCGTAATATTCATCGAAGCGCTCGGCGGGCACGTTGATCGCGATATGGTTCATCGATCCGTGCGCCGACATGAAATTGCCCTGCGTCGGCAGCGCTTCGGGCGCCGAGATTCCCGGCACCGCTTCGGGCGCACCGTCGAACCAGAAAAAGGCCAGGCTGTCGCCATTGCCGATATCGAAGAAGAAATGCTGGCCGCGATTGCCGGGAAGGTCGATCGTCTTGGTCAGCGGCATGCCCAGAATGTCGCGGTAGAATTCCACCGTCCTGGCCATGTCCTTGCACACGAGCGCGAGGTGGTTGACCCCGCAAAATTCGAATTCCTTGTTCGCTTCTGCCATCGTCCGTCTCCTTTGCGTCTCAGTTCGGATTGGCGCTGGGGCGGGCCTTCATGCCCTGGTACCAGCGCAGGATATTCCTGTTGTCGGGGTCGAGCGGTTGACCGACGCTCGCGCCGAAATCGAGGAAAGCGAAGAGCATGATGTCGGCGAGCGTCAGGCGGTCGCCGGCGATGAACGCGCGATCGGCGATCAGCGGATCGAGCCATTTGAGCCCGTCCTGTGCCATCGCCTTCAGCCCCGCCGCGGCTTCGGGCAGACAGCGCATGCGCGGTTCGAACAGCGGCAGTCCCTCCGCAAAGCGAAAGCCGTTGGTCAGTGGTTCGCAAATCTTGAGGTCGACGCGCCGCGTCCACATCCGCGTCGCCGCGCGCTCCTCGGCCGTCGTGCCGATCAGCGCCGGATCGGGGAAGCGCTCCTCCAGATATTCGCAGATCGCAGTAATCTCGGTCAGTACCGTTCCGTCGTCGAGCTCGAGCGCCGGGGTCTGCCCCGCCGGGTTCACGCTGCTGTTATATGGGGGGCGCCGGTTTTCACCGCCGCGCAGGTCAACCTCGACCTCGGGCAGGCTGATCCCCTTTTCCGCCATGAACAGTTTCACGACACGGGGATTGGGGCCGACGCTATTATAGAATTTCATGGCCATCCTCTCAGTATCCTTCTAGCAGCTTCCGGCATAACCGTCAACTTAATTGACGGTTATGCCGGAGCGCGGCCAACGGACGCGGTAGAGCGTCCCGGTGGTCGACGCGGTGATATAGGCGTCGCGCCGATCGGCGCCGCCAAACGCAATGTTGGTCACGCCGATATCGGGGAGCGGTAGAAACTCCGACCCGCCGCCATCAGGATCGAAGATGGTGATGCCGCCTTCGACCATCGTGCCGACACAGATGCGGCCGCCTTCCTCGATCGCAAGGCTGTCGAGCAGGCGGAAGGCGGGCGGCGTACCGACGAACCGCCCCGGCGCCCACGGCGGCGGCGGCGCGAGCTGGCCCGGTGCCACCACCTCCATCGCCCAGACGCGCGCGGTCATGGTCTCGCTGACGTAGAGCGTCCCGCCGTCGGGGGAGAGGCCGATGCCGTTCGGACCGATCATCTCGGCGCGCTGGCGCGTGATCGAGGAGCCGTCGGTGCTGGCATAGTAGATGGCGCCATGATCGCGGCCGCTGCCGCGCACCTGACCATGGTCGGTGAACCAGAAGCCGCCATCGCGGTCGAAGACGATGTCGTTCGGCCCCTTCAGCCGCTCGCCCTCGAAACTGTCGTAGAGCGTCGTCGCCGCCCCGCTGGCGAGGTCGACCCGCTGGATCGAGCCGCAGGCGGCGTCGTGCGCGGCATGACCCGGAAAGAGCAGCGGCCCCGCCCGGGTCCACTGGAACCCGCCATTGTTGCAGACATAGGCAGCACCATCGGGGCCGATCGCCACGCCATTGGGTCCGCCGCCCAGCTCGGCCACGATCGACAGGCTTCCGTCCGGGGCGACGCGGGTCAGCGTGCCGCGGGCAATCTCGACGAGCAGCACCGACCCGTCGGGCATCGGCACCGGCCCTTCGGGAAAGCGCAGGCCGGTGGCGACGACCTCGGGCGCGCCGAAGTCGCTCATTCGGGTTTCGACCGCGGCGCGCTCAGGAAGTCGGCGGCATCGAAGCCTTCGGGGGCCGCGACCTCGACGATCGGATCTTCGCGCGCGTCGAACTCCATGCGCAGCGCGCGGGTGATGACCGCGTGCATGTCATAGAGGCAGGTGATGTAGGTGAATTCGAAAATCTGCTCGTCGTTCCAGAAGGTCTTGAGCTTGTCGAACACCGCCGTCGGGACGCGGCCGTTCGCCTGGCTGAGGCAATCGGCATAGGCGAGGACGGCGCGTTCCTGATCGTTATAGCAGTCGGCGACCTGCCAATGGGCGATCGATGCGATCTTCTCTTCGCTGACCCCCAGACCGCGCAGTGACTTGCAATGCTGCGAAAAGACGAACTGGCTGCCCTTCACCCAGCCCGCGCGCGTCTGCCCAAGCTCGCGCAGCACCGGGTCGATCGAACGCGCCGGATTGCGATAGACCGCGAAACCGTCGACCGCATGTTTGAAGATGTCGGGCGACAGCGCATAGACGGTCCACCAATCGCCCGGCGTGCCGGTCGCGGTACCGGGTTCGGCCACCGGGTCGCGGTCGCCGAACAGGCGCTGATAATAAGCGAGAACGATCTCGTCGGTCACTTCGGACCGCGGAACCTGGCGCAAGACGGGCATGAAACGGACTCCTCAGGCGTTGGCAAATTTGCGGAATTCGGCGACGTGCGCGCTGTCGAAATATTCGTCGAGGCGCGTGATCCGGCCGTTTTCTACCTCGCAGATGATGGCGCACGGCAGGCGCACCGGGCCGTCGTCGTGAACGCGGCGCCCCTTCAGCACATGCTGCTGGACAAAACCCCCCGGAAAGGTGGTCAGGCGGCGGTCGGCATATTCGCGGTCCTTGATGCGCGCGACCATCCCGGTCAGCGTCTGCGCCGTCTGCGCCGGGGTCACGATCAGTTCGTCGGTATTGTGCCATATCTCGGCATCGGGCGTGAAACTGTTCTGCATCGTTTCGATATCGCCCTGCTCGATCGCGTCGAAGAAGCGCGTCGCCATGGCGCGAATGTCGTCCTGTTCGTTCATCAGTCTCTCCTCAAATCCGCGCGCCGAACATGCGGCCGCCATTGGCCGCGATCAGCCCGTCGATATCGTCGCCCTTGTAATCCGGATCGGCGGATTCGCCGAAGGCTGTCAGCATGTCGCGCGTCACCAGTTCGGCCATCGCCTTCCATTCGGGGTGGGTGAAAATCCAATAGTCGCCATTCTCGATCGCCTGGACGACGCGCGCGCCGATCTTTGCCGGGTCCATTCCGCCCGCAAGCACGCCCTGCATGGCCTGGCTGGTCGCGGCCGCCCGGCCCACCTCGACCTGCGCCGGGCGCAGATCGCGCGTCGTTTCGACAATGCGCGTCGCCGACATCCCCGGCATCAGGACCGAAATATCGACGCAGGTGCCCGCAAGCTCGTTGCGCAGCGCCATCGCGATGCCGAGCGTCGCATATTTCGAACTGATATAGGCGACCGAGATCGGCGGCGGCACGATCGCAACCATCGACGATGTGATGACGAGGTGGCTCGCCTCGCCCGATGCCTTCATCGCACCGAGGAAGGTGCGGCAGGCATAAAGATGCGCATGGGCATTGACGGCATAGTTCCAGCGCCAGACGTCGGTGTCATAATCCTCGAACGGCCCCGAACCGCCGCCCACACCGGCATTGCTGAACAGGATGCGTACCGGGCCGAAGGCCTGCGCGGCGGCACCGGCATCGGCCCAGCTTGCCTCGTCGGTCACGTCGAGCTGCAACCCGATCGCCTCGGCCCCCGCGGCGCGCAGGCTTTCCGCCGCCGCTTCCGCCCCCGCTCCGTCGATATCGGCGAGGACCAGCCGCGCGCCCCTGTCCGCCAGCGCCCGCGCCGTCGCGAGACCAAGCCCGCTGGCGCCGCCGGTGACGAACGCCGTCTTGCCTGCAACATCGGTCATTCGGCGAAATCCTGATCGAGGTGGCGCGTCATCGCGAACTGGGCCAGCCCTGCGGCGACCGCAAAGGGAAGGATGGCAAGCAAGGCCCAGCGCAAGCTTTCATCACCATAGGCCGGTTTGAGGTAATCGCTCACCACGCCGATGAACAGCGGACCGAGGCCGAGGCCGACGATGTTGAACATCAGCATCAGCACCGCCGCGGCGGTCGCGCGGCTGCGCGGCGGGGTCAGATTCTGCACCAGCGCCAGCGCCGGGGCGACATAGGCGGTGCAGGCCGCCATCGGGATCAGCAACAGCGCAAGCGACACTTGCCAGCTATCGACGAGGAGCGCCGCGGCGAAGCTCGGGATCAGGACGGCGGTGGCCAGAGCGGGAATCGATCCATAGGCGCGCGGCGATCGCTTCGCGACGTGGCTGACCAGCCAGCCGCCGCCGAGGATGCCGATCCCGAAGGTAATGCCGGCGGCGGGCGCGAACCAGGTCGCCATCGCATCGAGCGGCATGCCCTGGGTGCGCATCAGGAAGGCCGGGATCCAGTTGAGCATGCCATAGCTGACGAAGGCGGCAAGGCCGCTGCCGACCATCACCATGCGCAGCGACCGGCGGCGCACGAACATCGCAAGGCTCTGCCGAAAGGGCAGCGCTTCGTCGGCCGTCTGCTGCTTGTCCATGGCGCCGCGCGCGGGTTCGCGAACCAGCCAGATCAAGAGCGGCGCAACAAGGATACCGACGACGCCGATGACCAGGAAGGCATTGCGCCAGCCTATGTTGGCCGCCGCCCAGGCGCCGAAGGCGGCGCCGACGAACACGCCGAACGGACCGTTCAGCGTGAAGAGGCCGATCGCCAGCGGCCGGCGATCGGGCGGGTAATAATCGGCGATCACCGACAGCGACGGGGCGGTGCCCCCCGCCTCGCCCGCGCCGACGCCGAAGCGCATCAGCGCCAGTTGCCAGAAGTTCGACACCATGCCGCATGCGGCGGTGAAGCCGCTCCACACCACGCAGGCGATACCGATCAGCTTCACCCGGTTCCACCGGTCGGCGATCATCGCGACCGGGACGCCCATCGCCGCATAGAAGAGCGCGAAGGCAAGGCCGGTGAGCAAGCCGAACTGCGTATCGCTGAACTGCATATCGGCGCGGATCGGTTCGACGAGCACCGACAGCAGCTGGCGGTCGACGAAGTTGATCGTGCCGACCATGAAAAGCATCGCGAGCGCAAAATTGCGGCGGACGGCGATCGAACGGTCGGCCGGCGCGGCGCCCGCATCAAGGGCGGTGGCTTGCGTCATGGCTCTCCCCAAACATGTGACTCTTTTCGGGTCAAAATACTTAGGTATTTAAGTTTATCTGTCAATGTGCTTTACGGTAAGGCGACATCGAACGGGAGAGAGCAATGGATATCAAGGGCAAAACCGCCATCGTTACCGGCGCCGCGAGCGGCATCGGCCGCGCCACCGCCGTCGCGCTTGCCGAGCGCGGCGCCGCCGCGATCGCACTTGTCGACGTCAACGAAATCGACCTGCGCGAAACGGCGGGTCGCGTCGAGGCGGCGGGCGCGCGAGCGACGGTCCACCGCCTCGACCTGTCCGACATCGCCGCGACCGAAGCCTGGTTCGCGGCGCATGGCGACGTCGACATTCTCCACAACAATGCCGGGGTCGTATCGGGACTGCCGCAATTTCCCGACGTCGACGCGGCGCGCATCCGCTGGATCATCGACGTCAATGTGACCTCGCTGATCGCCGCGACGCAGATCGCCGTGCAGGCGATGCGCCGCCGCGGCGGCGGGGTGATCGTCAACACCGTGTCGACCGTCGCGCTCGGCACCGGATTTTACGATACGATGTATGCGACGACCAAAGCGGCGGTGATGATGTTCACCCGCTGCTGCGCGCCGCTGAAGGCCGAATGCAACGTCCGCGTCGCGGGGATGCTGCCGGGCCTTGTCGATACACCGATCCTCGACACCACGGGCGCGGGCGGCAAATCGGAGTGGATGGAGCAAGTGCTGGCCAATAATGAAGCCTGCGAACCCAGGGATATCGCCGGCGGCGTCATCGCGCTGATCGAGGATGACGGTTTGGCCGGGGGCGACTGGCTCGCGGTGCGGCGGCTCGCCGGAAAGATCGAATATCAGTGGGGTCATGCCGATACCGTCTGATCCACGCTCGTCATTGCGGGCGAAGCCGCGTCGCTTCGCTCTTCGCAATGGCGCAGGAGGTCAGCGCGTCGGCGCGGCGAGCATATTCTTGCCGAACAGGTTCGACCATTGCTCCTCGGTCAGCACGGGCCGCGCGCTCGCAAGGTTGGCGGCATTCTTGACGTCGGTTCCGGCAATCACCGCCGGCCGCTCGCCCACGCGCGCGAACCAGTCGGCAACGGCAGGATAATCGTCGAGCGTCAGCCCGATCAGCTGCACCGCGCGCGCCCAGGGCCAGGCCGCCATGTCGGCGATGCTATATTCCTCGGCCAGATAGTCTGCCTCGGACAGGCGTCCGTTCAGAACGTGCAGCAGGCGAACTGTCTCGTTCCGGTAGCGCTCGGTCGGGTAGGTCTGGCCTTCGGGTGCGTAGCGGATGAAATGATGCGCCTGCCCCTGCATCGGCCCGAAGCTGGCCATCTGCCACATCAGCCATTGCTGCGCCTGGCTGCGACGGCGCGGATTTTCGGGCAGGAACTTGCCGCTCTTTTCGGCAAGATAAAGCAGGATCGCGCCGCTTTCGAAGACAGGCAGCGGCGCCCCGCCGCCGATCGGTTCATGGTCGACGATCGCGGGCAGGCGTCCGTTGGGGTTGATGCGCCGAAAGTCGGGGGTGAGATGATCGCCCGCGAGCACATCCATCTTGAGCAGGCGGTGCGGCAAGCCCGTCTCTTCAAGCATGATCGAAACCTTGTGCCCGTTGGGCGTGGGGGTGAAATAAACCTCGATCATGCAATTCCTCTTTCGGCAAAACGGGCGCGGGCGGCGGCAAATGCGGCGTCGAAGGCAGGCTTCCCCGCCGGGTAGCCCGCAACGGTGAGCGTGACACCTGCGATCCGCCATCGCCCGTCGCGGATCAGATGGTGGGTGTAATGACCGACAAGGTCGCCCATCAGCGCGGCGCCATCGACGGTAATGAAGTGCGCCGCATCGACGATTCCCGTCACCACGGCGCGATCGCCCTCGATCTCGGCGCGCACATTGTGCAGCCGGTGCGCGGTAGCGTCGAAACCCTCGAGCGCGCGGCAGCGGCGCGTCCATTCATCGGCATCGATCGTCGCGACGATCGACCCGATCGCGCCATAGTCGATCGCGATCCGGTCGGCGAACAGCGCTCGATACGCGCCCCAGTCGCGCGCATCGAGCGCGGTGGCATAAGCGGTCACGACCGCCACCGCCGCTTCCCGGTCAAGGAAAGCGTCGATAGCGGTCGCGTCGGTCGGCATTCTAGTGGGACTGCCAGCTAGCGGGACTGCTAGAATTTGAAGCCGGCTTCGATCGACAGGTTGCGCGGCGGTTCGAGATAGAGAATCGCGCGCGGAACCGCGGTGATCGGCGCCGGCAGGTTGAACGCGCTGCCCGTCGTCAGCTCGTTGGTCAGATTCTTGCCGACGAAGGCCAGGAACCAGCGCTCGTCCGCATCCGAAAGCTGCACGCGCAGGTCGAGCTTCACATAGCCTTTCTGGATGCCGAAAATCGGGCTCTGATTGTCCGAGTCGAAATATTTCGAGCGGCCCGCCGCGACGCCCGTGATGTCGAGCTTCAGATCATCGCCCAGCGGCACGCGGCCATGCGCCGAGACATTGCCGGTCCATTTTGACGTGTAGGCGAGACGATAGCCGGCAAGATTGTTGGTCGCCGGCGTGCAGGTGCTCGGCTGCGACGCAAGGCAGGCAGCCCCCGGATAATCATCATATTTTATGTCCTGATAGGCACCCGATGCGGTGATATCGAGGTTGGGCGACAGATAGAGCGCCAACGATCCTTCGATGCCCTTCGACGTCGCGCTCGCGGCGTTGCCGGTCAGATAGCTGGAGGTTGCCGGCTGATAGACCGAAACCTGCAGATTCTTGAACTGGGTGTCATAGACCGAGACGTTGGCGACGACCTTGCCGTCGAACAGCGTCGATTTGACGCCCGCTTCATAGTTGGTCGAACGCTCGGGCTTGAACGCGAAGGTCGCGTTCGTCGTGCCGAGGGTATTCGACACGAAGCCGCCCGACTTCGACCCGCGGCCATAGGTCGCGTAGAGCATGATGCGCGGTGCGACGTCGAACTGCACCGTCACCGACGGATCGACATTGCCTTCGCTGAGCGAACCGACCGCGCTGGAGATCGGACGGATCGCAAACGGGCCATAGACCAGCCGCGAGGCGAAATCGGCGTCCTTGCTCGTGTGGCTGTAACGCAGGCTGCCGATCACGCGGAAGGTGTCGGCCAGGTTCAGCGTACCCTGTCCGAAGAGCGACCAGCTGTCCGACGTCTGGTTGAAGCGGCTGTCGATGCGGCCGAAATAGGGCGAACCGAACAGGTTGGCGATATTGAAGCCCTGCAGCTGGTCGAGCCGGTATTTGCCATGGTCGTAATAAGCGCCGACGATGAAATCGAAGGTGCGGCCGGTCGGCGACAACACGCGAATTTCCTGGGAGAATTGCTCGAAGCGTTCGGGGAAGCTGTTGTATACCGAATTGTTGGTAAACGCGCCGCCGCCGCCCGGAATCGTCTGATCGAAGCCGTTGACGATATTGGCGTTGAACCAGCTGTAACCGGTCACCGACGTCAGCGTATAGTCGCCTATCGCGATGTTGCCGGTGCCCGATATCATGACCGATTTGGTCTTGGTCCCTTCATCGCCGAGCGCCGACTTGTCGAGATAGCGGGTAAGGTGCGGATCCTGCGCGCTGGTCAGCGGGCTCGACACGGTAATGCCGCCCACGACATCGCGGTTCGCATATTCGACCTTCGCGGTGTAATCGAAATTGGCCGACGGTTCCCATTTCATCGTCAGGCGGAGAAGCTGCTGCTTGATCTCCGGATCGTCATGGTCGGTCGCGAGGTTGCGGATATAGCCCTGCTGGTTGAGCACCTTCATCGCGAGGCGCGCGCTCAGCGTGTCGGTCAGCGGCCCCGACAGATAGCCCGAAAAGTCGGTGCCCTTGAAATCGAAGTTATAATTGGCGGTCAGCTTGCCTTCGAACTGGTCGGTCGGCCCCGCCGACACGACGCTGACCGCGCCGGCCGCGGTGTTCTTGCCGAACAGGGCGCCCTGCGGACCGCGCAGCACCTCGACGCGCGCGAGGTCGAAGAAGGGTGCCTGCGCCTGACGCGACCGGCCGGCGTAGACGCCGTCGACATAGAGCGAGACCGACTGGTCGAAGGCGAAGTTCGCCGGCGGCGAGCCGAAGCCGCGAATGTAGATCACGTCGTTGCCCGCGGTCGACTGGACGAAGACGTTCGGCGTGTAATTCATCACCGCCTTGATGTCGTTCGAGTTGAAATCGTCGAGCCGCTGGCCGCTGACGACCTCCATCGAGATCGGAACATCCTGGATGTTCTGGGCGCGCTTTTGCGCCGTCACGATGATTTCATTGCCGCTGCCGCTTGCTTCCGCGGACGTATCGGCGCCATCGTCGGCAGTCTGCGCCATCGCCGGCGCGGCGGTAGCCAGCATCGCAAGCGTCGCGACGCCAGCGAGCAGATTCGAATGTCGAGCCTTCATCTTCACCCTCCCATAGAGCCTAGTGCAACGGTACCGGTTTCTCCGTCCGATCCGTCAATCTGATTGACCCTTAGTATACTAATGGTTTTATGCTTGTCCAGAGTTTCAAGAGAGGATTCCCGATTATGACCAACGAAAATCGCCAGAGCGCGCTTGCGAGCCGTCCCTTGTGCACCGTGGAGTTCGAGGTGGGGGGCGGCCTGATCGGGATCGGCGCCTCGCCTTTCGGCGACCAGCGGCTCGGCTATATCACGGGCGGACGATTTTTCGGACCGCGAATCAAGGGCATCGTTCTGCCGGGTGGCGGCAATTGGTCGCGCAGCGGGCGGCTGGGCGAGGCGGCGTCGGTCGGCACCTTCGACGCGCGCGCGGTGTGGCAGACCGACGACGGCGCGCTCATCTACCTCAGCTATACGGGGCGCAGCCTGATCCCCGATGACGTCCGCGCTGCCTTCGCCGACCCTGCCGCGCCCTATGTCGATCCTGCGCGCTATTATCTGCGAATCGCGCCCGTGTTCGAGACCGCGAGTCCCCGATACGACTGGCTCAACGGTCTGCTCGCCGTCGGAGTCGGCGAGCGCACCGACTTCGGCGTGCGCCATGTGATCCACGAGATATTGTGAGGCGAAATGCCTGAGGCAGTGCCCCGCCCCTAGCCCACGGCTCGGTCGCGGCCTTCCCAATAAGGCGCGCGCAGTTCGCGACGCAGCACCTTGCCCGACGGGTTGCGCGGCAACGCGTCGATCGTCTCGACGCTCTTCGGCGCCTTGTAGGCAGCGATGCGCTCGCGCGCCCATGCGATGACATCGGCGGGCTCGACCGTGGCGCCGGGCGCGGGGACGATCAGCGCCTTTACCGCCTCGCCCCATTTGTCGTCGGGCACGCCGATGACCGCAACATCGGCGACGCCGGGGCAGCCCATGATCGCGCTTTCGACCTCGGCCGGATAGACATTCTCGCCGCCCGACACGATCATGTCCTTGATCCGGTCGTGGACGAAGTAAAAGCCGTCGGCGTCGCGATAGCCGACGTCGCCGGTGTGCAGCCAGCCGCCGATCACGGTTTCGGCGGTCGCCTCGGCGCGGTTCCAATATTCCTTCATCACGATGTCGCCGCGGATCGCGATCTCGCCGATCTCACCGTCGCCGAGCGGCCGCCCCTCGCCATCGAGAATCGCCATCTCGGTCTGCGGCCAGGGCTGACCGCACGAGGTAAGCTTGCCGGGCAGGTCGTGCGCGGCGGGCGAGAGGTAGGAGCCGCCGCCCGAGCTTTCGGTCATGCCATAGAATTGCACGAAATCGCAGCCAAAGGTCGTGCGCGCGCGGCGCAGCACATCCTCCGCGATTGGCGAGGCGCCATAAGCGATCGACCGCAACGCCGAATAGTCGCCTGTCGCTGCGGCGGGCTGTTGCAGCATCATCTGGATCATCGCGGGCGCGAGGAAGGCGTGCGCAACGCGTTCCTCGGTCAGCATCCGCACCGCATCGTCCGCGGCGAAATCCTTGACCAGCACCAGCCGCCCGCCCTGCGCCAGTCCCGAAAAGCTGACATTGGTCCCGGCAACATGGAATAGCGGCATCACGATCATGACCGTTTCGTCCTCGCCATAGGCGAAGCCGTCGACCTCGGTCGCCATTTCGAGGAAGCGGCGGTAATTCTTGTTGGCGAGCACCACACCCTTGGGCCGCCCGGTGGTGCCGCTCGTGTAAAGTTGCAGCACATCGTCGGCGAGTTGCGGCGCGTCGGCGGGCGGGGTCGCGGCCGCATCGCCGAGCCAGGCGTCGAAGCCTTCAAAGTCCGGGTGCGCGCCATAAAGCGCCACCAACCGCGGCTTGTCGGCGAGCCCGGCGACCGCGGCCAGCGCGGTGTCGAAGAAATCCTCGCCCACGAAGAGCAGCTTCGGGGCGGCGTCGCCCAAAATGAAACCAATCTCGCCCGCGGCGAGGCGGCAGTTGATCGGCGCGAGGCAGGCGCGCGCACGCGCGGTGCCGAAGAAGAGCGGATACCAGGCGTCGTGGTTCTTGGTCAGCACCGAAACCCGGTCGCCGGGCGCGACCCCCGACGCCAGCAGCGCGTTCGCGACCCGGTTCGACTGCGCATCAAGCTCGGCAAAGCTCGTTTCGCGATCTCCATATTTGACCGCGACCGCCTGCCCACGCGCGCGCGCCTGCGCCGCCGGAATATCGGCCAGCGTCCGAATGGCCTCCAGATCGATCATTTCGCTCTCCCATCGTCACTTTGATCTTGAATTAGATAGAATACTAAGCAAATACTTGGCCAGCAAAAAAGCGAGAGGATCCGCCTTGTTCGATCACCCCATCCTGCCGACAACGATCGTCGGAAGCTACCCCCAACCCGATTGGCTGATCGACCGCGAACGATTGAAGGCCAGCCTGCCGCCGCGCGTGCGTGCCGAGACTTTGTGGCGCATCCCCGAACCCTGGCTGGCGGATGCACAGGAGGCCGCGACCTTGATGGCGATCCGCGATCAGGAAGAGCTGGGCATCGACATCGTCGGCGACGGCGAGATGCGCCGCGAAAGCTATTCGAACCGGCTCGCGACCGCGCTGTCGGGGATCGACACCGAACAGCATGGCACCGCGATCGACCGCACCGGCAACGCCAATCCGGTACCGCTCGTCTCGGGCCCGATCCGCCGCGTGGCGCCGATCGAGGCGCAGGACGCCGCCTTTCTGCGCCGCCATTCAACCAAGCCGGTCAAGCTGACCCTGCCCGGCCCCTTCACCATGACCCAGCAGGCCGAGAACGCCTATTATCCCGACCTCAGATCGCTCGCGATGGATTATGCCGATGCGGTCAATGCCGAGGTGAAGGATCTGTTCGCCGCCGGCGTCGATGTCGTCCAACTCGACGAACCCTATCTGCAGGCGCGCGCCGCCGAGGCGAACGCCTATGCGATCGAGGCGATCAACCGCGCGCTCGACGGCGTCGGCGGCACGACCGCGCTGCATATCTGCTTCGGCTATGCGATGGTGCACCACAGCGCGGGCGCGACGGGGCCGAAGCCGAAGGCCTATGATTTCCTCGCCGAACTCGAAGCGTCGGCGATCGACGTGATTTCGATCGAGGCGGCGCAGCCGGGGCTCGACCCCGCGATCCTCGCCGAACTGCCGACCAAGACGATCATGTACGGGGTGCTCGACCTGTCGACGCCCGAGGTGGAGACGCCCGAAATCGTCGCGGGCCGCATCCGCGAGGCGCTGCGCTATGTCGACGCCGAACGGCTGTGGATCGCGCCCGATTGCGGGATGAAATATCACAGCCGCGACCATAGCCAGGCGAAGCTGAAGGCGATGGTCGACGGGGCGGCGCTGGTGCGGGCGGAGCTGAAGTAACCACTCTCCCCTCCCGCTTGCGGGAGGGGTCGGGGGTGGGCAGCGACGCCGCCCTGGCCCACCCCGCTGCGAGTAGCGAGCAAGCTCACAACTCTCGCTGCCCCTCCCGCTTGCGGGAGGGGAGGTCAGGCGTCGATGAAATCCGTCAACAACGGCACCACCAACTCCGGCGCCTCGACCATCGGCAGATGCCCTGCCCCCGCGATTACCTCCAGCCGCGCGCCCGGAATCGCGTCCAGTATCTCGTCATGGTGCGCGCGGCTGGTGATACCATCCTTGTCGCCCCAGATCAGCAGGGTCGGCACCGCAATCTCGCCCAGGCGCGGGCGGCTGTCGATGCGCGCCATGATCGCGCGCTGCTGCGCAAGGAAGGTATCGGCGCCGGTATCCGCCGCCATCTGCCGCGCGATGCCGAGCAGGCGCGCGTCGCCGCGCTTTTCTTCGGGAAACAGGATCGGGATGCGCTCCTCGACCACCTGATCGAACCGGCCGCTTGTCACGAGGTCGATATAGCCCTGCCGCCGCGCGGTCTGCCCTGGACCATCGGCCGAGGCGAGCGTCGAGATCAGCACCAGCTTCGCAACCCGCTCGGGCGCCCGGCGCATCACCTCGAAGGCGATGAAGCCGCCCATGGCGTGCGCGACCAGCGCGAATTTCGGCGGTGCATTGTCGAGCAGGCGCTGCGCGAAACCCGCGATCGTATCGTCGCAGCGGTTATCTGCGACGATGACCTCGCGGTCGGTCCACGCATCAAGGAGCGGCTGCCATACCGCGTCGGTCAATAGCTGGCCGGTGATGAGGACGATCGGAAGCGTCATGGGGTCAATCCTAAAGCGTCGTCATTGCGAGGAGCCCAAGGCGACGCGGCAATCCAGAGCAGGCGTAAACCGCACTGGATTGTTTCGCTCCGCTCGCAATGACGAAATGTTTCATACCACCTGATGCAGCAGCGCTTCGCCCGCCCCCAGCCGACGGCAATTCTCATGCGCCACCGTCAGGCTGCGCACGAGCGTCTCGGGCGTAAGCCATGCGACATGCGGCGCGAGCACCGCATTGGGCAGGCCGAGCAGCGGATTCCCGCGCGGCAACGGCTCCTCCGCAAACACGTCGAGCCCCGCGCCGCGCAGATGGTCCGCGGTCAGCGCCGCGACCAGCCGATCCTCGTCGACCAGTTCGCCGCGCGCGGTGTTCACCAGTATCGCGCCCTGCTTCATCGCGAACGGGTCGATGCTGGCGCGCGTCTCTTCGGTCAGCGGCATGTGCAGCGAGACGATATCGCTCTCCGCGAGCAACTGGCCAAGCGGCAGAAATTCATAAGGCCCGTCGCGCTCGCGCCGCGCCGTATAGACCACCCGCGCCCCCAGCGCGGCGAGCACCGGCGCGAGCAGTTGCGCCGAATTGCCGAACCCGACGAGCCCCACGGTGCGCCCGCCGACCTCGCCCACCGAATCGAGTTCGGACGGATCGGCGGTCCAGCCTTCACCGGCGCGGGTCCGCGCGTCGAAGAAGCAGGTGCGGCGCAGCACGGCCATCATCAGCGACAGCGCCATTTCGGCGACCGCCTGGCTGTTGGTGCCCGGCATGTTGCACACCGCGACACCATGCTCGCGCGCCGCGTCGAGCGCGATCGTGTTCACGCCCACGCCGAGCTTCTGGATCAGCTTGAGCCTGGGCGCCGAAGCGATGAAGTCGGCCGTTACGGGGGTCAGCACATGGAGCAGCGCGGTGATCTCGCCAGCCACCGCGTCGAGCGGTGCGGCTTCGTCGACATGCGTCACGACGCCCGCGCCGAAGATGGCATCGACCGCCGCGCGAAAGCCGGGGCTTGGGCGGGCGTGGAGAACGATCATGCCGCGACCCGCCCGATCGACCCCGCAAAGGCCGAGAAGCCGGCAAATTCGGCATCGGCGCCCATCGCTTCCTCGATCCGCAGCATCTCGTTCCACTTCGCCATCCGTTCGGAGCGGGTAAAGCTGCCGACCTTCAATTGCCCCGCGTCCCAGCCGGTGGCCAGATGCGCGATCGTGACATCCTCGCTCTCGCCCGAGCGTGCCGAGACGATCGCGCCCCAGCCGCGCGCGACCGCGGCATCGAGCGCGGCCTTCGCTTCGGTGACGGTGCCGATCTGGTTCACCTTGATTAGCGCCGCATTGCACACCGCTGCATCGCCCGCGCGCTCGACGCGCGCCGCATTGGTGACGAGCACATCGTCGCCGATGATTTGCACCCGGTCGCCGATAGCTGCGGTGACCGCCGCCATCGCGGTCCAGTCATCCTGCCCCGCCGGGTCTTCGATCGACAGGATCGGATAGCGTCCCGCCCATTCGACGATGCGCGCCGCCATGTCCTCGCTCGTCAATCGCCCCTCGTCGAGCGCGAGGCTGTAGCCCGAGGCATCGCCGAGTTCGTTCGCCGCAATGTCGAGCGAGATGAAGACGTCTTCGCCCGCGCGGTGCCCGCTGGCCTCGATCGCCTTGGTCAGCGTGCCCAGCGCATCCTCGTTCGAGGCGAAATTCGGCCACCAGCCGCCTTCGTCGGCGACCCCCGACAGCGGCCCCTTGGCTTCCATCAGCTTGCCCGCGGCGCGATACACATCGTCGGTGATTTCGAGTGCGCGACGAAAGCTGCCCGCCGCGGGGCACATGATCATGAAATCCTGCACGTCGGTGCGCCGCCCGGCGTGGGCGCCGCCGCCGAAAATCTGGATCTCGGGCAGCGGGATGCGGACTTTGCGGTCCCCGGCGAGGTAGCGCCACAGCGGCAGCCGCGCGTCGGCGGCCGCCGCGTGCAGCACCGCCATCGACACCGCAACGACGGCGTTCGCCCCCAGCCGCGCCTTGTTCGGGGTGCCGTCGAGATCGCACAGCGCCTTGTCGACCGCCGCCTGGTCGCCCGCATCCATGCCGATCAGCGCGGGCGCGATCTCGGCCCCGATCCCGGCGACCGCGCCATTGACGCCATAGCCGCCGAAGGCCGGGCCGCCGTCGCGCAGGTCGATCGCCTCATGCGCGCCGCGCGAGGCACCGGCGGGCGCAATGGCGCGGCCAACCGCGCCCGATTCGAGGATAACTTCCGCCTCGACCGTGGGGCGGCCACGCGAATCCCAAAGCTGGCGGCCGGCAACCGAAGCGATAGGCGACGTCATTCCTTGGTCCTTTTCCAGTTTGCGACGAGCGCATCGATGGGCGTCGGCGCGAGCAGCAACGCACGCGCCTGATCGCGCACGATTTGTTTGTGATGGCGGTCGGTCAGATAGGGCGCGGGCGATTTGCCCTCGACCCGCGCGAGCAGCAACGCGGCGGTCAGTTTGCCGGCGCGCAGCGCCAGCGCGTCGGCGTCTTCCCAATCGATGCCGGCGCGATAGGTCTCGACCAGCGCCGCCGCGGCCTCGCCGAGCCGTTCGTTCCCCAGCCACACCGCCTTCAGCAGCAGATGCGTGGTGCAAAAGGCAAGGTCGAAGGCCGGGTCGCCATAGACTGCACATTCGGCGTCAAGGAACACCGGCCCGTCTGCACCGACGAGAATATTCTTGGGGCTGACGTCGCCGTGAACGAGCGCCACCTTGCGCGACGAGAGGTCGTCGGCGAGCGCGTAGAGCGCCGGCGCGCACTCCGCATCCTTTTGCGCAACGAACAGCAGAAAGGGATCGACGCGCAGCGCGCGGAACATCGCATCGGTCGGAAAGGCGTCGCGGTCGGCGGCGCTGTTCGCGGTCGCGGCGTGGACCGCCACGATGCCGCGACCGACAGCCGCCGCGAACCCCGGATCGACACGGCCCGCGATCAATTCATCCTTCCACACCGGACAATCCGGCAGGAAGCGCATCGCGAAGCCGTGGCCGGGCAATTCGGCCAGCACCTCGGGCACTAGATGCGGATCGACGCCGCGCGCCCGGCGCAGCCAGCGCACCTCGCTCGCGCCGCGTTCGACCGGTGCGTGCCAATCGGCGGCGACACGCAATTGCTCGAGCGGCCGCTTGACCACGATCGGCCCCGCCGGGCCGTCGACCCGCCACACGTCGCAGGACACGCCGCCGGTCAATGGCTCGAGGACGACCTCGCCCTCGCCCGCCAGCCCGGCCGCGCGCAATCCCGCAATGATGTCGGCGGTCGCCGTGTCCACTTACAGCTTCTCCCGGATCCAGCTGCTGACCAGATCGGCGGCATTTTGCCGTTCTTCGATCGAATCCTCGAAATAATGCGCGCCGGGGATCAGTTCGAGCCTTTTGTCCGCGGTGCCGAGGAAGTCGAAGATCTTGCGCGCATCGCTGGGGAAGACGCCGGTGTCGGCGAGCCCCTGCACCACCAGCGCGGGGGTGTCGTGCTTGGCGAGGTGCGGCTGCCCCTGGCACGGCGATGTTTCGAGGCTCCACATGTTGAGCCAGGTCTTGATCGTATTGGCGCGGCCGATGCTGGGGGTGCGGTTGGCGATTGCCGGGTCGCCGCGATAGCACCAGTTGGGCTTGCGGTCCGACGGGTCGATCGCCGGATCGACGCAGCGGATGTCGCCCCAGCAGCGGAACATCGGAAAGATACGGTCGGGGATTCCGGCCGCATTGAGCCGCGCGAGTTCGGCCTTTGCCCAATCGGTGATGCGCTGGTTGCGCGCGCGCTGGCCGGCGCGATATTTTTCGATGAAAGCGTCCGAATAGGGCGGGCCATTGTCGGGATTGAACGGGTCGAGCTCGGGATCGGTCAGCGTCGGATCATTTTCGTCGATCACCGACGCGTCCATCCAGTCGGTCAGCACTTCGGGACGTCCCTGGTGGGCGTTGAAGCTGATATAGAGATTGCCCTTGATGAGCTGCGCCAGCGCATCCTGACCGATTGACGGCAGCCGGTCGGTCAAGGTCGGCGCGATCGCTTCGGCCTGATAGGCGCCCATCAGCGAGCCGCCGCCCGAATTGCCGAGGATCACGATCTGTTCGACCCCGGCCTCTTCTTTCAGCCACTTCATTCCGACCCCGATGTCGAGGATGGCATGTTCGAGCAGGAATTGGTCCTCGAACCCGCGATAGCGCGTATTCCAGCCGAGAAAGCCAAAACCGGCGCGGGCAAAATAGGGCGCGATATAATGTTCGGAAAAATCGACATTATAATGGGTGGCGATGATCGCGACCTTGGGCCGCTTGCCCGCCTCGGTCCAATATATGCCCTGACAGGGATGGCCGCCCGCCTGAATCCGCGGCGCGGTCGGCGACGTGCGGCCGATGAATTGTGCGTCCAGTCCTGCAATCCCGTTCGGGTCCATCAGTCTCTCTCCTGCCTGTTATATCTCATAATCGTCATCCCGGACTTGATCCGGGATCCATTTAACCAGCGTCGAGAGAATGGATCCCGGATCAAGTCCGGGATGACGAGCGTGGGAAACATATTAGCGGCTCACCTCGAAGGGCAGTTCATACCCCTCCAGCCCGGCGCGGATCGCCTTCTTGTCGATCTTGCCCGTGGGGCCGAGCGGGATGGCGTCGACGAACACTATGTCGTCGGGCATCCACCATCTTGCGATCTTGCCGTCCAGATAGGCGCGGATATCGTCGGCCCCCGCGTGCACGCCCGGCTTGAGCTCGCATAGCAGGATCGGCCGTTCGTCCCATTTGGGATGCGCGATGCCGACGACCGCGGCGATGGCGACCGCTGGATGGCCGGTCGCGATATTCTCTATCTCGATCGAACTGATCCACTCGCCGCCCGATTTGACGACATCCTTGGCGCGGTCGGTAATCTGCATATAGCCTTCGCCGTCGATCGTGCTGACATCGCCGGTATCGAAAAAGCCCTCATCATCGAGCACATCGCCGCCTTCCCCGCCAAAATAGCCGCGCGCGATCGTCGGCCCCTTGATCATCAGCCGCCCCGGCGTCTTGCCATCGTGCGGCAGCCGGTGGCCGGCATCATCGACCAGCTTCATCTCCAGCCCGCACAGCAACCGCCCCTGCTTGAGCTTGTACGCCATCTGCGCGTCGTCCCCCTTCGCCGCGACCGAGGCATTGGGGACCGACACGGTGCCGAGCGGCGACGTTTCGGTCATCCCCCACCCCTGGATGACATCGACGCCATAATCGTCGCGGAAGGTGCGGATCAGCGATTCGGGGCACGCCGACCCGCCGATCGTGACGCGTTCCAGCGTGGTGAAGCGCTTGCCATTTTCCTGCATATATTGGAGCAGCATCTGCCACACCGTCGGCACCGCGGCCGAATAGGTCACGCCCTCCTCCTCGATCAGATTATAGATGGATTCGCCGTCCATCCGCTGTCCGGGCAGCACCAGCTTCGCGCCGACCGCGGGCGCCGAATAGACGACGCCCCACGCATTGGCATGATACATCGGCACGACGAGCAGCACGGTGTCGCGCGCCGACAAGGCCAGCGCATCGCGCTGCAGCGTCATCAGCATGTGGATATAGTTGGAGCGGTGCGAATAGAGCACGCCCTTGGGATTGCCCGTCGTCCCGCTGGTGTAGCACAGGCCGCAGGCGCTGTTTTCGTCGAACCCGCCCCCGTCATGTTCGGCGGGATAGCCCGCGATCCAGTCGTCGAACGCCAGCGCGGGATAGGGTGTTTGCGGCAGCGCAGCGCGATCGCAGAAAAAGATCACCTGCTCGATCGACGGCACCTGCGCCAGCAATTCGCCGACCAGATCGGCCACCGCCGGATCGGCGATCAGCAACCGGTCGGCGGCATGATTGGCGATATAGGCGATCTGCTCCATGAACAGCCGCGGATTGAGCGTGTGAAGCACCGCCCCGATCCCCGCCGCGCCATACCAGGTGGCCAGGTGCCGCGCGCCATTCCACCCCATCGTGGCAACGCGGTCGCCCGGCTTGATCCCGGCGGCCACCAGCGCGTTCGATACCCGCTTCGCATCGGCGTGGATTGCGGCATAGGTCGACCGGGTGACGCGCCCTTCGGCGTCGCGCGACACGACTTCGCGCGCGCCGTGCCAGGCCGCCGCATGGTCGAAAATCCGGTCGACCGTCAGCGGGACATTCTGCATCAATCCGTCCATCGGCGGCGCCTCTTCCTCGCTCAACCCAAAAACATAGTATACTAAGTATTTTGTCTTTACACGCTCAGCCGCGCCTTGCCTAGCCCCCGCGCTTCTTCTAGCGTGCGCACCAACGGCGTGCCGCCGAAAACGGGGAATATCGCGTCACTCCATGCGCACCAACCAGCTTATCATCGCTCTTTTCCAACGCTTCTGCTGGCTCGACGAAGGGCTGCAGGCGCGGCTGCACGACCGCGGCTGGCCCGATATCAGCCGCCCGCAATCGATGGTGATGACGAATATCGTCAGCGGCATCGTGCGCCCGTCGGACATCGCGCGCAATCTGGGCGTCTCGCGGCAGGCGATTCACAGCACGATCAACCAGATGGTCAAGCTGGGCATGGTCGAACTGGCGCCCGATCCCGACGACCGGCGACACATGATCGTCTCGCTCACCGAAACGGGCGCCCGGATGCGTCAGGACGCGCAGCGCGCGATGGATCAGCTCGCCGACCAGCTGGCCGATCGGCTTGGCCATGACCGCTTCGATGCCTTGCTCGCGACGCTCGAGGCCGACTGGGGCGACAACAAGGAACGCCGCCCGGCCTAGGGTCAGGCGGCGAGCGCGGCCGCCACCTTGGCGAGCCGCATCGCCGTCATGTCGACCAGCGATGCGGGCAGCGCGTCCTTCAACCCGCCGCTCTCGTCGAAAGCGGCATGCGCGTTGGGGATCAGCACCTGTTCGGGAATCACGAGCGTCTGCACCGTCGACAGGATCTGGCGCAGATGGATCAGGCCGCGCAACCCGCCGAACGGGCTGACCGAGGCCGACATGATCGCCGCCGCCTTGCCGCGATAGGCGACGAGCGCGACAAGCCCCTCGTCGCCCGTCGGCCGCGACGCCCAGTCGATCGCGTTTTTGAGCAGCGGCGACACCGAGCCATTATATTCGGGCGACACGAACAACAGCCCGTCCTGCGCCGCAAAGACACGCTTCAACCGCTCGGCATCGGCGGGAAAGGCGCCGGATTCGATCGCGGCCGAATAGAGCGGCAGGTCGTAGCCGGCGAGATCGACCTCGGTGACCTCAGCCCCTTGCGCCTCGAGCGCGCGAATGGCGAGCCTGCCCAGCGCCCGGTTGAACGATCCTTCGCGCGTGCTTCCGACGACAACGGCAATTTTCGGCAATTTACCCTCCCCGCGATAATGATTAGAATACTAACCTATTATCGTGGACGTCCGCAAGCCCGTTGCGAAAGGGGTCAGGCCTTGATGTCGGACAGCGTCGACAGCTTGGCGGTTTCGTCGGCCAGATTCTCGATCACGCGGCGCATGAGCGCCTGCAGCGTTTCGACCTCTTCATCGGTCATGCCGCGGGTCGCGATTTCATGGACCTCGGCATTCATCGGCGCGAGGATCAGCTCGAGCTTGCGCGCGTGCGGGGTCAGATGGATGAAGGTCTTGCGCCGGTCGTCCGACGTCTTCTTGCGCGTGATGAAGCCCGCCTTCTCAAGCCCCTTGAGCGCGACCACCGTCGTCGGTTCGCGCATGCCGACACGCTCGCTCAGTTCGCGCTGGGTGATGCCGTCCTCGCGCCACAGCTGACGCAGGAACCGCCATTGCCCCGCCGACACATCATAGGTCAGCGTTCCGCGCTCGAGCAGCCGCGAAAAGGAGCGGAAGACGATGCGCGCCAGATAGCCGATGCTGTTTTCGGGATTGGTGTAATATTCGGCCGGATGCCGAAACGTCTGGGTCTTCTTCGCCAATTCTCTTCCCCTTTTCCCGAACCTTAGGGGCCTATGATTTGCCCGGCAATATGCTTCGATATACCAATATCATTGGACAGGGAGGGGCAACCCATATACTTAGCTTTCTAAGTTATGGAAAGGATAATCGGATGTTCACCCGGCTGACCGCCGTGGCGGCGCCGCTGCCGATCGCCAACGTCGATACCGACATGGTCATTCCGGCGCGCTTCATGAAAGCCTTGTCGCGAACTGGACTGGGGCGGCATCTGTTCCAGGAATTGCGCTACACGCCCGATGGCTTGGAGCGTGAGGATTTCGTCCTGAACCGCGGCGCAACCCGCGGCGCGCAGATATTGATCGCCGACCGCAATTTCGGCTGCGGCTCGTCGCGCGAACATGCGGTATGGGCGCTCCGCGACTTCGGTATCCGCTGCGTGATCGCGCCGAGCTTCGGCGATATTTTTTCGAACAATGCGCGCAAAAACGGCCTGCTGCTGATCCGGCTGCCCGCCACAATCTGCGACCGGCTGCGCGATGAGGTCGCGCTCGCGCAATTCGCGCCGATGACCGTCGACCTTGCCGAACAGCGCCTCACGCTGGCGTCGGGTGAAGGCATCGATTTTGCCATCGACCCCGACGATCGCCGCACGCTGCTGGACGGACGCGACGACATTGCCCGCACCTTGCGGCACGAGGCCGCGATCACCCGTTTCGAAACGGCGGCCTAGCCCGATCCTTCATCGGTCAGGATCGCCGGATCGGCGATGCAACCGGCAATCGCGCTCGCCGCCGCGAGCGCGGGGCTCATCAGATGGGTGCGGCCGCCGCGCCCCTGCCTATTCTCGAAATTGCGGTTCGACGTCGCGGCGCAGCGTTCGCCGGGCAAAAGGCGGTCCGCGTTCATCCCGACGCACATCGAACAGCCGGGCTCGCGCCAGTCGAAGCCCGCTGCGAGCAGGATGCGGTCGATCCCTTCCGCCTCGGCCTGTCTCTTGACCAGCCCCGACCCTGGCACGACCATGGCGCGCACATGGTCCGCGACCCGGCGCCCCTCGACCACCGCCGCGACGACGCGCAGATCTTCGATGCGGCTGTTGGTACAGCTTCCGATGAAAACGCGATCGATCGGCGTCCCGGCGATCGGGCGGCCCGGCGTCAGGCCCATATAGGCGAGCGCGCGCTCGGCAACCGCGCGCGCGTCGCGATCGGCCAGGCAAGCGGGATCGGGGACGACGCCGTCGATCGCGATCACCTGCGACGGATTTGTGCCCCAGCTGACCATCGGTGCGACCGCGTCGGCATCGATCCGCAATTCGCGGTCGAAGACGGCCCCGGCATCGGTCGGCAAGGCGCGCCAGCGCGCCAGTGCCGCGGTCCAGGCATCGCCCTTCGGCACCGCCGGCCGATCCGCGAGATAGGCGAAGGTCGTGTCGTCGGGCGCGATCAGTCCGGCCCGCGCGCCCATTTCGATGCTGAGATTGCACAGCGTCATCCGCGCTTCCATAGACAGCGCCCCGATCGCGCTGCCCGCATATTCGATGACATGCCCCGTCGCCCCGTCGACGCCAATCGCCGCGAGCAGATGCAGCGCCAGATCCTTTGCCTGGACATGCGGACGCAGCACGCCGTCGACGGTGATCCGCATGTTGCGCGAACGGCGCTGCCGGATCGTCTGCGTCGCCAGCACATGTTCGACTTCAGAGGTGCCGATGCCGAAAGCGAGCGCGCCGAACGCGCCGTGCGTCGACGTGTGGCTGTCGCCGCACACGATCGTCATGCCGGGCTGCGAGCGTCCCTGTTCGGGGCCAACGACATGGACGATGCCGCCGCGCGGGTCGCCCATGGCGAAATTCTCGATACCGTGCCGAGCCGTATTGCTGACCAGCGCCTCGAGCTGCGCGCGCGCCTCGACATCGGCAACCCCGGTCGGTCCGGCGGCCTGCCCTTCGGTGGGGACATTATGATCCGACAGCGCGAGCGCCCGCTCGGGCCGGCGGACCCCCCGCCCCGCCTCCTCGAGCGCGGCGAAGGCCTGCGGCGACGTCACTTCGTGCAGCAGGTGCAGATCGACATAGAGCAGGGTTTCGCCATCATCCTCGGCAACGGCGTGGGCGTCCCATATCTTGTCGTAAAGCGTGCGCGGGCCGGTCATCGATTCGCCGCCCGCACCGCGCCCGGATTTTCGAAAGACGTCACCCTGTCCTTGCTCCCCGCCGGGTAGATCCTCACTACCGCGATTTACTTAGAATTCTAACTTATATGGCAAGCAAGCACGTCGAATCAAGCGGTTTTGCGCGGTATCAGCATGTCACAAAATCATAATACTTAGTAGTTGAAGTATTTTTCAATCCTGCTAATCATGCGATGGGAACGGAGGATAGAGTCGCTCCACCGGCACGATATTCGGGCACAAGACGATGCCCGGCGCCGGCGGCAAAATGGGCAGTCTGCCACAGCATCACCCCGTTTCATGGACTGACAAGGCCGGATGCGAACCCGCATTTCCGCCGCGCTGGCGCGCGCGGGAACGGGATCGGTGCGGCCACCATGTGGGAGGATATGATGACGACGCGCTTGTTCCTGCTTTCGACCGCCATGGTCGCGCTTGGCACCACACCGACGGCGGCGCATGCCCAGACCGGCGAAACCGCCGCGGCGGAAGAAGTCGCCACCGGCGCCGAAAACAATAGCTATGGCGACATCGTCGTCACCGCACAGCGCCGCAGCGAAAGCGTGCAGAATGTCCCGATCGCGATTTCGGCCTTCAATGCAGAGATGGTCGAGGCGAGCGGCAGCACCAATATCACCAGCCTCAACGGCCTCGCGCCCAATGTGTTGCTGCAGACGCAGGGCCTCGTCGCCAATGTGCCGATGATCTCGATCCGCGGCATGAGCACCGCCGATCCCGATCCCAACGCCGACCCCAAGGTCAGCACGATCATCGACGGCGTCTATATTCCCTTCGTATCGAGCACGATGCTCGACCTGTTCGACGTCGAACGGATCGAGGTGCTGAAGGGGCCGCAGGGCGTGCTGTTCGGCAAGAACAACCTTGCCGGCACGATCAACGTCATCACCGCGCGCCCGACCGACGATTTCGGCGGCGAAGCGCGCGTCAGCCTGGGATCCTACGGGCTCAAGCAGTTCCGCGGCAAGCTCAACAGCGGCCGCTTCGCCGATGGCGCGCTGGCCGCCAAAATCTCGGTCAATTTCCGCGACTATGACGGCTACAGCCGCAACGTCATCACCGGCAACCGTCTTAACGGCGCCAATGTGAAGGCGGTGCGCGGCGCGCTCAATTATGATCATGGCGGGCCGTTCGATTCGACGCTGATCGTCGACTGGCTGAAGCAAAAGACGACCGGTCCGGCGCCGCACGTCCTCGACAATGGCGATCCCAATTGGGATCTGCTGCCCGACGCGGTGAAGACCGACGTGCGCAAGGCGGCGGTGCTGTTCGATCCCTATGCCAACACCGAGAGCTATGGCGGATCCTGGTCGTCGAACCTCGACGTGGGCTGGGGCACGATCAGTTCGGTTCTCGGCTATCGTCACCTCACCTATATCACCCGCGGCGACTTCGACGGGCTGATCAATCCCGCCCCGCAGCTCGACGTGACCCGCGACTTTTCGGGCGAATCAAAAAGCGCAGAGCTGCGCTACGTGTCGCCGGCCGGCGAGCCCGTCGATTTCGTCGTCGGCCTCTATTATCAGGCCGACAAATGGCGTCAGTTCAACACGGTGCTCGCCACCCCGACCACGACGACGCTCGCGCAGCTTCATCAGGACACGCAGAGCTATGCGATGTTCGCGCTCGTCAACGCGCATCCGGTCGAGGGGCTGACGCTGTCGCTCGGCGGGCGCTACAGCCACGACCGCAAGAAATATGACATCGCCTCGCAGGTGTTCGTCAACGGCAACCAGGCCTCGTCCTTCACGAGCAGCCTGAAGGCGTCATGGGCCGAATTCACGCCGCGCCTGACCGCCGAATATCGCTTCTCGCCCGCCGCCATGGTCTACGCCAACTATTCGCAGGGGTATAAATCGGGCGGATTCAACTCGCGCGGGACGATCCCCGAGAATATCGGTCCCTATAACCCCGAACGCGTCAACGCGTTCGAAATCGGCGCCAAGACCGACTTGTTCGACCGGTTGCTGCGCTTCAACGTGTCGGGCTTCATCAACAAGTATCGCGATCTGCAAAGCTCGGTAACGAAGATGGGTGCGGTACGGGCGGAGAATATCACGACCAACATCGCGGCCGCCAAAATATCGGGCTTCGAAGTCGAAACGCTGCTGCGCCCCGCCCCCAATTTCACCATCGGCGCGAACCTGGCCTATCTGCATGCGCGCTATACCGATTTCTGCGCGGACACGAACGGGGTCTTCACCAACGGCGCACCCGAACCCGGCCAGTGCGGGCCGGCGGTGCCGATCCTGATCAACGGGGTGCCGAACGGAACCTTCGCCGTCCCGACCGATTCGAGCGGCCTCGACCTCGCCAATGCACCCAAATGGAGCGGCAGCCTATCGGTCGATTATGCCATTCCGATGTCGTTCGGCGAGATCAAGCTGCACAGCGACGCGCGCTATTCGTCGCGCTTCAACACCTGGGGCCGCAGCAACCTTCCCGGCTATTACCGGGACGAGGTGGTGCTGCTCAACGCCAGCATCGCGGTCGCGGGGCAGGACGACAAATGGAAGGTGACGCTCTACGGCACCAACCTGACCGATCAGGAGGTGATATCGGGCGCCACCAACGCTGGCGCGACCCCGATCTCGCAATTCTATCAGCCGCCGCGCGAATTTGGGGTGGACCTGTCGTTCAAATTCTGACGCAATCCGTCCGCGGCGCTTCCTTGCCGAAGCGCCGCGGATCGCATTTCGGGACTGCTGGCCAAGGGAGATTGAGATGGCTTGGGATGTGAACCGCCGCACGTTCGTCGGGGGAATGGGGGCGCTCGCCGCCGCGGGTCTCGCGATGCCGACCTATGCGAAGAACGGCAAGAAGCTCAACGTCCTGATGATCGTCACCGATCAGGAACAGAGCGTCGCCAGCTATCCCGAGGGCCTGCTCGAAAAGCTCCCCGCGCACCGCGAACTGATGGAACGCGGGATGCTCGTCGAAAATTATCATGTGCACACGACCCCCTGCACCCCGTCGCGCTCGACGATCTTTCAGGCGCACCATACGCAGCAGACGGGCCTGTTCCTCAACAGCGACAACGCCCCCTATCCGGTGGCGGCGGAAACCATGCCGACGCTCGGCCACATGATGCAGGCAGCGGGCTATTACACCAGCTACAAGGGCAAATGGCACCTCAGCCGCATCAATTACGAACGCAACTGGACGCGGATTCCGGGCGGCATCTATCCGACCACCGAAAATGCCATGGAGAAATACGGCTTCCACGATTACGGCTTCGACGGCGAGGAAGTCGGGCTGACATGGGACGGCTACAAGGCCGACATGTATGTCGCGGGCGACGCGGCGCGCGCGATCTTCGACTATGCGCGCAACGACAAGGCTGGCGGCAAGCCGTGGTTCCAGGTCGTCGGTCTGGTCAATCCGCACGACATCATGTTCTATGACGCGACGGGCAAGCAGGCCGAAAGCCGCCCCGATCCGAACATATTGGGGCCGCTGCGCCGCGAACCCGGCGATCCGATCTACGAGGTCGACAACAAGTTCGACCTGCCCGAAAGCTTCAGCAAGGACGATCTGTCGACGAAGCCCGAGGCGCATCGCGCGATCGTACGGCTGAACGACGTCTTCTACGGCAAGATGGCGCACGACGATCTCGCCTCGTGGCACCGCTTCAACAATTATTACTATAACTGCCTGCGCGACGTCGATCGTCGGCTCGGCCAGTTGCTCTGGGCGCTCAAGGAAAGCGGCCAGATCGACAATACGATCATCATCTATACCAGCGACCATGGCGAGCGCGCCGCCGCGCACGGGATGCGCCAGAAGGGCGCGACGATGTACCGCGAAGAAACCAATATCCCGATGATCATCGCCCACCCCGATTTCCCCGGCGGGCGGTCGACCAAGGGGCTGATGGGCGCGATCGATATCGCCCCGACGCTGATGACGCTCGCCGGCCTGTCCGCCGACGAACAGCAGAACCGTTTCCCCGGCCTGCCCGGCGTCGACGTGTCGGCGCTGCTCGGATCGCCGACGCTGCCGACGCAGCGCGACAGGACGGGCCACCTCTTCAACTATGCGGTCGTCCATTATTGGGAGCCGACCAAGGACCGCGCGGCCAAGCTGCCGAGCGGCGAGCCCGATTACAGCAAGCAATATGACTTGTCGAAGCGCCGCCTGCACCGCGGCGTCCACGATGGCCGCTACAAATTCGCCCGCTATTTCGCGCCGGCGCATCATCATACGCCGACCGACTGGAAGACGCTGGCCGCGATGAACGATCTCGAGCTATACGACACCCACGCCGACCCGGGCGAGATCGTCAATCTGGCGCACGATCCCAAGCAGAAGGCGAATGTGCTGCGGCTCAACAAGATGGTCAACGCGCTGGTCGCGCGCGAGGTGGGCGAAGATGACGGCCGCGAATATCCGGGATCGACGGAGATCTATAATCAGCCTGCCTGACGCCGCCGCCGCATGAACCCCATCTGGCTTCCCGCCTCGCTGTTCGGCGGGCTCTTTCAGGCGTGGCGTACCGCGCTGCAGCAGCGGCTGCGCGCCGAACTGAGCGTCAGCGGCGCGGGGCTGGTGCGCTATCTCTACGGCCTGCCCTTCGCGCTCGCCTTTGCAATCGCCTGGCTCGGCGCGCGCCATGCGGCGCTGCCACCGCTCGGCCTCGCCTTCGCCGGTCTGTCGGCGGTCGGCGCGGTGACCCAGATGGCGGGGACGATCCTGCTCATCACCGCCTTCGGCCACCGCGGCTTCGTCGTCGGCACCGCCTTCTCCAAGACCGAAGCGGTGCAGGCGGCGCTCGTCACTGCGCTGTTCCTCGGCGAACAGCTGCCGCTGCTTGCCTGGGCGGGTATCGTTGCAGGGGTCGCCGGGGTGCTGATCCTCGCGCTTGCGGGACGCGGGCTGACGCTGCGCGAAATTGCGGGCTCACTCGGTCAGCCGGCGGCGTTATTCGGGCTCGGCGCGGGGTCGATGTTCGCCTGCGCCGCGGTCGCGATCAAGCTTGCCACCGCCGAGCTGCACGGCGTCGATACGGTGGGATCGGCGCTCGTCACCCTCGTCGTGGTGATGGCGATGCAAAGCGCGCTGCATCTTGCGTGGATCATCGCGCGCGACCGCGACACGCTCGCCGCGGTCGGCCGGACGTGGCGCTCCTCGGCGCAGGTCGGGCTGCTATCGGCGCTCGGATCGGCGTGCTGGTACACCGGCTTCGCCGCCGCCCCCGCGGCACTGGTCCGCGTCGTCGGGCAAGTCGAGGTGGTGTTCACCATCGCCTTTGCGCATTTCTATCTGCGCGAGCCCGTCCGCTGGCATGAGACGCTGGGGCTGCTGCTGGTTGTCGGCGGCGTCATCCTCGCGCTGCTGTCGACATAATTCAGCGCAGCGGCGGCAATCCGTCCATGATCGCGGTCAGCGCGAGCGCATTTTCGCGCTCCATCGCACTGTGCCCCGCATTGGTGACGACGTAAGTGGCGGGCTCGCCACCCGCGGCGCGCAGCGCCGCGACCAGCCGCGACGCCTGCGTCAGCGGACACACCTCATCGAAGCGGCCGTGGACGATATGCACGGGGATGGACGCGAGCGTAGACGCGCCGCCGATCAGATGACCGGGCTCCAGAAACAGGTCGTTTGCAAAGAAATGCGCCTCGATCTGCGCAAAGCATAGCGCGAAGTCGGCATCGCCGAACTTGCCGGTCGCGCCATGTTCGGGAATCAGGTTGGAAATCGTCCCTTCCCACAGCGACCAAACGAGCGCGGCATGCAGCTGCCGCTCGCGTTCGGCGTCGGTCTGCGGCACCATGTCGAAGATCGCCTTGTACGACGCCATCACATCGCGCCGTTCGGCGACCGACAGCACGCCGAGCAGTTCGGCCCATTCGTCGGGATAGTTGATGTAGGCGCCGGGCGCGGTCAGCGCATAGGGCGCCTCGTGCCATGTCGCGGCATTGCCCTGATACAGATAGTCAAGATCCTCGGCCGATCCCAGAAAGATGCCGCGCAGGATCAGGCTGGCGCAATGCTGCGGAAAGGCGATGGCATAGGCCATGGCGAGCGTGCTGCCCCAGCTGCCCCCGAACACATGCATCGGCCCTGCGATGTCCAGCGCATCGCGCAGCCGGTTGATGTCGGCGATCAGGTGCGGCGTATCATTGTGGCGCAGCGCCGCGGCGGGACCGGCGGCCGCGACATTGGGCTCGCTCTTGCCGCAGCCGCGCTGGTCGAACAGGATGATGCGATAGCGCGCCGGATCGAAAAAGCGCGCCATCTCGGGCGAGCAGGCGCCGCCCGGCCCGCCGTGAAGGACCATCACCGGCTCGCCGCCCGCGGCGCCATATTCCTCCCAATAGATGCGGTGCCCCGCCTCGGCATCGACGTCCAGCCGGCCGCTGCGCCGCGGCTCCGCCGCCGGATAACGCCAGCCGTCGCCGATCTTGCTGCTGGTTTCGAGACGCGAAAAATCCATGACCATTCCTCTTCAGGGCCGAAAATGCGCGACAAGCGCGTAGCGGTCGCCCGGATAGACTTGCCGCGCATAGGTGATGCGCTCGGCGCCGCGCCACGTCCAGCGCTCGAGCGCCATGCAGGCGGCCCCCGCCGATATGCCGAGCGCGACCAGTTCCTTCGCCCCGGCATTGACCGCGGTGATGCGATGCTCGGCCTCGGTCCAGGGAACATGCGCGAGCAGCCACGATCCCGGCGGCTCGACCGCGAAATCGACCTCGGCCGCGCCGGGCACCGCCGCCAGATTGATAAGGCGCCTCTCGAGCGCATAGGGCCGCCCGCCGGCATGGTGGCGGCACTCGATCGCGAGCACGGAGCCGCCGTCGATCTGGAGCAGGCGCCGATCCTCCTCGTTCGCGAGGCGGATCTCCCGGCGGTCGAGGTCGAGCCGATAATCCTCGCCCTGCTGTGCCACTTCGTCGCGGATGTCGGGGATTTCGAGCGCAGCGCGGTGAATGCGCGGATGCGAAACGAAGGTGCCGGCACGCTTGCGGCTTTCGAGCAACCCCGCCTCGACCAAAGCGCGCAGCGCCCGGTTCACGGTCATCCGCGAACAGCCATAAGTCGCCATCAATTGATGTTCATAGGGGATGCGGTCGCCGGGCTTCCATTCGCCCGACATGATCCGCGCTTCGATATCGCGGCGGATCTGCGCATGGAGAGCGCCGCTCTGCTTCATGCGAGCAGCGCCTGCATCGCGGCCCGATAGCGCGCGTCGATCGCCGCGCGCGCGACATGGCGGCCGCCGGCAACGCATTGGACGCCGCGTCGCCAGACGCAGTCGACCAGCCGCGCCCCACGCCCGAAGATCCAGCTGTCGAGGATCGCATCGCCGCGCCGCCCGGCGAGCGCGGGGTCGGCCGCAGTCAGGCTGACAAGATCGGCCGCCGCGCCGGTCGCAATGCCGTGCCCCGCCTGCCCCAGTGCCTGTCCCCCGCCCGCCTGCGCCGCCTGGTGGAGCGCAGTGCCGGTCGAACGCCCCGCACCGCCCGCGAGCAGATTGCGGCCGCGATGCGCCAGCCGCTGACCATATTCGAGCAGGCGCAGTTCGGCCGCGGCGTCGATCTCGACATTGGAGTCCGAGCCGACCCCGAAGCGGCCACCGCCCGCCAGAAATTCGCGCGCCGGGAACAGACCGTCGCCAAGATTGGCCTCGGTGATCGGGCACAGCCCGACGACCGCCCCGCTCTGCGCGATCGCGCGCCATTCGGCTTCGGTCACATGCGTCGCGTGAACGAGGCACCAGTCGGCGCCGACCTCGGCGTTCGCCATCAGCCATTCGACCGGCCGCGCGCCGCTCCATGCGCGGCATGCCTCGACCTCGGCGATCTGTTCGGCAATATGGATATGCAGCGGCGCACCGGCGGCCATCGCGGCAACCGCGGTCAGTTCGGCGGCGGTCACCGCGCGCAGGCTGTGCGGCGCGACGCCGACGATGGCATCGCCCAGCCCCGTAACCGCGGCACGCGAAGCCTCGATCAATGCGGCATAGCTGTCGAGGTCGTCGACGAAGCGCCGCTGCGCCGCAGTCGGCGCCGCGCCGCCGAACCCCGAATGGGCATAGAAGACGGGAAGCAGGGTCAGCCCGATCCCCGTTTCATCGGCCGCCGCCGCAATCGCCTGTGCCATCGCCGCGACATCGCCGTAGGGCCGGCCATCAGGCGAGTGATGCAGATAATGAAATTCGCCGACGCGGGTAAAGCCGCTCTCCAGCATTTCGGCATAAGCGAGCGCCGCGATCGCGCGCATACCGTCGGGATCGAGGCGATCGACGAAGCCATACATGACCTCGCGCCAGGTCCAGAAACTGTCGTCGCCTTCGCCCGCGCGCTCGGCAAGGCCCGCCATGCCGCGCTGAAAGGCGTGGCTGTGCAGATTGGGCAGACCGGGGATCAGAATGGCGTGCCGGTCGTCGCCCGGCAGCGGCGGCGCCGCCATCTCGATCGCACCGACATGGCCATCGGCGATCGTCAGCCGGACATTCTCCGCCCAACCCTCCGCCAACCATGCCTGTTCGCACCAAAGCGCCATCGCCTCATCCCGTCTGGACAATCTTCCGCGTTCGGATTTATGTATATACATTATTGAGTCGATGCCACAAGCCGGAGGAGAGGGCATGCGCTGCGATCGCCTGTGGACCAACGCCCGTCTCGCCACGATGCGCCGCGACCTGCCCGGTCTCGGCGTCGTCGAGGGCGGCGCGATCGGTATGCGCGACGGCCGGATCGCCTTTGCCGGCCCCGCAGCCGACGCCCCCAATGCCGCCGACGTCATCGACTGCGACGGTCGCTGGATCACCCCCGGGCTGATCGACGCGCACACCCATCTGGTCTTCGCGGGCGACCGCATCGCCGAGTTCGAACTGCGCCAGAAGGACGCGTCCTATGAAGAGATTGCGCGCGCGGGCGGCGGCATCGCCTCGACGGTGGCGGCGACGCGCGCGGCGAGCGAAGCGGCGCTGGTCCGCAGCGCACTGCCGCGCCTCGACGCACTGATCGCAGAGGGCGTCACGACGATCGAGATCAAGTCGGGCTATGGCCTGAGCCTGACCGACGAAGCGAAGATGCTCCGCGCGGCGCGGGCGCTGGGCGAAGCACGACCGGTCACGGTGCGGACGACCTTTCTTGGCGCTCACGCGCTGCCGGGTGAATTTGTGGGCGACGCCGATGGCTATATCGACTTGCTATGCGAGCAAGTGTTGCCCGCCATCGCGGCCGAAGGGCTCGCCGATGCCGTCGACGCCTTTTGCGAAAATATCGGCTTCACGCCCGCGCAGACCGAACGGATGTTCGCCGCCGCCGCCGCGCACGGCCTGCCGGTCAAGCTGCACGCCGAGCAGCTTTCCAACCAGCATGGCGCGGCGCTCGCCGCGCGGCATGGCGCGCTGTCGGCCGATCATCTCGAATATCTCGACGAACCGGGAATTGCCGCGATGCGCGATGCCGGGACGGTTGCGATGCTGCTGCCCGGCGCCTTTTACTTCCTTCGCGAAACGAAGCTGCCGCCCGTGGCGGCGCTGCGCGCGGCGGGCGTGCCGATCGCCCTCGCAACCGATTGCAATCCCGGCACCGCGCCGCTCACCTCGCTGCTGCTGACGATGAACATGGGCGCGGTGCTGTTCGGCCTCACCACCGACGAATGCCTGCTCGGCGTCACGCGCCATGCAGCGCAGGCGCTCGGCCTGTCGGACAGCATCGGCACGATCGAGGCGGGCAAGCGCTGCGACCTTGCGATCTGGGATATCGAACGGCCGTCCGATCTGGTCGGCCGCATGGGCCTCAACCCGCTGCACCAGCGGATATGGATGGGACAGACGACGTGACGCAGATTGTCATCACGCCGGGCGGCATGACGCTGGCCGACTGGCGGGCCATTTACGAAGGCGCGGCGGCGCGGCTTGCCGCGCCGGCCTGGGACGCGATCGACGCCAGCGCCGCGGCGGTCGCGCGCATCGTCGCGCGCGGCGCCCCGGTCTATGGCATCAACACCGGCTTCGGAAAGCTGGCGAGCGTCCGCATCGCCGACGACGAGCTGTCGATCCTGCAGCGCAACATCGTGCTCAGCCACGCCGCCGGCACCGGCCTCGCTTCACCCACGCCCGTCATCCGCCTGATGATGGCGCTCAAGCTCGCCAGCTTCGGCGTCGGCGCCTCGGGGGTACGGCGCGAAACGGTCGGACTGCTCGAAGCGATGCTGGCCAAGGGCCTCACCCCCGTCGTCCCGTCGCAGGGTTCGGTCGGCGCAAGCGGCGACCTCGCCCCGCTGTCGCATATGGCGGCCGCGATGATCGGCGTCGGAGCGATCGAGGTCGGCGGCAAGATATTGCCCGCGGCCGAGGCCCTTGCCGCCGCCGATCTGGCACCGCTCGAGCTCGGCCCCAAAGAGGGCCTGGCGCTGCTCAACGGCACGCAATTTTCGACCGCCAACGCCCTCGCCGGGCTGTTCCGCGCCGAAACGCTGTTCCAGTCGGCGCTGATCACCGGCGCGCTCTCGACCGAAGCCGCAAAAGGCTCCGACGCGCCGTTCGACGCGCGCATCCACGCGCTGCGCGGTCATGCGGGGCAGCGCGAGGTCGGCGATGCGCTGCGCGGCCTGATGGCGGGTTCGGCGATCCGCGCCTCGCACGCCGAAGACGATCCGCGCGTGCAGGACCCCTATTGTCTCCGCTGTCAGCCGCAGGTGATGGGTGCGGCGCTTGATCTGCTGCGGCAGGCCGGCACGACGCTGCACGTCGAGGCCAATGGCGTTTCGGACAATCCGCTGATCTTCGCCGATACCGACGAGGCGCTGTCCGGCGGCAATTTCCACGCCGAGCCCGTCGCCTTCGCCGCCGACATGATCGCGCTGGCGCTGTGCGAGATCGGGTCGATCGCCGAACGGCGCATCGCGATGCTCGTCGATCCCGCGCTGTCGGGCCTGCCCGCCTTCCTCACCCCGCGGCCCGGCCTAAATTCGGGCTTCATGATCCCGCAGGTCACCGCCGCCGCGCTGGTCAGCGAGAACAAGCAGCGCGCCTATCCCGCCAGCGTCGATTCGATCCCGACCTCTGCCAATCAGGAGGATCATGTCTCGATGGCGGCGCATGGCGCGCGGCGCCTGCTCGACATGGCCGATAATGTCAGCGCGGTGATCGGCATCGAATTGCTCGCGGCCTGTCAGGGCATCGACTTCCACGCCCCGCTGACATCGAGCGCCGCGCTCGAGGCGGCGCGCGGGCATCTGCGCGCGGTCGTCCCCACGCTCGGCGACGACCGGCATTTCCATCCCGATATGGAAGCCGCGACCGCGCTGATCCGCACCGGCAGCCTTGCAACCGCGGTGGCCGCGGAGCTTCCGGGGATCGGCTGATGGACTGGCTGCGCATCCACCGCGGCGACGCCCCGCTGATCGTCGCCTTCCCGCACGGCGGCACCGATCTTGCGGGCCTCGATGATCAGTTCGTCTCGCCATGGCGCGCGCAGCTCGATACCGACTGGTGGATCGCCGATCTTTACGCCTTCGCGCTCGATCTGGGCGCGACGACGATCGCGACCGCGATCTCGCGCAGCGTGATCGACATGAACCGCGATCCGTCGGGCGCCTCGCTCTATCCGGGGCAGGCGACGACCGAGCTCTGCCCGACGACGACCTTCGACGGCGACCCGCTCTATCGCTTCGGCGCGCCCGACGAGACCGAAGTCGTCCGCCGGCTGGGCCTCTATCACCGCCCCTATCACGATGCGATCGCGGCAGAGATCGAGCGACTGAAGGCGCAGCATCGCAAGGTCATTCTTTACGACGCCCATTCGATCCGCAGCCATGTGCCACGCCTGTTCGACGGCGAATTGCCGCAATTCAACATCGGCACCAACGGCGGCGCGACCTGCGCGCCCGAACTGGAAACCGTGGTTGCAAGCATCTGCGCCGCGAGCGGCCACAGCCATGTCGTCAACGGCCGCTTCAAGGGCGGCTGGACAACGCGCCATTACGGCCACCCCGACGCGGGCATCCACGCGATCCAGATGGAGCTCGCCCAGCGCGGCTATATGGTCGAACCGGCGTCTTTCGACCCTGGTAACTGGCCAAGCCCGCTCGACTCCGATCCCGCGATCCTGCCGACGCTGCAGCAAGTGATCGCCGCGACCCTCGATTTTGCGAAAGGATATCCATGACCCGCCTCGACAACAGCCGCGTCATCAAGGCGCCGACCGGCGACCGGCTCAACGCCAGGAGCTGGCTGACCGAAGCGCCGCTGCGCATGCTGATGAACAATCTTCATCCCGACGTTGCCGAGCGCCCCGAGGAACTGGTCGTCTATGGCGGCATCGGCCGCGCCGCGCGCGACTGGGAAAGCTATGACCGCATCGTCGAGACGCTGAAGCGCCTCGAAAGCGACGAGACGCTGCTTGTCCAGTCGGGCAAGCCGGTCGGGGTCTTTCGCACCCACCCCGACGCGCCGCGCGTGCTGATCGCGAACAGCAACCTCGTCCCGCATTGGGCGAATTGGGAGCATTTCGGCGAACTCGATAAGCGCGGGCTCGCCATGTACGGGCAGATGACCGCGGGATCGTGGATCTATATCGGCACACAGGGCATCGTGCAGGGGACGTACGAAACCTTCGTCGAAATGGGGCGCCAGCATTATGGCGGCGACCTCGCGGGCAAATGGCTGCTCACCGCCGGGCTTGGCGGTATGGGCGGGGCACAGCCGCTCGCGGCAGTGATGGCGGGCGCATCGTGCCTCGCGATCGAGTGCCAGCCGAGCCGGATCGAGATGCGGCTGCGCACCGGCTATCTCGACGTCGCGGCGCAGACGATCGAGGAAGCGATGGCGATCATCGAAAAGAGCTGCGCCGACAAAAAGCCGGTGTCGGTCGGCCTGCTCGGCAACGCCGCCGAAATCCTGCCCGACCTGTTCGCCCGCGGCATCCGTCCCGATCTTCTGACCGACCAGACGAGCGCGCACGACCCGGTGAACGGCTATCTCCCCATCGGCTGGAGCGTCGCCGAATGGATGGAGAAGCGCGAAAGCGACCCGCAGGCTGTCGCGAAGGCGGCCAAGGCGTCGATGGCGGTGCATGTCCGCGCGATGCTCGATTTTCAGGCCGCGGGCGTGCCGACGACCGATTATGGCAACAATATCCGGCAGGTCGCGAAGGACGAGGGCGTCGAAAATGCCTTCGATTTCCCCGGCTTCGTTCCCGCCTATATCCGCCCGCTCTTCTGCCGCGGCATCGGTCCGTTCCGCTGGGCGGCGCTGTCGGGCGATCCCGAGGACATCTACAAGACCGATGCCAAGGTGAAGGAACTGCTGCCCGACGACGCGCATCTGCACAACTGGCTCGACATGGCGCGTGAGAAGATTCACTTCCAGGGCCTGCCCGCGCGCATCTGCTGGGTCGGGCTCGGCGATCGTCACCGGCTTGGGCTCGCGTTCAACGAGATGGTCGCGTCGGGCGAACTCAAGGCACCCGTGGTCATCGGCCGCGATCATCTCGACTCGGGATCGGTCGCCTCGCCCAACCGCGAAACCGAAGCGATGCGCGACGGGTCGGACGCGGTCAGCGACTGGCCGCTGCTCAACGCGCTCCTCAACACCGCGAGCGGCGCGACCTGGGTGTCGCTGCACCATGGCGGCGGCGTCGGCATGGGCTTTTCGCAGCACAGCGGCATGGTGATCGTCGCCGACGGCACCCCCGATGCGGCCAGGCGGCTCGAACGCGTGCTGTGGAACGACCCCGGCACCGGCGTCATGCGCCACGCCGACGCGGGCTATGACATCGCGATCGACTGCGCGCGCGAAAAGGGACTCGACCTGCCCTCGCTCGGTTAGGCGGGCTGCGCTGTTACCGTTTCTCCGGCACGTATGCGGCCGCGGAGCAGGAACAGCCCGGCGCCGAGAAGGGCCGTCGGCACCAGCATCAGCGTGAAGGCGGTGCGCCCGTCGAGATGCGCGAACAGCGCCCCGGTAATCAGCGACCCGGTCGTGCCGCCAAGCGCCGAAAAGACGACGACCAGCCCCATCAGCGACGGGTGGTGCCGGTTCGGCATCGCGCTCAGCATCACCGAAATGATCGTCGGATAAATGGGCGCGAGCGCGAAGCCGATCATCGGGAAGAGAAAAGCCGCGACCGGCGCATCGCGCCAGCTTTCGATCGGCACCGGACGCAGGCCATCGGCGAGCGGCAGCACGAGGATGATCAGCGCCGCGAGTACGGCCAGGCAGGCATTCAGGACCGGATACCAGTCGAAGCGCGCCATCACCGCGCCGGCGCCGAAACGGCCGAGCGCGATGCACGCCGCGAACAGACTCGCCGCCTGCACGCTCATCTGCGCCGGCAGGTGCAGCACCTCGTTGTTGAAGGTCGGCAGCCAGGTACCGATGCCCTGCTCGATCAGGACAAAGACAAAGGCGCAGACGATGAAGACGAGCACCAGCGGCAGCGCCGCGAGCCGCAGCATCGCGACGAGCGGCGGCCCCTGTTCGTCGGCGGCCTCCTCCCCCGCATGGGTGCGGCGCTCGTCAAGCGATGCAGACAGGATGAAGGCCAGCGCCAGCGCCGGGATCACCGCCAGCACCCAATAGGCGTTGAGCCAGCGCAGGCCCATCGGGTCGATGAAGGCGCTGAACACCCAATAGGACGACAGCACGCCGACCATGAACATGCCTTCGATCAGGCTGGTCAGGCTGGCGTGGTGCCGCGCGTCGTCGGTGACGAGGCCGATCATCGAATAGACGACGACTTTGGCGACCGCGAAGGCCGCGCCGACCATCGCGAAATGCAATTGCGCTGCGCCGAAGCTTCCCGCGAGCGGCATGACCGTACACGCCGCGATCGCGAGGAGCAGCGCCCCGATCAGCGCGTTACGCAGGCCGATGCGCGGCAGATAGCTCGCGGTCAGGAAAGAGACGATCGCAATCGTGATATCCTTGAAACCTTCGAGCGTGCTCGCCTCGGGCTTCGTGACATGAAAGCTGGAAATCGACTGCAGGATCACCGTCCCGACGCTGTTGAGCAGCATCGCGAAGGCGACATAGGTCAGAATCATTGCGGCAATCAAACGCGTGCGGGCCATGCCAAGTCCTTTGCCGCAAAGAGGGGTGGTCGCGAAGAGGCCGCGACCACCCAGGGAGGGATGACCTAGAATTTATAGGCGGCGCTGAAGCGGAACGACCGGCCGAGGATCGGACGGGCATTCAGCACTTCAGCCGCATTCTGGCCCAGCGTGCGCGGATCGCCTTCGGTCAGACCGATCTCGTTGGTCAGATTGTCGGCGGTGACCGCAAAGCTGAGCGCACGGTTGACGTCGACCGTCACGCCGGCATCGATCTTGAAATAATGCGGCAGCGACTGGGTGTTGCCGGTATCCGAGAAGCGATCGCCGATATAGGTGAAGGTCGAATAGACGCCGACCTTGCCGTCGTTGCCGAACGGCAGTTCATAGGCCGGGGTCACGCGCCATTGCCACTTCGGCTGCCGCTGGACGCGGTTGCCGCTGAGGTCGGTCGCACCGTTGTTGGTGAAGAAGTCGCGATATTTGGCGTTGAGCCACGTGCCCGAGAAGGCGAGCGTGAAATTGTCGACCGGCCGAAGCTGTCCTTCCAGCTCGACACCCGTGCTGCGCGCGCCGCCGATCGACGCCTGCGGTGCGCCATTCTGGATGACAGTGGTGACAAGGCCTTCGAACTTCGTGTGGAACAAGGTGGCATAGAGCGACAGCATGTCGGTCCGCACCTTCACCCCGCCTTCGAAATTGTCGACGCGCGGCGAGACGCGGATGCCGTCGCGCAGATTGTCGAAGAAGGGATTGGTGTTGCCGCGGTTGTAACGGACATAGGCGCCGACCGACGACGAGAAGTCGTAGTTCAGGCCCGCCGTCCATGACCAGGCGCCCTTGCTGTACGAAATATTGCGGAAGGTGCCGTCGAGCACCGCGACATTCTGGTCGTAAAGCGTGTTCGGGTCGCCGTCGGCGTCGAGCACGGTCGCGTTGTTTTCCAGCGTGCCGGTTGCCTTGTAATGCTGATAGCGCAAGCCCGCGTCGAAGCGCAGTTCGGGCGTGATCTGGAACTCGTCGACCGCATAAAAGGCATATTCGCGGCCGTCATAGGCGGCGTTGACGTTGAAGAAGCTGCCTTGCGTAAAGCCGCGATCGGTCACGACCCGGCCATCGGCGAGCGTCAGGTTGAGCAGCCGCGCATTGTTTTCGGCAGTCAGCAGCTGGATGTTGCCGAGGTTCCACTGGTCCTTCGACGAAAAGTCGGAGAAATAGGCGCCCAGCGTGAACTTGTTGTTGCCGCTGTCCCATTCGACGTTGAGGTCGTTGGTGAAATCCTCGATCTGCTTGCGCACGATCCAGGTGCCGGCGCGGATCACCTGCTGGCTGCCCGCATTGGCGACCGCATCGCCCCCATTGACATAGGTCAGGCTGCCGATCGTGCTGCCGAGGCTCGCCGCATAGTCGGCGGCCGACATCGCGGTGCTCGCGGGAACCAGTCCGGTCGTATCGGCATCGCCCTTCAGATAGCTTGCGCGATACCGCAGCTGGAGCCCGTCGCCGATCTCGTAATCGAAATTGGTGCCAAGGTTGATCAGCTTGGCGCCGCGACCGTCGCCAAGGTCGGCGCGCGTGCCGTCGGGAAGCACCGACAGGCGCGTTTCGGGGCCGGCGATCACGCCGGTGCCGGGGTCGATATTGCCGAACTGGCGCACCTTGTCGCCGTCGCGGATCACCGGGATCGGCAGCAGCCACTGGCCATGATCGTTGAGATAGCGCGCGAAGACGAGGATCGAACCCTTGTCGAGGTCATGGCGGATATTGGCGGTGATCTGCCCGCCCTTTTCGGCGGTGAAGCCCGGATTGCGGATGCCGTGGCCGCTCGAATAATAGCCGCCGACCATGAAGGTCGTGTTGTCGCCGAGCGGACCCGACAGGCGCAGGTCGCCGCGCATGTCGCCGAAATCGGTGACGCTGGCCTTCACAAGCCCTTCGAATTCGGGGCCGCCCTCTTTCTGGACGAAGTTGACGGTCAGGCCGGGTTGGCCGTTGGCGAACAGCGCGCCGGTGCCGCCGCGCACCGCCTCGACCCGCGCGATCGTTTCGTCGATGCGGATAAGCTGCGTGTTTTCGAGGAACGACAGCGTCGGCGGCGAGAAGAAGGGCACGCCCTGCGTCGTCAGCGTGACGAATTCGGCGTCGCCGCCCGACGGATAGCCGCGCACGAAGATGTTGGCGCCATTCTGGCCGCCCGAGCTTTCGGCCATGACGCCCGGCACGACCTTCAGCAGGTCGGCGGTGCTGTTCGGCGCGGCCTGTTCGATGGCATCGGCCGAAATGCTGGTAATCGCAAAGGCCGCGGCTTGGCGGCTGACCCCGCCGCCGGCGGTGCCGGTTACGACGATTTCATTGCCTGCCGCATCGTCGGCGGGCTGAGGCGCTTCCTGGGCATGGGCCACCGCCGGCAGCGCGATGAGCGCGATCGACGAGAGCAGATAGGTCCGTTTCAACATGGCTGTTCCTCCACTTATCCTGTTTTCTTTGAAAGGTTGCCCGCGCTCGCCGCTTCCCGTTCTGCTGACAGGATCTGGTCGACCGAAAGCGCCCCGATGGCGGGGACGTGCACGTCGGCATCGGGCAGCGCCTCTTCAGACCCGATGCCAATCGCCACCATGCCCGCCGCATGGATGGCTGAAATTCCGGCCTGCGCATCTTCGATACCGATGCAGCGTTCCGGGGGGAGGCCCATGCCGTCGGCACAGGCCAGGAATATGTCGGGCGCCGGCTTGTTCGCCGCGATCGCGCCCGCGTCGGCGATGAAATCGAACTGGTCGGCGATGCCGAGCAACCGAACGACGTGGCCGGCATTGCGGCTCGCCGAGGCGAGGCCGATCTTGATGCCCGCGCTGCGCAGCGCGGCAAAAAGCGCGCGCACGCCGTCGAACAGATTGGCGGGCGAATAAGCGGCCAGCCGCGCGCGGTAGAGCGCATTCTTCTCTGCAAGCATCGCCTCGAAGCGCGCGTCGTCGACCGACGCGCCCGCGCCGTCCAGGATAAGGCGCAGCGATCCCGCGCGATCGACGCCCTTCAGCCGGTCGTTGGCGGCGCGGTCGAAGGCATAGCCATATTGATCGGCCAGCGCCTGCCACGCATGGTAATGATCCTCGGCCGTGTCGGTCAGCACGCCGTCGAGGTCGAAGATCACGCCCTGCACCGCCGGGCGCGCCATCCGGACCGCCGCGTCGGCAAGACGAACCGGGCGGCCGTGATCGACAATATCGACCGGCGCGCCCGACAGGCGGCGATAGGTCGCCCCTTCGGCATCGACCGCAACCTCGATCACGCTGCCGCGCCACATCAGGCGGAAATGATAGCGCGCCCAGCCGGCGGGGATGCGCGGCGCGAAGGCGGGGCAATCGCCGCCGAGCCACAGACCGCCCCAGCCGTGCGCAAGCACGAGCCAGCTTCCCGCAAGCGCCGCCATGTGCAGGCCGTGCGAGGTGTTGCCGTGGCGATTTTCCAGATCGACGAAGGCGGCCTCGCGATGGAAATCGAGCGCCTCCCCATCCTCGCCGAGCCGCGCCGCCACAATTGCGAAGGCCACCGACGACAGCGTCGAATCATGCGCGGTGACGCGGCTGTAATAGTCGAAATTGCGCCGCTGCAACGCGAGCGGCAACGACACGAGATCCATCGCCATCGCCTGCAGCACATTGCCCTGCTTGGCGATTTGGTGCCGGAACAGGATCATCGGGTGATAGCGCATCAGCAGAGGCCCGCGCTCGTCGAGCGGTGCCAGATCAGCCAGCTTCGGCCGTCCCAGAAAGGCGTCGTCCTGCGGGCTTACCCCGGCCTCTGCATCGACCGGCAACCACATCGCCTCGGCGGCGCGGCGCCACATCGCGACTTCTTCGGCGTCGAGGCCGATGGCCTGCGCCAGCGCCGCGAAGGCCGCGGGATCGGTGTGCGCCAGCCAGTCGGCGGTGTCGGCAGCATAGGCAAGGTGCCGCGCCGCGATCGCGTTGGTGTAATAATCATTATCGACGAGCGCCGAATATTCGTCGGGCCCGGTCACGCCATAGATGCAGAAGGCCCCGCCGCGGCGCGGGTCGAAGGCGCCGATCTCGGGCCAGATGCGCGCGGTTTCGAACAGCATTTCGGCCGCAGCGCGGCGGACGTCGCTATCGCCCGTCGCCGCGACATACAGCGCAACGCCATGCGCGATGTCGCCGTTGATATGATATTGCGCCGACCCCGTCGGATAATGTGACGAACATTCGGCCCCGCCGATGGTCCGCCACGGATAGAGCGCGCCGCGCGCATGGCCAATGCCGCGCGCATGCGCCCGCGCCGCCGCAAGCTTGCCGATGCGATACTGCAGCAGGGTGCGCGCCCGGTCGGGCATCTGGAGCGCCAGCACCGGGAGCATGAAGGATTCGGCGTCCCAGAAATAATGGCCCTCATAGCCTTCGCCCGACAGCCCCTTGGCCGCGATACTGTGGTCCGGGTCGCGGCTGGCCGACTGGTGGAGCTGGAACAGGTCGAAACGCAGCGCCTGCGTCAGCGCGTCGTCACCCGCGATCGCAAAATCGGCATGCGCCCACAATTGGTCGACCGCGCGCTGCTGCGCCGCCGCAATGGCGTCGAACGGCTGCGGTTCGGGCAGCGCATCGATGTCGACCGGGTGGCCGCGGGTGCAGGTCATGGCGACCACCCGGTCGACGCTCAGCGTGCCGCCGGCGACCAACGCGCCGCGCACCATATGGCCGCCGTCGATGCGCACCACCGGCGCATCGAGGCTGGCGACCCGCTGGCGATAGGCGAGTTCGACGGCACCCTGGGCAAACCGGACCACGGAAGGGGTGTCGCCCGGTTCGGAAGGCTGAACGGTCCAGACCGGCCGCAGCCGCCCGGAAATACGCGGATCGTCGGCCGCATCGGCGTTGCCGCCATCGGCATCGGTGCCGAAGATCAGATCGATCTCGATCGTCGCGGCGAAATCCACCGGCGAGACCGACAGACGCGTTGCGACGCAGGCATCGCCGTCCAGCGGAACGATGCGAACGGCCGCAATCTCGATCGTCCGGCCATCGGCGAGACGCCAGCGGGTGCGGCGGCGAAGCTGTCCCCAGGCAAGATCGAGCAGGCTCTCGGCTTCGAGGCGATCGGCAGCCGCAAAATCGACCGGCGCGCCGTCGATCCGCAGGCGCAGGGCCACCGGGCTCGGGCATTTGATCCGCGTGTCAGTCGCGGTCGCGTAGCCGGGAAAGCTTTCATGATAATCGATCGGGCGGCTGACATAGGCGCCGGGGAGATAGGCGCAGGGCGCAGCGGCGCATTCGTCGGCGACGCCCTCAACGCCGACCAGGCCGTTGGCGAGCGCGAACAGCGCGGCCGCCTGATCGCCGACGGCGTCGCCGCCGTGTCGTACAAGCCGCATCGTATCAGAAGCTGCGCTGGAAATTGCCACTGTCATCCTCACCCGCGGCGCACGCTCGGCCGGCGCGCGCTCCATCGAAGCCATCTTGTGGTGCAAAAATGGTATCGATGTCAAGTTATCGATACCATTGCGGGAAAGGACGTGCGAACTACGGCGCGTTCGCGCAGTGATTCAGCTTTCGCGTGCGACCAGTTCCACGCTCATGGCGCGCGAATCGGCGCCCTTGCCCGCGACGAGATCGAGCACCTTCTTGGCGAGCAATTCGCCGCCGACCGCCCAGTCCTGCCGGATGGTGGTGAGTTTGGGCGATACGATCGCTGCGCCGGGGGAATCGTCGAAGCCGACGACCGATACGTCGCCGGGTACGGACAGGCCGCGCGCCTGCAACGCTTCGATCGCGCCCATCGCAATGGCATCGCTCGCCGCGAAGACGCCGTCGAAGGCAGTGCCCTTGGCCAGAAGCCGATCGATCGCCTCGCGCCCGGCGGCGGCGGTGAAGGCGCAGGCGATCCGCTCAATCACCGCGGCGTCGCTGCCCTTCAGCGCGTCGGCAAAGCCCTGGAGCCGATCCTCGACCTCGCCATGCTGGGTTTCACCAAGGAACAGCAGCGCGCGGCGCCCGCGCGCGCGCAGATAGTCGGCGGCGAGCCGGCCGCCCGCGCGATTGTCGCTGCCGACGACGACGCGTCCGGGCGGGCCGTGCGCCGCGCCCCAGACCACATACGGCAGCCCGGTCGCCTCGATCGCCGCGGCGGCATCGTCATGCACGCCCTGCCCCAGCAGGATGACCCCGTCGGCCGACGGCGGGTGCTGTGCGAACAACTCGATCGTCGTCAGCACCATATTCTGTCCGGCTGCAGTCAGTTCCTGCATGATCCCGCCGAGCAGCGAGAGCGGATAAGGTTCGCTCATCAGGCGGTCGTGCGAGGGGGCCATTTCGATGACTACGGCGATGGTCCGGGTGCGTTGCTGCCGCAGATTGCGCGCCGAAATATTGAGCCGGTAGCCCATGCGTTCGGCGGTGTCGCGGATCAGCCGGCGCGTGCTTTCCTTGACCGTCGGGCTGTCCGAAAGCGCGCGCGAAACGGTGATCTTCGCGACGCCCAGCTCGCGCGCGATGTCGGCCATCGTCGGGCGCGCATTGCCGCCGCCAAGGGGACCGGTGCCATTAGCCATGGCTCCCCTTAACGCGCGTCCGCCTTGTTTCACAAGCGCCTAAGAGGAGGGCGGCGGGGACGGAAGCCCGCCCCCGCCGCGACCGGTCAGAGCGCCGATCCTCCCAATTTGTAGGTGAGCTGCAGGAACACGCTGCGTCCGATGCTGTCGAACCAGCTGGTGTTGTAATAGGGATAGCTCGACCAGGTCGGGTCCTTGACGGGGTTCGTGTCGAACAGGTTGCGCACCGTCAGCGAGCCGCGCAGATGATCGGTGAAATCATATTGCATGGTCGCATTGAAGAGGTAGCTCGCCTTGATGAACGCATCCTCGTCATAATTGGGCAGCTTGCCGAGCCGGGTGCCCGAAAAGGTCAGCTGAAAGCCCTCATTTTCGTATGAGATGCTGCCGTTCGACTTGTCGCGCGGCAGGTAATAGCCGCTATCGACGGCGAGCTTGTCGACGAACGGATCGCCCGGATATTGCTGGAAACTGTGCTTGAACACATGGCTGTGCGCGAGCGACAGGGTGAAGTTGCCGATACCGGTTGGCAGGCTGCCGCGGAAGGCGATATCGATCCCGCTCGTCCTTTCGCGCGCAATGTTGATCGGATTGACGCGGATCGACGAGATCTGCCCGGCATTGCCGCCGCTGGCAAAGCGCGTGATGCGCGCGAAGGCATCCTGACAGGTCGGCGAATTGGGATCGAGCTTGGGCGTGCCGCCCGCGGTCAGCACGCTGCAGTCCGCCTCGGTCCGGGCCAGCGTGTCGATGCTGAGATCGTCGACCTGATTGTCGAGCGTCACGCGGAAATAATCGACCGAAACATGGAGGCGGCTCGACGGCGAAAAGACGATGCCTCCCGTCAGCGTTCGTCCGGTTTCGGCGTCGAGGTTGCGGTTGCCGGTCCGGTTCACGACGACGCCGGTCCCCGAATAGCTGCAATCGCCGATATCCTCGTCGGGCTCTTCGACCGCGCACAGATAATAGTCATCGACGCTGCTCTGCACATTGCCCGGCCCCGTAAAGACATAGTGGAGGTCAGGCGCGCGGAAGGCAGTGCCATAGGCGGCGCGCAGCAGCAGGCTGCTCGTCGGTCGGACTTCGACCCCGCCATTATAGGTGAACTTGCCGACATCGCGGCCGGCAAAGCCGAAGGTGTCATAGCGGCCGGCACCCGTCAGCGTCACGAAATCGAGCACCGGCACGCGCACTTCGCCGCCGATCGCGGCATGGCTGCGCTTGCCCGCACCGTCGCTGTCTTTCCAGCTGTAATAATAGTCGGTGAGCGCCAGCGGATCGGGACGCAGATTATAGCCCTGCTTGCCATATTCGGCGACCACCGCGACCCCGACCGGGCCGGCCGGAAGCTGGAACAGCTCGCCATTGGTCAGCGTCGCCTGCAAATTGCTGGTCCAGCTATACGGACGATAGACCGTATCGGCCGAAATGCTGTCATATTCGGCAGGCGTCAGCGCGGTGTAGAGCCGCGCGGGATCGGCGTTGAAAATCGGATAGCCGCTGTCCTCGTCGACCCCCAGCTGTTCGCCCAGAAAGAAGGCGATCGCCTTGGAATTGACGATCTGGGGCCAGCGCACGACCGACTGGTAGCGGCTGTAATTGAAAGATGCCTCGTAATTCCAGGCATTGCCAAAATTGCCGCGGATACCGGGCGTGATGCTGTAGGTCGTCTGCTTGCTGCGCTGCATTTCCAGCCCGCCGGTTTCTTCCGGGGCAAACTGGCGCGACCAGTCGTCGATCGTATCGTCGAACGCGTTGTAAAAACTGTTGTCCGAACTCGACGACGAGCTTTCGAACGCCCAGCTCGTGACGTCGTACATCAGCCGGACCTTACTGATTCCGAACTGAAAGTCGGCGAACAATTTGGCATTGTCCGACAGCTCGTACGACATCGTGCCGAAGCTGTTGAAGCCCTTGCGACCCGAAACGATCGTGCCGTAGCCGATCGACGTCTTGCTGCCGCAGTAATAGCCGGGGCCGTAATCGTCGATCGCCGGATCATAATCGCCGTAGCGCGGACGCGACGTATAGATGGTCGAACCGCCGTTGAGGTTCGCAACCCCGGCGCAGGCCGCCGGACCCGGATCGATATAGCTGTCGTTTTCGATGCTGTAGCGCAGGAAGGTGCGGCGCGCGATCGTGCTGCCGGGACTGTCGTCGGTGCTGTCCTGGATCGAACGATCATAAGCCCACAGCGGACGCTGGTCGAGATATTCGATACCGGCCGCGATGCTGAAACGGTCGGTCGACCAGCCGCCGGTCGCGGTGAAGCGATGCGACATGCCGCCACCATGCTGGGTGCGGCCGTGGCGATAGTCGAGCGTCAGGCCGTCCAGATTTTCCTTCATCTTGAAGTTGATGACGCCCGCAATCGCGTCCGAACCATAAATGGCCGAGGCTGCACCCGACAATATCTCGACCTTGTCGATCAGCCCCACCGGGATATTCGAAATGTCGGTGAAGTTGCTGCGGCCGATATAGGGCAGCGGGAAATCGGCGATGCGGCGCCCGTTGACGAGCACGAGCGTGTGGTTGGGGCCAAGCCCGCGCAGGTCGACCTGCTGCGCGCCGGGGGTGAAGTCGGCGCTGCTGCCCGACTGCGGGCTTTGCGTCTCGCCGCTGTTCTGGGTCATCGCCGCGAGCAGTTCGGGGACGCTGGTATAGCCGTTGGCGCGGATCGCATCGGAATCGATGGTCGTGACCGCCGACGGCCCCTGATCCTTTATCGTGGGAATGCGCGAACCGGTGACGATGATCTCCTGCACCGCGCCCTCGTCCGACGCGTCCTGCGCCAGCGCCGGCGTGGCGAGCGCGGGAAGGCAGACGCCCAGCCCTAGAATGATGCGAAGCGACCGTCGGCCGAGATGTTCCATCGAAAAGCCCCTATCCTGTCTGCGGCGCGAATCGGCGCCCCCAATGCCCTGTCACGAGACGCGCCCTATCAGCCAGAACGGACCGAAAATTTCAATCATTATGACTAAAACAGGAATCATATTGTCATTTTGCGTGTCGATTATGTAACATCCATCGATCAGAGTTGCCGAAGGAGATATGCTGATGCCGCCGATCAGACTGTTCAAATGGATCACCGCACTGCTGTACGCGCTCCTTCTCGCCGCGCCGCCAGCGGCGGCGAAAGACCAGCCCTACGAACATTATGTCTATGGCGCGCTGAACACGCCGACGCCGGGTCCGGTATCGGGCGGACTGCTGCTGATGGGCGGAGGCGACCGGAATATCGACGCGATGAAATGGTTCTTCGGCAAGGCCGGAAAGGGCCACATCGTCGTCCTCAGCGCTTCTTACGGCAAGGAAATCGGCGAGGAATTCTATCGCGACATCGGCGGCATCCAGTCGGTCGAAATCTTCGTTTTCCACGCGCGTTCGCAAGCGACCGACAAGAAGATTCTCGACCGGCTGCGCAAGGCCGACGGCATCTTCATCGCCGGCGGCGACCAGTCGCGATATGTGCGCTTCTGGCGCGGCACGCCGGTCAACGAGATCATCGACGCGCATGTCGCGGCGGGCAAGCCGCTCGCCGGGACCAGCGCCGGCCTCGCGATGCAGGGCGAAAAACTCTATGGCGCGATGGACGACGGCAGCATCAAGAGTCCTGAGGCGCTCGCCGATCCGCTCGGCCCCGCTAACACCATCGAAGGCGAATTCCTGCACCTGGCGCTGCTCAAGGGCATCGTCACCGATACGCATTTCAAGGAACGCGACCGGCTCGGCCGCCTTTTCGCCTTCGTCGCCAAGGCGCAGGTCGGACGCGCTGCCGACGCGCCCGCGATGATCGGGCTCGGCGTCGATGAAAGCGCCGCGCTCGCGGTCGAACCCGACGGGTCGGGGCGCATCTATGCGACCGCACCCGACGGCTATGCCTGGGTCGTGGACGGATCGGAACTGCGCAACGTCAGCGACCGCAGGCCGCTCGATGTGCCGCGGGTGAAGGTGACGGGGGTCGGGCCGGGCTCGGTCGTTCACCTGCCCTCGGGCCGCGTCGATGCGCCGGTGTTCGTGCGCAACTATGCCGCGCGCGCGGGCGAACTGGTCGAGGTGCCGCGCTGGTCGCTCGCGATCCATGGCGGCGCCGGGGTCATCAAGCCCGGCTCGCTCACCCCCGACAAGGAAGCCGCCTATCGCGCCGGCCTCGACGCCGCGCTGCGCGCCGGATCGGCGGTGCTCGACAAGGGCGGCCCGGCGCTCGACGCGGTCGCGGCGGCGGTGCGCGTGCTCGAGGACAATCCGCTTTTCAATGCCGGTCGCGGCGCCGTGTTCACCGCCGAGGGGACCAACGAACTCGATTCCGCGATCATGGACGGCGCCACGCTCAAGGCCGGTGCCGTCGCGGGTGTCACGCGCACCCGTCACCCGATCGACCTTGCCCGCGCGGTGATGGACAAGAGCCCGCACGTTCTCTTGGCGCGCGACGGCGCCGACCGCTTCTCGGTCGAACAGGGGCTCGAACAGGTCGACCCCGCCTGGTTCCGGACGGATCAGCGGTGGCAGCAGTTGCTCGCCTGGCGCAAGAAGCATCAGGCCGCGCTCGACCCGACGCATCTGTTCGGCACCGTCGGCGCGGTTGCGATCGATGCCAACGGCAATCTCGCCGCCGCAACCTCGACCGGCGGCATGACCGGCAAGCGCTGGGGCCGCATCGGCGATTCGCCGATCATCGGCGCGGGCACCTATGCCAGCAACGGCCGATGCGCGGTTTCGGCGACGGGATCGGGCGAATATTTCATCCGCGAAAGCGCGGCGCGGCAGGTCTGCGACCGCGTCGCGTGGAAAGGCGAAAGCCTGAACGACGCGGCGCAGGCGACCATCGCGGCGGTCGGTGCGATCGGCGGCGACGGCGGCCTGATCGCGATGGGCCCCGACGGCCGCCCGGTCTTTGCACTCAACGACCTTGGCATGTATCGTGGCCGGATGACGGCCGGGGCGGAACCACAGACGGCGATCTTCGCTGACGAGGCATGGGCGGACTGATGGCGCCGATGACCGTCAGTCTCGACGAGATCGACGATCGCCTGCTCACCCTGCTGCGCGACGATGCGCGCCAGACCATCGCACAGCTTGCGAAGGAACTCGGCATCTCGCGCGGCCAGGTCTATTCGCGGCTCGCGCGGCTGGAAGAGGATAATATCGTCGCGGGCTATACGGTGCGGCTGGGACAAGCCTTTGCCGCCGGCCGCGTCCGCGCCCATATGATGATCAAGACGTTGCCGCGCTATCACCGCGAGGTCGAGGCCGCCCTCGCCGGCTTTACCCAGGTTCAGGCGATCCACGCGATCAGCGGCGAATATGACATCATCGCGATGCTGGAAGCGGAGGACAGCGCCCTGCTCAACGAGCTGATCGACGAGATCGGCCTGCTCGACGGGGTCGAACGCACGACGACGTCGGTCATATTGGTGACCAAGATCGAACGCTGACCCCTTCCCTCCGGCGACGACCGAACCGGTCAGTTGGTCCAGTAGATATAATCCTGCCCGTCCTTCCACGGCGCGTTGAGCGGCACGTCGATCCGCACCGGCCCCTCGATCAGCCCCGGCCAGATCGGCTTGGCCATCCCCTTGTTCTGCGCCTCGATCATCGCACGAAGCTGTGCGACGCGCTGCGGCTCCTGCGCCGACACATCATGCTGTTCGGTCGGATCGATAGCGACATTATAGAGGCGAACCTTTTCGGGCCGCTTCGTTACCTGCAATTTCCAGTCGCCCGCGCGCACGACGCGATAGTCGCCCGAACGCCAGTACATCGCCTGGCGATGCGCCGGCCCGGCAAGGATATTCTGGCTGTCGACGATGCGATCGGTCGGCACCTTCGCCCCCGCCGCGGCGGCGATCGTCGAATATATGTCGATATGCCCGGTCACGTCGGCGCGGGTAGAACCCGGCGCGATATGGCCCGGCCAGCGCATGAAGAAAGGCGTGCGGATGCCGCCCTCGAAGAAGGTCGCCTTCCAGCCGCGATAGGGCGCGTTGAGGTGCGGGATGCCGGTGTACCAGGCCCCGCCATTGTCGCTGGTGAAGATGACAAGCGTATTGTCGTCGATCCCCGCCTGCTTGAGCTTCGCCATGACATCGCCGATGCGGCGGTCGAGCTGCGCGATCATCGCTCCGTAAACGCGCGTCTTGTGATCCTTGATCTGCGGCAGCCGGTCATATTCCTCGCGCGTTGCCTGCAACGGCGTGTGCGGCGCATTGAACGCCAGATACATGAAGAAGGGCCGGTTCTTGTTCGCCTCGATCGCCTTTTCGGCTTCGGCGGCGAAATAGTCGGTCATATGCCCCTGGGGATGAAAGCGCTTGCCGCCGTTGAAGGTGACGGCGTGGCGCAGATTGGCCCAGATGAAACGGTCGATCGGATCCCACGGCAGCTTGGCGTTGACCGTATCGGGATCGTCGTCGGGCAGGAATTTCGCGCCCCCCGCCAGAATCGCGAGGCTTTCGTCGAAACCCTGCGCATTGGGCTGCAAGCGCGGCGCTTCGCCCAGATGCCATTTGCCGATGTGGATGGTGTGATATCCCGCCGCCTTCACCGCTTCGGCTATGGTAATTTCGCTCGGCGGGACGCCCATGTCGGGATAGTCGGGAATATCGTCGGTGATCAGTTCCTTGTGGAATACCGCCTTCAGCGGGCCAAGGCCGCCGCCATGCGCCAGATTCTCGGCAAAGGCGGTCGGCACCGCGGTGAACTCGAAACCGAAGCGAGTCGGATAGCGGCCGGTCATCATCGCCGCGCGCGACGGCGAACAGGTGGCGTTCGCGGCATAGGCGGTGGTGAAGTTCAGCCCCTGACGTGCCAGCGCGTCGATGTTGGGCGTCTTGACGATCCCGCCCGCAACGCCGCCGCCGTTCAGGCTGATGTCGTTCCAGCCCAGATCGTCGGCGACGATCAGGATGATGTTGGGCGGGCGCTTGGTCCCCGGCGCGGTGACGGGGGCCGCACCCGGCCCCTGCTGCCAGACCACCGCGTGGTTCGGCTGCACCGGGTCGCGCCAATCCTGGATCATCCCGGGCAGACGATATTTATTCTCCTGAAAACCCCAATAGCCACCCGCGCCGATCAGCGCGACGACGCCCAATGCAATCCAGCGTTTCTTCATCGGTCCCCTCCGGCCCCCTCTAAGCCCATGTCAAAAGCGCGATATGCGCAAGCGCCGCAGCGAGCGCGAGCCCCAGCCCCACCGTGACCCGCGGGCTGGCATAAAAGGCGATCTGTCGCTGCGTCGGGAAAGAGAAGGTCGTCTCGATCCCCAGTGTCTTGTTCGGATGCACGGCGCGAAAGGCCGGATCGGCCGCCATGCGGATCAGATCGCGGCGGCTGCGGTATCGCATCGTGCCGACCAGCGACCAGCCGGGGTCGGCGGGTGTGTTCCACGCGTCGATATAGCCGCCGACCTTGGCGCCGACATAGAGCGGATGCCCGCCGCGCGCGATCAGCCCGCGCACGAAGGGGTCCGAATAGCGGCGCAGCCATTCGCTGCCCGCGCGCGTCTCGCCGCTGGCGGGATCGGTGACTTGGCCCGGCCGCGTGCGGACAAGATTGACCATGACGAATTCGCGTCCGTCGTCGTCCTCCAGAAAAGCGCGCAGGCGGGCGCTGTCGTTGCCCGTTTCCTCCATGCGATCGCCGAGCGTGCCCAGAAAGGCGTCGATCTCGGCGCGCGTCAGCGGGCGGCGGAACCCATCGTAGAACAGCAGGAAGGCGAGCCAGAGCAGCAACGCGCCCGCCCAAATCGCGCCGACAAGAAAAGCCTGCTCCCCCATCATTCCCCCGACTCTTCGGTTGCCCCGAAACTATTGGCACTATATGTGTCATTATATCGGGCGCGGCGCAAGATGCTTCGAAGCGGGCATTGACCACGGCGCCAAGCTGCGCCAGCGGGGAGGACATGACGACAACGGCGAAAGCGGAGGGCGAGGCAAAGGCGAATCCGGCGAGCGAGACGCCCCGGATCGATGGTCGGCGCGAACGCAGCCGGTCGAGCCACAAACGCATCGTCAAGGCGATGATGGAGCTGATCGCTGGCGGCGACCTGATGCCCAGCGCGGCGCGCGTCGCCGACGAAGCCGGGATCGGCATTCGCACCGTTTTCCGCCATTTCGACGATATGGATTCGCTCTATAGCGAGATTTCGGCGACGATCGCCGAACGGGTGATGCCGATCGTCACCGCCCCCTATCTCGACAACGACTGGCGTGCGAACATGCGCGATCTCGCCCGCCGCCGCGTCCGCGTGTTCGAAACGATGCTGCCGTTCCGGCTCGCGGCCAATATCAAGCGCTATCAGTCGCCCTTTCTGATGGCCGAATATGGCCGCGTCATCACGGTCGAGCGCGAACTGGTAATGCGCCTGCTGCCCGCGCCTGTCCTTGCGAACAAGGTGGCGGCGGAGGCGCTATGTGCCACCCTCTCCTTCCAGAACTGGCGCGCGTTGCGGCACGACCAGGGCCTGCCGGCCGAAGAAGCGGGGACCGTCACCGCGCATATGGTCGAAGCGCTGCTTGCCGCGCTTCCGCAAGGCGGCGATCGGTGAAGCGCAGCGCAGCGCTGATCGCTTTCGCCGCGCTGGGCGCCCTGGCCGCATGCGGCGCCAAAAAGACCGAACAGCATGCCGAAGCGCAGACCCCGACCTGCCCGCCGATGCCGGCGCGCGACTATGTCTGGATACCCGGCGCGACCTTCACCATGGGCGCCGACGCGACGCTGCCCGAAGAGGCACCGGCGCGCGAGGTTTCGGTCAAGGGTTTCTGGATGGCAACGCATGAGGTGACGAACGCCGAATTCGCCGAATTCGTGAAGGCGACCGGCTACAAGACGCTTGCCGAGAAAGACCCGCCGAAACTGCCCGGTGCGCCGCCCGACATGCTGATCCCCGGATCGGCGGTGTTTACAGCGCCGACTGACGGCAATCCCAACTGGTGGCGCTGGGTCGTCGGGGCCGAATGGCGGCATCCCGAAGGACCGAAGACCGGCATCGCCGGCCGCGATCGCGACCCGGTGGTCCAGGTCGGCTACGAGGACGCGCTCGCCTACGCGCACTGGAAGGGCAAGGCGCTGCCCGACGAGGCGCAATGGGAACTTGCCGCTGCAACCGGCGGCGCGCGGCGCGATGTTCCCGTCGATGCAAACGGCAAGCCGACCGCCAACTATTATCAGGGCGTGTTCCCGGTCCGCGACCTCGGCACCGACGGCTTCAAGAGCCGCGCGCCCGTCGCCTGCTTCCCCGCCGACAAGCACGGCGTCCACGACCTGATCGGCAATGTCTGGGAATGGACGGCAAGCGCGATCGACCCCGACCGCAATGTCATCAAGGGCGGCAGCTTTCTGTGCGCGGCGAATTATTGCGCGCGCTATCGCCCCGCCGCGCGCCAGTTTCAAGAACGCTCGCTAGGTACCGATCATGTTGGCATTCGCCTGATCGACACCGCGCGCCCGCCGCCGCCGGACGAAAAGCCACAAGAGGGCTGACAGCGCGACGATCGCCCCGCCGAGCACCAGTCCGGCCTGGATCGCCCGCTTGCGGCCCTGTTGCCGCCACGCATAAAGGTTGATCTGTTCGTCGGCGGTGTAACCCGCCGGCATTTCGAGCACCTGGTTGGTCTTGGCGAACGCCGCATAATCGGCCTTCATCGCCGCAAAGCGATCGGGCATCGCGGCGGCCAGATCGCGCGTCTCGCCGGGGTCGCTGGCGATGTCGAACAGTCGCCATTGACCGTCGCCCGTCGGCGGCAGATTGCGCACCAACTTGTAATCCCCCCGGAACAGCGCGGCATTGCCCGACAGTTCATAACCAATCGGCGCGTCGCCATGAACGCTGCCCGCGCCGCCTGCCAGCATCGGCACCAGACTGCGCCCCGCGATCGGCTCGACCGTCCGCCCGCTCCAGCTGCCGCCGTGACCCGGCACGCCGGCGAGGTCGGTCAGCGTCGGGACGATGTCGGTGACATGCGCGAGCCCCTTCGAGATCGCGCCCGCGCGCACCTGCGGATGGCCGGGCCAGGCGATTATCAGCGGTACGCGCAGCCCGCCCTCGGTCGCGCTGAACTTGTACCCCGATAGCGGCGCCGCAGCCGCGCTGGCCCAGCCCGGACCGATGGCGCTGAAGCTGTGGCGGCGGCCGATGTTGCCGATCGACGTGTTATATTGCATCCCCAGGAACAGCCGGTTGCGCAGCCGGTTATAGGGGTTGGTCGGTTCGGGGCCGTTGTCCGACAGAAAGACGAAGATCGTATTGTCGTAATCGCCCGTCGCCTTCAGATGCGCGACAAGGCGCCCGATCTCGCGGTCGGCGGCGGTCGCCATCCCGGCATAGGCCTGCATGACGCGGACCGCCGCCTTGCGTTCGTCGCTGTCCAGCTTTTGCCAGTCGGGGGTGGTCGCCATCGTCACCATCGGCGCGCCCGCGGGCATGATGCCGAGCGCCGCGGCGCGCTTGGCCCGTGCGGCGCGCAGCGCGGTCCAGCCTTCGCGATACATCGCCTGATAGCGCGCGATATCGCTGTCGGGCGCCTGCACCGGAATATGGTTTGCTAGGAAATTGACCGACGCGAAAAACGGCTTTCCGCTCGCGCGGTCGGAGTCGATATAATCGATCATCTTCTGGACGACGAAGCGCGACGAATAATAATCCTTGGGCAGCACCCCCGGCTTGCCATTGTCGGTCCAGTTCGCCTTGTCGTAGAGGCCCTTTATCGGCTCCTGATCGAAATTGTCGGCGCCCGCATCGGCCAGGCTGAAGGCGCGATCATAGCCGCGCGCTTCGGGAAGCCGCGTCGGATCGCTGCCCAGATGCCATTTGCCGGTCAGATAGGTGCGATAGCCCGCCGCCTTCAGCATTTCCGCGATCGTGACGACGCTGTGGTTCATCACCGTCTCGTACCCCGGCTTGCCGCGGTGCGCGTCGGGGATCGTCTCGGGCATATTGCCCAACCCGGCGCGGTGGTTCATCACCCCCGTCTGCAGCATCGCGCGCGTCGGTGAGCAGGAACCCGACACATGGAAATTGGAAAAGCGCATCCCGGCATGCGCCAGCGCGTCGATGTTCGGGGTCGCGAATTCGGCCCCGAAAGCGCCGACATCCGAAAAACCCCAGTCATCGGCCAGCAGGATGACGATATTGGGATGGCGCGGCGCTGCGGGCGCGGTCGGCACCGCGGTCTGCGCGGCCAGCGGCGCCGCGACCAGCGCAGCGGCGATCCCGGCGGCGAACGCGCGCCTCATGCCGACACCAGCGCGGGCAGGCAGCCAGTCCGCTCGAGCAGCGGATCGACCGCGGCGCGCGCCGCGTCGTTCAGCGCCGCGTAGCGCATGCGCAGGTCGGCAAGGCATTTCGCCTGATATTTGAACACCCCCTGGTCATAGCCATGCCCCATCGCCTCGAACCGTATCATCGCCTCCCCCTTTTCCAGTGCCGCCGCATTCGCCCGCAAGAAGGGCAGATAGACCGCGCCCGCCACCGACAGCAGCGCATCGACCACGGGCGGCAGCCGCGCATCGGCCGCGTCCCATTCGCCGTCGATCCCCGACATGTCATCGATGTGCGAAAGCCAGCGATAGGCAAAGGGATAGTCGGTGCGCATCATCGCCTGCGCGGTCGGATCGGCGCCGAACTGCGACAATTGGCCAAAGAGGCCGAATTCGGCGAGCGATGGCCGCGTGCCGAACAGGCAGTGCCGGTCCTGGACATGCGTCTCCAGCGCCGCGAGCACCGCGCGGGTCGACGCTTCGATCAGCGGGAAATTCGCCGGCGTGCAGCCGACGATCGCCAGGCGCCCCACCTGCCGCTCGCGAAAGCTCGCCGCAAAGCGCTCGCGCTGCTCCGCACCGCCGCCCTTGAACGCGTCGAAGGCCAGCCAGCGACTCATCTGAAGCTGGTCGACCTCGGCCAGCCAGCGATAGCCGAACATCGCCTTGGTCAGCCATTCGTCAGCGAAATCCTCGATCAGATGCGCCAGAAAGGCGCGCGCGGGATCGGGCGGCACCACCGAACGGCTGCCCGGATGGCGATCCTCGAGCAGATAGAGGAGCGGGGTCGAATCATTGTGCCAGCTATCGTCGGGAAAGCGCACCACCGGGATCACCGGCGCGCGGACATGCGCCAGCGCCCCGCCCTGCGTCGCGGCGCCATGCACCCAGATATGGGGCAAACGGCGATAGCGCATCGCCGCGCGAATCTTCATCGAATAGGGCGAACCCAGCGCACCATGGACTTCATAAGGCCGTTCGTTCACCCGTTGCTCCCCATGTTTTGACATATGCTATGCCAATATATCGGCGAGCGCAATGGGCGGCGTCCCGGACAGCCACACGGACAAATCAGGGGAGCGTGTGGGACGCGGCCCTGCATGGCGCCGGAAAGGGTGACGAGGGCCGCATATTCAGCGCGCACTCGAATTTCCTGCGTCAAAGGCATGAACTACCCTCAGTTGAGCGGTCCCTCGCATTCGCATAGCGGCGCTTTGCAGAAGAGAGCGTGAGGTACGCTGCCGCTCCCTCGGCTCAATCAGATTTGCCCGGCGGGTCAAGAACCCGGTCTATGCGCGCGAGCGCGCGTTCGAGGCGCGGAATGACGAAATCCATGAATGCGCGCAGCTTCAGCGGTTGCAGCGTCTGGGCGGCATGGACGAGATGGACGGGGATCGGCGGCGGGCTGAAGGTTTGGAGCACCGGCACCAAGGCGCCGTCACCGACGGCTTGCGACGCCTGATAGGACATGATTCGGGCAATCCCCAGTCCGTTGATGGCCCCGTCAATGACCGCGTCGGCGGTGTTGACCGAAAAACGCGGCCGGATCGTCACCGACAATGGATGCGTCCCGGCAAGGAATGGCCATTGGCGATAGGTCTGGAAACCTTCGAAAGCGATGCAGTCGTGGCGGACCAAATCCCCCGGCGCGCTCGGCGCCGGGTTATAGGAAAGATAGTGGGGGCTGGCGCAGATCAACCATCGCACCGTGCCCACCCGCCGCGCAATCAGGCTGCTGTCGGGCAGCTTTCCTATCCGCACCGCCACATCGACGTGATTTTCGACCAGGTCGACCAGCGTATCGGCCAGCACGAGTCGCACAGTGACCTCGGGATAGGCGGACAGGAAGTCATGGACGATCGGCGCGACGTGCAATTTGCCGAACATGATCGGTGCCGTGACCAGCAACTCCCCGCGCGGGGCCCGATATTCGCCCGAGGCAACGCGCTCCGCCTCGCCCAGATCTTCCAGAACGCGCCGCGCCGCCACGAGGAAAGCGGCGCCCTCCTCGGTCGGTATCAGTTTGCGGCTCGTGCGAACGACCAGGCGGGTGCCGAGCCGCGCCTCCAAATCCGATACCCGCCGGCTCACGGTCGCGAGCGGGATGCCGAGCGCACGCGAGGCCGCCGACAGGCTGCCCCCGTCGATGGCAGCGACAAGCGTCCGCATAGCCTCGAAACGATCCATTTTCCTTCCATATTACGGAAGGATGGTTTGCGCAATTGACCCATACTCTCGAAAATCAGGAGGACCTACTTCGCGGCCAGGCCAAATCCGGCCCAGACGAAAGGTCCACCTAATGTCCCTGATTCCCACCCCCGCCACTGTCGAAGCCGCCCCGGTCGCATCGCAGGCGATGCTCCAGGCCGTGCAGGCCCAACTCGGCAGTGTACCCAACCTGTTCCGGTTGGTGTCGACCAGCCCTGAGACGCTCGAAGGCTATGTCGGCCTGATGGGCGCGCTCGGCAAGGGAAGCCTGCCCGCCGCAACGCGCGAGCGTATCGCGCTGGCCATCGCAGAGATCAACGGCTGCAGCTATTGCCTGTCGGCGCACAGCTATCTCGGTCGCAATCTCGCCAAGCTCGACGATGCCGAAATGACCGCAAACCGGAGCGGGGCTTCGAATGATCCGGTTGCCGATGCCGCCGTTCGCTTCGCTGCAGCGCTCGCGCACAACCGCGGCCATGTCACCGAGGCCGAAGTCTTGGCGCTTCGCGAGGCCGGTTACACCAACGCGCAGGCGCTGGAAATCGTCCTGCACGTCGCGCTCAACAGCTTCACCAACTACGTCAACGAAGCCTTCGGCACCGAAATCGACTTCCCCGTGGTGCGCGCCCGAACCTCGGCCTGATCTTCAGGTAACGGGCTCCGCAACCCGGTATCCGGTCCGTGCCCTCCCTACATTCCATCAACAGGAATTCTCATGACCCAATCTTCCAAACTGATCCACGCGGCCGCGGTCGCGCTTTCTGCCGCAGCCCCGCTGGCCGCCGAGGCGGCACCAGCTGCTCCGGCCGCGACAGCCGCGTCCGCGCATCCCACCAGCTATCATTTTGCGACGGTCAACGGCCGCAAAATATTCTACCGCGAAGCCGGCGACCCGGCCGCGCCCACGATCCTGCTGCTTCACGGCTTTCCCAGCAGCAGCCAGATGTATCGCGACCTGATCCCGCAGCTGGCCGACAAATTTCACATCATCGCCCCCGACTATGTGGGCTTCGGCCAGTCCGACGCCCCATCCGCCGCAGAGTTCGATTATAATTTCGACAATCTCACCTCGCATGTCGCCGGTCTGATCGATCAGCTCGGGCTCCAATCCTATGTTCTCTATATGCAGGATTATGGCGGGCCGGTCGGCTTTCGCCTCTTCGCGCAGCGGCCAACGCATGTGAAAGGGTTCGTGATCCAGAACGCCAATGCCTATCTCGACGGCGTCGGCGACCCGGTGAAGCAGGCGCTGCTCCCCATCGGCCAACAGCGTGACGCTGCATCGGAAGCCGCGGCGCGCACGCTTCTCACGCTCGACACCACCAAGTTCCAGTATAGCTATGGCGCGAAAAACCCGGCGGCGATCAATCCCGACAATTGGGTGATCGACCAGGCGCTGCTCGACCGGCCGGGCAATGATGCCATCCAGCTCGACCTGTTCGAGGATTATCGGTCCAATGTCGCGTCCTATGACAAATGGCACGCGCTGTTCCGCCAATATCAGCCGAAGACGCTTATCCTGTGGGGCAAAAGCGATCCGATCTTCATCGCACCGGGGGCAGAGGCCTACAAGCGCGACTTGCCCGGCGCGCGCCTCGTCTGGCTCGACGCTGGCCATTTCGTGATCGACGAAAATGCGGCAACCATCGGCCGCGAAATCAAGGCGAGCTTCGCCGGCCGCTGAGCGGCAAGGCAGGCAAAGGGTTGATGTCGGGTGGGCGGCGCGCAGCCGTCCGCCCGGCATCTTCGGGCGCGATCAGGCGATCTCGCGCCACGTTCCGGGCGCCAAATCCCCAATCTCCCACCCCCCGATCCGCCACCGCACCAGCCGCAGCGTCGGATAGGCGACCGCGGCGGTCATGCGGCGGACCTGGCGGTTGCGCCCCTCTGTGATCGTCAGTTCGATCCAGCTATCGGGCACGCTTTTGCGATATCGCACCGGCGGATCGCGGTCCCATAGCTGGGGCGGGTCGATGCGGCGGACGGTCGCGGGGCGCGTCGGGCCGTCGTTCAGCGTGACGCCGCGGGCGAGCGCCGCCAGCGCGGCGTCGTCGGGCTCGCCCTCGACCTGCGCCAGATAGGTTTTGGGCATCTTGTGCTGCGGCGACGAAATCCGCGCCTGCAGCGCGCCGTCGTCGGTCAGGATCAACAAGCCCTCGCTGTCGCGGTCGAGCCGGCCGGCGGGGTAGACGCCGGGTACGTCGATATAGTCTGACAGCGTCGCGCGCGGGCCGTCGGCAGGCGCGGTCGTGCCCTTGTCGGTAAATTGCGACAACACGCCATACGGCTTGTTGAACAGGATCAGGCGGTTCACCGCGTCTTTCCTCGCATGGCCTCCCGCCTCCCTCTTCCTTCGTCACGCCGGACTTGATCCGGGGTCCATGACTTCAGCGCTGCGATGGATCCCGGGTCAAGCCCGGGATGACGAAGGCGAGGAAAAGACTGGGACAAGCCGTCAAAAAGAAAGAGGGCGACCATCGCTGGCCGCCCCCTTGATCTTACGCCGCTTCCTTCTTGCGGCTCGCCTTCTTCCGCTCATGCGGATCGAGGATCGCCTTGCGGATGCGGATGTTCGCGGGGGTCACTTCGACCATTTCGTCGTCGTCGATATAGGCGATCGCCTGTTCCAGCGTCATGCGGCGCGGCGGAGTCAGGCGGATCGCATCGTCCTTGCCCGTCGAACGGAAGTTCGTGAGCTGCTTCGACTTCATCGGGTTGACCTCAAGGTCGTCGGGCTTCGCATTCTCCCCGATTATCATCCCTTCATAGAGCGCCTCGCCGGGCGAGACGAACAGGATGCCGCGTTCTTCCAAGGGGCCGAGCGCATAGGCGACGGCTTCCCCCGCGCCATTCGAGATGAGGACGCCGTTCTTGCGGCCCTCGATCGCGCCTTTGTAGGGGCCATATTTTTCGAAGAGGCGGTTCATGATCCCGGTTCCGCGCGTGTCGGACAGGAATTCGCCGTGATAGCCGATCAGGCCGCGCGACGGGCCGCTGAAGCTGATGCGAGTCTTGCCGCCGCCTGACGGGCGCATGTCGGTCAGCTCGGCCTTGCGGATCTGCATCTTCTCGACAACCGTGCCGCTATGCTCGTCGTCGACGTCGATGACGACGGTTTCATAGGGCTCGGTGCGCTGGCCGTTCTCGTCGGTCTGGTACAGCACCTTGGGGCGGCTGATGCCGAGTTCGAAGCCTTCCCGGCGCATTGTTTCGATGAGCACGCCGAGCTGAAGCTCGCCGCGGCCCGCGACTTCGAAGCTGTCCTTGTCGGCGCTTTCGGTGATGCGGATCGCGACATTGGTTTCGGCTTCGCGGTACAGGCGGTCGCGGATCATGCGGCTCGTCACCTTGCTGCCTTCGCGGCCAGCCATCGGACTGTCGTTGACGGCGAAGCGCATCGACAGCGTCGGCGGGTCGATCGGCTGCGCGGCGATCGGCTCGCTGACGCTCGTGTCGGCGATCGTGTTCGCGACCGTCGCGTTGGTCAGGCCCGCGATCGCGACGATGTCGCCTGCGCGCGCTTCCTCGACCGGAACGCGGTCGAGCCCGCGGAACGCCAGCAGCTTCGACGCGCGGCCGGTTTCGATGACCTTGCCGTCCATGTCGAGCGCGTGGATCGGCTGGTTGACCTTGACCGTGCCCGACTGGACGCGGCCGGTCAGGATGCGGCCGATGAAATTGTCGCGGTCGAGCAGCGTCGCGAGGAAGGTGAAGGGCGCCTCTTCGTCGAGGCCGGGCGTCGGAACATGCGACACGATCGTCTTGAACAGCGGCTCGAGCGTGCCTTCGCGCGCGTCAGGGCTTTCCGAGGCATAGCCGCCGCGACCCGAGGCATAAAGGATCGGGAAATCAAGCTGTTCGTCATTGGCGTCGAGCGTCAGGAACAGTTCGAATACTTCGTCGAGCACTTCGGCTGCGCGCGCGTCGCTGCGGTCGATCTTGTTGACGACGACGATCGGCTTGAGGCCGAGCGCCAGCGCCTTGCCGGTGACGAACTTGGTCTGCGGCATCGGGCCTTCGGCGGCATCGACGAGCAGGATGACGCCATCGACCATGCTCAGGATCCGCTCGACCTCGCCGCCGAAGTCGGCGTGGCCCGGCGTGTCGACGATGTTGATGCGCGTCGCATCGGCGCCTTCGCCCCACTCGACCGAAGTACATTTGGCGAGAATCGTGATCCCGCGTTCCTTTTCCAGGTCGTTCGAATCCATCGCTCGTTCTTCGACACGCTGGTTGTCCCGAAATGTGCCCGACTGGCGGAAAAGCTGATCGACGAGGGTCGTCTTGCCATGGTCGACGTGTGCGATAATCGCAATATTGCGCAAAGACATGCGGTAGGAGCCTTGATGGAAGGGGGCAGCGCCTGGAGCGCCGCTAAACGCCGCGCCCCTAACAGAAGCGGTGCTGCGGCGCAACAAGAGAGGCGCGGGCGTCCGATTTGACACTGTGTTGCTCGAGCGATACACCATGGGCGTTCAGCTCAAGGAAATATCGATGCGCCTCTCCCTCGCTCGCGGTATCGTCGCCGCCGCCCTTTCCGCTGCCCTAGCTGCCACCCTCGCCGCCGTCACGCCTTCGAGCGCGGCCGAGCCCGATGCGGGCCTCGCGCTCACCTATCAGCCGGTCGTCGCAGCCGACGGCCGTTTCCGCGCGATCGAAGTGACGCTGCGCTTTCGCGGCGCCGCGAGCGGCGTCACCATCGTCGATCTGCCGGACGAATGGGGGGGCTTTGACAAGCTTTATAATTATCTGGGCGACATCCGCGCCGAGGGCGCGACGCTGGCCCCATCGTCCGATCCCGCCAAGATCGCGTTGCGGCACGCTCCCGGCGCCCCGATCGTCCTGCGCTACCTTGTGCGCGGTGCCAACCGGGCCGAGCAATTGCAGGACGGCGAAGTCGTCAATGACTATCGCCCGCTCATCCAGCCGACATGGTTCCACCTGATCGGCGACGCGGTGGTGGCGCGGCCAGAACATCTGGATGGCGATACCCCGGCAAGCTTTTCGGTCCGCGGGATGCCGGCGGGGACGCGCTTTGCGTCCGACCTCGAACATCCCGGGCTGACCGTCGATGGCCTGATCGAAAGCATCGCCGTCGGCGGCGATTTCCGCCTGATCGATGCAGGACATGGCGCACGGCTCGCAGTGCGCGGTAGCTTTGCAAAACGCGACGATGCCGGCTGGACGCAAAGCTTCCGCCGCGTCGCCGCAGCCATGTCAGAATATTGGGGCAACGACGCCGGGCGCTACCTCGTCACCATCATTCCCTTCGCGCCGCCGGGACCCGGCGCAACCTCGATCGGCGGCACCGGACGCGGCGATGCGTTCGCCTTTTTTGCGACGACCAACGCGCTGCCCGAGATGCTCGACCGGCTGATGACGCATGAAATGGCGCATAGCTGGGTCAATGCCCGGATCGGCGGCTTTTCCGACACAGTGCCCGAAGCCGAGCAATTCTGGCTGTCGGAGGGCTTCACCGATTTCACCTCGTGGCGGGCGCTGGTCCGCGCCGGAGTGTGGACGCCCGAACAATATTTTGCGCAGTTCAACGACGCGCTGCGCGAATATGATGCGTCGCCGCTTCGCGCCGCGCCCAACAAGGAGGCGGCGCGGCTGTTCTGGACCGACGAGAAGGCGCAGCGGCTCGCCTATTTGCGCGGGATGCTTTTCGCGCACTGGGCTGACGACCGGCTGCGGCGCGCGCCAGGCGGATCGTCGATGCGCAACCTGCTGCTGGCGATGCAGGCAGCTGCTCCGGCAGCCCGCAGCGATGCTGTTACCCTGTTCAGTGCCGAGGCGCAGCGCCGCGACGCGGCGATCGGCGAAGGCATCGCCCGATTCATCGATCGCGGCGAACCGATTGCGCTGCCCGCCGACATGCTCGCCGCGTGCGGCACGTTGCGCCAATTCGAACGACTGGTGTTCGATCGCGGCTTCGATGTCGACGCGACGCTCGCGAACGACCGCATTATCGCTGGCGTCGCCCAGGACGGCCCGGCATGGCAGGCCGGGATGCGCGACGGCATGACGCTGATCGGCCGCAGCGGCGGGGAGATCGGCAACAGCCAGAGCGAAATCGCCTATGATGTCGACGATGGCGGCACGAAGCGCACGCTGCGCTATATGCCGCAGGGGCGAGCCCGCGAAACGGTGCGCGAATTCGCGCTCGACGATCTTTCGCCTCCCGCCGCGCGGCAGGCCTGCATCGGTGCGCTCAGCCGCTGACCCGCGCGACCAGACGCTCGATCGCCGCTCCCGCGATGCGCGCCGCGCGCACGAGATTGGCACGGAAGTCGCCCGCGCTGTCGCCGTTGGCGTCGTCGGTCACCGCCTTGATTGCGGCCCAGGGCTTGCCGAGCCGCATCGCCGCCTGCGCCACTGCGCCGACCTCCATATCGACCAGCGCGGCGCCCAGATCGCGCACCAGTCCGGCCGCGGCGTCGGGGCAGGCGACGAAGCTGTCGCCGCTTGCGATGCGCGCATGTGGCAGGTTCAGGCCGGGGTCGGGCATCGCGGCGAAATGCGCCTCGCCCGCTTCGCCGATCGGCCATTCGCCGGCCCGATAGCGGCGGAACAAACCGGGCTGGGCCGCGCCATAATCGTGCTGCACCGCCTCGGCGATCCAATAGGCGCCAGGTCCGGGGCCGAGCGAGCCGCAGGTGCCGCTCATCACCAGCAGATCGGCCGCGCCGCCGAGCATCCCGGCGCATAGCGCCGCGTTGACCTTTCCGAGACCGCAGGTGGCAATCGTTACGCCATGCTCATGCACTGACAGCGAACGAAGCGCAAAAGCGGCCGCTTCGGCGGCGCCTTGGCCGGGAAAAACGGCATCGGCCTCTTCGGGCAGCGCGGCGAGGATTAGGATGCGGGCCATCCGCGCGCCATAATCCTCTTTCGCGCCATGTCGAGTGTTGTCGCCGCCGCGACCGACGCGCGGACTTGCCAAGGCGCCGCCTTCCGGCCATCGCTCCGCCCCATGCTCGCGCGCCTGTTCCCCGACCGCTTTGTTCCCGTCCTCCTCGCCACCATCGTCGTCGCGAGCCTGCTGCCGGTGCGCGGAAGCGCGGTGCCGGTCGCGCAAGGGATTTCGACCGCGGCAATCGTGCTGCTCTTCTTCCTCAACGGCGTCCGCCTGCCGCGTCAAGAGGTACTGCACGGCATCCGCAATTGGAAATTGCAGGGCGGCACCTTCGCCTTCTGTTTCGGCGCGATGGCACTATTCGGGCTCGGCGCGCAGGCGTTGACGGCGCCGCTCCTGCCGCCGACACTGGCACTCGGCTTCCTCTTTCTCGGCATATTGCCTTCGACCGTCCAGTCGGCGACCGCCGCCAGTTCGATGGCGGGCGGCAATGTTGCCGCAAGTATTGTCGCGGCGGCGCTGCTCAATCTGGCCGGCGTGTTTCTGTCACCGCTCCTCTTTGCCGCACTCGCGGGCAAGGCGGGGGCGATCCACGGTGCCGCGGCGCTGCGCATCGTCGCAATCCTGCTGCTTCCCTTTCTGGCCGGACAAACGGCGCAGCGCTGGCTTCGCCCGCTGGTGCTACGGCACCGCGGCCTCGCGACGCTGATGGATCGCACCGCGATTGCGACAGCGGTTTATGTCGCCTTTTCCGCGGCCGTGGTTGGCGGCATCTGGACGCAGCTTGACGGGCGCGAGATCGCGATCGTGCTCGGCGTCGATGCGCTGCTGCTCGGTAGCGCCTTCGGCGGTGCCTGGCTGCTCGGCTGGCTGCTCGCGCTCCGCCGATCCGACCGGATCACCCTGCTGTTCTCGGGCGCGCAAAAGAGCCTCGCCGTCGGCGCGCCGCTCGCCGCGACGCTCTTTCCCTCGCCGATCGCCGGCATGGTGCTGCTGCCGATCCTCGTCTATCATATGGCGCAACTGATCCTCTCGGCATGGATCGCGCCGGCGCTGGCGCGCCACCAAGAGGTGTAGTGCTTGAATAACACAGGTCCGCATGTCATATAGGCAGGCGGCCCACTATCGACCTGGGGCTGGAAGGATTGTTATGAGCGAAGAGACCGCGACGGCGACCGCAACCGACGAACTGAAACTGACGCCGCCCGAACCCGTCCCCGCCGTCGCGCCCGAAAAGGCCGCCGGCCTTGTTCCGCTCTCGACCGAGCAGAAATCTAAGCTCGAGGAACGCGTCGACAGCTTCATCGACGATCTGGTGGCACAGGACGAAAATTCGCCCGAGTTCGGCAAGCGCATCGACCAGATCACCAATATGGGGCGCAAGGAAATGCTGGAGGCGGCGAATCATTCGAACCGCTTCCTCGACCGCCCGATCAAGGCGATGGATCGCGATACCGACATCGGCCAGAATCTGATCGAACTGCGTACCACGGTCGAACGTCTCGATCCCTCGGCGAACGGCAAGCTGCTGACCAAACGCGGCTTTCTGGACAAGATCCTGGGCAGCAAGATCAACAATTATTTCGCGCAATACCGCAGCGCCCAGACCCACATCGGCGGCATCCTGACCGCGCTTGCCAACGGCAAGGACGAGCTGCTGATGGACAATGCCGCCATCGACGTCGAGCGCCGCAAGATGTGGGAATCGATGGGCAAGCTCGAACAGATGATCCACATCGCGGGCACGCTCGATCAGCGGCTAGAGGCGAAAGCGGCCGAACTCGACGGCAGCGATCCCGCCAAGGCAAAGGTCATCCGCGAAAATGCCCTGTTCTATGCGCGGCAACGCACGCAGGATCTGCTGACCCAGATGGCGGTGACGGTACAGGGATATCTCGCCCTCGATCTCGTCAAAAAGAATAATGTCGAGCTGGTGAAGGGCGTCGATCGCGCCTCGACCACCACCGTCGGCGCGCTCAAGACCGCGATCACCGTCGCACAGGCGATGACGAACCAGAAGCTCGTGCTCGAACAGATTACCGCGCTCAACACGACCACCGCCAACATCATCGATGGCACTTCGAAGATGCTGAAGGACAATACGGCGCGCATCCACGAACAGGCGGCGTCGAGCACGATCCCGATGGAGACGCTCAGCCGCGCTTTCCAGAATATCTACGACACGATGGACGCGATCGATACCTTCAAGCTCAAGGCGCTCGACACGATGAAGACGACCGTGACCTCGCTCGAGGGCGAGGTCGCCAAGTCAAAGGGCTATATCGCGCGCGCCGAAGGCGCGAGCCAGGCGCAGGCAAGCGTCGGCGGCGCCGAGAGCCCGCTGGCGGCGATCGAGGGCTAGGATGAGCATGAGCGAGGTCGACAAGATTAGCGCGCTCGGCAACGCCGCGATCGAACGCTCGCGCGAACGGCGGCGACCGATCGGCACCAAGAGCGTCGCGCTGCGCCGCCAGCATCTCTACAAGAAGCTCGGTCGCGTCCTTGTTGCAGGCGGGATCGTGCTGATCGGCGCGGCGCTGTTCGGCGCGCTCATCAAGCCGCTCGGCTTCACGGGCCTGCTCGCGCTCACGGTGCTGTTGATCGGTGTCGCTGTGCTGTTCGGCAAATGGCCGCCCTTTCCCGAACCGCGCCAGACCGATCTGCCCAAGGCCGACCTTAAGCAGCTCGCCGGCCGCACCGAAATCTGGCTCGAGGCGCAGCGTCCGGCGCTTCCCGCCCCGGCACGCCAGCTCGTCGACGGGATCGGCGTCCAGCTCGACCTGCTCGCCCCGCAGCTCCAGACGCTCGACGCCGCGACGCCGGCGGCAGCTAATATCCGTAAGCTGGTCGGCGAGGATCTGCCCGAACTCGTCGCGGGCTATCAGCGTATCCCCGCGGGGCTGCGCGGCGAAGCGCATGCGGGACGTACGCCCGACGAAACGCTGCTTGGCGGGCTCAAGATGCTCGAACGCGAGATCGGCGACGCGGCGCGCAGCCTGGCGGCTGGCGAGATCGACAAGCTGGCGACGCGCGAACGCTATCTCCAGCTCAAATATCAGGGTCTCGAAGCCGACGACACGCCGGGCGCGGCCTGATCCGCCTCAGGCGGGATAGGCTACTCCGCGATCGTCGGCGCCGGGTTCCCCGTCGCCGCGCGGCGGCACACGCTGGACATTGATCCGGTTCCGGCCGGCGCGTTTCGCATCGTAGAGTGCCTCGTCGGCGATCCGATAGAGATATTGAAAATCGGGGGCCGGCCGCACTTCGGCGACGCCGACGCTGGCGGTCACCGGCCGGTCGCCCATCGTGTCGCTATGATCGCACAGCGCGATTTCGCGGCGGATGCTCTCGGCAAAGCGATCGAGCATGATGCCTTCCATCCCGATGGTCAGCAGGCCGAACTCCTCGCCGCCCAGCCGCGCGACGCTGCACATCGTCCCTTCCCACCGGGCGATGCGTTCGGCGATGCGGCAAAGGACCGCATCGCCGGCTTCATGGCCGTAGATATCGTTGATCGACTTGAAGCGATCGACATCGACGAGCAGCAGCGCCGCCGGCAGCGCCCCTTCGCGCGCCTGATCGAGCAGCGGGGTGACGGCATCGACGAAGCCCCGCCGGTTGAGCAATCCGGTGAGCGGATCGCGGCGCGCAAGCTCGTTCGCCTGCGCCTCGGCCGCCAGCGCATCGTCGCGTTCGATGCGCAGATGCGCGAGCCGCCGCGTCGATGCCGCCGACAGCCACAGCGCCTGCCAGGTTGCGGCGACCAGCACCGCCAGTTTCGACCCCCCGCCCCAGAATCCGTCCTCGACATCGACCAGATGAATGATCGCGAGCGTCGCCATCGGCAGACACCAGGCGAGCGCGAAATCGCGCGCCTCGACCGATCCCTTGCGCCAGCTCCAGCCGATGCACAGCGCGACCGCGACCAGATCGACGAGGACCGCGATGCCCAGCAGATTGCCGAGCATCTGCAGATTGCCGGTGCGAATCAACGCCAGCGGCACGCCAGCGATGGCGATCGCCAGCCCCAGCGCGAGGGTTCCCCGGCGCAAAGCCCGCGGAAGATGCCGGGCGTCGATCGCGGTCACCGCGCTGGCGGTCGCGACGCCGATGGCAAGGCAGGCGAGCAAGGTCGATGCCTGCGCCGAGACCGTTCCCGCCATGGCGGGAAAGATCACCAGATGAATCTGCGACCAGAAGGCGCCCCAGACGATCATTACGCCCGACCATGCCGCCTGCCACAGCAGATATTGGCGGCGCACCGCGACCGCGAGCGACAGGCTATAGATGCCGCTGACGAGCAGCAGGGTGAGCGAGGCGCCGACGAGCGCCGCCATCCCCGCCGCCTGCAGGCTCGCATTTTCCTTGGGGATGAGGCGCGCGCGCAGCAGGCTGTGGTCGGCGAGGCGGTCGAAGCGCATGGTCACCGCGGTCAGCGGCGCGCCGCGGGCCGGGGCCTCGAACAATATCTGGCCGCCGACGCGCCAGTGCGCGCCATAATCGCCGCGGCGCACTGTCTGCCAGCGCGTTTGTCCGTCGGCATAGGTGAACCCCACCGCAACCCGGTCGAAGCGCGAGAAATGCACCATCAGTGCGGCGCCGTTGCGATCCTCGGAACGATTGCCGACATCGGCCCGCAACCACAGGCTGCCGTCGCGATACCCCGTCGGCTCGCCGCTGCAGGAAAAGCGCAGCGCGGACAGCGGGTCGTCGGGTGCGGCCAGCGGTCCGACCGAGTGGCAGAGCGGCGCATTGATGTGCAGCGGCGTCGCCGCAGCGGGCACGGCCCAAAGCGCGGCAGCAAGCCACAGCAAAACAAGCGTCCAAGACGCCCGTCTCCGTCCGCGATTTTCCTCCGCCCCGATCATGCGATTCCCTTTAGACCCCAATATCTTGGGAAAGCGTAACCGCCCAGCCCCGATCACGCTGTGGCCGCAATCACTGGCGCGGCCGGTTGGCGGCAAGGGAGGCGCCCAGCCTCGGCTTCTCGCGCTCGGGTTCTTCAGGCGTTCGCTCCCTCAATCCACGGGGAGATTGCCGCAATGCGAGGCGTCCTCGAGATCGTGCGACGGCTAGGCTATCAATATCCTATGGGTGATGAAGCCCGGGCGCGTCAGAACAAGGAAACGGGCAGGCCTAGCCGCGCCGGGCCAGACCATATTGCATCAGGCCTTCGGGTCCGAACAAGCGGTTGCGCGCGTCGGGCTGCGCCGCCGCTGCGCGCAGCGCGTCCGCCCTCGGATCGTCGATCGGCCAGCGACCATCGTTCAGAAACGCGATCCACGCATCGATGGCGTATTCGATCGACGGGCAGGTGCCGCCGCGCCTTTGATGCCAGGCCCGCGTTTCGAGCCAGCGCTGCGGGATCTTCTGGCTGCCGTCCATTGCGATCTGGATCAGGCGATGATCGAGCGCCGGGTTGGCGAAGCGATCGAGCAGCGCATCGGCATAAGCATTAAGGTCTTGCCCCGGCGCGGCGTCGATGGTCGGTGCGGCCTCCTCGCGCATCAGCCGTTCGACGAGCGGCCGGATAGCGGGATCGGCGACCGCCCGATGGACATGCTCATGCCCCGCCAGCAGTCCGATATAGGCCAGCGCCGAATGCGCGCCGTTGAGCATGCGCAGCTTCGCGGTCTCATAGGGCGCGACGTCGGCAACGAATTCCGCCCCGACCGTATCCCATCGCGGACGCGGGCCAGCGAAATCATCCTCGATCACCCACTGGCTGAATGCTTCGGTGACCACCGCACCTTCATCGCGCACGCCCAGCACCGCCTCGACAGCCGCACGGTCGGCATCGGTCGTCGCGGGCACGATGCGATCGATCATCGTCGCGGGGCATCGGCACGTCGCATCGAACCATAGGGCGACGTCTGGATGGTCGGTGGCGAGATATTGGCGCATCAGCGCGCGCAGCACTGCGCCATTATTCGCCAGATTGTCGCAGCTGAGCAACGTCAGGCCGGGCAATCCCGCCGCCTTGCGCGCCGCCAGCGCCGCCCCGACGAAGCGATAGAAGCTCGATGGCCCCTTTGCCGCGTCAAGATTGAGCTGGCCATCGGCGGTGCGCAGATAGCCCTTCTCGGTCACGGTGAAGCTGACGATATGCGTTGTCGGAGCAGCGAGGACGTCGATGACGGCCTGCGGTTCCTGCGCCGCGACGAGCACGCGCTGAACCGCCCCGATCAATCGAATTTCAGGTCCGGCAGCGGTCCGGCTGCTCACCGTATAAAGCCCGTCCTGCGGGCCAAGCTGTGCCGCGACATCGCCCGAACGCAGCGACACGCCAACGATGCCCCAGTCGCGATCGCCCGCGCCCATCGCATCGTCGGTATAAGCCGCCTGATGCGCGCGGTGAAAGGCACCGATACCGAAATGGACGATCCCTGCCGCTTGCCGGCGACGGTCGTAAGCGGGCGCGCGCACGGCTGCCGGCAGCGCGGTTTGCGCCGACAGCCTCACAGCCGGTACGCGGCCTTGGCGAGATTGTAGCTGAGGTCGACCGCCAGCTCGGCCGCCTCCCATTCCTCCATGCGATGCTCGGCAACCAGCGCAGCGAGGAAGCCGCAATCGATGCGCCGCGCGACATCGTGGCGCGCCGGGATCGAGAGAAAGGCGCGGGTGTCGTCGTTGAAACCGACGCCGTTGTAAAAGCCCGCCGTCTCGGTGGTCTGGGCGCGAAAGCGGCGCATGCCCTCGGGGCTGTCGTGAAACCACCAGGCGGGGCCAAGCTTCAGCGCCGGATAATGGCCCGCCAGCGGCGCAAGCTCGCGCGCATAACTGCTTTCGTCGAGCGTGAAGAGGATGATCGTCAGCCCCGCTTCATTGCCATAACGGGCGAGCAGCGGCCGCAGCGCCCGGACATAGTCGGTGCGCGTCGGAATATCGGCGCCCTTGTCGCGGCCATAATGCGTGAACAGCCACGAATTGTGGTTGCGCAGCGCGCCGGGATGGATCTGCATGACAAGGCCGTCGTCGCGGCTCATCCCCGCCATCACCGTCAACATATGCGCTCGGAACAGCTCGGCGTCGGTGGCGCTGACGTCGGCGCGGGTAACGCGCACGAACAGCGCCTCGGCCTCCGCGTCCGACAGATCGGCGGTTGCCGCGGTCGGATGCCCATGGTCGGTCGAGGTCGCGCCCATGCCCGCGAAGAAGGCCCGGCGGTTGCGATGCGCGGCAAGATAGCCGGCATAGCTGAAAGCGTCTTCGCCCGATATATCAGAGAAGCGCGCGAGATTGTCGCGGAACCCTTCATATTCGGGATCGACGACCGGATCGGGGCGATAGGCGGTGATGACGCGCCCGCCCCACTCGCCGCGCACATTGGCGTCCTTGATGACCCGATGATGATCGAGCGTGTCGAGCGGACTTTCGGTCGTCGCGATCACTTCGATTCGGTAGCGATCGAAAAGCGCGCGCGGCCGGAACGCATCGGTCGCAAGCGCCTCGGTGATCCGGTCATAATATAGGTCCGACGTTTCGGACGAGAATTGCACGTCGAAGCCGAAGGCTTCGGCGAAAACCCAGTCCATCCACATCCGCGAGGGGGTGCCGCGAAAGAGATGGTAATTTTGCGCGAACAGCCGCCAGCTTTCGCGCGGATCGGCGTCCGGATTGCCGATACCGAGCGCATCGAGCGCGATGCCCTGCGAATAGAGCATCCGGAACACATAATGATCGGGATGCAGCAGAAGTTCGGCGGCATTGCCGAACGGCGCATTGCCGGCGAACCATGACGGATCGGTATGCCCGTGCGGGCTGATGATCGGCAGGTCGGCGACCTCGGCATAAAGGCGGCGCGCGATGGCGCGCGGAACCGGGTCCGACGGAAAGAGCCGGTCGGGATGGAGGGAGAGCGGCCGCGTCATCGGCGTCTAGACCTCGACGCGATCGAGCCGCGGCGACAGCAGATGCACCGCGAGTAGCGCAATGAAATAGGCGCTGGCGCAGATGCCGAACAATATCTGATAATTATTGTTCGTCGTCTCGAGGATGTAGCCGGTGAACAACGCCATGCTCATCCCCCCGATCGCGCCGACCGTGCCGCCGATCCCGACCACCGACCCCACTGCGCCGCGCGGAAATATGTCCGACGGCAACGTATAGAGATTGGCGGAAAAGGCCTGATGCGCGGCTGTCGCGAGACCGATGATCAGGACCGCGGTCCACACGCTGTCGATATCTTGGGCGAAATAGACGGGCACGACGCAGCAGGCACACACGAACATCGTGAACTTGCGCGCGAAATTGGGGGTGCGCCCCGCCTTGATCAGCCGCGAGGACATCCAGCCGCCCGCGATGCTGCCGAAGTCGGAGATGAGATAGATGGCGGCGAGCGGCAGACCGAAGGTCTTGAGGTCCATGTCGTAGCGTTCGAACAGATAGCCCGGCAGCCAGAAAAGAAAGAACCACCAGATCGGGTCGATGAAGAATTTGCCGAGCGCATAGGACCATGTCTCGCGAATACCGAGCAGGCGGCCCCAACCGATCGGCGTCACCGGGTCGGCCGGGTCTTGCTGAATCCAGGCGCGCTCGCCTTCCGACAGCTTCGGATGCTCGTCGGGATGGCGATAGATCAGCCACCACGCGATCAGCCACAGCACCCCGAACAGGCCGGTGACATAAAAGGCCACGCGCCAGTCGAACATCAGGACGAGGAAGGGAACGAGCAGCGGCGTAACGATGGCGCCGACATTGGCCCCGGCGTTGAACAGCCCGATCGCAAAGGCGCGTTCCTTTTGCGGGAACCAGTCGGTGACGGCCCGGATACCCGCCGGAAAGTTCCCCGATTCGCCGATGCCCAGCCCGAACCGCGCGAGCGCGAATTGCGTCACGCTCGACGCCAGACCATGCGCCATATGGCTGATCGTCCAGATGATGATCGCGACGGTGTAGCCGATGCGGGCGCCAACCATGTCGACGATGCGGCCGAAGCCGATGTAGCCGACGGCATAGGCGACCTGAAACCAGAAGACGATGTTCGCGAAGTCGCCTTCGGTCCATCCCATTTCCTGTTGCAGCGTCGGCTTGAGAACACCGATCATCTGCCGATCGACATAGTTGATGGCAGTGGCAAGAAACAGCAGGCCGACGATCACCCAACGATAGCGTCCGACATTGGGCTGCGGCGGCGCGCCTCCCTCTGCGATTGCCTGTGCCATTTCTCTCTCCCTTTTCCTGCCTTCTAGAGGCTTTCGATGCGGCAGCCGACGCGGATTTTTCCGTCGAACAGTGCTTCGGCGGTCTGACCCGCCCGGATTTCATGGACGCCGGTGATGGCGCCTGCCGACACCCATGTTCCCGGCGCAATGGGGATGCCGCGGGCGCGCAAGGTGCGGGCGAGGAATGCCGCCGACCCGAAAGGCCCGTCGAGCATCGTTTCCATCGTCGCCGCGCCGACCTGCGCGCCGTCGATGAACATCGCGACGGGCATGCGGATCAGATCGGCGTCGCGCCAGTCGGCGATCGGCGGACCGAGTACGAGCCCCTTGTTGTTGCCGTAATCGGACGCGGTAACTGCGGGGCCGTGCAGGTTGATTTCGGCGAAAGGAGAACTCGCGATCTCGATTCCGGTGCGCACCTCGTCGATGCAGTCGCGAATCGTATCGGCGTCATAATCACCGTCGCCGACGGCGCCGAAGCGCAAAAGGATTTCGGCCTCGGCTGCGGCGAATCCCGGCACGAAGACCGGCATAACGGGCCGGTCGCCCGCCGATCCGTCGCGGATTTCGTCGCTGAATATCGGCCCGGTCAGACGATTGCCGCCATAGCGGCCAACGAGCTCGGCCGCGATCCGCCCCACCTTCCAGCCACCGATTTGCCGCCCGTCGAGCCGGATCGCATGATCCTGGATCGCATAGGCGTCGGCTAGGCTGTCCGGCATGACGCCGGGATAGGAGGTAAGCGGTGTCTTTTTGGCGCGCGCGGCGAGAAGCGCCTGGGCCACATTTTCCGCTTCGCTGTTCGCGCTCATCTTTGTCATTTCCCTCTTCCGGCTTTCGCTCTAAAAGACACCGGTGTCAAAAGCAAGCGAATAGCCGCCGACCCGGTTGATTTCGGCGCCATGAACGCTCACTAGGTGGGAAATGGTGCCGATCTGCGGAACATCCGGCGGGGCAGCGAGCGGAGTGCAGACAATATGCCAGCGACGAAGGGCGGACAGGGTACGAAGCAGCCGACGATCAACGACGTCGCGGCGCTTGCCGGCGTGTCGAAAAAGACCGTCAGCCGCGTCATCAACCGGTCCGAATTCATCGCCGAAAAGACACGCAAGGCGGTTCAGGAAGCGATCGAAACCCTGGGCTTCGTGCCCAATCCGCAGGCGCGCGCCCTCGCCTTTCGGCGCAATTTCCTGATCGCGCTTCTGCACGACAATCCCAATGCCCAGACGGTGCTGAATTTTCAGCAGGGCGTGCTCGACGCGATCAAGGACAGCGACCTGGCGCTGCTCGTCCGCCCGGTCGATCGCGGGTCCGACCGGATGCTCGAGGATGTCCGCGTCTTCCTGGAAAAGCAGCGCCCGATCGGCGCGATGCTGCTCCCGCCCATTTCCGAGAATGATGCGCTCGCCGCTCTGTGTAGCGAATTGGGGGTGCGCTATGTTCGCGTCGGCTCGGCGCCGCTCGACGATGCCGCGCATTGCGTCTCGTCGAACGACCGCGAAGTCGTGGCCGAAGCGGTGCGCAAGCTGATCAGCCTCGGCCATCGCCGCATCGGCTTCGTGCGCGGCCCTGTCGGGTTCCGGTCGGCCGCCGAGCGCGAGGAGGGTTTTCACGCGGCCCTTCGCGAAGCCGGCCTGACGTTGCCGCCCGATTATTTCGCGCCGGGTAATTATCGCTATGCGGCGGGGGTCGAGGCGGGCGAAAAGCTGCTGTCGCTCGCCGAACCGCCAACTGCGCTCTTCTGCTCGAATGACGAGATGGCGGCCGGGGTTATGAGCGTGGCGCACGGCAAGGGCATCGCGGTGCCGGGCGACCTGTCGATCATCGGGTTCGACGATTCGCCGACTGCCACGCATATCTGGCCTGCGCTGAGCACCGTCCGCTGGCCGATCCGCGAAATGGGCGCGCGCGCCGCGCGAACGCTGGTCCCCGATTTTCTCGACGGGGCAGCGCGCACCGCAGCGGCCGACGAAAGCCCGGTGCTCGCGTCCACCTTTGTCGAGCGCCAGTCGGTCGCTCCTCCCACCACAGCCTGAGCCTTCCGGCGGATGGCAGAGAGAAACGCGCATATGACACCGGTAACCGCTATCAGGATCGCGCCCGAGGACAATGTGGCCACGCTGTTGGCCGACGCCGCGGCGGGCGACAGCGTCGCCGTCGATGGCGGGCGAATCGTCGCGGCGAACGCCATTCCGCGCGGGCATAAAATCGCTACCGCGGCTGTAGCGCGGGGCGACGCGGTGACCAAATACGGCTTTCCGATCGGGCGCGCCTCGGTCGCGATCGAAGCCGGCGACCATGTTCACAGCCATAATCTGGCGACCGCGCTCACCGCCGACACCGCCCCCCTTCCCATGTTCGCGCAGACCGATTCCAGGTCCGTCCGCGGCGCGGACCGCGCCTTCCGCGGCCATCGGCGCGCCGATGGCCGGGTTGGGACACGCAATGAGATCTGGATCATCCCGACCGTCGGCTGCGTCGGCAATCTCGCCGAACGGGTCGCGCGGATTGCGGCGACAAAACACGCCGGAAGCGTCGATGGCATCCACGCTTTCAAACATCCTTTCGGCTGTTCGCAACTTGGCGACGACCTTTCGCACACGCGTGCGCTGCTGGCCGGGCTGGCGCAGCATCCCAATGCCGGGGGTGTCCTGATCGTCGGCTTGGGATGCGAGAATAATCAGCTCGGGGCGTTGATCGAATCCATTCCCGCAGCGAGGCGGACGCATATTCGCAGTCTGGCCGCCCAGTCGGTCGAGGATGACGAGGCGGCCTGCCTGTCGCTGATCGAGGAACTGGTCGGCATCGCGGGGCAGGCCGAACGGAGCGAAGCGCCGCTTTCCGAGCTCGTCCTCGGGGTCAAATGCGGCGGGTCGGACGGCATGTCCGGATTGACCGCCAATCCGCTGGTCGGCCGTACGGGCGACAGCATTGCGGCATCGGGCGGGCGGGTGATCCTGACCGAAATTCCCGAAATCTTCGGTGCCGAGCCCATGCTGCTGAGCCGCGCGGCATCGCGCGACGTCTTCGATCGCGCGGTGGCACTGATCGACGACTTCAAGGCCTATTTCGTACGCCATGGCGAACCGGTGAGCGAAAATCCCTCGCCGGGGAATGTCGCGGGCGGCATCACGACGCTTGAGGAAAAGTCGCTTGGCGCGGTTCAGAAGGGCGGCAAGGTTCCGCTGACCGATGTGCAGCGCTATGGCGGTCGGGCGACGCGCCCCGGCCTGACCCTGCTCGAAGCGCCCGGCAACGATGCCGTGTCGTCGACAGCATTGACCGCGGCCGGTGCGACGCTGATCCTGTTCACAACGGGCCGCGGAACGCCGCTCGGCTTTCCCGCCCCGACGCTCAAGATCGCATCCAACACCGCCCTCGCCGACCGCAAGAGCGGCTGGATCGACTTCGATGCCGGCCGGGTGCTCGACGAAGGCTTCGGTGGCGCCGCCGACGCGCTGCTCGATCTGGTGATCGAGACGGCATCGGGACGCCCAACGCGGTCGGAAGCCAATGGCGAACGCGATATCGCGATCTGGAAATCTGGCGTTACGCTCTAGGGTCAGCTCAGCGCCGAGAAGCGGAAATTCCGGAAACGCGCCTGCCCCGACCCCGCTGCGTACAGCCCCGGGCGCAGCATCAGAAAGCCGCCGCGGACATTGTGGTGATAACCTGACACCTCCATCCCGCGATCGAAGCGGGTCCAGCTTTCGCCACCATCGCCGCTGGTGTCGAAGGTGACGATATGCGCATCGTTGGTAACCCGTAGGCGCATCCGGCAGCCATGCGGATTGACGGGCTGAGCCCGTTCGATCCCATATTGATGCGTCACGAAGCGGTCGGCATCGAAACCCAGTCCGCAATAGAGACGCTCGTCGTAAAAGAGGATCAGGCCCGCCGTCACGCCAGAGTCGATATCGATATCGCATTCGAAGCGGTAGGACCGGTCGCCCGCGATTAGGAGCAGCGGCGATGAATCGGACGGCGCCCGCCCGCGCGCCGCAAGGTGCAGCGCGCCGTCCGCAACGGCGGCACGCGCGCGCTCGTCGCGTGCGGGCTTGAAGAAATTCCATTTTGCGCCGAGCGCCAGCGACGTGAAATCGTCCGACAGCGCCATGCCATGCAGACCGGCAACGCCGCCAAGCGGCTTCGCGAGCGGCCGCGACAGGTCGCCCCCTGTCATCCGCGGCCAGCCGTCGGTGGTCCATTCGACAGGATCGAGCAGCGTCTGGCGCCCCAGCGTCCAGAAGTCCTTCTCATAGCCGTGATAGACGCTCCACCAATCGCCCGACGGACCTTCCACAAGCGTCGCATGGCCGCGCGACCACCAAGCCTCGTCGCGCGAAACGGTGCGGACGATCGGATTGGCAGGGCAGTTTTCCCATGGCCCGTGGATCGAGAGGGCGCGCGCCGCGATGACCATATGGCCGGTGGGCGGTCCCGCGGTGCCGCCCACCGCGGTGATCAGATAGAAATAGCCCTCGCGGCGCACGATCTTTGGCCCCTCGGGCGAAAATCCTTCGACGACCCAGTCGGCGGGGTAGCGCCAGGGATCATAGACATGCTCGGGTTCGCCTATCCGCGACAAGCCATCGTCCGACAGCCGCACGCGGTCGCCGCCCGACAGGAACAGCCAGCGCGAACCATCCTCGCCGACGGCATGCCCGGGGTCGATATGATCGGGCAGGTCGAGGTCGACGGGATCGCTCCACGGACCCTCGATGTGGTCGGCCCAGATCACCCAGCTCGTGTTCGGTCCCTTGGTCGGAATGTAGAGAAAATAACGGCCGTCATGCTTGCACAGCTCGGGCGCCCAGACCGATCCGATATTGCGGGTGAGCGCCGGGGCGACGGAGCGCCAGTTCACCAGATCGCGCGAATGCCAGATGACCAGGCCGGGATAGGAATCGAAGGTTGAAAAGGTCATGTAATAGTCGTCGCCGTCCTTGAGGATCGACGGATCGGGATGATCACCGGCCATGATCGGGTTGAGGAAGCGGCCGTCGCCGCAATCGGCGCGGCGCTGCCCATCGGCACCCCGCCCCCATTGCGGCTCCGATGCCGGGTCCGCGGGAGCCGACATGGCCCGCGCCTTGCCCGGCGCCGGACCGAGCCCGGCCGCCAGCAGGCCGGCGCCAGCCATTTTGAACAGGTCGCGGCGATCGGTCACAGGCGTCCTCCTCTTGCGCCAAAGAAAAAGGCCCGGCCCTCGCGCGCGAAGACCGGGCCTATTTCCGGGACTAATTCTGATGGATCACATCTTGAAGCGCGCGCCGAACAGGATGGTGCGGCCAAAATGATTATTCTCGTAATTCCGGTCAGCATCGAAATCGGTGTAGCGATAGCGATAGGTGTCGAGCAGATTATTGCCCTCGACCGACAGTTCGACCCAATCGGTCAACTTGTACCGGATCGAGGCGTCCATGTTCCACGTCGCGCCATAGCCTTCGAAGACGTTGCCGGTGCCGCTGTTCGCATCGATGTAGCGGCTGCGATAGCTGGCCGACACGCGCGCGCTGAAGGCGCCGTCGTCGTAATAGAGCGTGCCGTTGTAGGCGCGCTTCGACACGCCAAAGAGCGTCGCCGAGCGCACCGCATTGACCAGCGCCCCACCCGGGACCACCGCCGGCCCCTGAACATTATAATCTGCGTCCGAACTGATGAAGGTCGCGTTCGCAAGCACCCCGAAGTGGCTGATGAAACCACCGCTGGTGAAGGCGCTGAACGGAACCTGCGCAGCGAGTTCGACGCCTTTCAGCGTGGCCCCGGCCCCGTTAACGTTGGCAGTGATCGTATAGATCTGATTGGGATCGAAATTGAGGAAAGCCGGCGAACTCGGCGGGATCGCGTCCTTCGGCAGGCCGGTGGATGCAAAGCTGGCGCTGAAGGCCTGGCTGATCGGGAAGCTTTCAACCTTCTTCACGAAACCGGCGATCGACAGAACCGCCTGCGGCGCGAAATACCATTCGACACCAAGGTCGAAATTGGTCGCCCGATAGGGATCGAGCTGCGGGTTGCCATAGCTGATCTTGTAGTTGAAGCCGTCGATCGAGCCGCCTGGCGTCAGATTGCCGAGGGTCGGACGCGTGATGACCTTGGCGATCGCACCGCGGATAATCACGTCGCGGCTCGGGTAGAGCGCCACGTTGAACGACGGCAGCCAGTCGTCATAGGTGCGATCGACCGTGACGGTGGTTCCCGACAGGACGCCGGTCGACGATTGCGCCGTATGCGCATAGCGGATGCCGGCATTGCCCGCATATTCGAGCCCGAACAATTCGCCCTTGGCATCGAACTCGATATAGCCGCCCGAGACGGTTTCCTGGACCGCACGCGTATTGCCCGTGTCCGGATTGGCGGTGCGGCTGTAAAGCTGGGTGAAGTCCGTGGCCGCAGGGAAGGACGGGATAAGCCACTGGGTCGTCGTTCCCGCCGGCTGACCCGCCTTGCCGAGCGTGAACAGTTCGGCAAGCTGCGAGGTGACCGGAAAGCCGTAGACGGCAGTCGGCCCAAAGACTCCCGACGCCGAGCAGGTCAACGTACCCAGAACGCGGTCGACCCCGCCGTTGCCGCAAACCGCCGTGTCGCGGGTGAAGGCGACCGCATCGAAGTTGAAGCGGCGCCACATCGCGCCGGCCTTGACCTGAAAACCGTCGGTCACGTCCCATTCGGTACGGAGCTGGGCGGTCTTGAAGCGGTTGGTGACGTTCGAGGGACGATCGCGAATTTCGGCGAGCTGGAAATTCGCCGGATCGGTTACGCTGGTGCCGAAGGTGAGCACCGGGTGCTTCATGTCGCTGTAGTCGTAGGAATAGCCCTGCGCATCGCGGTCGTCGAACACGACGGTCGTTTCGACGGGAATGTCGGCGTCAGACTTCGACAGGCCGCCCAGAACGGTGAAGCGGAAACGGTCCGAAACATCCTGGTCCCAGCTTCCGCCGAACTGATAGAAGCTCGTCTTCGACTGGCGCAGATAATGTTCGGTGCGCACCCACGCATCGTTGAGCGTCGCCGAGATCATGTTGCCGTTCGAGTCATAGACGGGATCGACGACGTTGATCGACCGCTCATTCGAACGCAGCAGCACTTCACCCCATTTTTCCTCGCGATCTTCGCGGAAGCGCGAATAGAGGGCGTCGAGCGAAATCCGGGTGCTTTCGGTCGGTTCGAACTGGATCGAACCGGTCAGGCCGAGGCGTTCGCGGCGGTGTTCGATCTCGCCATAGCGCGGGATGCGCGGATGAAATGCGAGAGCCGCCGCGTCGCACGCTGCACCAGAGACATAGGTGCCGCCGCTGTTCGGGGCCGTCCAGCAATTGGTACCATCGACCGAGTCAAAACGCGCCTGCGCCCAACGCACGCTATTGTTGCCGAGTTCAAGCGTATTGCCCTTCGAATAGGCTGCGGAAACCGAGGCGCCAAAGGTGCCCGCATCGTTGCGCCAGCTGAGCAGCCCGGCGACACGCGGCCCCAGATCCTTCGACAGGTCGTTGTAGGAACCGACGACCGACAGCGCGCCGTGCAGCCCGGCCTTGCCGCCGAGCGGATTGCCGGTGTTGAGATCAACCACCGCGCCGAGCGAGCCTTCGTCGAGCGAGGCTTCGGCGGTCTTGTGGACGACGATGCTGCTGAAAAGCTCCGATGCGAAGACATTGAAGTCGAAGGCGCGATCGCGATTGGCCGAGGCGCCGTCGGTCGAGGTTGCGACGGTTTCCAGGCCGTTCAGCCGAACGCGGGTGAATTGGGCGCCCAGACCGCGCACGGTGATTGCGCGCCCTTCGCCGCCGTCGCGCTGGATCGAGATGCCGGGAATGCGCTGAAGCGATTCTGCAAGATTCTGATCGGGAAATTTGGCGATGTCTTCGGCCACGATCGCGTCGACCGCCGCCACCGAGTCGCGCTTGACGTTGAGCGCGGCCTGCAGCGACTGGCGAAAACCGGTCACGACAATCTCGTTGCTTGCCGCATCGTCGGCAGCGCCCGCATCTGCTGCGTCCTGCGCCCAGGCCGGCGTCGCGACCAGCACCGCAAGCGAAACCCCCGAAGCCAGCCTGACCAGAGTGCGGCCACCCCGCGCGTTATGAAAAGCCATCGTCATCCTCCCTTTTCGCAGCGCATTCCTGCCTTTGGCAAGGAATGACACCGGTTACTTTCGTCGAAGTGCAAAATCGGATCGACTGCACGTCCCCTGCGATAGAGAGTTGCGGATTGGCCGCCGTCATTGCGGTCGGCCCAAGCGCCCTCTCCCCAAAATATGTTCTTGACCGGTTTAGGTAACCGGTGTCAAAAATGATTGAAGCAAGCAGCGGTCTATGTCAAGACCCAATGCGAAGGAGAGATGCCATGTCGAAAAAACTGTGGATTGCCGCGCTGTTTCTGGCTGCGGCCGTACCCGGAGGCGCCGCGATGGCGGCTCAGGCGCAGGCAATCGCCTTCCCCGGCGCGGTCGGACCGGCCGCCGCGACTCCGGGAGGACGCAGCGGAAAAATCCTTCGCGTCACGACGCTCGCCCCCGACGGTCCGGGGTCGCTGAAGGCCGCGATCGAAACGCCGGGTCCGCGAATCGTCGTGTTCGAGGTCGGCGGCGTGATCGACCTCGGCCGCAGTACCCTGACCATCGACCAGCCCTATCTGACGATTGCCGGCCAGACGGCCCCCGGACCCGGCATCACGATCATTCGCGGCGGCATCGACGTGAAAGCGCATGATGTCGTGCTGCGCCACCTGCGCATCTATACCGGCGTTGACGGGCAGCCGAAGCGCAGCGGCTGGGAAGCCGATGCCTTCTCGACGGTCGCCGCGCACGATGTCGTGGTCGATCATTGCACCTTTTTGTGGGCGCTCGACGAAAATATGTCGGCATCAGGTCCGCGCTTCAAGGGCGCGACGGTCGCCGAATGGCGCGACGGGACCAGCCGCAATGTGACCTTTTCGAACAATCTGGCGGCCGAGGGGCTGGCCGACGCCAGCCACCCCAAGGGCGAGCATAGCAAGGGGTCGCTGATCCATGACAACACCACGGGCATCGTCTTCTATCGCAATGTCTGGGCGCACAATGTCGAACGCAATCCGCTGATCAAGGGCGGCGCGCAGGCGCTGATGATCAACAATCTGATCTACGATCCGGGCCACCGCGCGGTGCACTATAATCTGATGAATCTCGAATGGGTCGGCCACGACTATGTGACGGGCGAGATCACCGCGATCGGCAATGTCATGCGCGGCGGCAATCATACCGACGAGGGGCTGCCCTTTCTGATGCTCGGCGGCGATGGCGACCTGCGCTTCTATGGCCGCGACAATATTGCGGTCGACCGGCACGGCAACGCGCTGCCCGAATTCGGCCGCTATGGCGAAACCCGCGCGCAGCTTATCCGCTCGGAGGCCCCGCTTGCGCCCACCGATGGGTACAAAATCCTGCCGGTCCACGATGTCGAAACGTCGGTTCTGGCGACCGCAGGCGCGCGGCCCTGGGCGCGCGATGCCGAAGAGATCCGCATCCTGTTCTTCGTCGCCGAAGGACGCGGCGACATCATCGACGACGAAAAGCAGGTCAGCGCCTATCCGAAGGTGACCGAACCCGTACGCGCGCCCTTCGTAGAGAAGGATTGGGATCTGGCGACGATGGAACCCAAATCGGGCACTTATCCGGGCCAGACCACCCCCATGCCGCAAGAACATCTGTCGGCGCGCGACCTCGATTCGCGCGGCGGCGTCAAATGACGCCGCTGCTCGCGCTGCTGCTCGCCGGAAGCGCGGCACCGGCGATGGTGGTCATCGACGAGGCCGCGACGATTCGGGAAGAGCCGCCGCCGCACGGCGCCATCGGCCAGTCGACCGCGTGGCGGATCAGCGACGCCGTCCCCGCCCCGCGCAGTTTCGAATTTCGCAAGCGCGCGCTGCACGCGGGTGCGGCGATCGGCATCCACCCGATCGACCATGACGAAATCTATTATGTCGTCTCGGGGACCGGCATCGTCCATTCGGACGGCGAGGAACAGGCGCTGAAGCCGGGGATGGCGGCGTGGCTCTATCGGGGCGCCCGCGTCGGCATCCGCCAGACCGGCGACGAGGCCTTGGTGCTCATCATCGCTTATCCAGACGCCGATCCGAAACCGGAGGCACCGTAGATGGTGCTCGGTCGCCGCGAACTGATGGCCGCCAGCCTTGCGCTGCCCTTTGCGGGCGCCGCAGCCGGAGAAGTATGGACGCGGCCCGCCGGCCTTGTCCCCGACGCCAGCATCCCGCTGTGGCCGGGCGGGCATATCAAGCCGCCGCCGGGCCTTTCCGAAGAGATTGTCCAGCGCAGCGACGATCCCGACGCCAGTGACCGGATGCTTCAGCACATTACGCGGCCGCGGCTCGACATTTTCCGGCCCGACAAACCCAATGGCGCCGCGGTCATCCTCGCGCCCGGCGGCGGCTATCGCTACGTCGTGATCGACAAGGAAGGCTATGAGCTGGCGCGCTGGCTGAAGGCGCGCGGCGTGACGGTCTATGTGCTCTTCTATCGCCTGCCCGGCGACGGCTGGACGAACGGGTCCGACGTTCCGCTCGCCGATGCGCAGCGGGCGATGCGGGTCGTGCGCCGCCGCGCTGCGCTCGACGGCATCGATCCGGCACGCGTCGCTTTCGGCGGGTTTTCCGCGGGCGGGCAGGTCGCAACAAGTCTGCTGACGCGCTTCGATGCGCAGGTCTATGCACCGCTCGATGGGGCCGATACGCTGTCAGCGCGCCCCGACGCGCTCGCCGCCATTTATCCGGTCGTGTCGATGGACCCGGCAATCGCGCATGCGGTCAGCCGCGAAAAGCTGATCGGCGCGCATCCCGACGCGGCGCGCGAGGCGCTTTATTCGCCCGAGCGCAACACACGCGCCGACATGCCGCCGCTGTGGCTGCTCCACGCCGAGGACGACAGCGTCGTGAAGATCGACAACAGCCTGCGTCTGCAGGCGGCAACGCGGCGCGTCGGCGTGTCGTGCGAGGCACATTATTTCGCCGAGGGCGAGCATGGCTTCGGCCTGCTGAAAACGGCGGGCCTGCCCGTCGCCATCTGGCCCGAATTGCTGTGGGGCTGGTTGAAGGGGCGACAGATCGTCTGATCCATCGACGCTGCAGGCCGAATCAGGTTCCGGGCTGAATATAGGGGACACGCGCGAACAGCTCGCGCTCCCATCGCCGGGGATCGTTTTCGACGCGGCTCACGGTGTCGAAGATCATCGTCTCACGCTGCGCCAGTGTATAGGCGGACCAGCCCGGGTTGCCGGTGCGCGCAAAGCGCACGAAGGCGCCCATCACCACGTCGCTCATCGCCCGCTGTGCCGGCGTGGGATCGGATATGGTGCCGAAGCTGAGCCCGATGTCATCGGTATGCTTCGCCTGCTCGAAATCGAGCTGATAGACGAAGGCCGGCGCGCCGGCGCGGGCGCGCGCCTCGGCCTCCTCGACCTGCCCGCGCCAGCTCCGCGCTGCGGTGACGATGCGGTGGAACAATTCGGTCACCTCCGCCTGCGGATAACGGGCACGAAATTCGCTCACGACCCATTCGGGCAAGATGTCGATCCGCATCTGCGGCGCGATCCGGGCGGCCAGATTGTCCATCGTCAGCCCCGCAAGTGGCGGCTTGTCGGGCGCATAAAAGGCGCGTGTTTCCATCACGACATTGCCGAGCATCATCGGAATATCCAGCGACTGCGCCGGCGCGTCGGGCCAGAAGGGGTGGCGCATCAGATGCGTCATGTCGAGCACCGGCCCCATATAGAGGCCGCCGCCAAGGACCGGATCGGTCGCCGACAGCGCGGCGATCAACTGTTCGACCGGCGCGGTCGCGGGATCGACGCCGGGGCCGAGCCTGGCGAGAAAGGCTTCGGCGCGCTTTGTCGCGTTGAGCGGCCCCGACGCAGTGACCTGCTGCCCGCTCATCGTGATCGCTTTGTGGAACAGCCCCTTCGCTTCGGGCATCGCCATCAGCGTCGCGATCTTCGCGCCGCCGCCCGACTGGCCAAAGACGGTGACATTGCCCGGATCGCCACCGAAGGCCGCAATATTGCGCCGGATCCATTGCAGCGCGACGATCAGGTCGAGCTGCCCGGCATTGCCGCTGTCGGGAAAGCGCGGGTCGAGTCGCGCGAGATAGAGATAGCCGAGCGCGTTCAGCCGGTGGTTGACGGTAACGACGACGACATCGCCGCGCGCCGCCAGATTTGCGCCGTCGTTGATCGGGTCGGTGACGCTGCCGGTCGAATAGGCACCGCCGTGGAAATAGACCAGGACGGGGCGCTTGCGCTTCTCGTCGAGCGCGGGTGTCCAGACATTCAGGAAAAGGCAGTCTTCAGATTGCGGCTGGTAACGATCGCCGGTCTGGGGACAGGCAGGGCCGAAGCCGCTATCCTGCTGTTCGGCGTGGAGGACGGGAACGGGCGCACGAAAGCGCGCCGCGCGGGCATAACGGATCCCGGGATAGGCTAGGATTGGGGCAACCTCGTCTTCTCCCCAGCCCAGACTGCGATATTCCCCGTCGGGGGCGTCGATGACAGCATGCACGGGCGTAGCGCGGGCCGTTGGCGATGCGGCCACGACCAGCAGCCCCGCCGCGCCGCCCAGCAACGCGCGACGACTCATCCTCTCAGCGCCGGACATCGAGTCCGCCGCCGTGGAAGGCATCGATATCGGTTTCACCAAACCGGCTGGCATCGCCCGGCAGCGAATGTTTGAGGCAGGTGAGCGCAAGGCCGGTTTCGGCCATCGCCTTGACGTCGGCGCCCTTCAGGTGCGCGTGCAATACGCCAGCGGCAAAAGCATCGCCCGCCCCGATCCGGTCGACGATGCCGGTCACATCGACCTCGGCGGTCTGATGCGCGCCCCCGCGCAAATCGACGCGCGCGGCGATGCGGTGGTGATCGGCGGTCACAATGTGGCGCGCGGTCGAGGCGATGAGTTTGAGCGCGGGGAAAGCGGCAAAGCCAGCCTCGGCCGCTTCGCGCCGACGATCCTCGCCCTCCCCCGAAAATTCGCGCCCCAGCACGAGCGAGAGGTCGCGGTGATTGCCGAACAATATGTCGGCGCTGCCGATCAGTTCGGACAGGATCGCACGCGGATCGCTATCCCACGCGTCCCACAGCATCGCGCGGTAATTGCCGTCGAAACTGACGGGAACGCCGAGCCGCCTTGCGGCGCGTGCCGCCGCAAGCGCCGCCGCGGCCGAACGCGGCCCGAGCGCCGGGGTAATTCCCGACAGGTGGAGCAGCCGGGCGCCCGTCAGCAGCCGGTCGAAGTCATAATCCTCCGCCCCGCTTTCCGCGAAACTCGATCGCGCGCGGTCATAGACGATTTCGGAGGCGCGCAGCCCGGCGCCGACGCTCAGGAAATAGAGCCCCATGCGCCCCGGATGAAGCGTGACGGCGGTGCAATCGACGCCTGCGCCGCGCACCGCCGCCACTGCACCGCGACCCAGTGCATTCGAAGGAATTTTGCCAACCATCGCGCAATCGTGACCAAGATGCGCGAGGCCGATCGCGACATTCGCCTCGGCTCCCCCGACTTGGAGCGCAAGCGAGGGCGATTGCATCAGCAGCTCGTTGCCCGGCGCGGTCAGGCGGATCAGCAGTTCGCCGAAAAAGACAAGACGGCTACCCATCGCGCGAGTCTAGCGCGCGAGCCAGCCGCCGTCGACGGCGAGGATATGGCCCTGCACATAGTCCGACGCGCTCGACGCCAGAAACACGGCCGCGCCGCCGATATCGCTCGGGTCGCCCCAGCGGCCCGCCGGAATGCGTTCCATGATCTGGCGGTTGCGCGTCTCGTCGCCCTGTAACGCGGCGGTGTTGTTCGTCGCGATATAGCCGGGCGCGATCGCATTGACCTGTACACCCTTCGCCGCCCATTCGTTCGCAAGCAGCTTGGTCAGCCCGCCGACCCCCGATTTCGAGGCGGTATAGCTCGGGACGCGAATGCCGCCCTGAAAGGTGAGCATCGAGGCGATGTTGATGATCTTGCCCGAGCCGCGCGCGATCATGTGGCGCCCGACGCTCTGGCAGAGGAAGAAGAGCGTCTTGAGATTGGTGTCCATCACCGCGTCCCAGTCGGCCTCGGTGAAATCGACCGCATCGGCGCGGCGGATGATCCCCGCATTGTTGACGAGAATGTCGATGCGCCCGAACTCGGCGAGCACCGCGTCGACGAGCGGCTGCACCGCGCCGACGCTCGACAGGTCGGCGGCGAAATTCTCGCCCCTCCGCCCCAGCCCGCGCACCTTGCCGACAGTCTCGTCCGCGGGCGAGCGGCCCGCGGCCGCGATGTCCGCCCCCGCCTCGGCGAGCGCGAGCGCGAGCCCCTGCCCGATGCCCGTGTTGGCACCGGTGACGAGCGCCACCTTGCCCGACAGGTCAAAGAGGCCCGCCATTACGACAGCTGACAGATGTCGAGGACGTTCATGTCGGTATAATCCTGATTCTCGCCCGCCATCGCCCAGATGAAGGCGTAGGATTTCGTGCCCGCGCCCATGTGGATCGACCAGGGCGGCGAGATCACCGCTTCCTCATTCTGCATCACGATGTGGCGCGTCGCCTCGCCCTCGCCCATGAAATGCATCACGCGGTCGGTATCGACATTGTCGAGCTCGAAATAGAAATAGATCTCGCTGCGGCGCTCGTGGATATGCGGCGGCATCGTGTTCCAGACGCTGCCTTCCTTGAGCACGGTCAGCCCCATGACGAGCTGCGCGCTGTCGCACACGCCCGGAATGACGAGCTGATAAATCGTGCGCTCATTCGATTCGGCGAGGCTGCCGCGGTCGAGCGCATTGGCGTCGGCGATGCCGAGCTTGCGCGTCGTGAACGCCTTGTGCGCAGGGCACGACGCCAGATAATAACGCGCGCCTTCGCCCGCGAACTCGACGTCCTTCGCACCCATCGTCACATAGAGGCAATCCTTGTTGCCGAGCGTGAAGCTCTCGCCGTCAACGGTGACCGTGCCTTCGACCGACGAGACGTTGACGATCGCGAGTTCGCGGCGTTCGAGGAACGGGTGCCCCGCGACCGACGGCGGCTCGGTCTGCGTCGGCAGCTTGACCGGCGCGCCGCCCACGGCGACGCCGCCGATCACGAAGCGGTCGGCGTGGGTGTAGTTGAGGACGCATTCGCCCTCGCGGAAGAGGCCCTGGATCAGATAGCGATCGCGAAGTTCCGCGTTCGACACCTCCTCCATCATGGAGGGATGAGTAGCATAATAGGTGCGATCGAACATGGCGGCATCCTCAGGTCTGATTGATCTGAAGCTGGGTTAGTTGATAAGGTAACCGGTGTCAATCGATGACAAAAAGGCGCCCCGGCCATCATCATATCCGGAGAAAGACTACCACCCTCGGCGTTCGAGCGCGCCGACGCGCAATACGCAAGCAGCACCATCCTCTCGGCTTCCTCCAACGCGAGGAGAAAGTCTCAAAGATCGGCATCCTATGCAGGAGTCCGCTCGCACCATAGCTCGACTCGCATCGAGCGTGTACGGTTTACAATCACGAAAGACCTGCGCGCGCGATTTTACCCGGCTACTGCGGCATCGCGTTCCAGCGTCTTAAAGCGGGAAAATGGATGCCCCGTGAGGATTATAACTTTCAGTCTCACAAATGGCCATATCGTCTCTAACAACCTGTTATTATATATACATTTTTCGGTTTCCATGCTACCTTTCCGTATCAGGAAATTTCACTGTTTCTCTGCAAAAGTGGTGGAAGAGATGGTGGAAGAGATTTGGAAATAGGCGCGGATAATGCAGAGACTTTCGGCCAGACTTGTCCATAATGCGAAGCCAGGGAAATATGGCGACGGCAACGGCCTCTACCTCGTTGTGGGTGACACCGGATGGCGCTCGTGGGTCCTTCGTGTACAATTCAAAGGCCGCCGCAGAGAGATAGGCCTCGGCGGTGCCCAATCTCGCCCGTTCAATCACGCGAGCTCGGTCGGAGATGATGTTCCGATCGAAGAGAAGAGCCACCTCACTCTGGCCGAGGCGCGCGAACTCGCAGTACGCCTGCGCAATTCCGCCAAGGCTGGCCGCGATCCGGTCGAGGAACGGCGCAAGGGTAGAAAGGTACAGCGAGACCTTCCTCCATCCTTCAAGGCCGCGGCAATACAGGTGCACGAGTCGCAGAAGCATGGTTGGAGCGAGCGAACGTCGAAAGCCTTTCTTTCGTCGCTTCGGGAGCACGCATATCCTCGGCTCGGCGGGAAGCGTGTCGACACGATCACGGCTGACGATGTCGCGGAAGCACTGAAATCGATCTGGCTGACCAAGCCATCAATGGCGAAGAAGGTTCGGCAGAGAATTGCGGCAGTGCTCGATTTCTCCTCGGCTAAAGGTTGGCGCTCGACCGGCGCGCCTCGCGATGAGGTTCGGATACTTACCGGCAAGCCGAAGCGTGGCGGCAATTTTCCGGCCATGCCGTATGAGAATGTGCCTGCCTTTTGGGCGGAACTCTCAAAAGCAAGGGAGACGATCGGCAGGCTGGCACTCATGTTTTTAATCGCTACCGGAGCCCGGTCCACTGAAGTGCGCGAGGCGCGGTGGCGTCATGTCGCCAAAGACGCCGCCGAGTGGGCAAGGCCGGCCGAACTCATGAGAAAATCCGAGCAGTTGCATGTTGTCACATTGAACGAGCCGGCGCTTGCTATCCTAGTGCGCGTAGCTGCCTTTTCGAATCCGGACGATCCAGATGCCCTCATTTTCCCCAACAACAATGGGAACATGATCAGCGACATGACGATATCAAAAATAATGCGCGCCTCGGGCCTACCTTGGGTTCCTCACGGCTTTCGATCAAGCCTGCGAACCTGGGCTGCGGAACAGCAACCATATATTCCCGAAGCCGTTGCGGAATCGGCGCTGTCGCACGTCATCGAGGACGATGTGGTCAAAGCTTATCAACGTGCCGCGTTCCTTGAAATGAGGCGCATGCTCCTTGACCAGTGGGGAGCTTATATCACCGGCGGCGCCTGGATTGCGGCTGTCCCGCGATCAATGTTCCCGGAACAGGAGCACTCGCGATCTTGAGTCGAGCTGGAATCGAACCGGCTCCTGACGTGATGGCGTGGACGGCCGCTGCACCCGCAGGCGCGCCGCCAGCGTTACTAGAGAGGTTGTGTCCCGCGGGGTGGTGTAGGAAGGTTTCCCTGAGAGGGTGGCCACCGTCGATCTTCTGGTAGGGTTCGGATGCGAACTCGAACCTGAAGAAGAAGACGATGACCGATGACAGAATGGCCTGTCTGTCGTCAGAACATTTGGCGCAGATCGCGGCGTTGATTAGCGGAGCGCGGGCCTCGTCCTGGGGTTGATATTAAGCGGCGAGCTTGCGGTGCTGCAAGTGTCGGTGTTCGATGGTCTTCCGTTTGATCCTTTCGCGCTGTTGGATGATGGCGTCTGCCCTGCCGAAGTAGGTGTCGGCGGGCGTCACATTGCCGAGGCTTTCGTGATATCGGCGGTGATTATAGTGGTCGATGAAGGCCTCGATCCGGGTCTCCAGATCGCCGGGCAGGAAGTAATTTTCCAGCAGGATCCGGTTCTTGAGGGTCTGGTGCCAGCGCTCGATCTTGCCTTGGGTCTGGGGATGCATCGGGGCGCCGCGGACATGGCTCATACCGTTGGCACCGATCCATTGGGCCAGCTCCTCGGCGATGTAGCTCGGACCATTATCGCTGAGCAGCCTGGGCTTTTGCACGACCCTGGCTGACGAACAGCCCGAGGCTTCAAGCGCCAGTTCCAGCGTGTCGGTGACGTCCCCGGCGCGCATGGTGGTGCAAAGCTTCCAGGCGATGACATAGCGGGAGAAGTCGTCGAGCACGGTCGACAGATACACCCAGCCCCAACCGATGATTTTGAAGTAGGTGAAGTCGGTCTGCCACATCTCGTTCGGCCGCGTCGTCTTGGTGTGGAACGCATCGGCCGCCTTGATCACGATGAAGGCCGGGCTGGTGATCAGGTCATGGGCTTTCAGAAGCCGGTAAACCGTCGATTCCGACACGAAGTAGCGCTTCTCGTCGGTAAAGCGCACAGCCAACTCGCGGGGCGATAGCTCGGACTCGTCCAGCGCCATCTCGACGATCTGCTGCTGGATATCGTTGCCGATGCGATTCCACACCCGGCTCGGCGCCGATGGCCGATCCTCTAGCGCCTCCGGCCCGCCTTCGAGGTAGCGGTCATACCATCGATAGAAGGTCCGGCGGGGGATGCCGAGCTGGTCCAGCGTCCGCTTGGCGGGCAGATGCGACTGCTCGACGATCCTGATGATCTCGAGCTTCTCAGATGCGGGATACCTCATTCTTCGTCGCCCCCATCCGCGATCATGCTTTTTTTGAGCAGACGGTTTTCCAGCGTCAGGTCGGCCACGCATTCCTTCAGGGCACGGGTTTCGCGGCGCAGATCGTGCACCTCGCCGGTGGTCGCAGCTCGGGCGGTATCGCCGGCCAGACGACGCTTGCCCGCTTCCAGGAACTCCTTCGACCAGGTGTAATACAGGCTCTGGGCGATGCCTTCCTTGCGGCACAGCTCGGCGATGCTGTCTTCGCCGCGCAGCCCCTCCAGCACGATCCTGATTTTGTCCTCTGCAGAGAAGTGCCGGCGCGTCGCACGCCGTATGTCCTTCACCACCCGCTCAGCTGGGGCCTTCGGCGCCGATTTTTTCAAGGAGGATTTGGGCTTCATCTTCGTTCCTTCGTCACTACGACGAAGCCCAAATCCTCCTTAAATCACAACCTCAAATCTGTGACATTGGCGCTGACGGCGGACAGACAGACAGCAGCGCGACGATATCTTGGCTTACGTGCGGACTACTATCGATATGGCATTGCATTTGAGCCGGGAAACCGGACGGCGATGGGTGGCAGGCACCTACGTGCGGATGGCAAGCTTATCGTAATCCAAATCGACTAGGTCGTGTTGACAAAAGACTTCAGCCATAGGCGCGAGGCGGCGAGGTTGAGGAAGCTCTCGAACGAGAGAAGTGTCTTGTCGTATCGGGTGGCGATCCGTCGTTGCTGTGACGTGACCCCCTGATTTTCCTCCAGTCTTGATTAGAGTCCGGCCTTGATTGAGCTGCACCCCGTTTCTGGACCGCCCTGCTGGCGGCTTTCCAGCGCGCTGACATCAGGGCGGGCCATGTGCCGCTGACGCCAACATAAGCGATATCGGTGGTTTGTTGCCGATCGCGCTGTGCGGTCGTACCTCGTTGTAGTCTCTACGCCAAGCCTCGCATTTTCGCACCGCGTCATCCAGGCTCATGAACCAGTGGGCGTTGAGGCATTCCGCCCGGAACTTGCCGTTGAAGCTCTCGATGAACGCATTGTCGGTAGGCTTGCCAGGCCGCGAGAAGTCAAGCGTCACGCCTTTCATGTAAGCCCATAGGTCGAGCTCGCGGGAGATAAACTCGCTGCCTTGATCGACCCGGATCGAAGCGGGGTAGCCAACTTGCGCGCAGACCCGTTCCAGCACTTCGACCACGTCCGGCGCCCGGAACCGGAACCGCGGAACGACTGCCGGCGAGAACCGGCTGAAGGTGTCGACCACCGTGAGGATCCGCAGCTTCGGTCCCGTCGCCAGTTGGTCATGGACGAAGTCCATGGCCCATACATCATTAACGCGGGAGGCCGCACAGCGGCCTTCCCTCAGCTTTGCCTTTACCCGCCGCTTCGGCGCCTTCTTGCGGAGTTGCAGACCCATCTCCCTGTAAAGCCGATAAACCCGCTTTCCGTTTATCGCCCAGCCTTCGCGTCGAAGCAGCACATGGATACGGCGATAGCCGTACCAAACCCGCGTCTCCGCGATCTCCTTGATCCGCTGCTTGAGGTCGGCCTGATCGGCACCCTTGCCACGATAGTGGTAGCTGGATCGTTCTGCCCGGAGCACGCTGCAGGCCCGCCGGATGCTGACCTGCCATGTGCTGCGAACATCATCGACCAGCTCGCGCCGCCGATCAGGCCTCAGAGCTTTCGCGAGACGACATCCTGCAACATTGCCTTGTCCAGACTGAGATCAGCCACCAGCCGTTTGAGCTTGGCGTTCTCGTCCTCGAGCTGGCGCAGCCGCTTCATTTCGGACGGCATCAGCCCGGCGTACTTCTTGCGCCAGTTATAATACGTCGCCTCGCTGATTCCTGCCTTGCGACAGACCTCGCCAACAGACGTTCCGTCGTCAGCCTGCTTGAGCACGAAGGCAATCTGCGCCTCCGAAAACTTCGATCTCTTCATCACACCCTCCGTATGCTGGCCCTCAGATCATAACTGGAATTTTCCAGCTCAAAACGGTCCAGAATTCCGGGTGCAGGTCACAAGCATTACAGGATCAGCGAAGAAGAGCTCGATTGGCTCGGCGAACGTGTCGAAGAACTCGGACGCACTGTCCACACCATCTGCTCAGAACGCATCGGGCAACTCGAACGGGACGACGACTCCCATGGCGCTCGCCCGTAAAGCACAACCGATCTGTCCAGATGTCGAGGGCACCGCCATGGTGCATCGCTGCCCCGGCGGCGCCAGCGGCGAGCCGCCTAGAACGACGTGCAGACAACCTCTTATGGCGCCCTGACCTTGGATTCGGGTGCCATAGCTTCTATCTTGCTATCCATTATCCGGCTTCTTTTCCCAAGAAGTGAGCATGGAATCGACTTCTGCTAAAATTTGTGGAAGGCGCCTCATATCACTATCGCGTAATCCTATAGAGTATATTAAATCTTCGTAATGATTTATAGATGTGCATAATCCGGCACTACCGCTGTCATCAAGCGCATAGCAAGACGCTATAACGTCATTTCTTCCTTTTACGCGGTATTCCCATTGGGTATGATCGCCATCGTGGATTATTTTTTCCATTTCAAAATGGTCTGCAACACTCTTGCTATCGATACTTTGCAACGCGGCCGCGCAGGCGGAAGCGAGCTGGTTCGATGTGGGTGGCGTCCTCGGATTACATGTCGTCGAAGCCGATCCAACCGTAACAATCATTTGCTCTTCAGGCTGCGCTATAGGATTTATGATAAATTTCAGGCCCTCGGACTGACTCGCGGGTAGCCAGGGAACAACTCCTTGTACCAGATGCTCCTTGGGAATCAGGAAGACGTGGCCATGGACCTCAATCGTCGCCTTTTCGCCACTAGTGCAACCTCCAACACTCATTACCATCCCTCCAGCCGCAGCTAGAATTTTAATCAGACGCATTACTCGCACCCCATCTGAACCGCCCCGGGACTGCCGGAGGCCATTTGGTTTAAGTTACGCAGCCATGGAGACGTCGTCCAGCATGGCATAATATCGTTCTTCGGCTTCAGCGGGCGGGATATTGCCGATGGGTTCCAGCAGCCGCCTGTTGTTGAACCAGTCGACCCATTCGAGCGTGGCATATTCGACAGCTTCAAAGGATCGCCACGGACCTCGCCGGTGGATCACCTCGGCCTTGTAAAGGCCATTGATCGTCTCCGCCAAGGCGTTGTCATAACTGTCGCCAACACTCCCGACCGACGGCTCGATCCCGGCCTCGGCGAGGCGCTCGGTATATTTGATCGACACATATTGGCTGCCGCGATCGCTGTGGTGGATCAGCCCGCCACGGTGGGCAGGACGGCGATCATGGATGGCCTGCTCGAGCGCATCCAGGACGAAGCTCGCATGCGCCGTCCTGCTGACCCGCCAACCGACGATATAGCGGGCATAAACGTCGATGACGAAGGCCACATAAACGAAGCCTGCCCATGTCGCGACATAGGTAAAGTCCGACACCCAGAGCATGTTGGGCGCCGGCGCATGGAACTGCCGGTTCACCTGATCGAGCGGGCAAGGCGCAGCTTTGTTGCTGATCGTCGTACGCACCGGCTTGCCCCGGATTACACCCTGCAAGCCCAGGTCGCGCATCAGCCGCTCGATGGTGCATCGCGCGACGGCGAAGCCCTCGCGGTTCATCTGTCGCCAGACCTTGCGCACCCCGTAAACGCCGAAGTTCTCGGCAAAAACACGGACCACCTCGGGCTTCAGATCCCGATCGCGCCGGGCACGATCTGATAGCCTTTCAGGATCTCGTCGCTGAGCGACCCGCTCGTGGTAAGTGGATGGGGCGATCGGCAGAACCCGGCAGATCGGCTCGACCCCATAAACCTCACGATGCTCATCAATGAAGGCAGTCATCGCCTGAACGGGGTGCAGGCGCGCAGTCGTGCCGGGGGCACGGCGAGCACCGAGCCGAGCTCCGCCTGGGCAAAATATGCCGACGCCTTGCGCAGTATCTCGTTGGCCTGGCGCAGCTCGGGGTTCTCGCGTTCAAGGGACTTGAGGGGATCAGCCATCTCGGTCGGCACACCGGCGCGCTTGCCGCTGTCGACCTCGACTTTTTTCACCCATTCATGAAGCGTCTGCGGAACGCAGCCGATCTTCGCTGTGATCGACACGATGGCTGCCCACCGTGATGGATGATCGCCTTCGTGATCCAGGACCATCCGGACCGCACGTGCGCGAACCTCAGGCGCAAATTTGTTCGTTGTCTTACTCATCACAGGCCCTTCCTCTCAGGAGTTAGGGCCTCCGGCAATCCCGGGGCGGTTCAACGTGCTGCTCATAGGCCGCCAAGGTGGTTGGCTCGAGGTTTGCCATGCCACGATCAGCCAACCAGTTCGTGGCCGCTTGATCGATCGTCACGCTCTCACGGCTGACGGTATGGATCCCAAGTCGGACTTCGGTCTGAGCGCGGTGCAGAAATGTCTCCGCATCCTTCTTTCTGACGAATTGCTTCGACCTCCGCTTGCCCACTTGGTCAACATAGTCAACCTGCCACGCCGACCGCCGTTCTCCCCGAGCCGAAACCCATTCTCTTTTGCGGATCGCCACTGCGAATTAGGCAGCCAGCATGGTGTGGGCGGAGAATGCCGTGTCGAGCTCTGATTTTCGAAAATAGAGTCGGCGACCCTTGCGAACGACTGGCAGATGACCAGCATACACGAGATGGTAGATCGCGCGTTCCGACAGGCCAGTGTGACGAGCTGCAGCTGAGGCGCCTGCTAAGAGGTCAGATGAAAGCATGAGATAAACATCCTATTGATTATCATTAATTTCAACCTTATACCATATAATTGATTTTTTCACCATGGGAATATTGCGTTGACCTCGCCAAAAGAGACCGCTCGCCACCTGTCGGACACCGATGCAACGAGAATGCTAAGCACTGCACTCTCGGAGTTGAAAACAAGCTCAGGGGCAAATCTCGCTAAGACCGCTGATGCGATTGGAATCTCAGTGGCCGCACTCAGCCACATGGCGACAGGTCGCGGGCCGATTCCCGTCGATCGCGCGCCCATGTTAGCCAACCACTTAAAGATGGATACCGCTGCATTTGTTGCGGCGGTGTTACGTCAACGACATCCTTTAGCGATGGAAATCATTGCCTCACGCGGTGCGGCGCAAGAAGCGTCGGCAGAAGTCACGTGCGAGACGCTCATAGGACTGGCCCCTTCCAAGCTTACCGCCGAGCAGATCAAAATTATTCGGGAAGTTGCGCGCGATATCCGCCCACAGGAACGGTGGCTCGGGTTGCACGAGGTGGCCGTAATGAATGCCATTCGTCGCCTGCGGCCTGAGGGCGTGTCGGCAGAAGACGTTGAAGCCATAGAGATCGGCTTTTGTGTCACCGAAACAGAAGCAGCTTCGACCAAAGGAAATGCGCAATGAAAACTTTCCATTCTGCCTCCGCGCCACGTCGACGGAACCGGAACAGGAAGGCGTGTATTCGCCTCGACCAAGTGGTTACAGACGGGGCCGGCAACATCGTCAACATGCCTCTCACGAATAGCCTCCACTGCTTCGGAAACCCAGTCGAATATTATCGGGGAGAGTTCGACGAGACGAGTAAATGGCGCAGGCTCGATGGGACCATCACTGAGCAGCCGTCCGGGTGCGCTGGTTGCAAATCGCGCGCGGCATGCGGCGCGATTTCCATCGAACGCATCGGAAGCGGCATCGATGTGACCCGCGCCTTCCAGTCTTGGGAGAACGAGACCGCGAGGCTATCGCGCGAAGCGCGATATTCCCATCGGACCTTTGAAGCATTTGCCGATGCATGCGAGAAGGCCGCCTGGACCACATCAAACGATAAGAGACTGGCAGAGAAGCGAGCTACCGATGCGGCCAGAAAAAGGAGGGAACGGCTCGCGGAACGACGCCGGGCGAGGCGAGGCAAGCCCATCACCGAAAAATTCCTTTCCGCGCTGGAACATGAATTTGACATCAGACGTGCGTCACTCACCGTCGCGGTGCGAGCTCCTGGTGCGGCACCTTGGCTCAGGAATTTAACCGACCGATCAATTAGCTTAACCTGTGACGTGTGGCGTGCGAACGCTCACCTCAGCAGACAATGCCGCGGCGAAATTTCGGCCGGCGACATCGTGAAGCATTTGACGGCCTCGAACAAATGTTATGGGCTTCCCAATTCGTCTTTGCGGTCTCGAGTTATAGAAGCCAACAGGCGTATATGCCGCTTAGAAGAAGACGGGAGCGTCTCAGGCTGGCATGCGTTCGACTATTTGGACGCGGATTCACCCCGTTCACCGGGACGCGAAATGAACGGAGTTAAAGGACGATACAATGACTGGGTAGTGTTGGAAATCCTAGACTCCTGACCCCGTTCATTTCTGAGTTTGTGTTTTATATATGAATCCTTTCATCACCGAGCGGAGCGAGAACGCCGAGCGGAGCGAGACGAAGGCGAGGTGGAGGCGAAGCCTCCTCCGCAGCCTGTGTCCCGACCGAAGGGAGGGAGGCACAGTCCGAGAGCACCTGGACTTGTAGCCGCCCTCCGGGCGACTACGGATCTCGCTGCTTCGCAGCGAGCTCTTTGCTCTTCGTAGAATGGAATGGGAAGGTCATGACCGAGGTGTGGGAGAACATTTCCCACCCGACTCCAGATATCAGCGAATGCATGGTCTTCATGTCAACCACGACAAGAGGATCACATGACACCATATCTTGCTACTTTCCCGAATCTCCCCGGTTACGTCATCTTTCTCGCAGAGGAAGGTAACGACGCATCCCACATGGCCAGAAAATGGTATCGGATGCGTTTCGCGCGAGCGCTCGAACCATATGAACTTCATCTGGACGGAGCCTATGCTGCCTGGGAACGCGACCGATCCGATATCCTGGCACTCTCCGACCTCCGGCGCCGCGGCGTTGCTTACTGGACACCGGAGGGGTGGGTTGTTGTCCCTGAAGACATGGACGCGCCTGGTCCCGTCTACCGAGCGCCTCAACCCGTCCATGCATATCGTTTCTCAGGGTCGCGCGAAGATGGTCAGACTATCATCTCCGCGTCGAACGCCGGCGATGCGTGGTCACTCTACCGGATATGGGCGGACCTTCACGGGCGCAGCCATGAGCGCGTTTTCCGCTTCGAGAAGCTTACCCCCGGCGTGGGCATCCTGCGCAGCAAACGCCTCATGCAAGGAATGGAGCTCGGGATCACCGGGGTAGCGTCGAAGCGCGTGGCCGGATGGGACGTTCTTCCTCCATGGGACGAATGCGCCGGCGACAATTGATGTCATCATCGATGGGACCGTAGCCAGGCATTCTGTCCTGGGCGCGGTCCCATCGATCACGTTCTTTGCACGTTATTGCCTCGATCCGATGAATTCACCGTTCCAAAAGTTTGGGCCCCGACACAAGGCGACCCAGAAATCGCCGGAAATGCTGGGCGCCGGCCGGATCCGCTCCGTTGTGGTGCAATTGCCTAGGAAAGAACCCCATCGGGTGGTTGCAACAACGGACGGTCGGGCAGTGCGATCGCGGGTATATGATCGGAGCGACGGAATACATGGTGTGATCGCTTGCAGGTGCCCTCCCCGTCTGCCGGAACCGTGAAGATCGCTCAGTCGCCTTGACGGCTATGGCCTGCACCGGATCGAACGACTGATCCGCTCGACCCATGTCCAGATCAGCAGCAAGCACATGCAGCGCTATCTGTCGGAGTTCACTTTCCGCGCGACGAACCGCGACCGCGTGAATGGAATGTTTGATCTTCTGGTTGGGGCGCTGTGACGCGCCCCACCATGGTCTCAAATTGAGCGCGATCAGCGGGGCCGACGCCTTGGCTTTCAGCTTGAGCAATGAATTCAGGCAATCGATTTTCCGCTATGGCGGTTGCCAAGGTAATCATGCGGCCTCCGCTACCACTCTGCGAAGCTCGTCGGCGCTCGCATCATCCTCAATCACTTCCGCTTCCTGCGATATCAGGGGGAGCCATTTCCCCATGGCGTCGAGACTGTCCACAACCGCAATCGGGATGGTGTTAGGCCCGAGGTGGCGGACGTCACTGAACTTGCTCTTTGCTGCCACAACGGACGTCCATTGTGGCGAGATCACGTCAAAGACAACTCGGCGCTTTCCTTGAACCACCTGCGCCGCGAAAGGCCATTCGATATTCGACGCACCGGCTAGCTTCAATTCGCCAGCAACTTTTTCATTCCCAAACGTCTCGCGGAGACGTTGGAACAAGGCTGCGCCAATTTCCTGCTCGCAAGCCTCGGGAAGCGAATGAAACGCTTTCACCGCTGCCCGATGAGATGCGTAGGCCACCCTGCGGATGGCTGACGTCAGTTGCCGCTCCGTGGCTCGCATTTGGAATTCGTGACTGGCGTTGTATTCGACGCCAACCTCATCCTTTATGCGACCAGCGTGCGCCCCAAATGAGCGCTGGGCCTCGTATCCCTCTGCCTCGCGCCAACCAAGACCGAAATCACTTACGATGTAAGCGCCTTGATGCGGGGTGACCTTCACACCAACAGTCGTGCCGGACGGATAAACCAGCGGGACGCTAATGAGGTAAGCGTTGCCCCATGAGGAAGCGCGCACAAGGCTGGACACAGCCTTCCGAATACCCGCATCGCGGATATCGTCTGCGCTTATCTGCTCAAAAGCCATGCTCATCCAAAAAGGTCCTCTGGCCATGGAGAAGGCAACAGGGAGGCCGCATTTCCGATTCTAAACAGGTCAGCGACTCCGTCAAGCAGTTCCTTATATGATTGATAATCTGGACAAATTTCCTCAACAATTGGTAACGCCTTTAGGGGAGCGTTGTTCTTGACCGACCAGTTGAGGTGAAACGCATGATGGTGGCTCCCAAAAACGTCCCCGACCAGCGCTAGGGGAGTATTAGGGTGGTCGTTCGAGTGCGGCGTCAGTGGCTTCCAATCAATGCGCCCAAGGCGCACGGTGTCGCGCCGGTTGTCCGTAGGCCGATATAGAAGGCTGAAACTGACATAAGCATTTCTGATGCCAAGCCGCGCGCGACCAACAAGCTCCAAACCTTGAAAGACGCGGCTCCCTATCCGCAAGGCGGCGACGATCCGAACTTGATCGTCTTTGCTGTCTTTGTGCTGGTCCACCCAGATCGGGGCACCGGCTATTAGCTTATCGCTATCGACCAGCGTCTTGTAAGGTATCGACATGAACGCTGCATATCGCCCGTTCAGCCGATTGGCGAGTCTATCGGGCGTCTACATGCGTCTATGGGATAAACGGGTTTCCCAAAGGCGGTCGGCAACTCCAGCGGCTATCGCGGGAGTAACGCGAAGGGTGTTATGAATGCGGACGAAATTATAATACATCATGTGAAGCGCGACGGCGTGGGCATGGTTCTCAATCTTCTTTGAGAAGACGTTGGTCAGGCGCGTGAAGCGGCGCATGGGCGTTTTCTCGATCATGCCTTACAGATAGCGCGATCGGCCCGATTTTCACCGGTCAATTTCAAACTGACCCACTACAGATGGAAGGCATGGAAGCAATATGAAGCTCTGGAAAATCGATCTGTTTTGGCATGGCGAGAATGTGGCTGTAAGATCGGGGATCATCTTGGCCCCAACGCAGGGAGACGCAGCACATCTCGCGGCGCTGGCGTTGGGAAGTTCATATGCTGATTATGCCAATGTCGATGTATCTGAGATTTCAGATATCACATCGCTACCTTCTGGCGCGCTCTACCTGACGCAAGCCCGCGCCTAAACCAACCCGGGGGGCAAAGAGTCTGGCCGACGCCATCGGCCCGGCACCCTAAGGCAAGCGTAAGCCGGTGACCCTCCCGGCTCCGGCTATCTTCGCGCAATTCTGGGATAAACGCCCCGGACAATAAACAACGCGTTTCCAACTTGGTTGCGCCGGAGTTGTGCTACAGGTTTCGCGAGCGGGTTGAAGGCCTGAGAAAGCTTAAATGAGGATCGGTTGATGGCAAAAGGGCTCTTATCGTCGTCACGTGAATCCGAATTCCTTGTAGTTCTTCGGGCAGTGCCGCGGTAGGATCATCGCTGGGATTCACATGCAATATGTCTGGAACATCCATTGACCCGCGCCTCCATTTACACGGTCGATGGATCGGAGACGCTCATCGCTATGCGCCCGTCCGAACCTCGCAGTGAAGACTTTATGCAGCGCCTGGTGGCGAAACACCCCGAGCTCATCTCTGATCAAGATGGCGCGCTGCTGCTTATTCGGCGCGAACAGCCTATCGCTGATCGGGAAGATGGCAGTGGACGATGGTCGCTCGATCACCTGTTCGTGACGCGAACCGGCATCCCTGTGCTGGTGGAGCTGAAGCGAGCGGTCGATACTCGACTTCGCCGCGAAGTGGTGGGCCAGATGCTGGATTATGCCGCGAATGGCACCGCATACTGGCAAGGCGGCAGAATCGCCGAGAATTTCGCTGCGACCTCCGTCGAGTTAGGGCGCGACCCAGATGTCGAGTTAGAGCAGTTCTTGGGGGCAGGAGCCGATCCCGAGCAATTCTGGGAGCAGGTCGACGCGAACTTTGCGGCCGGTCGCATCAAGATGGTATTCGTCGCCGATACTATCCCCCGCGAGCTCGCGCGGATCGTCGAGTTTCTGAATGAGCAAATGAAGGCAGACGTCCGCGCGGTGGAACTGACTTGGTTCGAGGGAGAGGGGATCACCGCCCTCGCCCCACGAATTATTGGTGAAACCGAGCGCGCGCAGAACGAGAAGGCAGCGAGATCGGCACTCCCCAAGATCAGCCGCGACGAATGGATCGAAGAGAGCTTGCGCAGCTTCGGGGCTGAAGCCATCGAAGCGGCAAATCATTACGTGGATCTGGTCGCAGCCGCCGGCGGACATGCGGAGGTCACGCGCGCTCAAGCGTCACTCATCGCGGTGTTCGACCTCCCAAACGATACCATCTATCCAATTACCCTCTCGCGCCAGGGGAAAGGCTCGGTGCAACTGTGCCTTGCCTATTTGGTGAGCCGTCCGGCGTTCGCTGACGAGGCAGTCCGGCAACATATCTATGATGAACTAACAGCTATCGTCGGTCCGCTTTCGACGTCGAAGCTAAGTGGCTATCCCGGATTTCCGTTGGCGCGGCTGAACGACCCCGCCGTTCGCCGAGACCTGCAGGCTCTCCTGGTGGCAATTAGGGAAAGGGCTACTGCTCGCTCTTGAGATGATAAGTCTTCAGCTCGGCCGGCGATGAGCAATGCGCGGGACTGCTTACGGCCGGCCAGTCTGGCTTGTTGCGGCCCCAGGAGATCTTTCTCAAAGGCACCAGGCGCCGACGAGGAGGGCACATCGGCGGCCCGATGAATTTGCCAACATTTGCCATTGGACATTCTGCAAAACGCGCGACAGTTGGTTCTCCTTCGACCGCTCAACCGAGCCCATGTGAAGGAGATAATAATGGTAAGACTGAGAGCAATTGAACCGTTTACCGTAGAAGCGATCGAGTTAGCTTACCGCTTTGCGCATGGAGTTCCAGAGCACGATCTCCAGGAATGGCTACAGTCTCTTCCCGACGCAGGTGCACGACTTCTCGCGATCGAAGATTTGCTCGACGACGATGCATTGCATCAACACTATAGTTCACCTGAGCATCAGAGATCGCTTCGCGTTGCAAACGAGGTGGTGCGCACCCTCTTGTTACTGTGTCGCGATCGAGAAAAGTCGATTGAAGAGATGGTTGAGGAGATGATGCGTGCTGATCCCGTCGGCGCGGAGCCCTAGAGCAAGCGGAAGCCGGTGCCTCACGTGTCTCGGCCTTTCCCAAAAATCTCGGAAGAATGCCTTGGCTCACGTGGAGCACGTTTCCGATGAAGACGCGCCGGGATTATGTTTCAGGTCGCTCGCTCGGTTCGTCCCACAGGGCGCCATTGCTAAACCCACCCTGCGCCAGCTTCGACATACGGCGACGATTGCATATATGCCAAAATCGAGAAGTCCTAGAGATATCCGATACATCTCACCCGGATGGTGCCGATCAGGCGCGCTCCCGGCGTTTCAATCCATCCACAGGCGCCTTCCTGCTCGTCATTGTAGCGGCCGTTCCTCACATACAGGTTTCGCTAATCCAGTGCTTCTGCGTGCACGGTCGCGCATCGTCACAGTGGCGCCGCTCAATGCTGCTTTGCAAGCAAACCATTGCTTGAACTGAGCTGATGCGCAACAACGCCGCCTCGGCCTAATTACAGCGGAGGGAAAGCCTGTAGCCACCAAGGGAGGCGGGGCTAATCGGCAAATGGCGCGCAGCAGAAAAGTCATGGCGCGCGACGACAATGAAAGTGAAGATGCCGTCCGTAGGTGACACGTTGCTATAGTTTGTGACCTGCCTTCGATCGGAAGTTCAGGCTTGGCAGACACCGGGCGCCCGCCCTTAAGATTATGAATGATGAGGCGATGCAAGCTTTCCAGGGTCAATACATTAATCCTTACGGACCCTATATCGGCCTTGCTCTGCTGATCGGTATCTTTGCGGCCTTCTTGACCGAAAGAAGGCCGCCAGTGGTCATAGCAGTCACCGGTGGCTTGTTGATGCTCGGTCTCGGCTTCCTGCCTCGGCGTGAACTGCTTGGCGTTTTCAGCAACCCCGCCCCGATTACGATCGGTGCCATGTTTGTTCTATCGGGAGCGATGCTGCGCACTGGCACGCTGGAGGGTGTATCGGGATGGATCATCCAGCGCACCTTGCGCAAACCCCGACAGGGCGTGATGGAAATCGCTGCCGGAACCATCTCGGCTTCAGCCTTCATGAACAACACGCCGGTGGTAATCGTGATGATCCCGATTATCCAGCGCCTTTCTCGCGTGCTCGGCGTCAATGCAACGCGACTGCTGATCCCGCTCTCCTATATTTCGGTATTGGGCGGGACAATGACGCTAGTCGGCACTTCGACTAACCTGTTGGTAGACGGGGTTGCACAGCGGGAGGGGCTTGCTCCCTTCGGCATTTTCGAGATCACCATCACCGGCCTTTGCGCTGCCGCCGCAGGCCTAGTGATGCTGGGCTTGACCGGAAGATTTCTTCTACCCGACCGGCCCGCGCATGCGCTAGACGAACAAGGGGAAAGCGATGCTTTCCTATCGCAGTTGACGCTGATGAGCGAGAGCGGCCTGGTCGGGCAAAAAATTGGCGAAGTCGGACTGTTTCGCCGGCCGGGTCTGCGCATTATTGGCATTCAGCGCGGCAGCAAAATGGTGCGACAGCGGTTCGATGAATGGGAGCTTGCGGCAAGCGATAACCTCATCGTGACGGCCAGCCCGGCCGAACTCGCATCGCTGGCAAAGGCCCATGATTTTAGGACCGGCCTGACGGGTGGCGGCGGGGGCGTGGCCACTGCCGGCCCCGAACGGCCATTGGATCTCCGCCTTGTCGAGGCCGTGATTTCGCCGTCCCATCCGATGATCGGCCGCTGCCTCGCCGAAATTCCTTTTCTCTCCCGCCTGAAGGTCCGCGTTCTGGGACTGGTGCGGCCACGCCATGTCGCTGGGCCCGATCTAGCCAGCGCGCGCATCAGGGCTGGAGACCGCCTTCTGATTGCCGCGGGCAGCGATGCAGTTCAGGCGCTGCAGACGAATGTCGGGCTCACCAATGTCAACGAGGCCGAGGCCCGCGCCTTCCGGCGCACCAAGGCGCCGATCGCGATTGCTACGATTGCCGGGGTAGTGTTGCTTGCTGCGCTGTTCGGCTGGCCGATTGAAGCGCTTGCGTTGGTTGGCGTAGGGATCGTCATGCTGTTTCGTTGCATCGACCCTGAAGAAGCATGGGCCGCGATCGACGGTAACACACTGGTGTTGATCTTCGGCATGCTAGCTTTTGGCAAAGGTCTGGACAATGCCGGGACGATCGATCTCATCGTAACCACGCTGGAGCCTGCACTTACGAGCATGACCCCGTTGCTGCTGCTGATCGCAATCTATGCGGTAACCAGCCTGCTGACGGAAACCGTCACCAATAATGCCGTAGCCGTTATCATGACACCGATCGCCATAGGGCTTGCCGAGAATGCCGGGTTGGATGCGCGCGCATTGGTCATCACGGTGATGTTCGGCGCCAGTGCCAGCTTTGCAACGCCGATCGGCTACCAGACCAACACGCTCGTGTATGGCGCGGCCAACTACCGCTTTACTGACTTCGTGAAGATCGGGGTGCCGATGAACATCGTCGTCGGGATCACCGCCTGCGCAGCGATCTACTGGATCTATTGAATGGCCTGCCCCGCCAACCAAGCGGAGATCGCAAGGCTCCACACCGTGCTCGGCCCTGATGCCGATGCTCCCTCCGACAACGATGGCGTGGTGAATAAGCGCTGGAACCTGGCCGGCAATTTGCAGGGAGGCTTCATTCCGTTCCGCGGGTTGATCCGACAGCTCTCCGAAGCCAATGCCGAGCGCGCTCGCTGGCAATCCGCGATCTATGCTGGAGTCGCGTGGCGCAGTTTTCTGGAAGGTTTTGCCAGCGGGCGAGGCGGCGTGATACCGACCGAAGCAGCTTTGCAAGCTGCTCAAGCGCTCTTTGGCATGACAAGCAGCGATCCATCAAGTGGTGAGAAATACAAGAATTGAGTAACAGCTAGTGGATTTCGCTCAAGATGGAGGAGTAGCATCTCCGGCATTTTCAGTGTGTGGGGCATCGGGTGAGCGGACAATTATGATTTCAACCCCGTCCTCCGACCCGACCTTCGCTTGAAGCCCTTTCAAACGCGCTGACCCAGGCTCGGCAATTCCATTGAAACTCCTAATCCCTTTATTCTTCAGCGCCTCGGATATCAGGGCGACGTTAGCACGCGCTGCTGCCTGTTCTGCATCGCTTGTGTTCCTGCCTGAAAATCCTGACAGGGAGAGGCTTTCGAGGCCCCAGCGGTCGATAGCCCATATCGCCAAATCCAATTGGTCACCCGAACTGCGAGAGCCATCCTGCACATTTATAGGAATAACAAGAGTTGCCGGTGCTGGCGGAATAATGTGCACCCGCCATCCTTGGCCTGCATTCTCGACCTTGGACTCGAGCGCGCGATAGGCTTTCAGCGTCCAGCCTTCACCGCTAACAGGCACGACCTGAACGGTTCGCTCAGCGCGGTTCACCCAGAGCGCCTGCACCGGCAACCCTAATTCCGCACGAATAGCAGTTAGCGGCGGCACATCGCGGGCAATGCCCGCTACAGTCCGTTCAACAGCCGTGTCGACGATGGCACGCGTCTCCGAAAGCAAGTCGGATGCCACCACTTGCTGGATATTCATTTGCGGCTCCACACCCAAGGCTTTCGATAGCCTTGCCGTGATAATCCGCTCGGCTTCATTGCGATAATCCGGAGCGATCACGACCGCGTCAATGGAAGGCTGTCCACCCATTGGCCACTTGACTTCGAGCTGGGCGATATTTGAGCGCGCGACATGAAGCTCTTCCTGCAAAACGCGCCGCGTCAGGGTCGCTGTATTGGCCTCACGCGTGACCCTATAGAGCGTAAGGGCCAGCGGCGTGGCCAGAATGAGGAAAGCGACAGCGCCCATCAGAACATAGCGAAGGCTAAGCTCGACCTTTGCGATGGGCCGCGCCGCGCCGCTTAGCCTGGCTATGAGGGCAAATGAAAAGGAGATAGCGGCCAAGTTGGTCAGGAACAGAAGGAACGCACCGCCCATAAAAGCCGCGTTGCCGACAGCTATTCCGTAGCCGACCGTTGCCAGCGGCGGCATCAGTGCTGTTGCAATCGCAACACCGATAGCTGTTGCGCCGCGTTGCCAGACTGTTGCGAAAGCGCCTGCTACGCCTGAGAATGTCGCTATTGCCAGGTCGAGCAAAGTTGGCTCGGTCCGCGCGATGATTTCCGGGGTCGCGTTGCGGATCGGGCTAAGCCATGTGAGAAAGATGCTCACCAGAATGCCGATGGCTGCGCCGACCGCCACCACCTTTGCGCCATCCTTGATCTGCCGCCCGTCGAGAGAGGCAAAGCCAAAGCCCATCGAGGCGATCGGAGCCATCAAGGGTGAGATGAGCATCGCTCCGATCACCACGGCGCTGGAGGACTGGAGTAGCCCTAGCGCGGCGATACCCGCTGACAGGCCGCACATGAGCATATAGGACTTGGACAGTATACCGTCCTCTTGGACGGTCGCGCGTAGCTGTGGTCCCTTGTCTCCCGACAAGTCAGGAAACAGCCCCGTTTTATCAAGTTGCCTGCGGGTAGAGATTGCGACGGCGCGAAGATATTCGCCGACACCCTTAAGCGTGCCATTTGCCCCAAAAGAAACACGCATTCGGCTCTGACCTTCTCATCTCGCCCAGGCTCTCAATTACAAACCTCAGCGGCTTGCTGGCAATCGGGATTTTCGGCATAAAACGCCTCACTTTGAACGCTAGGCAGGAATGGCATCGAGAGATGGCCCTCGCATCTTGGATGGCGATCGCCCAGCGATCTATGGCAAACGTTCATTATAGAAGTTCGACTTGATGCCACGCTTAAACGTCACAATCGGAGTCTTGATAGCCCCCCATGCCAGCGCGCATCGTTCAGATTTTTCTGCCTGAAAATCAAATAGGGCAGCTCGAGACCATCCTGCCGCGCCACACACGGCGGTTTTGGCGCGAGAGTGTGCCCGGTGAGCATGAAAAGTATTCCTGCATCGTCCAGCAGCGCTACACCGAACGGCTACTCGTAGATCTCGACGAGGCCTTTGGCCACATCCCTTCGTTCACGACATATGTAGCCGAGCTCGAGGCCGTGCTGCCGCCTCTGCAGGAAAATGCCGATACCGAACTGCCGCTTTCTCGGGATCTCCCGCCGCCCACATGGCTGGAGCGCTTTTTCAGCCGAGATCGCCTGAGCACGGACGAAATCTACGACGATATCGAGGACAGCCTCAAGCTGCGCCCGTCCTATCTTTTAACTGTCACGTTGTCGGCGATCATTGCCGGTCTCGGGATGCGCAGCGGGCAAACGGCCGTTGTTATCGGTGCAATGATCATTGCACCCTTGCTCGGCCCCACGATGGGCCTCGCGCTGGCGGCGACTGTGGGCAATTGGAAGCTAGGCAGTCAGGCAATGGTCACGCTGGCCGTTGGCAGCGCTCTCTCCGTCTTGGCGGGCATTGCGATTGGTGTGATCGCGACGATCGACCCTCTGACCCCAGAATTGCGCAATCGGACGCTGGTCCAGCCCTCTGACGTTGCCCTTGCCCTTGCATGCGGCGGTGCCGGGGTGCTGGCATTCAGCCGAGGGGCATCGCTCTCCCTGGTTGGCGTGATGGTGGCGGTTGCGCTGGTTCCCCCGTTGACCGCTGCAGGCATCTATACAGGCGCTGGATATCCTGCTGCTGGCGCCAACGCGCTTTTCCTATTCACGGTCAACCTGGTATGCGTAAACGTGGCAGGTATCCTGACATTTCTCTTCCAAGGCCTCCCGCCCAAGAGCTGGCGGATGACAGCAAGCATCATTCTGGTGTGGTTGCTGATCCTAACCCTGCTCATGTCGATGATGGCCGGGACTATTTTTCTCGACATCGGCTCTTGGGACAGTCTGATCGGCAATATCGCGCCCGCAGAGTGAACTGCTATTGCGATCTGCAAGGCCTAGGGTTTCCAGTTCTTCATAGCGATTACCGAGGCGCACTTGAGGCAACCGTGCCATTAGCGGAAAGTCAGACAACCACCTAATTTCGGACATCACCGCCTCCGCCGAAGCTGCCGCTTCCACTCGCTGATATCGGGCATCGGCAACTGCCGCGTGTGGTTCTCGTTGCTCAGCTCGATCGCCGCCGGCGTCCGCTTTCGCTTGGCGACATAGCATTGCAGGCACCGCATGCGGCGCTGGACGTCGCCCAGCCGGTCGTTCCACCCGCGGCGCTCGAACAGCCACCACAGCGCATGCGGATCGAAGATGCCGACATTGCCGCACCGGCACGACACCTTGATCGTGTTGTGCCGCACGGCCGCGTCGAACAGGTCGCGGATGGGGTTCACTAGCTCTCGACTCATCTTGCCAAATGAGAACATCAGTGGAACATTGAGGCAAGAGACGAATCGGAGTTGAGTGATGGTGAAGGCGATTTCAGAGCGGATCGAGCTGCGCGACGTGGATGATGTCGCGCCGGACATCGTCGCGGAAGCCGCCGCCGCCGCGCTCGCCCGGCTCGACGCGCTGGGCGTATCGCCGCTGCAGGCCTGTCTTTCGCAGGGGCGCCTCGAAGCGATGGACGATCAGGGTAAGCTCGACGCCGAGGAGCCGGCCTTCGCCGACCATGGCGTCGATCCGGCCCATGTCGAAGCCTATGGCGCCGCGGTGGATGCGGCGGCCGCCGTCTTCGCGGCGCACGGCGTCGGACGGCGCACCGGCGGCATCATCGTCACCGTCCCCGATGCCGTGCTCGCCGAAGAGCGCGCCACCGGCAACGACCTGTCGGTCGCGGCATGATCATGGAAGCAACAATCGGACATACTGGCCTTTCTGAAGCCGAGCGCATCGCCGATTATCTCGATCGCCGCGCCGACCGCTTTCTGGCCTATGCCCACAAGATCGGCAACGGCGACGCGCGCACTCGCGCGAACGCGCTGCAGGTCGAGGCAGGCAATATCCGCGCCGGCCTGGTCGAGGACTGACATGCACCGCGTCGACCGCGATTATCTCGGCATCTGCATTTCGGTGGCCATCAAGACGATGCGCTCGGGCAAGAATGGCAAGGGCAAGCATCCGATCGAGGAACTGCGCGAAGACAGGAACGTCAGCGAGCTGAGCGCGCTCATCTTGCGGCAGATCGATAATGAAAGCAGCTTTGTCTGCCGCGCTGGTTATGCCCCGACCGATCCGCGATGCACGCCGCGATATGCGCCGATGAAATTCGGCGTCGATGAGCCTTGGCCTGAGGGGTGCGAGCCGAAATGATAGTTGCGCTTGTTCTCGCGGCCACGGTCGTCCCTGCTGGCCAATCCTTCGATTGCACGCCCACGGCCGTTTGGGATGGCGACGGGCCGATCTGGTGCGCCGAAGGGCCGCACATTCGCCTATCGGGCATCGCGGCGCGCGAAATGGACGGCTCATGCCGTCCCGGCCACCCCTGCCCGGCTGCCGACCCAATTGCCGCCCGCGATCATCTCGCCGAACTGGTCGGCACGCCGCAGGGCAAATTGAGAACCGGCCATGTGACGGTCAGCGGCCCGACGATGCGCTGCCGCTCTGCGGGCGGCGCCGGAGGAACCCGGACAGCGGCCTTTTGCGTCTCGCCAAAGTCGGGAGATCTTTCTTGCGCCATGGTGCGCAACGGATATGCTGCCAAGTGGGACCGCTATTGGCAGGGACACCGCTGCCCATGAAGGACCGCGCCACCGTCGCTATCGGCCTGGCGCTCGCCGTCGCCGTGCTCGGCAGCATCGCATACGCTCTGTGGGGGCGGCTTTTCGGCTGAATCGACTCTTTGACACCTTCGTGGCAGTCTTTCGACATGGGCAAGAGGGGCAACAGCCAAATAGGAACGATTGCGCTCGTGGCGCTGTTTGCGTTCGTTGCCGGCAAGCTGTCCAGTGAAGATCCGAAGCGTAGCGCAGACAAGGCACCCCAGGCTTTTGTTGGCCAGGCACCAGCTAATTACGATCCCAGCGCCTCCTATGCCGAGCCCGAGCCCTTTGCGCCGAAGCCGCAGCGCTTTGTCTCGGAGGAGCCGCAACGGGCCTTCGGAAGTCGACCCTTTCGCAATTGCCGGGAAGCACGCGCGGCTGGCGCTGCTCCTGTTCTCATCGGCGATCCCGGCTATGCGCCGCGGCTCGATCGCGATGGCGACGGCATCGGTTGCGAATAGTCGCCCCAACCACAGGAGGGCTTTCTACCCCTTATACTGATCTGGATACTCCCGCCGTAAGACGCTTCTGACTGCGTCCATATCCGGTTCGGATGCATCATCGTATTCGTCAAGTCGCGCAAATGCGGGAGCCCCATCATCGTAGAAGTCAGGACCGAATGTCGAAATTCCAAAGTCACTTCGTTCGCCGGCGAAATCAGCAGCCAGCCGTCCGGGCTTCTTGGTTCGTTGGATTGGCACCAAATAGAAAGAAACCTGCACGAACCGATCACCTGAAGGCGCTATTTCCGAGCGCCAGATTCGTTGCAGCGGTATCCTAATTTCTCCGACCTGCACGAAGACAGACTTCAGAGGAAGCTCCGTCTCAATCGCAGATGAGGCCTCCAACATGATTATCGCGTTTTTTCCTAGAGCCACATATTCTTGGGCAGTTGCGGGCAAGCAGAGGTCGAACTCAATGGATCGAACGACGTTCGCCGAAAGGGCCTTCAAGGGATCAGCTGCTTGGACTTGCGGGGAAAACACAAAAGCAGCTGCAGCTCCTACCGTCCACAGGGCTTCCTTGAGAAACTTCGCAACCATCCTGCGCCCCCTCGATGTCTGAGGATCAACATCTATGGGCCTGTGCGTTACATGTCGAGAAAGAGCATTGCGAACGAGCACTCGAGTTCATTGCTGAGCGTGTCGCACGTTGACCAGGTCCGGCGACACGCTACGCGCCCAGCGCTGGCAGGCAATTGCCCACAAGCTTGATCAACTTCGGACAGTCAAACCGTTGCCCCAATAGGCGGCTAACCCACGCTTGCCCGCTTGTTCAGCGATCAGCCTGAGAACCCTCGCCATACTTCCCATATTGCTGTGCGTCCGCACGCACAGCTGACAGACTACATCAGGCATGCCGCTCGTGCGTGTTGCATCTATGTTGCATGCAGGAGCCGGGGACCAGCTGCACACTAAGGAATGCTGAGGAAATTCAAGGGAATCACCGCGACACACCCACTGACAACATTCAGCAGGGGGTTTGTAAGTAACATATTGAAATATAGCAGAATTTTTGGATGCCCCGTGAGGATTCGAACCTCAATAGACGGAATCAGAATCCGTAGTCTTACCATTAGACGACGGGGCAATGAGGGGCGCGCAATATGATTGCGTGGGCCGTCTGTCAAGGCCGGTGCGACCGCCCGGTCGGGTTCGCGCAACAGGCGGCTTGCCCTTATCCAATTCGCCGCTAGCATCGCGCGCAGAACAGAAGAACAGAGGGGCCGCGCCCCGGCGCAGGTCCTGCACTTGGAGGTGGGCTGATGCGTCATGTCGCGATCGTCGGGTCGGGTCCGGCCGGATATTATACCGCCGAAACCTTGCAGAAGGCGGAGGATATCGCCGTCGACGTGATCGATCGCCTGCCCGTTCCCTATGGGCTGATCCGCACCGGCGTTGCCCCCGATCACCAATCGATCAAGGCGGTGTCGCGGCGGTACGAGGGTGTCGCCCTGGCGGACAATGTGCGCTTCGTCGGCCATGTGTCGGTCGGCACCGACATCGGGATCGACGAACTGGCGCAGCTCTACGACGCCGTCGTGCTCGCGACCGGGGCACCCAATGACCGGCCGCTGGGGATTCCCGGCGCCGATCTGCCCGGCGTCATCGGCAGCGCCGCCTTCGTTGGCTGGTACAATGGCCACCCCGATTTCGCCGACCTCGACCCGCCGCTCGACAGCCCCGGCGTCGCGGTGATCGGCAACGGCAATGTCGCGCTCGACGTCGCGCGTATCCTTGCCAAGACCCCCGCCGAATTCGCCGGCAGCGACATCGTCGCCCATGCGCGCGACCTGCTCGCGACGAGCAATATCCGGCACATCCACATTCTCGGCCGCCGCGGCCCGCACCAGATCGCGATGACACCGAAAGAGCTGGGCGAGCTGGGCCATCTCGAACGCGCCAGCCCGCGCGTCGACCCCGCCGATCTGCCCGACGAAGGCGACGATGCGCTGCTCGAACCCGGCATGCGCAAGTCGGTGACGCATCTACGGCAGTTCGCGGCGAATCCGGTTGCCAAGCCGGTGACGATCGACTTCGACTTCTTTGCCATGCCCGTCGCGATAGAGGGCGACGGGCGCGCCCAGCGCGTCATCGTCGAACGGACGCGGCTCGATGCCGATCTGCGCAGCCATGGCACCGGCGAAACCTATGCGATCGAGGCGGGTCTGGTCGTCAGCTGCATCGGTTATCAGACGCCGCCGATCCCCGGCGTGCCCTATGAACATGGTCGCGGCCGCTTCGCCAATAACGAGGGGCGGATCCTGCCCGGCCTTTATTGCGTCGGCTGGGCGCGGCGCGGGCCATCGGGGACGATCGGCACCAACAAGCCCGACGGCGCGCGCATCGCCGAAATGGTGCTGGAGGATATAGGCCGCGGTGGCGGCAAGCCGGGCCGTCCCGGACTCGACGCGCTGCTCGCGGGGCGCGGCATCGCGCCCGTCACCTTCCGCGACTGGCGCAAGATAGAGGCGGCGGAGGTCGCCGCCGCGCTCGAAGGCAATCCGCGCGAGAAATTCGTGCGCGTCGAGGCGATGATCGAAGCCATCGGGCGGTGACGATCCGCACGGCGCTGCGCTGGCTGCTCGCGCTCGCTTATGGCTATGCGGGCTACCGCCACCTTGCCACCCCCGCGCCCTTCGTCGCGATCACCCCGCCCTGGGTGCCGCAGCCGGCGCTGGTCGTCGCCGCGACGGGCATTGCCGAACTGGCGGGCGCGCTGGGGTTGCTGATCCCGGCGACGCGCAAGGCGGCGGGCTGGGGCCTTGCCCTCTATGCGCTGTGCGTGTGGCCGGCGAATTTCCATCACGCCTTCGCGCATGTCGCGATCGGCGGACAGACGCTCGGCTGGTGGTACCACGGCCCTCGCCTCGCCGCGCAGCCGCTCATCATCTGGTGGGCGCTGTGGGCGAGCGGCGCGATCGACTGGCCGTTCAAGAGGAAATAGCCGCCACCTCCGCCGTCGCGGCGGCGACGTGCATTATTTCGCCACCGGCGTCTCGATCGGCGGCTGGCCTTTCTGGCTCGCCGCATAGGCCTCGACCGCCTTCAGCACGCGCAGCATGTTGCCGCTCGCGATCTTTTCGAGGTCGGCCTGCGAATAGCCGCGCTTCGCCAGTTCGACGAACAACGCGGGGTAGCCCGACACATCCTCCATCCCGACCGGCGCCGAATCCATGCCGTCATAATCGCCGCCGAGCCCGATATGGTCGATCCCGGCCAGCTTGCGGATATGATCGATATGGTCGGCAACCTTCGCGACATCGGTCGTCGGCGTCGGGTTCGCCTTGTCCCAGTCGGCGAGCGCCTTGTCGGCCGCGGCGGGATCGCCCGGATACATCGCCTTCAACCGCGCCTGTTCGGCGGTACGCGACAGGCCATAGGCGCGCACCTGGGGGTCGAGGAAGGTCGGCAACAGCACCACCATCACGATGCCGCCGTTCGCCTTGACCAGCGGCAGCACGCTGTCGGGGACATTGCGCGGATGGTCGTTGACGCCGCGCGCGCCCGAGTGGCTGAACATCACCGGCGCCTTCGCGGCGGCGAGCGCGTCCTTCATCGTCGCCTCGCTCGTGTGGCTCAGATCGACGATCATGCCGATGCGGTTCATCTCGCGCACCACCTGTTCGCCGAACGGGGTCAGCCCGTCGTGCGCGGGCGCATCGGTCGCGCTGTCGCCCCACAGGGTGTTCCGGCTGTGGGTCAGCGTCATGTACCGCGCGCCGAGATCATACATGTCGCGCAGCACCGCCAGGCTCGATCCGATCGAATGACCGCCCTCCATGCCGAGCATGCCCACGATCTTGCCCGCCTTCATCGCCTTTTCGAGCTCGGCCGAACTGGTCGCGAGCATCAGGTCGTTCGGATAGCGCTGGACGAGACGCTTCATCACGTCGATCTGCTCCAGCGTCTGCTGCACCGCCTGCGCCTCGTTGCTGTTCGACGGGACATAGACCGACCAGAATTGCGCGCCGACATGGCCCTTGCGCAATCGGATCAGGTCCGTGTGCATCGCGATGCGATCGGTCGTCGCGGTATGGCTGGTGTCGTTGAAATCGAAACCGTTGATCATATTGTCGGCGCGCTCGCGCAGCGCCCAGGGCACGTCATTATGCCCGTCGAAGACCGGCGCCTTCTTGAGCGCGGCCTCGGCCACCGCCTCGGGCGAGGATTGCGCGGCGGCGGGAGTGGAGACAAGGGCGAGCGCGGCGAGGCCGGCGAGCAGGATAGATTTCGTCATAGATGGCGACCTTAAGGTGCATGGCGAGGAAATCGAGCCGAAATTTATCGTCTGTACGCCACCGCAAGGTCGCGCTTCCCTTGACGTTTACGTCAACCGGGCGCAGCATCGGGGTATGACTGCTTTCGACGATTGGTGCGCCCGTTCCCCCTATTATGACGAAACCCACGAGGCGCTGGCGCAAAGCGTCCGCCGCTTCGTCGAACGCGAGATCGCACCGCACATCGACCGCTGGGAGGCCGAGGGCGAGTTGCCGCGCGCGCTGCACAAGAAGGCGGCGGAAGCGGGTATACTTGGCCTGCGCTACCCCGAGCAATATGGCGGCCATTCCGAAGGCTTCGACAATTTCCACGGCCTCGTTCTGACCGAGGAGCTCGCCGCGGTCGGCGCGGGCGGACTCGGTGCCTCGCTGATGACGCACGGCATCGGCCTGCCGCCGATCCTCGCGCTGGGCTCGGACGAATTGAAACAGCGGGTCGCGCCGCCCGTGCTCGCTGGGGACAAGATCATCGCGCTCGGCATTACCGAAGCGGGCGGCGGCAGCGACGTCGCCAACCTCAAGACGACGGCGGTGCGCGACGGCGACGATTATGTTGTCAATGGCGGCAAGATGTTCATCACCAGCGGCATGCGCGCCGATTGGTTGACCTGCGCGGTGCGCACCGGCGGTCCGGGCGCGGGCGGCATCTCGCTGCTGCTCATCGACATGGACGCACCCGGCGTCGAACGCACGCGGCTCGACAAGATGGGCTGGCGCTGCAGCGACACCGCGGCGATCCATTTCGCGGACGTCCGCGTCCCCGCTGCAAACCTGATCGGGCCCGAGAACGGCGGCTTCATCGGCATCATGCGCAACTTCAATTCGGAACGGCTCGGCATGGCGATGGGCTGCTGCGCCTATGCCCGCGTCGCGCTCGCCGAGGCCGTAGAATGGGCGCAGAACCGCGAGACGTTCGGCAAGCCGCTCGTCGGCCACCAGTCGATCCGCATCAAGCTCGCCGATATGGAACGCCAGATCGAAGCGACGCAGGCGTGGGTCGACCTCTGCGCTTGGCAGGTGAAGACCGGCAAGGACCGCCCCGCCGATTTCGCGATGCTCAAGGTGCAGGCGACCCGGATGCTCGAGGCGGTCGCGCGCGAGGCGGCGCAGGTGCTGGGCGGCGCGAGCTACATCACTGGCAGCAAGGTCGAACGCATCTACCGCGAGGTTCGCGTCAACGCGATCGGCGGCGGCAGCGAGGAAATCATGCTCGATCTGGCGGGGCGGCAGCTCTTCGGCGGTCGGTGAGTTCGACCAACCTCGTTCTGCTCGTCGTCGCCGTCGCGACCGCGGCGGTGATGCTGTCGCCGCCGCTGCTGCGCTCGCGCGACTGGCGCGCGACCGTCACGCCACTCGCGTCGATCATCGGGTCAGGCTTCCTCGTCGCGGGGCCGATCCTTGGCCATGTCGCGGGCCATTATGCGGTCGCGGCGATGGCGGCGCTCTGCGCCATTTCCTATCTTTTCGGCCTTGCGGTGCGCGACAATATCAGTCGCCTCGAACCGATGCTCGCGGCCGAATCGCCGCCGCCGGTGCTGCTCTGGCTCGACCGCGCCGCCGATCTTGCGCTGATCCTCGCCTATTTCGTCTCGGTCGCTTATTATCTCGACCTGCTCGCCGATTTCGCGCTCAAGGCGTTCGGCGTCGTCGATCCGGTGGTTGCGCACGGGATGACGACCGCGATCCTCGCGCTGCTCGGCACCCTCGGCTATTTCGGCGGTCTGCGCTGGCTCGAGCATGTCGAGCTGGGCTCGGTCGGGCTTAAGCTGGCGATGATCGCCGCGCTCATCGCCGCGCTCGCCTGGGCGCTGGGGTCGGAAGTCGCGGCGGGAACGGTCGCGGTCCGTCCGCTCGCCGACCAGGCGGAGGGTTTCGACGCGGTCCGCATCCTGCTCGGCCTCATCATCCTCGTCCAGGGGTTCGAAACGTCTCGCTACCTCGGCGACAGCTACGACCGCGCGACGCGAGTGCGCACGATGCGCCATGCGCAGTGGATCGCCTTCGTCGTCTACATGCTCTTCATCGGCCTCCTGACGCCGTGGCTCGACGGGCGCCTGCCGCCCGAGGGCGGCGACACCCATGTCATCGAACTGCTGCGCCCCGTCGGCACCCTCGTTGCGCCGGCGATCATCGTCGCCGCCCTTCTGTCGCAGCTTTCGGCGGCGGTGGCCGATCTCAACGGCGCCAGCGGCCTCGTCGCCGGCGCCTCGCGCCAGCGAATCCCCGTCGCTATCGGCTATGTCATCGCAGCATCAGCCTCGATCGCGGTGGTGTGGGCGGGCGACATCTTCACCGTCATCGCCTGGGCGTCCAAAGCCTTCGTTCTCTATTATGGCATCCAGTCGGCGACCGCACTCGTCGTCGAATGGATCGACCCCGCCCCGACCCGCTGGGGCCGCATCGTCCTGCACGGCAGCGCCATCGCCATCGCGCTCGCCGTGCTGACCCTCGGCCGCGCCGCGGCAGGCTGACAAGCCGGCGGCGACGTTCTAGGATCGCGTGACGCCCCCAGTCGAGGATCGAGAGATGACGCTGACCGAAACAAGCCGCTGGCCCGCCGAGGCCGAAACCCTCCTTGATGATCTCGTCGATCTGCGCCGCGCTATCCACCGCGAGCCGGAACTCGGCCTTCAGAATCCCAAGACGCTCGCCAAGATCAAGGACGCTCTCGCCGGCCTGCCGCTCGAATTTCGCGAAGGGCCGTCGACCACGGGGCTGGTCGCGATCCTGCGCGGGGGTTTGGCGGGGAATGGCGGGAACGCGCGCACTGTGCTGCTGCGCGGCGACATGGACGCGCTGCCGCTGGTCGAGGATACGGGCCTCGCATTCACCTCGGAAACCAGCGGCGCGATGCATGCCTGCGGCCATGATACACATGTCGCGATGCTTGTCGGCGCGGCGAAGCTGCTCTGTGCGGCGCGCGACCGCCTGCCCGGCACGGTGATGTTCATGTTCCAGCCCGGCGAGGAAGGGCATCACGGCGCGCGGTTTATGCTCGACGACGGGCTGATCGATCCGCTGCCCGACGCGGCCTTCGCGCTCCACATCATGCCCAACGCGCCGCACGGCATCTTCGCGGGGCGCGCCGGGCCGCTGCTCGCTTCGTCCGACGTCCTCTCGATCACCGTCAAGGGCGCCGGCGGCCACGCCTCCATGCCGCAGGATGCGATCGACCCCATCCCCGTCGCCTGCGCGATCGTCACCGCGATCCAGACAATGGTGACGCGCCGCATCTCGGTCTTCGATCCCGCCGTCATCACCATCGCCAAAATCGCCGCGGGCACGACAAACAACATCATCCCCGAAACCGCGGACATGCAGGGCACGATCCGCACCTTGTCGCCGCATCGCCGCGCGATGGTCGCCGCCGAACTGCGGCGCCTCGTCCCCGCGATCGCCGAAGCGCATGGCTGCACCGCCGAGGTCGTAATCGAGGAGGGCTTCCCCGTCACCGTGTGCGACAGCCGCGCCGCCGCCTTCGGTCAGAGCGTCGTCGAAGAGGCATTCGGCGAGGCGGCCTGGCTGACGATGGACAATCCGGTGATGGGGGCTGAAGATTTCGCCTATGTGCTCGAAAAAGTGCCCGGCGCGATGTTCTGGCTCGGCGCCAGCGAGGCGGGCAGCGACTGGCGCCAGTGCTGCGGCCTCCACTCGAACCGCATGATACTCGACGAAAAGGTCATGGCCCGCGGCGCCGCCCTCCACGCCGCCCTCGCCGAACGCTTTTTGAACGAGGGTTTTGCCTGACGCACCGGCGCTTTTTTGACTTCGGTCAATGCGCAGCAGGAATTGGCGCCGCATGGTGGGGGCGTTCCGGTCGACCGCTGCGATCCCTTCATCGCCGGCGGCCCTTCCGGGCCGCTCTGGCCGCTCCCGGAGGTGGGGCCTTCGGCCCCGCGCCGCATCGCGGGGTCATGGGGAGGCAGGGCGTAAGCCGGCGCGCCGTGGTGCAATATCCGCGGCGCGCTGTGCGTTTAAGGAACCAGCACCGTGTCGCGTGCCTCAGGAAGCAGACGCGGGTAATCGAGCGTATAGTGCAGCCCGCGGCTTTCCTTGCGATGCAGGGCGCTGCGCACGATCAGGTCGGCGCACTGGAGCAGGTTGCGCAGCTCGATCAGATCGGTCGTCACGCGGAAATGTCCGTAATAATCCTCGACCTCGTGCGTCATCATGTTGATACGGTGCTGCGCGCGCTCCAGCCGCTTCGTCGTGCGCACGATGCCGACATAGTTCCACATGAAGCGGCGGATCTCGGTCCAGTTCTGCTTGATGACGACTTCCTCGTCCGAATCGGTGACGCGGCTTTCATCCCACGCGCGGATCGGCGGCGGCGTTTCGAGCTGGTTCCAGCGGGCGATGATATCCTTCGCCGCCGCCTCGCCGAAGACGAAACATTCGAGCAGCGAGTTGGACGCCAGGCGGTTGGCTCCGTGCAGCCCGCTTTCGGTGCATTCTCCCGCCGCATAGAGCCCCGGCAGGTCGGTGCGGCCGTCAAGGTCGATCAGGATGCCGCCGCAGGTATAATGCTGCGCCGGCACCACCGGGATCGGCTGCTTCGTCATGTCGATACCCAGCGTCAGCAGCTTTTCGTGGATGTTCGGGAAATGCCCCGCGACGAAATCGGGGTCCTTTTGGCTGATGTCGAGGTGGACATAGTCGAGGCCGAAGCGCTTGATCTGATCGTCGTTCGCGCGCGCCACGATATCACGCGGCGCCAGTTCGGCGCGCGGGTCGTAATCGGGCATATAGCGATGGCCGGTGACGGGATGCTTCAATATCCCGCCCTCGCCGCGCACCGCCTCGGTAATCAGGAAATTCTTGACCTCCAGATTGTAAAGGCAGGTCGGGTGGAACTGCATCATTTCCATGTTGGAAACGCGCGCGCCCGCGCGCCACGCCATCGCGATGCCGTCACCCGTCGCGCCGCGCGGCGCGGTCGAAAATTGATAGACGCGCCCCGCCCCGCCGCTCGCCAATATGGTCGCGCGGCCGACATGCGCGTGGACCTTCCCCGTCTTTTCGTCGAGCGCATAGACGCCCCAGACATGGCCCGACCCCGAATAGCGTAGCTCATGACGTCCACTGATCAGGTCGATGCACGCCTGTCCCGGCAGCAGCGTGATATTCGGATGCGCCTCGGCGGTCTTGAGCAGCGCCGCCTGCACCGCCCAGCCGGTCGCATCGTCGACGTGGACGATGCGGCGGTGCGAATGGCCACCCTCGCGCGTCAGGTGCAGCGCCTCGGCCTCCTTGTTGAAGGGCACGCCCATTTCGATCAGCCGCTCGATCGCGTGGGGCGCATTTTCGACGACGAACTCGACCGTCTCGCGCCGGTTGAGCCCGGCCCCCGCGATCATCGTATCGTTGATATGATTTTCGAACGTGTCGCCCGCGTCGAGTACCGCCGCGATCCCGCCCTGTGCCCAGGCGGTCGACCCGCCGGTCAGCTCGCCCTTCGCAAGCACGAGAACACGGCAATGCTCCGCCAGCGCGATCGCCGCTGTCAGCCCCGCCGCGCCGGAACCGACGATGATGACGTCGTGGGTCGCGGCCTCAGCCATTCGCCGCGCGCGTCAAATTCAGGAACACATCCTCAAGGTCGGCCTCGCGCGTCGACACGTCGACGATGCCATGCCCCATCGCATTCACCGCCGCGAGCACCTCGCCCGCGTTGGTGCGATCCTTGTTGTAGCTGATCGCCAGCCCCCGTTCGCCCTCGCGCTCGACCTTGTCGAAGGCAGAGTGCGACGGCAGCACGCTGACATCGGCATCCAGCGTCACGACGACGATCTTCTCGCGCGCCATGTCGACCAGCTCGCGCGTCGGCTTGTTGGCGATCAGCTTGCCGTGGTTAATGATCGCGATACGGTCGCACAGCTCCTCGGCTTCTTCCAGATAATGCGTCGTCAGCACCACCGTTACGCCGCGGTCGTTGAGGCTTTGCACATATTCCCAAAGCTGCTGCCTCAGTTCGATATCGACCCCCGCGGTGGGTTCGTCGAGCACGATGATCGGCGGCGAATGGACCATCGCCTTGGCGACGAGCAGGCGGCGCTTCATGCCGCCTGACAGCGTGCGCGCATAGGCATCGCGCTTGTCGCTAAGGTGCACCGCCGCCAGCAATTCGTCCGAAATGCGCTTGCCCTTCGGCACGGCATACAGGCCCGCCTGGTTCTCCAGCGTCTCGAACGGCGTGAAAAATGGATCGAAGACGATTTCCTGCGGCACGATACCGATCGAATATTTGGCGTTGCGCGGGTCGGCGTCGATGTCGAAGCCCCAGATGCTCGCATGGCCGCTGGTCTTGTTGACCAGCCCCGCGAGGATGTTGATCAGCGTCGACTTGCCCGCGCCGTTCGGGCCGAGCAGTCCGAATATCTGACCTCGCGGCACATCGAAACTGACATTGTCGAGCGCTTGCTTGCCCCCGGCATAGATTTTGGAAACGGCGTCGATGCGGATGGCGGCTTCACTCATGGCGCCTTCCATAGCCGCGCCGGTGCGGGTGCGAAAGGGCCTCGGCGGCAAGCTTTTCTTTACCATAAGCTGTAAGCATATTTTGCGACCTCACCGCTAAGGGGGGATGCGTGAGGACCAGACACATCATCGACCCGCGCGCCATACTGCGCGGCTTCGCAGCGTGCGCTCTGCTGACGGCTCCGGCGATCGGACCGGCGGCGCATGCCCAGACCACATCGCCGCAATCGACGACGCAGGCACAGGCCGAAGCGATCGTGCTGCGGCCGCTGTCCTTCTTCAAGGTCAACGACCTCGATTTCGGCGACATCATCGCCTCGGGCAGCGCCGGCACCGTGCGGCTTGCCCCCGACGGCACGCGCAGCCGCACCGGCGGCGCGACGCTCGCGGGCAGTTCGGGCGAACCGGCGCGCTTCGCCGGGCTCGGCAGCTACAATCGCCAGGTCAATATCTCGCTCGGTTCGAACAGCATCTGGATCACCGGCCCCGGCCAGCGGATGCGCGTGCGCGATTTCGAGATCGGCAGCACCCCGACCGCGATCCTCTCGACCTCGCCGACGCGCTTCCGCATCACCTCGGCGCTGGGCAATTATAATTTTCCAGTCGGCGCGACGCTGGAGGTCAATGCCAATCAGGCGCCCGGCGACTACAGCGGCACCTTCACGATCACGCTGAACTATCTGTAAGCGTCGCCCGTTGCGGGCGGAGCGATCGAGACCGATTGCCCCGCCCGCACCTGCTTGCTAAAGGCGCGTCGATGACCCAGCCTGCACCCGCTCCCGAAACGATCCGCACGTCCAAGACCCGCATCGCATGCGACGGCACGGGCGACGGGCTCGCCAACGCCGCGCTCGGCCACCCGCGCGTCTGGCTGGAGATCGATCCCGACGATGGGTACGTCGATTGCGGCTATTGCGATCGGCGTTTCGTGCTGATCGGCGGGGTCGCTGACAAGGCATAGAGTCGGGGGCCTGACGCACCGCCTCCGCGCAAAGGTAAAGACCCGCTTTACCATGCCTGCGCATCCTCCCTTCATGCCCTGCTGGCATAGTGTGCCGGACAGGAGCAGAATCGTGGGGATTCAAGGGACCAACTTCCGACCGATGGCCTTATGCCTCGCCGCCGCTGCCACGGCAGCGGCGCTGATGGGGCCGTCCGCATCGGCGGCCGAGACGACCGGCACCGCGAATGCCGCGGTGGTGCGGCCGAACACGCTCATCAAGACCGACGACCTCGATTTCGGCACGATCGTCAGCGGCGCGACCGGGGGCACGGTGACGGTCAATCCGGCGACCAATGCGCGCGGCTCGGCGGGCGGCGTCACGCTCGCCGGCAGCGGCGCGCAGCGCGGGGTATTCCAGGGTACCGGCGGCCTGCTGCTGATCACTGTCAGCGGCAGCAATTCGGCGACACTGACCCGCGCAGGCGGCGGCGCGCCCGCAATGACCGCCACGCTGACCCGCGCGATGACGACAAGCGGCGGCGGCATTATCCTGCTCGGGTCGAGCGCGACGCTGCTGCCCAGCGGGGTGCAAACCTATTATGTCGGCGGCACGCTCAGCGTCCCGGCGAACCAGCCCGAGGGCGATTACAGCGGCACCTTCACGCTGACGGTCAATTATCTCTAGCCGGTTCGACCCTGGGCCGATCACCAATCAGAAGATAGCGAGCGGTCCTAGCGCACCCTGCGCCCCGTCCAGATGACCCGGCCGACGAGCCGGATCGCCGACAGCGGCAGATCGTCCCAGCTACGATAGTGCGGATTGTCGCTGATGACCGACACGCGCCCCGGCCCCGGCGCGCGCGCGATGCGTTTGACCATCAGCACATCGTCCATCCGCAGCACATAGATGCCGTCGCGCAGCCGGGCGGCCGCGTCGCCGCCATCGACCAATATATCGTCGCCATCGCCCAGCGTCGGCGCCATCGAATCGCCTTCGACGCGAATGATGCTCAGCGCGCGCGGGTCGGCGCCCAGATCGCGCAGCCAGCGCGGATCGAAGGCGACCTCACTTTCCACAGCTTCGCCATCGACGCTCGCGCCCGGCCCCGCGGAAGCGCCGATCGCCAGCTTTGGCACCAGCACGAGGTCGCGGCCGCGCGCGCGCGGCGTAGGCGCGGCGACGCGTAGCGCCGGGCCGCCCAGCAGCGCCTCCGACACGCCCAGATAGGCGGCGATGCGCGCCCGGTCCTGTTCACCCAACCGCCGCGGCGATCCGCGCTTGATATATTGCTGGATATAGGCGGGGTTGCGCCCGATGCGCGCCGAAAGCTGGGCATAATCCACCCCCTTTTCGGTCAGCAGCCGGTCGAGCATCCGGCGCGGGTCGTCGTCGATATCGGTCAAGGACTGGTCCTTCCTATTTCATCTCTAGCAATAGGATTTTTCCTAGACAAGTAGGAAAATGCCAATCAAATAGGAATTATCCTATTGATCGAATCGCGGGCAGGGAGATGACGATGCAGGGCATTTTGCTGGAACGGATCGAGGCCTTTCTGAAAGAGGCCGATATGCCGCCGAGCGTGTTCGGCCGCGCCGCCGTCCACGACCCGCGGCTGGTGAGCGACCTTCGCGGCGGGCGGATCTGTGGCCGCGCGGTGATCTGCCGTGCGGAACATTTCATGAACAAATGGCGTGCCGACTTCCGGGCCGGCCGCGTGACGCCGATCGGCGACCGCCGCGTCGGCAGCCGCGCCAACAAGAGCCGCCGCGCATGATCCGCTGGTCGCACACCGCCCCCATGCGGCCCACCTGCCCGCACCGCCGCATCGCGCGCCTGCTGACGCGCTTGCTGCCGCCGGGATCGCAGCTCGGCGCATCGACGATGCGACCTTGGGCCAGCGCCAATTTCATCGGAGCGCGCCACCGGTTTGCGCTGACGCTGCCCGCCGGAACCGCCCTCACTGATCTTTCGGCGCGGCTCGCCGCCTTCGACTGGCGGCTGGCCGGCCACATCGTCGCCGATGTCGCGGTCGAAGCGCAGCCAGGCGGCCTATGGGTCGAATTATTGAGCGTGGAGGATTAAGCGCTAGCTCGCGGTGTGCGAATAGCCGGGTTTAATGGCCGAGGCGCATCGCGACCGACGCGAGCCAGGCTTCCTGCGCGGCCGCGGGCATCGGGCCGCGCGGTGCGCGCACCGCATCGTTCATCGCGTCGAGATAGGTCAGGACGGCGGCGCGATAGCCGCCCCCGGCCACCGCCGATTCGAGCTGGCTCGCCAGCGTTTCGACGATCGCGAAGCCATGATCGCGCGCAAGGCAACGAATGTCGTCGACCCCCTGCACGATCTGGGTCAACGCACAATGCGGGAGCGCTTCGGCAAGCGCGCCAATCTGCCCGGAAATCTGGTTTTCGATATCGGTGAAAAAATCGGCCTGGGTACGCATCATCCACCCCCTGTCCATAAAGGGAGGATGCGCGCCTTTGGTTAACGCCGGGTTAGCGGTGGGTGCGGGCGACTTCGCGCTGTTTGCAGCGATACATGTCGCGGTCGGCGGCGGCGAGCACGTCCGATTCGCTCATCCCGGTCTGCAGCATCGCGACGCCGAAGCAGGCCGACAGGCGAACCTCCTGCCCGTCATAGTTGGCGGGCTCGGCGCTCAGCACCTCGGCCAGCCGTTCGATCTGCGCGCGGGCGCCCTTTTCGCTCGACTGATCGAGGATCAGCCCGAATTCGTCACCGCCGATCCGCGCTGCGACATCGGTCGACCGGATCGAGGCCGACAGGCGGCCCGCAATCTGCATGAGCGCGAAGTCGCCGGCGGCATGCCCCAGCGTGTCGTTGATCTGCTTGAGCTGATTGACGTCGATGAACACGACCGCCGCGCTTTCGGCATGGCGTTCGAAGCGCGCGAGGCGCTGGTGAATCGCGGTCAGGAAGTAGCGGCGATTGAACAGCGGGGTCAGCGTATCGCGTTCGGACACGCGTTCGAGCTCCGCGACCGCGATCTTCAGGATGCGGTTCTCACGGCGCAACGCATCGCGTTCGCGGCGCATTTCGCGCAACTGGTCCTCGATGGAGTCGACGGATACGAAACCGGCCCTTTCGACCGCGATCCGCGCCCCCCCTACGCTATCCATTCCCTATCCCCGATGCGCATCCGGTGGGTCGCCGGCAGGACGCCGGCAGGATGGGCATGGCAGGCAGGTTAGCCACGACTTGATACCAAGACGTAAACGCGGTGCCATTTTGGTGACATTGCCCGCGCGCGGTCGAGTCGCTAGGGGGAGGCAGCGGCGATTCATCGCCCGGGCAGGAGGGACGGAATGGGCGACGGCGCAGCCAGCGCGAAAGCCAGCATCGGCGTAATCATGGGCAGCCAGTCGGACTGGCCGACGATGGCGCATGCGGTCCAGATCCTCGAAGAATTCGGCATCGCGCACGAGGTGCATATCGTCTCCGCGCACCGCACCCCCGACCGGCTCGTCGCCTATGCCAAGGGCGCCGCCGACCGCGGGCTCCAGGCGATCATCGCGGGCGCCGGCGGCGCCGCGCATCTGCCCGGCATGGTCGCGGCGATGACGCGCGTTCCCGTGCTCGGCGTGCCGGTCCAGTCGGCGGCGCTCAGCGGCGTCGACAGCCTCTATTCGATCGTCCAGATGCCCGGCGGCGTCCCCGTCGCGACCTTTGCGATCGGCAAGGCGGGCGCGACCAACGCGGGGCTGTTCGCCGCCGCGTTGCTCGCCAACACCGATGCGGACCTCGCCGCGCGGCTCGACGCGTGGCGCGCGAAACAGACCGACAGCGTCGCGCCGACGCCCGTGCGCGAAGGCTGACCCGCTTTGCTTTCCCCCGGATCGACGATCGGCATCCTGGGCGGCGGCCAGCTTGGCCGGATGCTCGCGGTCGCCGCCGCACAGCTCGGCTACAAAGTTCATGTCTATGCCCCCGACGCCGAAAGCGTCGCGGCCGAAGTCACCGCCCACCACACGCAGGCGGCGTGGGACGATGAACCGCGCCTCGCGGGCTTCGCGGCCGCGTGCGACATCGTGACCTTCGAATTCGAAAATGTCCCGGTCGACACGGTGCGTTTCCTGTCGGGCCATGTCGCGGTCCATCCGGGCGGCAAGCCGCTCGAAATCGCGCAGGACCGGCTCACCGAAAAATCCTTCGTCGCCGATCTCGGCGGCCGCACCGCGCCTTTTGCCGCGGTGCCGACGCGCGCGGCACTCGATAGCGCGCTCACCGCCATCGGCACCCCCGCGATCCTCAAGACCGTGCGCATGGGCTATGACGGCAAGGGACAAGCGCGAATCGCCGCGCCCGCCGATGCCGATGCGGCGTGGGAGGCGATCGGCGGGCAGCCCGCGATCCTCGAAGGCTTCGTCGCCTTCGACCATGAATTTTCGGTTATCATGGTGCGCGGCATCGACGGCGAAACGCGCTTTTGGGACAGTTCGGCGAATGTCCACGAAGGCGGCATTCTCGCCGTCTCCAGCCTGCCGCCGCCGTCCATCGTCCTCGACCAGCAACCCGCGGCGCGCGCGATGATGGCGGCGATCGGCGATGGGCTCGACTATGTCGGCGTGCTCACCGGCGAATTTTTCGCCACCGACGCGGGGCCGGTGTTCAACGAGATGGCGCCGCGCGTCCACAACAGCGGCCACTGGACGATCGAGGGCGCGGTGACGAGCCAGTTCGAAAACCATATCCGCGCCGTCGCGGGCCTGCCGCTCGGCGATACGGCGGTGCCGCTACTGCCGGTGACGATGCACAATCTGATCGGCGCGCAGATCGAAAAGATTCCGGCGCTGCTTGCCGACGGCGCCGCGCACGTGCATCACTACGGTAAGACCGAGGTGCGCGACGGGCGCAAGCTCGGCCACGTCACTTGGGTTGGAGCCTCTCCCCGATGAACCGCCCGGATATCACGCTGGTCCTTGCACGCGCCGCCAATGGCGTGATCGGTGCGGGGGGCAAGATTCCCTGGCACCTGCCCGCCGACCTGCGCCGCTTCAAACAGCTCACCATGGGCCGCCCGATGATCATGGGGCGCAAGACCTTCGACAGCCTGCCCACGGTGCTGGAGGGGCGGCGCCACATTGTCCTCACCCGCGACGCGGGCTGGCAGGACGAAGGCGCCGAGCCCGTCGCCAGCGTCGAGGAAGCGCTGCGCCTCGCCAATGCGCCGCAGGCGATGGTGATCGGCGGCGCCGAAATCTACGATCTGTTCCTGCCGCTCGCGACGCGGATCGAATTGACCGAGGTTGCGATCGAACCCGCGGGAGATGCGACCATCGCCTATCCCGATTCCGCCGACTGGCAGGTCGTGGCGCGCGAGGATCATCCGGCCGACGACGCGGGGCGCCCGGCCTACAGCTTCGTCACCTTCACGCGCAAAGCGGGATGATGGCACGCGCAAAGCGGGACAATGGGGGAGAATTGACATGCGCCGCTGGCTGATCGGCATCTTAGCACTGCTCGTCGTAGGGGCGGCCGCCTTCTTCCTCCTCGCCCCCGGCATGATCGAGCGCGGGCTCAACAAGGTCGACGGCAAGCCGCTGCCAACGGTCAGCGCGCGCGCCGCCGCGCTGCACAAGACGCTGACGATCGTCGATCTGCACAGCGACAGCCTGCTGTGGGGGCGCAATTTCCTGAACCGCGCGACCCGCGGCCATATGGACCTGCCGCGGCTCGAAGAGGGCAATGTCGCGCTCCAGATCCTCTCCAGCACCACCAAATCGCCAAAGGGCCAGAATTACGACGCCAATGGCGACGACAGCGACAATATCACCCCGCTGGTGATCGCGCAGCTGCAGCCAGTGCGGACGTGGAACTCGCTGCTCGAACGCTCGCTCTGGCACGCGACGAAGCTGCACCGCGCCGCCGCGGCGTCGGACGGCAAGCTGATGGCGGTCGCGAGCCCCGCCGAACTCGACACGCTGCTCGCCGCGCGGCGCACTAAAACCCCACCGCCCGTCGGCGCGATGCTCAGTGTCGAGGGGCTCCACGATCTCGACGGCAATATCGACAATCTGGACAAGCTCTACGGCGCCGGCGTCCGCATGGCGGGGATCACCCACTTCTTCGACAATATCTTCGCCGGATCGATGCACGGGCTGAAAAAGGGCGGCCTCACCCCGCTCGGCCGCGACCTGATCGGCCGGATGGAAGCGAAGGGCATGATCGTCGACATCGCGCATTGCAGCCACGCCTGCGTCGTCGACATCCTCAAGATGGCGCGCCGTCCCGTCGTCTCCAGCCACGGCGGGGTGCAGGCGACGTGCAAGGTCAACCGCAACCTCACCGACGACGAAATCCGTGGGCTGGCCGCGACCGGCGGCGTCATCGGCATCGGCTATTGGGACGCGGCGGTGTGCGACACCTCGCCCGCCAGCGTCGCCAGGGCGATGAAGCATGTCCGCGACCTCGTCGGCATCCAATATGTCGCGCTCGGCAGCGATTATGACGGCGCGACCACGGTCCGCTTCGACACGTCGAAGCTGGTTCAGGTGACGCAGGCGCTGCTCGACGCGGGCTTCAGCGACGATGAAATCCGCGCCGCGATGGGCGGCAACGCGCTCCGCGTCATCCGCGCGGGGATCGTGCCGCTGACGCCGCCGGCCCGATGACTCGATTTCCAAATCCGTCGGCCCTGAGCGTGTCGAAGGGCCGCCCTTCCTTCTGGCGAGGTTGAAAGAAAGAACAGTGCTTCGACAAGCTCAGCACGAACGGAAGACAGGGTGGCCATGATCCGCCTCGACGGCCACGAACGTATCGAGGGTGCGCTGCGTGGCGGCGTCATCGCGCTTGGAAATTTCGACGGCTTTCACGCCGGACACCAGGCGGTGGTCGGCCGCGCGGTGCATCATGCCAAGGACGACGGGCGCCCCGCGATCGTCGCGACCTTCGATCCGCATCCGGTGCGCGTCTTCAAACCCGACGCGCCGCCCTTCCGCCTGACCACGCTCGACCAGCGGCAGCAATTGTTCTGCGCGGCGGGCGCCGACGCGATGCTCGTCCTGCCCTTCGACGCCGCGCTCGCCGCGACGACGGCGGAGGATTTCATCACCGAATTGCTGCTCGAACGCTATGGCGCGGCGGGGGTCGTCACCGGTGCCGATTTCGTCTTCGGCAAGGGCCGGGGCGGCGATGTCGTGACCCTCGCCGATCATGCCCGCCGCCTCGGCTTCTTTACCGAGATGGTCGCGCCGGTCGACGACAGCACCGAGGTGATCTCGTCGAGCCGCATCCGCGACGCGCTGCGCGCGGGCGACTGCGCGACCGCGGCGCGCCTGCTCACCCGCCCCTTCACGGTGCGCGGAACCGTCCAGCATGGCGACAAGAACGGCCGCCTGCTCGGCTTTCCGACCGCGAACATCGACATGGGCACCTATTTGCGCCCGCGCTACGGGATCTACGCCGTCACCGGCCGCCTGCTAAGCGAGGGGCCGGGGGGCCGCATCCTGAAAGGCGCCGCGAACCTCGGCATCCGGCCGAGCTTCGATCCGCCCAAGGAATTGCTCGAACCGCATTTCTTCGATTTCGACGGCGATCTCTACGGTCAGGAAATCGACGTCGAATTCCGCGCCTTCATCCGGCCCGAGGCGAAATATGAGGGGATGGACGCGCTGATGGCGCAGATTGCGGCGGATTGTGACGAGGCGAAGCGGCTGCTCGCCGACGTCTGACATGCCCGCCATGAACCGGGGCCCGGGTCCAACTTGACGACGGGGGAAAGATGACCGACAGCGACGACTGGGCCGCCGGCCTCTCCGGCCCGCCCAAAAAGCCGATGAAGCGCGGCACCAAAATCTTCCTCTGGCTCTTCGCCGCGCTCGTCGCCTGGCTCACCCTGTCGAACGCGACCTGGCTCGCGCCCGATCCCGTCGGCAAGCGCGTCCTGATCGCGCACCGCGGCGTTTCGCAGCTTTTCGACCATCGCGGCGTCACCGACGACAGTTGCACCGCGACGCGCATCCATCCGCCCGAACATGCCTATATCGAAAACAGCCTGCCTTCGATGAAGGTCGCGATCGGCCGCGATGCCGGGGCGGTGAAGTTCGACGTCGCGGCGACGAAGGACGGCCGGCTTGCGGTGTTCCACGACTGGACGCTCGACTGCCGCACCGAGGGCAAGGGCAATATTCGCGACCGCACGATGGCCGAACTCAAACGGCTCGACATCGGCTACGGCTATACCGCCGACGGCGGAAAAACCTTCCCCCTGCGCGGCAAGGGGGTGGGATTGATGCCCAGCCTCGACGATGTGCTGCGCGACCTCGGCCATGCGTCGCTGATCGTCAACTTCAAGTCGCGCGACCCGCGCGAAGGCGCGCTGGCGCTCGCCGCCTTTGCCCGCGCGGGGATCGATCCGAACCAGCCGCGATTCGGCTTTTTCGGCAATGCGCGCGTGCTCCAGCCGATCCGCGCCCGCGCGCCGCGCGCCTGGACGCTCGACCCCGAAGGTGCCAAGCGCTGCACCGGCGATTACATCAAGTTCGGCTGGTCGGGCTGGTATCCGCCGAGCTGCGTCGGCGGCACAATTATGGTGCCGCTCGACTATCAATGGGCCTATTGGGGCTGGCCCGACCGCCTGCAGGCGCGCGCGGCGGCGCACGGCACCCGCGTCCTGATGACCGGCGCCCGCGGCGACAAACAGGGCGGCATGGGCCTGTGGCGCGTCGACCAGCTTACGCGCATCCCGGCCAGCTTTACCGGCTATGTGTGGATCGACGACATCTACAATCTCGGCCCGGCGCTCCGCCCGCGCCAGAAATAGCTCCGTTTCGGGCCTAGTGAACCCCGGCGCAAGCCGGGCCCCAGACGCCCTTCGAATCGCCCCGGACACGGCGCGATCAACTTAAACGTGACTAGCGCGCCTCACTTGCGCTAAGCGCCGCGACCATGACCGACAGCACCTCCGCCCCCGATCAGCGCGATTACCGCGACACCGTCTTCCTGCCCAAGACCGACTTTCCGATGAAGGCCGGCCTGCCGCAGAAGGAGCCGCTGATTCTGGCGAAATGGCTCGAGAGCAATCTGGAGGCGCAGATTCGCGAAGCGCGCCGCGGCCGCGACCAGTTCATCCTCCACGACGGCCCGCCCTACGCCAATGGCGACATGCACATCGGCCATGCGCTCAACCATATCCTGAAGGACATGGTTGTCCGCACCCAGACGCTGAAGGGCAAAGACGCGCCCTATGTTCCAGGCTGGGATTGCCACGGCCTGCCGATCGAGTGGAAGGTCGAGGAACAATATCGCAAGAAAAAGCTCAACAAGGACGAGGTTCCGGTCGAGGAGTTCCGCGCCGAGTGTCGCGCCTATGCGCAGCATTGGGTCGACACCCAGCGCGAGCAGCTCAAGCGTCTCGGCATCGGCGGCGACTGGGACCATCCGTATCTGACGATGGATTATGAGGCCGAGGCGACCATCGTGCGCGAACTCTTAAAATTCGCCGCCAATGACATGCTCTATCGCGGCGCCAAGCCGGTGATGTGGTCGCCGGTCGAAAAGACCGCGCTCGCCGAGGCCGAAGTCGAATATGAGGATATCGTCTCGACCCAGATCGACGTGGCGTTCGAGATCGTTGAAAGCCCGATCGCGGAGCTGGTCGGCGCGCATGCGGTGATCTGGACAACGACGCCTTGGACGATCCCGGTGAACCAGGCTTTGGCCTATGGGCCGGAGGTTGAATATGTGCTGGTAGCTACCGCGCGTGGCCAAGCCAAAATGCTCAACCCCGGCGATCCAATGCCCTTAGTTGAAGATCTCAAATATCTAGTCGCTGCACCGTTGCTGGACGAGTTCCACAAGCGCATCAAACATTCAGTGCACGGGTTCGCACCGGGCACCGTCGTAAAAACGATCAAAGGCAGCGACCTCGCCGGCACCATCGCCCGCCACCCGATGCACGCACTCGGCGGCTTCTTTGCGCGTCCGCGCCCCTTCCTCGCGGGCGATTTCGTCACCACCGACAGCGGCACGGGCCTCGTCCATATGTCGCCCGATCACGGCGAAGACGACTTCGACCTCTGCAAGGCGAATGGGCTCGACCCCGTCTTCGCGGTCGAGGGCGACGGCAAATATCGCGAGGACTGGGGCTGGCTCGGCGGTCAGGGATCGGTGATCAACCCCAAGTTCAACGCCCCCGACGGCCCGATCTGCTCAGACCTTCGCGAAGCCGGTGCGCTACTGGCCGCCAGCGCCGACTATAAGCACAGCTATCCGCACAGTTGGCGCTCGAAGGCCAAGATCATCTTCCGCTGCACCCCGCAATGGTTCGTGCCGATGGACAAGGTGATGACGCATATCGAGCCCAAGACGCGCAGCGAACGGCGCTGGGAAGGCGAAGGCGGCGCGATCAACCCCGCCGAAGAGGGCCTGTGCGACGCCCCGACCTTGCGGCAGGCGGCGATGCAGGCGATCGACGACACGCGCTTCGTCCCCGCCAAGGGCCGCAACCGCATCGGGTCGATGGTCGAAGGACGCCCCGACTGGGTGCTCAGCCGCCAGCGCGCATGGGGCGTGCCGATCACGCTGTTCGTCGACCGCAAGACCGGGCAATATCTCAACGACCCGCTTGTCAACGACCGCATCGTCGCGGCGGTGAAGGAAGCCGGCGTCGATGCGTGGAGCGACGCGCGCGCGCAGGAATATCTCGGCGATAGCTACAATGCCGCCGATTACGAGCGCATCACCGACATTCTCGACGTCTGGTTCGATTCGGGCTGCACCCACGCCTTCGTCCTCGAAAGCGGTCGCTGGCCCGCGCTCATCCGCCACGACGGCGGCACCCACAGCGCCGACCTCTATCTCGAAGGCAGCGACCAGCATCGCGGCTGGTTCCAGTCGTCGCTGCTCGAAAGCTGCGGCACGCGCGGGCAGGCGCCGTACAAGGCCGTCCTCACCCACGGCTTCACGATGGACGCCAAGGGCTTCAAAATGTCGAAGTCGCTGGGCAACACGATCAGCCCGATCGACCTGATGCGCGACTATGGCGCCGACATCCTGCGCCTGTGGGCGCTCAGCGTCGATTTCACCGAGGATCACCGCATCGGCAAGGAAATCCTCGCCGGGGTCGCCGACCAGTATCGCAAACTGCGCAATACCTTCCGCTACCTGCTCGGCGCGCTCGACGGGTTTACGGAGGAAGAACGCATCACCGACGTCGCGGCGATGCCCGAACTCGAACGCTATATGCTCTCGCTGCTCGCCGATCTCGACGCGAAGCTGCGCCAAGCGGTCGATGATTTCGACTATAACGCCTACACGCGCCTCCTCGCCGATTTCTGCAACGAGGATCTGTCGGCCTTTTATTTCGATATCCGCAAGGACGTCCTCTACTGCGACCTCGGCCCCGCCGCGCCGCTCGGCACCGACACCCGCCGCGCCTATCGCAGCGTGCTCGACGTGCTGTTCCACGCCCTCGTCCGCTACGCCGCGCCGGTGCTCGTGTTCACCAGCGAAGAAGTATGGGGCACGCGCTATCCCGACGCGGGCAGCGTCCACCTGCTGGAGTGGCCGGATTTCGCCGCCCTCCTCCGTCACCCCTGCGAAGGCGGGGGTCCAGCTTCCAACGACGGTGAAAAGCTGGATTCCCGCCTTCGCGGGAATGACGAGTTGATTGAGAAGTGGGCGCAAATCCGCGGCACCCGCGCTCTCGTCACCGAACGCATCGAGCCGCTGCGCCGCGAAAAGACCATCCGCTCCAGCCTCGAAGCCGAAGTATGGCTCCCGAGCGAAGCCGGCGACGTCGATTATGAGGAAATCTTCATCACCTCGACCGTCCATCAAGGCGACTGGGACGTGAAGCGCACCGAAAACCACAAATGCGGCCGCTGCTGGCGCCATCTGCCCGAAGTGACCGCCGACGGCGCCTTGTGCAATCGCTGCGAGACGGTATTGGACGCGCAATGAGCACGCGTTCTCCCCACCTGCGCTTCGGCCTGATCGTCGCCGCGGTCGCCTTTTGCCTCGATCAGCTCGTCAAATGGGTGGTGGTCGTGCCGCTGTCGCTCGAAACCCAGCCCTATGGGCAGATCGAGCTGCTACCGGTCTTCAACCTGACCTGGGCAGAAAATTGCGGCATTTCGCTGTCAATGTTCGCCAAGTGCAACGATACGACGCGCTGGACGCTCGTCGCGGTGACCGCCATCGTCGCGGCGGCGGTCGCGCTGTGGATGACGCGCGAAAAGGCGCGCGGCGACGTCATCGCGCTCGCGATGATCCTCGGCGGCGCGCTCGGCAATATCATCGATCGCGTGCGTTTCGGCTATGTCGTCGATTTCGCCGATCTGCATTTCGGGGCCTTCCGCCCCTTCATGATCTTCAACGTCGCCGACGCCTGCATCACGCTCGGCGTGCTTTTGCTGGTTGCGCGCGCGCTGCTCTTCGGCGAAAAGACCCCCACGGCCGCCGACCAGGCGGCGAAAGAGTAAACGGGGCGCATAGGGAGTCTATTTGAAGTGAACCGGACCAAAGCCATCCTTGCCGCCTCGATCGTCGCGATGACGCTGTCGGCCTGCGGATCGAACAGCCTGTTCAGCCGCCAGCGCCCCGACGAAATGGCGGTGTCGCGGCAGGCGCCGCTCGTCGTTCCGCCCGATTTCTCGCTGACCCCGCCCGCCCCCGGCGCGGCGCGGCCCGGCAACGAAACCACCGCCGAACAGACGCTGCGCGCGCTCTTCGGCGGCGAATCGCCGCGCAGCCCGGCCGAAGACGCGATCATCGGCAGCGCCGACGGCGCGCGCGCCGACCCCGGCATCCGCAGCCAGGTCGGCAGCCCCGACACGCAGGTCGTCGACAAGGGCCTCGTCACCCGCGACATCATCGCCGCGCCGCAGGGCGACGGCCGCGAAGCCAGCGCGTCGATCCCCGGCGCCTGATTCTGCGCGCAGGCAATTGATCGAAACGGCCCGGCACCCCCGGGCCGTTTTCATATCCCCACGAAAATCAGCGAAATCGCGACGAAAGCGATCAGCGCCTCGACCATTGCGCGCGAGGCATGGAGCGCGGCCCGCAGCCGGCCGATCCGCAGATGCTGTGCGAACCATAATATCTGCAAACTGCCGAACCATAGCAGCGCGGCGATGAGCAGCGCCAAGCCCCAGAGGGGACTGTCACCAGGCTTGAGCTGCATCAGAATTCCGCTCGTCGACACCATCAGCGCAAAGGGCGCGGTCACATAGCATTGGCTGTAGAAGGGCGCCTTGAGCGGCACCCGGTCGAGCTTGACGTTGCGCGCGCGTACCAGCCGCGCCGCCATGATCAACGGAAAGAGGCTGAAAAAGGCGACCCGCAGCAGGATGTAGGTCGAATCGTCATTGACCAGTCCGCCCAGTCCGGTCCGGCGCAAGATCACCGCATTCTGCCCCACGATAGACAGTTCGATCGCGTGGCAGATTACCAGCGTCAGCAGCAGGAACAGCGGCGGCGACAGCGTGTCGGTATATTGCCGCTCGGCCGGATCGCCCAGTTCGGCCTCCGAATAATCCATCATCTTGAGCGGCTGTGCGAGCGCCCGCCACAGCGTGACCGGATAGAAGATCAGCCACGACATGACCTCGTAGAGCAGTTCGTCGAGCGACTGGATCAGTTTCAGAAAATCCATCGACGCTCCCTTTCCTGCGGATCAGCTCGACGCGCGCGCTTTAGCCACCCGACGCTCAACCTCTTCTTCGAATGCCGTGCGTGGCCGCATCCGGTCGAGCGCGTCAAAAATCGCCTCCGCGCGGCGGTCATACTGATATTTCACGATATAGATATCGCCCGCCGATCGTTGCAATTCGCCCCCGACGCGCAGCAGAAAGCGCCGCATCGGATTGGTCGTCGGATATTTTTCGGGCTTGTGCAGGAAGAGCCCCACGAACTGTCCCATGTCGCTCGCGCGCCGGATCGAACGATGCGCGATCACCTGATCCGACCATTCGCGCACCATGATTCCCTTGGCATCGATGCGAAGCTGGACGCGCCGGTCGAACAGGCGGCGGACGATAATCGCGGCGACAAAGCCGAAAAAAGCGATGCCGGCGATCGCCGCCCCCGCGACCAGCCATGAACCCGACACGAACCCGGTGTTTGCCATCAACAGCGCCGCCGCAACAAAGGCCAAAGCGCCGGCCAGCGCCAGCAGCAGCCGCGGAATCGAATAATATGCTTCGAAGACCTCGCCAGAGGCCGCCGCGCCGCTCAAGCCCGTGCGCCCGCTTCCTCGACCCCCGCGCTATTGTGACGCAGCGCTTTCAGCACCGTGTCGACGATCTGCGGCGCATTCAGCCCCGCGGCGTCATATTGCGCCTGCGGCGAATCCTGGTCCTGGAACATGTCGGGCAGCCGCATCGTGCGCAGCTTCAGCCCTGCGTCGATCAGCCCCGCGTCGCTCGCCAGCGTCAGCACATGCGCGCCCAGCCCGCCGATCGCGCCCTCCTCGATCGTCACGCACACCTCGTGGCTCGCCAGCGTCTTGCGGATCAGCTCCTCGTCGAGCGGCTTGGCGAAGCGCAGGTCGATCACGCTCGTCGACAGACCGCGCGCTTCCAATGTGTCGGCGGCCTTCAGCGCCTCGGCAAGCCGGGTGCCGAGCGAGAAGATCGCGACCGTTTTGCCGGCACGCACGACGCGGCCTTTGCCGATCTCCAGCTTCTCGGGCGTGTCGGGCAGCGGTACGCCGGTGCCATTGCCGCGCGGATAGCGAAAGGCGATCGGGCCGTCGTCATATTCGGCCGCGGTATAGGTCATGTGGACCAGCTCGGCCTCGTCGGCAGCCGCCATCACCACCATATTGGGCAGCGTTGCGAGATAGGTGACGTCGAACGATCCCGCATGGGTCGATCCGTCGGCACCGACCAGCCCGGCGCGGTCGATCGCAAAACGCACCGGCAGATTCTGGATCGCAACATCATGCACGACCTGGTCATAGGCGCGCTGGAGGAAGGTCGAATAGATCGCCGCGAACGGCCGCATCCCCTGCGCCGCGAGCCCCGCCGCGAACGTCACCGCATGCTGTTCGGCGATGCCGACGTCGAAGCTCCGGTCGGGATGCGCCTTCGCAAATTTGTCGACCCCGGTGCCCGATGGCATCGCGGCGGTGATCGCGACGATGCGCGGGTCGCTGTCGGCGAGCTTGGCCAGCGTTTCGCCGAACACATTCTGATACGCGGGCGGCCCCGGCGGCGCCTTCGCCTGCTCGCCGGTGATGACATCGAATTTCTGGACGCCATGATATTTGTCGGCGGCGGCCTCGGCGGGGGCATAGCCCTTGCCCTTCATCGTCACCGCATGGATCAGCACCGGGCCATGGTCGCTGTCGCGGACATTCTCGAGCACCGGGATCAGATGGTCGAGATTATGGCCGTCGATCGGGCCGACATAATAAAAGCCCAGTTCCTCGAACAGCGTTCCGCCCATCGCCATGCCGCGCGCAAACTCGTCGGTCTTCCTCGCCGCCTTGTGCAGCGGCTGCGGCAGCTTGCGGGCGAAGCGCCGCGCGATTTCGCGCAGCTCGACGAAGGGCCGCGACGACACCAGCCGCGCCAGATAGGCCGACAGGCCCCCGACCGGCGGCGCAATCGACATGTCATTGTCGTTCAGGATGACGATCAGGCGATTGCCCGCCTGCTTGGCATTGTTCATCGCCTCATAGGCCATGCCCGCCGACATCGACCCGTCGCCGATCACCGCGATCGCGCGGCCGGGTTCGTTCTTCAGCTTGTTCGCGACCGCAAAGCCCAGCGCGGCGCTGATCGAGGTCGACGAATGGGCGGCGCCGAACGGGTCATATTCGCTCTCGCTGCGCTTGGTGAAGCCCGACAGCCCGCCGCCCTGGCGCAGCGTGCGGATCCGGTCGCGGCGGCCGGTGATGATCTTGTGCGGATAGCATTGGTGGCCGACGTCCCACACAATCTTGTCGCGGGGCGTGTCGAAGACATAATGCAGCGCGGTGGTAAGTTCGACGACGCCCAGCCCCGACCCCAGATGGCCGCCCGTGGTTCCCACGGCGGAAATGGTTTCAGCGCGCAGTTCGTCGGCGAACTGGCGAAGCTGTTCGGGCTTGAGCTTGCGGAGGTCGGCGGGGACATCCACCGTGTCGAGCAGCGGCGTATGCGGACGGTCGGTCATCGGCCCGTCATAATGATAAGCGCCGATAGTGTCGAACGAAAAGGCGCTACTCGCCCTCGTCCTCGGCTCGCTTGGCCGCACCGATCTGTGCATAAAGCCCGCGCACCATCAGGTCGGTGAACACCAGCATCACGCCAATCATCCCGATCAGCAGTGCCACCGCCGCGACCGGAAACGGCCCCAGGCTCTCGATCAGCCCGCGCCGCATCGCAAGCGCCAGCAGCACCGCCGCCGCCATCAGCGCATAGCCGGCAAGGCGCGGAGCGCGGCTCATCGGCGCGCGGTCGGAAAGAGACGATCGGTCATCACCATGCCGTAGCGGAGCGCGGTGCCCGCGTCACCCCAGCCCCGCCGATCGCATCCGGCGCCGCATCGCCTCGATCAAAAGGCGGACCGCGGGCAGGCCGGCGCGCGACTGTTCGAAGACCAGATGGACAGGCAAGGGCGGCGGCTGCTTGGCGTTGAGCAGCGCGATCAGGCGCCCGCCATCGACGCCGTCCATCACCTGATAACTCAGCAGATTGGCGATTCCGATCCCCGCTTCGGCCGCCGCCATCGCCGCATCGACGGTGTTCACCACCAGCCGCGGGCGCGGCTCGACCCGCCAGCGACGCTCGGCAAAACTCCATTCGCCCGCCGCGCGCGGCCCGGTCGAGATGATCAGATCATGGTCGGCGAGCGCGTCGATCGTCGCGGGGGCGCCCCGCCGCGCCAGATAGCCGGGGCTCGCGACCAACATCTGCCGCACCGCGCCGATGCGGACCGCCTTCAGGCTCGAATCGGCAAGCGGTCCGATACGCAGCGCGATGTCGATGCCCTCCTCGACAATGCGGACATTGCGGTCGATCAGCATCATCCGCACCGCCAGCGCATCATGCCGGGCGAGCAGGTCGCCGACCACGGGCAGGACATGCAGCCGCCCGAACATCACCGGCGCGGTCAGGTAGAGTTGGCCGCGCGGTTCGGCCTCGCCACCGCGCAGCGCCCGCTCGGCCCCCGCAAGATCGGCCAGGATACGCCGCGCCTGCCCCAGAAAGACCGCGCCCTCGTCGGTCAGCGCGACCGCGCGGGTCGAGCGGTGGAAAAGGCTCGTGCCGAGCCGCTCCTCGAGCGCAGCAATGCCCCGCGTCACCGCGGGCGGCGAACTGCCGATCTTGCGCGCGGCGGCAGCGAATCCGCCTTCGCCCGCCACCGCCACGAACATCTCAAGAGTCAGCAGCCGGTCCATCGATTATTCCGCATATTGAAATAGAGATATCCATCAATCGCTGATTATCGCGCATACAGCAACACGATAGATAGGGTTTGCGAGCGAGGGAGGCCCCCAACCCCCGATCGCGGCGCCCCGCTCGCGCCCTCTTGTCGGAAGGCCCCCCGCATGGCGCAACATTATCTCCGCACTTTGTTCACCGACGCGGCGCGGCGCCTGCAGGCGCGGCACGGATCGCGCGCCAGCTACGCACGGATGGAGGCCGACAGCGACGGCAGCGACACGCTGACCGCCCGCGAACTCGACTTCATTGCCGCCCGCGACAGCTTCTATCTGGGCAGCATAACCGCCGACGGCTGGCCCTATATCCAGCACCGCGGTGGCCCGCCCGGCTTCCTGCGCCCGCTCGGCGGCAACCGCCTCGGCTTCGCCGACTTTACGGGCAACCGCCAATTTATCAGCACCGCCAATCTCGCTGAAAATCCGCGCGTCTCGCTGTTCCTGATGGACTATCCCAACCGCCGGCGGCTCAAACTGATCGGCGAGGGGCGGATCGTCGAGATCGCCGAAGATCCCGCGCTCGTGACCTCGCTGATGCCCGAAGGCTACCGCGCAACCCCCGAGCGCGGCTTCGTGATCGACGTCGCGGGTTTCGACTGGAACTGCCCCCAGCACATAACGCCGCGCTTCACCGAAGCCGAAATCTCCGCCGCCGTCCGTCCGATGGCTGCCGAGCTCAACCAGCTGCGCGCGCAGGTCGACGCATTGCGCGCGGCCCAGAAGGGAGAATGACAATGATCTGCCTCTATGGTTCGCCTCTGTCGGGCAATGCACACAAGGTGCGCATGGCGCTCGCCTTCCTCGGACTCGCCTATGAAGAAGAGACGGTCGACGCCGAGCGGCGGCAGGGCGATGCCTTTCGCGCGCTCAATCCGATGGCGCAGATACCCGTCTATGCCGAAGGCGATTTCGTCCTGCGCGACAGCCAGGCGATCCTTGCCTATCTCGCCGCCCGCCACCGGCCCGGGGACTGGGACGGCCACACGGCGGAAGAGCGCGGCGCGATTGCCGTCTGGCTGTCGCACGCCGCCAATGAAATCTTCAACGGCCCCGCGCTGCTGCGCGCCGAAAAGCTGTTCGGCTGGACGATCGACCGGTCGCGCGCGCGCGCCGTGGCGATGCGTATCCTCCCGGTCGTCGATGCGCATCTGGCCGCGCGCACCTGGCTTGTCGGCGACCGGCTGACGATCGCCGACATCGCCGCAAGCCCCTATCTGGCGCTCGCGCCCGACGGCGGCATCGACCTCGACGACTGGCCCCATATCCGCGACTGGACGCGCCGCATCGCTGCGCTACCGGGCTTTCCCGCCATGCCCGGATGGCCCGCCACGAACGAATGGGTGCGGGAGGCAGCACAATGACCGGCACCCGCGCGCCGCTGCCGCCATTCGACGCTGCAAGCGCAGCGCACAAGGTCCGGCTGGCCGAGGATGGATGGAACAGCCGCGACCCCGCGCGCGTCGCGCTCGCCTATACGCCGGACAGCGTCTGGCGGAACCGCGACATCTTTCTTGCCGGGCGCGACGCCATCATCGACTTCCTCTCCGCCAAATGGCAGCGCGAGCAGGATTACCGCCTGATCAAGACGCTGTGGGCCTTCACCGACAACCGGATCGCGGTGCGCTTCGCCTATGAATGGCACGACCATGACGGCCAATGGTGGCGGTCCTACGGCAATGAAAATTGGGAATTTGCAGTGGACGGCCAGATGGCGCGGCGCATCGCGAGCATCAACGACCTCGCCATTGCCGAGTCGGCGCGCTTGCTCCATTGGGATCGCGGCGACACGGGCCGCCGCCCTGACAATCACCCCGGCCTCGACGAACTGGGGCTCTAGCCTCCGCCCCCCGCAATCAAGGACAGACCGCATGAGCGCAAACCCCGCCCCAACCTTTGCCTCGATCATGTTCCTCACCGGGGTCGGCATCCCGATCCTCGCCGCGCTCAACGGCGGGCTCGGCGGACGGCTTGGCAGCCCGATGGCGGCATCGGTCATCCTCTTCGGGCTTGCACTGCTCGTTGCGCTTACCGGGGCTGTCGCGACCGGCGCGCTCGGCGACATCCGCTTTTCCGCCGACATTCCCTTTCATTTCTATTTCGGCGGGCTGTTCGTTGCTTTCTACGTGATCTCCGTGACTTTCATCGCGCCGCGCTTCGGGGTCGGCAATGCGATCTTCTTCGTGCTGGTGGGACAGCTGACGAGCGCCGCGATCATCGATCATTTCGGCCTGTTCGGCGCCCAGCGCTTTCCGGTCGACACCGCGCGGCTCGCCGGAATTGCGCTGATGGTCGCAGGGGTCTGGCTGGCACGCCGCACCGGCTGACCGCGCGTCGGCACGGGCGCTTTTGATCCACATCAAAGCGGACTGGCGCGACTCATGCTCGATAGTATAGGGTAATCACCCTAACTAGAGAAAATGGGAGCGGACAAGCCATGACGACCACGACGGCGCGCGCCGCGGCGCGCGAAGCCACCACTGCCAAGGATGCCAATCATGTCGACGTGCTGATCGTCGGCGCGGGGATTTCGGGCATCGGTTCGGCCTATCATCTCCAGCATCAGTGCCCCGGCAAAAGCTATGCGATCCTCGAGATGAAGGACACGTTCGGCGGCACTTGGGAAACGCACAAATATCCCGGCGTCCGCTCCGATTCGGATCTCTACACCTTCGGCTATCGCTTCAAGCCCTGGGTCGGCGCGCCGATCGCCAGCGCCGATGAAATCCTGAAATATATGGGCGAGGTGATCGACGAAAACGGCATCGGCGACCATATTCATTACGGCCACCGCATCACCGCCTGCCGCTGGTCGAGCGAGCAGAACTGCTGGACGGTCGAGGCGGTGCGCAAGGCCGATGGCGCCGCCGTCGTCTTCACCGCCAATTTCCTGTGGATGTGCCAGGGCTATTACGACCATGAGAAGCCCTACATCCCCGACTGGCCGGGCCTTTCGGACTATAAGGGCCAGTTCGTCCACGCCCAGCTCTGGGATCCCGCGACCGACTATGCGGGCAAGCGCATCCTCGTCATCGGATCGGGCGCGACCGCCGCGACGATCGTCCCCGCCTTTGCCGAGAAGGCGGCGCATGTAACGATGCTCCAGCGCTCGCCGACCTATTTTTTCTGCTCCGAAAACAAGAACGAACTTGCCGACCGGCTGCGCGAGGTCGGGATCGACGAACCTACGGTCCACCGCGTCGTGCGCGCGCAGATCATGCACGATCAGGATCTGATGACGCGCCGCTGCCAGACCGAACCCGATCAGGTGTTCGAAGAGCTTAAAGAGCTGATCCGCGCCTTTTCGGGCGATCCGGATTTTTCGTTCGAACCGCATTTCACCCCGAAATACCGCCCCTGGCAGCAGCGGCTCGCCTTCTGCCCCGAAGGCGACATCTTCCGTGCCGCGACGGCGGGCAAGCTGACCGTCGTCACCGACACGATCGACAGCTTCACCGAAACGGGCGTCCGCACCGCGGACGGAACCGAGATCGAGGCCGATATCATCGTCGCCGCAACGGGCTTCAACCTCTCGGTCATGGGCGGTATCCCGTTCGAGGTCGACGGCAAGCCCGTCGATTGGGCCGACACCGTCACCTACCGCGGCATGATGATGACCGGCGTTCCCAACATGGCGTGGGTGATGGGCTATTTCCGCGCGAGCTGGACGCTGCGCGTCGACATGATGGGCGATTTCGTCTGCAATCTGCTCAACCACATGGACGATATCGGCGCAAAGAAGGTCGAGGTCGTGCTGCGCCCGCAGGACGAGGGGATGGCGATCATGCCGTGGATCGAGGCGGACAATTTCAATCCCGGCTATCTGATGCGCGGGCTCGATGCGATGCCGCGGCGCGGCGACAAGCCCGAATGGCGGCACAATCAGGATTACTGGGCCGAAAAGGATGCGTTCCCGCTCATCGACCTGCGCAGCGACGAATTCCGCTACGCCTGATCGCGATCCGGCGGATGGCTATTCAGCCATCCGCCGCTTGTGGTGGCGGGTGCGCCGCACGATCACGACGACGAACAGCGTCCAGCTGAGCAGCAGCGCCGCCCAGCCCCAATATTGCGTCGGCAGCGGGCCGAGCATCCACGGACCGCCCATCCGCGGCCCCATCAGCAGCGCGAGCGCGAGCAGGCTTGCGGCAAAGCCGACGCGCCGCATCCCGCGCCCGACGCCGAGCAGTTCACGGCGATAGGCGGCGCGCGCCTCGGGATCGTCCAGATCGGGTCGCATCGGCATCCTCCTACATCCCGCGATCGGCAAGATAGCGATTTATTTCTGCCCGTGAGGTCGCGGCGCTGCAACCGCCCTTCCGCTCGTACAGGCATTGACTGCCGTCGGCAGAACAGATCGTCGCGCGAAAATCGGGGGTCAGGGCGTCCGCATGTCCTTTCCAGACCAGCGCGGCGTTGAACTGGGCGGGGTCGACGTGCGGATCGCCCGGCGCCTGAACGAAGATCGGCACCCGCCGCTGCAGCCGCGCGTAGCCATAGACGCGGAAAAAGCGATTGCCGACCACCGCCATGCCGCACAGTCCCGGATCTGCGCGCAGCCCGTCGGAGGCCGCGGCGCTGAAGGGCGTTACGACCCGCGCGCCCCATTTATGCAGCGCGGGCGCAACATGGGCCGCGGCGGCAATCCAGCCCGCGCCCAGCACCAGCGCCACCCGCCACCCCTGTCGCCCCCGCTGCGCGCGCAGTGCAGCGATCGCATCGCCGGTACCGACGCCCGCGAGCAATATGATCGCCGTCACCGACAGGATGATAAACCGATATTCCTTGTGGCCGATCGCCGAGTGGACCAGGATATTGGCGATCGCAACCACCGCGAGCAGCGGATAGCGCCGCGCACCGAGCGCCGCCAGCACGAGGATTGGAGCGGTCCACAGGCCCCACAGCGCCAGAAGATCGACCGCATATTGGAATGGTCCCGACACGCCGTAACGCGCCGACACATTATCGACGATGTTGCGATCGACATTGTGCACCAACCATTCGAACGGCCAATGCCCCCCCGCAACATCGCTGACCGCGCCGATCGCCAGCCCGACCAAACCCCCGGCGACAAGCGGCCAGAGACTGCGCGGCCCGGCCCGCCAGACGTGCACGAGCAGCCCCAGCGCCAGCGCGGGCGCGACATGCGGCCGAAACACGACCGCCAGGCCCACGGCAGCGCCGATGATCATCAGCTGTCGTGCGCTGCGCCCTGGTAGCCAAAGCAGCGCGATCGCTGGTGCCGCGAGCAGGGCCGCCATCTGCTCGGTCAGCGGATGCGGCGCAAAGGCAACAAGGTCAGGCCAGCATGCGGCGATCAGTCCCGCGGTCCAGAAATGCAGCCGCGACACCCGCGCCCCGATCGCCCCGGCTGCGGCGACGATCGACAGCGACAATATCGCCATCATCATTCGCGGCAACCAGATGGTCAGGCTGCCGTCGGGCGCGATCCATTCGCCGAGCCGCATCGGCAGCGCGAGCAAGGCGGGATAAAGATCGCCGCGCATCCCGTCGCGATACTCCCAGGTCACGACCGAATAGCCGTGGAGCAGGCGGAACGCGCCTTCGAGATATTGGAAGACCTCGTCTGGGTGCAGCACGCTTTCCTGCCACGCCGCGACCAGCCGCAACACGAGCGCCAGCGCCAGCAACGCCGTCCAGTCACGCCGCGACACCGTCCCCGCGGCGATGCCGCTATCGGGCACCATATCTGCTTTCATGCTCAGATCATCCGGCGAGGCAATGGGCAAAGCCGGCCCCCGCACCCCGACCGGAAAGCCGCGACGCCCCTAGCCTTATTCGGCCGCGACGGGAAGATGGGCGACGATGGCGCGCAGCGCGGCGACATGCGCCTCGAGCGCGCGGTGCCCGGCGCGGGTCAGCGAAGCCCATGTCCGCTGGCGTCCCCCGAGCGGCGCCTTGCGCAAATCGACATAGCCTTCGTCGACCAGCGCGGCGAGATGCTTGGACAGCACCGAATCGCTGACCTGAACCAGCTCGCGCAGCTTGGCGAACTCCATCTCGCTGACCTTGGCGAGTAGCGCGGCGATCTGCAGCCGCGCCGGCGCATGCAGCACCATGTCGATCCCGTCCATGGCTCAGGCGGTGCCCTTCAGCAGCTCACGGCGATAGATGCGGCTCCAGGCGACGCTCGCGGCGACGGCGACGCCAAAGGCGATGGCGGCGATGCCTATCTTCGTGCCCAGCGTCAGTCCGGCTTCGCGGGCGTGGATTTCGCCGAACATCGCCGCCAGCATCGCGCCGAGCAGCGCCAGCGTAACCGGCAGGGTCCGGCCCCTGCGATAACCGTTGACAAACAGGCCATAACGCCTCCGGTCGTCGGCGACGAGCAGCACCACCGCCAGCATCGCGACCGCGAACAGCGGCGCCATGATCGCGATGCCGAAACCCTGTCCCAGCACTAGCAGCGCCATGACCGCGCCGAACGCCGCGTGGCGCCACGGCGGGCAATAGGTCGCCTTCAGTGCCAGGTCGCGCTGGACGTCGTCGATGCTGTCGAGCGCGGCGCGGGCTTCGATCGGGTTCATGTCTCTTGCTCCTCGGGTCTGATGCGGAAACGAAGGGTGCCCCCGCATCACTTTCCATTTCGGAAAGCAATACGTCCGACTTTCCGATTCGGCAAGTGACAATTTTCCAGTCTGGAAAGTCAGTCGGCGACGATCCGCACCGGCATATGGACGAACCCGTGGAGGAAGGGGCTCGCCAGCCGCTCGGGCGCGCCTTGCGGTTCGATCCGGATGCCGCGCGCCACGATTTCCTCGATCAGCGTACAAAGCTGGATTTCGGCCAGCCGCGCCCCGACGCAGCGGTGGATGCCGTGACCGAAGGCGACATGGCGCCGCGCATTGTCGCGGCCCACGTCGAAAAGGTCGGCTCGCGGAAACACACTCTCGTCGCGGTTCGCCGAAATATACCAGAGGATCACCTTTTCACCCCGGCGGATCGTCTGTCCGCCCAGTTCGGTGTCGGCCATGCAGGTCCGCCGCATGTGCGTGACCGGCGATTGCCAGCGGATGATCTCCTGCGCCGCATTGGGGATCAGCGCGGGGTCGGCGCGCAGCCGATCGAGCTCGCCGGGAAAACGGTGCAGCGCCTCGACCAGCCCGCTCATCGAATTGCGCGTCGTGTCATTGCCCCCGACGATCAGTAGCGCGATGTTGGCGAGCCGCTCCATCGGGTTGAGGCTGCCCATCGCCTCGCTGTGGACCATGCGCGACAACAAGTCGTCGCTCGGCGGCAGCGCCTTGCGCGCTTCGAGCTCGCGGTCGAAGCGCGCCAGCATCGCGCCCATTTCGGCCATCCATTGCGCGCGATATTCCTCGCTTGCCGTCTCGGGTGAAACATTGCCGCCATAGTCGGACCAGCGTTTGAGGTCGTGGCGTTCTTCCCACGGAAAATCGAACAGGATGCACAGCATCCCGATTGTCAGCGGCACCGACACGTTTTCGACCCAGTCGAACGTCTCGCCGACCGGCAGCGCGTCGAACAGCTCGCGCGTCCGCCGCTTCACCGTCTTTTCGCGCTCCGCCATCTGGCTCGGATTGAAGGCGGGGGCGATCACCTTGCGCTGCGCGGTGTGGACCGGCGGATCGGCGGCGATGAAATTGGGCAGGTTCGATTCGGGGGGCGGATCGGCGATGACGATATTGCCATTTTTCCACGATGAGGAAAATGTCGCCGGATCAAGCTCGACTGCCTGAACCAGCGCATGCGTCGCGACCGACCAATAGCCGCCATAGGGGCTTTCGGGACACCAGCTCACCGGCATCTCGGCGCGCAGCCGCGCGAAAGGCTCGCGCCACCGATCCTCGACATAGAGCGCGATGTCGCTGACATCGACCGGCGTGACCGCCCGCGCTTCGTCCATCACCGACGCCATATCGCTCTCCCGCCATCGTCGCTTCGACGGCGAGTGTAGCGGGGCCACGCCGCGCCGCAAGCCGCGACGTGCGGGGTAAATGGCCGTGCGCCGCGCGGCCCGCGGCGACGCACGGCGCGGCTTCACTTCTTGGGCGCGGGTGCCGGTACAGTCTTCGCGGCCATCCTGCGATGCGCCGCCTTGCGATGCGCCGCAGCGTGGCGCCGGGCGGCGGCGTGCTTGCGCGCTGCCTGATGCTTGCGCGCCGCGTGATGCCTGGCCGCGACTGCATGGCCTTCGCGCTGCATGCAATTGTCGGTCACCGTCTTCGAGCAATAGGGGGTCGCGTCCTGCGCGACTGCCGCCGTTCCCGACAGCGCCAGCAACGCGGCGGCGCCAAGCGTGGCAAGTTTGATCCTCAACATGACAGGCCTTCCTTTCATCCCGATGGGAAGGCGAAGATGACACGCCCATCATGGCGCCCCTGCGTCCGCAACATTACAAAGGCGCAATCCGGCGCCCGCACCGCACCGCTGGACACGCCACCGCGACAGGCCTAGAAGCATCACGTCCCCGGGGAGCCTGCCGCGCAATCGCAGGTTGAGAGCGGAATAGACCGCGACCCGTCGAACCTGATCCCGGTAATACGGGCGGAGGGAGGGCGCGCGCTGGATCGTCACCGGACCGCTTGCACCCCCTTCCCGTCCGTCAGGAAGGAAGGAGAGCGTGCCATGCCCGATGCTGCCATCCCCGCCGTTCCTTATGCCGCGCAGGCGCCCGCCTGGTCGGCGCTGATCCTCGGCCTGTTCCTGCTCGCGGCCGCGATCGACGAGCTGCGCCGTCCCGGCCAGTGGCACCGGATGATCGAGGAGATCGAAGGCTCGCCCGCGCTCCAGATGCTCACCGGGCTGTTCGAGATCATCTTCGGCACCCTGCTCTATCTCGCCAATCGCGGCCCCGAAGGCTGGCCCGCGGGCGATCCGCTCGCGCTTGTCCTCACCATCCTCGGCGGCCTCGCGGTGATCGAGGCGCTGGCGGTCACCGCCTTTGCCGATCTCTACGTCCGTTTCTGGATGCGCAAGCTGGGGACGCGGACGCGCCCGCTCGCCGTCCTCGCGCTCCTTCTCGGCCTCGGCTTCACCGCCGCGGGCCTCTTCCGTCTTGTCTGAACCCCACCCCAAGGAAAGCTGAACCCCATGGCCGACATCGATTCCCGCATTGAAGCCGCCGACCGCATCGGCGTCACCACCGGACCTATTCGGGGCAGCCGCAAGGTTCACATCGCGAGCCCGACGGGCAGCGGCATCCGCGTGGCGATGCGCGAGATCGACCTCGACCCCCATTCGGGCGAGCCCAGCGTCCGCGTCTACGACACGTCGGGTCCCTATACCGACCCGAACGCGAGCATCGACATCGCGCAGGGCCTCCCCGAACTGCGCGCCGCGTGGATCCGCGCCCGCGGCGATGTCGAGGAAGTGACCCAGCGCGAGGTGCGGCCCGAGGATAACGGCCAGCTCGGCCCCGACCGGTCGGGCGGCGTCCCCGCCTTCCCCAACGTCCGCAAGACGGTGCTGCGCGCCAAACCCGGCCATAACGTCAGCCAGATGCACTACGCCCGCCGCGGCATCATCACGCCCGAGATGGAATATGTCGCGACCCGCGAAAATCTCGGCCGCGAACGCCTGAGCGAGTACATCCGCGACGGGCAGGACTGGGGCGCCAGCATCCCCGATTATGTCACCCCCGAATTCGTCCGCGAAGAGGTCGCGCGCGGCCGCGCGATCATCCCCAACAACATCAACCACCCCGAAAGCGAGCCGATGGCGATCGGCCGCAACTTCCTCGTCAAGATCAACGCCAATATCGGCAACAGCGCGGTCGCATCCGACGTCGCGAGCGAGGTCGACAAGATGGTCTGGTCGATCCGCTGGGGCGCCGACACCGTCATGGACCTGTCGACCGGGCGCAACATCCACGACACGCGCGAATGGATCATCCGCAACTCGCCCGTCCCGATCGGCACCGTCCCCATCTATCAGGCGCTGGAGAAAGTCGGCGGCATCGCGGAGGAGCTGACGTGGGAAATTTTCCGCGACACGCTGATCGAACAGGCCGAGCAGGGGGTCGACTATTTCACCATCCACGCCGGCGTCCGCCTGCCCTACGTCCCCCTCGCCGCCAAGCGCGTCACCGGCATCGTCAGCCGCGGCGGCAGCATCATGGCGAAATGGTGCCTCGCGCATCACAGGGAAAGCTTCCTCTACGAACGCTTCGACGAGATTACCGAGATCATGAAAGCCTATGACATCGCCTACAGTCTCGGCGACGGCCTCCGCCCCGGCAGCATCGCCGACGCGAACGACGAGGCGCAGTTCGCCGAGCTCTACACGCTCGGTGAGCTCACCAAGCGCGCGTGGGATCAGGATGTTCAGGTGATGATCGAGGGGCCGGGGCACGTCCCGATGCACAAGATCAAGGAGAATATGGACAAGCAGCTCGAGGCGTGCGGCGAGGCGCCCTTCTACACATTAGGGCCGCTCACCACCGACATCGCGCCGGGCTACGACCATATCACCAGCGGCATCGGCGCCGCGATGATCGGCTGGTACGGCACCGCGATGCTTTGCTACGTCACGCCCAAGGAGCATCTCGGCCTCCCCGACCGCGACGATGTGAAGGTCGGCGTCGTCACCTACAAGCTCGCCGCCCACGCCGCCGACCTCGCCAAGGGCCACCCCGCCGCCAAGGTCCGCGACGACGCGCTATCGAAAGCGCGCTTCGAATTCCGCTGGCGCGACCAGTTCAACCTGAGCCTCGACCCCGACACGGCGGAGCAGTACCACGACCAGACGCTCCCCGCCGAAGGCGCCAAGACCGCGCATTTCTGCAGCATGTGCGGCCCCAAATTCTGCTCGATGAAGATCAGCCAGGAAGTCCGCGAGTTCGCCAAGCTGCAAAATCAGGACAGCGCCGGCTTCATCGCGGCGGAGGAAGCCGAGAAGGGGATGGCGGAAATGAGCCAGGTCTATGAGGACACCGGCCGCGAATTGTATATGGGGGCTGGTAGCCGGGAGCATGATTGATACGCAGCTGTGCGCACCAATTAGCCTTCTCGCTACAGCTTGGCGTCGTTAAGGGCGGGCTGCCCGCGACCATCGCCGCGCCGGACAGCTTCGCCGCGGCGCGCTTTCCGCTCGCCTTCGGCCGGATCGAGAACCGCAAGGCGGCGATGCTGCGCACGCGCGCGCCGCAGGCCGAGGCGCCGGCGTTCCAGAAGGCGCTAGGGAACCATCTGCTACGCGAAAAGGCGCCGAACATGGACGGGATCACCCTCGCACCGCATATCAAGGTCACTTATCGCGGCGACCTGCGGGATTCGCAGAGTTTAAGCGTGCTGGAATTGCCCCCGATCGGCTGGACGGTCGACGAGATCATCCTGACCGAAAGCATCGTCGGCAAGACCACCCATGTCGAACACGGCCGCTCCGCGCCGGCGCCTGAATCCGGGTGCCTGCGCCACTGCTAACTGGCCAATGCCATCCGGTTGCGGCCGCCGTCCTTCGCCGCATAGAGCGCGGCGTCGGCGCGCGAGAGCAGGCCGTCGAGCCCTTCGCCCGCCTGCGCCACCGCGACGCCGAAGCTGCACGTCATGCGTTGCAGCTCGGCCGCGGCGGGGACGGGCATGTGCGCCAGATCGTCGGCGATGCGCGCGACCAGCGCCGCCGCGTCGGTTTCCGCGGGAACCAGCAGCGCGAATTCTTCGCCGCCGATCCGCGCCACTAGCCCGGCCTCGGGCGCGGCGCGCGCCAGAACGGCGGCGGCGTGGGTCAGGGCCAGGTCGCCTGCGGCATGGCCCATGCTGTCGTTGATCCGCTTGAAATGGTCGATATCGGCAACAATCAACTGCATCGGCTCCCCCGCCGCCAGCCGCTCGCGCGCTGCCTCGACAAAGGCGCGGCGGTTCGCCAGCCCGGTCATCGCATCGCAGCGCGCCAGCTTATCCAGCGCCGCATTCGCCCGGTGCAATCGCCAGCTCAGCCACGCGATCCAGCCATAGGCGGGGGGCGCGACCAGCAACGGCACGATCGCCGATGCCCACATCGCATCGGCATAGTTCAGATCGCCGAACTGCGTATAACTTAGGTGGGTGAACAGCATCGACGCCGTGACCGAAAAGCCAACGACCAACACCCCGCCTAGGATCAGGCGCAGGGCGGGGTTGAAACGGCAGGCAGTACGATGCGGCATGGCCCGGTTGTAACGGCGCACGGCAAAAACATCTTAAGCAAAATGCCGCGCTGCCGCATGGCCCGGCCTTGCAAGGCCCGGAGCCGCAAAGTCGGATCGCCGCGCTGTCTGCCTTTACCCCGCAGCTTCAGCGCCGGCGCATCAACGCCTGCACCCCGACCGCCAGCGCAAGTTTATCGAGCCGCTCGCCGCAACGGCCTGCGTGACCGATGTAGCGTCGGGCTGTCGGCGACGTCGGCCTATAACCTCCGCCGCCGCCCCGATGCCCATGCGTTCCGCCATGCGTGGGATGCCGCGACCGATTGCGGGATGCGGCGGCTGGTCGACGCCGCGCTAGCTCGCGCGGTCCACAGCGTGCCCGTTCGCATATTTTACAAGGGCGAACAGGTGGGCGCGCGGCGCGAATATCTCGAACGGGTCGCGATGTTCCTGATGCGCACGCGCGCCCCCATCGCTTTGGCGCCGCAGGGTCAGGCGACGCAGGCCGCGGCGCCGCGATTGCCGATGGTGACCCTGCCGAAGCCCGGCTGGCCGAGGCGCTCGCGCGGATCGGCGTGCCCGCCGACCCGCCGCCCGCCGACCCGATGCGCCTGCCCGGCCCGGCCGCCGACGACCGCGATGGCGCGGAACCAAGTGACTGATTTCAAAGGCCCGGAGGTGACAAGTTTGACAAGTTAAGGCAAAGCGGGCCCGAATGAATGACACCGCTCCCACCGTCCCCGAACCCGGCGGCCCCGAAAAGGGCGCAACCTTCTATCACGGCACCCGCGCCGATCTGGCCGTCGGCGACCTGCTCGCCGCGGGTTGGACCAGCAATTACGGCACGGAAAAGCCGCTATCGTGGATCTATTTCTCCGCCGCGCTGGAATCCGCGATCTGGGGCTGCGAACTCGCCGCGGGTGACGGCCGCGAGCGCATCTACATCGTCGCACCGACCGGCGACTGGTTCGACGATCCCAATCTCACCGACAAGAAATTTCCCGGCAACCCGACGCGCAGCTATCGCAGCCGCGCACCGCTGCGCATCGTCGGCGAAGTCGAAAGCTGGACCCCGCACCCGCCCGACGTTCTCGCCGCGATGAAGGACGGCCTCGCCCAGCTGAAGGCCGAGGGGAAGGATGTGATCATCGACTGACCGGGCGGGCGGGGCCGCGGCGCCGCCGGGATCAGCTGCTCGGGCGCTCGTCCTTGTAGAAGGGCCGGTCGCCGGCGATCGTCACCCGCTCCATCCGGCGCACCGCGGGGAAATAGTCGGATGCCGCATAATGCTGGCCGGCGCGATTGTCCCAAAAGGCGACCGACCCCGCCTCCCAGCGAAAGCGGCACTGATATTCGGGTATGGCCGCCTGCGCGTAGAGATGCGTCAGCAGCCAATCGCTCTCCTTCTCGCTCAGCCCCTCGATATGGCTGGTAAAGGCGGTGTTGACGTATAGCGCCTGCTCGCCGGTTTCGGGGTGGGTGCGTACCACCGGGTGGCGCTGCGGCGGATATTGGTCGTGCAGTTCCTCGGGCCGCTTGCCCAGCCGGCGGGCAAAGACGCGGGCGATGTCGTGAACGGCGGTCAGGCCGCGGCACCAGTCCTGCATCGCCGGCGACAGGCCGCGAAAGGCGGCGCCCATGTCGGCGAACAGCGTGTCGCCGCCGACGGGCGGTACCTCGACCGCGCGCAGGATCGACCCCAGCGACGGTTCGGCGCGCCAGGTGACGTCCGAATGCCACGCATTCTCCTGCCCCTTCGAATCGGGGCCATAGGCGATGTGCAGCACTTCGGGATCGGGCTGGTCCTTGGGCGTCGCGGGGTGAATCTCCAACGTCCCGAAGCGGCGGGCAAAGGCGATATGCTGCCGCGCGGTGATGAACTGGTTGCGAAAGAAGATCACCTTATGTGCCAGCAGCGCGGCGCGGATTTCGGCGATCGTCTCGTCATCCTGCTCGGCCGACAGGTCGATTCCATCGATCTCGGCGCCAATCGACGGGGTCATCGGCGTGACTTTCAGGCGGGCAAAACTGCGCGGCGACGCGGCGACGTTCATGGCATCTCTCTCCAACCGTTCCTGTTTTCAGCAGCGAATAGGCGCCCTCGCCGCCGCCGAGTCAAGGCGGCCGCTCCGGCCCGCGACGGAACCACGGGAGGCATTCGCGGGTCTTCTATGACGGAAGACCTGCGCTCCACCCGGCCGTCCCCCGGCCTTCCCCCCGACAGGTCAGGAGAGACGATATGAAAAAAGCAACGATGCTCACCCTCGCCCCCCTCGCCGCGGCGACCGCGCTGGCGGGCTGCGCCTCGACCGGCAGCTATGGCTATGACGATGGCGGCTATGGCTATTACGACAACAGCTATCACGACCGCTACGGCCGCTACGACTGGAACAATCCCGATCCGCGCTACGGCGGCTATTATGCCGACAATTATTACCGGAACGACCGGCGCTACCGCGAACGCCGGATGTCTGATGGCGACCGCATCTATCGCGGCCGCGACGGCAAATATTATTGCCGTCGCTCCGACGGCACCACCGGGCTGATCGTCGGCGGCATCGCGGGCGGCGTCCTCGGCAACGTCATCGCGCCGGGCGATTCGAAGACGCTGGGCACGGTGATTGGCGCCATCGGCGGGGCGGTCGCTGGCAATGCGATCGACCGCGGCAGCAAGAAGGACGACGTGCGCTGTCGCTAAGCGTCTCCGCCGGGCCGGCCTGTGCCGGCCCGGCGCACCGCCTCAATTCTCGAGCGTGTGTTCAAGCGTGATTTCGCAGTTCAAAAGCTTCGAGATGGGGCAATTGGCCTTCGCATCGGCAGCGATGGCCGCAAAACGGTCCGCCTCGATCCCCGGCACCCGCGCCGTCAGCGTGAGTGCCGATTTGGTCACTGCAAAGCCGTCGCCATCCTTGTCGAGCGTCACATCGGCCTTGGTATCGATCTGCCCGTCGCTGAACCCTGCCCGTGCCAGTGCGAAGGACAGCGCCATCGTGAAGCAGGACGCATGCGCCGCCGCGATCAGCTCTTCGGGATTGGTGCCGGGCCCGTCCTCGAAGCGCGAAGCAAAGCCATAGGGCTGCGCATCGAGCGCGCCGCGCGCCGTCCAGATATGCCCCTTGCCGTCCTTGCCGAACCCTTCGTACCGCGCCGAACCGCTGTTGACCGTCATCGCTTTACTCCTTCTGATGGCTTTCTCTTTGCAGGAAGCCCGCAGCGCTGCGATGGTTCCGGATCAGCGCGCAACACCGGCCTCGTCGAGCTCGCGGCCCAACCGGCCGGTCAGCCACAGCGCCCACATGCGAAAATCGGCGGCGAGGCTCCACAAGGGATAGGTAAAGGTCGCCGGGCGATTCTTCTCGACCCCGAAATGCGCCGCCCAGGCAAAGGCATAGCCCGCGACAGGAAGCGCAGCGAACAACCACCAGCGCCCGGTCGCAAGCGCGGCTACCGCCAGCAGCACGACGAGCGATGTCCCCACATAGTGCAGCGCCCGCGTGCGCGGCTTGCTATGCTCGCGCAGGTAGAAGGGCCAGAATTCGGCAAAACTGCTGTAAGTGCGTGCCATGACGGCAAGATGCGCAGGGTCGCGGTGCGGGTCAAGCCCGGCAACGCACTACCCCGCGCGGCTCAACCGGACGAGTGCAGCGTCGAGCGCTTGCAGGAATTGCGACCGGTCGGCCTTTGAAAAGGGTGGCGGCCCGCCGATCCCGGCTCCCATGCCGGCACGCAGATCGGCCATGATCGCGCGCGTCGCGATGGCCGGTCCGATCGAGGCTGTAGTGAACGGCTTGCCATTCGGCGCCAACACGGCCGCCCCCGCCTTGAGCGCGCGGTCGGCGAGCAGGATATCGGCCGTGACGACGATGCTGAGCGCATCGGCCTCCGCCGCGATCCAGTCGTCGGCAGCATCGAAACCGCCGGACACGGTTATCCGCTCGATCAGCGGGTGGTCGGGGACGCGCAGACGGCTGTTGCTGACGACCTTCACCGGGACTTCGTGGCGCCAGGCGACGCGGTAGATTTCGTCCTTCACCGGGCAGGCGTCGGCGTCGACCAGGATCGTCGGCGCCCCACTCATCCGGCGATCCCGTCCCATAACAGCTTCGCACCCAGCAGGACCATCAGGCCGTAGACGATCACATAGAAGCGCGCGCCGTCGATCCGCTTCAGCCAGCGCACCGTCAGCAGCGTCGCGACGATCGCCAGCGGCATCAGGAGCAGGGCCGCGACGATCACCTCGTGCGGGAAAGCGCCGAGCGCCAGATAGGCGGGAACCTTCATCCAGTTGACGATCGCGAAAAGGATGGCGCTGGTCCCGATAAAGCTGAGGTGCGGCAGCTTTCGCGGCGTCACCCACATCTGGAACGGCGGGCCGCCGGCATGCGCGATCTGGCTCGTGAACCCCATCAGCCCGCCGAACAGCGTCCCCACCCAGCCCGGCGAGCGCGACGCCGCGACGATGCGTCCGCCGCGTTCGACCCACAGGCGATAGAGGCCGAAGGCGAGCGTGATCGCACCGAGCGCCGCCATCAACTGCGCCTCATCGACGCGGTCGGCATAATAATATCCCGCCGCAACGCCCACCGCCGCGCCGGGGAGCATCCAGCCGATGACCCAGCCGTCCCACGTCTTGCGAAACGACCACACGCTGATGACGTCCTGCACGATCAGGATCGGCAGCAACAAAGCCGCCGCGGTGGCCGGCGGCAGCACCAGCGCCGCCAGCGGCGTTGCGAGCGCGCCGACCCCGGCCAGCCCGCCCTTCGCCATGCCGAGCAGGATGACCGCGACGATCAGCACCGCGAGCGTCAGCGGATCGGCAAGGATGCTCATACGACCGGCGGGTCGACCGCGTCGGGCAGCCGCCAGTCGATCGCGCCCCGGCCGTGCGCCTCCAGAAAGGCATTCGCTTGGCTGAACGGCCGCGACCCGAAAAAGCCGTTATGCGCCGACAAGGGCGACGGATGCGGTGCGCGCAGGATCAGGTGCGGGCCGTCGGCGCCCAGTCCCGGCACGTTCGCCGCCTTGCGCTGCGCATGGCTGCCCCACAGGATGAAGACCTTGGGCGCGGGGTCGGCAGCGACCGCTGCGACCGCAGCGTCGGTGAACTTCTCCCACCCCTTGCCCTGATGCGACGCCGCCTGCCCGCTTTCGACCGTCAGCACATTGTTGAGCAGCAACACGCCTTGTTCGGCCCAATGCTTCAGATATCCGTGCCGCGCGGGCGGGATGCCGAGGTCGCTCGCCATTTCCTTGTAGATGTTGACGAGGCTGGGCGGCGTGCGCACGCCCGGCTGGACCGAAAAGCACAGCCCGTGCGCCTGTCCGAGCCCATGATAGGGATCCTGTCCCAGGATGACGACGCGGACGTCCTGCGGCGGCGTCGCATCAAGCGCGGCGAACCAGTCGCGGGGGCGGGGAAAGATTGTCTTCCCCTTCGCCCGCTGTTCGCCCAGAAAGGCCCTGAGCTGCGCCATATAGGGCTGGTCGAACTCGCCGCCGATGCGCGCGAGCCAGTCGGGATGCAATTTGACATCGGCCATGCCGGCGCTTGACCAGAGCCGCGCCGCCTTGTCCAGCGTCCATTCCCTCGCTAGGCGGTCTGCAACGGCCATGGCACCGGAGGAGTGGGCGAATGACGCAGGAACGGGATGGCGCGATCGGCGATGCCTTGACGCTGCTTGAGGCCGTGGTGCGCGCGCGCCTCGCCGCGGGCGACGCCGGCGCCTCCTACGTCGCCAGCCTCGCCGCCAAGGGGCGCGGAAAGATCGCGCAAAAACTGGGCGAAGAAGCGACCGAAACGGTGATCGCAGCGCTGACCGAGGACGATGCGGCGCTGACCGGCGAGGCCGCCGACCTCGTCTTTCACCTGACCGTCCTGCTGGCCGAACGCGGCATCGGCTGGGATGCCGTCGCCGCCGAACTCGCCCGCCGCCACGGCATTTCGGGCCACGCCGAAAAGGCCGCGCGCGCGCCATAGCTGTGAGCCACAACCGGCACGAACCCAGGAGTCCCCATGCCCATCGACGCCACCCTGCCCTATGACGAGAATAATATCTTCGCGCGCATCCTGCGTGGCGATCTGCCGTCGAAACCCGTCTATGAAGACGAATTCGCTTTCGCCTTTCACGACATCAATCCGCAGGCGCCGCTCCACATCCTCGTGATTCCCAAGGGCGCCTATGTCAGCTGGGACGATTTTTCGGCACGCGCCAGCGATGCCGAAATCGCGGGTTTCATCCGCGCCGTCGGCAAGGTGGCCCGCGACCAGCAGCTCGTCGAACCCGGCTACCGCCTGCTCGCCAACATCGGCGGCCATGGCGGGCAGGAAGTGCCGCATCTCCACGTCCATATTTTCGGCGGCCAGTGGCTCGGACCGATGCTCGCGCGCTGAGCTTTCCCATGCTGCTGTGACCCGTGTCACAGCGGCGCCCCGCCCTCCGGCTAGGCGGGACCGGTACGCGGGGCATGCTGGACAGTTGCACCTGTTTCCAGCAGGATAATGACGGGTCCAGACGGGGAGACGACTCGATGATGACGGGATGGCGTGGGCTGGCGAACCGGCTGGCCGGCAAGATGCGATTCGCGCTCATCGTGCCCGTCGCGGTTGCGCTTGCGGCCGCTGGCGGCGACACCGTCCCGCAGGTCACGCTCGCCACGCCGAGCAGCGCCGGAAACGGCGACGGCACGATCAGCCGTTTCACCCTGCGCTTTTCCGAAGACATGGTGCCGCTCGGCGATCCGCGCGCCAAGGCACCCGCGACGAACGACTGCAAAGTGCCGTCGACCGGACGCTGGGTCGATACGCGCACATGGGTTCTGGAATTTGCCAAATCGCTCCCCGGCGGTGTCAGCTGCCATGTCGAACTGCGCGCCGACCTGCGCACGGCGCGCGGCGTCAGCGTCGTCGGCAACGACCGGTTCGAGATCGACACCGGCGGTCCGTCGGCGCGCGCCGTCCTGTCGGGCGACCGCTATGACGGGATCGAGGAAGACCAGATATTCCTCGTCGCCACCAACGTCGCGGCCGATCGCGCCTCGGTGGGCCGCTATGGCTATTGCGCCGTCGATGGCATCGGAGAGAAGATTCCGCTCGACGTGCTGCCGCGCGAAACGACCACCGAAATCCTGACCGGCGTCGGCGACGGCGACTGGCGGCGACAGCAGTTCAGCTACGATGCCGGCCTGCCGCTGCGGCTGCCCGCAGCAGGCGCCGATCGCGAAGCGATGCTCGACCGGATCGTCCCGGTCAAATGCCGCCGTCCGCTGCCCCCCGGCCGCGAAATGGCGCTCGTCTGGGATGCCCGCATCGCCCAGCTTGGTGCGCCGAGCCGTACCGCCGGCCGCGATCAGCGCTTCGACTATGATGTGCGCCCCGTTTTCACCGCCAAGATGGCGTGCAGCCGCGTCAATCCGCAGGCGGGCTGCAACCCGATCAAGGATGTCGTGCTGAGCTTCGCTGCTCCGGTCGCGCGCGCGGCCGCGCTCGCCGCGACGCTGAAGACCTCTGACGGCAAACAGCTGACGCCCAAAGCGAGCGACGACGACAAGAACGATGCCTGGCTGACGCAGGTGCGCTTTGCGGGGCCGCTGCCGCAGAATGTCGACGCGACGATCGTGCTGCCCGCCGACATTCGCGATCAGAGCGGCCGTGCGCTGCAGAATCAGTCGAACTTTCCGCTGAAATTCCACATCGACCGCGCCCCGCCGCTGGTCAAGTTCGCGGCCGACTTCGGCATATTGGAGGCAAGCGAGGGCGGCGTCCTGCCGGTTACCGTGCGCGGCGTGGAAGCCTCGCTGGTCCAGCGCGGGCTCAAGATGCCCGCCGCGACCCTGCGCGTCGGCGATGACGATGCCGCGGTCGCGCGCTGGCTGAAGCGCGTCGAGGATGCCGGCAAGACCGACTTTCGCGATGAGAAGAACGCGAAGGGCGAGGATATCAGCGTCAATTACACCGGCACGACGTCGGTATTCGATGGCGCCCCCGCAGGCGGCGAGCGGCGCGACCTGCAACTGACCCCGCCGGGTGGCGGCAAGGAGTTCGAGGTCGTCGGCATCCCGCTCGCCGAAAAGGGCTTTCACGTCGTCGAAATCGCCAGCCCCGAACTCGGCGCCGCACTGCTGGGGCGCAAGGCGACCCGCTATGTCGCAACCGCTGCGCTCGTCACCAACATGGCGGTGCATTTCAAATGGGGCCGCGAATCCTCGCTCGCCTGGGTGACCGCGCTCGACACCGGCTTGCCCGTGGGCGGCGCCGATGTCCGGATCACCGACAGTTGCACCGGGCGCCTGCTCGCGCGCGGTACCGCCGACAAGGCCGGCCGGCTCGCCTTCCCAACCGGCCTCCCCGAGCCCGAAACCTATTCGAGCTGCGAAGAGGATGCCGACCCCGCGAACAGCGAAGGCCATGCGCTGATGGTGTCGGCGAGATCGGGTGACGATTACAGCTTCACGCTGACCGATTGGGGTGACGGCATCCGTCCCTATGATTTCGACCTGCCCTATGGCTGGTCCGAACGCGACGATCTGTTGCACACCCTGTTCGACCGCTCGCTGGTCAAGGCCGGCGAAACGGTCAACATGAAGCATGTTCTGCGCCGACAGGTCGGCCAAGGATTTGCGATACCCGAGGCGATGACGGGCAAGCTGCGCCTCGTCCATCGCGGTTCGGACACCGAATTCGACATGCCCTTCGCGATCGACGCCAACGGCAGCGGCGAAAATGTCTGGAATGTGCCTGCATCGGCGCCGATGGGCGATTACGACCTTGTCTTCGTCACCAAGGACAAGAAGGGCGAGGAAAAGACGATCTGGTCGTCCGAATCGATCCGCGTCGACGAATATCGCCTGCCGACGATGAAGGCAGCGATCACCGGCCCCAAGACGGCGTCAGTGCGGCCGACGCAGGTGCCGTTGTCGCTGTTCGTCGGCTATTTGTCGGGCGGCCCGGCGGCCAATCTGCCGATCGAGATCCGCACCGATTTCACCCCGCGCTGGTCACCGCCCGAAGACTATCGCGACTGGGATTTCGACGGCAAGCCGGTGAAGGAGGGCATCGTCCAGCTCGACGACAGCGGCGACGAGCCCGAACCCGACATGCCACTCGCGCGCTCGACGCCGCTCGTCCTTGACGCCAACGGCAGCGCGCAGACGAGCATCACCGTCGATCAGCCGATCGTCGAACCGACGCAGATGGCGGTCGAGATGGACTATGAGGATGCCAATGGCGAAACGCTGACCAGCCGCCGCGGCATCATGCTCTACCCCTCGGCGGTGCGCCTCGGGCTCAAGACCGACGGATGGCTGATGCGCGACAACGACCTGCGGCTCAAATTCATTGCGCTCGATCTCGACGGCAAGCCGATCGCGGGGCAGCGCATCCAGGTTGCGCTCTACAATCGCGAGATACTGACCGCGCGGCGGCGCCTGATCGGCGGCTTCTATGCCTATGACAACCAGATGCGCACGACCCGGCTCGGCACCAGTTGCACCGCAACGACCGACAAGCTCGGCCGGGCGAGCTGCGCGATGGCGCCCGGCGTGTCGGGCGAGGTGACGGTGGTCGCAACCACGGTCGATGCCGATGGCAACGAAGCGCGCGCGGTCCGTTCGGTCTGGCTTGCGGGCGATGACGATTGGTGGTTCGGCGGTGACAATGGCGACCGCATGGACGTGATCGCCGAAAAGCCGCGCTATGCCGCCGGCGACACGGCGGTCTTCCAGGTCCGCATGCCCTTCCGCGAGGCCACCGGCCTCGTCACCGTCGAACGCGAAGGCGTGCTGTCGAGCTTCGTCGTCCCGCTGAAGGGCACCGACCCGATTGTGAAGGTCAAGCTACCAGCGACCTATGCACCCGACGTCTATGTTTCGGTGATGGCGGTGCGCGGCCGCGTAACCGGCGGCGAGAGCTGGTTTCGCAAGATGAAGCGCGCCGTCGGCTTCAAGATCGAGAATAGCGAAGGCGCGCCGCCGACCGCGCTCGTCGATCTTGCCAAGCCGAGCTATCGCCTCGGCATCGCGCGCATCAAGGTGGGTTGGGAAGGGCATCAGCTCGACGTCAAGGTCAAGGCGGACAAGGCGAAATATGCGATCCGCGACAATGCCAAGGTCGCGATCGAGGTGCGCACCCCGAACGGCAAACCCGCGGCGGGCGCCGACGTCGCCTTTGCGGCGGTCGATGAAGCGCTGCTCCAGCTTTCGCCGAACAAGAGCTGGGAACTCCTCGATGCGATGATGGGCGAACGCCCGCTCGACGTGCTCACCTCGACCGCGCAGATGCAGGTCGTCGGCAAGCGTCACTATGGCCGCAAGGCGCTGGCGCCCGGCGGCGGCGGGGGCGGCGACCTCAGCGGCCTGACGCGCGAGGATTTTCGTCCCGTGCTGCTGTGGAAGGGCCATGTCGCGCTCGACAGCAAAGGCCGCGCCGTCGTCGACGTGCCGCTTTCCGACAATCTTTCAGCCTTCCGCCTCGTCGCGATCGCGACCGACGGCGCCCAATATTTCGGCACTGGCGAAACGAGCGTCCGCACCGTTCAGGATCTGGGCGTCTTTGCCGGCCTGCCCGACCTTGTCCGCACCGGCGACACCTATGATGCGCGGTTCACGCTGCGCAACGGCACCGATCAACCGATGGAGGTGGTCGCCAACGCCACGCTGTCGCCCGCAATTGCGACCGCGCCGCCGCTCACCGTCACGATCCCGGCGGGCGGTGCGGTGCCAATCAGCTGGTCGATGACCGCGCCCGCCCAGCCCGGCCCGCTGCAATGGACGGTCGAAGCGGTGTCGAAAAATGGCAAGCAGCGCGACCGGCTCGTCTTCGACCAGCAGGTCGAACCGGCGGTGCCGATCGAAACCTGGGCCGCCAGCCTTGTTCGCGTCGGCTCGACCAGCAGCCTGCCGATCGGCGTGCCCGCGGGCGCCTTGCCCGGCGGCTATGTCGATGTCACCCTCGCGGGAACGCTCGCACCGCCGCTCGCCGGAGTGCGCGATTATATGGCGATCTATCCCTATAATTGCTTCGAACAATCGACCTCGCGTGCGATCGCGCTCGGCGACCTCGGTCGCTGGCAGGCGCAGGCAGGCGCCCTGCCCACCTATCTCGATAAGGATGGGCTGCTGCGCTATTGGCCGAACGACCGGCTCGACGGTTCGGCCGAGCTTACCGCCTATGTCATGGCGGTGACCGCAGCGAATGGCTTTGCGATCCCCGAAGAGCCCAAGGCACGGATGATCAAGGCGCTGCAGGCGGTCGTCGAAGGACGGCTGACGCGCCGCGGCTACGGCCCCTATGATCTGCGCCCGGTCCGCATCGCCGCGCTCGCCGCGCTGGCCCGCAACAATGCCTCGAGCGCACAGCTCGTCGCCGCGATCGACGTCAAGCCCGTCGATATGGCGACCGGCACGCTTGCCGACTGGCTCGTCGCGATCGAACGGACGCCGGGGGTCCGCGGCGCCGCAGCGCTGCGCACCGCGGCCGAAGCCGAACTGCGCAAGCGGCTTGTCTATGAAGGCACGCGGCTCGACCTCGTCGACGACGCGAAGGCGCCCTGGTGGATGATGACCAGCGGCGACGAAATGGCGATCAAGGCGCTCGAAGCCGTGCTCGGCCGCAAGGGCTGGGAAGAGGACACCGGCAAGATGATGGTCGGCGTCGCGCAGCGCCAGCGTCGCGGCCATTGGGATACGACGCCTGCTAATGCCTGGGGCGCCATTGCGGTCCGCCGCTTCGCCGAGCTCAATCCGGCAAGCGCGATCACCGGCGTGACCCGTATCGCGCTCGGCGGCGGCAGTGCGGCGCAGACCTGGTCGCTTCCCGCCGACGCCGCGCCGCTCAGCTTGCCGCTGGTCAGCGGGACGATGAGCCTGAAGCAGGAAGGCACCGGCAATCCGTGGGCGACGGTCAGCGTACGCGCGGCCGTCCCGCTCAAGGAACCGCTCGACGCCGGCTACCGGATCAAGCGGTCGGTCAGCATCGTTAAGGCGGCGAACAAGGACCGGCTGACCCGCGGCGACGTGATCAAGGTACGGATCGAAATCGTCGCAAGTGCGGGCCGCACCTGGGTCGTCGTCAACGATCCTGTCCCGCCCGGCGCGACGATCGTCGGCAATCTGGGCGGACAGTCCGAGATGCTCGGTGCCCAGGCGACCGTATCGAACTGGCAGCCGAGCTATGTCGAGCGGGGCCGCGACAGCTGGCGCGGCTATTATGGCTGGATGCCCGCCGGCACCCATGCGGTGGAATATGTCCTGCGCCTCAACGGCTCGGGCCGCTTCACCCTGCCCCCTACGCGGGTCGAGGCGATGTATTCGCCCGCAATCCGCGGCCAGTGGCCGAACGGTGCGATGACGGTCGCGGCCGCGGCGCAGTGATGGATCTGCGGCCCAACATGTTCCTCCCTGTCGCGCAGCGATGGGGCGGTGGCAGCGCGCAGCGCTGACGGAGGGGCTTTTGACGCACCCTTGCGGCCCCTCCACCATCCTTCGGATGGTCCCCCTTCCCATGCCCTTGGCACGGGGAGGATTTGTCAGGCGTTTCGATCGATGACGACAACCCCGAGCCGCCGCTGGTTCGATATGCTGGCGTGGGTGGCGCTCGCCGCGCTGGTCCTCGCCACCGCCGCGCACCTGGTTACGCGCCCGCCGGCGATGCCCGACTATGATGCGGTGCGCGCTGCATGGAAGCCGAGCGAAGCATGGCTTTACGACCGCGAGGGGCGATTGCTCGACAGCGAACGCGTCAATTTCGAGCGCCGCCGCCTTGCCTGGGTGCCGCTGAACGACATCAACCCGGCGGTGCGCGACACGGTGGTCGCGGCGGAGGACAAGCGCTTCTGGTCGCATGGCGGGGTCGACTGGCTGGCGATAGCGAGTGCCGTACGCGCCCGCTGGACCGGCGGACGCTCGCGTGGGGCCTCGACGTTGCCGATGCAGCTTGCCGCCTTTCTGGCGCCCGAACTCGCACAGCCCGGCCAGCGCGGCTGGCTCGCCAAGCTGCGCCAGATGCGCGCGGGACAGGAACTCGCGGCGCATTGGACGCACGACCAGATGCTCGAAGCTTATCTGAACCTCGTCCCGCTGCGCGGCGAAATTCAGGGAATCGGCGCGGGCGCCGAAAATCTGTTCGGCAAGCGTCCGGCCGACATGAGCGGCACCGACGCCGCGTTGCTCGCGGGTCTGCTGCCCAATCCGGCGGCAAGCCCCGACGCGCTCGGTGCACGCGCCTGCCGCATCGCGCATGCCGCCGATTGCGGCGCGATCCGCGCCGCGGCAGGCGTGCTGACCTCGGGCGAGCGCGCCGCGCGCTACGACCCGGCGCTCGCGCCGCACCTCGCGGTGCGCCTGCTCGACAAACCGGGCAAGCGCGTCACCTCGACCATCGACCGCGACGTTCAAGCCGCCGCGATCGTCGCGATGCGGCGCCAACTCGCCGGGCTCGGCCCCGATCGCGTCCGCGACGGCGCGGTCGTCGTCCTCGACAATGCGACCGGCGAGGTGCTCGCCTATGTCGGCGGTGTGGGCCTCAAATCGACCGCGGCGCAGGTCGACGGCGCCAATGCGCGGCGGCAGGCGGGCTCGACCCTGAAGCCGCATCTTTACGCGCAGGTGATCGAGCATGGCTGGCTGACCGCCGCCTCGATCCTCGACGACAGCCCGGTTCAGCTCGACACCGCCTCGGGCCTCTATGTTCCCAAAAATTACGATCACAGCTTCAAGGGGCCGGTCAGCGTGCGCAGCGCGCTCGCTTCGTCGCTCAACGTTCCGGCCGTGCGCACGCTCGTCATCGACGATGTGCAGGAATTTCGCGACCGGCTCTGGGCGCTCGGCTATCACGGGCTGGTCGAGGACGGCGAATATTATGGCTTCAGCCTTGCCCTCGGCTCGGCAGAAGTCAGCCTTGTCGAACAGGCGAACGCCTTTCGCACCCTTGCCAATCTCGGCCGCTGGTCGCCCGTCCACTTCATCATGGGAGAACCGCGCGGCGAGGAACGCCAGATCGTCAATCCGGGGGCCGCCTTCATCGTCGGCGACATATTGGCGGACGCGTCGGCGCGCACCGATGCCTTCGGCGCCGACAGCGCGCTGCGCCTTCCCTTCTGGGCCGCGGCGAAGACCGGCACGTCGAAGGGGATGCGCGACAATTGGTGTATCGGTTTTTCGGATCGCTACACAGTGGCCGTCTGGGTCGGCAATCTCGAGGGCGATTCGATGCGCGCAGTGTCGGGCACATCGGGCGCGGCGCCGGTCTGGCGCGACGTGATGCTCGCGCTCCACGCGGGCCGGCCAGGCAAACCGCCGGCGATGCCGGACAATGTCGAAACGCGGCGGATCAGCCTTCCCGGCACGCGCGAACCGCCGCGACGCGAATATTTCCTGCGCGGCACCGCGCAAAGCGAAATGGCGGCCGCCCCGGCCGCCGCGCGCCGCCCGCGCATCACCAGCCCGGTCAGCGGCAGCGTCTATGCGCTCGATCCCGATATTCCGATCGACCGGCAGCGCTTGGCGGTGATCGTCAGCGGCGACGTCGCCGGTTACCGCCTGCTGCTCGACAAGGCGGTGCTCGGCGACGCCGACGCGGGCCAACAGCTTTTGCCGCGCCCCGGAAGCCATATCCTGACCCTCGTCGACCCCGGTGGACGGATGATCGACCGCGTCCGATTCACGGTGCGGTAAAGCGGACTGTCACACCTCTGAAATTAAGTTGCGCTGCCGCGAGGAGCGGTTAGTCTGCCCCGCCAGGAGACGGGCCCGTTCGGGGCCTCAAAGGGGATATTTGCATGATATTTGGTCGCGTCAAACCGCTCGACGCCATCTTGGCCACGGCCGAGAAAAAGTCGCTGCACCGAACGCTCGGTGCCTTTCAGCTCACGATGCTCGGCATCGGCGCCATCATCGGGACGGGGATATTCGTCTTGACCGCAGAGGCGGCGCAGAAGGCCGGCCCCGGCATGATGTGGAGCTTCGTGATCGCGGGGCTGGTCTGCGTTGTGGCGGCGCTCTGCTATTCCGAACTCGCATCAATGGTGCCGGTTTCGGGTAGTGCCTACACCTACACTTATGCTGTCATGGGCGAATTGCTTGCCTGGACTGTCGGCTGGGCGCTGATCCTCGAATATGCGGTAGCCGCATCAGCCGTGTCGGTCGGTTGGTCGGGCTATTTCGTGGGGCTCTTATCCAATGCCGGCATAGAATTGCCCATGTCGCTGACCGTCGGCCCCTATGCCGGCGGGATCGTCAACCTCCCGGCGCTGGTTATCGCACTGCTCGTGACTTGGCTGCTGATGATCGGCACGACCGAAAGCGCGCGCGTTAACGCCGTCCTTGTCATCATCAAGGTAACGGCCCTCACGATGTTCATCATTCTCACTCTGCCGATGATGCAGGGGAAGAACTTCGAACCCTTCCTGCCCAATGGCTGGTTCGGTCAGGCTTCCGGGCTTGGCGCCGTCGGCGCAGCCGCTTCGATCTTCTTTGCCTATGTGGGCTTCGACGCCGTTTCGACCGCAGCCGAAGAAACAAAGAACCCGCAGCGCAATGTACCGATCGGCCTGATCGCTTCGCTTGCTATCTGTACGGTGTTCTATCTCGCGGTGGCAGCGGGCGCGATCGGCACCGTCGGCGCTCAGCCGGTTTCAGGCCTCGGAGGCGAAATTCTCGCTCCTGGGTCGAGCGAACTTGCCGCGCGCTGCGCATCGCTCGCCGCTGCCGGCTCCGAACCGCTTGTCTGCTCGCGCGAAGCTCTGGCTCATGTTCTGCGTGAGATCGGCCACCCGGCGCTGGGCAATGCCATCGGTCTTGCCGCTTTCCTTGCGCTGCCATCGGTCATTCTGATCATGCTGTTCGGGCAGACGCGGATCTTCTTCGTGATGGCACGCGACGGCCTTCTGCCTGAAAAGCTCGCCACTATTCACCCCAAGTGGAAAACCCCGCACGTCGTCACGATGATCACGGGGGTCGCGGTCGCCTTCTTCGCCGCCTTCCTGCCCGTCGGCAAGCTCGCCGATATTTCGAACTCCGGCACGTTGTTCGCCTTTTTCATGGTCGCCATCGCGGTCCTGATTCTGCGCATAAAGGAACCCAACCGGCATCGGCCGTTCCGCACGCCTCTCGTGTGGGTCGTATCGCCGCTCGCCATTTTCGGCACGCTCGGTCTCTACATGAACCTGCCGTTCGACGCGAAAATGGTGCTCCCGGTCTGGGGTGGCGTCGGCTTGGTACTCTATTTTCTCTATGGCTATCGTCGCAGCCACGTCGGCCGCGGGATCGTCGAGGTGCATGAGGACGACGCCGATGCGCCGCCGCCGCCGGTGCCCCCGGCGCCGTCGTTCGACTGATGCGGCATCGTCGCGCGAATAGGAAAGGGGGCTTCGGCCCCCTCTCTTTTGCTCAACTTAATAGGGACTTTTCGGCGCGGTCCCCGGACGCGTGAACAGCTTGCCGCGCTCGGCCCAGAAGACCAGCGCCAGCCCGGCAATGCCCGACACCAGAAAGGCATAGGCAAGCGGCAGCGTCGTACCGTTGTAAAGCTGCCCGATCAGCGCGCCCATCACCGCGGCCAACAGCGTCTTGCAGAAGCTCTGATAGGAGGAGGCGACCCCGGCCATATGGCCGAAATCCTCCATCGCGATCGACCCGAAATTGCTGCCGATGAAGCCGATCAGCCCGACGTTGACCATCATCAGCGCGGTGAACATCCACAACGTCTCGGTGCCGCTCAGCGCGACGACGATCTGTACTGTTGCGGTCGCCATGAAGGCAAAGACCGCGCTCTGCGACACGCGCCGCGCACCGAAGCGCTCGACGATCGCCGCATTCGAGAAATTGGCGATCGCGATACCCGCGGCAACACAGGCAAAGACGAGCGGAAACCAGCTTCGCGCGCCGAACACTTCGGCGATGATCTGCTCGCTGCTGTTGAGATAGCCATAAAGCGCGCCCTGCATCATCGCGGACGCGATCATATAGCCCGCCGCCCGGCGGTGCCGCGTCACCGTCGCCCAGCCCGCGATCATCGTGCGCGCATTGAGCGGCCGGATGTCGGCCGGATCGAGCGTTTCGGGCAGGCGGCGCAGCCACAGCAGCATCACGACGCCCATCACCGCCAGCACGATGAAGATAGCGCGCCAGTTCGCGACCGCCGTGATCCCCGCGCCCATCGTCGGCGCGATCGCGGGAACGATCATGAACACCAGAAAGATCATCGACAGCCGCTTCGCCATCGCGTCGCCCGAAAAGAGGTCGCGAATGACCGCGACGACGATCACGCCGAGCGCTGCACTGATCATGCCGTGCCCGAAGCGCAGCGCGAGCAGCAGCGGGAAACTGTTCGCCAGCCCGCAGCCGATCGAAAAGGCGACATAGGCGAACAGGGCGGGCACCAGCACGCCCTTGCGGCCGAAGCGATCGGACAGCGGCCCGTAGAACAGCGAACCGATGCCGATGCCGAGCAAATAGGTCGAAATCACATATTGCCGGTCGTTCGCGACGGCGACCCCCAGCCCCTCGCCGATCGCGGGGAGCGCGGGGAGCATCGAATCGATGGCGAGCGCATTGAGTGCCATGACCATCGCCATCATGAACACCATTTCGCGGTCGCCGGGCATGCGGGACCGCTGGGCGGATTCGGTCATTTTGTGCATTGCGAAGGGCCTATGCGCCTCCGGCACGGTTTTGGATAGCCCCGCGCCGCCGAAAAGCTATGCAATGCAGCAGCATCGGCGCGGTCGGCAGTCCATGCCGCCCCATCTGCCCACAAAAAAAGGGCCGCTCCAACGGAGCGACCCCTCTCATTTCCGATATCCGGACGATCAGGCCTGACGGGTGCCCGTCATCGCCATCGAACCGAACGGGCCGGCCTTGATCGTGCCGGTCAGCGCGTCGCCGTCGATCGTCGCTTCGCATTCGAGCGTCATCGGCATCGGCACCTTCATGTTCATCGTCCACGTCAGCTTGTTGCCGTCGACCTTGCCATTCTCGACATCGAGCGAGCCCATCGCGCCGGCATTCTGGCCGGTGAAGCTGTCGCCGTTGCTGTTCACGGTGAAAACCGACTTCTGGTCGCCCATCGGCGACTTGGTAACGCAGTCATAATTGCCATCGACCTGAGACATCGAAACTCTCCTACTGAAACTAATGTTAGTTAGCGGGCTTCGCTGTTTCCACGGGCAGACCCAATCCGTCAAGCTGCGGTTTTACCACAGCGGCATCCCCGACGACGACATAGACGAGGTCGCCGGTACTCACCTCCTTGCGCGCCGCAGCATCGAGTTCCTCGGCCGTCATCGCCTCATATTTCGCCGGCAGCGTTTCATAATAATTGTCGGGCCGGTGATATTTGACGATCGCACGCAAGCCGCCGAGCACGTCGCCCGATGTCTCGAAGCTGCCCGGCAGTTCGCGTACGCTGCCGTTCGTCGTGCGTTCCAGCTCTTCGGCGTTTACGCCCTTGTCGCCGATGAACGCGGTCAATTCCTTCTGGAATTCGCGGATCGAATCGCCGGTGCGGTCGGCCTGCACCGGCGCCACCGCCACCCAGGTCACGCGGTCGGCTTCGCCCGAAACGCGCGAGCGCACGCCATAGGACCAGCCCTTGGTCTCGCGCAGGTTCATGTTGAAGCGCGAAAGGAAGCTGCCGCCGAAAATATCGTTCGCCTGGCGCAGTACTTCCAGATCGTCGCCGCCCTTCACGTCGAGCACCTTGCCCGCGATGATGATCGACTGCGGCGACTTGGGCCGATCAACGAGCAGGATGCGCGGCTGCGGCTTCGGAATCGCAATCTCGAAATGCTTTTCGGGTTTCGCGGTCTTCGGCGCCTTCCAGTCGCCGAAAGCGGCGTCGAGCTGCTTCGTGACGTCTTTCAGTGTCGTGTCGCCGACGACGAAGATGCGGGCATTGTCGGGGCGAATCCACGTCTGGTGGAATGCCGCGAGCTGGTCGCGCGTCGCGGCTTTGACCGCCGCTTCGTTGCCGAGGCCCGACGGCGGGATGCCATAGGGATGATCGGCGCCGTAAAGCACCGGCATCAGCACGCGGCTGGCGATCGCATTGGGATTGTTGAGTTCAGCGTTCAGGCGGTTGAGCTGCTGCGCGCGCACCCGCTCCATTTCCTTGCCGTCAAAGGCCGGGTTACGGATATAATCGGCGAGCAGGCCCAGCGACGCGCTGAGGTTCGGCTTGAGCGCGAACAGGCTGAACACCGTTTCGTCGGCGTTCGCCGAACCGTCGATCTGGGCGCCGAGGCGTTCCTTCGCTTCGGCGAAGGCGATTGAATCCTTGCTCGTCGTGCCTTCGTCCATCAGGCTGAGCATCAACGACTGGGTGCCGAGCGCATTGTGCGGATCGGCAGCATAGCCGGCATCGAAGCTCACCGCGACCTGCACCGTCGGTACCGCGGTCCGGCGCGCGAAGACGACTTCCATTCCGTTCTTCAGCTTGGCGCGTTCGATCGCCGGAAATTCGAGCGCTTTGAGGTCCATCACCGCTGGAAGCTGCGAACGATCGGCGATCGAGGTCGCCGTGCCGACACCCGTGTCAGGCCCGACGTCGCCGAGCGCCGCATTCCAGTAACGGTCGGGCGATACCGCCGTCACCGGCTTGCCTTCGGTGAAGGCGCCGCCACGATTTTCACCGCCTTCGGTACGCTCGCCGGGCGAGTAGGTCAGCGAGAAAGCCGGACGCGACATCCATTTGTCGGCCACCGCCTTCGCCTGCTCGGGGGTCACCTTCGCCAGCCGGTCGAGCTCGGTCTTGTAATAGGCGGGATCGTTCGAATAGAGCGCGCCCTCCGCGAGCGTCACCGCCTTGCCGCCAAAGCCGCCGACCGATTCCAGCCCCGAAATCGTACCGCCGAGATAGCTGGCCGCGGCACGCTGCAATTCGTCCGCGGTCGGGCCGGTCGCCAGGAAATCGGCGATCTGCGCGTCAAGCTTTTCGCCGACGACCTTGGGGTCGACGCCCGGCTTCACGTCGGCCTGCACGATCAGAAAGCCTGCATCCTCCAGCGTTTGCGCGAACGCCGCGACGCTGACCGCGACCGGGTCCTTGCGGACGAGCGCATTGTCGAGCCGCGACGACGACAGGCCGCCAAGCACCGCAGTCGCCATTTGCAGCGGCACCGATTCGGGATCGTTGAGGCCGGGAATCGCCCACATGCGGTAGATGCGGGTGGTCGGAATGAGATCCTTGACCTCCTTGGCGAGCGGTGCGGGAAGCGTCGGAACAGAGGTTTGCGGCGCCTTCACTTCGGGGCCGCGCGGAATGTCGCCGAACCATTCGGCGACCTTGGTCTTTGCGGTGGCAAGGTCGATGTCGCCCGCCAGCACGAGCACGGCATTGTTGGGGCCGTAATTGTCGCTGAACCACTTCTTCACATCGGCAAGGCTCGCCGTGTTGAGGTCGGTCATGGAACCGATGGTGCTGTGATGATAGGGATGCCCCTTGGGGAACAGATTTTCGAAGATTTCGTACCGCAGCAGACCGTAGGGATTATTGTCGCCCTGGCGTTTTTCGTTCTGGACAACGCCGCGCTGGTTATCGAGCTTTTCCTGCGTCACTGCGCCGAGCAGATGGCCCATGCGGTCGCTTTCGAGAAACAGCGCGCGGTCGAGCGCGCCGGTCGGCACCGTTTCGAAATAGTTGGTGCGGTCGGTATTGGTCGTGCCGTTGAAATCGGTCGCGCCGACCTGTTGCAGCGGTTCAAAGAAGTCGCCCGGCGAATTTTCCGAACCGTTGAACATCAGATGTTCGAACAGATGCGCAAAACCCGTCTTGCCCGCGGGTTCGTGCTTCGATCCGACGCGATACCAGACCGACACCGCGACCACCGGCGCCTTGTGATCTTCGTGCACGATCACGCGCAGTCCGTTGTCGAGCGTGAAGCTCTGGTACGGAATATCGACCGCCTTCACCAGTTCGGAAATCGGCGCGGGCTGCGCCTCCTTGGCTTTGGCAAGGGCGGGGCCGGCCGCGACGAGCGACGTCGATACGGCCAGGGCGACGGCAAAGCGATGGAAGCGGGTCATGGATATCCTCTTGAAACCGGGGGCACGAAACGCGCCGGTGACGAGCATGCCGGACGGCACTGTATCAACGGTTTAGGACAGCTCTGCTGCGCTTTCAAGGCCGATAGAATCGCGCTCCGCTCGCGCGAAGCGCCGCCGGATCGAAAAGCACCGGCTTCAACCGATGCGCGACGAACAGAGGGGCCTGGTCGTTGTAATGCGGACTTTCCGGTCGCGTCGTCGCGGCACCGAAGGGCTGCACCGATTCCGAATGGACGCGTTCCGCCTTGTCCCACGTCACGAACATGATGAAGCTGTCGCCGTGCCGCACCTTCAGCCGGCCGTCGGGTTCAACGTCCCACAGAGTGGAGGCGCGCACCGTATCGTTGCCGCCATCGAGCGGCAGGTCGACCCGGTGGGCACCTTCGCCATGGCGCAGCCGCAGCACGGTCCCCAGCGCGGGGTCGAGCGTCCCGAAATATTTCTGAAGATGCGCAGCGCTGTCGCGCAGCACCGTCATCGGATCGGGGTCGGCCTTGCGCTGATAGTGACTGCCATTCGCCGGGCGCAGCACAAGCAGCGCCAGCGCATCGCCCTGCCCTTTGCCGTCCAGGTTCCAGTCCCACGCGCGCAGCAAATCTTGCGCCGCCGCGATCTGCGCATCGCCCTTGGCATCGAGCGCGAGCAGCCGGTCGATCCAGACCTTGGCATAGCCGCTCTTCGCATAGGCGGTGTCATATTTGATCGTCTTGAGCCGCGCGGCATCGATCGGTCCTGGCGCCCCGAACAGGTCGATCAGGCGCACCGCGCGATTGGTCATGTCGTCCTCGATCCCCATCAGCGGCGAAAAGGCCGCCGGATCGAGTTCGCTGCCCGGCCCCGCCGCGACCCACGGCGTATTGTTGGCGTTCATCACGAAACCCGAGCGCGGATTGACCAGCGCCGACACCCGCTCGAACGGCAGCGACTTCGTCCAGACGTCGGCAGATGTGTCGCCGGGCAGTACGCCGCGCCAGTTGAAACCCGCCGGGCGGTCGGGGAACATCGCGTTGTAGAACAGGCCGATATTGCCTTTGGCATCGGCATAGATGAAGTTGGTCGCCGGAACCCCCTGCCCCGCCATGGCCGCGCGCCATTCGGCGAAATTCTTCGCCTTGTTCAGCCGATAATATTGGGTGACCATCGCCGACTGGTCCATGCCGGCATAGCGAATGGCAAAGGCACCCTTGGCATTCTTGATCACCGGGCCCTGGACCGATCGCCACACGGTCTGCGGCACCGGCAGCACGAAGGGACCATATTTGACGCGCAGCCACACGCGCCGCTTTTCCAGCGGCAGCCATTTGCCATCGAAGCGATATTTTTCGCCGCTGTCGTCGAGCACCAGCTTGTACACGTCGATCAGGTCTGGCCGGTTCACCGTGTTGGTCCAACCCAGATATTTATTGTGGCCAAGGAAAGGGTAAGGCGAACCGGGAAAGTTGGCGCCCGCAAAATCCCACCCTTCGCCCGAATGAACGACCAGTTCGTACCAGGCGACCCCGCCGGTCCATGGCTGATGCGAATTGGAAACGAGCCGCGTCGCGCCATCGGGGGCCCGGCCCGGCGCCACCGCCATGCCGTTCGAGCCATTATGGTCGGGGTCGCGGCCGACCGGGGTCAGCTCGCGCGGGACCAGCTTGCCGGCGGCATCGAGCGCTGGACCGCCTTCGCGGAACAACGGCTTGCCTTCGGTCAGGCGCCCCAGCACCGAATCGAGCCCGAAGAAGAAGGGCGAACGCAGCACGAAACCGGCAACGACATCCTCGCCGGTCACCGGGAACAGCCCCGACAGGCGCACCTCGTCGGGGTGCTTGTCGGCATAGTGGTTGAGACCTGCGGCATAGGCAGTGAACAGCGCACGCACGTCGGCGGGCAGGCGCGGCCAGTCGCGTGCCGCGGTCTTGCGGATATCGAGGAGCTGCGCGACATAATCGATCTTGGCGCCATCGGCACCAAGCAGCGCGCCGGTGCGCCCGCGCGTCATCGCGATCACCTCTTGCAGCGTCGCGAAATCATCCTCCGAATGGGCGTAGGCGACGCCATAGGCGACGTCGGCATCGGTCTTGCCGAAGATATGCGGCACCCCGAACCTGTCGCGTGCGATCTGCACATTGGTTGGCCGGAACGCCGGCGCGGGCGAAGCCTCGGCAGTCAGGGGATCCCACGCCGCAAGGCCAACCGCCACCGCAACGAGCAGGAGGACGAGGCCAAGGAAAAATTTACGCATCGGCTTTCCCGCTCCATATATTATGGCGACTGGGCGACCTCATGGCGGAAAATTTGCGGCGCGAATAGCCATGCTCTTGTGTTGCAAATGGGCAACACTATCTCTGGTGTCGAGAAAGGGGCTTATCCACATGAACCTCGAAAAATTTACCGATCGCGCCAAGGGCTTTCTGCAGGCGGCGCAGACGATCGCGATCCGCATGAACCATCAGCGGATCAGTCCCGAGCATATCGCCAAGGCGCTGCTCGAAGACAATGAAGGCATGGCCGCGGGCCTGATCCAGCGGGCGGGCGGCGACATGCCGCGCGCGGTCGCCGGCATCGACGCGCTGCTCGCCAAGGTTCCCGCCGTGTCGGGATCGGGCGCGCAGGCGACGCCGGGGCTCGACAATGACGCGGTGCGCCTGCTCGATCAGGCCGAACAGGTCGCGACCAAGGCGGGCGACGGCTATGTCACCGTCGAACGGCTGCTGCTCGCGATGGTCCTCGCCTCCTCGACTCCGGTCGGCAAGGCATTCGCCGACGCGGGCGTGAAGGCCGACGCGCTCAACACTGTCATCAATGAACTGCGCCGCGGCCGCACCGCCGACAGCGCGGGCGCCGAAGACAGTTTCGAAGCGCTCAAGAAATATGCGCGCGACCTCACCGAAGTCGCGCGGTCGGGCAAGCTCGACCCCGTGATCGGCCGCGACGAGGAAATTCGCCGCACCGTGCAGATCCTCGCGCGCCGCACCAAAAACAACCCCGTGCTGATCGGCGAACCGGGCGTCGGCAAGACCGCCATCGCGGAAGGGTTGGCGCTGCGCATCGCCAATGGCGACGTACCCGACAGCCTGAAGGACCGCCGCCTCCTTGCGCTCGACATGGGCGCACTGATCGCGGGCGCCAAATATCGCGGCGAGTTTGAAGAACGACTCAAGGGCGTGCTCGACGAGGTGAAGTCCGCCGAGGGCGAGATCATCCTGTTCATCGACGAGATGCACACGCTCGTCGGCGCGGGCAAGGGCGACGGCGCGATGGACGCGTCGAACCTCTTGAAGCCGGCGCTCGCGCGCGGCGAACTTCACTGCATCGGCGCGACGACGCTCGACGAATATCGCAAATATGTCGAGAAAGACCCCGCGCTTCAGCGGCGCTTCCAGCCGGTGTTCGTCGGCGAACCGACGGTCGAGGATTCGATCTCGATCCTGCGCGGGCTCAAGGAAAAATACGAACTGCACCACGGCGTGCGCATCACCGACGGCGCGATCGTCGCTGCGGCGACGCTGTCGAACCGCTATATCTCTGACCGCTTCCTGCCCGACAAAGCGATCGACCTGATGGACGAAGCCGCGAGCCGCATCCGCATGGAGGTCGAATCGAAGCCCGAGGAGATCGAAAATCTCGACCGCCGCATCATCCAGATGAAGATCGAGGAAGCGGCGCTGACCAAGGAGACCGATGCGGCATCGAAAGACCGGCTCACCGCGCTGCAGGCCGAGCTTGCCAATCTTGAACAGCAGTCGGCCGAACTGACGCAGAAATGGCAGGCCGAAAAGGACAAGATCCACGCCGAGGCGAAGATCAAGGAAGAACTCGACGCTGCACGCTCGGCGCTCGAACAGGCGCAGCGTGCGGGCGACCTCGGCCGTGCGGGCGAGCTCAGCTACGGCACGATCCCCGCGCTCGAAAAGCGGCTCGAGGAGGCAGAGGCCGCCGCGGGCAATGCGATGCTGCGCGAGGAAGTCACCGCCGACGACATCGCCGCAGTGGTCAGCCGCTGGACCGGCATCCCGGTCGACCGGATGATGGAGGGCGAGCGCGAAAAGCTGCTCGGCATGGAGGAGACGCTCGGCAAGCGCGTCATCGGTCAGGACGAAGCCGTGCGCGCCGTCTCGACCGCCGTCCGCCGTGCCCGCGCGGGGCTACAGGATCCGAACCGGCCCTTGGGCTCGTTCCTCTTCCTCGGCCCCACGGGCGTCGGCAAGACCGAGCTCACCAAGGCGCTCGCGCGGTTCCTGTTCGACGACGACAATGCGATGGTCCGCATCGACATGTCCGAATTCATGGAAAAGCACGCCGTGTCGCGGCTGATCGGCGCGCCTCCGGGCTATGTCGGCTATGAGGAAGGCGGGGTTCTGACCGAAGCCGTCCGCCGCCGTCCCTATCAGGTCGTCCTCTTCGACGAGGTCGAAAAGGCGCATGGCGACGTGTTCAACATCCTCTTGCAGGTGCTCGACGACGGGCGGCTGACCGATGGGCAGGGGCGTACGGTCGACTTCACCAACACGCTGATCATCCTGACCTCGAACCTTGGCAGCCAGGCGATCGCGTCGCTGCCCGACGACGCGCCGGTCGAACAGGCCGAACCCGCGGTGATGGAGGTGGTGCGCGCGCATTTCCGGCCCGAGTTCCTGAACCGGCTCGACGAGATCGTGCTGTTCCACCGCCTCGCGCAGCAGCATATGGGCGGCATTGTCGACATTCAGGTCGCGCGCGTCCAGAAACTGCTCGACGATCGCAAGGTGACGCTCGACCTCACCGACGCCGCGCGCGCGTGGCTCGGCCGGGTAGGCTACGATCCCGTCTACGGCGCGCGGCCGCTGAAGCGCGCGGTGCAGAAATATCTGCAAGACCCGCTCGCCGACCTGATCCTGAAAGGTGAAGTCAAGGACGGATCGACGGTCAAAGTGGACGAAGGCGACGGCGGCCTTGTCCTGACGCCGACATAAGTGGGGTCGACCCGGCGACCTGCCAATCGGTCAATTGCTGTGGTTGACGGGCGCGCGCGTCATCGCTTCGGCGGTGTCGCGCGCGTCCTGATTCCCCTGCGCCCACAATTGCTTCCATTCCTCATTGGTGTGGCAAACCCGCGCCTTTTTCACCCAAGATCCGATTTCCTCAATCTTGCGGCACTTGATGTAATAGGGATGGGTCGATGCCATACCCTGGTTGAACGCCTTGATTTCGGAGTTGGTCATCGTCGAAGCCGGGCGATCGGGAGGTTTGCGGTCGGTGTACGCATCCGCCGCCGCCGGCGCGGATGCGACTGCCATGATTATCGCAACGGTGGTCGTGAAATTCGGCATTGTACCAACCCCTGTCCGGCGCAGCGCGCTATTTTGGCTTGATCTCGGTCATCAGGCTATCCTTCGGCTCGACCGAATTGCTCCAACCTCGGGCGAGCATTTCCATCGAATCGCGTGCATCCTGATTGCCCCGATCGGTAATCACCCGCCACTGCGCATTTGTATTGCAGATGCGGCTCTTTTTCACCAGCGATCCGGGTTCAGCGATGCGTCTACATCGGATATACTCCGGATCATTTGCTGAGCGGCCCTCGTTATATGCGTCAATCTCGGCACCGCTCATGTCGGAAGGCGCTCGCGCTAGATTGGTCGGTTCGCTGGCGCTGACCGCACTTGCCGCACTCAATGCGGCAACCAAAGTAATCCATCCTCGCATCGCCATTTCTCCCACAATAACGGCTCGTATGGGCACCAGCGTCAGTTGGAGGTGCTCCCCTTGCTCGTCATGGCTTCGGCCGTATCGCGCGCATCCTGGTTGCCGCGCGCAATCACGTCCTTCCATTCGGCATTGGTGTGGCAAACGCGGGTCTTCTTGACCAGCGAGCCGATCTCCAACGTCTTGCGGCACTTGATGTAATAAGGATGGGTTTGTGCCAAGCCCTTGTTATAGGCTTCGATTTCTGTCGGAGTCATCAACGACGGCTTCTTCGGGGGCGGCGCCCGGTCGGCCAATTCCTCGGCCGCAGCTGGCGCCGCGAGCAGGCTTGCCGCCACTGCCCAAGTCATGATCCTAAACATTCAAAAATCTCCTCAGCCCTTCAAATTTGGGCATTTATCCCCAGACCATATGATGCACGTCTCTCGTTCCCAAGCGAAATATGCTTCTCCACCGCTACAGCTTATCTCGGTACGGCGTAGCCTGACGAATCGGCCGATGCGAAATATCGCACCAGCAAGTCGCGCTCGGCCAGACTGAGATGCGGGTTCCATACGTCGAAGATCAGCACAGCGCGCAGTTGGTCACTATCGTTCCAGGCCTCGTGCTCGATGGTGTCGTCAAAGGCGAAAGCGCGGCCTTCCTCCCAACTGCGCGTCTCACCCCCCACCCGAAAGCCGCATCCGGGCGGCACGATCAGCGGCAGATGGACAATTGCACGTGTGTTGGTGACGCCTGTGTGGGGCGGGATGCGCGTGCGCGGCTTGAGCATCGAGAAAAAGGCGCTCGGCGCTCGGCCCGGGATACGAGCGCCGGGAACGGCTGCTAGCGCGGCAGCGGTTGCCGGACAGCGGTCGAGCACTACTTGGTTCGCGGCGCCATATTCCCACAAGAAGCAGGCGCCCCAATCAAGTCGATTGTCGAGGGGGGTCCAGATCGAATCGGGGGTTCCGGCATCCATTCGCACGTAAGGACGCAACGCATCTCCCGGGTCGTCGAGCAGCGCGAGTAGTTCGCTCCGAATGGCGTCGGTATGTGCCTCAATTTCAGTGAACCAAGGGAAATGCCGCCGGTCAAAAAATTCGTCGGCGGGCAAAAATGGGTAATAGATGCCCGCACATTCATTTCGATAGATCCTGCGCCGGCCAAGCGTGCTTTCGACGAATGCTTTTCCACGCCGCGTGTCGGTTTCATCGAGTATATCGCCCATTGAAGCGATCGCGCCGGAGGCCGCGGCAAACATAGTATCGGTCGCCTGCGCGACGAAGGCTTGTCCGTGCGCCAGGAGCGGCACGAGCGGATCGGGCACAGGATCGAGTTGCGCCGCAAGCGCGAGCGCCGCGCTCCACGCCTCCAGCGCCGCACCGCGCTCCGCTCGTGATTCATGCCGTTCGGCCTTGCGGATCCAGGCGACCAGATCGCGGCGGTCAATCGCTAGAGCCGCTGCAAGTGCGTCAAGTTCACGCTCTTCCTCTCCCAGCGCCCGCCATGCCGACGCGAGATTTCTCTGGAGCGCACCGGACCGAGGATCGGACGCAATCGCCCGGCCGAAGTGCGCCGCCGCCGCCGCCGGATCGTTGGCCTGCAAAGCCGCAATACCAAGACGATTGGCTTCCACGGCGGGCGCGGGCGGTTGTATACTGGCCATGTCCGATGCTTGCCATCGACTGCAGCAATCGGCAAGGTCGAACGATGTTGCATCCCGCTTCTGCCGCCGCCTTACGTGATCCCGAATGGCTCGCGCATCGGTACGATTCCAATCACGACGCGTTTCATTTCCGCCGCGTGCCGCGCGACATCCGCCGGGAGATCCCCTTTCTTACAGACATGCATTTGGGCGAGGAAGCAGCACCGCTCGTCCTGTCCCGCACCGCGTCTCGTCAGAACGTAGAGCCGGCGCCAGTTCATTTCCTATTCCATTCGGCCTATTGTGCCTCCACCATGCTGGTCCAGGCGATTGATCAGCCGGGCATTGCATCCGGATTGTCCGAACCCGTGCTGCTCAATGACATGGTCGGATGGCGGCGGCGCGGCGCGGCGCCGCGCGATCACGCGCGGGTTATGGATGATGCGCTCGCGATGCTCGCACGGCCCTTGACCGCTGGTGAAGCCGTAATCATCAAGCCTTCCAACATTTTCAATCCGCTCGCGCGCGGTGCGCTAACCCTGCGTCCGGGGGCGCACGCCATTCTGCTATATGCGCCGCTGCGCGCCTTTCTTCTGTCGGTCGCGCGGAAGGGTCTATGGTGCCGGCTGTGGTGCAGGGAATTGTTTGAAGGCTATCTGGCAGACGACTTCCTGCAATTCGGTTTCGATGCGCGCGACTATTTCCGCCAGTCCGACCTGCAAATCGCCGCCATCGGGTGGCTTGCCCAGCAGCGTGCTTTCGCGACCCTCATAGCTTGGGCGCCCGGCCGGATCGCTGCACTCGACAGCGAGGCACTCACCCGCGACCCCGTTCGGGCGGTTGCAGGGGCAATGGACCATTATGGCCTTACCGCCGACCGAGAGGCTCTGGCCGATCATCCAGCGCTGGCACGCAATAGCAAGTCGGGGGCGCCGTTTGCAGCCGGCGAGCGTCAGCGTGATCTCGCTGCCGCCGACGCGGCGTACGGAGACGAAATCAATCAGGTCCTCGGATGGGCAGAAGCTGTCGCCGATCAGGCCGGTATCCCGCTAGTTCTCCCAGGGGCGCTACCTATGCCCTGATGCGCTATTGCGATCGGGCACCAGTGGTCGGGCTAGCCATGCCGTCATAGGCACAGCTTGCGGAGAAGGTTGGGTGCCAAGCCCGAGGCACGGTCTTGGCGGCCGCCCTAAACAAGGTCGGCGGAAGCTGCCGCTCCTCATGGTTCTGACTGCCAAAGAAAAAGGGGCGAGCATTGCTGCCCGCCCCAATTTCCTTCCAAGCAGAGAGTTCTTTAGAACTTCAGCTTGGCCGAGATCGCATAGCGGCGACCCAGCGCGTCGTAAGTCGACGGGAAGGTGTTGCCGCTGTTGTAGGTCGTCGAACCGATGGTGTTGCCAACGATCGGCGGCTTCTTGTCGAGCAGATTCTGGACCGTCATGGTGATGACCAGATTGTCGCTCACGTTGAAGCGGGTGGCGAGATCGAAATAATGTGCCGCCTTGATGTGACGGAACTTCGGATCGACCACGCAGCCACCATCGTCGCTCGTCGTCGGGTTCGGACAGTCGTCCGGAGCCGCCTGCGCTGCAGCGATGTCCGCCGCGAGCTGCGCCGGCTCGAAGTCGACCGAGTCCATCCAGCGCCACAGCAGCGAGACGTCGACCTTGTCGAAGCCCAGCGTAAAGCGCTGCGAGAACTGGAATTCCGGCTGAATCGAACCCGTGAACGAGCAGTTCACGCTGTAGTAACCGACGCATTCGCGGTTGAGCGAAGTCGGATCGGCTACGTTGGCGTTATACTTGGAGCTGTGCGTCCAGTTGCCGACGAACGACCAGCTGAGGTTCGCGAAGCCGACATCGGTGTTGTAGTTCATCAACAGGTCGACACCGTCGGTGAACAGACGGCCGAGGTTGTTGGTCAGACCGAACAGGCCGGGGGTCGTCGACGGGTCACCGTCAAGGCCACCGGTGATCGGGTTACGACGGATCGAGGTACAAGCCGGATCGGTTGCGCTCGAAGCCGACAAACCATCGAAGCAAGCGTTGATGATATCGCCCGGCAGGGGCGTGCCAAGCACGTCGTTGACCTTGATGTTGTAATAGTCGACCGACATGTTGAAGCGCGGCAGGAAGTCCGGCTGCCAGACAAGGCCCAGCGTCCAGGTATCTGCCTTTTCAGGCTTCAGGTTCAGGTTACCGCCCACCGTGATGTTGGCCTGCGCCGCCGTCGGGTTGGTGATCGAACCGATCGTACCGGCAGGAGCACCCTGCGCGATACAGACCGCGCGCAGATTGGCGTCGGCCACCGGAGCGCCACCGGCGCAGGGGTCGATACCGAGGTTGGTCAGACCAACCGTCTGCGGCGTGAACAGTTCGCCGATGTTCGGAGCGCGAACCGCGCGGCTGTAATTACCGCGAAGTTTCAGACCCGCACCCGGTTCCCAGCTGCCGCCAGCCTTCCACGTGGTGGCATTGTAGCCACCAGCGCCGCGGATGCTGTAATCCGAGTAACGGATCCCCGCTTCGAGGGTCAGGCTCTCGAAGAAAGGCTTGTCTTCGATCAGCGGGGCCACGATTTCGGCATAGGCTTCATAGACATCGTAAGCGCCATCGATGTCGGGAGCCGCGCCGCCGGCGCCACCGAGTTCACCCGGCGTCTTGGCGAGGAGATCCGAAGACTGCTGCGCGGTGTATTTGCGATATTCGCCACCGATCGCGAAGCCGATCGGCTGGACCGCACCCGGCGACGAGAAGCCGAGATCACCCGAAATGATGCCGCGGACCTGCGCAAGCGAAGTGCGGTTGGTCGAGGTGCTCTTTTCCGAGAGATACCGCGCGGCTTCTGGCGTGATCGACCCTTCAGGACCGAACAGGTTGACCGGAACGCAATCAGCATTGCCGCTCTGACAGGTCACGCCATCATTGGACAGCGACGCTTCGCGGAAACGCGACTGCAGCGTGTAGCCGTTGATGCTCTGGATATTTTCCGACTCGCCATAGGCGCCCTCGAGGCTCCAATCGAGCGTATCGGTGATGCCGCCGCGCGCACCGACGCGATAATCGAAGAAGGTCGTCTGATAGTTGCTGATACGCGGGCCGACTTCGGGCGTACGACGGTTCAGCGTGACGGTGACTTCGCGGTAGTTGGGATCGCTCCGGCCTGTAGCCGTAGCTGCCGCTGCGCACTCAGCCGGCGTAAAGCGCGGCGTATAAGCAGACTGGCCCGAAATCGGATCCCCGTTGGCATCGACGCCATTGACCACCGGAGCGACGTTGAACGCACAGAACTGGTCACGCAGCGCCGCAGGCAGATTCGGGTTGTTCAGATTGATCGCAACCGAGCCACCGAACGAACCCGACGGTGCGATGATCGTTGACACGGTGTTCTTCGAGAACATGCCCCGGGTGTACACTTCCACCGCATCGGACACTTCATAATTGGCCTGGCCATAGATGTTGAAGCGCTCGAACGGCGTCTGGAAGATGTTGAACGGGTTGAAGTTGTAGGTTTGGAACGTGCCGACCGCCTGGCCAGCACTATTGACCTGACGAACGCCGCCGTTGGCAGCACCGCCGGGCGTCAGAGCGAGAACCGGCAGCGTCGCCGGGTTCGTTGCGCTGACGGGCTGGGTCGGGTCAAAGTTCGGGTTCGGCACGGTGCCGGTCTGCGTATACTGCGCGAGGACGTTCGGTACGCCGCCGGTAAGCGGACGCGTGCCCGAGAAGCGCGAGGGGACCGACGTACCCGAACCGATGAACGTGTCCGAATAGCTGTCGAGCGTGTTGTCCGAGAAACCGCGCGCACCCTGATAGACAGGGTCGGCCTGCTGATAGCCGATGCTCAGCACCGCATTACCGCGGCCATCGTCGAAGTTTGCACCGATCGTCGCGTCAACACGGAAGATGTTGCCGTCGCCCTTTTCAGTGATCTGTTCCGACGCGGTCATTTCAAAGCCGGCAAAATCGCGCTTGGTGACGAAGTTGACGACGCCGGTGATGGCATCTGCGCCATAGGTGGTCACCGCCGCACCGGTCAGCGCGTCGACGCGTTCGATCAGGGCAAGCGGAATGTTGTTGAGGTCGACACGGCCGTTCACGTCCGACGGCGCAACGCGGTTGCCGTTGAGCAGGACGATGTTACGGGTCGAGCCGAGACCGCGAAGATCGACGTAGGACGCACCGCCGTTGCCGTTGTTCACCGCCGAACCGATATTCGGAACGACGCCGGGCAATTCGCGAAGAACTTCCTCAGCGACGTTCGACTGCTTCAGTTCGATCGCGTCCGAAGTGGTGACGTTGACGGGCGTCGACTGTTCGAGGTTGGGGTTGCGGATCAGGGTGCCGGTAACGACGATCTCCGAACCCGGCGCAGCGGCGCCTTCCTCGGCGTCTTGCGCGAAGGCAGGAACCGAAGCAAGGGCAACGCCGATAACGATCGGCGCAGCGCCAAGCTTCAGCTTGGAATAGTGGGTTTTCTTCACAGTGCAGTCCCTTGCTACTGGTGGTGGTTATACCCGGGCCCCTATTTTCGCAGCGCAAAGCCGCCGAACAGACACCCCGATAGCGTGCGGGATGATCGCTCATTCATGGTGAGTAAAGGGAATTCCCCCCGAGGGACGCGGTTTCACGAGCGATTGTGACGAATTTGCAACAACACAAATGAGCGCTCACACACTTCGAATAATCAACGACCCTAGTACGTAATTAAATTACGCCTCCAATCGAAACGCCTCGATTATCGCGCCATCGGTCCCGCGAGCGTGCCCGGGTCGAGCCGCGCGTCGCGCCATTTGAGCCCCCAATGCATATGCGGCCCTGTTGCCCGTCCCGTCGCGCCCACCGTACCGAGCTGTTGCCCTTGCGTCACACGGTCGCCGACCTTCACATCGAGGCGCTGGCAGTGCAGAAAGGCGCTGGTCAGCCCCATGCCGTGGTCGACGATCAGCAAATTTCCTTCGAGCGTGAAGGGCGCATCGGCCGCGAGCACCACGACCCCGTCGGCGGGCGCGAAAAAGGGCGTGCCCGCGGGCACGGCGATATCGGTGCCGCTATGATAGCTCCCCGGCTTGCCCTGATAGACGCGCTGCGAACCGAAGAAGCCTGAGAGCCGCCCCGGCGCGGGCCAGCGAAATTGCTGCCGCCAGCCGTCCGATTCGACATGGCTCGCGCGCGCCGCAGCGATCTGCGCCAGTTCGGCGGGGCGACGGCGTTCGAATTCGGCGTCGCTTGATGCGCTGCCGCGATAGGGCGCGTTGATATTTTCGATCCGCCAATTCCCCGCCGCAATGCTCAGCGTCCGCGTAACCGTGCGCCCGTCGGAAAGGGTCGCTACCAGTTGCTGGCTCGCGGGCGCATCGCGATCGAAGGCGATCAGGAAAGCGCCATCGCCTGCGACCGGAACGGGTGCGCCATCGAGCGTCAACATGCGCGTTCCGCCCGGCACTTGGCCGATCAGCGTTCCGCCCTGGATCATGCTGCCGCGAAAGGCGAAATCGGCGGGACCGGGAAGCGGCTTCGGGACCGGGGGTGTGGTCGGTACGGAAGGCGCGGCGGCAGCGGGCGCTGCCACCTTGGGCGCCGGGGGACTGTCGGCCACGGCGGGTACACAGCCTGCCGCCGCAATGGCCAGGGTCAGCGAAGCAATCGCTCGGGGCGCTGCCCCGCGCGCGGTCATGCGCCGCGCGCCGCGTCCAGTGCGGCCTGCACCGAAATCGCCGCGGTCGCATAGGGCTCCTGCCGCGCAACCGACCAATAGCGCAGCTCGTCGAGCCCGATCGGCACCCCGCTCACCGCGCACAGCACATGGTCGCCCGGCGACAGGATACGAAATCCGTTCGGGCCATATTGCAGGCGGGCAAGGCGGTTGCGGCTGGCGATCAACATGGCGGGGTCCATCAAATTGTCCAAGATATCGGATGCAATATAGCGACCTGCGCGATTTCGGCCACCCCTGCGGCGCTCAGAACAGCTCGCCCTGTCCCCGCCCCGGCGCGGCGGGGGGCTTGCGCGCGGGCTTTGGCGCCGGCGCAGCGGAGGGCGCAGGGGGTGGCGGCGCATCGCCCTCCGCCACCGTCACCGGCACCTCGCCATCGGCGAAGGCAAGCCGCAGATGGCCTGCCCCACGGGCGCGCGCCGCGCTCGGCACGATCGCCCCGTCGGCATCGCGCACCATCGCATAGCCACGGGCAAGCAACGCGCGCGGATCGAGCGAGGTCAGCAGCCGCGCAAGCCCCGCCAGCTTGGCGCGATCGCGGTCCCAGGCACGCGCCAGCAGCGCCGGACGCAGCGCCGCGCCGCGCGTCACCAGCCGTTCGCCGGCGAGCGCGAGCCGGTGGCGCTGGCTGCGATCGAGCCGCTCGGCGGCGTCGTCGAGCCGCTGGCGCTGGGGGGCGTAGAGCGCCTCGCGCTTCGGCAGGTGCCGCGCGAGCGCAGTCAATCGCTCGCCGGCGAGCGCGCGTTGGCGCGTCGCCGCGCCCGTCATACGGCTGCGCCACGTCGCAAGCTGCGCGATGAGCTCGGCGCGCACCGGCACCGCCATTTCGGCGGCGGCGGTTGGCGTCGGCGCGCGCACGTCGGCGGCATAATCGGCCAGCGTCACATCGGTTTCATGGCCGACCGCGCTGATCGTCGGAATGCGGCAATCGGCGATCGCACGCACCACGATTTCTTCGTTGAACGCCCATAAATCCTCGATCGAACCGCCGCCGCGCGCGACGATGACAAGGTCGGGGCGCGGCACCGGTCCGCCGGGCGCGAGCGCATCGAAACCGCGCACCGCATTCGCAACCTGCGCCGCCGCCCCTTCGCCCTGCACCAGCACCGGCCACACGATCACGCGCGTCGGGCAGCGATCGGCGAGGCGATGAAGAATGTCGCGAATCACTGCCCCGGTCGGCGAGGTAACGACGCCGATGACGCGCGGCAGATAGGGCAACGGCTGCTTGCGTTCTCGGTCGAACAGCCCTTCGGCGCCAAGCCGCGCCTTCAGCTTTTCGAACAACAGCATCAACGCGCCTTCGCCCGCGACCTCCAGGCTTTCGACGACCAGCTGATATTTGGAGCGGCCGGGATAGGTGGTGAGCTTGCCCGTCGCGATCACCTCGATGCCATCTTCGGGCCGGAAGGCGAGGCGCGCCGCCTGCCCCTTCCACATCACCATGTCGATCAGCGCGTTGTCGTCCTTGAGCGCGGCGTAGAAATGCCCTGATGCCGCACGCTTCGCCCCCGACAGCTCACCGCGCACGCGGACCCGCGCAAAGCCGTCCTCGACCGTCCGCTTGATCGCCGCCGACAATTGCGTGACCGACAGCGCGGGTGCATTGTCGCCCGCCGTCGCCTCGGCTAACAGCCGCGCTTCGGTGCCATCGTCGGACGGAAAAGGGACGCTCATGAATATCCTGCTGGTCGGATCTGGGGGGCGCGAACATGCGCTGAGCTGGCAACTGGCACAATCGCCGAGTTGCGCCAAGCTCTATGCAGCACCCGGAAACCCCGGGATCGAAGTCTATGCCGAATGTGTGCCGATCGCAGCCGACGATGTTGACGGGCTCGTCGCCTTCGTGCGCACCCATGCGATCGATTTCGTCGTCGTCGGCCCCGAAGGGCCGCTCGTCGCCGGCCTCGGTGACCGGTTGCGCGCGATCGACATTCCGGTCTTCGGCCCGTCCGCCGCCGCCGCGCAGCTCGAAGGATCGAAGGGCTTTACCAAGGATCTGTGTGCGCGCGCCGCGATTCCGACCGCCGGCTATGTGCGCTGCACCAGCGCCGACGCCGCGCTGGCCGCGCTCGCCGATTTCGCGATTCCGGTCGTGATCAAGGCCGACGGGCTCGCCGCGGGCAAGGGCGTGATCATCGCCGAGACTCGCGCCGAGGCCGAAGCCGCGATCGCCGACATGTTCGCGGGCGCCTTTGGCGGCGCGGGTGCCGAGGTGGTGATCGAGGAATTCATGACCGGCGAGGAGGCAAGCTTCTTCGCGCTGTCCGACGGCACCAATGTCATCGCCTTCGGCAGCGCCCAGGATCACAAGCGCGTCGGCGACGGCGACACCGGGCCCAACACCGGCGGCATGGGCGCCTACAGCCCGGCGCCTGTGCTGACCAAGGAGCTCGAAGCCGAGGTGATGGATCGGATCATCCGTCCCACCGTCGCCGCACTCGCCGCCGAAGGCACGCCCTATGTCGGGGTGCTGTTCGCCGGGCTGATGCTGACCAGCGAAGGCCCCAAGCTGATCGAATATAATTGCCGTTTCGGTGATCCCGAATGTCAGGTGCTGATGATGCGCCTGACCGGAGATTTTGCCGCGCTGCTTCATGCCGCCGCGACCGGGCGGCTCGCCGACGTGCCCGCGCCGACCTTTACCGGCGGCTATGCGCTGACCGTCGTGATGGCGGCGAACGGCTATCCGGGCACCCCCGAAAAGGGTGGCGCGATCCGCAACATCGCCGCGGCCGAAGCGGGAGGCGTGCGCGTCTTCCATGCCGGGACCGCGCGCGCCGACGGCGCGATCGTCGCCGCGGGGGGACGCGTTCTCAACGTCACCGCGACGGGCAAGAGTGTCACCGAAGCGCAGGCGCGCACCTATGCCGCGGTCGACAAGCTCGATTTCCCGAGCGGCTTCTGCCGCCGCGACATCGGCTGGCGCGAGGTCAACCGAGAGGCGCGCTGAGCGGTGCTGGACGCGCCACCCCCGTCGGCTTAGGCTGACAGTGAAACAGGGAGATCATCATGACGTGGCTTCAGGAAAATTGGATCATCGCGGTCGTCGGACTGGTCGTCGCGGTCGTCCTGCTGTGGTGGCTGTTCGGCCGCAAGCGGCCCGACGAAGCAGCGCCGCCCGCAGCGATGCCGGCCGAGCCGAAAAAACCGCTGGAAGTGGCGAAGCCCGACATCGTCAAAGCCGAACCAGCGCGCTTCAAGCCAAAGGAACCCGCGCCCGCGTCGCCGCCTCCGGTGCCGGCTGCACCGCCCACAGCCTCCGATATTCCGGCGGAACCCACCGTCCCGCCCGCACCCGTCGCGCATGCGCCCGAGCCCGAACCGGCCGCGCCTCCACCGGTCGCCCCTGCCCCGCCGGCAGAAGCCGCTCCCGCCCCTGCCGCCGCCAAAGCCGATAATCTGCAATTGCTGAAGGGCGTCGGGCCGAAAATGGCGACGCTGCTCGGCGGCCTTGGCGTCACCAGCTTTGCGCAGATCGCCGCCTGGACCGACGCCGATATCGCCGCGATCGATCCACAGCTCGGCGCGTTTCAGGGCCGCATCGTCCGCGACAATATCGTCGACCAGGCCGGCTATCTGGCGAAGGGCGACAAGGCGGGGTTCGAGGCGAAATATGGTGCCCTCGGCGGCGAGCTATAAGGCAAAAAGCCGCCCTATAGCTCAGGCCCGGGCAACCGCCCCGGCGTGACCGGCGATCGCATCGGCCAGCGTATCGACCAATCCCAGCGGCAAATCATGCCCCATGCCGGGGATGGTGAGCAGTCGGGCGCCCGGAATATTGTCGGCGGTATCGCGTCCGCCCGCCAGCGGCACCAGCGGATCGCCCTCGCCATGGATCACCAGCGTCGGCGCGTCGATCGACTTCAGCATCGGCCGCCGGTCGCCATCGGCGACGATCGCCGCCATCTGGCGCGCGACGCCCTGCGGATACCAGCCACGTTCGAAATCGCTGCGCACGCGCCGCTGCAACCGCTCCTCGTCGGGCGGGTAGCCGGGGCTGCCGATCACCTTGGCAGCGCGCACCGAATAGGCGATCAGATCTTCGGGATCGCCGCTCATCGGGCGGCTGGTCAGCACCTGCATCGCTTCCTTCTGCGCGCGCGGCAGGCGGGGATTGCCGGTCGTCGACATCACCGACGTCAGCGACAGCACGCGGTCCGGATAGCGCGCGGCGATATGCTGCGAAATCATCCCGCCCATCGACACGCCGACGATATGCGCCCGCGCGATGCCCAGATGGTCAAGCAAGGCCACGCCGTCGGCCGCCATGTCGGCGAGCGTGTAAGCGCTCCGCACCGGGAGGCGCAGCAGCGACTTCACGAACATCCATTTGAGATTGGGGACACCGGCCGCGTCGAAGCGCGTAGACAGGCCGACGTCGCGGTTGTCGTACCGGATGGTCCGAAAGCCGCGCGCATTCAGCGCATCGACAAATTCGTCGGGCCACAGTGTCAACTGCCCGCCCAGCCCCATCACCAGCAGGATCACCGGCGCATCGCGCGGCCCCTTGTCTTCGAAGGTGATGCTGATCCCGTTTACCGCTGCCTGCTCTGTCGCCATGCCGTCGCCGCTCCCCGATCGTCAAACCGCCACTGTGCCGCTGCGCGCGGCGCGGTCAAGAGGGCGCCCGTCTGCGAAAGCGAAACCGGGCCGGCTTCGTCGGAACCGCGCCACGCCGGATGCGCCGGCCGGCGCGCGCGCGCGACAGAAGGACGCGTCGCGCCGCATGCGCGCAAAACGGCAGCGCAAAGATCACCAGCGACAGGCCGATGATCCATCGCCCGGTGTGCGCCGTGTCGTGACAAGCATCCACGCAGTCGGACGCCGCCACCCCGGCGCCGAAATGAATCAGCAATGTCTTCAAGGTCGAAACTGGTCCCCACGACGCGCCTCTCCGCGCGTCACCGGATCCTCTACAGGATCAGCGTTAAGCGAGCGTTGCGGCTCCCACTGCCGCTATTCACCGCGATTCGGGGCGCCCCCTATACGTCGGAAGCGCCAAAGACCAGCGAATTGCTGCGCCGCGCAGGACGAAACCCGACGCGGCGCCCGCGACAGCGGCGACCGAGGTTGCGACGCCGAGCCAGGTCAGGACCAGAAACAGCCCGGAGGCTAGCGCTGCCGCGGTGACATAGATTTCGGGCCGCATGATGATCGACGGCACCCCGGCCAGTATATCGCGGATCGTCCCGCCGACACAGCCGGTGATGACGCCCATCATCAGCGCGGGAACCGGCGCCACGCCCCAGGCAAGGGCCTTGGCCGTCCCGAACACGGCATAGGCGGCGAGCCCGACCGCATCGGCCCATTCCAGAAGCTGCCCCTGCCACCAGCGTTCGGGGGTCACCCACACGACCAGCGCAATCGCGATGCACACCGCGCCGATCGCGCCGTCCTGAACCCAGAAGACCGGCGCGCCAATCAGCAGGTCGCGCACGCTACCCCCGCCGACCCCGGTGACGAGCGCAAAGAAGCTCGCCGTCACCAGCGTCTGGCGCAGCCGCACCGCCATCAACGCGCCCGACAGCGCGAAGACCGCGATGCCGGTCAGATCGAGAAGGCGAACGAGCGTCTGGGTGTCCATGGATCAGCGATGCTTCTTCGTCCCGCAGGCCGGTACCGGTGCCGGCAACCGCTTCGTCATGCGATCATCGGCGGCGCGGCGCAACGGAAATGGGGCGACGTCGCCGCCGCCCCATGCCCTACCCCAGTGGACGGGTAACTCAGATGTGGATCGGCTTTCCGGTCACTGCCATCGCGGCTTCCTTGATCGCCTCGCTGTGCGTCGGGTGTGCGTGACAGGTGTAGGCGATGTCTTCGGACGTCGCGCCAAATTCCATCGCCTGAGCTGCCTGCGCGATCATCGTGCCCGCCGGCACGGCGATGATCCAGACGCCCAGGACGCGGTCGCTCTTGGCATCGGCGATCACCTTCACAAAGCCGTCGGGTTCGTGGTTGGTCTTCGCACGGCTGTTCGCGAGCATCGGGAATTTGCCGACCTTGACCTTGTCCTTTTCCCCACCAGCCTTCTCAACAGCCTGCTCTTCGGTCAGGCCGACGCCGGCGATTTCGGGCCAGGTGTAGACCACCGACGGGATGACGTCGTGGTTCACGATGCCGGTCAGCCCCGCGATATTTTCAGCGCAGGCAATGCCTTCATCCTCGGCCTTGTGCGCGAGCATCGGGCCGGGAACGACGTCGCCGATCGCCCAGATGCCGTCGACGGCGGTGCGGAAATCATGATCGGTCTCGATCTGACCGCGCTGGTTCGTGGTCAGCCCCGCCTTGTCGAGCGCGAGGCCATCGGTGTTCGGACGGCGGCCGATCGAAACGAGGACGACATCGGCTTCGAGCGTTTCGGCGTCGCCTCCCGCGGCGGGCTCGAGCGTCAGCACGGCCTTCTTGCCTTTCACTTCGGCCCCGGTGACCTTGGTCTTCAGCTTGAAGTCCATGCCCTGCTTCTTGAAGATCTTGTTCGCTTCCTTGCGAACGTCGCCGTCCATCCCGGGCAGGATCTGGTCAAGAAATTCGACCACGGTGACTTTTGCGCCAAGCCGGCGCCAGACGCTGCCGAGTTCAAGCCCGATCACGCCGCCGCCGATCACGACCATGTGGCCAGGCACCTTCGCAAGTTCGAGCGCGCCGGTCGAATCGACGATCACGCCCTTGTCATTGTCGACCGCGACGCCCGGAAGGGGGGTCACCGACGATCCGGTGGCGACGATGATGTTCTTGGCGCGATAGGCCTTGCCCGCAACCTCGACGCTGTCCTTGCCGGTGAACTGCGCATAGCCCTTCAGCCAGTCGATCTTGTTCTTCTTGAACAGGAATTCGATGCCGCCGGTCAGGCCCTTGACCGCATCCTTGCGCTGGCCGTGCATCGCGCCAAGGTCGAGTTCGGGCGTCACCTTGATGCCCATCGCCGCCATCGCGCCGCCCGCCGCCGCCTCGAAATATTCCGACGCGTGCAGCATCGCCTTCGACGGGATGCAGCCGACGTTGAGGCAGGTGCCGCCCAGCGTTTCGCGCCCTTCGGCGCACGCGGTCTTGAGCCCGAGCTGCGCCGCGCGGATCGCCGCGACATAACCGCCGGGACCGGCACCGATGACAAGGACGTCGTAGTCGTAATCAGCCATTTGTTGTTCCTTTACCCCTCGGGGGATGGGGAGAAATCTCTTAGAGGTCGATCAGCAGCCGCGTCGGATCCTCGATCGCTTCCTTGATCGTTTTCAGGAAGGTCACCGCCTCGCGGCCGTCGACCAGCCGGTGGTCATAGCTCAATGCCAGATACATCATCGGACGGATCACAACCTGACCGTTGATCGCGACCGGGCGGTCCTCGATGCGATGGAGGCCCAGCACGGCCGATTGCGGCGGATTGATGATCGGGGTCGACATCAGCGAGCCGAAAACGCCGCCGTTCGAGATGGTGAAGGTGCCCCCGGTCATGTCGTCCATCGTCAGCGTGCCTTCCTTGGCGCGCTTGCCGAAATCGCCGATCGTCTTTTCGATGCCGGCGAAGGACAGGCTTTCGGCGTTGCGGATCACCGGCACGACAAGCCCGCTCGGACCGCTGACCGCGACCGAGATATCCATATAATTATTATAGACGATTTCGTCGCCATCGATACGGCCGTTGACCGCCGGTATGTCCTTGAGCGCAAGACAGGCGGCCTTGGTAAAGAAGCCCATGAAGCCCAGGCGCACGCCATGCTTCTTTTCAAACAGATCCTTGTAGCGGCCGCGCGCCTCGATCACCGCCGTCATGTCGACGTCGTTGAACGTGGTGAGCATCGCCGCCGTATCCTGCGCCGATTTCAGGCGGCGGGCGATCGTCTGCCGCAGGCGGGTCATCTTGACCCGCTCTTCCTGACGGCCCGGCGCACCCGTTGCAGCGGGCGCGGCGGCAGGTGCCGGGGCGGCCGCGGGCGCGGGCGCGGGCGCCGCATCGGGGGCGGCTTCGGCGGCCGCCAGCACATCTTCCTTGGTCAGGCGGCCGTCCTTGCCGGTGCCCTTGATCTTGCTCGGATCAAGCCCGTGCTCGAGGACGAGGCGGCGCACCGCGGGCGACAGGGTGACGACCGCATCCTCGCCGCCGGTCGCTGCGGGAGCGGGCGCCGCCCCTTCGGCCTTCGCCGCGGGCGCAGGAGCGGGGGCGGCGGCCTTGCCGTCGCCGGCCTCGATCGTCGCAATCACCGCCCCGACATTGACGGTATCGCCGACGGCGACGACCTGTTGCCCCATCACGCCGGCGACGGGCGACGGCACTTCGACCGCGACCTTGTCGGTTTCGAGGCTGGCAATCGGCTCGTCGAGCGCGACGGCTTCGCCGGGCTGCTTCAGCCACTCGCCGATCGTCGCTTCGGTCACGCTTTCACCCAGCGTCGGGACTTTGACTTCGGTGCTCATTGATGCAGTTCCTTAGGGCTTAAGCTCTGGCTCAGGCTTTATTCTTGTTGCGACGAATTTCGGCGCGGACATTGAGGCCCAGCGCGTCGGCGACGAGCGCCGCCTGTTCGGTCTGGTGACGGCTCATCAGGCCGGTGGCGGGCGAAGCCGCAGCGGCCCGGCCGGCGTAACGGGCGCGCATTCCCTTGTGGCCGGCGTCGATCAGCGATTCCTCGATCAGCGGCTCGACGAAGAACCAGGCGCCGTTGTTGCGCGGCTCTTCCTGCGCCCAAACGACCTCTTCGAGATTCTTCATCTTCTTCAGGCGGATGGCCAGCGCCTCGCCCGGGAAAGGATAAATCTGTTCGATCCGTATCACCGTCGTGTCGTCGAGCCCGGCGGCGTCGCGCGCCTCCATCAGGTCGTAACCGACCTTGCCCGAACACAGGACGACACGCTTGACCTTCGCATCTTCTGGCGGGGTGCGGTCCGACATGATGCGGCGGAAATGCGCTTCGCCGATGAAGTCCGAACGCTGCGACACGGCCAGCTTGTGGCGGAGCAACGACTTGGGCGTCATGATGATCAGCGGCTTGCGGAATGGGCGCAGCATCTGGCGGCGCAGGACGTGGAAATAGTTCGACGGGGTCGAAATATTGCACACCTGGATGTTGTCCCCGGCGCAAAGCTGAAGGAAGCGTTCGAGACGCGCCGAGCTATGCTCAGGCCCCTGCCCTTCATAGCCGTGCGGCAGCAGCAGCACGAGGCCGTTGGCGCGCAGCCATTTGGCTTCGCCCGCCGCGATGAACTGGTCGATCATGATCTGCGCGCCGTTGGCGAAGTCGCCGAACTGCGCCTCCCACAGCACGAGGCTCTTCGGATCGGCCATCGCATAGCCATATTCGAAGCCGAGCACGCCATATTCGGAGAGAGGGCTGTCGAGCACCTCGAACCGGCCGTGTGGCACGGTGGTCAGCGGGATATATTTATGCTCGTCCTTCTGGTCGACCCAGACGGCGTGACGCTGGCTGAACGTCCCGCGGCCCGAATCCTGGCCCGACAGGCGCACCTGATAGCCTTCGCTGAGCAAAGTGCCGAACGCGAGCTGTTCGGCGGTCGCCCAGTCGAACACCTCGGCATCGTCCCTGTTCGCGAACATCGCGGCCCGGGCGTCGATCACGCGGCGCAGCGTCTTGTGCACCTCCAGATCGTCGGGGATCGTCGTCATCGTGCGGCCGATGGCGTCGAACAGCTTTTCCGATACGCCGGTCGAAATATTACGCCGGGCATTTTCGGGATCGGCAGGCGCGTGCAAGCCCGACCAGCGACCGGCGAACCAGTCGGCCTTGTTCGACTTGTAAGTCTTCGATGCTTCGAATTCGTCTTCGAGCCGCGCGACGAACTCGGCGCGGTGCGCTTCGGCATCGCCAGCCGAAACGACGCCCTCTGCCTCGAGCCGCGTGGCGTAGAGGTCCGATACCGGCGGATGTTTGCGGATGATCGCGTACATCAGCGGCTGGGTAAAGCTCGGCTCGTCGCCTTCATTGTGACCGAAGCGGCGATAGCACCACATGTCGATGACGATGTCGCGCTTGAACTGCTGACGGAAGTCGATCGCCAGCTTGCACGCGAAGGTCACGGCTTCGGGATCGTCGCCGTTGACGTGCAGGATCGGCGCCATCACGCCCTTTGCCACGTCGGACGGATAGGGCGACGAGCGCGCGAACTGCGGGCTGGTCGTGAAGCCGATCTGGTTGTTGACGATAAAGTGGATGCAGCCGCCGGTATTGTAACCGCGAATGCCCGAAAAGCCGAGGCATTCCCACACGATCCCCTGCCCCGCAAAGGCGGCGTCGCCGTGGATCAGCACGGGCAGCACCTGGCTATGTTCGGCCAGATCGTCGCGCATCACCTGCTGCGCGCGCACCTTGCCCAGCACGACGGGATCGACCGCTTCGAGGTGCGACGGGTTGGGGACCAGCGACATATGGACCGACACGCCGTCGAACTCGCGGTCGGTCGAGGTGCCGAGGTGATATTTGACGTCGCCCGAACCGCCGACATCCTCGGGGTTCGCGGTGCCGCCCTGAAATTCGTGGAAGATGACCTTGTACGGCTTGGCCAGCACATTGGCGAGGACGTTCAGGCGGCCGCGATGGGCCATGCCGTAGACGATTTCCTTCACACCATATTGGCCGCCATATTTGATGATCGCCTCGAGCGCAGGGATCATCGATTCGCCGCCGTCGAGCCCGAAACGCTTCGTGCCGACATATTTGCGCGCGAGGAATTTCTCCCATTCCTCGGCCTCGATCACCTTGTTGAGGATCGCCTTCTTGCCGTTGGCGGTGAAGTCGATCGACTTGTCGGCGCCTTCCATCCGCTCCTGGAGGAAGCGGCGCTCCTCGACATCGGCGATGTGCATATATTCAAGGCCGACGTGCCCGCAGTAATTGGCCTGCAGGATCGACACCACCTCGCGAATCGTCGCCTTCTCGAGCCCCAGCGTGCCGCCGAGGAAAATCGGACGGTCCTGGTCGGCCCCGACGAAGCCGTGATATTCGGGCGTCAGATCGGCCGGCAGTTCGCGGTGGGTCAGGCCCAGCGGATCGAGCGTCGCCGCAAGGTGCCCGCGCACGCGATAGGTGCGGATCAGCATCATCGCGCGGATCGAATCGTCGGCAGCGCGCTCGACTTCGGCATTCGAGAGCGGCGCCCCCGCCTTCGCCGCGGCCGCCTTGACCGCGACCTGCATCTGCTGAGGGTCGAGCGCGGCGGTCAGATCATCGCTGTCGATCAGGGGCCAGTTCTTCGGCGCCCAGCTGGGCCCGGCCTGGACTTCATCGACGTCGAAGCTTTGTCGTTCGAGGTTCATCTGCGATTCCACGGGGAGGAAGGGATGGGATATTCGGGGAAAGGTAGCCCGCCGGCATCAGGCGCCGGCGGGCCATCCGATCAGACGCGTTCCTTCAGCACTTCGGCAAGCGTCGTGCCGAGTTCCGACGGGCTGGCCGACACGGTGATGCCGGCGGCTTCCATCGCCGCAATCTTGCTTTCGGCATCGCCCTTGCCGCCCGACACGATGGCGCCGGCGTGGCCCATGCGGCGGCCCGGAGGCGCGGTGCGGCCCGCGATGAAACCAACCATCGGCTTCTTGCGGCCGCGCTTGGCTTCGTCGATCAGGAACTGCGCCGCCTGCTCCTCGGCGTCGCCGCCGATTTCGCCGATCATGATGATCGACTTGGTCGCTTCATCCGCGAGGAAGAGTTCGAGGACGTCGATAAAGTTGGTGCCGTTGACGGGGTCGCCGCCGATGCCGACCGCGGTGGTCTGGCCGAGCCCGGCGTTGGTGGTCTGGAACACCGCCTCATAGGTCAGCGTGCCCGAACGCGAGACGACGCCGACGCTGCCCTTTTTGAAGATGCTGCCCGGCATGATGCCGATCTTGCATTCGTCGGGGGTCAGCACGCCAGGGCAGTTGGGGCCGATCAGCCGCGACTTCGAACCCGACAGCGCGCGCTTCACCTTGACCATGTCGAGCACCGGAATGCCTTCGGTGATCGCGACGATGAGCTCGATCTCGGCGTCGATCGCCTCGAGGATCGAATCGGCCGCGAACGGCGGCGGCACATAGATGACCGACGCGGTCGCGCCGGTCGTCGCCTTCGCTTCGGCGACGGTGTCGAACATCGGCAGGCCGATATGCGTCGTGCCGCCCTTGCCCGGCGTCACGCCGCCGACCATCTGCGTACCATAGGCAAGCGCCTGTTCGGTGTGGAAGGTGCCAGTCGCACCCGTCATCCCTTGCGTGATGACCTTGGTATTCTTGTCGATGAGGATGCTCATTTATCTATTCCTATCATTGTTCCGGCATCAGCCGCGCGCCGGCGCCTCTAGCAAACTGAAAAAGCGACGCCCCAACGGCCAGAGCAAAATCGCGAGACATTCGAGAAGTAGAACTCCCGTAATTCCGTCTGCGATTCCCGCGTAGGCGGCCCGGTTTCCATAAACCGGCGGAGCGCCGTAAGCGGACACCCATACGAACGCACAATAAGACGCCGCAACGACACAAACCGCTCTAAGCGTCGCGGCACCCGCAAGCTTGAAAATCAGAAACTGGATGCCGCCGACCACAATGATCGGCGCCCCAATCAGGATTACAAGAAGCAGGCCCACGTCCATCAGGCGAGGCTGGGATCCAGATTCTTGCACGCGTCGAGCAGTTCCTTCACCGCGTCGACCGACACCTGCAGGCCCGCCTTGTCGGCATCGTCGAGTTCGATTTCGACGATCTTCTCGACGCCGCCCGCACCGATCATCACCGGCACGCCGACATAGAGGCCATCGACGCCATACTGGCCATCGACATAGGCGGCGCAGGGCAGGATGCGCTTCTGGTCGCCGAGGTAAGCTTCGGCCATCGCGATGCCCGAGGCGGCCGGGGCATAGAAGGCCGAGCCGGTGCCGAGCAGCGCGACGATTTCGCCGCCGCCGCCGCGGGTGCGCTTGACGATCGCGTCGATCTTGTCCTGGCTTGACAGGCCCATCTTCACGAGATCAGGAACGGGGATGCCGTTAACGGTCGAGTAGCGGACGACCGGAACCATCGTGTCGCCGTGGCCGCCGAGGACGAAGGTGTTCACATCCTTCACCGACACGTCGAATTCGTCGGCGATGAAGTGACTGAAGCGCGCCGAGTCGAGCACGCCAGCCATGCCAACCACCTTGTTGTGCGGCAGACCCGAGAATTCTCGGAGAGCCCAGACCATGGCGTCGAGCGGGTTGGTGATGCAGATGACGAAAGCGTCAGGGGCATTCGCCTTGATGCCTTCGCCCACCGCCTTCATGACCTTCAAATTGATGCCGAGCAGGTCGTCGCGGCTCATGCCCGGCTTGCGGGCGACGCCGGCGGTGACGATGATGACGTCGGCGCCCGCAATGTCGGCATAATCATTGGAGCCGGTGATCTTCGCGTCGAAGCCGGCGATCGGCCCGACCTGGGACAGGTCGAGCGCCTTGCCCTGCGGCACGCCTTCGACCACGTCGAACAGGACAACGTCGCCCAGTTCCTTCTGCGCGGCGAGCAGCGCCAGCGTCCCGCCGATATTCCCGGCTCCGATCAAAGCGATCTTCTTGCGTCCCATGGCGCGCGGCACTCCCTTCCTGGCAAAGCCCGGCAGTGATTTCCAGATCGGCGGGGCCACGGGCCAAAGCCGCCTGCCGATCCCAAAGACTCGCGACGCCCTACGCCGATTCCGTTAACGAAACAACCGCGAAAAGGACGAAAAACCGCGTTTTTATGCAAATAGTTCGCAATAGCGTTATTGCAAGATCGGGTACGATTCAGACCCAGAACACTGACGATCCTAAGCGATCGATACCGGCCGCGTGAACATCGCTTGCGCCGGTCGGCCACAAGCGTAAGACAGGCGGTGGCGATCTTGGGGCGTCGCCAGGCGGGGCCGTGCGCCCTGCGCCTGCAAAAGGATCGACGCCACCATGACCAAGAGAGCTTTTATCCCCGCGCTGTCCTGCGCCATCTTCCTGACCGCCGCCACAACGCCGCCCGCCCATGCCGGCGAAAAGACATGGAATGACGCGGGATCGATCACGCGCGACGCCCTGGTGATCGCCGCGTTCGGGGTTCCGCTTGCCCAGAGCGATTGGGACGGCACGCTGCAAGCCGGCGGCAGCCTCGTCGCTGCCGCCGGCGTAACCGCCGGTCTGAAGCAGGCCTTTCCCGAGCGACGCCCCGACGGAAGCGACAACAAGGGCTTCCCCTCGGGCCATACGTCGGTTTCCTTTGCGGCGGCCGCGACGCTGCAGAACCGTTACGGCTGGAAAGTGGGGCTTCCCGCGCAGGCGCTTGCCACCTTCGTCGGATTGAGCCGCGTCGAAGCCAGAAAGCATCATGTCCATGACGTGCTGGTCGGCGCCGCGATCGGCGAGGCATCGGGCTTTCTGATCACGCGCCGCGCAAGCGACCGGGTTCAGGTCTTTCCGTGGGCAGATGCCGGAGGCGGCGGCGTCGCGATGACGATGCGCTTCTAGAAGGTCGGCCTGAACGATCGCTGCGGGGCGGTCGCAGCGGCAGCTTAACGCTTCGTTACACCGCTGCTGATAGCGCGAGCGGGTGACGCGCGCGATCATCAGCTTCGATACCGAATTGTCCGCCGGGCTCCATCGCCGCGGCGCATGCGCGCGCACCAATTTCGAAAGCTCGATCCTCGGGCGCTGCCGCGACGGCGATTTCGGCATCCATTTCCAGATGGACATGCTCGACCGCTTCGGTCTGAAAGGCGTCTATTTCGTCGACCCCATGCCCGCGCTTGTCCACGGCCCCGGGATTGTCGATGCGATCGTCGGCCCGATCCTGGCGCGCGGCCATGAAGTGCAGCTCCATCTCCACACCGAATGGCTGGAGTTTGCGCGGTTCAATCCGGTCGGCAAGCTGCGCGGCCGCAATATCGGCGATTTCCCCTTCGCAGCGCAAAAGAGGCTGATCGCGCTCGCCCGCGACATATTGACGAGTGCCGGGGCGCCCCGACCGACCGCCTTCCGCGCCGGCAATTTCGGCGCCAACGACGATACACTGCGCGCCCTCGCCGCGCTGGGCTTCCGCTTCGACAGCAGCTTCAACGCCGCCTGGCAGGGGCTCGGGTGCGACATCACGCTCGATCCTGCCAATCTGGGCATGCGCGTCCATCATGGCATCTGCGAAGTGCCGGTCAGCGGCCTGCGCGACCGCGCGAACAGCTTCCGTCCCGCGCAGCTGTGCGCCATGTCCGAAGAGGAAATGCGCGACGCGCTCGATCATGCGGCGGCGAGCGGCGCGATCCAGTTTTCGGCTTTCAGCCACAGCTTCGAATTGCTGAGCCGCGACCGTCAGGTTCGGAACGGGCTCGCAATCGCTCGGATGGAGGCGCTGTGCCGGGCAGTCGCCGACGATCCGCGAGTCCGCAGCGGGGGCTTCGCGACCCTTCCCGCGCCGCCGACCCGCCCCGGCCGCATCCCGGCGGCGGCGCCCAAGCCGCTCCGCACGCTGCGGCGCGTCGCCGAGCAGACGGTCGGACATATCGCGCACGAAATCCGCTATGTTCGCGATGTCGTCGCCATGACCATCAACTCGTCGCGGTGGGGCAAGGTACTATGCGGTGTCATCCTGGCCGTGGCCTAGCGCCAGATATTCGTCGGACTGCATTTCGGCGAGACGGCTCGCTGTGCGCTCGAACTCGAAGGCGCCATCGCCGGCCACATAGAGCGCATCGGGCTCGGCCGCGGCGCTCGCGAGCAGTTTGACCTTATATTCGTAGAGCGCGTCAATCAGCGTCACGAAGCGCGCGGCCTCGTTGCGGTTCTCGGGGCCCATGCGCGGGATGCCGACAATGATCACCGCGTGAAAATGCCGCGCGACGGCCAGATAATCCGATGCGCCGCGCGCCTCCGCACAAAGGCGCTTGAATGAAAAGACCGCCACGCCCTTCAGCGCCTTGGGCACATGCAGCGTCCGCCCGCCGCCGACGTCGAGATCGAGCGAGGGTACGTGCGCGCGGTCCTCGGGCGGATAATCGGTCAGGCGAAAGAAGGCCGCTGACAGCGCCTCGGTCGCCGCCGCGTCGGCTGGCACGAACCAGCGCTTGCCGTCGCCAAGCCGGTGGCGCCGGTAATCGGTGGGGCCATTAAGGCCCATCACGTCGAGCCGTTCCTCGATCAGTGCGATGAAGGGCAGGAAATGCTCGCGGTTGAGACCGTCCTTGTAGAGATCGGCGGGCGGGCGGTTCGACGTCGCGACCACCGTCACCCCGTGCGCGATCAACGCGGTGAACAGGCGCGAGAGGATCATTGCATCGGCGCTATTGTTCACCACCATTTCGTCGAAGGCGAGGCAGCGGACATTTTCGACCAGCGAGGCCGCAACCTGCGGGATCGGATCGCCGCTCTCGCTTTTGCGCACCTCGCGCATCCGCGCGTGGACGTCGAGCATGAAGGCGTGGAAATGGACGCGCCTTTTGCGCTGGATGGCCAGATGGTCGTAAAAAAGGTCCATCAGCATCGACTTGCCGCGGCCGACGGCGCCCCAAAGATAGACACCGCGCGGCGCGTCGGGTTTGCGCCCGGCGATCCGCCACAGGATGCTGCCGCGCGGCGGCGCCGCCTGCAGATCGGATTGCAGCGCGGCAAGGCGTTCTGCCGCCGCCCGCTGTTCGGCGTCAGGCTTCAGCTCGCCCGCGGCGACCAGCGCGTCATAGGCGGCAAGCAATCCTGTCACTTGCGGCTTGCCTTGCGGATCGTCCCCGCAAAGCTCAGCACGATATGCTCGTCACCCGGTCCCTGAACGACCAGCCCGCGCAGGAAGATCAGCCGCCCCGTCTCGCGCACCTGCTCGACCACCGCATCGAGCGGTTCGTCGAGGCGGCCGCCGCCGACGAACTGCGTCGACAAATCGAGCGTCACCGAATGGCCGGCCTCGAGCGATCCGAACTGGTGCGAGGCGGCGAAGAGGGCAATGTCGACCAGCGCCAGCGTTACCGCGCCATGGACATTGTCGCCCAGATTGCTGTGTTTGCGCGTCGGCAGCATCCGCACGCGGGCGCGCGGCCGGCCATCCTCGGTCGGGCTTTCGAGGCGCACCGACAGCGGTTCGATAAAGGCGTTGAACCGGCTCGCGTCCTTGAGGTTCCAGCTGATCCAGCCGCCCTCCAGCGCCTCGGCACTGAAATGATCCGCGCGCTTGGGGTCCTCTATTCCGTCGTTCACACCTGCCGCTCGGCCTCGAGCTTCTTGATCTCGGCGATCGCGCGTGCGGGGCTCAGTCCCTTGGGGCACGCGTTGGCGCAATTCATGATCGTGTGGCAGCGATAGAGGCGGAACGGATCTTCGAGATCGTCGAGCCGTTCGCCAGTATATTCGTCGCGGCTGTCGGCGAGCCAGCGATAGGCCTGAAGCAGGATCGCGGGCCCAAGGAACTTGTCACTGTTCCACCAATAGCTGGGGCAGCTCGTCGAACAGCAGGCGCACAGGATGCACTCGTAAAGGCCGTCGAGCTTCTCGCGTTCCTCGGGCGACTGGAGCCGCTCCTTGCCGCTGGGCGTCGTCGACTTGGTCTTCAGCCACGGCTCGATAGAGGCATATTGCGCATAGAAATGGGTGAAATCGGGGACGAGGTCCTTGATGACCTCCATATGCGGCAGCGGCGTGATCTGGATGTCGCCCTTCAGATCCTCGATCGCGGTGGTGCAGGCGAGACCGTTCTTGCCGTTCATGTTCATCGAACAGCTGCCGCAAATGCCTTCGCGGCACGAACGGCGGAAGGTCAGCGTCGAATCCTGCTCGCTCTTCATCTTGATGAGGGCATCGAGCACCATCGGGCCGCATTTGTCGGTGTCGATCTCGAACGTGTCGAAATGCGGATTCTGGCCGCTGTCGGGATTGTAGCGATAGACCTTGAATTTTTTGACGTTGCTCGCGCCCTCGGCCTTGTGGACCGTGCCGCCCTTCTGGACGCGGCTGTTCTTGGGCAGACGAAATTCGGCCATATCGCGGGCTCCCTATGCAATCGCGGGCTGCGTAGCCCCATTGAACCGCCGCGACAAGAGGGTGTGCGGCGGCGCACGCGCGAAAGCGGTGGCGGCACGCAAAGCGAGCGGCTAGGCCCGGCGGCGATGAGCGACGCCGCAGCCCCCTTTCGCATTGCCGTCTATGATCTCGATCGCACCGTGCTGCGAATGCCGACGTTCACGCTCTTCCTTCTGTGGGCGGCCGCGCGCAGCGCGCCATGGCGCCTTCTGCTGGCGCCCGTTTTCCTCGGGCTGCTCGCGGGCCATGCGCTCGGCCTCTACAGCCGCGATGCGTTGAAGCCCGCGGCGATCGCCTTGATGCTCGGGCGGCGACTGCCGGCGGAGCGAATGGCGCGCCTGGCTGCGGACTTTGCCGCCTGGCGCGTTCCCGCCGACGTTCAACCGGGGGCCCGAGCGGCCATCGCCCGCGACCGCGCCGCCGGTTACCATCTGCTGCTGGCAACCGCGGCCCCCGAATTTTACGCAGCCGCCTTGGCCGAGGCGCTGGGCTTCGATGCCTGCATCGCCACCCGGCATCGGCGCGCCGCGGACGGAGGCTGGCTCGCGGCGCTCGACGGCACCAATTGCTATGGGCCGGAAAAGGCGCGCCGCGTCGCCGAATGGCTTGCCGCCGACCCGCAACGCGCCGCGCATCATATGCGCGCCTATTCGGACCATGCGAGCGACGCACCGCTGTTCGCGCTAGCCGACGAGGCCTTTGCGATCGGGCGTCGCGGCCGCATTGCCAAAGCGGCACGCGACAACGGCTGGACGCTGATGGATTTCGGGACGGGCTAGCGCCCCTCGACGAAAGCCTCCAGCGCCGCGGCGCCCCGCGCAACCGACGCCTCGCCCGCCCGGTGGTCCATTGTGTAGGCGAACAGCCGATCCTGCTCGGCGCGGTGCAGCGCCGCACTTTCGCGCCAGTGCGGAATCCGCTCGGCAAGCTCAGCGGGGCCATACAAGACCTCTCCGTTGCGCCAGAATTCATAGCGTTCGGCCACGCCGTCGGCGGGCTTGCCGTTCGGATCGAGAAAATAGCAGGCGCCGCGGTGCAGCAGAAACTCGTAAACCTGGCTGCTAACATCGCCGATGTAGACGTCGGCTGCCATCGTGTAGCTCATGTCGAAGAGATTGGGGCCGTCGACGTCGATCAGGATATTGTCGGCCGCGCGGAAGCGGTCGGCGATGTCCGGCCGGAGCTTGGCGGTCCGATATTCGAGCGAATAATGCAGCCGCTTGCGGAACAGCATCACATGCGGCGCGACGATCAGATTATAGTCGCGATGCGCGAGGAAAAAATCCATCACCGCCTCGCCCATGCCGTACCAGGACGACAGGTGCGGATCGAAGTGCGGATTATAGAGAAAGACCGGGCGATCATTGTCGAAGAAGCGCTTGCGCACCGCCGGATCGATCGTATCGAACTTGGGATAACCGATGACCCGGCACTTGTCGGCGGTCGTTATGCCGTGGCGCACCATTTCGTCGACTAGCTTCGGTCCGCTGAGCAGCATGAGGTCGAACTGCGCGAGTTCGGGGTGATAGGCGACACTCCGATCGCCCGATCCGTGCGGCACATAGGCAAAGCGCGGCCCCGCCGCCCCCAATCGGCGCCGGACGCGCAGGCAGGTGCGTTCGGTCGATACTACCAGGTCGACACTGCGAAACAGATCGAGATGCCGGTAAAGACGCGCGACACGCAGCACCGGCGCCACCTTGTTGATCGGCGCCAGCAGCCGCTGCTCCGCCGTCGGCAGGTCGAGCATCCGCCATTCGATACGGTCGTGCGCCGCCGCCGGAATGATCTCTGCCACCTTGTGCCGGATCGCCTCGACGCCGCATGCGACGACGACCTGAACCGTCGGCGCGTGCAGCGCGAGTTCGCCCGCTATGCCTGCGATATGCGCCGCCTGATGCGCCGCATCATGGTTGAACAGGAACAAGATACGCTTCGTCATGACGGCATCCGGCTTTCGCGAAGGACGAGGAAGCTGGCGCCGAACAGCAGCAGCAAGGTCACGGTTTCGGCCAGCACCTTGGACCAGGCGGCGCCGATCGCGCCCATCTCCGGCAGCATCAGATAAATGGCGGCGATCAGCGTGGCCGTGCCCGCCAGCCTGATACCGATGATGAGGCGCGATCGTCCGGCCGCCATCAGCATCGGTTCGCAGCTGACTGTCGCCATTTGAAGGCAGGCTGCGAGGCCGAGCACAAGTAGGAACGGATAGGCGCCCAGAAACGCCGGACCCGACATGAGCAGCAACAGCGGCTTGCCGAGCAGCACGATTGCCGGTGCGAGCAAAAGAAACAGGCCGAGCGCGATCAGCGTCAACCGGACATAGAGCGACGCCACGCCGCGCAGCCCCTGTTTGACGTAGATATTCGTCATCTCGGTGTAACTGGCGAGGCCGATGAACCCGGCCATGATCGTGATCGACTGGGTCAATTGATGCGCAAGGCGATAGATGCCAGCTTCGGTGGCGCCCGCGAACGAGCCGACCAGCAAGACCGGCAGTTGCTGCGCCACCGTATAGGCCATGGTTCCGAAATTGGATGCGACCATCAATTCGGGAAGCCCCTTGTTGTCGCGCCACACGCGCCACCAATGCCGGCCGTCGGGTCGGCCATAAGCGCGGCGACACGACCGGTTGGCGAGCCACCAGAAGACGAGCGTGCTCGCCATCTCCGAACCCGCCCACACGATCAGGAAAATCTCGAGCGACGGGTGCGTCAAAAAGGCGACAACGGCACCCAGCGTCTTCAGCGTGGGCACCACCGCTTCGGCGAGGAAGGTTTGCGAAAATTCGGAGTGAAGCCGCAATATCCCGCGCGGCACGTTGCGGATCGAAAGCATGAACAGCACGACATAGGCGAACGCCGTCCAGACGAGCTCGGCCGGCATGCCCAGCAACCCCCGCCCCAGCCAGAGGATCAGCGCCGCCGCGCCAATGCCGAGCAGCGCCATCGCCAGATCGACCGCGGTGCAAAAGCGGATGAGGCGCGCCAGGGCCGGATGATCGCCGCTGTGGATATGTTCCTGGCCATATTTGACCAGCACCTGCCAGATGTTGAAATTGAGGATCGCCTGCAGGACCAGCGTCGAACTGAGGATCAGGGCAAAGGAACCATAAGCGGCCGGCCCCAGGCCGCGCGTGACGATCGCAAGGTAGAAGAGGCTGAGGATTGCGCCATAACCCTTGCCGCCGAGAATCCAGCTCAGGTGGGTCATGATGCGCCGGAAAGGTCCCTGGTCGCCCGTGTCTGCAGCGGGCGCGCCGAGGCGCCGTACCGCCGCAATACCCTTACCGATCCAGGTCCGATAGAAGAGTGGCCGGCGGTCGGCCGGGGGCGGAGCGGGTTCCATGCGCGCGGCCTATATCGCCTTTGGCGTCGTTTTCCATCCATTTGCACAGCCAAATCGACGGAAAACGACTTCCCTTTCACTCTGCTGATCTAGTAACGCGGGACGGGGCAGAGGCGTTCGGGAATGGAAACGGGAATGCGCGTGGGTCTGTCCGCACATATCGAAGGGGGAACCGCAGGCGGTGCGCCACGCAGCGAGCGCCGGTGGCTGAGCATCCTGATCCCCGTCTATAATGTCGAGCCTTATCTGCGTGATTGCCTGGCGTCGCTGTTGCCCCAGCTCCCGCCGGAGGGGGTGGAGGTGATCCTGCTCGACGACGCTTCGACCGATGGCTCACTGGGGCTGTGTAGCGAAATCTGCCCGCAGTCCCACCCGCAAGTCCGGCTGATGCGCCATGTCAGCAACGCGGGATTGAGCGCGGCGCGCAATACGATGCTCGACGCGGCGCGGGGCGATTATATCTGGTTCATCGATTCGGACGATGAAGTCATGCCGGGCTCGATCGCCAGGCTCCGGGCGATTATCGACCGCTATGCGCCTGATCTTGTCCTTTGCGATTACGCGCGCGGCGGCCGGCATCTGAGCAGCTTCGCCGGCCCGTCCGGTCGGCCCAGCGATGATCGGGAGACGTTGCTGCAAGGCGTTTTTGCGCAGCGGCGGCTGCACAGCTGGAGCAAGATCGCGCGCCGGTCGCTCTGGGGTGACGACCTGCGTTTCCCCGCCGGACGATGCTTCGAAGATATAGCGACGACACCGTGGCTGCTGCTCCGGGCCCGAACCCATTATCACGCAGCCGAGGCCTGGGTGCGCTATCGCGACCGTCCCGACAGCATCATGGGGTCGCTGCGCCGGTCGCGGGGACGCTTCGACGATTGCCGGAACGACGATCTGGCAATGAGTCTCGCCGGCTTCGACGCGGCGACGCGCGAGGCGCTGCCCGCCATGAGCGACGTCACCCGGCACCACATCGCGCATTTCTGGGCGAAGGAGTTCACCAAAATCTGCTGGCGGCTCCTGTCGAGCAGCGCCTTTCACGTGCCCTGGCGCGACCTGCGTCGCAAGCTTGCCCGCTACCGCGGCATGATGGACGCCGAATCGCCGATCGCTTTTGCGACGCTCGCGCGCCTTTACAGAAGCCGCGGGCACTTGCCGCGCGCGGTGGTACTATCCGCCTGCCTGTGGCTGGGACAAGCGGACGATGCCAGGTGAACGACGATGCGGCGGACGGCAACAGGCCATGGCTCAGCATTCTCATGCCAGTCTTCAACGTCGCGCCCTGTCTGGCCGAAACGCTTGCCTCGATCGCCGCGCAGCTTCCGGCGGCGGGAGTGGAACTGCTGCTTCTGGACGATCGGTCGAACGACGGATCGGACGCGATCGGCGCGCGGATCTGTGCTGAGATCGGACCGGCGGCAAGCTTGCATCGGCAGGCGGAAAACGGCGGGGTCGCCGCAGCGCGCAATCGCCTGCTCAACTTGGCGAGGGGCGATTATGTCTGGTTCATCGATGCCGACGACGTGCTGCTTCCTGGCGCGATCGCCGCGCTACACGCGATCGTCATGCGCGATGCACCCGATCTGGTCCTCTGCGATTATCGCAAACGGGGCCGCGACGAGGCGGCTTTCACGGGAACTGCGCGCCGCATCGTGACTGACCGCGAAGCGTTGCTTTATGGCCTGTTCGCTCGCCGCCGGATGCATTTATGGACCAAGATCGCGCGCCGCAACCTATGGCATGATCTGCGCTTTCCGCCCCTCGCCTGCTTTGAGGATATGGCAGTCGTCCCGCATCTGTTCTTGACGGTGCGCAGTCATTATTACGAGCCCGCGCCGTGGATCGACTACCGTGTGCGGGAGGGCAGCCTGACCGGGCTCGCGACCCGTACGGCAGGACATTTCGACACGGCTGGCAATGACGCGCTGACAGCGGTTCTGGCGGACATCATGGCGGCGGTGACGGCCGGTCTGCCCGCCATGCACGATGACATGCGCTACTGCCTCGCCCAATTTTGCGCGAAGGAATATACGAAAATCGGCTGGCGTCTCGTCAGCACGCGCGCCGGCCAGCTTCCGTGGCAGGCGCTGCGCCGCGAGCTGCGACGCTACCGCGATCTCACCGAGGCGGCCTCGCCGATGCCTTTCGCTGCGCTGCTCCGCACGCACCGACAGCACCACAAATTCGGGCGCTGGTTCGTTCTGGCCCTGTTTGTGCGTCTGGCCGCATAGGGCCCTGACCCTAGCCGCGCTGGGCCAGAATGCGTTCAATCAGCGTCACGTCCGACGGCTTGTCGGCGTCGATACAGGCTTCGGCGTCGGACATCGGCACCACGCGCGCGGTGAGGCCGAAGCGGCGCCCGGCGCGGGCGACGCCGCCCTGGATCGTGAACAGCCGCAGCAAAGCCCCCGCGAGCAGCCACGGTCCGAAGGCGGCAACGATCTTCAGCCCCTTCTTGCGGTCGCGTTCGATCCGTCCCCAAAAGTCGAGCAGCGGCAGCACGCGCTGCCCGCGCAGGCGAAAGAGATTGGCGCCCGACCACCAGCCGCGACGAAATTTGAGCCAGGTCCGCCGCGATTCGGGGTAGCGCGCGAGCAGCGCGCGCCGCTCGACCATCGCAACTGCGACATCGCTGCCCGCTGCGCCGGCGAGGAATTCGGCGATAATCGCGGGCGTCAGCAGCACATTGTCGGCCGTCGTCACCAGCACCGGCGCGTCGCCTTCGGGCAGCGCAGCAGCGAGCGAAGCGCTGATCCCCTGTCCCGAATCGGCAAAGTGCAGGTCGGACACGGCCGCCAACATGGGCTCGCGCGCCAGTTCGGCGCTGTTCTGCGCGAGCACCCGGATCGCGCCCACCTCGGGCGCGGCACGCAGCGCGGCGATGACATGGGCAAGCATCGGCCGTCCGCCGACCGGCAGCAGCGCCTTGGTCGATACGCCGCTGCCGATCAGCAGCGGGTCGGCACCGGGGCGGCTTCCGGCGAGGACGATGGCAGAAATCGGACCGGGCGTCGGAGCTGTCATTGCGCCGCCGCCGCAGGCGCGACCCGGCGCGCCGTCACGCCGCGCAGAAAGTCGGTGGCCTCGTCGAGCACCGGCCCTTTCGCGCGAAAGGGGGCCGCAAGCGCCATGACGATGCCGGTGTGCCCCATGCCCGGATAGACGCGCAGCGTCGCCGATCCGCCCAGCCGTTCGATCGCGGCGGAAAGGTTCCGGCTGTTGCGCGGACGCACCGTTTCGTCCTCGTCACCGCTTGCCAGCCATAGCGGGGGCGCATCGCCGCGCGCATAGTGGATCGGCTGCGTCTTTTCGGGCGGGCGCACCTTGCCCATCGCGCGGTCGGCCATGCCGCCCTTTTCGAACGGCAGGAAATCATAGGGGCCCGCGAGGCCCGCAACGCCGCGGATCACCGACGCGTCGCACTTGGCCGCGCGCATCCATACCGGATCGAGCGCGAGCATCACCGCATTATAGGCACCCGCCGAATGGCCCATCAGTGCGATGCGACCGGGATCGCCGCCCAGTTCGCCGATGTGGCGGTGGGTCCACGCGACCGCCGCCGCGGCGTCCTCCAGAAAGTCGGGCCAATGCGCCCTGGGGACCAGCCGGTAATCGGGGATCACGACGACGAAGCCCTGGTTGGCCAGCGCCCGGCCGGCGAAGCCATAGCTTTGCCGTTCACCGCTGCCCCAGCCGCCGCCATAGAAGAAGACCACGACCGGCAGCCGGTCGCCCGCCTGCGCCTGTTCGGGCACCCAGATATCGAGCGACTGCCGCACCCCGCGGCCATAGGGCTGGTCCGCAAGGAGCAGGCGCGCGCCCTTGCCGCTGCCGAGCAGCTTGTCGGCAAGGTCGAGCGACTTGGCACCGCCCGCAACGATCGCCCTGGCTCCGCCGCCGAACAGCAGCAGGAGCAAGCCGATGAGAAGAAGGAATTTGATCAACCGCCGTTGTTCCCTGACCGTCCGATCCGCCATTGCTTCACCCCGCGACCCGGCCCGTCTCCGCGCCCTACAGATGTCGGCGAGCGCGAACAAGCGCCGTGCGCGTTACCTTTTCGCGCGTCGTGCGTTGGGCGGGCATGACCAGCCCCTTTTCGCGCCCCGCCCTGATCTGCAACGACCGGAGCGGCAGCTATGACGAGAGCATCCACCGCCAATTGATTGACGCGTGCGCAGCCGCAGGCGCGCGCGTCGCGGCAAGCTTCGTCCTGCCGAAGGACGATCTGCCCGACGCGGCGGCGCTGCGCGCAAGCGACATCGACCTGCTGATCGTGTGGACCGGCGACGGGACGATCAATGCCGCCGCGACCGGTTGCGAAGGCTGGCACGGCCCGCTGCTGCCGCTGCCCGGCGGGACGCTGAACCTCCTGTCGAAACAATTGCATGGCGACCATCCGGCTCCCACGATTCTGGAGCGCGCGCTAGCGAGCGGCGGGCGATGCGCGCCGGTCCCGACCATCCGATCGGCGGCGCGAGAAGCGTTCATCACCGTCGTTGCGGGGCCGGCAACACGCTGGGCCGAGGTCCGCGAAACGATGCGCAGCCAAGGGCTGATCGAGGCGAGCCGCGAAGCGCCCGATGCGCTCGAGGAAATGCTCAACGCCCCCGGGGTGCAGGTGGCGGGATCGGGCGCCGTCTATCCAGCGATCATCCTGACCCCGACCCGTGACGGCATTACCGCCGACGGCATAGTGGCGGACGCCACGGGCGATGTGCTGCGCCACGGGCTCGCATGGCTCGGCGGCGATTTTCGCGATGGTCCGCACGAGCGCGTTGCGACCGCGGAAACGATCATCCTCCAAAGCGATCGCATCATCGCGCTCGAATATGACGGCGAACTGGCCGAAATCCCCTCGCCGGCCCGCTTCTCGATCGGGCAGAGCGCGATCGACTTCATCGCGACCGCCTGATGCGCCTCTTCCATATCAGCGACCTGCACTTCGGTCTTGAAGATCGCGACGCGCTCGCCTGGTTCCGCGAATGCGTCCGCCGCGAACAACCCGACGCGGTGTTGATAACCGGTGATCTGACGATGCGGGCGCGGAGTCGCGAGTTCGCCGCCGCCTGCGACTGGATCATGTCACTCGACCTCCCCGTGACGGTCGAAGTCGGCAACCACGACCTGCCTTATTTCAACCCCGTCGCGCGATTCCTGCACCCCTATCGCCGGATTCGGCGGATCGAGGCGCTGGTCGAACGCGAGCTCGACTTTCGCAATCTGGCCGTCGTTCCGCTGAAAACCACGGCGCGGGCGCAATGGCGGCTCGATTGGTCGAAAGGCTGGGTGACGCGCAAGGCGCTTGCCCGCACACTCGCCGCGATCGATGCGCTGCCGCGCGGAACGCAGATACTGGTAACGGCACACCACCCGCTCACCGAAGCGGGGACCAAGGGGCGCGCGCTGACCCGCGGCGGCGGGGCGGCTCTTGCCGCCCTTGCCGATCGCGGCGTCGCCGCCGTACTGACCGGCCATGTCCATGACGCCTTCGATCTGATCGCCGACACCCCCGCAGGCCCCATCCGCATGATCGGCGCCGGCACCCTGTCGCGCCGGATCCGGTCGACGCCGCCGAGCTTCAACGAATTGCGTATCAGCGGCGGCGAAATTTCGGTCCGCGTCCGCAATCTGGCGCGGGTGCCGACTCCCGACATGCTGATCGACGCCATACCGCCCGACGCACGGCCGCCACGCGAACCCGGCGAGCCCATTGCACCCGTCGGCGCGGTGCCGCCGACCGATCCGCCCGTCCATTGACGCATCGGGATTGACGCAGTGCCGCGTCCCGTTAGGTTGCACAAAAAAACGGGATGAGGATCATGCTGACAAAAGGCGACGATTATCCGCTGCACCAGACCAGCGAGCCGATTGCGTTCGCCGGGACGGACCGCAACTTCTACGACCGCTATTTCTTCAACGGCTACAGCGCCGACGGCAGCGTCTTTTTCGCCGCCGCGATGGGGTTTTATCCCCAGCTCGGCATCGTCGATGCCAGCTTTTGCGTGATCGCCGACGGGGTGCAGCATAATCTGCGCGCCAGCCGTCGTTCGGGCGGCGAACGGCTCGACCTGTCGGTCGGCCCCATCGCCATAGCGATTGACGAACCGCTGCAAAAAGTGACGCTGCGGATCGCCGCCGACGATGGACCGCTGGCCGCCGAACTGACGTTCACCGGACGGCATTTTCCGATCGAGGAACCGCGCTTCATCCGCCGCAACGGTACGCGGCTGTTCATGGACTATACGCGGATGACGCAGAACGGCCGCTGGTCGGGATGGCTTTCGGTCGAGGGCGCGCGCACCGATCTCGGCGCGGGTTGGACGGGTACGCGCGACCGGAGCTGGGGGGTGCGTCCGGTCGGCGCCGCCGAACCGCAACCGCCGCCGGAGGGCAATTTCAACCAGTTCTTCTGGCTGTGGACGCCGTGCAATTTCGACGCTCTATCGCTCTTCTTCCACAGCAACGATGATGGTGTCGGCGCGCCATGGAACCGGCGCGGCGTGATCAGCGGCGACGACGGAACCGAACGCCATTTCGATGCGCCCGGCTTTGCCATCGACTGGCAGAGCGGGACGCGCCGGGTCGCGCGAATGACCGCCGATCTCGGCGGCGGCCGCGCCCTGACCTTGACCCCGGCGGGTCCGGTGTTCGCGATGAGCGGGCTCGGCTACACGCATCCCGTCTGGGGTCACGGGCTCGACCATGGCGCCGAGCTTGCCGTCGCACATGACCGGCTGAACGAGGCCGAGCGCGGCTGGGGCAATCCGCTGGCAATGCACATCCAGGCTTTCGTGACCGCAGACTTGGTCGACGGCGGGCGGACGCACCGCGGCGTCGGGGTGCTCGAACAATTGTTCGTCGGACCGCACAGCCCGACCGGATTGACTGGCCTGATGGATCCCGCTGCATGAGATTTCCGACCGCGCCGGAGGCAATGACGGCCGACTGGATCGCCGACAAGCTGGGTCAGCCCCAGGGCGCGCTCATAGGCTTTAGCGCTGCCGCCATCGGCACCGGGCAGATGTGCGACAGCTTTCGTCTGACGCTCGATTGGTCGGACGGCACCGGGCTGCCACCAACGATCGTCGCCAAATGCCCGAGCCATGACGAGGCAAGCCGCAATATCGCGGCGCTCACCGCCACCTATGTCAAGGAAGTGAGCTGGTATCGTGAACTGGCAGCGGGCAGCGGCGTCGCGGCGCCGCACTGCTACCATGCCGATATTGCGGACAATGACGTCGACTTCATCCTGCTCCTCTCCGACCTCGCGCCGGCGCGGCAGGGCGACCAGCTCGCCGGCCTCGGTCTTGCCGGGCTCGCGCCGTGCATCGACGCCGCGGCGGGGCTGCATGCGCTGTTATGGAACGACGTCCGCGCGGATGCGCTGCCATGGCTGAACCGCGACACGAGCCAAATCGTCCGCGCGCTGTTTCCCGGACTCTATGAGGGGTTTCGCGAGCGCTACGCGGGTCGGCTCGACCGCGACGCGCTCGATCTCGGCGCCGGGATCGTCGATCGTCTCGACGCCTATCTGACCCGCACGCCGGCCGCGCGCACGATCGTTCACGGCGACCTGCGCATCGACAATATCCTCTTCGCCCCCGACGGAGCGCGTTGCTGGCTGGTCGACTGGCAGACATTGGGCCGTGGCAGCGGCGCGACCGACATCGCCTATCTGGTGGGGACGAGCATCGCCGATCCCGCCGAACGCGCGGCCGCCGATCGCGCCGCCTTCGACGCCTGGATCTCTGCGCTGCGCGCGCGCGGCGTGGAACCCGACGAGGCGGAATTGTGGGACGATTACCGCGTCGGCGCGCTCAGCGGATATTTCATGGCGGTGTTCGCGTCGATGAACGTCGAACGCACCGAACGCGGCGACGAAATGTTCGCGGTGATGGCCGAGCGCCCCGCGCGGCAGGCGATTGCGCTGGGCAGCCTCGATCTCCTTTAGGTGGCGACGCGGCTGTCGGCGACTGCTTCGACGATCGCAGCGCAAAAGGCGTCGAGGTCGTCGGGGCAGCGGCTGGTGATGATCCCGCGATCGACAACCACGGCTTCGTCGAGCAGCCTTGCACCGGCATTGCCGATGTCGGTGCGGATCGATTTGTAACCGGTCATCCGACGACCTTCGGCCAGTCCGGCCTCGATCAGAAGCCATGGCGCATGGCAGATGGCGGCAATCGGCTTACCCGCCTTGGCGAAGGCGCGGATGAGGTCGATCGCCGCGTCCTCTACGCGCAGCAGATCGGGATTGATCTGCCCGCCGGGGAGCACCAGCGCGTCATAATCCTCCACCTCGACGTCCTTGATCAGACAATCGACCGCGACCTTGTCGCCCCAGTCGTCGCCGTCCCAGCCACGAATATCGTCCGTCCCCAGCGAGGCGATGCTTAGGTCGGCGCCTGCCTCCTCAAGCTGCTTCAACGGCACTTCGAGTTCGGATTGTTCGAAACCATCGGTCGCCATGATCAATATCTGGCGGCCGCTGAGCGCTGCGGCGTTCGGCATGGGCTTTCTCCTTCGATGTTGTTGCCAAACCAACGCGCCGCCATCGCCCGATGTTGCAGTCGGCGCCTAGAAAGCACCACGCAAAAAGGGCGGCCCGTCGCCGGACCGCCCTCCTTTTCTCCACCCGTCGGCGGAAGAAACTTAGCGCTTCGAGAACTGGAAGCTGCGGCGGGCCTTCGCCTTGCCGTACTTCTTACGCTCGACCGCGCGGCTGTCGCGAGTCAGGAAGCCGGCCGCCTTGACCGTGCCGCGAAGCGCCGGTTCGAAGCGGGTCAGCGCCTGCGCGATGCCGTGCAGAACGGCGCCTGCCTGACCCGAGAGGCCGCCGCCCTTGACGGTCGCGACGACGTCATACTGGCCGGCGCGTTCGGTCAGACCGAAGGGCTGGTTGATGACGAGGCGCAGCGTCGGGCGCGCGAAATAGACTTCCTGGTCGCGGCCGTTGACGGTGATCTTGCCCGTGCCGGGCTTGACCCACACGCGGGCGACGGCGTCCTTGCGGCGGCCGGTCGCATAAGCGCGGCCCTGCTTGTCGACCTGCTTTTCGCGGAGCGGAGCCGTCGGAGCGGCCGGAGCGACGGTGCCTTCGACGGCGCCGGCGAGATCCTTGAGATCGGTCATGGTCTGTTCGTCAGCCATTATGCACCCACCTTGTTCTTGCGGTTCATCGACGCGACGTCGATCACTTCGGGGCTCTGCCCTTCGTGCGGATGTTCGCTGCCGGCGAAAATGCGCAGGTTGCGCATCTGCTGGCGGCCGAGCGGGCCGCGCGGGATCATGCGTTCGATCGCCTTTTCGAGCACGCGCTCGGGGAAGCGGCCTTCCAGAACCTTCTGGGCGGTGACTTCCTTGATGCCGCCGGCATAGCCGGTGTGCTTGTAATAGACCTTGTCGGACAGCTTCTTGCCGGTGAACTTCACCTTTTCGGCGTTAATGACGATGACATTGTCACCGCAATCGACGTGGGGGGTAAAGCTCGGCTTGTGCTTGCCGCGCAGGATATTGGCGATGATCGAAGCGACGCGGCCAACAACCAGGCCGTCGGCGTCGATCAGCACCCATTTCTTCTCGACCGTACCGGCGTTCGCCGACTGGGTCGTCTTGGTCAGCGCCTTCATGGCACGCTCCTTGACAGAGATGGACGGGAGTGACCGGCCGGAAGGCCCGCCAACCCGAAAACAAACCGCGCCGCCCGACCCCAGGGGGACTCAGCGGCGCTTCGACGCGGGCCAATGGCGCTAGACAGACCGAAAGTCAAGCTGAGAGCGGCTTTGCTGACGGGTATTATGATACCATCAGCTGGGATCACCCGGCTCGAGTGCCCTGATCCGCTCCTCGACCAGCTTGCGATCGGCGGCGTTTCCGGTCGTCAGGAAGCTCTGGCGGCGCTCCTCGGCGAGCAGCCCGGTCCCCAGATCGATCGTCCAGCGCGTATCGACCTTAATCGGCTGCGCCGGGCCGGCAGCGGGCGGCTCGCTCGCCGATATGGTGCGCCGACCGGCAACCGTCACGGTCATGATCGGGCCGTCGGCGCCGTTCGGGATCGCGCCGTTTGCGGGCACGACGAGGGCACGGATGTCGGCACTCGCCAGCTTGTCGCGCTCGGCTGGCGGCAAGGTGGCGATGATCTGCGCGGCCCGCTTCGCCTCGGGGCGGCCGGACGCATCCGCAAGCGCCTGCGCCCGGTCGACGACGCGGCGCCACAGTCCTTCGGGGTCGACCATATCGACCGAGCTGCCGTCGGCGGGGACGAAATAGGTCAGCGTCTCGCCAATCAGCGGGTCGATCATCAGCCGCAGCGTGCGCACGACTTCGGGATGCGCGTCCGACTCGACGCGGTCGAACCGCGCCAACAACTGATAACCGCGCCCGACGCGCCGCCACCGCAAATCATAAATGAGCGCAAAGCTGGTGAAGCCGCCGTCGCGGCTCGACCGCCGCGTTGCGACGCGGTAGGTGAGCGGACGATCGAGCGGCGGTGCGAACGCGAGTGCGGCAACCTGCTGCGTTTCCGAAGGGACCGGAGGCTCCGGCGCCTGCGCCGCAAGCAGCAACAGCGCGCCGAGGACGATCATGCCGCTGCGCGACCGAGCCGGTGGAGCGCGGCGGCAGTCGTCGCGACGAGAATGGCGCCCGTCACCTGGTGCAACACCGCAATCCACATCGATACGCCGGTCACGACCGTCAGAATGCCGAGCGTCATCTGCGCCGCGACGACCAGCAGCAGCAGACCGGCCTCGCGCCGAGACCCTTGCCGGGCGAGCGAGCGCGCCAGCAACAGCAACGCGCCCGCCGCGACCCACGACCACCAGCGATGGAGGAAATGGATGAGGAAGGGATCGTTGGTGACGGCGAGCCAGGTCCCACCCGACCAGTCGATACCTTCGGGAACAAAATGATCATTCATCAGCGGCCAGGTGCTCGCGACATAGCCCGCATTGAGCCCGGCAACCCACGCGCCGAGCAGGAGCTGGATGATCAGAATCGCAATGACTGCAATCGCCGCGCCCGTCAGGCGCGCCGGGCGCGCACCGGGATCGCGCGCCAGCAGCGCAAGGTCGCGCGCCGTCCAAACGAGCCCCGCAAGCAGGAACAACGCGGTCAGGAGGTGCGTCGCGAGCCGGAAATGGCTGACATCGGTGCGATATTCGAGTCCCGACGCGACCATCCACCAACCGATCGCGCCCTGCAGGCCGACAAGCGCGGCGAGCGCGAACAGCCGCCAGCCATAGCCGGCCGGAATCGCGCGGCGCCACGCGTACCAGGCAAGCGGCACCAGCAAAGCCATGCCGACCAGACGGCCAAGGATCCGGTGCAGCCACTCCCAGAAGAAAATCCCCTTGAAGGCCGCGAGCGACATGCCGAGGTTGATCTCCTTATATTCGGGGATCTGCTTGTATTTTTCGAACTCGGCCTGCCATCCGGCCTCGGTCAGCGGCGGCAGCACCCCCGATACGGGCTTCCATTCGGTGATCGACAGCCCCGATTCGGTCAGCCGGGTGATGCCGCCGACGGCGACAACCATGATGACGAGGATGGCGACGGCCCACAGCCAGCGCGCGAGCGCGGCGGGGCGGGGATGGAGCGGCCGGGCCGATGACGAAGCGTTCAACATCGCCCCGCCCTATCGGCGCTTGCCGGGCGATAGGCAAGAGGCGGCGGCGCCGCTCGAAATTCATGGCTCCGACAGAAAGGCGCTGATAAGTCGGCCCCCATGCTGCGCCTGTCCGCCGCCCTTCTGCTTGCCATCGCCGCCCCCGCCGCCGCGATGGCCGAGCCCTCTCCCTATCCGGCGCTCGCGGCGCTCGAGGCGCGCGTCGCGACCATCGGCTACCGCCTGACGACGGGCAATGCCCCATGGTGCGCGAGGGTCCAGCCGCAGTTCGGCTGGCTATGGGGCGATCCGCGGCTTTATTCCGACGCGCAGCGCCCGGATGCCGAGGCCGCCTATGACGCCGCGGACACCGACACGCCCTTCCTCGCCGCGGTCGCCGCGGGCTCGCCCGCTGCCGCCGCCGGGCTGCATGCGGGGAGCCTGGTGCAAGGCCTGGCCGGTTCCCTGCCGCCGCAAGGCGAGGGCAGCGACGCCTATGCCCGCATCGCCGCCCTCGAAAGGCTTTTTGCAGGCCTGCCGAGCGACCGGCCCGCCATGCTCGACACCGGCAAGGCTCCGGTACGGATCGTACCGGTGGTCGGCTGCGCGACCGATTTCCGCGTCGACGCCCGCGACCGCCCCGACGGGGCCGCCGACGGCCGGCTCGTCGTCATTTCCGCAGGGCTGGCGCAATTCGCAAAGGACGACGCCGAGCTGGCGGCCGCCGTCGCGCACGAACTCGCGCATAATATTCTTAGGCACCGCGCCCGGCTCGACGCCGCGGGGGTCGATCGCGGACTGTTGCAGCAGTTCGGCCGCAATGCGCGGCTGTTCAAGCAGACCGAGATCGAAGCCGATCGCCTCTCGCCCTGGCTGATGGCGAATGCCGGCTATGATCCGCGCGCCGCAGTCCGCTTCTGGACCGCTTTCGGCCAACGTGCCGGCCGTCCGCTGCTTCAGGCGGGAACCCACCCTCGTTGGGAGGACCGCGCCGCCTCGATCGAAAAGGAGGTTCGGGCGATCGACGCGCTGCGCGCGGCGGGGCAGCCGCTCGCGCCGCCACTCATCGGCGCACCGCCGCCCTTGGAATAAGGAGCGCCCGATCCTATCTGGACGTCTCCCACCCTATCCAAGGCCCACTCCATCAAAGGGGCACCCCATCAAAGGATCGACGCGATGACAGAGACCGCCATTTTTGCCGGAGGCTGCTTCTGGTGCACCGAAGCGGTATTCAAATCGCTGGCGGGGGTCGAAAGCGTCGAAAGCGGCTATATCGGCGGGTCGGTCGCCAATCCGACCTACAAGCAGGTGTGCAGCGGTGATACCGGCCATGCCGAGGCGATCCGCATCGGATATGATCCGGCGGCCATTTCCTATGCCGATCTGCTCGACGTGTTCTTCGCGACGCACGATCCGACGCAACTCAATCGCCAGGGCAACGACATCGGCACCCAGTATCGCAGCGCCATCTTCCCGCTCGACGAAACGCAGGCCGCCGCCGCCGAGGCCGCAATCGCGCGCGCGCAGCCCGACTGGCCCGCGCCGATCGTGACCCGCATCGAACCGGCTTCGACCTGGTATCCGGCCGAGGATTATCATCAGGATTATTGGGACGGCGAAGGCCAGCGCAACCCCTATTGCATGGCGGTAATCCCGCCGAAGCTCGCTAAGCTGCGCAAGGGCTTTTCGGAGCGGCTGCGCGAGGCCTGAAGCCGTCGGTCATCGTCCGGCCGACTGTTGCAATATGGCCGCATGGCGTCACTTTTCCTTGACTTAGCGGCGCTTTTCTCTAGCGGACGCCGCCTCGCGGGGGCAGGATCACCCCCATCCGAGGTGGGGACCGCTACAGCGTGCTGATACCATTGCTTCTGATCGGCTCGTCGATGACGGCGCCGCAGCTCGCCATGCAGGCGGCGGCGCAAACTGTCGTGGATGACAGTCCAGGCGGCATGGCGCTGGCGGTCAACCGCATGCTCGGCGGCATCGTGACCTATGCGACATGGCCGAACGAGGCGTCGGGCGCGCCGCGCACCATGTGCATCATCGGCACGCCGCGCCTGACCGAACGTCCGGCGCCCGACCTGCCCGGCCGCGGATCGGTGAGCGTCCGGCGCATCAGCGCCGCAGCGGCAATCGGCGGGGCGGGCTGTCATATGCTCTATCTCGGGCAGATGCCCGTGGCGGACCGGCAACGCCTGATCGGCTGGGTGCACGGAAAGGCGATCCTGACCGTCACTGACGATGACAACAACTGCAACCTCGGCGCGATGTTCTGCCTGAGCGCGCAGGGCCAGCGGCTCAGCTTTTCGGTCAATCTCGATTCGATCGGCCGCGGATCGGTGCGCGTCGATCCGCGCGTGCTCAAGATCGGCAGCGACGGGGGGCCGCGATGACGCCGGCTCCTGCCCCCGAACGCAGCGGCGCGCACACCACCCTGCAAAAGCTGCTGTCGCGCTTTCATTTCGGGGTGACGCTGCTTGCGGTCGCCCTATCGGGGATCACCATCCTGCTCGCCGGGATCACGACGCTGCGCGGCTATGCAGATCGCAACATGGAGCTGGCGGCGCAGGTCGCGGCCTATGGCGTCGAACCCGCGCTCGTCTTCAACGATCCCCAAGCGGCGCGCGAGGGGTTGCAACCGCTCACCCGAATTCCCGGCATCGCGCGCCTGCGCGTGCTTGACGACAAGGGACGGCTGCTCACCGAATGGGTGTCGCCGCACGGCGATGCAATGCCGATGCTGACGGGCTTTTTCTTTCCGCGGCCCTTTGCGACCACCGTCCAGCGCAACGGATCGGTCATCGGGACGATCGAGGTGTGGGGCGACAGTTCGACGCTGACCCATTATGTACGGCTCGGCCTGCTCGCCGGTCTCGCCTGTCTGCTCATTACCGCGATCGGCACGGTCATCCTCGCCCGGCGCTTCGAATATGAGCTGGTCAAGCCGCTCGGCGAGATTGCTACCGTCGCGCACGATGTCCGGCTGCACCGCCGCTTCGACAAGCGGGTGCAGGGGCTCGGCATTGCCGAGCTTGACCGGCTCGGCGGCGACATCAATGCCCTGCTCGACGAGCTGCAGGGCTGGCAGGGGCATATGGAAAGCGAAAAGGCGCTGCTCGCCCACCGCGCCTCGCACGATCCGCTCACCGCGCTGCCCAACCGCGCGGCGTTCGACGAAGCGCTGGCGGCGAGGCTGGCTGCGGGTGCCGCCCGCTTTGCGCTGCTGTTCATCGATGCCGACAATTTCAAGGCGGTGAATGACGGCTTTGGTCACGCCGCCGGCGACGCGGTGCTCGTCGCGCTGTCGCAGCGGATCAAGGCGCTGCTTCACCCTGGCGATTTCGCCGCGCGCATCGGCGGCGACGAATTCGTGATGATCGTCGATCCGGCCGGACATGACGCACAACCCGACTCGCTCGCCGAGCGCCTTCGCGCGGCCATCGCCGATCCGATCACGCTGCCCGGCGGCGACAGCTACCGCCTGTCGGTGAGCATCGGCGTTGCCGTGCATCCTGCCGACGGCACCGATCCCACCGCGATGCTGACCGCGGCCGACGCCGCCATGTATGCCGACAAGCTCGGCAAGCTTTCGAAATGACGACCCCCCGGAGACCTGCAATGACCCATGCCGCCCCCCGCCACCTTCGCACCCTGTTCGCGCTGGCCGTCGCCGCATTGCCCGCAGCGTGCCAGAGCATGCCGGCGCCAAAGGGCTTCAATGCCGCACAGATCGCGGTGCTGAAGGAAGAAGGCTTCATCCCCGCCCCCGCGGCCGCCGACGACAGCTGGCAGCTCACGATGGCCGATCGCCTGCTGTTCGCGACCAACGAAAGCGCAATCCAGCCCGAACAGACCGAACGCCTCGGCACGCTTGCCCGGCGCCTGATCGCGGTCGGCATCCCCAGCGCGCGTGTCGAAGGTCACACCGATTCAACGGGCGCTCCCGACTATAACCAGAAGCTCTCCGAAGCCCGGGCCCAGGCCGTTGCCGCGCCGCTGATCGCGGGCGGAATGCAATTCGCCCCCGGCCAGATTATCGGACGCGGCGAAACCATGCCGCTGTCTTCGAACGACACGCCCGAAGGCCGGCAGGACAATCGCCGCGTCGTCATCATCGTGACGCCCTGAAGCGCCGTCGGCCCTGCCTTTCCACACTGCCCGATCCGCGCTAAGAGCCCGGCCATGAAACCGATCCGCAAAGCCGTCTTTCCCGTCGCCGGCCTCGGCACGCGCTTCCTGCCCGCGACCAAGGCGATCCCCAAGGAAATGCTGCCTGTCGTCGACCGGCCGCTGATCCAATATGCGGTCGACGAGGCGCGCGAGGCGGGGATCGAGCAGATGATCTTCGTCACCGGCCGCGGCAAGAGCGCGATCGAGGATCATTTCGACATCGCCTTCGAACTCGAACGCACGATGTCCGAACGCGGCAAGGATTTGTCGGTCCTGGAACCCACGCGGCTCGGTCCCGGCAATTGCGCCTACGTCCGCCAGCAGGAGCCGATGGGGCTGGGCCATGCGATCTGGTGCGCGCGCGACATCGTCGGCGACGAACCCTTCGCGATCTTCCTGCCCGACGAATTCATGCACGGCAGCCCCGGCTGCATGAAGCAGATGGTCGATGCCTATCACAAGGTCGGCGGCAACCTGATCTCGGTGCTCGAAGTGCCGCACGAACAGGTGTCGAGCTATGGCGTGATCGCGCCGGGCCGCGCCGACGGCGCCCTGACCGAAGTCCGCGGCCTTGTCGAAAAGCCCGCGATCGACGATGCCCCGTCGAACCTTATCATCTCGGGCCGCTATATCCTTCAGCCCGACGTGATGCGCGTGCTCGAAAGCCAGGAAAAGGGCACAGGCGGCGAAATCCAGCTCACCGACGCCATGGCGACGATGATCGGCCGGCAGCCCTTTCACGCGGTCACCTTCGACGGCGCCCGTTACGACTGCGGATCAAAGGCCGGCTATATCCAGGCCAATCTGGCGATCGCGCTCGAACGCCCCGACATGGCCGCCGACGTGCGCGCCTTCGCGCTCGATCTGCTCAAATAGGAAGTGCAGGGCGGAAACCGGCGGGGACGCGCCCCGCCGGTCCGTCCGTCATTCGCCCTCGATATCGGGCTTGGGAAAGCGATCGGCGCCCAGCGTCTTGTAGAGCCAGCCGCCGGCAAGCCCGCCGGCGAGAGGTGCGAGCCAGAACAGCCAGAGCTGCTGAAGCGCCAGCCCGCCGACAACGAGCGCCGGGCCGGTGCTGCGCGCCGGATTGACCGAGGTGTTGGTCACCGGGATCGAGATGAGGTGGATGAGCGTGAGCGCGAGGCCGATGGCCAGCGGCGCGAAACCCGCGGGTGCGCGGCCGTCGGTCGAACCCATGATGACCCACAGGAAGCCGGCGGTCAGCACGACCTCGATAATCAGCGCCGACCAGATGTCGTAATGGCCGGGCGAGCCGTCGCCGAAACCGTTGGCAGCGAGGCCCTTGGTCGCAAGATCGAAATCGGGATTTCCGCTCGCGATATAATAGAGGAGAAAAGCGGCGACGATCGCGCCCAGCACCTGCGCGACGACATAGAGTGGAATGTCGCGCGACTGAAAGCGGCCGCCGGCCCACAGGCCGACCGTGACCGCGGGGTTGAGATGGCAGCCCGAGATATGGCCGATGGCATAGGCCATGGTGACGACCGTCAGGCCGAAGGCGAGCGCGACGCCGAGCAATCCGATGCCGACATCGGGAAAGGCCGCCGCTAGAACCGCGCTGCCGCAACCGCCGAAGACAAGCCAGAATGTGCCGATAAACTCGGCCAGACCCTTTTGCATATTGGTCATATGGACCCTCCCTCCCGCCCGGGGCCGGAAGCGCCGCGGGCGCGGGAGCAACCTATCACAGCCCATGCCCCCGGCAAGTCTTTGTAAACCATATGTCCCGCGGCGGGATTCAGGCCGCAGCGACGGTCTCGACGAACTGGCTCGCGCGCTGATGCAACGATCGTGCTGCGCGGGTCAGCCCCGACGACAATTCGCCGAGCGCAATCGCCTCCTGTCCGACCGCCGCGGCGCCGCGGCCGATCTGATGGACGCGCGTGTCGATCTCCTTCCCCGCGGCAACCGCCTGCTCGACATAGCTTGCGATCAGCAGGGTCGTCGCGCTCTGGCCGTCGACCGCCGTATCGACGGCATCCGAAAAGGCGTTGTTCGCCTCGATCGCGCGTTCGACCTCGGCAAAGCCTTCGGCAACCTGCCCGACGATTTCGCGAATATGGTCGATGAAGGGCGAAATGTCGCTTGCCGCGGCACGGGTCTGCGCCGCGAGATTCTTCACTTCCTGGGCAACGACAGCGAAGCCGCGCCCCGCCTCCCCCGCGCGCGCCGCCTCGATCCCGGCGTTGAGCGCCAGCATGTTGGTGCGGCTCGCCATGTCGATGATCAGGCACAGCATATGCTCGATCGACTGGCTCGCCTCGCGCAGCGCGGTCGCCCGCTCGCTCGCCGACCGGACGCGCGCATGGGCGTGACGCCGCACGTCGCGCGCCCGGGTGCCGTCGGCGACGATGCGCGCCATGCTGGCGGCGAGCCCCCGCCCCCGATCCCCAAGCTCCTGAAGCCCCGCGAGCGTCTGGGCGGTTGCGCCCGCGACCGACACCGCGTCGCGCCCCGTCTCGTCGGCACGCGTCCCCAGCCCCTGCGCCACCGCCTCTGCCTCACGCGCCATCTCGGCGAGCGTCGCGGTCAGCGCGCTGATATCCTGTTCGAAGCGGCGCCCGCTTGCTTCGACCGTCGCGGCGCGCGCGCTGCGTTCCTGCGCCACCTCGATCTCGCGCAGCATGGCCAATTTCGACAGTTGCGCCGAGTCGAGCGTTTCGACGAAGCAGCCGCGATCGACAAGCACGAGTTCCTGCGCCGCCGACTGCGCGGCGATCCTCAGCAGCGCGGCGGTGCTCTCGCCGACATCGGCGATCTGGCACGGATCGATGAGCGAGGCGATCGATCCCCCGATCGACGGGTTTTGCATCAGCGAAAACCAATAGGGACAAAAGAGCAATTCGCGCACGCGCTGTTCGCGGATGATTCCGACCGGATGGCCCGCGGCGTCGACGATCGTCAGGACGCGCAACTGCGGCTGCGCCCGGAAAATGTCGATCACCGCCGACAGATGCGCATCGTGAGCGATCGCCATCGAATGTCCGGTCGCGGGGGCCAATAGCGGATCGGGGGGCGTCATCTGTCTCTCTTGACTGCAAAGCGATGCAGGGCGACCTAGGCCAAGAGGGTTAATGCGAATTTAACTATTTGTTTCAGTGATATGACAGAAGCGCCGAAAGGCTGCACTTTTGGCCGCAAGCCGCTGGCCATTGCTGCGGCAATGTGCAACGCCGGACGCCGAGGAGAAGGACGATGCGGATATGGTTCGGGGCGATGCTGGCGCTGCCCCTGCTTGCGGGCTGTGTAAGCACCGTGAAATCGGTCGTCACCGCGCCGGTGAAGGCCGCAGGACAGGTCGTCGACTGGTCGACCACCAGCCAGGACGAGGCCGACCGCAACCGCGGCCGGGCGATGCGCGAACGCGAGGAGAGGCTGGGCAAGCTTTCGCGCCAGCGCGACAAGGCGGCTGAAAAATGCGAGCGCGGCGACCACGATCAATGCCGCCGCGCCGAAGTGCTGAACCATGAAATCGAAGCGGTGATGGCCGAACCGATGTAAGCCCGGCGCGACCTGGCCGCCTCCGTGGCAACAGCGAATAATCCCTACTTCCTTGCGCGCTATCGCGCATCGGCAATGTCGCCCGATCGGTCGCCCAGCAGATAGCGCGGGCCGGCGCCGCGCTGCGCCGCCTTGTCCCGGGCGTTATAAAGCCCGCATTTCTTCAGGCTCAGGCAACCGCAACCGATGCAGCCGTCCAGCAGGTCGCGCGTCCGTTCCAGCGCCGCGATCTGTGCGTCGATCCGCGCGCGCAGGCCGGTGCTGATCCGGCGCCAGTCGGCGGCATTGGGGGTACGTTCCGAAGGGAGGCGCGCCAGTTCCGCCGCGATCTCGTCGAGGCTGAGCCCCATCTGCTGCGCGATAAGGATAAACGACAGGCGCCGCGTGTCGGCGCGCAGAAAGCGTCTTTGCCGCCCGCCGTGCGCAGCGACGCGATCAGTCCCTTCGCTTCGTAGAAACGGATCGCCGACACCGCAACGCCGGTTCGTGCGGCAAGCTCGCCGATGGGCAGAAGGTCGGCACGGTGCACGAAAGCCCCTTCGCGAAATATGCTTGATCTAAAGCTTAGTTGAACTTTCATATCTGTCTGCGTCAACCCGAATCAGGAGTTTCAGCCCGTGACGCATCCCTTTATCGAACATGTGAATCTGACCGTCAGCGACCCCGAACGCAGCGCCGCGCTGATGGCGCGGATCTTCGGCTGGCACGAACGCTGGCGCGGGCCGGCGCGCGACGGCGGCATGTCGATCCACGTCGGATCGGATGAGGCCTATGTCGCATTCTACACCGGTCCCGACGGCCTTCATGCGAACGCGCATTTCGCGAAAGGCGAACCGCTCAACCATGTCGGCATCCAGGTCGACGATCTCGATGCGATCGAGGCGAAAGTGGTCGATGCCGGTTTGCGCCCTTTCAATCACGGCGTTTACGAACCCGGGCGCCGCTTCTATTTCTTCGACCTGGACGGCATCGAATATGAGGTGGTGAGCTACGCCGCGCGGCCCGCGCGCTAAAGCGCGCAACATCGGGGCGGCTCCGCGCGTTAGCATGACACAAGCAGAAAGGAGCCTCCCCGATGAGCAAGGACATCAAACAGCGTTTCTGGAAGGAAATGGCCGACAATCCCTATCTGATGGTCGCGCTCGACGCCGGTCACGCCCATGCGATCCCGATGACCGCGCAGCTCGACAAAGACAATGACGGCTATTTCCATTTTTTCCACGCCAAGAGTGGCCGTCTCGCCGCAGGCGGGCGCGCGATGGCGCAATATGTCGCCAAAGGCCATGACCTGTTCGCATGCGTCTCCGGCACGCTGACTCCGGTGACCGACCGTGCGACGATCGACAAATATTGGTCGAAGCCGGTCGAGGCCTGGTACGAAGGCGGCAAGGATGACCCGGACCTGCTGATGCTGCGCTTCGATCTCGACGATGCCGAAATCTGGACCGCAGAGGCCGGGATCAAGGGTCTGTTCCGCCTGATGACCGGATCGACGGTGAAGGAAGGCGAACTCGGCAGCCATGCCGAGGTGGCGCTTTAGGACGAAGAAGCCGCATCGCGCTCGCGGGCCTCGATCCCCATCTCGACCAGCGCATAGAGGACGCGGCGCGCGGCGGCGATGTCCTCGGCGCCGACCCGCGCCGCGAGCTTCGCGTCGATGGCATCGCGCGCCTGACCCTGGATCGTCGCCGCCTCGGCGCCGCGCTCGGTCAGGCGCACAGTCAGTCGGCGCCGGTCGGCGGGATCGGCCTGGCGCTCCAGATAGCCGCGCATGACGAGCGTATCGACAAGCTGCCCCGCCGCCTGCTTCGATATGCGCAGATCGCGGATCAGAGCCCCCAGCGGCACCTCCTCCGCCCCCAGCGCCAAACCGCCGATCACATAGAGCCCGTTTGCCGGGATGTCCTCAAATCCGGCGCGATCAAGCGCCCGGCGCATTGCTCCGCCATAGATGGTGCGCGCATGGCGCAGAAGGGCGGGCATAACGATCTCGCGGTGGCGGGCGGTGTCCGAATTGCTCATTCGGCGAATATTTCCCGCTTCGGCCATTTAGTCAATATAATTTACTATCATTAAAATGGACTAATTTCGCCATTGGCGAAGCTGAAGCCATCGGCGCGATCGCGCGCCAGCAAGGCGGGGCCGTCGAGGTCGACCCATCGCGCCCGCTGCGCGAGCAGATACGCCGGCGCGATCGCCAGGCTGGTCGACAGCATGCAGCCGACCATGATGCTCAGACCCGCCGCGTCGGCGGCATCGGCCAGCTTGAGTGCCTCGGTCAGCCCGCCCGCCTTGTCGAGCTTGATGTTCACGCCGTCGTAAAAGGCCCCGATGCGCGGCACATCCGCAGCGACATGACAGCTTTCATCGGCGATGAACGGCAGCGGGGCATAGATGCCGTCGAGCAGCACGTCGGTGCCGACCGGCACCGGTTGCTCGATCATTTCGACTCCGAGGTCGGCGAGCGCCTCGACCTCAGGAAGCAGGTCGAGCGCGCCCCAGCTCTCGTTCGCATCGACGATCAGGCGGGCGCCGGGCGCCGCCCCGCGCACCGCGGCAACGCGCGCGCGATCTTCGGCGTCGCCGGCCAGCTTGATCTTGAACAGGCGATAGCCCGCCATCACCGCTTCCTCGGTTCGCGCCGCCATCGTGCCAGGGCCGCCGAGCGAAATGGTGAAGGCGGTGACGCGCGGCGCCGGCGCTTCGCAGCCGGCGAGCTGCCACAGCGGGACGGCGCGCTGGCGCGCTTCGAGATCCCATAGCGCACAGTCGATCGCGTTGCGCGCCGCACCCGCCCCCATCAATTCCTGCACCGCTGCCCGCGCGGCCGCCGCGCCCAGTCCCGCGAGATGCGGCATGACGCGCAGCAGAGCGTCGCGGCAGCCGGCCGCATCTTCGCCCTGATAGTAGATCGGCGTTCCCTCGCCGCGCCCGGCGACGCCGTCTTCCTCGACTTCGGCGACGACGACATCGACATGGTCGCTTGCACCGCGGCTGATGACGAATTCGCCCGCGACGGGCCAACGCTCGACGCGTGCGCTTTTCAGTTGGATAGCCATGCAGGAAGACTAATGTGCGACGCGATGACGGGCAAATCCCTTTCCGAACGCATCGGCGATCTGGGCCATCGGCTTTCCGTCGAGGCGCACGCCGCGTGGCTCGCCGCGCGGGACCCGCGGACGCCACTGATCGCCAGGCTGCTGGCGGTCGCCGTCGCTGCCTATGCGCTGTCGCCGATCGATCTGATACCCGATTTCGTCCCTGTACTCGGCTGGCTCGACGATCTGCTGATCGTCCCAGCGGGTCTGTGGCTGGTCCGACAGATGATCCCCGATCCGCTGTGGAGCGAATTGCATGCAGCGGCGGAGCTTGCGAGCGAGCGCCCCTCGAGCCGCGCGGGCATGGCCTTCATCCTTCTGTTGTGGGCAGGGCTGCTCTACCTCGTCTATTGGGCGGTCCGGACCTCGCCTTGGCATTGACGGGCGGGATTCGAAGTCGGGAGGCGGCCGGCATGCGCATCCTCCGCGCCCTGCGATGCTTATGCCGCCCCGTTTCTTCGCTGCCATAGCTGGAGTAGGCTGGTCGTCATGGATGCCATCATGCTTGCCCTCGTCGCGGTATTGCTAGCCAACGCCGATGGCCGAACCGGACGTTTGCTGTCGCAGGTGATGGCGGCGCGCGGGGATCGCCGCGCCGTCGTCGCGATTGCCTTTGCCGCCTTTCTGGCCAATGCGACCATCGCGGCGGTCGCGGGGACGGCAGCAAACCGGGTGATCGGTCAGGGTATCGTAGCGCTGCTGCTCGCCTTCGCGTTGCTCGGTGCGGCGGTCGCGCTCGTCTGGCGGGGGCGCCTCGGCCCGGCGGTCCAGAGTCTGGAGGAAGCTCCGTTGCCCTCGCTCGCGGCACGGCTGTTTCTGGCTCAACTCGGCGACCGCAGCCATTTCCTGATCGGCGCGCTGGCGGCGACGAGTGGCGCCGGGCTGTGGGCGGCCGCGGGGGGGCTGATCGGCTGGACGCTCTCGCTGGTCCCGTTCCTCGCTTTTGGCGCCGCGCTCGCCGATCAGGCCGCGGCACGGATCGCCCGGTTGATGAGCGCCGCGATTCTCACGCTATGGGGCCTCAACGCCGCGATGCGCGCCTTCGGTCTCTGACAGAAAATCCGATTATGGTGCCCAGTAATCGATTTTATCGATCACAGCATCGAACAGGCTTCATGGGCAGCTTTGCCGCTACGGCACTATATTGGCCGGGAAGCAGAAAAAGGAGGCTTTCCCATGTCCAACAAGAATCAGCCTGCCGTTGCGGATGCGCTGAACGCGCTGCTCGCCGACAGTTTCGCGCTCTATCTGAAAACCAAAAATTATCACTGGCACGTCAAGGGCCCCAGTTTTCGCAGCCTGCACCTTCTGTTCGACGAGCAGGCGGCCCAGATCCTCGCGACGACCGACCTGATCGCCGAGCGTGTGCGCAAGAATGGCGCAGCGACGCTCCGCTCGATCGGCGACATCAGCCGTCACCAGTCGATCAAGGACGACGACGCAGCGAGCGTCGACGCCGAAACGATGGTGCGCAACCTTGCCGCCGACAACGAGACGCTGCTCGCCCAGCTCAAGGATGCCAAGACGGCGGCCGAAGCCGATGGCGACATTGCGACGAGCGGCCTGGTCGATGGCTGGGCGGACGAAACGCAGCAGCGTATCTGGTTCCTGAAGGCCACCCTCGCCTGAGGGGCTGCGCAGACCACCGGTAACGAAAAAGGGCGGCCCTTTGCGGGGCCGCCCTTCGTTCATCCGGTGGACGCCGAATCAGTCCTGCGTCGGCTGGAGGTTCACCGCGGCGAATTTGCCGCGATCATCCACCTCGATGTCGAAAGCGACGCGGTCGCCTTCTTCGAGGCCCGCCATGCCGGCGCGCTGCACCGCGCTGATGTGGACGAAGGCATCCGCCTGTCCGTCATCGCGCGCGATGAAACCGAAACCCTTGGTCGTGTTGAAGAATTTCACCGTGCCCGACGTGCGTTCGCCGGTCAGCTGACGCCGGCCGCGCGCACCGCCCGCAGCGGGACGATCCTCGCGCGGACGCGGGGCGAAGTCCTCGACAGGCATCGGTTCGCCTTCGATCTTGAGATCGATGGCCGACACCTTGCCGTTGCGTTCGACGAGCGTGAAACCGAGCGGCTGACCCGATGCGAGGCCCTGCAGTCCCGCCTGTTCGACCGCGCTGATGTGCACGAACACGTCTTCACCGCCATCGTCGCGCGCGATGAAGCCAAAGCCCTTCGAGGGGTTGAAGAATTTCACTTGGCCCTGGCCTTCGCCGACGACCTGTGCCGGCATGCCGCCGCGGGCACCGCCGCCGCCACCGCCAAAGCCGCCGCGACCGCCGCCGGCGAAGCCGCCGCGATCGCCACCGCCGAAACCACCACCACGATCGCCGCCGGCACGATCGCCGCCACCGAAGCCGCCGCGATCACCGAAACCACCGCGGTCGCCACCGCCAAAGCCGCCGCCGCCATAAGGTGCCGGTTCGAAACTGTCGAAATTGCCGAAGTCGTCGCGCTTGCCGCGTCCGCGATGGCCACGGCGATCCTTGTTGAAACTCATTGCTTAGTAGTCGCTTTCGGTCGTCCACACCCGATTGAACCGGCTCCTTGCGCCGGACGGGGACGCAGTTCACCATGGGCACAGACTCGCCCCGTGCCGCTAACGGCGCAATATATAACCTATATGAACGGCATCTGCGAACAGAAAATTCAAAGCCGCGATCGGCGGATTTCCAAGCTTTGCCGTAGCGCTGGCGCCGAGGGGCGGTACCGCGAAAACCAGTCATTGAGCGGCGCCGCCGCTTCGCCTAAGGCAAGTCGATGACCGTATATTTCCACGAAGAAGATCTGCCGGAAGGCGCGATCGGCCCCGGCCCCGTCGCGATCGACACCGAAACCATGGGACTCAACCCGCTGCGCGACCGGCTGTGCCTCGTCCAGATCAGCGACGGCAAGGGCGACGAGCATCTGGTGCGATTCGGCCCCGGCAGCCGCTATGACGCACCGGTCCTCAAGGCGATCCTCACTGATCCTGACCGGCTGAAACTGTTCCATTTCGCCCGTTTCGATATTGCCGCGATGCAGCAGGCGCTCGGCGTTGTCACCGCCCCCGTCTATTGCACCAAGATCGCGTCGAAGCTGGTGCGCACCTACACCGACCGCCACGGGCTCAAGGAACTGGTCCGCGAACTGCTGGGACAGGATGTATCGAAGCAGCAGCAGTCGAGCGACTGGGGCGCTGCCGAACTGAGCGAGGCGCAGCGCGACTATGCCGCGAGCGATGTCCGCTTTCTGCACGCAATGAAGGAGGTGCTCGACGCCCGCCTCGCGCGCGAGGGGCGCACCGAACTCGCACAATCCTGCTTCGATTTCCTCCCGACGCGCGCCGCGCTCGACCTCGCCGGATGGCCCGAGGTCGACATCTTCGCGCATAGCTGACGGGAAGCCGCCGCGGGTGTCCGAACGCGCCGAAATCGACCGCACGATGCGCCGCCTGTGGGCGGCCAGCGGGTCGCGCCACGACCGCGTGGTGCGCATTTTGCGCTACGGCCTGCCGCTCGTTATCGGCGTCGTTGCGGCGGTGCTCGTCTTTTCGCCCTTCACCCAGCGCAGCGAGGTCAGCTTCCTGCTCGCCAAGGACAAGGTCGAGGTGGCGAAGGAGCGGATGAAGGTCGTGCGTGCCGAATATCGCGGCCAGGACACCAAAGGCCAGCCCTTTGCGCTCATCGCAGAAAGCGCGGTGCAGAAAAGCTCGACCGAACCGATCGTGCGGATGAACGGACTGTCCGGGGCAATCAAGCTGGCCGACGGCCCGGCGACGATCGCCGCCGCGAACGGACAATATGACATGGACAGCGAAAAGGTGACCGTGCCGGGACTGGTACAAGTCAAGGGCGCCGACGGCTATCGCATCGATGCGAACAATGTCGCTATCGACCTCAAGAATCGCAGCCTCGTCGGTACCGGCGGCGTCAATGGCGCGTTGAACATCGGTAATTTTTCGGCCAACGAACTGACCGCCGACCTTGACCAGCGGATCGTCCGCCTGTCGGGGAACGCCCATCTTCGGATCAACCAGGGAGCGCTCAAATGAAGGGGCTTTGGACCGTGAAGAGCCTGACGCTGGCCGGCGCCAGCTTCGTGCTGACCAGCCTCGCGATTCTGGCAAGCGGACATGGCGGCGGCGCGGCCTATGCGCAGGCGCTGGCGAATCACAACAGCAACGCCCCCGTCGATTTCGACGCGGGCAGCATCGAGGTGCAGGATCGCGCCGACCGCGTCGTACTGGCGGGCGGCGTGCGAGTAACGCAGGCGGGGTTGACCGTGGTCGCACCGCGCATGACCGTCGCCTATACCCGCGCCGGCAACACCGACGTCAACCGGCTCGACGCGACGGGCGGCGTCACCGTCACCAAGGGCAATGAAACGGCAAAGGGCAATGTCGCGATCTACGATCTCGACCGGCGGCTGATCACGATGGTCGGCAATGTCCAGTTAACGCAGGGCGCGAACCGCCTGTCGGGCGGACGACTTGTAATCGACCTCAACAGCGGACGCGCGACGGTCGACGGTCGCGGCGCTGCCCGCGGCCCCGACGGCAATCCGGTCACCGACGGTTCGGGCGGCCGCGTCAAGGGCACCTTCAGCGTACCGCAAAGAAACCAGTAACGCTGTCCGTTAAGCGTCGCGCAAGCCGCGCGCGCAAGAATGGTTTCGGGGACCAGACCCATTGCGGTGCCGGGGGGCGGCCGTGCGATCAAGGCGTGCTCCGATGCGTTATGCCCCCCTGCTTCCTGTCCGCCGCCCGATGTTCGGACGGCGCCACGCGACGCCCGAAACCGAGCCGGTCCGTCCGACCCGCGAGGAGCGAAAACTCGCGGAAGCGGTGATGCATCATGTCGGACCGACGCGACCCCGATAAACGGCCAGTTGCCACTTCAGTCCCGGCCGTTGAGGCCGCGAACCCCGATCAATCGCCCTCGGCTTCGACCTTGGGCTTGCGCACTTCGCTGACCAGCAGCTTGTCGATCTTGCGGCCGTCCATATCGACGATCTCGAACCTCCAGCCGCGATCGGTGAAGGCCTCCCCTTCCTCGGGCAGATGCTTGAGGATCGCGAGCGCGTGGCCCGCGGCGGTCGCATAGTCGCGGTCGTCGTCGAGTTCGATCCCCAGCCGCTCGGCCATCTGGTCGGCGGGCATCGACCCGGCGATCAGCAGGCTGCCATCCTCGCGTTCGACGACGAAGGGTTCGCTGCCGATATCCTGATCGGACGCGAACTCACCCGCGATCGCCGACATCAGGTCGGCGGGCGTCACCAGTCCATCGAAATGGCCATATTCGTCGTGAACGAGCAGCATCGGCACTTCGGCAAGGCGCAGCGCCGCGAGCGCGTCCATCGCATCGATCTGGTCGTGGATGACCGCGGCGCGGCGCATCAGCCGCTCGAGGTCTATCGGGTCGCCACGGAACAGCGCCGCCGCGATGTCGCGCGCTTGCACGACTCCGACGATATCGTCGACCGACCCGCGCGCGACCGGCAGACGGCTGTGCGGCGTTTCGAGCAGCTTGTCGCGCACACCCTTCGCGTCGAGCGTGATGTCGATCCAGTCGACATCCTTGCGCGGCGTCATCACTTCGCGCACCGGCCGGTCGGCAAGCCGCACGACGCCCGAGATGATCGCGCGCTCGCTCTCCTCGATCACGCCCGATTTCGACGCCTCGGCGACGATCAGGTGCAGTTCCTCGGCGGTCACCTGATCGTCCGATTCGCGCTTGAGACCGAGCAGGCGGAACACCAGACCCGAACTGTTGTTGAGCAGCCAGACCAGCGGAGCCGCAATGCGCGCAAGCCAAAACATCATCGGCGCGACGAAGATCGCAATCCGTTCGGGTGCGCGCAGCGCGAATTGTTTGGGGACAAGCTCGCCCGCGATCAGCGAGGCATAAGTCGTAAGCGCGATGACGAGGGCGAACGCAACCGTGCGCGCGGTGTCGGCATCAAGGCCGGTCCATGCCTGCAACCGTTCGGCGACGGGCTGGCCCAGGCTGGCCCCCGAATAGGCGCCCGTCAGCACGCCGATCAGCGTGATGCCAACCTGCACCGTCGACAGGAAGCGGCCGGGGTCGGAGGCAAGCTGACGCGCGATCCGCGCTCCACTGCTGCCGCGCTTCTCAGCGGCCTGCAACCGCGGGTCGCGCGCCGAAACGATCGCGAGTTCGGACATGGCGAAAACGCCGTTGAGCAGGATAAGGATCAGGATGATCGCCACATCCGCCCAGGGAAAAGGGGTCATTGGGCGGTCGTACGGCGCTGGCGCGCCCGGCCCCTGTCAGCTTCGGTCATGCCGGTCCTATAGGCCAAAGCCGCGGTGCTGCACAATGGCGACGACATCGGCACGCTCAGCCAGCGTTCAGCATGAATGACGGAACGGAAAGCGCGATCATATGTTATCCTTGTGGTCGTGGCATCGCATGGACCGGCGATGCCCAAAAAAGGGAGCCAGAAATGAACAAGAGGACGATCAAGCTAGCGGCCGTCGCCAGCCTTGGCGCGCTCACGCTGACCGGTTGCGTCACCGACCCCGAAACGGGCAAGCAGCGCATCTCCAAGGCCGCGATCGGCGGCATCGGCGGCGCGCTCGGCGGCTATCTGCTCGGCGATCTCGTCGGCGGACGCAATGACCGGACCGAAAAGATCCTTGGCGCGGGCATCGGCGCCGTCGCCGGCGCGGGCGTCGGCTATTATATGGATCAGCAGGAAAAGAAGCTGCGCGAACGCACCGCGGGCACCGGCATCGATGTCGAACGCCAGGGCGACCAGCTCGTGCTCAACATGCCCGGCGACGTGACATTCGACCTCAACAGCGCGGTCGTGAAGTCGCAGTTCCGGGGCGCGCTCGACAGCGTCGCCTCGACCCTGTCGGAATATCCGAGCACCTATATCGACGTTTACGGCCACACCGATTCGCAGGGCAGCGAAACCTATAATCAGGGGCTGTCCGAACGGCGCGCGGCGTCGGTCGCCGACTATCTGGCAGGTCGCGGCGTCAACCGCGCGCGCATGGCGACGATGGGCTATGGCGAAACGCAGCTCAAATGCGCACCCGAACGCACGCAGGCCGACTATCAGTGCAACCGCCGCGTCGAAATCCGCATTGCGCCGGTGACGCAGGCGGACGTGGCCGCCGCACGATAAAGTCCATTCCCGTGGACGATGGAAAGGGCGTCGCCGGGAGGCGGCGCCCTTTACCGTGTCAGGCGAGGCTCGAGAAGCTCGCTTTCAGCCCGTCGATGACGAACTGCGCCGCGAGCGCCGCGAGCAGCACGCCGAGCAGGCGGGTGATGACGGCCTCGCCCTTGTTGCCGATCAAGCGCATGAACGGTCCGGCGAGCAGCAGCGCGGCGAGCGTCAGCAGAAGCACGAGCAGCAGTGCGCCGAAAATCACCAGCGCGCGGTCAAGCCCGCTGTTCTGCGACACCAGCAGCATCACCGACGCAATCGATCCCGGCCCCGCGAGCATCGGCATCGCCATCGGAAACACCGATACATCTTCGACCTCGGGCGTTGCCATCAGCTTTTCGGCGCGCTGTTCGCGGCGCTCGGTACGCTTTTCGAACACCATGTCGATCGCGATGATGAACAGCATGACCCCGCCCGCGATGCGGAAACTGTCGAGATCGATGTGCAGGAAACTGAGCAGCGCCTCGCCGAACATCGCGAAGAAGATCAGGATGAAACCGGCGATCAGTGTCGCGCGGATCGCCATCGACCGGCGCTGCGCCGCGCTGGCTCCCGTCGTCAGACTGGCGTAGATGGGCGCGCAGCCGGGCGGATCGATGACCACGAAAAGCGTCACGAAGGCCGAGATGAAAAGGTCGATCATGGCTGCTTCGGAGCCGCTATGCGGTCATCGATAACGGTCGTCATGTCATGCCCGTCCCACAGCCGCACGGTGATGCTGCGCGATCCGTCGGGGCGCACGACCGAAGTCCAGTTCAGAGTCTGGTCGCGCGACATGCCGACCATCATATCATCACCCTCCGCGGCGGCGGTCACCGTGGCGCCCGGCTTGCCGGTGCAGGTCGCCTGCTTCGATTCGATGAAGTCGGGCGCTGCGCGCGGGGTCGCAAGCGCATCGCCCGAATCGAGCAGCCAGCGCATGTCGCCCTTCATCGGATCGCGCGACCACACGGTGGTGAAGAATCCCTGCGCCGCACCCTTCTGCCATGCGCCCGTCGTCACGCCGCTGTTGCCGTCACAGCTTACGAACACCTTGTGCGGTTGCCAGCGCACCGCCTCGGCCGGATCCTTTTGCGTCTTCAGCCAGTCGCGGGCGTTGACCCGTTGCGGCACGAACATCACCGCTTCGGGCGCCGCGGTTTCGCGAAAGGCCGTCCATTGCCCCTTTTCCTGCGCCAGCCGCGCGAAGGCGATTTCCGCCGCGATAAAGCCGCTCGGATTCGCCGAAAGCGGGCGCTTGCGCGCCTCCGGCCCCTGCTGCGCGCAACCGACGAGCGCCGTCAGCACAAGCCCGGCAAGGAGTAGTCGGCGCATCAGAAACCCTCCGGATCGGCGAGGCCGGCGCGGCGGTGCGCGGCGACCAGCGTGTTGCGCAGCAGGCAGGCAATCGTCATCGGGCCGACGCCGCCGGGCACCGGGGTGATTGCGCCCGCCACCGTCGCCGCGCTGGCGTAATCAACGTCACCGACGAGCCGCCCCTTGGTCGCGCCCGCTTCGGGCGGCAGGCGATTGATGCCGACGTCGATGACTGCCGCGCCGGGCTTGATCCAGTCGCCCTTGACCATTTCGGGCCGGCCGACCGCCGCCACGACGATATCGGCGCGGCGGACCAGATCGGGCAGATCGCGGGTGCGGCTGTGCGCCATGGTCACGGTGCAATTGGCGCCGAGCAGCAGCGCCGCCATCGGCTTGCCGACCAGAATCGAGCGGCCGATCACCACCGCATCCTTGCCGCCAAGATCGCCGAGCACATCCTGCAACAGCAACAGACAGCCAAAGGGTGTGCAAGGCACCATGCCTGGGATGCCGAGCGCGAGCCGTCCGGCACTGACCGGGGTCAGCCCGTCGACGTCCTTTTCGGGATCGATCGTCGCCACCGCGCGCTGCTCGTCGAGATGACCGGGCAGCGGAAGCTGGAGCAAGATGCCATCGACCGCGGGATCGGCGTTGAGCGACGCGAGCAGCGCCTCGACCTCGTCCTGGCTCGCGGTTGCGGGCAGGCGATATTCGAAACTCGCCATCCCGGCGGCGACCGTCGCCTTGCCCTTGGAGCCGACATAGACGGCGCTCGCCGGATCGTCGCCGACGAGCACGACCGCCAGCCCCGGCACGCGGCCGGTCGCGGCTTCGAACGCCGGGACGGCGCCGGCAATGCGCGCGCGCAAACCCGCCGCGAAAGCCTTTCCGTCGATGATGCGCGCCTCGGTCGCGACGGACATCAGGCCATTCCGCTCGAATAGGCGAGGCGCGCGAGATAGCCCAGCACCGGCCCCTGAATGATGATGATCAGGATCAGGACGAGCATCGGCGTCAGGTCGAGCCCGCCAAAATCGGGCATGATGCGCCGGAACGGCCGGTAGAGCGGCTCGGTGATGCGGTCGAGCATCATCCACAGCTGCGCCACGAAGTCATTGTGGGTGTTGATGACGTTGAAGGCGATCAGCCACGACATCACCGCCTGCGCGATGATGAACCACCACAGGACCGTCAGGATGATGTCGACGATCTGGATGAGCATGAGAAGCAAGGCGGGTCTCCGTAAAGGGGGGTCTTGCAGGCCCTCTTAGCGGTGAATGAGCGTGCCTGCACCCCTTGCGGTGAAAATTTCGAGCAGCATCGCGTGCGGCACCCGGCCGTCGAGGATAACCGCGGCATCGACCCCCGCATCGACCGCCGCGACGCAGGTTTCAACCTTCGGAATCATGCCGCCGGTGATCGTCCCGTCGGCCTTCAGCCCGTCGATCGCCGGACGGTCGAGATCGGTCAGCAGAGCACCCGACTTGTCGAGCACGCCGGCCACGTCGGTCAGCAGGAAAAAACGCCGCGCGCCGAGCGCGCCGGCGATCGCCCCGGCCATGGTGTCGGCGTTGATATTATAGGTCGCGCCATCGGCGCCGAGCGCGACGGGAGCAACGATCGGAATAAAATTGTCGGCCGACAACCGCTGCAGGATCGTCGGGTCGACCGCGACGGGTTCGCCCACGAAGCCGAGGTCGACGTGGCGTTCGATCCCCGAATTGGGATCGGGCTCGGTACGGTGGACCTTTTCGGCCAGCACCAGATTGGCGTCCTTGCCCGACAGACCGATCGCGCGGCCGCCAAGCCCGGCAATCCATCCGACGATTTCCTTGTTGATCTTGCCCGCCAGGACCATTTCGGCGACCTCCGCGGTCGCGGCGTCGGTGACGCGCAGCCCGCCGACGAACTGCGATTCGATGCCGAGTTGCTTGAGCATCGCGCCGATCTGCGGCCCGCCGCCATGGACGACGACAGGGTTGATCCCCACCGCCTTCAGCAGCACCACATCCTCGGCAAAATCGCGCTGCGCCTCGGGATCGCCCATCGCGTGGCCGCCATATTTGATGACGAAGGTTTCGCCCGCATAGCGCTGAAGATAGGGCAGCGCCTCGACGAGCGTTTCGGCCTTGGTCAGCAGATCGGGCATGGTCGTGGGATCGGTCATCGTCATCATTCCGCGGTCTTCGCGTCGAGGCTGCGGCCGAGCGCGACGAGGCCGGTGATCACCGCCGGAATGACGACGATCGACAGCGCGACCTTCGCCAGCATCTGTCCCGCCATCAGATTGGCGATCGGAAAAACGCCGTAAAAGGCGATGGTGACGAACAGCAGCGTGTCAACGATCTGGCTGAGCGCGCTGGCGACTGCGCCGCGGATCGCGAGCCAGGTCGACCCCGTCCCCGCGCCTTCACGGCCGCGCAGTTTGGAAAAGATGGTCACGTTCAGAAACTGCGACGTGCCATAGGCGACGATACCCGCTGCCATCAGGCGCGGCGTTTGTCCCAATATCATTTCGAACGATGCCAGCCGGGCCGGGTCCATCTCGGGCGCGGCGGGGACGAAATAGACGAGCGAGGTCAGCATGATCGACAGGATCAGCGGCACGAAACCCCACAGCACCAGCCGGTTCGCGGTCGCCTGCCCGTGCAGTTCGGACACGGTGCTCGAGAGCGCGACGAGGATCAGGAACGGGAAAATCCCGGCCTCAACCGCAAGACCGGCGCCCAGCGCGACCTGCTTGTTCCCGAGCACGCCGGCGAGCACGACCATGCCGCCATAGATGATCGTGAACAGGAAAAGCGAAGGGGTGATCGTGCGCGGCAGCGCGGTCGAGGTCGGTTCGGTCATCGGCGCCCGATAGTCGCTTTTGCGACGCGTGGAAAGATGCCGGTCAATCGGCGGGATTATACTTGGCGAGGAAGGATTCGATCGATTGCAGCAACATCAGGCGATCGGCCTCGCGCGTGAAATAATGATCGGCGAGCGGCAGCGAGACGAAGTCCACCGTCCTCCCCGCCTTGGTCATTGCCGCATACATGCGCGCTGACTGGCTGTGATCGACTGTCACATCCTTCTTGCCGTGGATCAGCAGCAGCGGCGTCTTGATCCGGTCGATGGCGTTGATCGGCGACACCGCCGCGAAGTCGGGGGTCATGCGCTTCCACTGCGTCCGGTACAGATTGGCGCGCAGCGTGCCGCCGAAATCATTGACCTCGCGCCGCAGATTGGCGACCCCGGCGATCGAGATCGCGCAGCGATACTGGTCAGGATCCTTGGCGATCCCCCACATCGCTGCATAGCCGCCATAAGAGGCGCCGACGATGCACACGCGCTTGGGGTCGGCGATCTTTTCGGTGACCGCCCAGCGCACGCCGTCGGTCACATCATCTTGCATCGCAAAGCCGAGCTGCCCCTCGCCGGCCTTTTCGAACTCGGCGCCATAGCCGGTCGAGCCGCGGAAATTGGGCTGCAATACCGCATAGCCGCGTTCGGCGAGGAACTGCGCCCAATAATCGTAGGTCAGCTCATCCTGGCCCCACGGTCCGCCGTGCGGCAGCACGATGAACGGCAGGTTGGTTGCCGCTCGGCCCCGCGGCATCGTCAGCACGCCCTCGATCTCCAGCCCGTCGCGCGCCTTGTACCGGACGAGCTTCGCGCGCGAGAGGCGCTTCGCTCCGATCCGTTCGTTCATTGCCGCAAGACGCGACAAATCGCCGGTCGTCGAATCATAATAATAGAGCAGCCCCGGATTGTCGGGGGTGCTGATCCGCACCAGCATTTTCTTCAGGTCGCGGCTATAGCTGTCGATCCGTACACGCGCCGCGCGGGCCGTCGCGTCCAGCGTATCCTGATGCGCTGCCATCGCCGGGTCGAGCCAGCGCACCGGTTTCAAGTCGTCGGCGACGTGAACGCCGAGCAGCCTCGATCCGTCGGGCGCGCGAATGGCGCCCAATATGTCGCCCGCGTCGGGCGCAACGACCGTGCGGACTTCGGCACCGGTAGCAAGATTGACCTCGGCAATCGCGGTCTTGCCATCGTCCCGGTCCTTGTACACCAATCCGTTGTCGGTGCCGTCGACGAAGAGGATCGGCACCGTCAGCCGCTCGTCATCGCGTAGCGAAGCGCGCTCGATCGACCGGAAAGCCCCTTCTCCGGCGCTACGATAGAGCAGCGTGGCCCGGGTCGTATCGTCGCGATAGCCGATGCCGTAGCGCACCCGGCCGAGATGGTCGGCGCCCCAGTCCATAACCCCGGTGCGCGACCGCAGTTCGGTCTTCTTGCGCCCCGTCTTCACATCGATGCGGTATACAGCCGGCCAGAAATCGGCGTTGTCATATATCGAGTCCTGACCCGCGACCAGAATTTCGCTACTGCCGTCTTTGGGCAGCCAGACGACATCGGACGCATTTTGGCCCTTGAGATCCCATAACAGCCGCGTGATCTTGCCCGAGGCCCGGTCGATGGCGATGATGCGGGTGACGTACCAATTGTCGGCCTCCACCGGCATCAACGCCCGCAGGCCGACGAGCAGATGTTCGTCGTTGACCCAGGTCAGCCAATCGATTTCGGTCTGGTCGGGAACCGCAATAATGACCGATTTGCTCTGATCGCCCAGCACGGGAAGGATGCCGATCCGCTGTTCCCCACGGACCGCGAACAGGCCCGCCATATGCGTTCCGTCAGGCGATAATTCGGTATTTTCCGCAAAGGGAAGCTGCGCAAAGGCGGCCGTGGGCAATGGCGGAGCGGGGGTCGATGCGGTCGTGGCGGGCGCCTGCGCCGCCGCGGGCACGGCCGCCTGCACCAGCGCGCAAATCGCCAAAATTACATGTCCCGCAACGCCAGTCCGCATCATATTCCCCCTGTTTCAGCGCTGCCTATCAAGCCGTCACGGAGCCGCCAAGCAGGATCGCTGCCGTTATGGATGACTGCAATGCTCCGCCGCCCCCCTTGCCCGATCCGCAAAGCCCGCTAGACAGGCGCAATAAACTTGCGGGGGACGCAAAACACTTATGGGACATCTTATCGGCCTGCTCGGAATCGTTGCATTGCTTGCGATTGCCGTGCTGTTTTCATCGAACCGTCGCTGGATTCGCCTGCGCGTCGTCGTGCCGGCCTTTCTGTTGCAGGCCGGGTTCGCGCTGCTGGTGATCGGTACGCCGTGGGGCCGCGCGATCATTCAGGCGATGTCGACCGGCGTCGCCAATCTTCTGGGTTATGCCAAGGCGGGAACCGACTTCATTTTCGGCCCGCTCGCCGGACCCGAAATGGGCGGCCACAGCTTTGCGATCGCCGCGCTGCCGGTGATCATCTTCTTCGCCTCGCTTATCTCGATCCTCTATTATCTCGGCATCATGCAATTCGTGATCAAATGGGTCGGCGGGGCGATCCAGAAGATTACGGGAATCACCAAGGTCGAAAGCCTGGGCGCCGCGGCGAATATCTTCGTCGGTCAGAGCGAGAGCCCGCTCGTCATCCGTCCCTATCTCGCCGGTCTTACCCCGTCGCAGCTCTTTACGGTGATGACGGTCGGCATGGCCGGGGTCGCGGGGACCATCCTCGGCGCCTATGCCAGCATGATCGGCGAACAGCTGCTGCCCTATCTGCTCGCCGCCAGCTTCATGTCGGCGCCGGGCGGCATCCTGATGGCCAAGATCATGATGCCCGACGACCCCAAGGATTTGGGTATCGAACCCGTCATCATGCCAGAGGCAAGCCATGACGAGGAAAAGCCGGCGAACATCATCATGGCAGCGGCGCAGGGCGCGCAAACCGGCGTCAAGCTGGCGGTCGCGGTCGGCGCGATGGTGCTGGCCTTCGTCGCGCTCGTCGCGCTCGCCAACGGGCTGCTCGCCGGGATCGGCGGCTGGTTCGGCTATCCCGATCTGTCGTTCCAGGCGGTCATCGGCGCGATCTTCCGCCCGGTGATGTGGCTGATGGGCGTGCCGTGGGACGAAAGCGCCGCGGTCGGCGGCCTGTTCGGTACCAAGGTCGTGCTCAACGAATTCGTCGCCTTCATCGACCTTGGTAAAATCCAGGGGGGGATGTCGATGGTGTCGGTTGCGATCGCCACCTTTGCGCTGTGCGGTTTCGCCAATTTCAGCTCGATCGCGATCCAGATGGCCGTGACCGGCGGTCTCGCCCCCAATCAGCGGCCGATGATCGCCCGGCTGGGGCTGAAGGCGCTGCTTGCGGGCAGCCTGTCGAACCTGATGTCGGCGGCGCTCGCCGGCCTTATGCTCAGTTTCACCGCGCCGGTCGCCACACCGCCGCCGGCTGCCGCGCCGGTTGCGGCGGCGCCGCTTCCCGGTGCGCCGCCCGCTGCCGCCGATACCGCTGCCCCCGCCGCGGCCAAGGCACCTTGACGCGCGGGCAGCGCCGGGCCGCGCAAGGCCCGGTCAGCACGGGATAATTTGCAAGTCCCCCTGTTGTGGCGTAGTTTCGGTCCCGGAAAAACGAATCCCGGGGTCGCGTTCGCCAAACAGGGAGGTTGTTGATGAAATCCATCCATCGCTGGTCGCTCTTCGCTGCTGCCGCCGCAGCGCTCGGCGGGGGTTTCCTTGCCGCGTCGCAGGCGCAATCGCCCGAGGACAGGATGATGCGTCCGACCGAGGCGACCATCTATCGCGACGCCGCCTACAAGGGGCCGGCGGTGTTCATTGGCGAAGCGAAGCCCGATCTGGGCCTGTCGTGGCCGGTCAATTCGATCCGCGTGACCAGCGGTCGCTGGGAACTGTGCGAGAAGACGCGCTATCGCGGCAATTGCCGGACGGTCGAACGCGACACCCCGATATTGGGCAATATCCTGCGCGGCATCAAGATCCAGTCTATCCGCCCCGTCGGATCGGGCGGCGGCTGGAATCCCGGCCCGGTCGCCAACGATCAGGTTGCGCGCGGCAATTTCGCCGAATTCCATACCCAGCCCGCCACCGCAAATTATCGCATTCTCGCGTGCCAGAGCGGATCGGCGACTGCCGCCTGCGCGGCGCGGACTGCCGACACATGGTGCCGCTCGATCGGCTGGAACGGATCGGCCCGCGAACATATGGAGACGGTTTCGGGCCGCATATATCTGGCCGACGTGCTGTGCGTCCGTTCGGGCTATTGAGGGGAATGGAGATGATCCGAATCGCGAAGCTGGCCGCCGCGGGCGCGGCCATTCTTGTCGTTGCGGGCTGTGCCTCCTACCCGCAAAACACCGGCACGCTTTACGAATGCAATCGCGGCACGCGGTTGCAGGTCGATTATGTCGCCAACGGCGCAATCGTCCGCGTCGACGGCCGCCGCAGCATGGTGCTCAAGGCCGCGCCGACCAACATGGGGCAGGCCTATGAAAACAAGAGCGGCGCGCGGCTGTACCGCAGCGGCAATGAGGTGACGTGGAACACCGCCGCGCGCACCGCGCCCGAGAGCTGCCGCCCCGTCAATCGGCCGATGTAGGCGGGGCGCCTCTCCCCCGTTACAGCGTCATTTGCGCAAGCGCCGCCCGGACCTCGCGCGCGAAAAGGGCGGGCTGCTCCCACGCCGCGAAATGGCCGCCGCGGTCGACCTCGTTCCAATAGACGATGTTGCGATAGCGCTTTTCGGCCCAGCGGCGCGACAGGCGCATGATCTCGTTCGGAAACAGGCTGCCGCCGGTCGGCACCTCGATCTCCCCTGCCGCGAAACTGCGGAAACTGTGCCAATAGAGCCGTGCCGACGACGCGGCGCTGGCGGTGAACCAATAGAGGCTGACGGTGTCGAGCATCGTGTCCTTCGACAGCGCGCGTTCGGGATGGCCGCCGATCGACTGGCCGCCCGGCTGATGCCCGCAATCGGTCCAGCCGTGGAATTTCTCGACGATCCAGCACATCTGCCCGACGGGTGAATCGGTAAGCGCATAGCCGATGGTCTGCGGCCGCGTTGCCTGCTGCGTCGAATAGCCACTGTCCTTTGCCTGATACCAGCCGAAACGCGCGAGATAGAGTTTTTCGGCGTCGGTCAGATCGGCCATCAGCGCCGGGTCGGGCTGGCCGACGATCATGTTGACATGGATGCCCGCGCAATGGTCGCCATGGTTCGTCCCGATGGCGCAGGTAACCGCACTGCCCCAGTCGCCGCCCTGCGCGAAATAGCGATCGTAACCGAGCGCGCGCATCAGCGCGTCCCAACCCGCAGCTATATGTTCGACGCTCCATTTCGCGGCCGCGGGCTTGCCCGAAAAGCCGTAGCCCGGCAGCGACGGGATCACGAGATGATAGTCGGCCGACAGCGGCGCGATCACGTCGAGAAATTCGAGCACCGACCCCGGCCAGCCGTGCGTCAGCACCAGCGGCCGCGCCGCCGGATTGTCCGAGCGGATATGAAGGAAATGGATGTCAAGGCCATCGACCGTGGCCAGAAAATTGGGCAGCGCGTTGAGCCGCGCCTCGACCGTGCGCCAGTCATAATCGTCGCGCCAATAGGCCGCGAGTTCCTGCGCATAGGCGAGCGGGACGCCCTGGTCCCAATCGTCGACGGTCTCCTTTTCGGGCCAGCGCGTGCGCGCCAGCCGGTCCTTCAGATCATCGATCGCTGCCTGCGGAACCTCGGCGCGGAACGCGCGGATATTTTCGACCTTCATTCGGCCTCTCCCCCACCTGACTGCTTCGGCTTTGTGTCAGGGCCGCGCCGGCGCCTTGCAACCGCGCTGCAACCCGACGCCCTTCAGGAAGCCGCGACGCACCGTGCCAGCATAGACCGCCTCTGCATAGCGCCGACGTTCGGCGTTGGCACCCGTGACCTCGCCGATCAGGCTACGAAAGGGAATGATCGACCCGGCGACGCTGCCCGCGACGCGGCCGACGGTTTCCTCGCGCTTTTTCGCTGCGCTCTTGTCGGCAGGTTCGTTGACGTCGGGGCCGAGCACGTCGTTCAGTTCGCTGACCTCGCGGATGATCGCGGAACATTTGCGCAAGCCCGCGAGTGAATAGGGATTGTGCTGGATCGCTTTCAGCTTGTCGGGCACTTCCTTACCGTCGAAGGGCTCGGTCACGCTGTTCGCGGTCGATTTCAGCGTCGAATCCTCGGGCGCGCCTTCCTGCGCCTGCACCGCACCATTGACCGATAGCGCGGCGATTATCGCCAGCGGCAGCCATGCTCTCCGCATCATCCCTGTCCTCCTGTTATCCGCAGGCGCCCGCACCGGCGCCAGCGGGATAACGAACGAGGACCGATTCGGCTCCCGCCGGGTCAGCGCGTGGGAACGGGCGCCTCGCCGGTCCAGTCGTAGAAGCCGCGTCCGGCCTTTTTGCCGACCCAGCCCGCCTCGACATATTGGACGAGCAGCGGCGCAGGACGGAATTTGGGATCGCCGGTGCCGCTGTGCAGCACGCGGATAATTTCAAGGCAGGTATCGAGCCCGATGAAATCGGCAAGGGTGATCGGCCCCATCGGGTGATTGAGGCCGAGCCGGCATCCGGTGTCGATGTCCTGCATCGTCGCCACCCCTTCGCCGAGCGCGAACACCGCTTCGTTGATCAGCGGCATCAGCACGCGGTTGACGATGAAGCCGGGCGCGTCGTTGGCATGGACGATTTCCTTGCCGAGTCCGCGGCCGAAGGCTTCGACGCTGGCAAGCGTCGTGTTGCTGGTCGCAAGGCCGCGGATCAGTTCGATCAGGCCCATGACCGGTACAGGGTTGAAGAAATGGACGCCGATGAAGCGCGCCGGATCGGGGGCCGCCTGCGCCAGTCGGGTGATCGGAATCGAGCTGGTGTTAGAGGCGAGGATCGCGCTGTCCGAAAGATGCGCGCCGACGCTGGCGAAGATCGCGCGCTTGATCTCCTCGCGCTCGGTCGCGGCCTCGATCACCAGCGCAGCCGGGGCGAAGGCGGCGTGGTCGGCGACGGGGGTGATCCGGCCGAGCAGCGCGTCGGCATCGCCCTGCGTTATCTTGTCCTTGGCGACCAGCCGCCCGAGTGCCTTGCCGATCCCGGCCTTGCCGGCTTCGGCGCGGGCGATGTCGATGTCCGACAGCAGCACATCGTGGCCGGCGCCTGCCGATACCTGCGCGATCCCCGCGCCCATTTGCCCTGCCCCGATAACGCCGACGATCATTATATGCCCTTTCGCTGGAAATCGCAGCTCTGCCCCTAGGGACTGGGCAAGCGTCGTCAAGGCCGAGAGTCGGGAGCGCGCGTCAGGGCGCGGAGCGCACCTCGGTCGCTTCGGCGAGGATCAGTGCGAAGGCGGGATCGACATCGTCCCACGCCGCGATCGGCGTCCAGCCTCCGGCGCGGAGGAGCAGGCTGGCGTCGCGCGGCCCATATTTATGGCTGTTCTCGCTGTGGATCGTTTCGCCCTTCGCCATCGTATAAGGACGGCCATCGACCATGAATTCGAGGTCGCACGCCGCCACCAGATGCATTTCTATACGCGCATGAACATCGTTCCAGCAGGCGCGGTGGTCGAAATTGGCAACGGGGATCGTGCCGTCCAGTTCGCGGTTGATCCGTTCGAGCAGGTTGAGGTTGAACGCCGCGGTGACACCGGCCGAATCGTCATAAGCGCGTTCGAGGGTGCCGATCTCCTTGATCCGGTCGACCCCGATCAGCATCAGTGCGCCGTCGCCGAGCGCGCTGCGCCAATGGCGGAGCAGATCGATCGCGCTGCGCGCCACCATGTTGCCGATCGTCGAGCCCGGAAAGAAGCCGAGTTTGGCAAGGCCGCAAATCTCGCGCGGGAGCGCCACCGGCTGGGTGAAGTCGGCCTCGACCGGATAGACCGGAAGATCGGGAAAGCGTGCCGAGAGGGCGGCCGCGCTATCGCGCAGGAAATCGCCCGAAATATCCACAGGCACATAGGCGCCGGGGGCAATGGCATCGAGCAGCAGCGGCGTCTTCGTCGAGCTGCCCGATCCCAGTTCGACCACCGCGCGGCCCGGCCCGATCGCCGCCGCCAGTTCGCCCGCATGGCGGGTGAGCAGCGCCACCTCGCTGCGCGTCGGATAATATTCGGGCAGCCCGGTGATATCCTCGAACAACGCCGATCCGGTCGCGTCGTAGAACCAGCGCGCCGGAATCGCCTTTTGCGCCTGCGACAATCCCGCATGAACGTCGGCGCGAAAGGCGATATCGACGCCGCTGTCATCGGCATCGACCTGCCGCAATTGGCGAACAACGCCCATGATCACAAATCCTTGGCAAGGCGCAGGCCGGTGAACTGCCAGCGCTGGTGGGGGTAGAAGAAATTGCGGTAGGAGGCGCGAACATGGCCGCGCGGGGTCGCACAGCTGCCACCGCGCAGCACGAACTGGCCGCTCATGAACTTGCCGTTATACTCGCCGACCGCGCCCGGCGCGGCGCGAAAACCGGGATAGGGGCGATAGGCGCTGCCGGTCCATTCCCAGACCCCGCCGAACATCCCCGCAAGCGCAGCGCCGTCCGATGCGGAGCCGTCCGCCGCCGCCGGATGCACCGGGCCGGCGGCATCGAGCTGCTGCCCCGCGCGCGGATCATATCCCGCCGCCGCCGCTTCCCATTCAAATTCGGTCGGCAGCCGCGCGCCCGCCCAACTGGCGAAGGCGTCGGCTTCGAAAAAACTGATGTGCGTCACGGGAGCGGCGGGGTCGATCCCCTGCCATCCGGCAAGGGTGAACTGGCGATCACCATCCCAATAAGCGGGGGCGTCGACGCCTTCGGCCTGGACCCATGTCCAGCCGTCGCTGAGCCACAGCGACGGGGTGCGATAGCCGCCGTCGGCGATGAAGTCGCGCCACTCGCCGTTCGTTACCGGTCGATTGGCGAGCGCATGCGGCGCAAGAAGCGCCGAAAAGCGGGGAAGTTCACAGTCGAACGCGAAACCCTCGCCCTCATGCCCCACGGTAACGATCCCCTCGGTACCCGCGATCCAGCGCAGCGGCGCCGCCGCGGCAGACGATGTCGAAGAATCGGCCGAAAACTGCGCAACTTCATTCGCAATTGCACTGTCGGAGGCGTCCCAAACGGCGGGCCCGAGCGGGTTCTGCGCGAACAGATGCTTGATGTCGGTGAGCAGCAATTCCTGATGCTGCTGTTCATGATGGATGCCAAGCTCGACGAGCGCGCGCGCGGCCGGCGACAGCGTCGGCAGCGCCCTCACGACCGCCGTATCGACATGCGCGCGCCAATCGCGCACCGCATCGAGCGACGGCCGCGTCAGCAGGCCGCGGCGCGGACGCGCGTGGCGCGGCCCCTCTGCCTCATAATAGCTGTTGAACAGATAGGCGAAGCGGTCATCGAACAGCGAACAGCCGGGGCAATGATCGCGCAGGACGAAGGTTTCGAAAAACCAGCTCGTATGCGCCAGATGCCATTTGGCGGGCGATGCGTCGGGCATCGACTGCACGCTGGCGTCGGCGTCGGACAGGCGCGCGACAAGGTCGAGCGAGAGCTGCCGCGTCGCAGTGAAGCGCCGGGTCAGGTCGTCCGCCGAAGGAGCGGTCGTGGGCGAAGCATCGGTTCGGCTGGCCATGGTTTGACAATCCCCCGAAGAGCGATTCGGTTTCGTCGCCTGCCCCAATATGGTTACAGGACGGAGAATTGTCCAGAACAAAAGAAGAACAATAAGGCGATCGGTCCTAGCGCGTCGCGCCGGGCTTCCACAGGATGTCCCCCCCCGCCGCGGCGTTGAGGTGGCGCGTCGCGACGAAAAGATGGTCGGACAGGCGGTTGAGATAGGCAAGCGCCAGCGGGTTGAGCGGCCGCGTCGCCGCCGCGGCGACCGCCGCCCGTTCGGCGCGGCGCGCGATCGCGCGCGCGAGGTGGAGGCGTGCCGCGGCTTCGGTGCCGCCGGGCAGGATGAAGCTGGACAGCGGCGCGAGCCTGTCGTTCATCGCGTCGATCTCCGCCTCCAGCCGCGCGATCTGGCTCGCGACGATGCGCAGCGCCATTTGGTGCGGGCCGAAGCCATGCTGCGGATCGGCAGGCGTCGCGAGATCGGCGCCAAGGTCGAACAATTCGTTCTGAATGCGCGCGAACATCGCCGCTGCCTCGCCGCCCGCAGGCAGCGCCGTGACCGCGATGCCGAGGGCGCTGTTCGCCTCGTCGACATCGCCAATCGCTTCCATCAGCGCGTCGGACTTGGCGATGCGCGACCCGTCGACGAGGCCCGTCGTGCCGTCATCGCCGGTGCGCGTATAGATTTTGTTGAGCTTGACCATAAGCGAGGGGCTGCGGGCGGACGCGCCGCGATCAGCTACCCGCGGCGAGAAGGCCGATGAGCACGATCAGGATGATCGTCACCGCCTGCCACTTCACGCGCGCCATCATCATCCGGTTCTGCATGAGCTGATTTTCATGCTCATTGCCCTCCATCGCGGCGCGGTGACCCTGCGCGAAATAGAAGAGCCCGCGCGCGAGCGCGAAGAGGACGAGGCCGGCCGACGCAACGACCGCAAGGATGAGAAGCACCTGCATGTCTTCTATTTAGGGCATTTGCAGCGAATATCCAGCCGGAAGCCGCCCGGCGCGCAAATCGTCGGCCAGCGCGCGCCCGTCCGCGCCCGCAGCGCGCAGCGCGGCAAGCGCCGCCGCGCCGTCGCGCTTGGCGAGCCGCTTGCCGTCGGCGCCGCAGACAAGCGCATGGTGGCGGTAGACCGGGGGCCGAAAACCGAGCAGCGCCTGAAGCAGCCGGTGGACGTCGGTCGAGGCGATCAGATCTGCGCCGCGAACCACCAACGTCACCCCCATCGCAGCGTCGTCGATCGTGCTCGCGAGATGATAGCTGGCAGGGGCATCCTTGCGCGCGAGAACGACGTCGCCATGCGCGGCGGGATCGGCGGCGCGCGCCCCCTGCCCCTCCTCCTCCCAGACGAGCGGGCCCGCAATCGCGACCGCGCTTGCCATGTCGAGCCGCCAGCAATGCGCCTCCTGCGCCAACCGCCGTTCGCGCTCGGCCGCGCCGAGGTGGCGGCAGGTGCCGGGATAAAGCGGCGCGCCGTCCGGCGGTGCTCCGTGCGGCGCCGCGAGGCTGGCGGCAATATCGGCGCGGGTGCAGAAGCAGGGGTAGACGAACCCGCGTTGGCGAAGATCGGCGAGCGCGGCGGCATAATCGCCCAGATGCTGCGACTGGCGAACCGGCGCACCGTCGAATGTCAGGCCGAGCCATTCGAGATCGGCAAGCGCAGCGCCGACAAACGCCTCGCGCGAACGGCTGCCGTCGATGTCGTCGATGCGGAGGTGGAACCCGCCGCCCGCGGCGCGCGCGGCATCATGCGCGAGGATCGCGCTGAACGCGTGGCCAAGGTGCAGTTCGCCGGTCGGGCTGGGGGCGAAGCGGGTCAGCATGGCTCAGCGACCGAATCCATATGCTGTGGGGCTCTCAATCCAACCATTCCATATATTGCGACACATCCCCCCTTGACGCCAGATTCTGATGCGTCATGTAATGATGGTGTCACGCGAGGAAGGCAGTGGCGCGCCATCCCGAGCAGCATAGGGGGCAGCGTTACCAAGCCATGTTCCATCCCGATCTTGCCCGGCATCCCGATAATTGTCCGGCTCTCGTCCTCAATGCAGATTATACGCCGCTGAGTTATTACCCGCTGAGCCTGTGGCCGTGGCAGACCGCGGTCAAGGCGGTATTCCTCGACCGCGTCACGATCGTGGAGAATTACGAGCGCGAAATCCATTCGCCGACGCGGACAATGCCGATCCCCAGCGTCATCGCGCTGCGCCAATATGTGAAGCCGTCGCAATATCCCGCCTTCACGCGCTTCAACCTGTTCCTGCGCGATCGCTTCGCCTGCCAATATTGCGGGTCAGGCAAGGACCTGACCTTCGATCATGTCGTGCCGCGGCGGCTGGGCGGACGGACGAGCTGGGAAAATGTCACCACCGCCTGCGCGCCGTGCAATCTGCGCAAGGGCGGGCGGACGCCGGCGCAGGCGCATATGCCGCTGCACCAGAAGCCGTGGCGTCCGACGAGCTGGCAGCTTCAGGACAATGGCCGCGCCTTTCCGCCGGGCTATCTGCACGAAAGCTGGATCGACTGGCTTTACTGGGATGTCGAACTGGAGGGCTGACAGGCCCGGTTCAGCCGGAGGATGCCAGGCGATTGCCAGATATTTGGTCAACAGGAGTATCGCCATGAACCACGCCATCGCCTCGCTCGCCATCGGCCTCGCCGCCCTGCCCCTTGCCGCCTGCGCAAGCTTCGCGCCCGCCGAGCAGCCCGTGTCGGTGACCGGCGCGATAACCTATCGCGAACGCATGGCACTGCCGCCGACGGCGCAGGTCGAGGTGACGCTGGCCGACGTCAGCCTGATGGATGCGCCCGCGTCGGTGATCGCACGCCAGAGCTTCACCGCCGACGGCCGGCAGGTGCCCTTCGCCTTTTCGCTGACTGTCGACCAGCGCCGTCTCGACCCGCGCCACAGCTACGCCGTGGCGGCGCGGATCACCGATGCGTCGGGCAAGCTGATGTTCATCACCGACACGCGCAACAGCGTGACCTTCGACGGTGCGCCGCGGATCGACCTGGGCACGCTGGTGATGGTGAAGACGCGCTGACCTCAGCCGTCACAGTTTAGGTCTGTGCGCACGCCCATCTCGTGCAGCATCTTTTCGACTCTCGGAAAGTCGAACTGCCATTCGTCATAGGAATCGGTCCGGCGAAGCGCGGGAGTCATGCCGACACCTTGGCAGCAGTAGCAGACCTGAATCTCGCCGAGCTGATGCCCCGATCCGTCATAATATCGAAAGAAGTGATGCGGAATAAAGCAAGCCGCATGGACCCGCTCAGCCCATTCCTTCTTTGTCAGACGGTAAAGAAATACCGATCCGTCGAGAATATCCCGCTGCGCCTTTGTCAGGCGAATGCCTTCGGGTCGCGACGTCCATTTCCCCATCTTTTCTTGATCGTCATAAGATAGATCTTCAACGAACAGGCGGACCTCGGCGGCTTGCGGCCACGGCCTGACCGGCGTGGCTCCGGCCGAAGGCCTGGAGGGCGGCGACATGATATATTCGTCGCCCGACACCTCCGATCCCATGGCCAGCGACAAAACGACGCCCACGGAAAGGAGCAGTGCTGTGCCGACGGCAATCATGGCGCTTCGTTGCTTCATATTGCCTCCCTCAGCCCAAGCCATTTCAATAGCTTTAACAGACACGTAATAAAGGCATAGCTATGCGCCGCTTGACCCGGCGCCTGTTGCGGTGCAGCAAGCTGCGTCCATGGGCCCACCAATCCAGATCTCGCAAAATCCCGACATCCGCTATCTCGGGCGAATCCTCGGCGACGTCATTCGCGCCTATGGCGGCGAGAAGCTGTTCCGGCAGACCGAATATATCCGGTCGTCGAGCGTCGACCGGCATCGCGGCATCGCGGGCGCCGAGACGATCGATCCGGGGCTGGAGGCGCTGAGCCTCGACGATACCATCGCCTTCGTGCGCGGCTTCATGCTGTTTTCGATGCTCGCCAATCTGGCCGAAGACCGGCAGGGCGTCGCCGCCGAGCCCGAGGCGACGGTGGCGGCAGCGCTTGCCCGGCTGAAACAGGACGGTATCGATGGCGATGCGGTCGCGGCGCTGCTCGGCGCCGCGCTGGTCGCGCCGGTGCTCACCGCGCACCCGACCGAGGTGCGCCGCAAGTCGATGCTCGACCACAAGAACCGCATCGCCGAGCTGATGCGGCTGCGCGATGCCGGCGTCGAGGAAACCGCCGAGGGCGATGTCGTCGAGGAAGCGATCCGCCGCCAGATCGTGCTGCTGTGGCAGACGCGGCCGCTGCGCACCGAAAAATTGTTCGTTGCCGACGAGATCGACAATGCGCTGACCTATTTGCGCGACGTGTTCGTGCCCGTGATCCCCAAGCTTTATGCGCGCTGGGAACAGGAACTTGGCGCGCGCCCGGCAAGCTTCCTGCGCGTCGGGAGCTGGATCGGCGGCGACCGCGACGGCAATCCTTTCGTCACCGCCGAGACGCTGCATATGGCAACGAGCCGCAACGCCGCCGCGGTGCTCGGCCATTATATCGACGCGGTGCATGCGCTCGGCGCCGAACTGTCGGTGTCGTCTTCGCTCGCGACAGTCTCCGAAGCGGTCGAGGCACTGGCCGCGGCGAGCGGCGATACCGCGCCGAGCCGCAGCGACGAGCCCTATCGCCGCGCACTGTCGGGCATCTATGCCAGGTTGTGCGCAACCTATGCCGGCATCGTCGGGCGCGCGCCGCCGCGGCCGTCGGCACTGGCCGGCGACGCCTATGCCGCTCCCGCCGATTTTCGCCGCGACCTCGTCACCATCGCCGCCGGCCTGTCGGCGAGCGGCGAGGGCCAGCTTGGCGGCATCGGCGCGCTCGGCCGGTTGATCCGCGCGGTCGAGGTCTTCGGTTTCCACCTTGCGACGCTCGACATGCGGCAGAACAGCGCGGTGCACGAACGCGTGCTCGCCGAGCTGCTCGCGGTCGCGGGCGTCGAAGGCGATTATCTCAGCTTGGGCGAAGAGGCGCGCGTCGAGCTGCTGCGCCGCGAACTGGCGACCAACCGCCCGCTTGCCGCGCCGTGGCACAAATGGAGCGAAGAAACCGCCGGCGAACTCGCGATCGTCCACGCCGCCGCCGCGATCCGCGCCAGGCTGGGCGTCGAGGCGATCGTCCAGTGGATCATCAGCAAGGCCGAAAGCCTGTCCGACCTGCTCGAAGTCCATGTCCTCGCCCGCGAAGCCGGATTGTGGTCGGCCGAGGCGCAGGACAATCTGATGGTCGTGCCGCTGTTCGAAACCATCGCCGACCTCGACGAGGCGCCGGGGATCATGGCCGCCTATTTCGCGCTGCCCGAGATTGCGCCGCATGTCGTCGCGCGCGGACATCAGGAAGTGATGATCGGCTATTCGGATTCGAACAAGGATGGCGGCTATCTGACCTCAACATGGGGGCTCTACCAGGCATCGGAAGCGTTGACCCCGGTGTTCGAGGCCGCCGATACCGCGATGCAGCTGTTCCACGGTCGCGGCGGTGCGGTCGGGCGCGGCGGCGGCAGCGCTTTCGCTGCGATCCGCGCGCAGCCCGCGGGGACGGTGCAGGGCCGCATCCGCATCACCGAACAGGGTGAAGTGATCGCGGCCAAATATGGCACCGCCGACAGCGCCGCGACCAATCTGGAGGCGATGGTATCGGCAAGCCTGCTCGCCAGCCTCGAGCCCGAGGCGATGAGCGCGGACGACGCCGGGCGCTTTGCGGGTGCTATGACCGCGCTGTCGAACGACGCCTTCGCCGCCTATCGCGGCCTCGTTTACGACACGCCCGCCTTCAAGGACTTCTTCCGTGCAATGACGCCGATCGCCGAGATCGCGACGCTGAAGATCGGATCGCGGCCGTCGAGCCGCACCAAATCGACCGCGATCGAGGACCTGCGCGCGATCCCCTGGGTGTTCAGCTGGGCGCAGGCGCGCACCATGCTGCCCGGCTGGTACGGCACCGGCGAGGCCTTTGCGGCGTTCGCGGACCAGGCGCTGCTCGCCGATATGGCGCAAAGCTGGCCCTTCTTCGGCGCGCTGCTCGGAAATATGGAAATGGTACTGGCAAAATCGGACATCGGCATCGCCGCGCGCTATGCCGAACTGGCCGGGGATGTGGGCGGGCATGCGGCGATTTTTTCGCGCATCCGCGACGGCTGGCACCGCGCCCACGACGGGCTTTTGACAATCACCGGCCAGTCGCGGCTGCTCGAGAATAATCCAGCGCTCGAGGCATCGATCCGCCTGCGCCTGCCCTATATCGAGCCGCTCAACCTGCTGCAGATCGAATTGATGAAGCGCCATCGCGCGGGCGAAACCGACCCCCGCATCGCCGAGGGCATCCAGTTGACCATCAACGCGATCGCAACCGCGCTGCGCAACAGCGGGTAGACCCGAACACCGTCATGGCGAGGAGCAAGGCGAAGCAATCGCTTCGCGCCTCGCCATGACGAGGGGTCAATTCTTGACGATCCGCACCTCGCCCTTGCTCGTCTCGCCCGCGGGTTCGAAGCTGATCGTGAAATCGGCGCCGTCCTTGTCGGTTCCGCGCAGCGTGTCGCCGGCGCGCTGGACCTGGATATTCTTCTTCGCAAATTCGCCGGCCATCCAGTCGGCTGCCTTGGCGGGCGCCGCCGGCGAGGTGAAGCCGAGGCGCACCCTCGCCTTGTCGGCGCCGCCCTTGTCACTCGCATTGACGTCGATGCTTGCGATCTTGCTGCCCGGATAGAGCTTCACCCCGTCGATATCGAAATCGCTATCGACGTCGATATTGGCGAAATCGGGGAGCTTGAAGCTCATCGAGCCGTGGTCGCCATCGATGCTGACCTTGCCGCCGTCCTTGCCGGCGGTGATCCGGACATTGCCGCCGTCGCCATCGGCATTCACCGTGATCTCGGCCTTATCGCTCTTGTCTTCGGCGTGGCCGCAGGCGCCGAGCAACAGCATCGGGGGAATCAGGAAGGCGAAACGCATGGACTGTCTCCTTGGTGCATTATCTGAATAATACACCTGCGCGCGCGGCGAGTCAATTTCCTGTCGGCTCGCCATAACGCGGTTACGGTTCGACAGGGATGCCCCCCGGATCAAGTCCGGGGTGGCCAACAAGAAGCGGCCTAAGCGTCGATGCTGGTCTTGAGGTCGCCATGGACGAGACCGCCGTCGACCGCGATCGTTTCGCCGACGACATAATCGCCCGCCTTCGATGCGAGAAAGATCGCTGCGCCGGCCATATCCTCGGGCACGCCGATGCGCTTGGTCGGGATGCTCTTGGCAACTGCGTCGCCATGGTCGCGCGCCGCCTTGTTCATGTCCGACTGGAAGGCGCCGGGTGCGATCGCGGTGACGATGATATTGTCCTGCACCAGCCGCGCCGCCATGCGCTTGGTCAGATAGAGGATCGCCGCCTTCGACGCATGATAGCTGTAGGTTTCCCATGGGTTGAGGCGCATGCCGTCGATCGATCCGATGTTGATGACCTTTGCCGGCTGTGCGGGCGTGCCCGCCGCCTTCAGCAGATTGTGCAACGCCTGGGTCAGGAAGAAGGGCGATTTGACGTTAATGTCCATCACCTTGTCCCAGCCGGCTTCGGGGAAATTCTCGAAGGGTTCGCCCCAGGCGGCGCCCGCATTGTTGACGAGGATGTCGAGCTTTTCCTCGCGTGCTTCGAGTTCCTTGGCGAGCGCGCGGCAGCCTTCGACGGTCGAAAGATCGACGGGAAGGCCGATGACCTTGCCCGGATAGCGCGTTTCGAAATCGGCGACGGCTTCCTCGATCTGCGCCGTTTTGCGCGCTGAGATATAGACGCGCGCGCATCCCGCGGCGAGATAGCCTTCGACGATCATCTTGCCGATGCCGCGCGAACCGCCGGTGACGAGCGCGATGCGGCCGTTGAGGCCGAACATATCATTGAGGTTCATTGTTTTTCTCCGATCACTCCCCTCCCGCAGGCGGCAGGGGGTTTGAGTCGTTTCAGTATCCGTTCATCCGGGCGACCTGGTCGATATGGTAATGCACATCGCCCATGAATTCGGCGAGCGCGCGGTCGCGTTTCATGTAGAGGCCGATGTCATATTCGTCGGTCATGCCGATGCCGCCGTGCATCTGAACGCCTTCGCGCACCGCAAGGTTGGCGGCGCGGCCCGCCTTGGCCTTGGCGACCGAGACCATCAGCTTCGCGCCTTCGCTGCCTTCGTCGAGGAGCTGCTGCGCCTTCATCACCGTGGCGCGCGCGACTTCCATCTCGCCATAGAGATGCGCGGCGCGGTGCTGGAGCGCCTGAAACTCGCCGATTAGCTTGCCGAACTGCTTGCGTTCCTTGAGGTAATTGACGGTCATGTCCATCGCGCCCTGCCCGACGCCAACCATTTCGGCGGCAGCGCCGGTGCGGGTGGCGGCCAGCAGCGCGTCGAGGATGTGGCCGCCGGCATCGACTTCGCCGATCACCGCGTCGGCATCGACCTCGACGCCGTCGAGGGTGACATGGCTTGCAAGCGAGGAGTCGACGAGGCGGCGCGGATCGGCGGTCAGCCCCTTTGCATCCTTCGGCACCGCGAACAGGGTGATACCGCCGTCGGTTTTCGCCGCGACGATGCTCATGTCGGCGATATGGCCGTGGAGGACGAAGCTTTTCTTGCCGTCCAATCGAAAGCCGTTGCCGGCGCGTGTCGCGGCGGTCGCGATGCGGTCGGGGCGGTGCTTGGCACCCTCGTCGATCGCGAGTGCGACGATCGCCTCGCCGCTGGCGATGGCGGGAAGCCAGCGGCCCGCCTGCGTTCCGCCCGCCTTCGCCAGCGCGGCGACCGCGCCGACGCTGGTCGCGAGGAAGGGCGACGGCGTCAGGTTGCGGCCGATTTCCTCGAGCACGATGCCCGCTTCCATATGCCCCATGCCGAGCCCGCCATGCGCCTCCGGCACCAGCATGCCGGGCAGGCCCATTTCGGTGAACTGCGCCCACAGGTCGCGCGAGAAGCCGGTGGCGTCGGCCTCGTCGCGCAGCTTGCGGAGGTGCGAGACGGGGGCCTGTTCGGCCACAAAGGGCGCGACGCTGTCCTTGAGCATCGCCTGATCGTCATTGTGATACAAGGGCATGGGTCAGGCTCCGGGCAAATCGAGGATACGCTTGGCGATGACGTTGAGCATCACTTCGCTCGTGCCGCCTTCGATCGAATTGGCCTTGGTGCGCAGCCACGCGCGCGGGCGGGCGCCACCCTTTGTTTCGGGACTGTCCCATTCGAGCGCTTCGCTGCCACCGCCCGACATGACGAGTTCGTGGCGGCGCTTGTTGAGCTCGGTCCCGACATATTTCATCATGTTCGACGAGGCGGGGTGCGCGCGGCCGGTCTTCCACATGTCCATGAAGCGTTCGCCCATCGCGCGATAGGCAAAGACATCGACGTCGAACGCCGCCATTTCGGCGCGCAGGATCGGATCGTCGAGTTCGCCATGGCCGTTCTTGCCGATCGCCTTGGCAAAGGCGCCGCCGATGCTGACCATGTCGCCGCCCGCACCGCCGCCCGAAATCATCTCGCGTTCGTGGCCGAGGAGATATTTGGCGACGTCCCAGCCCCGGTTGATCTCGCCGACGAACTGCGTCTTGGGCACTTCGACATCGTCGAAGAAGGTTTCGCAGAAGGGCGAATTGCCCGAAATCAGCAGGATCGGCTTGGTCGTGACGCCCTTGCTCTCCATGTCGAAGAGCATGAAGGTGATGCCCTGATATTTGTTCGCCTTGTCGGTGCGGACGAGGCAGAAGATCCAGTCGGCCTTGTCGGCATAGCTGGTCCAGATCTTCGATCCGTTGACGACCCAGTGATCGCCCTTGTCCTCGCCGAAGGTCTGCAGGGAGACGAGGTCGCTGCCCGAGCCGGGTTCCGAATAGCCCTGGCACCAGCGGATTTCGCCGCGCGCGATCTGGTTCAGATAATGGACCTTCTGCTCTTCGGTACCGAATTTGAGCAGCGCGGGGCCGAGCATCCAGATGCCGAAGCTGTCGAGCGGCGAGCGCGCGTTGATCCGCTTCATTTCCTGTTTCAGGATCTTGGTCTGTTCGGGGGTCAGCCCGGCGCCGCCATATTCCTTCGGCCAATCGGGAACGGTGTAGCCCTTTGCGGCGCAGGCTTCGAGCCATTGTTTCTGGGCGTCATTCTTGAAAACCCATTTGCGGCCGCCCCAGCACACATCGCCTTCGTCGCGGACGGGTTCGCGCATTTCGGGGGGGCAATTGGCTTCCAGCCAGGCGCGCACTTCGGCGCGGAAAGCGTCCTGATCGCTCATCTTTCGGGCTCCTCTTCTGGCGCGCAAACTAAGGGGAGTCGCCCGGTTTACGCAAGCGTCAACTTGGCCGTGCCGCGCTGCCGTTACGGCGCCGTAGCGTCCGATTGCGGGCCGTTGACGCGCCCTCCCATGCGCCTAAGCTAAGTGGCAAAAGAAAACGGGAGAGCAGGAAATGCGATTCGCAGGCAAGGTCGCCGTCGTCACCGGCGCAGCATCGGGTATTGGCAAGGCGGCCGTTCTGAAACTCGCGGGCGAAGGCGCCCATGTTTTCGCAGCCGACATCGACGAGGCGGGCGGTCAGGCTCTTGCCGCGGCGTCGAACGGCCGGATCGAATTCATCCGGTGCGACGTCACCGTCGCGTCGGACATCGAAGCGCTGATGAACGAAGCCGCGAAGCGCGGCGGCGGCATCGACATCGTGTTCAACAATGCTGCCGCAGGCGGCGACCGCGCCCCGATCGACGAAATCACGCCCGACGGATGGGACTGGACGATGAACCTCGTCCTCAAATCGGTCGCGATGGGCATCCGCTATGCTGCGCCTCACATGAAGGGCCGCAAAGGCGCCGCGATCGTCAACACTGCGAGCGTCGCGGCGCTCGGCGCTGGCTATTCGCCGACCGCCTATGCCGTCGCCAAGGCGGGCGTGCTGCATCTGACCAAGGTCGCGGCGACCGATCTTGCCCAATATGGCATCCGCGTGAACGCGATCTGCCCCGGCTTCATCAACACCAATATCTTCACCACCTCGCTCGAGGTGCCCGACGAAAGCAAGGATGCGGCCAAGGCGGTGATCGCCGAAATGAGTGCGCATGCGCAGCCGGTCGCGCGCGGCGGACAACCCGACGACATCGCCAATGCCGTCGCCTATCTGGCGAGCGAGGAGGCGAGCTTCATGACCGGCACGCATATGCTGGTCGACGGCGGTCTGACGATCGGCCAGCGCCACGCCTGGGATCCCGAAGCGCCCGGCCTGTTCGACGCCCTGATAGCCATGGAGGATGCGGCCAAGGCCGGAGCCGCGGCGTGACCGCCGAGACCCCGGCGCAGGCGCGCCTGCCGCTCGGGCTCAAATTATTCCACGGCCTCGGCAGCGTTGCCTATGGGGTCAAGGACAACGGCTTTTCGACCTTCCTCCTGATCTTTTACAGCCAGGTGGTCGGGCTCGATGCGAGCCTTGTTTCGCTGGCGCTGATGTTCGCGCTGCTCGCCGATGCCTTCGTCGATCCGCTGATCGGCTATTTTTCGGACCGCACCTATACGCGCTGGGGCCGCCGCCATCCGTGGCTCTATCTCGCGCCGCTGCCGCTCGGGCTCGCATGGATGCTGCTGTGGTCGCCGCCCGACGACCATACGCACATCTTTGCCTATCTGGTGGTCGTCGCGGTGTTGGTGCGCACGCTGGTATCGTGCTGCGAAGTGCCGTCGCAATCGCTCGTCGCCGAACTGACAAGCGATTATGACGAGCGCACCGCGCTGGTCCGCTTCCGCTTCCTCTTCGCCTGGGGCGGCGGGCTGCTCGTCTTCTTCCTCGCCAACACCGTCTTCCTGCGGCCCGACGCGACGCACAAGTTCGGGCAGCTCAATCCTGCGGGCTACTGGCTCTACGGCCTGTGCGGGGCGATCATCATGGCGGTGACGGTTTTCATCTCGGCGCTCGGCCAGCATCGGCGCATAGCGCATCTGCCCGCGACGAAGCCCGAACCCGGAACGCCCCGGCGCGCCTTTGCCGAGATTTGGGAATCGCTGCGCCACCCGGCGGCGCTGATCCTGCTCGGCGCCTCGCTGATCGCGATTTCGAGCACGCAGATGACCTTCACCATCTCGAACTTCCTTTATCTTTATGTCTGGCGCTTTTCCGATGGCGCCTTCGCGGCGCTGCCATGGCTGCTGATGGTCAGCGTCCTGCTGTCCTTCGTGTTTGTGCAGCCACTCCACCACCGGTTCGGCAAGAAGCGCGTCGCGGTGATCTGCGGGATCATCAGCACGACGTTCTGGGTGGCGCCGTTCGGCCTGTTCCTTTCGGGCCATTGGCCGGGAACCGGCTCCGCCTTTTCGAGCAATCTGCTGATGGGCTTCATCCTCGTTTCCAACGTCAACGCGGTGATGGTGATGATCTCCGCACAGTCGATGCTCGCCGACGTCGTCGAAGCCTCGCAGGTCGAAACCGGACGCCGCACCGAAGGCGTGTTCGCCGCCGGCTGGATGTTCGTCCAGAAATGCGCCACCGCCGTAGGGATCGGCCTCACCGGCCTGCTGATCAGCCTGTCGGGCCTGCCGGCGAAAGCCGTTCCCGGCGAGGTTGCACCGCAAGTGGTCGACCGGCTGGTCGTCAGCTACAGCCTGATCGTGATCGTCGCGACAATCCTGTCGACGTGGATCTTCGCGCGCTTCCCGATCAACCGCGCCGACCACGAAGCCCGCGTCGCCGCGCTGTCCGCATCCGAAACGATCGCGCTGCAATGAGCGCCAATATTCTCCCGGGCGCGCTGCCGACGCGCATCAAGGTGGCGCATGGCGTGGGTGCCGTAACGCTCGGAATCAAGGAGTCGGGGCTCACTACCTTCTTCATGATCTATTACAACCAGGTGCTCGGTTTCGATCCGCGCGTCGTGTCGCTCGTGTTGATCGGCGCGATGCTGGTCGATGCGATCGTCGATCCGATGATCGGCCGGCTGTCGGATGCGACGCGAACCCGGCTTGGGCGGAGGCTGCCCTGGCTTTACGGCGCCGCTCTGCCGATGGCAATCGTGTGGACGCTGCTGTGGGTGTCGCCCGATATCGCAAAACATTCGACGTTGGGCCTGTTCCTCAATGTCGTGGCCGTGCGGATATTGGTGTCGGCGTGCGAAATTCCGTCGATCTCGCTCGTCGCCGAACTGACGCGCGATTATGACGAGCGCACCGCGCTGATGCGCTATCGCTTTCTGTTCGGCTGGCTCGGCGGCCTCCTTGCCGTGGCGCTTGCCTATAATGTCTTTCTGGTCTCCGACGATCCCGCGCGCAGCGGCTTGCTCGAGACATCCGGCTATACCGCCTACGGTCTGTTCGGCGCCGCCATGATCTTGCTGACGACGCTGGCGTCGGCATTCGGTCAGCAACGCCGCATCCTGTCGCTGCCGCCTCCGCCGCGCAGGCCGCACGGCCATTCGATGCTCGCTGACATCCTGCTTGCCTTTCGCAACCCGGCGTTTCTTGCGCTGGCGTCCGGCGCGCTGTTCGTCACGGGCGCCTATGCGACGACGATCGCGTCGACCAATTATATGATGCTCTATGTCTGGCAACTCAGCGATGCACAGCTGCGTTTCTATCCTGTCGGGCTCGCCGTCGCGGTCTTCGGCGCTTTCGCGGCGGTCGGCCATGCGCACCGCCGCTTTGGCAAGCGCGACAGCGCGATCGGTGCCGCGCTCGCGAGTGGCGTGATCGCTTTCCTGCCCTATGCCGCACGCAATCTGGGCTGGTGGCCCGATCTGGGCGGATGGCCTTCGGTGATGCTTTTGCTGTCGTTGCAGACCCTGTCGCTGTTCGGGTTGGTGGTGGCAACCATTTCCACCTCGTCGATGGTTGCCGAAATCGTCGAAGCGCATGAGGTCGATCATGGCACGCGGATCGAGGGCGTCTTCTTCGCCGGCTATCTGATGGTCCAGAAATTCGGGCAGGCGCTCGGCATCTTTCTCGTCGGCCAGCTTGTCGCCTTTGCGGGGTTGAGCGATCAAGTGCGGCCCGAGGACTGGCCAGCCAGCACTGCCGCGGCAATGGCGTGGACTTTCGCCGGATTGATGATTTTGATTTCGGTCATGGCGGCCATTGGCCTGCGGCGGTATCCGATCGACCGGGCCAGCCACGAGGCACGGCTCGCCGCCCTCGCCTCGACGGGCGGCGCGGCGGCCGATAGCCAGGGGCCGCGGCCGTAACGGAAGATTGCGCGGGCAGCGATGCCGGGGCAATTTTCTGCGCCGCGGGTCTTGGCAAAGGGGGGCGAATCGGTCCAAAGGCTTACGTGAACGTAAAGGGAAAGGATGCAGCGATGGATTTCGACTTCACCGACCGGCAGGTGCACTGGCGCGACCGGGTGCGCGAGTTCATCGACCGCAAGATCCGCCCCGCCGTTGCGACCTACAAACAGCAGGATGCGAGCGGCGATCGCTGGAAAGTCATCCAGGTCGTCGAGGATCTGAAGGCCGAGGCGAAGGCCGCCGGCATCTGGAACCTGTTCATGCCGCCGCGCAGCAGCGCGCACCATCATGTCGACGAGACGTTCGAATTCGAAGGTCCGGGGCTCACCAACCTCGAATATGCACTGTGCGCCGAGGAAATGGGCCGCGTCGGCTTTGCGAGCGAGGTGTTCAACTGCTCGGCGCCCGACACGGGCAATATGGAAGTCTTCCATCGCTATGGCACCCGCGCGCAGAAGGACAGATGGCTCGCCCCGCTGATGAATGGCGAGATTCGATCGGCCTTTCTGATGACCGAACCCGCGGTCGCCTCGTCCGATGCGACGAACATCGAAACGCGGATCGAACGCGACGGCGACGACTATGTCATCAACGGCGTCAAATGGTGGTCGTCGGGCGCGGGCGATCCGCGCTGCAAGGTCGCGATCGTCATGGGCAAGACCGATTTCGGCGCCAAGCGCCACGCGCAGCAGTCGATGCTGGCGGTCCCGATGGACGCGCCGGGCATCAATATCCTGCGCCACCTGCCCGTCTTCGGCTATGACGATGCACCGCACGGTCATATGGAAATCGAGCTCAAGGACGTTCGCGTCAAGGCCGAGGACGCGATGCTGCTCGGCGAAGGCCGCGGCTTCGAGATTGCGCAGGGCCGCCTCGGGCCGGGGCGTATCCACCATTGCATGCGCACGATCGGCGTCGCCGAAGAAGCGCTCGAACGGATGTGCAAGCGGCTCCAGTCGCGCGTCGCCTTCGGCAAGACCGTGGCCGAGCACAGCATCTGGGAACAGCGCATCGCCCGCGCGCGCATCGACATCGAAATGACGCGCCTCCTGTGCCTGAAGGCCGCCGACATGATGGACAAGGTCGGCAACAAGTCGGCCGCGGCCGAGATCGCGATGATCAAGGTGCAGGCGCCGAACATGGCGCTGCAGATCATCGACGATGCGATTCAGGCGCATGGCGGCGGCGGCGTCAGCGAGGATTTCGGCCTCGCCAAAATGTATGCCGGCCAGCGCACGCTGCGCATCGCCGACGGTCCCGACGAAGTCCACGCCCGCGCCATCGCGCGCATCGAGCTGGCGAAACATTCGCCCGCCGCGCAGGACGATCGTTTCTCGTCGGGCGACATCGGCGTTACGCGTTAAATCGTCCCACGTCCGTTCGTGTCGCGCGAAGTCGAGACACGAACGGCCACAACCGGTTCTCGATGTCGCTCGAACCGAACGGAGAAGATACATTGACCAAAGCCGCCGTCCTGATCGAACCCGGCAAGCCCCTCGTCATCGAGGAGGTCGTCGTCGACAAGCCCGGCCCGCACGAGGTGCGCATCCGCACCGCCGCCTGCGGGCTTTGCCATTCGGACCTTCACTTCATCGACGGCGCCTATCCGCACCCCCTGCCCGCCATCCCCGGCCATGAAGCCGCCGGGATCGTCGAGGCGGTGGGCAGCGAAGTCCGCACGGTGAAGCCGGGCGATGCGGTCGTCACCTGCCTCAGCGCCTTTTGCGGCCATTGCGAGTTCTGCGTTACCGGGCGCATGTCGCTGTGCCTTGGCGGCGAGACGCGCCGGCCGGTCGGATCGGCGCCGCGCATCACGCGCCCCGACGGATCGCCGGTCAACCAGATGCTCAACCTCAGCGCCTTTTCGGAGGTGATGCTGGTCCACGAACATGCGTGCGTCGCGATCGATCCCGAAATGCCGCTCGACCGGGCGGCGGTGATCGGCTGCGCGGTCACGACCGGCGCGGGCACCATCTTTAACGCGTGCAAGGTGACGCCGGGCGAAACGGTCGCGGTCGTCGGTTGCGGCGGCGTCGGGCTCGCGACGATCAACGCCGCCAAGATCGCCGGCGCGGGGCGCATCATCGCCGCCGACCCGGTTCCCGAAAAGCGCGAACTGGCGATGAAGCTCGGCGCAACCGATGTCGTCGACGCGCTCGCCGACGATGCCGCCAAACAGATCGTCGAAATGACCAAGGGCGGCGTCGACCATGCGGTCGAAGCGGTCGGGCGTCCTGCCTCGGCCAGCCTCGCGGTCGCCTCGCTGCGCCGCGGCGGCACCGCGACGATCCTGGGCATGATGCCGCTGTCCGAAAAGGTCGGGCTGGGCGCAATGGACCTGCTTTCGGGCAAGAAGCTGCAGGGCGCGATCATGGGCGGCAATCGCTTCCCGGTCGACATCCCGCGGCTCGTCGATTTCTACCTGCGCGGCCTGCTCGATCTCGACAGCATCGTTGCCGAGACGATCCCGCTCGACCGGGTCAACGAAGGCTTCGACAAGATGCGAAAGGGCGATGCCGCGCGGTCGGTGATCGTGTTCGGCCAATGACGGAAACAATCGACGCGCAAAAGGCCTTCAGCGGCACCGTCGCGCCGGAGGGCGCCGACGTCCTCGACGAGGCGAAGCTGACCGCCTGGATGGAAGCCAATGTCGAAGGGTTTGAAGGCCCGCTGACGCAGAGCAAATTTGCCGGCGGCCAGTCGAACCCGACCTACAAGATATCGGCGCCGTCGGGCAATTATGTGCTGCGGCGCAAACCTTTCGGCCCGCTGCTCCCGTCGGCGCACGCCGTCGACCGCGAATATAAGGTGCAGGCTGGCCTCCATAAGATGGGCTATCCGGTCGCGCGCCAATATGGGCTGTGTACCGATGACAGCGTGGTCGGCAGCTGGTTCTATGTGATGGGGATGGTCGACGGCCATACCATCTGGGACGGATCGATGCCGGGGTCGACCCCCGAAAACCGCCGCGCGACCTATTTCGCGATGATCGACGCGCTCGCGGCGCTGCACAGTGTCGATGTCGAAGCCGCCGGGCTTTCGGACTTCGGCAAGCCGGGCAATTATTTCGGGCGCCAGGTCGATCGCTGGACCAAGCAGTACCGGCTGTCCGAGACCGAGACGATGGACGAGATGGAGCGGCTGATCGCATGGCTGCCCGCGACCTTGCCCGAACAGACGCGCACCAGCGTCGTCCACGGCGATTACCGGATCGACAATATGATCTGGGCCAAGGACCGGCCCGAGGTGCTGGCGGTGCTCGACTGGGAATTGTCGACACTCGGCGATCCGCTCGCCGATTTCACCTATGTCGCAATGGCGTGGGTGACCGAAAACGGCGGCCGTTCGGGGGTGATGGACCTTGACCGCGCGGCGCTCGGCATTCCGGAGCTCGACGAGGTGGTCGATCGCTATTGCGCCGCGACCGGGCGCGACAGCGTTCCCGACATGAACTGGTATTTCGCCTATAATTTCTTCCGCCTCGCCGGCATCATGCAGGGGATCAAGAAGCGCGTCATCGACGGTACCGCATCGTCGGCCCATGCCAAGGCAATGTCCGAACGCGTCCTGCCGCTGGCGCAAAAGGCATGGCACTTCGCGCAGCAGGCCGGCGCATGAGCCTGTTCGACATGACCGGGCAGGTCGCGCTGATCACCGGATCGTCGCGCGGCATCGGCAAGGCGACCGCCGAAGCAATGGCCGAACAGGGCGCCAAGGTCGTCATCTCGAGCCGCAAGCAGGATGCCTGCGATCAGACCGCGGCGGCGATCAACGCGCGCTTTGGCGAAGGCACCGCCATTGCGGTTGCCGCGAACATCTCGTCGAAGGAGGATCTGCAGCATCTCGTCGACGCGACACGCGCCGCCTTCGGCAAGATCACCGCGCTCGTCTGCAACGCGGCATCGAACCCCTATTATGGTCCTGGCCTCGGCATCAGCGACGACCAGTTCCGCAAGATCATGGACAATAATATCCTGTCCAACCACTGGCTGATTTCGATGGTCGCACCCGAAATGCTCGAACGCGGCGAAGGATCGATCACGATCATCAGTTCGATCGGCGGGCTCAAGGGATCGCCGATCATCGGAGCCTACGGGATTTCCAAAGCGGCGGACATGCAGGTGGCGCGCAATTTCTCGGTCGAGTTCGGCCCCAAGGGCGTCCGCGTCAATTGCATCGCGCCCGGCCTGATCCGCACCGACATGGCGCGCGCGCTGTGGGAAAATGAAGAGAATCTTCGGCGTTCCACCGCGGCTTCGACGCTGAAGCGCATCGGCGAACCGCACGAGATCGCCGGCGCGGCGGTCTTTCTTGCCAGCAAGGCGGGGGCATTCACAACCGGCCAGACCATCGTCTGCGATGGCGGAGCCACGATATCGGGAGGCGCATGATGGGCGCATTGGACGGCAAGATTGCGATCATTACCGGCGCGGGCAGCGGCATCGGCCGGGCAAGCGCGCTGCGCTTCGCCGCCGAAGGTGCGAAACTCGTCATCGGCGACAAGAGCGCGGCGGTGCATGACACGGCGCAGGCAGTGAAGGACGCAGGCGGCACCGTCGTCGCGCTGGAAGTCGATGCCGGTGTCGAAGCCGATGTTGCGCGGCTGGTCGCGACCGCACAGGAAAATTACGGTGGGCTCGACATCGCCTTCGCCAACGCCGGGATCATCGGCGACATGGGCGGCATCTTCGACATCTCGCCCGAGGCCTGGGCCGAAACGCTGCGCGTCAATCTGATCGGCCCGGCGCTGATGGTGAAGCATGCGGGCAAGGCGATGGTCGATCAGGGCCGCGGCGGCGCGATCCTGCTGACCGCGAGTGTCGCGGGGATCAATTCGGGCGCCGGCCCGGCCGCCTATTCGGCGTCGAAGGCGGGGGTCATCAACCTTGCCAAGACCGCGGCGCAGCAGATGACGTCGGCCAATGTGCGCGTCAACGCGATCTGCCCCGGCCTCACCGAAACCGGGATGACCAAACCGACCTTCGACTATGCAAAGGAGAAGGGCGTCACGCACAAGATCGGCCAGCTCAACCCGCTAAAGCGCGCCGGCCAGCCCGAGGAGCTCGCCAATGTCGCGCTCTTCCTGCTCAGCGACCAGGCAAGCTACGTCAACGGACAGGCGATTGCGGTTGACGGGGGCCTCACCAGCTCGCACCCGGTGACGCGCCAGCTTCTCGGCCAGACATCGCACTAAGGACGACGCCCCATGGGTCACGGATTCGATACCGCGCGGCTAGACCGCATTCCAGCCTTTCTCGGCGCGAAATATGTCGGCGCCGGCCGCCTGCCGCATGCGGCGACGCTGGTGTCGCGGCGCGGCGAGATCGCGCATCTGTCGTGCATCGGCGAGGCGCGTCCGGGCGAGGCGCTGAAAGAGGATGCGATCTTCCGCATCGCCAGCATGACCAAGCCGATCACCAGCACCGCCTTCATGATGCTGGTCGAGGAGGGCAAGGTCGCGCTGTCCGATCCGCTGGTAAAGTTCTGCCCCGAGTTCAAGGACACCGGCGTCTTCGTTGCGGGCGGCGGCAATGTGCCCTTCCTGACCCGGCCGCCGGTGCGCCCGATCCTGATGGTCGACCTGCTGCGCCATACCGCCGGCCTCACCTACAGCTTTCAGGAGCGTACGCCGGTCGACGCCGCCTATCGCAAGACCAAGATCGACGATTTCGACGCCGATTATACGATGGACAGCTTCATCGCGGGACTCGCGAAAATCCCGCTGCAGTTCGATCCCGGCGCGCATTGGAATTATTCGATGGCGACCGACGTCCTTGGCGCGGTGATCGAGCGGATCGAGGGCAAGCCGTTCGCCGAGGTGCTGCAGGAGCGCATCTTCGGCCCCCTCGGCATGGTCGATACCGGGTTCAAGGTGCCTGCGGACAAACAGCATCGGCTGACGGACTGCTACGCTTTCGACCCGAAGGAGAAGATGAAGGGCTTCGACAGCGGCGACCGCAGCCGCTGGGCAAAGGACCGCAGCTTTCATTCGGGCGGCGGCGGGCTCGTCTCGACGCTGGCCGATTATCACCGTTTCTGTCTGATGCTGCTCGGCGGCGGCAAGCTGGACGGCACGCGAATCATCAGCCGCAAGACGCTCGCCCTGATGACCGCGAACCACCTGGTCGGCGGCGGCGACCTGACGCAGCATAGCGTCGGCATCTTTTCCGAGGACGAAAATGCCGGGGTCGGCTTCGGGCTCGGCTTCGCGGTCACGCTCGACCCGGCGGCGGCGGGCATCCCCGGCTCGGCGGGGGATTTTTATTGGGGCGGCATGTTTTCGACCGGCTTCTTCGTCGATCCGGTCGAAGAAATCTGCATGGTGTTCATGACCCAGCTCATGCCCTCGTCCACCTATCCCGTGCGGCGCGAGGTCAAGACGCTCGTCCACGCCGCGATCGACGACTGAAATGATGTATATGTTCGAATAAAAAGGGCCTGTATCCCCGCGAAGGCGGGGACCCATCTCCTGCCGGTGCCAGATCGTGCCGTCCGGTGATGGACCCCCGCCTTCGCGGGGGCACAAGGCTTTTCTGACAGGCTTTAGATTGAGAGGAGCTTTCCCATGTCCGATGAAACCCCCGTATCCGTCACGATGCAGAAGGATGGCGAGATCGCCGTCGTCATCGTCAACAACCCCCCGGTCAACGCCCTGTCGTGGCATGTCCGTCAGGGGTTGAAGGATAATTTCGAAGCCGCGCTCGCCGATGACGGCGTCAAGGCGATCGTGCTGCGCTGCGATGGCGCAACCTTCATCGCCGGCGCCGACATCAGCGAATTCGGCAAGCCGCCGCGCGGTCCCGATTTCAACGCCGTGCTCAACATGATCGAAGCCGCGACCAAGCCGGTCGTCGCTGCCATCCACGGCACGGCGCTCGGCGGCGGCCTCGAAACTGCGCTCGTCTGTCATTATCGCGTCGCGGTCCCGTCGGCGAAGCTCGGCGTGCCCGAGGTGAAGCTGGGGCTGCTGCCCGGCGCGGGCGGCACGCAGCGCCTGCCGCGCGTCGTCGGGGTCGAAGTCGCCGCGACGATGACCTCGCTCGGCGATCCCGTCCCCGCGCCACGCGCGAAGGAGATGGGCCTCGTCGATGCGCTGGCGGGTGAGGACAGCCTTGCCGCCGACGCAATCGCCTTCGCCCGCGCCAAGATCGCCGACGGCCCGCGCCCGACCCGCGAACGCGCCGTGTTCGGCGACGTCGGCGTCATCGAAAAGCTGAAGACCGCGAACGCGAAGCGCTGGCGCGGTTTCGAGGCGCCTTACGCGAACCTCGCCTGCGTCGAGGCGGCGACGCGCCTGCCCTTCGACGAAGGGCTCGCCTTCGAGCGCCAGGAATTCATGAAGCTGATGATGGGCAGCCAGTCGGCGGCGCAGCGCCACATCTTTTTCGCCGAACGCCAGGCGGCAAAGATCGACGGCCTGCCCAAGGACACGCAGCTGCGCGACATCAAGAAGGTCGGCATCATCGGCGCCGGCACGATGGGCGGCGGCATCATGATGAACTTCCTGCAAAAGGGCTTTCCCTGCACCATCGTCGAAATGCAGCAGGAAGCGCTCGACCGCGGCCTGGGCGTGGTGCGCAAGAATTATGATGCCAGCGCCGCGAAGGGCCGCTTCAAGCCCGAACAGGTCGATCAGATGATGGGGCTCATCACCCCCGCGCTCGAACTCGACGCGCTCGCCGACTGCGACCTCATCATCGAGGCGGTCTACGAGAATATGGACGTCAAGAAAGACATCTTCGGCAAGCTCGACAAGATCGCAAAGCCCGGCGCCATTCTGGCGTCGAACACCAGCTACCTCGACGTCAACGAGATTGCAGCGTCGACGAGCCGCCCCGGCGACGTGCTCGGCATGCACTTCTTCTCGCCCGCCAATGTGATGAAGCTGCTCGAAGTGGTGCGCGGCGACAAGACCGCCCCCGACGTGCTGGCGACCGCGATGGCGATCGGCAAGAAGATCGACAAGGTCGCCGTCGTCGCCGGCGTCTGCCACGGCTTCATCGGCAACCGCATGCTCGCACCGCGCCAGATCGAGGCACAGAAGCTGTTGCTCGAAGGCGCGACCCCGGCGCAGGTCGACAAGGTGCATGTCGATTTCGGCATGCCGATGGGACCGTTCCAGATGAGCGACCTTGCCGGCGTCGACATCGGCTGGCACCGCGACCCGAACCGGATCGAAAGCATCCGCGACGCGCTGTGCGCCGAAGGCCGCTGGGGCCAGAAGAAGCAGGCGGGCTTCTATGACTATGACGACAAGCGCAATCCGTCGGAAAGCCCGCGCGTTGCCGAGATCATCGAGGAGTTCCGCCAGAAGGCGGGCATTCAGAAGCGCGAGATCAGCGATCAGGAAATCGTCGAACGCACGCTCTATCCGATGGTCAACGAAGGTGCCTTGATCCTCGCCGAAGGCAAGGCACAGCGCGCGAGCGATATCGATGTGGTGTGGATCTACGGCTATGGCTGGCCGGTCTATCGCGGCGGTCCGATGTTCTGGGCGGGCCTTGAAGGCACCGACAAGATCGCCGCGGCGCTGGAAAAGCACGGCTTCACGGTGGCACCGCTGCTCGCCGAGAAGGCCGCGGCGAAGGCGGGCTTCTAAACCAGCGCGAAACGAAGAAAGGGCCGCCTGTCCCCGCTTGGGTCAGGCGGCCCTTCTTTTGTCAAAATCACGGCGACCGGCCGTAAAAACAGCGGCGATTCAGGGTTAAGATCATGGCGGCATCGGCCGTTAGAGCAGAGCATGAACGCCATGTCCTTTGCCCTCGCCCTGCTCGTCGCTGCGGGCGCACCGACGGCAGCGCAAGCTCCGCCGCCGCAGGCAAGCGCCGTGGGCGTCGCCCGCGCGCGCATAGTGGCCCCGGCCGAGGTGCGGCGGGTGAACGGCCGACTGGAAGTGCGCTCCGGCGACAGCAAAGCGCCCACGCAAGTGCATCGCACCAAAAGGCTCAATGGCGGCGAGACAGCGGATTTCTATTGAACTGGTGCCGGACCGCGGTGGGTTCGGTTATCGACCGATTGCGGACATGGTTGTTTGTCCATAATGTCGATCATCGCGCGGCCAAACTCGCGCATGGCGATGAAATCGGTTTAACCTCGAGGGACATTTATGGGCGGCTCGGCTGCATTATTCTTTTTGCCGGTCCTTATGTATGCAGTTGTGCAGACCGCCAGAGATGTGCGCTCTAAAGCCTGGCTTTTGTCAACGTGGGGCCTGCTAACTATCTTGATCGTCGCTTGGGCGACTCTCCTGTTGTTGAGCGGTCCGCAGCACTGAGCCTCCGTGTCGCAATCCATTCTTGCACGAACGTGAAACGTCCGCTCCCCTCCCCAAAGTCGTCGTTCGCCGTCGATCTGGGTCGTATGACCGGAATCGACCCCAAACGGTCACGGGCGGCGTTGCGGCTCAATCCTGCAATGTCTTGATGATCGCGGAAAAATCATGTCCGCCTTCATCGGCGGCGACGAACGCTTCATAGAGTTCGCGGGCCTTCGACCCCATCGGGACCTCAGCCTCGACGCTCGCTGCCGCTTCCATCGCGAGGCGGAGATCCTTGAGCATCAGGGCCGCGGCGAACCCGCCCTTGTAATCATTGTCGGCGGGAGTCGTCGGCCCGACGCCCGGGAGCGGCGCATAGCTGGTGAGCGACCAGCATTGCCCCGACGACACGCTGGCGATGTCGAAGAATTTCTGCGGGTCGAGCCCGAGCTTCTGCGCAAGCGCAAGCGTTTCGCACGTCGCGATCATCGAGGCGCCGAGCAGCATGTTGTTGCAGATCTTCGCGCCCTGCCCCGCACCCGCGTCGCCGGCGTGGATCACCGCCTTGCCCATTTTCGCGAGGATCGGTTCGGCGCGCGCGAAACCTTCGTCGGTGCCGCCGACCATGAAGGTAAGCGTGCCCGCATTCGCAGCGGCGATCCCGCCCGAAACCGGCGCGTCGACCGCGACGAGGCCCTTCGCCGTCGCCGCTTCGATGTTCGAGCGCGCGGTTGCGACGTCGATCGTCGAGCAATCGAGCAGCAGAGTGCCGGGCGCGGCATTGGGAAAGACCTCGGCGTCATAAACGCCCGCGACATGCTTGCCCGCAGGGAGCATGGTCACGACAGCCTCGGCGCCGGTCACCGCCTCGGCCGCCGATGCGGCGCGGGTGCAGCCCGCTTCTACCGCCCGCGTCAGCGCCTCTTCGCTGAGGTCGAAGGCGCGGACGTCGTGGCCCGCCTTCGCAAGGTTCGCGGCCATCCCGCCGCCCATGTTGCCTAGTCCGATAAAGGCGATTTTCATATTTCTCTCCACAAACCTCAATGACTTGTGTGTCCCCGCGAAGGCGGGGATCCATCATCCGGCAGTTTGAATTGCGCCGTCCGATGATGGGCCCCCGCCTTCGCGGGGGCACACAGCTTTTCACTCAAAAGATGGATTATGTTCGAGACGATCACCGCCCCTTCCACACGCCTTCGCGTTTTTCGATGAACGCGGCCATGCCTTCGACCTTGTCCTCGGTCGCGGCGAGGATCTGGAACAGGCGGCGTTCGTAGAGAAGGCCCTGGTCGAGCGTCGTTTCGAACGCCGCGTTGACCATATCCTTGTTCACCATCGCAGCCATCGGCGGCATGCCTGCAATCGTGGTCGCGGTCTTCACCGCTTCGTCGACGAGCGTTTCATGCGCAACCACGCGTGCAACAAGGCCCGAACGCTCGGCTTCGGCGGCGTCCATCATCCGGCCGGTGAGGCACATTTCCATCGCCTTCGCCTTGCCCACCGCGCGGGTCAGCCGCTGCGACCCGCCCATGCCGGGGGCGACGCCGAGCTTGATTTCGGGCTGGCCGAATTTCGCTTTTTCCGACGCGATGATGAAGTCAGCCATCATCGCCAGTTCGCAGCCACCGCCCAAGGCAAAACCGTTGACCGCGGCGATCCACGGCTTCCTGACCTTCTTCGCGAAGTCGCTCGTCCATTTCGAGAAGAAGTCCTCGAGATAGAAATCGGCGGCGGGCTTGTCGGCCATTTCCTTGATGTCGGCGCCCGCGGCGAACGCCTTGTCGCCCGATCCGGTAAGAACGGCGCAGCGCTGGCTGTCATCGGCCTCGAAAGCCGCGAATGCGGCGATAAGGTCGTTCAGCACATCGGAGTTCAGGGCATTGAGCGCCTGCGGGCGGTTGAGCGTGACGAGCGTGACGGCGCCGCGCTGTTCGACGAGGAGGGTTTCGTAAGTCATTCGGTATCTCCTTCGTCATTCCGGCGAAGGCCGGAATCTCAACGGTGAGACCCCGGCCTTCGCCGGGGTGACGGTTAGGCTAGAGGGGTCCATTTCTCATTCTCGGGCAGCGGCGCGAAGATCGCGTCGATCCAGTCGTCGGTGACTGCCTCTGGTGTCGGCGGGTCCCATTTCGGGCTGTTGTCCTTGTCGATGATCAGCGCGCGGACGCCCTCGATGAAATCGTGCATCTGCACCACCCGGCTGCCGATCGCATATTCCTGCGTCATCTGCGCGGCGAAGTCGTGCATCGCACCGCCTTCCTTGAGCTGGCGGAGCGCGACCTTGCAGGTTTGCGGCGATTTGCCGTGGAGCGTCGCCAGTTCCTTTTCGGCCCATTCTCCGCCATCGGCTTCGAGCGCGGCAAGAATCTCTTCATAGCTGTCGCTGGCGAACAGGCGGTTGATCCGGTCGATATGCTGCATGATCGCGGCGGGCGGCGCGGTGACCGACAGCTCGCCCAATATGCCGCCAATGCGGTCGGGGTGCTGCGCGATGCGCGCCTTTGCCTCGGCGAGCTTTTCGGACGGCAGATAGTGGGTCGCGAGGCCCAGCGCGAGACATTCGGCCCCGTCGAGCCGCGCGCCGGTGAGCGCGAGATACGCGCCGACGCGCCCTTCCAGCCGCGGCAGATACCAGCCGCCGCCGACGTCAGGGAACAGGCCGATCCCGGTTTCGGGCATCGCAAAGCGCGTATGTTCGGTCGCGACACGATATTTCGCCGGCTGCGAAATGCCGACCCCGCCGCCCATGGTAATGCCGTCCATGAAGGCGACGACGGGCTTCGCATAGGTGAAAAGCAGATGGTTGAGGCGATATTCGGTGTGGAAGAACTGCCGCGCCTCCATTCCGTCCTTGGCGCCGCTTTCCGCAAGCATGCGAATGTCGCCCCCGGCGCAGAAGCCGCGGCCTTCGCTATGGTCGATAATGACCGCCTCGACGGCCTCGTCATCGCGCCATCCGAGCAGCGCATCGATCATCGCCCGGCACATCGGCAGGTTGAGCGCGTGGATCGCCTTCGGACGATTGAGCGACAAGCGGCCGGCATGGCCGTCGATCGAAATCAGAACATCTTCGGTCATTGGCGCAGCAAATCCCTTCCCACGATCATCCGCATGACCTGATTGGTGCCTTCGAGGATCGAATGGACGCGCAGGTCGCGCCAGAAACGCTCGATCGGATAATCCTTCAGATAGCCGTAACCGCCGAACAATTGCAGCGCGTCGTTGACGATCTTGCTGCCGTTGTCGGTCGCAAGCCGCTTCGCCATCGCCGAGAAGCGCGACTTGTCGGGCGCGTTCGCGGTGACCTTTGCCGCCGCCATATAGAGGAGGGCACGCGCGGCTTCGAGGTCGGTTGCCATGTCGGCAAGCATGAACTGGGTGTTCTGGAAATCCGAAATCGGCTGGCCGAACTGCTGGCGGTCCTTGGTATAGGCGATCGCCTCGTCAAGGCAGCGCTGCGCCCCGCCGAGCGAGCAGGCGCCGATGTTGAGGCGGCCGCCGTCGAGCCCCGCCATCGCAAAGCGGAAGCCGTCGCCTTCCGCACCGACGCGGTTTTCGACCGGCACCTTCACATTGTCGAAGATCACCTGCGCGGTCGGCGAGGCGTTCCAGCCGAGCTTGCGTTCCTTCGCGCCGAAGCTGACACCGGGCATGTCCTTTTCGATGACGAGGCAACTGATCCCCTTCGGTCCCGGCTGGCCGGTGCGCACCATCGTCACATAAAGGTCGTTGACGCCGGCGCCCGAGATGAACTGCTTGGTGCCATTGACGACATAATGGTCGCCGTCGAGCGTCGCGGTGGTCTTGAGCGCCGCAGCGTCGGACCCCGAACCGGGTTCGGTGAGGCAGTAGCTGGCCATGCGGTCCATGGTGACGAGATCGGGAAGATATTTCGACTTCACCGCAGCGCCGCCGAAGCTGTCGATCATCCAGCTCGCCATATTGTGGATCGAGATGAAGGCGCTCGTCGCCGGGCAACCGTAGGACATCGCCTCCATGATCAATGCCGCCTCGAGCCGGCCGAGGCCGATACCGCCCGATTCCTCGCTGACATAGATCGCCGCAAAGCCGAGTTCGGCCGCCTGCTTGATCACGTCGCGCGGGAAATGCGCCTTTTCGTCCCATTCGGCCGCAAAGGGCGTGATGGCGTCGGCGGTGAACTTGCGCGCCATGTCCTGGATCGCGCGCTGGTCGTCGGTAAGCTGGAACTGGTCGGTCATATCCCTGTCTCTAAAATGGCCTCGGCCTCGATTTCGACTTTCCATTCGGGGCGGATCAGCGCCGGAATGACGAGCATCGTGGCGGCCGGGCGGATCGCGCCGAATATGGCGCCATGCGCCTGTCCGACGCGATCGGCATCGGCGGCGTCGGTGATATACATGCGGGTGCGCACGACGTCGGCGAAGCTGCCGCCCAGGGCTTCGAGCGCTTCGCCGATGATCGTCAGGCAGCGCGCGGCCTGCACTCCGGCGTCGCCGACGGTCGACGAACCGTCGGGCTCGATCGGCGCGCAGCCGGCGACGTCGATGCGATTGCCGACCCGGACCGCGCGGCTGTAACCGTACACGGGCTCAAAGGGCGACGCCGAGCCGTGATTGCGCCGCCAACCGTCAGCCACACGTAACCTGCGTGATCTTGTAGGCGTCGTCGTACATGACGTTCACCCGGTCCTGCCGATAATCCATCGTCATCGCGCTGCGCGGCGGGCCCCAGCGCAGCGTGCGCGCGCCGGTCGCTTTCAGGATGGCGCCGCCCAGCTCGGGGCTCGCGGTCTGGCCGACATAGCTTTGCGCCGCATCGGCGCTGCACGTCATCGCGGCCGGCGGCGGCGCGGCATCGGAGGGAGAACCGTCCCCGGCGCTGGCGCAGGCGGCGAGCGGCAGGACGGCGGTGAGGGTCAGAAAACGGATATCCATCATATATCTCCCTTTCTTCGCAAGTCAGGCGCAGCGGGTATAGCGCATCGCGTCGGGCGCGGCACCATCGCCATAATCGCGGCGAACGAGCGTCTTGCCGCCGTCGGCGAGGCCGAGCAGCATCAGCCGGTCCCACTGCTGCCCTTCGCCGCTGAATTTATAATCGGCGACGATGCGGTTTACATCGCGGTCGCGCACCCGCGCCAGATCGCCCGCCGATTCGAAGAAGCGCAGCGTCTTTGCGTCGATCACCAGCGCGGTCAGGTCGGTGCCGGGACGCGCGCCGCAATCCTCCGCCTTCAGCGCCCAGCGACCGCGGATGGCAACCGGAATCGCCTGCTCGCCGATACCGACCCCCGCTTCGGGTGCCTTCGGCGGGGCCACCGACGGATCGGCAACATAGGCGAGGTCGGCATCGCTGGCGCCGCCCGCGGCGGGCGCCGGTTGAGCAGGCGCGTTTTGCGAAGGCCCGGCCGGCGCATCGGCCGCCTGTTCCTCAGCGGCGGGTGCCTTGTCATCGGTGCCATCGGTGCCGTCGCTGCCGCCGCTGCACCCGGCAAGCAGCAGCAAGGGAGCGGAAAACAGCCAGCGCGTCATCATTCGATCTCCTGCACGGCGCCAGCGACCGGCCGGCGCCCCAACAGGAAATGCCCGATGACGGGGGCCGGTTTCATCGCCAGCGCGCCGTCAGCCCATGGTCGGGATGACGAAGGCGTTGCCGCCGTCAAGCGACCCATCGGGCCAGCGCGCGGTCACGGTCTTGACCTTGGTCCAGAATTTGACCCCCTCCATGCCGTGCTGGTTGGTATCGCCGAACGCCGAGCGCTTCCAGCCGCCGAAGGTGTGATAGGCGACGGGCACCGGAATCGGCACGTTGATGCCGACCATGCCGACATTGACGCGCGCGGCAAATTCGCGCGCGGCGTGGCCGTTGCGCGTGAAGATGGCGACGCCGTTGCCATACTGATGCCTCGACGGCAGTTCGAGCGCGGTTTCGAAATCGGGCGCGCGGACGATCTGCAGCACCGGGCCGAAGATTTCTTCCTTGTAGCTTTCCATCTCGGGGGTGACATGGTCGAACAGCGTCGGGCCGACGAAGAAGCCCTTTTCATGCCCCTGCAAGGTAAAGCCGCGCCCGTCGACGACCAGCTCGGCGCCTTCGTCGGCACATTTCGCGATCCAGCCTTCGACCTTTTCCTTGTGCGCCTGCGTCACCACGGGGCCGTAATGCGCGTCGGGATCGGTCGATACGCCGACGCGCAGCGCCTCGATCGCCGGGACCAGCTTGTCGCGCAGTCGCTGCGCCGTATCCTCGCCCACCGGGACGACGACGGGCAGCGCCATGCAGCGTTCGCCCGCCGAGCCGAAGGCGGCGCCGGTCAGGTCGCTGACCACCTGGTCGAGATCGGCGTCGGGCATGACGATGCCGTGATTCTTCGCGCCGCCCATCGCCTGCACCCGCTTGCCCGCGCGCACGCCGCGTTCATAGACATAATGGGCGATGTCCGACGAGCCGACGAAGCTGACCGCGGCGATGTCGGGATGATCGAGGATGGCATCGACCATTTCCTTGTCACCGTGGACGACCTGGAAAATCCCCTCGGGCATTCCGGCTTCGAGGAACAGTTCGGCCAGGCGGACGGGAACCGACGGGTCGCGTTCGCTGGGCTTCAGGATGAAGGCATTGCCGACCGCGGTGGCGACCGCGCCCATCCACAACGGAATCATCGCGGGAAAGTTGAACGGCGTGATGCCGACGCCGATGCCGAGCGGCTGGCGCATCGAATAGACGTCGATGCCGGGGCCGGCGCCCTGCGTATATTCGCCCTTCAGCACATGCGGGATGCCGCAACAGAATTCGACGACCTCCAGCCCGCGCTGGATGTCGCCCTTGGCATCGGCGATCACCTTGCCATGTTCGGCCGAGAGCATCTGAGCAAGCTCGTCCATATTGGCCTCTACCAGCCGCTTATATTCGAACATCACCCGCGCGCGGCGCTGGGGATTCACTGCGGCCCAGGCCGGCTGCGCCGCCTTGGCCGCCGCGACCGCGCGATCGAGGAGCGCCTTGTCGCCAAGCGCCACCTGCGCCTGAACGCCGCCATTGTTCGGATCGAGCACGTCGCCGAGCCGTCCCGTATTGCCGCCGGCACCGCCGACGATGTGATGATCGATCTGTCGCATGAGGGTCGAGTCTCCCGTTTCTGACGTGTCGCAGCCACAAACCAAAACCAGCGCGATTGCAAGGGATAGACTTGCAGCCATATCCTGCATATTTGCAGCATATGGATTGGGACAGCCTGCAATATTTCCAGATGGTTGCGCGTCATGGCACGCTGGCGCGAGCCGGCCAGGCGCTCCACGTCGACGCCACGACGGTCAGCCGCCGCATCAGTGCACTGGAAAGCGCCTTGCAGCAGACGCTGTTCGAACGCGCGCCGACGGGTTTCGTTCTGACCGCCGCCGGTCGGGCGCTCGTTCCGCATGCCGAAGCGATGGCGGCAGCGGCCGCGCGCATCCATTCGGCAGGCGATGGCGGCACGGCGCTTTCGGGGCAATTGCGGATCAGCGTCTCCGAAGGTTTTGGGGGCAGCTTCATCGCGCCGCGCCTCGCCGCCTTCGTCGCGGCGCACCCCGAGCTCGAGATCGACCTTGTCGCTTCGTCGGGTTTCCTCAACCCCTCGCGGCGCGAGGCCGATATGGCGGTGCTGCTCGCGCGGCCCCGCAAGGGCCCGCTGATCACGCGCAAGCTCGCGGACTACAGCCTCGGCCTCTACGCCCCCGCCGACCGCCGCGACTGGCATCGGGCGGTCGAAGCGGCGCCCCTCTCGCGTACCGGTATTCCCGTCGCCGGCTATGTCCCCGACATCCTCTATGCCCCCGAACTCGACTATCTGGGCGAGATCGAACCGGGGTTGCGCGCTGGCATCCGATCCTCTTCGATCCTCGCGCAGCGGCGGATGATCGCGGGCGGTGCCGGAGTCGGCGTCCTGCCCTGCTTCCTTGCTGCGGGTGACCCCGCGCTCGTCCGCGTCCGCCGCGACCAGACGATCGCGCGCGCCTTCTGGCTGGCGCTGCACCGCGACATCGCGCCGCAGCCGCGGATTCGCGCCTTCATCGACTGGCTCGACGCCGAAGTGCAGGCCGCACGCACGCTGTTCGTCCCCGAGCCAGGAAAATTGTCGTAATTTGTCGCAATGCAGCCTCGGGGCTTGCATGGTGCGGCGCAATAGGTTGAATAGGCGCCCTTCCCCCCGCCCTCCCCGGCGGTTTCGACACGAGACAACAGACTATGCTGCACAAGAAGCCGCTGCTCCTTGCCGGAGCGCTGTGCGCGATGACGCTTTCGCTGGGCGCCTGTTCGGGCAAGGACGACAAGGGCGGCAACCGCGCCGCGCAGGTCGGCTTTGTCGTGGTGCGCGAGGAGGCCGTGCCGATCACCACCGCGCTCGGCGGCCGCACCGTCGCCTTCGAGACGAGCGAAGTCCGGCCGCAGGTAAACGGCATTGTCCGCCAGCGCCTGTTTACCGAGGGCGGGACGGTGCGCGCCGGCCAGCCGCTGTTCCAGATCGACGCGAGCCTTTACAAGGCGGCGGTCGATCAGGCCGCGGCCAATCTGGCGAGCGCCCGCGCGAGCGCGCAGGCGGCCGAGGAAAAGGCCAAGCGCTTCGAGCCGCTCGCCAAGATGCAGGCGGTGGCCGAACAAGATTATACCGACGCGCTGGCACAGGCGCGCGTCGCGCGCGCCGCCGTCGCGCAGAGCGCCGCATCGCTCGAAACTGCGCGGATCAACCTGCGCTATTCGACGATCACCGCGCCGATCGGGGGCCATATCGGCCGCTCGCTCGTTACTCCCGGCGCGCTCGTCAGCGCCAGCCAGGCGACGCCGCTCGCGGTGATCCAGCGCACCGACCCCATGTATGTCGACATCCAGCAATCGGCCGCCGACATGACGCGCCTGCGCCAGTCGCTTGCCAGCGGCGGGGTGACCGCCGGCAGCACGAGCGTGCGGCTGAAGCTGGAGGACGGCAGCGATTACGGCCTGTCCGGCACCGTGCAGTTTTCCGAAGTGACGGTGAACGAAGCGACGGGGACGGTGACGCTGCGCGCGCGCTTCCCCAACCCCTCGGGCCTGCTGATGCCCGGCATGTTCGTGACCGCGCTGTTCGACCAGGCGGTGAACCCCGCGGCAATGCTGGTGCCGCAGGCCGCGGTGCAGCGCGATTTCGACGGATCGGCTTTCGTCTATCTGGTCGGCAACGACAATAAGGCCGAACGGCGCAAGGTCGACGCGGACCGCACGGTCGGCGCGAACTGGGTCGTCACCGGCGGGCTGAAACCGGGCGACCGGGTCATCACGCAGGGTGTCGGCAACCTGAAGCAGGGATCGGCGATCAAGCCAGTGCCCGCGACCAGTCCGCAGCGGGTGGGGGCGCCCGCGGGGAAGAGCGCCGACAAGAGCGCCGCGACGAAAGGACAATAACGCCCCATGTCGCGCATTTTCATCGATCGGCCGATCTTCGCCTGGGTGCTGGCGATCGTCGTCATGCTCGGCGGGCTCGGCGCGTTGTTTTCGCTGCCGATCGAACAATATCCCGACATCGCGCCGACGCAGGTCAATATCCGCGCCAGCTATCCCGGCGCCTCCGCCGAGACGATCGAGAACAGCGTCACGCAGGTGCTCGAGCAACAGCTCACCGGTATCGACGGCCTGCTCTATTTCAGCTCGCAGTCGAGTTCGCGCGGGCAGGCGACGATTACTGCCATCTTCGCCAAGGGCACCGATCCCGACATCGCGCAGGTGCAGGTGCAGAACAAGATCGCCTCCGCCATCTCGCGCCTGCCGCAACAGGTGCAGAGTCAGGGCGTGCGCGTCACCAAGTCCAATTCGGATTCGCTGCTGCTCGTCGGCGTCTATGACACCACCGACACGCGATCGAACCAGGATGTGTCCGACTATCTGTCGTCGAACGTGCAGGATCCGCTGTCGCGCGTCGAAGGCGTAGGCGACGTCAATGTCTATGGCTCGCCGCATGCGATGCGCATCTGGCTGAACCCGCAGCGGCTCGCCGCGGTGTCGCTGATGCCCGGCGACGTCGTCACCGCGATCACCGCGCAGAACAGCGAGGTCGCGGCGGGCGAGGTCGGCGGTACCCCGGCGCCCGAGGGACAGATGCTGAATGCGACCGTAACCGCCCAGTCGCGGTTGCAGACGCCCGAAGAGTTCGAGAATATCGTGCTCAAGACGCTGCCCGACGGGTCGACCGTAAGGATCAGAGACGTCGCGCGGGTCGAGGTCGGCGCCGAAAATTACGGCACCATCGTGCGCATCAACGGCCATCCGGGCGCGGGCATCTCGATCTCGCTGTCGCCCGGCTCCGACGCGCTGGAAACCGCCGACCGGGTCAAGACGCGCGTTGCCGAACTGGCGCAGGATTTCCCCGACGGCCTGACCTATGCCTATGCCAACGACGCCACCGCCTTCATCAAGCTGTCGGTGAGCGAAGTGCAGAAATCGCTGTTCGAGGCGATCCTGCTTGTCGTGCTGGTGATGTTCGTCTTTCTGCAAAGCTGGCGCGCGGTGCTGATCCCGGCGATCGCTGTGCCGGTCGTGCTGCTTGGCACCTTCGGCGTCTTCTATATCGCCGGTTTCACGATCAACACGCTCACCCTGTTCGGCCTGACGCTCGCGATCGGCCTGCTCGTCGACGACGCGATCGTGGTGGTCGAGAATGTCGAGCGGCTGATGGAAGAGAATCCCGGCATGTCGGCGCGCGAGGCGACGATCCAGTCGATGAAGGAATTGCAGGTCGCCTTGATCGCGATCGCGATGGTGCTGTCGGCGGTGTTTCTGCCGATGGCCTTTTTCGGCGGATCGACGGGCGTCATCTATCGTCAGTTCTCGATCACCATCGTGTCGGCGATGGCTCTGTCGGTACTCGTCGCGCTGATCCTCAGCCCGGCGCTGACCTCGACCCTGCTGAAGCCGCGCAGCCATGGCGGGGAAGAGGATCGGCCGCACCGTTTCCCGCGCGTGCACGCCGCGATGATCCGCGCCCGCGACGGCTTCAACACGCGGTTCGACCGCACGGTTCGCGGCTATGTCGGCAGCGTGACCCGCGTCGTCGATCGCAAATGGCTGTTCCTTGGCATTTACGCCATCATTCTGGTGCTGCTGGTGCTGATGTTCGTGCGCCTGCCGACCGGCTTTCTTCCCAATGAGGATCAGGGCCGCGTTTCGGTGCAGTTCCGCTTGCCCGCGGGCGCGACGCAGGAACGCACGCTCGCAGTGCGCGACAGCGTCGAAAAATATCTGCTGAGCCAGGAAAAGGCCAATGTCGGCGCGCTCTTCCTCGTCGCGGGCGGCGGCGGGGGCGGTGCTACCGGCCAGAATACCGGCCAGGGCTTTTTGAATCTCGTCCACTGGGACGACCGTCCCGGCAAGGAAAACACCGCCGACGCGATCGCCGACCGGACGCGCAAGGCGCTGTCGGGCCTGCGCGACGCGCAGGTCTTCGCCCTCGTTCCCGGCGCGGTGCGGGGTCTTGGCGATTCGTCGGGCTTTACGATGGAGTTCCAGAACCGCAGCGGGATGAGCCGCGCCGAATTCATCGCGGCGCGCGACCGGCTGCTCGACATGGCCAATGCCAATCCCAAGCTCACCTCGGTTCGGCTCAGCGATCTTCCCGATGTCGCGACGTTGAAGGTCGATATCGATACGCAGCGGCTGACCGCCTATGGCCTCAGCAACGGCGATGTGAACAACACGCTGGCGACCGCCTGGGGCGGCCGCTACGTCAACGACTTCATCGACAAGGGCCGCGTCAAGCGCGTCTATGTCCAGGGCGACGCCCCCTATCGCGCGAAGCCCGACGATATCGGGCAATGGTATGTCCGATCGTCCGATGGCGAGATGTCGCCCTTCTCGGCCTTTTCGAGCATCGGCTGGTCAACCACCCCGGCAAGCACGTCGCGCTTTCAGGGCGTCCCGGCGTTCGAAATTTCGGGGCAGGCAGCCGCCGGCGTCAGTTCGGGCGAGGCGATGGATGAGATGGAGCGGATGGCGGCCGAAATTCCCGGCACCAGCGTCGCCTGGGCGGGCGCGTCCTATCAGGAACGCCTGTCATCGGGGCAGGCGCCCCTGCTCTATGGCCTGTCGCTGCTCGTCGTCTTCCTCTGCCTTGCCGCGCTTTACGAAAGCTGGTCGATCCCGCTTGCGGTGCTGCTCATCATTCCGCTCGGGCTGGTCGGCGCGGTTTTCGCGGTGACGCTGCGCGGGCTGGAAAACGACGTCTATCTGCAGATCGGGTTGCTGACGACGATGGGACTGGCGGCGAAGAATGCGATCCTGATGATCGAGTTCGCCGAACAGGAGGAACGCAAGGGTCGCCGCGTTATCGAGGCAGCGGTCGAGGCGGCGCGCATCCGTTTGCGTCCGATCCTGATGACCAGCTTTGCCTTCATCTTCGGCGTCCTGCCGCTCGCCATTGCGACCGGTGCGGGGGCCAACAGCCGCGTCGCGATCGGCACGTCGGTGATCGGCGGCATGCTGACCGCCGCGCTGCTCGCCATTTTCTTCATTCCGCTCTTCTTCGTGCTCGTCCGCCGCGGCGTGCGCGACGGGCTTGCCGCGCTGCGCCAGCGCTTCGGCAAAAAGGACGGCGACGCGGAGGTGACGGCATGAAACGCGCGCCCTTCCTGATGATCGCAGCGCCGCTGATGCTCGCGGGCTGTTCGCTTGCGCCGAAGACGGCGTTACCGCCGCCCCCGGTACCGCAAGGCTGGCCGGTCGGCGACGCCTATCTGATCCAGAGCGAGGCGGCGCTGCCGATCCTGTCCTACAAACAATTGTTTACCGACGCGCGGCTCCAGTCGCTCGTCGAACAGGCGCTCGCGAACAATCGCGACCTGCGCACCGCCTATGCCAATCTGGCGGCGGCGCGCGCGCAGGTGCGGGTCAGCCGGGCGGCGCAATTCCCGGCGATTGGCGTCAGCGCGAGCGGCGACTATGCCGACCGCGGCGGCACCGGCGGCTCCGGCGGCGCGGGCAGTAGTTTCGCGCTTCAAGGCGGGGTCACCGCCTTCGAACTCGACCTGTTCGGGCGCCTCGCCAATGCGAATGCCGCCGACCGCGACCGCGCGCTGGCGACCGAGGCCGCGTCGCGCACCGTGCGGCTGAGCCTGATCGCCGATCTCGCCAATGCCTGGGCCGCCTATGGCGCCGACCGCGACCTGCTCGCCATTGCGCAGGAAACCGCGACCAATGCGCGCGAAAATGTCCGGCTGACGAAGGCGCGGCTCGACGGCGGCGTCGCGCCGCGCACCGACCTCAGGCAAGCCGAACAGATATTGGCGACCGCCGAGGACGCGATCGCGCAGCAGCAGACTGCGATCGCGCAGGACGAAAATCTGATCCGCCTGCTCGTCGGCGGCGATGTCGATCCGGCGCTGTTCCCCGCCAGCCTGGCCGAGGTGACGCCCGCGGTTGCGGCGCCCCCGGCCGGGATGCGGTCGGAAATCCTGTTGCGGCGGCCCGACGTGATCCAGGCCGAATATCTGCTGCGCGCCGCCAATGCCGATATCGGCGTCGCGCGCGCGCGGTTGTTCCCGACGATTTCGCTGACCGGCCTGCTGGGCTTTGCCAGCGACGCGCTGTCGAGCCTGTTCGACAAGGGTTCCTTCGCCTGGTCGGCGGGCGGCGATGCCAGCGCCTCGATCTTCGATTTCGGTGGCCGCCGCGCCGGGGTGGCGGTGAGCGAGGCGCAGCGCGATGCCGCGCTTGCCAGCTATGAAGGCGCGATCCAGACCGCCTTTCGCGAAGTCGCCGACGCGCTCGCGGTGCAAGGGACGATCGCCGAGCGGGTCCGCGCCGCCGCCGCCAACACCGAAGCCGCAGCCGACACGGCGAGACTCAGCGATGCGCGCTACAAGGGCGGGGTCGACAGTTTCCTCGCCAGCCTCGACGCGCAGCGCAGCCTCTATGCCGCGCGGCGCAGCGAAATCGCGACAGGCCTGCTGCTCGTCCAGACCCGCATCGCCCTGTTCCGCGCGCTCGGCGGCGACAGCAGCGCGGGGTCCGCGGCGCCTTAGAGCGCCATCCAGAAGCGAATCCCGACTCCGCTTGACAACCCCATCCGCTCGCGCGCTAATAGAACAAATCAGGAACATTATGCGCGAGTCGTCTTCCTCTCTCGCCGCGCTGCGCCAACGCGTCGCCCGGCTCGCCGATAGCGGCGCCCCGTCCGGCGGGGGCGATGGCGGCTGGCTGGCGAGTGGCCATGCGGATTTCGATGCGGCGATCGGCGGCGGGTTGGCGATCGGCAAGACGCATGAATTTTTCGCAGCCAACGCGCTCGATGCGACGAGCGCCGCGGCCTTTGCCGCGTTGCTCGCGCTGCGTACGCCCGGCGCGGCGCCGCTGCTGTGGCTGCGCACCGCCGATGCCGCACGGCGCGCGGGGCATATCTATGCGCCTGGCATCGCCGAGCTTGGCGGCGACCCCGACCGGCTGCTGCTCGTCGAAACCGCCGACCCCAAAATGCTCCTCGCCTGCGCCAATGACGCGGTGCAGTGCGGCGGCTCGGCGGCGGTGATCGTCGAAAGCTGGGGAGCGTGGCCCGCGCTCGACCTGACCGCGGGGCGGCGGCTGGCACTCGGCGCACGCGATGCGGGGACCGTGCTCCTGATGCTGCGACTCAATACGCTTCCCGCTCCCAGCGTGGCGGAAACGCGCTGGACGGTCGCCGCCGCGCCCTCGACGGCGCTCGAGGCCGATGCGCCGGGCGCGCCGGGCTTCACCCTCGACCTGATACGCTGGCGCGGCGGCCCCGCGGGCGCCCGCTGGCAGATGGAATGGAATCGCGATGAGCAAGTCTTCCGGGGGGCGGCGCTATCTGGCGCTCTTCTTCCCGTGGCTCCCGGCCGAACGGCTGTGCCGCGCCGCGCCGCCGCCTGACGCTCCGATCGTCTTTGCCGAAAAGCAGCGCGGGGCACTCCGTCTTGCGAGCGTCGATCCGCACGCCGCGGCGCTGGGGCTCGGCCCCGGCATGCCGCTCGCCGATGCCCGCGCGCAGGTCGGCGACCTTGCCGTCGTGCCGCACGATCCCGTCGCCGATGCCGCCTGGCTCGACCGGCTCGCGCAGGGCTGCGCGCGCTACACGCCGCTCGTCGCGCTCGATGCCCCCGACGGGCTGATCCTCGACATCGCGGGCGCGGCGCATCTGTTCGGCGGCGAAGCAGAACTTGTCGCCGATGTCGAAGAGCGCATGGACCGGCTGGGGATGACGCTGCGCAGCGCGCTTGCCGGCACCGCCGATGCGGCGCGCGCGCTCGCCCGCTACCAGGCGCTCCCCGCCCCCGACGAGGCGGCGGCGGTGCGCCGCCTGCCCGTCGCGGCGCTGGGGCTGGAGGCGGAGGCGACGACCGCGCTCGTCCGCGCGGGGCTCAAGACGATCGGCGATCTTTCGGGCCGCCCGGTCGCCGCGATCGCCGCGCGCTTCGGGGCCGAGGCGGCGAACGCGCTGCGCCGGTTGCTCGGCGATGCACCGAGCCCGCTCGACCCGCGCATCCGGCCCCCGCCGATCGTCGTCGAGCGCCGTTTCGCCGAACCGCTAGGCAGCAGCGCCCATGCCGCTGCTGTGCTCGCCGAGCTTGCCGCCGAGGCCGCCGTCGCGCTCGGCGAACGCGGCAAGGGCGGGCGCCATTTTCGCGCGACCTTCTTTCGCAGCGACGGGCTGGCGCGCAGCATCGCAATCGAAACCGGCCAGCCGACGCGCGACGCCGATCTGGTCATGCGTCTGTTCGCCGAACGGATCGACAGCCTGCGCGATCCGATCGACCCCGGTTTCGGTTTCGACATGATCCGCCTCGCCGTGCCGCGGATCGAGGCGCTGGGTGCCGGTCAGCTCAGGCTCGAGGGCGGCGCGGCGAACACCGCGCCGGGCGCCGCCGCCGTCGACGAACTCGCCGACCGGCTGGCGACCCGGCTCGGGCGCGGGCGCGTCCGGCGGCTGCGCAGCGCCGATACCCATATCCCCGAACAGGCGCAGCTTGCCTTGCCCGCGGTCGAGGCGCCGCCGCCGACGCCCTGGACCGCGACCGAGCCGGGCGAACCGCCGCTGCGCCCCTTTCACCTGTTCGACCCGCCGCAGCCGATCGAAGTGATCGCTGAAGTCCCCGACGGCCCGCCGCAGCGCTTCCGCTGGCGCCGCACGCTCCATGCGGTACGCCGCTTCGAAGGCCCCGAACGCATCGCGGCCGAATGGTGGCGCCGCCGCGACAATGCCGGGCTGACGCGCGACTATTACCGCGTCGAGGATGCGCAGGGTCGCCGTTACTGGCTGTTCCGCCACGGCCTCTACGATGAAAAGCCCGACCCGCGCTGGTATATCCATGGGGTCTTTGCATGAGCGCGCCTTGTCCCGACGCCGATCCCGGTTTCGCCGAGCTGATCGCTGCGACCAACTACAGCTTCCTGCGCGGCGCCTCGCACCCCGCCGAAATGGTCGCGCGCGCGCTCGAACTCGGCATGACGGGCATCGGCATCGCCGACCGCAACAGCGTCGCGGGGGTGGTGCGGGCCTGGGCCTTCCTGAAAGAGCTGCAGATCAAGCAGCCGGAGGCGGTGGCGAGATTCCGGCTGGTCGTCGGCGCCCGGCTCGCATTCGCCGACGGCACCCCTGACATTGTCGCCTATCCGGTCAGCCGCCATGGCTGGGGCCGCCTGACGCGCCTGTTGTCGACCGGCAATCTGCGCGCGCAGAAGGGCGACTGCATCCTTCACCTCGAAGATCTGCTCGCCTATTGCGACGATCTGTTGCTGATCGCGACGGAGGGCGACGAGACCCTGCTGCGCCAGCTCAAGCACGCACGGCCCAAATCGCTCTGGCTCGCCGCGACCATGCCCCGGGGAGGTGCCGACGCGCGGCGGCTGGCGCGACTACACCGTCTGGCGGCGGCGGTGAACGTCCCGCTGCTCGCCACCTGTGATGCGCTTTACGCAACCCCCGCGCAGCGCCCGCTCCACGACATCGTCACCTGTATCCGCGAGGGCACGACACTGCACAGGGCAGGCCGGCGTCTCCACGCCAATGGCGAACGCCATCTAAAAGCGCCGGCCGAGATGCGCCGGCTGTTCGCGGCCTGTCCGGGAGCGGTCGAGCAAAGCGCGCGGCTGCTCGACCGCATCGGCTTCGCGCTCGACGAACTGCGCTATGAATATCCGCACGAGCCGGTACCGCCGGGATGGAAGCCCTTCAACTATCTGCACCATCTGGTGAAGACAGCGGCCGAAGCGCGCTATGGCACGCCCTTGTCGGCGAAAGTCCGCAAGCTGATAGGCAACGAACTACGGCTGATCCGGCGGCGGAATTACGTCTATTATTTCCTCACCGTCCACGATCTCGTCCGTTTCGCGCGCGCGCAAGAACCCCCGATCCTCTGTCAGGGGCGCGGATCGGCGGCCAATTCGATCGTCTGCTTCCTGCTCGGCGTCACCTCGGTCGATCCGATGCAGCACGACCTGCTCTTCTCGCGCTTCGTCTCGGCCGAGCGCGACGAGCCACCCGACATCGACGTCGATTTCGAACATGAGCGGCGCGAGGAAGTGATCCAATATATCTACCGCCGCTACACGCGCGACCGCGCCGCGATCGCCGCGACCGTCATCCATTATCGCCCGCGCAGCACGATCCGCGAGGTCGGCAAGGCGCTGGGCCTCAGTGAGGATGTGACCGCGCGGCTCGCCGATACGAGCTGGGGAAGCTGGGGCGACGAGGTGCCGGTCGAACGGCTGGCCGAAGCCGGGCTCGACCCCCATAATGGCGAAATCGAGCGATTGCACCGCTTCGTCGGCGAATTGCTGAAGGCGCCGCGTCACTTGTCGCAGCATGTCGGCGGCTTCGTGCTGACCCAAGGGCGGCTCGACGAACTGGTGCCGATCCACAATGCCGCAATGGAGGACCGCACCTTCATCGAATGGGACAAGGACGATATCGACGCACTCGGCCTGATGAAGGTCGATGTCCTCGCGCTCGGCATGCTGACCTGCATCCGCAAATGCTTCGACCTGATGCGGGCGCACGGGCTGGGCGACCATACGCTGGAGGTCGACATCGATTGCGGCGACGAGGCCGTCTATGAAATGCTCCAGCGCGGCGACAGCATCGGGGTCTTTCAGGTCGAGAGCCGCGCCCAGATCAACATGCTGCCGCGCCTGAAACCCAGGATATTCTATGACCTTGTCGTGCAGGTCGCGATCGTCCGGCCGGGCCCGATCGAGGGCGACATGGTGCACCCCTATCTGCGCCGGCGATGCGGCGAGGAGCCGGTTGAATTCCCCGAGCCTGCCCCGCCGCACCCGCCCGACGAACTGCACGACGTGCTCGGCAAGACTTTCGGCGTGCCGCTGTTCCAGGAACAGGCGATGAAGCTGGCGATGGTGGCCGCCGATTTCACGCCCGACGAGGCCAATGGCCTGCGCCGCGCGATGGCGACCTTTCGCAACGTCGGGACGATCGAGAATTTCCGGGACAAAATGATCGGCGGCATGGTGCGGCGCGGCTACACGCAGGATTTCGCCGAACGCTGTTTCAAGCAGATCGAGGGTTTTGGCAGCTATGGCTTCCCCGAAAGCCATGCGCAGTCCTTTGCGCGGCTTGTTTATGTCTCGTCATGGATCAAGCATTACCACCCCGCCGTCTTCACCTGCGGCTTGCTCAATTCGCAGCCGATGGGTTTTTATGCGCCGGCGCAGCTTGTCCGCGATGCGCGCGAGCATGGCGTCGAGGTGCGCGCGGTCGACGTCAATTCCAGCGATTGGGACAGCAGCCTTGAACCCCGCGCCGACGGCAGCCTCGCGCTGCGGCTCGGCTTTCGGCAGGTGGACGGGTTTCGCCAGGAGTGGGCGAAGCTGATCGCCGACGCGCGGAATGCCGCGCCCTTCGCGTCGGTCGAGGAACTCGCGCGCCGCGCGAACCTGCCTCCGCGGGCGTTGCGCCTGCTCGCCGATGCGGATGCATGCCGGTCGATGGGACTCGATCGGCGCCCCGCGCTATGGGACGCGCGGCGCGTCCGTCAGGGGGTGTTGCCGCTGTTCGGTGCGGCGGGCGCCGACGAACTGGGCACCGAAGACGATGCACGCCTGCCGCCGATCCCTCCGGTCGAACAGGTGCTGACCGATTATCAGACGACGCGCCTGTCGCTGAAGGGCCATCCGATGGCCTTTCTGCGTCCCGCCTTCGCGCGCGAAGGCGTGCTGAGCGCGGGCGAAGTTGCGGGGGCAAAGAACGGGTCGATCGTTTGCACCGCGGGGGTCGTGCTGATCCGCCAGCGGCCGGGCAAGGGCAATGCGATCTTCATCACCATTGAGGATGAGGGCGGGATCGTGAACATCCTGCTATGGGCGCGCCATTTCGAACGCTATCGCCGCGCCGTCATGGCGTCGCGGCTGATGCTGGCCGAAGGCGAGGTGCAGCGCAGCAAGGAGGGCGTCATCCACCTGATGGCGACCCGCATCGTCGATCGCACCGCGATGCTCGACGCACTGGGCAGCGATCGCGGCTTCGATCCCGACTTGTGCCGGGCCGACGAGGTCAAGCACCCGCAAATGCCGCGCGACCGCGCGCCGGGCGCGCGGCACGGCCATCCCCGCAATGTCCGCATCCTGCCCAAGTCACGCGATTTTCATTGAAGCGGGGAGGCCTCCGCCCCGTACGCAAAAAGATGCCCCGGCTGTGGGGAGCCGGGGCATCCGATCAGGCTATTAAAGGGACCAACCAAATATAGCCTGAGATGTTTGCGATGTTCCGCGCTTAGCGCAGCAGGTTCATCACACCCTGGGCGCTCTGGTTCGCCTGGGCGAGCATCGCGGTCGAAGCCTGCGACAGGATCTGCGCCGCCGCCAGCTTCGTCGATTCAGCCGAGAAGTCGGCATCTTCGATCCGCGAGCGCGATTCGTCCAGATTGGTGACACGCGACGTCAAATTATCGACAGCCGCTTCAAGACGGTTCTGCTGCGCACCGAGGTTGGCGCGTTCGCCGGCGACCGTGGTGATCGCGGTGTCGAGCGTCGCCAGTGCACCGGTCGCGCCGGAAGCCGTGGCAACCGAAAGCGCGTTGACGCCCAGCGTCGTCGCATCAAGCTTGCCGATCGTGATGTTCACGTTTTCACCGGTGTTGATGCCAGTCTGGATATCGAAGCCTGCGGTGACGCTGCCGTCGAGCAGTTTGTTGCCGTTGAACGTCGTCTGGCCGACGATGTCGCCGATCTGCGAGATAAGTGCGGTAACTTCCTTCTGCACCAGACCGCGGTCGGCATCGCTGAGAGTGCCGGTCGAAGCCTGCATCGCCAGGTCGCGCATACGAACCAGGATGTCCGAAACGCTGCCCGCAGCGCTGTCGGCGGTCTGCGCCAGCGAAATGCCGTCGTTGGCATTGCGGATCGCTTGGGTGAAGCCGCGCGAGGCAGCCTGCATGCGAGTTGCGACGGCGAGGCCGGCGGCGTCGTCCTTGGCGCTGTTGATGCGCTTGCCGCTCGACAGACGTTCCATAGCCTGCGACTGCATGCGATTGGCAACACGCGAGCTGTTCTGGGCGCGAAGCGCGCTCACATTGGTGTTGATGACAGTCATAATGTTCCTTTCCGGCCCCTTGGCCATTCCCGTGGTGTGAGGGCTCAGCGAGCGGTCACGAAAGCTGTAACGGCGGCGGCGGCGGCGGATTAAGCCGGCGCGTCAAAAAAACGCCGCGGAGCGCAGGCGGCGATAGGATCACTCTATCAAATAGCTGTTTTTCAACGAAAAGAATTTTTGGCACGAGCTTTGCATTACTCTTTGTGCGTGCGGCGAACCGCCGCGCACCAGGACGGATGAAAGCTTATGAGCACGATTGACCAGAGCCGACTGCTGCAAATGCGCAGTTCGATTCTCAATCAGAACCAGGCGCTGCAGCGCGCCGCCGGCGGCGCGGCTGCGGGCGGCGCCGCGGGTGCCGGTGCGGCACCCGATTTCGGATCGGCGATCGCCAGCGCATTGCAGCAGGTCAATACCCAGCAGGCGAAGGCAAGCGACCTCAGCGAAGCCTATGAACGCGGCGACACGCACGACATCGTCAGCGTGATGATCGAACGCCAGAAGGCCTCGCTCGGCTTCGAAACCACGTTGCAGGTCCGCAACAAGCTGCTGTCCGCCTATCGCGACATCATGAACATGCCGGTGTAATCCATGGCCGAAGCTCAACTCCTCGCCCCCGTTGCCGATACGAACCGGCTGCCCCTCCCTGCGATGGGCGGCCGCTTTGCGCCGGTCCAGCAGTTCGTCCGCCAGCCCGCCGTCCAGCGCGCGCTGCCCGCGATCGCCACGACGACCGCGATCGGCCTGACCGCGCTCGCCTATTTCATGACCCAGTCGGCGCCGCAGGCGCAGCTTTTCGCGGGGCTCGACGACAGCGACAAGGCCGCCGTCGCCGATGCGCTCCAGTCGCAGGGGATCGGCCACACCATCGATCCGACGACCGGCGCACTGACCGTCGATGCCGACAAGCTGTATCAGGCGCGCATCGCGCTCGCCGGGCAGGGATTGCCCAAGGCGCAGCCGAGCGGCGACAGCCTGATCGCCTCGCTCCCGATGGGGTCGAGCCGCGCGATCGAAGGCGAAACGCTGCGCTCGGCGCGCGAAGCCGACCTGTCGCGTACGATCGAGACGATCGACGCGGTCAAGACCGCGCGCGTCCACATCGCTGCCGCCGAACCCAGCCTGTTCGTCCGCGACGACAAGCCCGCAACCGCGTCGGTGATGCTGACGTTGCAGAACGGCCGCAACCTCAGCGACGCGCAGGTTCAGGGGATCCGTTTCCTCGTCGCCTCCTCGGTTCCCGGCATGAACGCCGACGAGGTCCAAGTGATCGACCAGCGCGGCGCGCTGCTCTCCGACGGCGCCAGCAGCGGCGACATGAAGAGCTTCCAGCTCCAGATGCAGATGGAGGATCGCTTCCGCCGCGCGCTCGAAACGCTGCTCGGTCCGATGCTCGGCTCGGGCAATTATTCGGTCGAGGTCCACGCCGACGTCGACATGTCGGAAAGCCAGGCGACGCGCGAAAGCTTCCCCGAAAACGACCGCGCGCTGCGCACCGAACAGGTGAGCCGGGTCGTCAGCGGCCAGAGCACGCCGCCCGCCGTGGGCATCCCCGGCGCGCTGTCGAACCAGCCGCCGCAGGCAACTACGGTGACGAACAATGCCCCCGCGCCGACGCCCGCCGGCGCCCCGACCACCGACACGCAGAGCAACGAAAATTCGGCCCGCGCCTATGAGGTCGGCCGCGAAATCTCGGTTACGCACCAACCGCAGGGCCGCCTGAGGCGCCTGTCGATCGCCGTCGCGCTGAACCAGGGCCAGAAGGCGCTGACCCAGGCCGACCTCGCGAAGATCGAGGGGCTGGTGAAGGGCGCGGTCGGATACGATCAGACGCGCGGCGACGTCGTCGCGATCAGCCAGCGCCCCTTTGCGAAGGTCGACGATGTCGCTCCCGCCTTCTATGACCAGCCGTGGTTCATGCCGCTCGCCAAGCAGATCGGCGCCGTGCTCGCCGCGCTGCTCGCCTTTCTGTTCATCGGCCGTCCGATGATCAAGTCGGCCAAACAGCGCGCCGCCGCGCGCGCCGAACGCGATGCCGAAATCGAACAGTCGCTGCTCACCGCCACCGAAAGCCGCGCCGCGCTCGACGCGCCGCGTGGCGACAGCGCAATCACGCTCGAGATGATCGAGGCCGCGCCAAGCTATGAAGCGCGCGCCAATCTGGTCCGCGCCTTCGTCCGCCAGGACTCGGCGCGTGCCGCGCTCGTCGTGCGCCAGCTGATGCAGGAGGGCACCCATGGCTGACGACACCGACGTCGCCGGCGAGATCGCACCCGCGGTCGGCCTGCGCCCCGCCATCGAAGGATCGGCCGCCGCCGCGATCCTGCTGATGCTGCTCGAGGAAGGCGACGCCGCCACCATCCTCAAGCATCTCGATCCCGATGAGGTGCGCCTGCTTGCCAAGGGCATGTTCGACGCCGCCAACGCCAGCGAAACCCAGATCGAACAAGCGCTCGACCAGTTCGTCGTGCGCAGCCGCGACGTCAGCGCGCTCGCCATCGGCGCCGAAACGCGTATCCGCACCGTCATCAATCAGGCGGTAGGCAATGTCCGCGCCGACAATATCCTGGCCGCCGTCGCGCCGCAGTCGAGCGCCGCGTCGCTCGAGATGCTGCGCTGGATGGATGTCGAGGCGATCAGCGCGCTGCTCGCCAGCGAACATCCGCAGGTCGGCGCGCTGATCCTGTCGGTGTTGATCCCCGACGTCGCCGCGCGCGCCATCGAAACGCTCGACGAGGTGCTGCAGGCCGATCTGGTGCTGCGCGCGGCGCAGCTCACCACCGTCCCGGCCGCCGCGATCGAGGATCTGGAATCGGTGCTCGCTTCCGCCAATGTCGGCGGCCAGCGCGTCGCCAAGCAGCCGATCGGCGGCCCGAGCGACGTCGCGAAGATCATGAAGAAAATGCCCAAGTCGCTGTCCGAACGCACGATCCGCGCGCTCAAGAAGCAGGACAAGCTGCTGGCACAGGCGATCGAGGAAGAGATGTTCATCTTCGAAAATCTGCGCGAGCTCGACAAGAAGAGCATCGGCACCGTGCTGCGCTCGGTCGATGCAGCGATCCTCGCGGTCGCGCTCAAGGGTACCGACGCCGACATGGTCGATCTGTGCCTGTCGACGATGTCGCAGCGCGCATCGGAAACGATCCGCGACGAAATGGCCGAAATGACGATGGTCAAGCGCACCGACGTCGACGAAGCGCAGAAGTCGATCATGCAGATCGTCCGCCAGATGGCAGCATCGGGCGAAATCATGCTCGCGGGCGGGGGCGACGATTATGTCTGATCTCGCGTCCGAATCGACCGTCGCCGCACTGGCGCATGCGATGGCGCGCGACGGCGGCTTTCGCCCGCTGCAGTTCGGCCAACCGCGCAGCGCTCCGCTAGCGCCGGCCCCCGAAGTGGCGGCCGAGCCAGCCGACGACCCCTTTTCGCGCGGGCTTGCCGAAGGCCAGCGCCTGGCCGAAGCCGCCTTTGCGGTCGAACGCCAGCAATTGCTCGCGATGGTCGCCGCCGCCGAAGCGCTGCAGGACGAACCCAGCGAGGAACTCGCGCAGCTGATCGCCGAAACGGTCGAGCGGCTCGTCCGCCAGATCGTCGAGGCGGCGCCGATCGAGGCCGACTGGCTGCGCGCGCAGGCCGAAACCGCCGCCGCGCTGGTCGCTGAAGCTGACAAGGCGCGCACCCTGTGGGTCAATCCCGCCGACGCAGTGCTCCTCGTCGACGCGCCGATCGCGCTGCCGATCGAAAGCGATCCGTCGATGGCGCGCGGCACCGTCCGTGTCGAAACCTCGGCCGGCTGGATCGAACATGGCCGCGCGGTCTACCTCGACGAGCTGCGTGCCGCACTCGGCGGCCAGGGCGGCGCCGCATGACGCGCCGCCTCGCCATGTCCGCCCGCCAGTTGCTCGACCCCGTCGACCTCAGTGACGCATCGCCGCGCCGCATCGGCACGCTCGTCGCGCACGAAGGCATCATGCTCGAAGTATCAGGCTTTCCCCAGCCGCTCGGCAGCAATGTCCGCATCAAGTCGGCGAACAACGAATATGTGAACGGCGAGGTCGTGGGCTTTCGCGGGCACCGCAGTCTCGTGCTGCCCTTCGACACCAACATGCCTCTCGTCACCGGCGCGCCGGTCGAACCGCATGGCGCGTCGAGCATGGTGACCGTCGGCAAGGCGCTGCTCGGCCGCATCATCGACGCGCAGGGCAATCCGCTCGACGGCCGCCCGCCGGTCAAGTCGCAGTTCCAGTGGCCGCTCGCCGGCCGCAAGGTCAATCCGCTGCGCCGCGGCCGGGTGACCAAACCGCTCAACATGGGCGTGCGCGCGATCAACGGCCTGCTCACCGTCGGGGAAGGCCAGCGCGTCGCGATCATCGCGGGGTCGGGCGTCGGCAAGTCGGTACTGATGGGCCAGATGATCGCGGGCACCGAATGCGACGTGATCGTCGTCGGCCTGATCGGCGAGCGCAGCCGCGAGGTCAGCGACTTCGTTGAGACCAAGCTGCCGCCCGCCGTCCGCAAGAAATCGGTGGTGGTCGCGGTTCCCGCCGACCATCCGCCGCTGCTTCGCCTGCGCGCCGCGATGCGCGCGACCGCGATCGCCGAAGCCTTTCGTCAGGACGGCAAGAAGGTGCTGCTGCTGATCGACAGCCTGACGCGTGTCGCGCACGCGCAGCGCGAGATAGGGCTGACGCTGGGCGAACCGCCGACGATGAAGGGCTATCCGCCCTCGACCTTCGCGCTTATCCCCTCGCTCGTCGAACGCGCCGGCAACGACCGCCTCACCGGCGGGTCGATCACCGCGCTCTATACCGTACTCGCCGATGGCGGCGACATCGAGGATCCGGTCGTCGATTCGGCGCGCGCGATCGTCGACGGGCATATCATCCTCTCGCGCCAGCTTGCCGAACAGGGGGTCTATCCCGCGATCGACATCGCCCGGTCGCTGTCGCGCACCATGGCCGATTCGGTCGATGCCGATCACGCCGCCGCCGCCGCGCGCTTCCGCCAGCTCTGGTCCGCCTATGAAGAGAATCGCGACCTGATGCTGATGGGCGCTTATGTCGCCGGCACCGATCCGGTGCTCGACACCGCCATCGCGCGGCGCGCCGACCAGCTTGCATTCGTTACCCAGCCCGCCGGCACCCAGGTCGATTTCCAGACCGCACGCCAGTCACTCATCGAAGGATATTCTGCATGACCGCCCGCACCGCACGCCGCAAACGTATCATTCGCGTGCGCACCGTCGAACATCAGATGGCGGAGGCCAATCTGGCGCGCGCCAATGGCGAGCTTGCAAGCCTCGTCGAGCTGTCGCGCCGCCTCGAGGCGCTGCGCGCCGACCTCGCGGTCGCCCGCGGCGTCGTCGCGGGCCGCGCGCTCAATACGGTCGGCGAACTTGGCATGCGGCTCGACATGGCGAAGGAAAATCTTGCAACCCCGCTGGTCAACGCCAGCGCGCGCCGCGACGAAATGGGCGTGCTTGCGCAGAGCGCGCTGATGAAGGAAGAATCGGCGGTGCGCCTCTATGAACGCAGCCGCAAGTCGGCCGAAGTCGAGATGGAACGCCGCGCCGACGCTAACCGCCCGCACCGCCGCCGCACGATGAGCCTGCGCCTGGTCGAAGGCGGCCCGCAATGATGCCCGGCCTGCCCCAGAGCGCGAGCCAGCCCGGCTTCGCGGCCTTTCTGTCCAATATCGGCCAGGCGCCCGCCAGCGGCGCCGGCGAGGACGGCGGCTTCAGCCAGCTCCTCGCCGCGCTTCCCGGAGCCGCGACGATTGGCAAGACCGGCACGCCCGGCGCTGCGCCGACCGGCGATACTCAGGCGACGGCGACGGCCGCGAGCGTGATCGCGCTCGCAGGCGCCGAAGCGGCGGGCGCGGTAGCGCCGACAGCGGATGCCCTGCCGCCTACGGCCACCAACCCCGACGGCACCACCGCGGCCGGGACGCCGCACGTCGTGACACCCGATTTCGCCGCCATCGTCGGCGGCAAAAAGCCCGCTACCGAGGCCAAGACGGCACCCGCCGCCGATACCGAAGCCGCGCCCGCGATCCCGGCCGACGACACGTCGCCCAAGGCCGCGCCCAAGCGCGGTGGCCCGGAGGTCCCGCAACCCGATGCGCAGGATGCCGCGGCACATGCCGCCAGCCTGCTCGCCGCCCTGACCGGCAAGCCCGCCAAGCCAGCCGTCGATCCGGCGAAGACCGGCACCGACGACGCCGATGCCGAAGCGACCGACGCCGCGCCTACGGCCGACGCTGCCGCGACGGCGAGAACGACGCCTCCCGCCGTGACCCTGCCTCTCAATCCGGCGCCTGCCGCCGCGAATGGCGTGGTGCCCGAAGCCTCCGCGCCGGTTGCCGACAAGCCCGCGAAGGCTGCCAAGCCTGTGCTGGCCCCGGCCGCGCCGCAAGGCCGCGACGCCCCCACCGCACCCGCGGTAACGCCTGCGAAGGCCGAGAGCGCCACCGCTACGCCGGCGCCCGCCGCCGAACCCGCGGCCAAGCCGATCCGTGCCGAAGGCGGCGCTTCCATGACCGTGCTGTTCAATCAGCCCGCCACGCCCGGCGCCACAAGCAACGGCGCCCCGGCACAAGCGGCGCCGCTCGCCGAACGCACGCTCGACTTGACGAGCGATGATCGCTGGATCGCGCAGCTCGCCGCCGATATCGCCGCGACCAAATCGGACAAGGGCGACCTCAGCTTCCGCCTGATGCCGCGCCACCTCGGCCGGCTCGACGTCGCGATGAAACTCGACGGCGACAGCGTGTCGATGAAGCTCGACACCCAGCATGAAAGCACCGCCGCGATCGTCGCCGCCGCACAGCCGCGACTGGTCGAGGATCTCCGCCAGCAGGGCGTCCGCGTTGCCGGCGCCGAAGTGACCTGCACCCCCGATCAGGCCGGGCGCCCGTCGCTTGCCCAGGGTCAGGGACAGGGCCAGAACCAGGGACGCGGCGCTGCGCCCGACGCGAGCCATTTGATCGAAACCGCCAATGATCGCGCCGACGCGCGCGACGACGACAGCGCCGCGAACCGCCGCGGCCGCTTTGCCTGATATCGAAAGGAACCGACGAGATGAGCAAGGACAAGGCCCCCGAAGCAGCGCCCAAGAAGGGCGGCAAGATGAAGAAGCTGCTGGTGGTCGGCGTCGGCGGAACCGCGCTGATCGGCGCCGGCGCGGGCGCGGGCATCTATCTGGGTGGCGGCCTCGGCGAGCATAAGGCGACGCCGCAGGACAATTACCCCAAGTTGGTCGAGCGCAGCGAAAAGGAAGAAGCGGCCTCGGGCGAGGGCGGCGAAGGCGGCGGCGCGCCGCCGCTGAAGGTCGGCACCGTCTCCGTTCCCAACGATCATTACAAGGTCGATCCCCGCAAATATGAGATCACCTATTATCCGATCGAACAGCCCTTCACGACCAATCTGGCCGACGGATCGGGCTTTCTTCAGGTCGGGATCAGCCTGTCGACCTATTATGACGGCAAGCTGATCACCAACATCAAGCGGCAGGAGGTGCCGATCCGGTCGGCCGTCCTGATGACGCTTGCCGAACAGGATCCGGCGCTGCTTTCGACGTCGCAGGGCAAACAGCGGCTTCAACGCCAGTTGACCAATGCGATTAACCAAGTACTGCGCGACAAGGAGGGGTTCGGGGGCATCGACAATGTCTATTTCACAAGCTTGGTGATTCAGTGACGCTAAACGCCAAACCCGTAGCGGCCGCAGACGCCGCGGCGCGGCAGGAGGCCGACGCGCAGGCGTCGCTGCTGCTCCGCCGGTCGGAGGGCAGCTATGCCTTTCCGCTGCTCGACGCCGTGAGCAACCAGTTCGCGCGCAGCCTGCGCGATCTGGTGCGCGCTCTCGGCGCGCCGCTCGTGCAGATCGAGCGCGCGCCCGCCGAAGCGATGCGCTTTGCCGACTGGTGCGCCGTCGTCGAACCGGCGATTTTCTGGCGCTATCACGCGCCGCCGCTCAAGGGGCCGGTGCTGATCACCGGCGGCCGCGCGCTTGTCCTCCAGCTCGTCGACATCTTTTACGGCGGCAAGGGTCAGCCCGCGGGCGAGCGCGAGGATCTGACCGACGCCGAAGAACGCTTTGCCGCGCGCCTCGGCCGCGACATGGGGTTGCAGCTCGCCGCCGCGTGGCGCGACAAGCACCCGATCGATCCCGAACTCGATTTCGTCACCACCGAAAGCGCCAAGCTCGCCGCGGTGCGCGCCGACGACGAACTGCTCGTCCAGCGCTTCACGCTGCGCGGCGCGCCTTTCGATGGCAAGACCGTAATGTGCGCTTATCCGCAGGCGGCGCTGCGCGGAATCGCGGGGGCCGAACCGGTGCCCGAAATGCGCGACCTGCCGCAGACCGATCCCGTCTGGTCGAACGCGCTCAACAAGGCACTCAAGGACGTCCGCCTGCCCGTGCGTTCGGTCCTCGCGCGTCCCGAGATCAGCCTTGTCAAACTTCTGTCGCTCGAAGTCGGCGACATCATCCCCATCACCATGCCGCGCCAGGTGCCGGTGACCGTCGCCGGACGCAAATTCGCGCTCGGCAGCATCGGCGAAGCCAATGGCAACGCCGCCATCATGATCGATCAAATCGAAAAAGGACCGGACAATGACTGACCTCAGCGACGCGCCCGCAGCGCCGCAGCGCGACCGCCGCGAAGGCAAGACGATTGCCGCCGCCCCCAATTTCGACCTGCTCGCCGGCGTTTCGCTGCGTGTCTCGGTCGAGGTCGGATCGACTTCGATGACGCTCGCCGAGCTGCTCACGATGACCGAAGGCAGCGTGATCGAACTCGACCGCGCGGCGACCGACCTGCTGGACATCTATGCCAATGGCACGCTGATCGCGAAGGGCGAGATCGTCAGCGTCGAGGGCCGCTACGGTATCCAGGTCGCCGAAGTCGTCGCGCCCGACCGCGGCATCGCCGGCTTCGACCGGAGGGCCTGATGCTCGAATATATCCTGCGCCTGCTGATCCTGCTGCCGATCGTCGGCGGCATGGCCTGGGGCAGCCTGTGGCTGTGGAAGCGCGTCCAGATGGGCGTGCCGCTGGGCGGCGGCGCGAAACAGGATCGGCCGGTCGACCTTGTCGGCGTGCTCCCCCTCGGTCCGGGGTCGAAGCTCGCGGTGGTCGAATTTGCCGGGCAACAGATTTTGATCGCGGTATCGCGCAACGGCATCACGCGCCTTGCCGACAACAGCCAGGGCGATTTTCATGTCGACTGACGCCGCCCCGGCGCGCAGCCGCTGGCTGCGCCGCGCGGCGGTTGCCGGCGGCATCGCGCTGTTCGTCGCCGCGGCGCCCGCGGCGCATGCGCAGGCGGCGGACGGACTGACCCGCGCGGTCGGCGAAATCGGCGGCGACGGCCGCCCATTGAGCCTGTCGCTGCAGATCCTCCTGCTGATGAGCCTGCTGACGGTGCTGCCGTCGCTGCTCCTGATGATGACCAGCTTCACCCGCATCATCATCGTGCTGTCGATCCTGCGCCACGCACTCGGCCTGCAACAGACGCCGCCCAACCAGGTACTCGTCGGGCTCAGCCTCTTCCTGTCGCTATTCGTGATGCAGCCGGTGCTCAGCGAGGTGAACCGCGTCGCGATCACCCCTTATGGTCAGGAACAGATCGACATCGGCGAGGCGGTCGTCCGGTCGGGCGACGCGCTCCACGGCTTCATGATGAAGCAGACGCGCAAGACCGACCTGATGATGTTCGCCAAGATCGCCAAGGCGCCCGAATATGCGAGCCCGAAGGACGTCCCCTTTTCGATCCTGCTGCCCGCCTTCGTCACCAGCGAACTCAAGACCGCCTTCCAGATCGGCTTCCTGATCTTTCTGCCCTTTCTCGTCATCGACCTGATCGTCGCCTCGGCGCTCATGTCGCTCGGCATGATGATGCTGTCGCCGACGGTCATATCGATGCCGTTCAAGCTGCTGCTCTTCGTCCTCGTCGACGGCTGGGCGCTGACGATGGGGTCGCTCGCCTCATCGTTCGGGACATAGGGCGATGGAGGCCGATTATTTCATCGGTGTCGCACAGCAGGCGCTTTGGATTCTCGCGCTCGCCTCGGCGCCCATCCTGATTCCGGTGCTCGTCATCGGCGTGCTGCTTGGCATGGTCCAGGCGGCGACCTCGATCAACGAACAGACGCTCAGCTTCGTACCAAAGCTCATCATCACCGCCATCTGTCTGGCGATCTTCGGCAGCAGTATCCTGGTCCTGCTTACCGATTTCACCCGCGACCTGTTCGCCCAGATACCCAATCTGGTCCGATAGGGCCGCGATGAACCCGGCCGATATCCCGAATATCGAGGCGATGCTCCAGCTCTGGATGCTGGGGATGATCCGCCCCGGCGCCGCCTTTTTGGCCGCGCCGGTGTTCGGGGCGACCAACGTGCCGGTGCAGCTGCGCCTCGTTATCGCGCTCGCGGTCGGCGTTCCCGCGGTCGCGGCGTCGGGGCTCCATCTGCCGCCCGAAGGGCTCGTGTCCTTCACCGGCCTGCTTCTCGTCGCGGGCGAGGTCGTGATCGGCCTCGCGATCGGCTTCGTGCTCCAAATGGGTCTCGCCGCGGCACTGCTCGCGGGCGAGGCGATCAGCAACGCGATGGGCCTCGGCTTTGCGGCGATGGTCGATCCGATGAGCGGACAGATGAGCTCGGCGGTCGGCCAGTTCCTCTCGATGCTGGCCACCGCGCTGTTTTTGGCGGCGAACGGCCATCTGCTGCTCATCGAGATCATCGTGCAGAGCTATAATGCGCTGCCGCCGGGCAACGCCTTTCCCTCCTATGGCGCGATCGAAGGCATCTTGCGCTTCGGCAGCCTGATGTTCGCGGCGGGGCTGACCATCGCCCTGCCTGTCGGCTTCGTGCTGATCATGGTCCAGATGGTGATGGGCGTCATCGGGCGCTCGGCTCCGGCGATGAACCTGTTCGCCGTCGGCCTGCCGGCGACGCTGCTTGCCGGGGTCATCCTGCTCGGCATCGCGACCCCCGCAATGGCCGAGGCGATCGCCCGCTTCCTCTCCGACGCGCTCGACATGGCGCGCCTGCTCGCGGGGGGCTGACGATGGCCGAACAGTCGGACAAGGACCAGAAAACCGAACAGCCAACCCCGAAAAAGCGCGCCGATGCCGCACGCGAGGGCGATGTGCTGATGTCGCGCGAACTTGCGACCGCGCTGATGATGCTCGCGGGTGCCGGCTGGCTTTTTGCTGCGGGCGGCTGGCTCGTTCAGTCAGCGGGCGACCTCATGAAACGCGGCCTGACGCTCAACGCCGACGATGTCGCGCATTTTGCGCCGGGCGAAGCAGTGATGCGCAACGGGGTCGAGATTCTGCTGCCGCTCGGCAGCCTGTTCGCGCTCGCCTTCGTCGCCGCGATCGCCGCGCCCGCGATGCTCGGTTCGCTCGGCTGGCGCGGCAAGGCGCTCAATTTCAAGGGTAACCGCATCAATCCGCTGAACGGCCTCAAGCGCATCTTCGGGCCGCAGGGGTTGATCGAACTGGTCAAGTCGATCGCCAAGGTTCTGCTGCTGGGAACGATCGGCTATTGGCTGATCGCGGTCAATCTGCCCGCGATCATGACCATGGCGTCGACCGACCTCAATGCGGCGATCGGGCTCGCAGGCAGCGCCATCGGCCATTCGATGCTCGCTATGGCGGGCGGGCTGGTGGTGATCGCGCTGATCGACGTTCCCGCCCAATGGTATCAGCGCAACCGGCGGCTGATGATGACCAAGCAGGAAGTCAAAGAGGAGATGCGCCAGTCGGACGGCGCTCCCGAGCTCAAGCAGGCGCAGCGCCAGCGGGCGCATGAAATATTGAGCGGGTCGGCACGCAAGGCGGTGACCGACGCGACGGTCGTGCTCACCAACCCGACGCATTTCTCGGTCGCGCTGCGCTATCGCCCGGGCGTCGATGCGGCGCCGGTCGTCGTCGCCCGCGGGCGGGGCGATGTCGCGCTGGCAATCCGCGAGCTTGCCCGCGGCGCCGACATCCCGATCCTGGAATATCCGCAACTCGCCCGCGCCATCTATTTCACCGTGCGCGCCGGGCGGACGATCCCCGAAGAATTGTTCATCGCGGTCGCCACGATCCTGGCCTTCGTGTTCCAGCTCGAACGCGCGGTTGCCGAAGGACGCAGCCAGCCCGATGTCGAGATTCCGGTATCGCACCAATTCGATCCCGACGGGCGCCGGCAGGGCTGATTTCGCGCTTAATGTCGCGCGCGTGCGGCCGTTAAGAAGAGCGAAGGATATTTGCCATGGCTCTCACTTCCATTGCCAGTTCGCTCGGCGCCGGGTCGGGGATCGACATTCCCAAGCTTGTCGATGATCTTGCGGCTGCCTCGCGCGAGCCCAAGGTTACGCGGCTCTCGACGCTGGCGCAGCAGAATCAGGCGCGGATCAGCGCCGTATCGCAGGCGCGATCGAACCTTGAAGGCTTTGCCGATTCGCTGGCGCAGATGGTGTCCGACGGCACCTTGCGCAGTACGCCGACGGTTTCGGACGAAAGCGTGATTTCGGCAACGACGCGCGCCGGTATCAACGCCGACAGCTTCTCGGCGACGGTGGTCGTCGACCAGCTTGCCCGGGCGCAGACCGCCTATTCGGCGGTGGTCGCCGACAAGACGGCGGCGATCGGGACCGGCACGATGACGCTCAGCGTCGGCGGCACCGACCATGTGATTACAATCGACGGCACGAACAACAGCCTCGAAGGGCTGGCAAAAGCGATCAACGCCAGCGGCAGCGGCGTATCGGCCTCGATCGTGTCCGACACTGGCGGCAGCCGGATCGTGCTCAAGGGCGCGACGGGAGCGGCGAACAGCTTCACGCTGACTGCCGACGCGGGCGCCGATCCGGCGCTCGCGGCGTTCGGCTATGGTGCGGGCGGCGGCATGACGCTGGGCCAATCGGCGACCGATGCCCAATTCACGATCGACGGCGTGGCCTATAGCCGCAGTTCCAATATCGTCGACGACGTGATTCCCGGCATGTCGCTCACGCTTAAAAAGGCATCGCCAGGCCAGGAGGTGGATGTAGGGGCAAGTCGCCCGCTCGATATGATCCGGCAGACGGTGAAGGATTTTGTCGACGTCTACAACCAGCTCAAGAAGAGCATCACCGATGCCGCCGCGATGTCGGGTGACACGCGCGGCCTGCGCGAGCTCGAGGGCCAGCTGCGCGGCATGATGTCGCAAACACTGACCAGCAGCGGCACCTATACGACGCTCGCCGACATCGGCATCTACACGAACAAGGACGGCCTGCTTGCCGTCGATCAAACCCGGCTGGAAACCGCCCTGACGACCGACGCCGGCGCGGTCGAAGCATTGTTCAATCCGCCGCGCGATGGCGCGCATACCGACGTCAGCGATCCGGGCATCGCCGGTGTGCTTGACGCTCTGCGCGACAAGGCCGTGGGGACAGGCGGTGTGATCGATCGCGTCACCAGGACGCTCGATGCCAAGAGCAAGGATCTTGCCGACGAGCTCGACAAGGTCAACGAGCGCGAAGACGCCTATCGCGCGCGGCTGGAGAAAAAATACAGCACGCTCGACGCAAAGCTGGCAGCCTTCAAGGCGACCCAGGCCTATCTGGAACAGCAGATCCAGATGTGGAACAACCAGAACAGCAATAACTAAGGGTTTTCGCCGTGCCTGCCACCGCCTCGATCGTCCGCGCCACCGGCACCTACCGCCGGCTGCAGCAGGAAAGCCGTGCCGAGGGCGCCGACCCGGTCGAGCTCGTCGCCATGCTCTATGACGAGCTCGAAACGGCCGTTGGCGTGCTCGGATCGATGGCGCGGCAGGGACAGCGCGTCTCCGCCACCGACCCCGCGCACCGCGCGCGCGCGATCCTGATCGGACTCGACGCCAATCTCGATCATAGCGCGGGCGGCGATGTCGCCGCGGCGCTGTCGCGCGTCTATCGCAGTATGCGCCGCAAGCTCGATGAGGCGATCGCCGCCAATCGCGAAGACGGTTTTGCCGAGGTACTCGACGGCATCCGTACGATTGCCGAGGCTTGGCGCCAGCTTCGCTGACGCGCCCGCGTCGTCTCTTCATTATCGATCGGTAAAAAAGGGTTCGGCACCGGCCGCGGCCCGCGCCGTCGCTATAAGTGGGGACAAGCGACGACTGGGGTGGGGTGCGACCGGTGCCGAATTCAGCGGCGCCGAAACTGGTGGGGTAGTTTTCAGGCGGCCTGCTGCTGAACTCCATATTTGCGCATCTTTTCGATCAGCGTCGTGCGCTTGAGCGACAGGAGGCGGGCAGCCTCCGAAATGATGCCGTCGGCAAGGTCGAGCGCGACGTGAATCTGTTCCAGTTCGATCGTCTCGATCTCGCGCTTGAGGTCGATCGGCTGACCCGGCGCGGGCTTTTTCGCCTGCGCGCCGGCGGCCGCCGGGATGTCCAGCCCGCCGGCTGGTACCGCGACCGTACCCGTGGGGAGGATCGGCCGCGGTGCCAGCGCTGCGGTGGGGTTCAAAAGCATCGCGACATCGTCGCAGCCGAGCGTTTCTCCGCCGAACAGGACGCTGGCACGCTCGACGAAGTTACGCAGTTCGCGGACATTGCCCGGCCAGCGATGCTGCATCAGCATCGCGATCGCAGCGTCATCATAGCGGCACTTGGCGTCGGCCGGCATCTTGCGCTGGAAATGGCGGATCAGCGCGGGAATATCCTCGACGCGGCTTGCGAGACTCGGCACCTGCAGGACGACGACGCCCAGGCGGAAGAAAAGATCTTCGCGGAATTTGCCCTCGGCGATCGCCGCGCCCAGATCCTGGTGCGTGGCCGAAATGACGCGGACATCGACCGGGCGGACCTCGCTGCTGCCGACGCGAACGATGGTGCGTTCCTCGAGCACGCGGAGCAGCTTGACCTGCATGTCGAAGCGCATGTCGCCGATTTCGTCGAGGAAGAGCGTACCGCCGCTGGCGACTTCGAAATGACCGATACGGCGCGCCGTGGCGCCAGTGAACGAGCCCTTTTCGTGACCGAAAAGTTCGGATTCGATGAGTTCGCTGGGGATAGCACCGCAGTTGATTGCGGCGAAGGCCTTGCCAGCGCGGACGCCTTCGTCGTGGATGGCGCGGGCAACCAGTTCCTTGCCCGATCCCGATGGACCGCACAGCATGACCGAGGCGTTCGATCGCGCCACCCGGCGGATCATCTCGCGCAGCTGGCTGACCGCCGGGCTGTTGCCGATGATCAGCGCTTCGAGCGCTGCGTTATTGCCCTTGTTCTGCCCCACCTCAGTCATTTTCGTCTCCATGGCGCCCCCCATGGCGCCTTTCCGATGAGCCGAGAGATTGAGGAAAATGGTAAACGAAAGATTATCCAGACTATTACAACCCATTGAAAATAAAGCGTTATTGCCAATATGGTAGCAATGGTGGCGCAATTGCGCTGTTAAGGATTTATCTTACTGCCAATCTGGCACTAATATTTGGCCGCGCTGCCCCAGCCGAGCGTGATCGAAATGCGCCGGTTGCGCGGGTCGAAGCGATTCGACGGGACATAGGGTTCGCGATCGGCGACCCCTTCAATGCGCGAGAAGCGGTTTGAATCGATCCCGCGGAACTGGAGATAGTTGCGCACCACCTCCGCCCGGTCGACCGACAGCCGCCAGTTGTTGGTGCCCGCGCCTGCCGACCAGGGTGCCGCATCAGTGTGACCGCGGATCATCAGCTGGTTCGGCACGCCCCCGATCGCCTCGGCCACTTCCTGGAACAGCCGCACGCCTTCAGGGGTGAGCTGGCTCGTTCCCATCGTGAACATCGAGAAGTCGGCATCGTCGACGACGTCGATGCGCATGCCGTCGATGGTCTGGGTAAAGCGCAGGTTGCGCGCGAGGCGGCGCAGATCACCCTTGCGCTGGACGCGCTCGGCGAGCGATTTCGCGACCTGCTGGAACTTCTTGGTTTCCTGTTCGCGGCCCGAAGCCTCTTTGGGTCCGCCGACAACGTCGCGCGGGATCGTGATCGACCGCGTTCCCGTCTGCCCGGCGCGATGCGGATAATTGTCGGCCGAAACGATCGAATCGCCGCCGAACATGCCGTTGGACCCGGCGCTTTCCTGCTTGGTCTGGACGATCGTCGGCGCGAAATAGTCGGCAAGCGCCTTGCGCTGCTTTTCGGTGGTGGCGCCGAGCAGCCACATGAGCAGGAAGAAGGCCATCATCGCGGTCACGAAGTCGGCATAGGCGACCTTCCACGCACCGCCATGGTGGCCGCCATGGCCCCCCTCGATCACCTTTTTGACGATGATCGGCCGCGGCGGCGTGTTGGGACGCGCGGCCATCAGCGGCCCCGCATTCCGTCAAAGACCTCGGCGAAGCTCGGCTGGTTCGAATGTTCGACACCCGAACGCGCTGCTTCGATGACGAGCGGCTGCGGGTGGCCGTGGAGCGATGCGATGATGAGCTGCTTCACCGTGTGATAGATGGCGCCGTCGCTTTCGATCACGCTTTTCGCGCGCGTCGCGAACGGGCCGACGAGCCCGTAGGCGAGCAACACGCCGAGGAAGGTGCCGACGAGCGCCGAACCGATCATTCCGCCCAGAATTTCCGGCGGCTTGTCGATCGAGCCCATCGTCTTCACCACGCCAAGCACCGCCGCGACGATGCCGAGCGCGGGGAGCGCGTCGGCGAGATTCTGCAAGCCGTCGGCCGGCTTCATCGCGTGGTGGTGGTGGTTCTTCACCGCATTGTCCATCACGTCCTCGACCGCGTGCGGATCGAGCGTTCCCGACGACACGACGACCAGGCGCAACGTATCGCAGATCAGGTGGACGAGCGTGCTGTCCTTGAGCAGCCTGGGATATTGCTGGAAGATGGGGGAGCTTTTGGGGTCTTCGATATGCGGTTCGACCGCGACCGGGCCTTCGGTGCGCATCATCTTCATCAGCGAGGACACGAGCAGGATGACGTCGAGATAATCCTGCTTCTTGTACTGCGGCCCCTTGAACACCTTGCCGAGCCCGCCGGCGAGCGCCTTCAGGTCGGCGCCCGAATTGCCGATGATCAGCGATCCGACTGCGGCGCCGCCGATGATGAGCATTTCGTGCGGCAGCGCGTGCATGACGGGACCAAGATTGCCGCCCGTCAGCGCAAAACCCCCGAACACCAGCAGGATCAGTACGACGATGCCGATTACGGGAAACATGCGCGCTCAACTCCATCCGGACCCGCCCGGGGTCCGCCTAAACAGGGACGTCTCTTATGCTTAACGGCAGCGGCGCCGGAAACTTGAGGCCGCTCAGCTCAAAAGATCGAACAAACTCTGCCGGTTGATCTTGGCAAAGGCCGCCTGCGCGGCGCCGAGCGTCAAATCGGCAGCGTTGAGCTGCGCGATCGCAACCGAAAGATCGGTATCCTCGACCGACGAGCGTTCATCGGCCAGCGTCACGCCGCGCGCCGCAAGACTGTCGCCGATCCGCTCGAGGCGGCCGGCGCCGAGGCCTATGGCCGCGTTCTGGTCTGCGGTGTGGTTGATTGCGGTGTCGAGAGCGGTCATCGCCCCACCCATCGCCGTCTTGTCGCCTGCCGCCACCGCGGCCGCGGCATCGCGGACGAAAGTCGACAGGCTCGTCCCGCTGACGGCCAGGGCATCGGCCGCAGATGGCACCGGGACGAATACCGTGTCCGAATCGAACCGCATTGCGCGCGCATTGCCGGTTGCGAAAAGCGGTTCGCCGTTCGCATCGCGCGTCGCGGCCAGCCCGTCGATCTGGTCGGCAATCGCGCTCAATTCCGCGGCGATCGTCGCGCGATCCGCCGGACTCGCGGTGCCGCTCGCCGCATTGAGCGTGAGTTCCCGAGCGCGGGTGAGCAGATCGCTCGTCGATTGCAGAACACCGTCGGCCTGCGCAGCGAGCGCCTTGCCGGTGTTGATGTTGGTCGCCCAGGTGTCCATCGCCGCCTGGGTCTTGCCGATCGTCGCGATCCGTTTCGACGCCACGACATCGTCGGACATGCGCTGGAGCCGCTTGCCGGTCGAAACCTGGATCTGCAGCTTTTCGATCTGTTCGGCGAGCTTTGACTGGCGCGCGATCTCGCGCGTCATGCGGTTGCCGGTGGCGTTAATCATCGTTCTGCCCCTTGTGGCTCATGGCCCCAAATCCTTCGCCTACACCGCGTTCAGCAGCGCCTGCATCGTGTCGCGCGCGACCTGGATCGTGCGCGCCGCCGCCGAATAGGCTTGCTGGAAACGCAGCAGATCGGCCGCCTCGCGGTCGAGATCGATTTCGCTGACCGCGCTGCGTGCCGCCGAGGCGGCGTCGCGGCGGGTCGTCGCAGCGGCGTCCTGCGCGCGCGCCGATGCGGTCGCCTGCGCCTGCGTCGCCATATGCGCCGCCCAGGCGCTTTCGGGATCGTTCGACCCGCGCATCCCGCCGATCGCAAGCATATTGCCGTTGCTGCTCGTCGCATCGGCCGCCGCGACCTGTGCGGTCGTCAACGGCGCCGCGGCCAGTGTCGCAGCGCTGCCGACGCCAGCGAACAGCGGCTGGCCCGGATTGCCATTGGCATCGACGCCCGCCTGGTGCGCGGCATTGACCTGGTTCGCGAACTGCGCCGACATGGTGTCGAGCCCTGCGCGCTGGTCAGCGACATGGTTCGCCGCCTCAGCCAGTCCGGCGAGCGAGCCCGTCGCGGTCGTGAACGGCGATCCGCCGATACTGTAGGACAGCCGGCCGTCGGCCGCAGCGCTGACCGAAATCGGCGTCACGACGCCGCCGCCGACCAGCGTATCGCCGGTCGCCGTTGCGGTCAGCGTCACCGCGCCATGGCTGTCGAAACTCGCGGTGACGCCGGCCTGCGTCGAAAGCTCGTCGAGCAACCGGTCGCGCTCGTCGAGCAGCGATGCCTCGTTGGTCGATCCCGGGCGCGCCTTGCGCAGCCCGATGTTGATCTGTTCGAGGGCGTTCAAATTGGTGTTGAAGCTATCGACTTCGCCCGCCGCGGCGCTCGAAATCCCGTCGGCCATGCTCGAAAGCTGGCCCGCCGCGGTGCGGAAGCCCGACGCGACATCGTCGACCGATTGCAGAAACTGCGCCCGCAGCGTCGGGTTCGACGGATCGGCGGTGAGCAGATCGGCAGTGTTGAACAGCTTGCCCAGCCCGGTCGCGATCCCGTTCGAATCGTCGCTCATTGCGGCCTCGACCTTGTTCATCCAGTCGAGTTTGGTCGCCGAGCGCTCGGCGTCGCCCGACGAAATGCGCGAATCCTGAATGAGCCACTGGTCGACCGAGCGCGTCACGCCCTGGATCGCCACGCCGCCCGGCTTGATCGAACTGCGATAGAGCGGCATGTTGCTCGCCGCCTGATTCTCGACCAGTTCAAGTGTACGCCGCGCATAGCCGGGCGTCTGCGCGTTGGCGATATTGTCGCCGATCGTCGACAGCGCGCGCGAATAGGCGCGCAGGCCGCTGGCGCCGATATTGAGAAGGTCGCTCACTGCGCGCCTCCGACCCGGGCGCGGAACTGCGCCTCGACCATGTCGGCGATGCCGAACTGGCGCATTGAGGCAATGCTGTCCGCGGTCTTGGCGTCGGCCATTTCGCGGAAATTGTCAGTCGCACTCGATCCGAAGATGTCGTCGCCCAGCTTGGCCTGCCGCATCGACGAGAGGAGTTGACGCAGGATGACTGCCTCGAAGGATTCGGCCGCCTTGCGCAGTCCGCCGTCGCCGCTGCCGGGGGCGGCGCTGGCGGCGGGGGCGCCGATCGAAGAAAGAGGTGTCGTCATATGATCACCAGTTCCGCAGTGAGCGCGCCGGCCTGGCTCAGCGCCTCGAGGATGGCGACAAGGTCGCCGGGAGGAACGCCCATGCGATTGATCGCATCGACGAGCTCGGAAAGCGATGCGGTGGGCTTCACCATCATCACCGGACGATATTCCTGGTCGACGCCGATCTCGCTCGACTGTTCGACCGTCGTTTCCCCGCGGCTGAACGGTGCAGGCTGCACCACCGTGGGCGATTCCTTGACCGAGACGGAGAGCTTGCCCTGCGTCACCGCCGCGGTGCCGACCCGAACCGCACCGTTGATAACGACCGTTCCGGTGCGCGCATTAACAATGACTCTGGCGGGCGGTTCGGCGCGGATAACCTCGAGATTCTCGATTCGGGACATCAGGCGCATGCGATCGTCGCCGCTGCCGCCGGCGCGAATCGAGATGCTCGCACCATCGAGCATCGTCGCCGCACCCGGCCCGACCGCACGGTTGATCGCATCGGTTACGCGCTGCGCGTTGGTCGCATCGAACTGGTGGAGGTTGAAGGTCAGCTGGTCGCCATAGGCAAATCCCGTATCGACCGCGCGCTCGACTGTCGCGCCGCCGGCGATCCGTCCGCTCGACGGCACATTGACCGTCAGCTTGGAACCGTCGGCGGCGTCGACCCCCAGACCGCCGATGACGAGGTTGCCCTGCGCCATCGCGTAAATCTGTCCGTCCGCGCCATAGAGCGGCGCAAGCACCAGCGTGCCGCCGCGCAGGCTCTTGGCCTTGCCGATCGCCGACACGGTGATGTCGAGCCGTTGACCAGGCTTGGAAAAGGGCGGAAGTTCGGCGGTGACCATCACCGCAGCCGCATTTTTGAGCGCCGGGTTAACCCCTGCAGGAAGCGTCATGCCAAAGCGCGACATTGCGCCCTTCATCCCTAGCGTCGAATAATCGAGGCTGTCGTCGCCCGTTCCGGCGAGGCCCACGACGATGCCATAGCCGGTAAGCTGGTTGGCGCGCAGGCCCTGGAACTGGCCCATGTCCTTGATCCGCTCGGCCGACGCCGGCGCCGCGAAGGCGAAGCCCGCGATCAGCAGGAGGAAGAGGGCGAGAAGGGTGGGACGCTTGGTCACGGCACTATCCTTTAAAAAGGCGTTCAGAAGGGGCTGATGATCGAGAAGAAACGCTGCAGCCAGCCCTGCTTGCTGGCGCGGGCGATCTCGCCCTTGCCGACGTAGCGGATCGTCGCGTTGGCGACGCGGGTCGACAGGACGCGGTTGTCGGGGCCGATGTCGATCGGCCGCACGAGGCCAGAGATCTGGACGCGCTCGTCGCCGCGATTGAGCGTCAGCAGCTTTTCGCCGCGCACCAGCATCATCCCGTTGGGATAGACTTCGGCGACGGTGACGCTGATCTCGCCCGACAGCGCGTTCGACTGGGCGGCATCGCCCTTGCCCTTGAACTGCTGGTCGCCGCTCGCGCCGATGTCGCTGGGCGAAAAGAGCGACAGGGGACCGGTCGATGGCGGGGTCAGGCCGATGCTGCCGCCGCGCTGCGTCGTCGCGCTGTTGCTCTTGGTCGCCGCGGTGCGTTCGACGAGCTGGATCGTGACGATGTCGCCGACCCGGCCGGCGCGGCCACCCGAGGTGAGCGGCGTATAGCCCCCTTGGAAGATTGCACCGTTGGGCGTCGGCGGCGGCGCGGGATCGACGGGCATCGCGACGGCAAAGGCGTCGGGTGCAAGCTTGTCCTTCGCCTGCGCAGCGCCCGGTGCCAGCGTGCCGAAGGGCAGCAGCAGCGCCGATGCGAGGAGCAGGGCCTTAGAGCGTTTGCGTGGCATTTTTCATCATCTCGTCGGTGGCCTGGATCATCTTCGAATTGACTTCGTAGGCGCGCTGCGTCTCGATCATGTCGACCAGTTCCTCGACGACATTGACGTTCGATCCTTCGAGCATGCCCGACCGCAGGATGCCGCGGCCCTCCTCGCCTGCAGCGCCGACCTGCGGTGCGCCCGAAGCGGCGGTTTCGACGAGCATATTGTCGCCGATCGCCTGCAGGCCCGACGGATTGACGAAGCGCGCGATTTCGATGCGGCCGAGCTCGGTTGCCTCGGCCTGGCCGGGAACGGTCGCCGAGACGGTGCCGTCGGCTCCGACCGACACGCCGGTCGCGCCTTCAGGAACCTGGATGTTGGGCTGCAGCGGCTTGCCGTCGGGCGTGACGATCGTGCCATCGGCCGACATGGTGAAATTGCCGGCGCGGGTATAGCCGGTGCGGCCGTCGGGCAGCAGCACCTGAAAGAAGCCGGCGCCTTCGATCGCCATGTCGAGCCCGTTGCCCGTGGCGTTGAGCGAACCCTGCGTATCGATGCGCGCGGTGCCACCCAGTTCGACGCCGGTGCCGAGGTTGAGGCCGGTCGCGTAGCGGTTTTCCGACGACGACGGCGCACCCGGCTGGGTCATCATCTGATAGCCCAGCGTTTCGAAATTGGCGCGGTCGCGCTTGAAGCCCGTGGTGTTCACGTTGGCGAGGTTGTTCGCGATCACCTGCATCCGGAAGCCCTGGGCATCCAGACCGGTCCGCGCGACGTGCAAGGCACCGAAGCTCATTGTCTATTCTCCTTAACGGGGGAGCTGCATCAGGTTCGCGGTCGCGCTGTCCATGTCGCGCGCGTCGCTGATGAGCTTGAGTTGCGAATCCCAGCTGCGGCTCGCCTCGATCATCTCGACGAGAGCGCTGGTGGCGGCGACGTTCGATCCCTCGAGCGACCGCGTGACGACGCGCGCTTCGGGATCGTCGGGCAGGATGCCGCCGCCCTTGACGCGGAAAAGATTGTCGAGCCCCTTGACGATGTCCGATCCCGCGGGGGTCGTCAGACGCAGTCGGTCGACTTCCTGCGGGTTCTGCGGATCGCCGCCCGTGGGCACGACCCAGATGCGCCCTTCGCTGTCGATGCTGACCTTGTCGGCGGGCGGAATGGTCACCGGGCCCTGCGCCCCCTGGACGGGGTGGCCGTCGCCGGTGGTGAGCAGCCCGCTCGCCGAAACCTGCAGATCGCCGCGGCGCGTATAGGCTTCTTCGCCATTTTCGGCCTGCACGACGAGAAGCGCGTCGCCGGTCACCGCGACGTCGAGGTCGCGGCCGGTGGCGAATACCGCACCGGCGCGCATGTCGGCGCCGATCACTTCCTCCGACGACATGGCACGGGCATTGACGCCGCTGCCCTGAAGCCAGAGCGACTGCGCCTCCGCCATGTCGCCGCGAAAGCCGGGCGTCTGAGCATTGGCAAGATTGTTGGCGATCGCCGTCTGCCGGGCCTGGCTGCCCCGCATCGCGGTGAGGCTGGTGTAGATGAGACGGTCCATCTTCTGGCTCCCGGCAGACGGCTAATCGGAAATTACGAACGCATGTTGATCAGGGTCTGCGTCAGCGTCGACGCGCCCTCGATCGCTTTCGCGTTCGCCTGGAAGTTGCGCTGGGCGGCGATCAGCAGCACCAGCTCTTCGGTGATGTCGACGTTCGAGCGTTCGAGCGCGCCCGAGCGGATCGTACCCATCGGGCCGTTGGTCGCGGCGTCGATCGTCGGCTGGCCGCTTTCGCCCGTCGACTGGTAATGCGCGTCGCCGACGGGGCGCAGCCCTTCCATCGAGGGGAAGCTCGCCATCGCGACCTTGCCGAGCACCTGGCCCTCGCCATTGGCGAAGGTCGCGGTCACAAGGCCGTCGAGGCCGACCGACACATTGACCAGCGCCGAGGTCGGATCCGACGGCGCGCCCGCGGGGAGCACGAAGTCGGTCATGCCGGCAAGCGTGCGGTCGGTGACATTGCCCGACGCATCTACCGGGAGCAGCTGCAGCTTCTGGCCGGTGGTGTCCACGATATGGCCGTCATCAGTCGGGGTGAAGGCGCCGTTGCGGGTGTAGGTCACCTGCTCGCGCGGCGGCTCGCCCTTGACGACGAACATGCCTTCGCCCGCGATCGCGAGATCGAGCGTCTTTTCGCTCGCCTCGAGCGTACCCTGCGTGAACTGCTGGATGATGCCGTTCAGGCGCTGGCCCTGACCTGCGACCATGCGCGTCGACTGGGTCGGCGACGAGGCGAACAGATCGCCGAACTGGGCGCGGCTGCGCTTGAAGCCCGTCGAGCTGGCGTTGGCGATATTGTTCGAGATGACCGACATGTCGGTCTGGGCACCCTTGAGGCCCGAAAGCGAAGTATAGAATGACATGGACTTATCCTTCCTGCGTGGTCGATTGAGTGGCTGCGGCGGCCGCCGCGGCGGCGTCCTGAGCGGTCTTGATGTCCTGAAGCAGCGCGGTCTGCGCCGTGAGCTGGTCCGAGATCGTCTTCAGCGTCGTGTTGGTTTCGGTGACGCCGGCCAGGCTCGAGAATTGCGCCATCTGCGCAACCATCTGCTGGTTGTCGACGGGGTTGAACGGGTCCTGCTGCGACAGCTGAGCGGTCATCAGCCGCAGGAAATCCTGCTGGCCGAGCTGGGTGCCGCTGTTCTTCGGCACCACCGTGATATTGCTTCCGTTAACGGCAGAGGTGGTCGTCATGGCTTATTGTCCCAACCGCAGCGTTTCGTTGATCAGGCCCTTTGCGGTTTCGAGGACCTGGACGTTGTTCTGATACTGGCGAGCCGTCTCGACCATCTCGACCAGTTCGGCGGCGCTATCGACCGCGGCCTCCCAGACGTTGCCGTCCTTGTCGGCGAGCGGGTTCGACGGGTCGTGCCGTTTCGACGGGGCCATTTTGCTGACCGTCACCTGGTCGACCGCGACGGTCGCGCGCCCCGCGCCGTCCATGACGGTGCGGAACACGGGCTTCAGCGAACGGAAGGCTTCCTTTTCGCTGCCCGCGACCGTGCCGGCGTTGGCCAGGTTCGATGCCGTTGTGTTGAGGCGGACTAGCTGCGCCGACATGGCGCGGCCGCTGATGTCGAAGATCGAGAGCGCGCTCATCGTCATTCGCCCTTCAGCGCGCGCGTCAACGTGCCGATCCGGCCCTGCAGAAAGGACAGGCTCGAGCGGTAGGCGAGCGCGTTTTCGGCAAAGGCGGTCTGTTCAGTCGCCATTTCGACGGTGTTTCCGTCGAGCGAGGCCTGCACCGGCACGCGGTAGGCGATGGCGCCTTCGATCGCGCCGTCGGTCGATGCGCCCTGCTGGGCCAGATCGAGCGCCTTGGTAAAATCAAGGTCGCGCGCCTTGTAATTGGGGGTCGCGGCGTTGGCGATGTTCGACGCGAGCATCATCATGCGCTGGCTGCGCAGCTGGAGCGCTGTCGCATGCAGGCCAAAGAGCTTCTCGGATGCCATCATCACTTTCCTTCGCAAGCCACCTTTCGGTAGCGGGCCTTCGCTTGCCGCCATCAAGTGGCGGGCTTCGATCCGTCGCCCCGCCTCGCTGCCGGCGGTCCGGCGCAGGGGCGCGATGAATCACCAAGGCATGATGCAATCGCCGTGCCAAATTGCATTATCGCTTGTTTTTCAGTGCTCTGGGGCAACGTGGCGGCGGGAGCAGGCCCGGCCCGCCAGGCGCTCGTCAAAAGATTGACGGCAATGGGTGCGCAGGCCGCAAATTCGGCGGTTGCCCGCGATTGGCACGCATCCTGCACCGTGACCGGCGACAAAGGACCAGCAAAGGAGATTGGGTCATGTATCGCAGGACGATCGCTGCCCTCGCCGCCGGCATCGCGATGGCGCCCGCCGCAACCGCGCAGCAGGCGACCGAGGATTGGCAGACCATCGACACGCTGACCGCGATGGTCGCAAATGCGATGGGGCGTACCGCGACACCGATCGACCGGCGCATCAAGCTGGCGCGCTGCCCCGAACAGGCATCGATCACCGCGATCGACAGCCAGACGCTCGCTGTGCGCTGCGAATCGCTTGGCTGGCGCTTGCGGGTGCCGATGGCGGCGCAGGCGGGCGCGGCGACCTCCGCCGTCTTCGCCCGCTCCGCCCCGGCCGCCGCGCCGGTCATCCGCCGCGGCGACAATGTCCGCGTCTCGATCGACACCGACAGCTTTTCGGTAAGCTACAACGCCATCGCGACCGAAGACGGCCGCGTCGGCGAAACGATTGCCCTGCGCGGCAATGACGCGAAAAACATGATCAGCGCCACCGTCACCGGTCCGGGCCGCGCGAGCCTTCAGGACTGATTTTCAATCAGTTAAGCCCCACTGGCCCGGTGGTTGTCGATTTTTCGACGCCGCCGGGCCTCTTTTTTTAATTTTTTGGCAACCCGCCCCTTAAAGCGCCGCCCCACCCGCCGTTAAAGGCTCTGAAGCAGTGCCGTCGATTTTCCGACGGTGCATGATGGAGGCTAAGATGGCAGGTGACGACAAACTCGTCCTGCAGGTCGGCGGTGTCACGCGAGCGACACCCGTGCGCAGGACGGCAAGCGGTTCCATCGCTTCGGCGAATCCGCGCACGACGGCCCAGCCCGCTCCGACGGCGGTGCCCGTCGCGCGGCTGATCAGCCTTGCCAACGAAATGGCCGCGCAGGAGCCGCCGGTGGACTATGCCCGTATCGCATCGCTGCGCGCCGCCATTGCGAGCGGCGAATATAGCGTCGATCCCGTCGCGATCGCCAAGTCGATGGCGCTTTTCCACAGCACGGGCGGCAATTCGTGATGATCGAACAGATGCACGAAGTTCAGGCCAAGCTCGATTTGCTCGTCGGCGCGCTCGACGGGCATGATGCCGGGGCGATCGTGTCGGCGACCGAGGATCTGGCGACGGCGGTCATCCTGTTTCGCGGCGCCGGCGTTCCGGCGGGCAGCGAAATGCAGGCACGGGCGCTGATCGGCAAGACGCTGGGCCAGCTCGAAGCGGCCGCGATCCGTATCAATGTCCTGAAGAACTGGACGCGTCAGAGGATTGACATGAACCATGCAATCCGCGGCACGCAACCCAGAGGCCCCGCTTTAACCTATTGATAAGCAAGATTTTCGGGGGCTTTCCTGGAAATGGCACGATGATTGCTTCTCTCCTGCTGAAACAGCGGAACAGAGGCAATGAACGCAATCAACAACCCCCAGGCAGCGAACCGGATCGCCGCACCCGTCATGGATGCGGTGCAGACGGCGTCGGCGCGCACGGGGGTCGATTTCGACTATCTGGTCGATGTCGCCCGCGTCGAAAGCCGCTTCAATCCCGGCGCCAAGGCCGCAACCTCGTCGGCGCGCGGCCTCTATCAGTTCACCAATCAGACCTGGCTCGCAACGCTCGAACGCCACGGCGCCAATCACGGGCTCGCCTGGGCGGCCGACGCGATCCGCCGCGATGGCGCGGGCCGCCTGTCGGTCAGCGATCCGGCGCTGCGCAACCAGATCATGGCGCTGCGCGACGATCCCTTTGCCGCATCGAACATGGCGGCGGCGCTGACCGCCGATAATCGCGAGTTCCTCGAAAGCCGGATGGGCCGCACCGCCGAACCGGTCGATCTCTACCTCGCGCATTTCCTTGGCAGCGCGGGGGCCGCGCGCTTTCTGACCGCGCTCGACGCGAACCCCGACCAGCCGGGCGCCACGCTGTTGCCCGAAGCCGCTGCGGCAAACCGTCCGATCTTTTATGCGCCCGACGGCAGCATGCGCAGCGTCGGCGAGATCCGCCATCTGTTCCGCGCCAAGCTCGACGCCGGCGGCGGGGCACCGCTGCCCGCCGCGGCAGCGCCCGTTTCGACATGGCGCAGCGCCGCAACCAGTTTTTCGGGCGAAGCCGCCGGACGGCCGCCGCTACCGATGATGGATATTCAACCCATGCCCAGGAAATTGTCGATGGACTTTGCCGCCAGTGCCTATCAGCGGCTCGCTTCGCTGTCGGGAGACACCGCATGACCGGGCTCGACGTCCGCAATGCGGCGCGCTTCGCGACTGCCGCGGCACTGCCCGCGGCGATGCTGATTCTCGTCGCGTTGATGGTGATCCCGGTCACGCCGATCATCCTCGACATCAGCTTCATCGGCAATATCATGATCAGCCTCGCGATCCTGATGGTCGCGCTGTCTGCGTCGAAGCCGCTCGATTTTTCCGCCTTTCCGACCGTCTTGCTGCTCGCGACGCTGTTCCGTCTCGCCCTCAACGTCGCCTCGACGCGCGTCGTGCTGGTCCACGGCCACGAAGGCACGTCAGCGGCGGGCCATGTGATCGAAGCGTTCGGCCAGGTGCTGATCGGCGGCGACTATGTCGTCGGCCTGTTCGTCTTCGGCGTGCTGATGATCATCAACCTTGTCGTCATCACCAAGGGCGCAGGGCGCGTGTCCGAAGTGTCGGCGCGCTTCACCCTCGACGCCCTGCCTGGCAAGCAGATGGCGATCGACGCCGATCTCAACGCCGGCCTGCTGACCCCCGACGAAGCCAAGGCGCGGCGTCAGGAAGTCGCTACCGAGGCCGATTTCTACGGCTCGATGGACGGTGCGTCGAAATTCGTGAAGGGCGACGCGGTCGCCGGCCTGCTCATCCTGTTCGTCAATATCGTCGGCGGCCTGATCCTGGGCATGTTCAGCCACGGCCTGTCCTTCTCGCAGGCGGGCAGCACCTATGTCACGCTGGCGATCGGCGACGCGCTCGTCGCCCAGATTCCGGCGTTGCTGCTCTCGATCGCGGCCGCCGCCATCGTCACGCGCGTGTCGTCGCCCCACAACCTGTCGGGCCAGATCGGCAGCCAGTTCGCTTCCCCCCATGTATGGATGGCGGTCGGCGGTATCCTGTTCATCCTCGGCCTTGTCCCCGCAATGCCGCAGATGCTGATCCTGCCTGCTGCGGCGCTGGCCTTCACCATCGGCTGGCAACTCCGGCGCGCAGCGGCCGAAGTCGCTGCCCAGCCCGAACCCGCGGCCCCGGCGCCCGACCCTCATCATATCGAGTGGGCGGATGTCAGCGACATCGGCCCGTGCCAGCTCGAAATCGGCTATGCACTCGTCAGCTTGGTCGACGAACGCAAGGGCGCGCCGCTGATGACGCGGATCACCGGTATCCGGCGCCAGTTGTCGAAGGAACTCGGCTTCGTCGTGCCGCCGGTTAAGGTCGCCGACGACCTGTCGCTGCCCGGCAACGTCTATCGCATCTCGATCGCCGGGGTGATCGTCGGCGAGGACGAGGTCTTCCCGAACGAAATGCTCGCGCTCGATTCGGGCGAACTGGTGACCAAGGTGACGGGCCGCCCCTGCAAGGATCCGACCTTCGGCCTCGACGCGCTGTGGATTCCCAAAAGCGCGCAGAATGACGCGATCGCGGCGGGCTATACCGTCGTCGATCCCGCCACGGTCGTCGCGACGCACCTCAACAACAGCATCATCGCTTCGGCCGCCGAACTGTTCGGCATCGACGATGCCCAGTCGCTGATCGACAATCTCAAGACCCATTATCCGCAGCTTGCGGCGAACCTCAGCCCCCAGGGCTATGCGCTGCCGCGCGTCGCCGCGCTGTGCAAGGCGCTGCTCATCGAGCGCGTGCCGCTGCGCGACTTCCGCAAGATTGCGGAGGCTATGGTCGCGCTCGTCGGCCAGCAGCTCGGCGATGGCGACCTGATCGAAGCGGTGCGCCAGCGCATCGGCGCGCTGATCGTCCAGACGATCGTGCCGAGCCGCATGCCGCTGCCTGTCGTGACCTTCACCCCCGATATCGAAGTGCTGCTCAATCAGGCGGTGCGCGCAAATCCGGGCGCCGAATGGCCGTTCGAACATGGCATGGCGATGAAGATCGTCGAACAGATCGGCCAGGCGGTCGAGCCGCTGCTGCTCCAGACGCGTAGCTTCGCGCTCGTCGCCTCCCCCATCTGTCGCCCGGCGCTGTCGCGGCTGGTGCGCGCGACATTCCCCGATGTTGCGGTGATCTCCTACCTCGAAATCCCGGCGACCAAGGCAACCGAAATCGTCGCGACGATCGGTGCCGATCAACCGCGGCTGACCAGCGGCGAAGAAGCCTATCAGAAGGACGAGCCCCATGAAAATTGAGCCCGCCGAGCAATTTGCGGGAAAGACCGCGCACGCCCTGCGGCCGCAAGGCTATGGCGAGAATGTCGAGGCGCTGATCGCCGAACATGCGCCGCTCGTGCGCAAGATCGCCTGGCAGGTTCATTCGCGCGTGTCGCGGACGAGCGATCTTGAGGATCTGATCCAAGTCGGGCTGATCGCGCTGATCGAAGCGAGCCGTACCTATGAAGAGCGCGGCTTCGCCTTCACCACCTATGCATCCACGCGGATTCGCGGCGCAATGATCGACCAGCAGCGGCGCGAGGCCGATGTCGGGCGCGCCGCGATGGCGGCCGCCAAGCGGCTCGCGGCGACGCGCGCCGCGCTCGAACAACAGCTGATGCGGGCGCCGGGCGCCGCCGAAATGGCCAAAGCGATGGGGATGGGTGCCGAGGAATATTTCGAGTTCGAACGCAGCGCGACGCACGGCCGCTCGACCTCGCTCGACGAAATGATGAACGAAGGCGATTTCCTGTTCGCCGACGACCGGCTCGGCGCCGGCGAGCTGCTCGAACAGGAAGGAATGCTCGACGCGCTGCGCGCCTGCATCGGGCGCCTGTCGGACCGCGAACAGATGGTCCTGCAGCTCTATTTCTTCGAAGAGCTCAATCTGCAGGAAATCGGGCTGACGCTCGACGTCAGCGCGGCGCGGGTCTGCCAGATCAAGCGCGACGCGATGGCCAGGATCGACCGCATGATGCGCGAAATGACCGAATGACGCGAACGGCCGGATGCGGCGGCGACCAGCAGAAGCCGCATCCGGCCGCGCCGGTCAACCTGCGCGATTGCTCCGCAACGCCAGGCCGACTTTCTCGAAATAGCTGGCCATCCGCTCGGTCCCCGCATCGGTCAGGCGGACGATGGTCCGGCGGCGGTCGCGTTCGTCGATCGACCGTTTGACGAGCCCCATCGCCTCGAGCGAGGCGATCATCCGCAGCCCCGACGACAACGGCACGCCGGCCCCCGTCGCGAGGTCACTCGCGCTCAGGATACGGCCATTGGCATTGGCCAGCATCAGGTCGAGCATCATGTCCCACGTCGGGCCCGACATCTGCGCGCTGCCGAAATGATGGCGCCGCATACGGCGGGCCTGGATACTGAACGACAATTGGTCGACCAGCCGCGGCGCCGCCACGTCGCTGCGCGGTTCGAGCTCGACGCGGACCGGCGCCGCCGACTCGTCGCCGCCGCGCGCGGCGAGCAGCTCGTGAATTTCGTCGATACGCGATTTCAGATCGGCAATTTCTTGGTTGGAAAATTGCTGCATGTGATGGGACCCCTGGTGCGCCTTCAGGCGCTACACTCCGACACCACCCCTCCGCCTGGTCGAACCCGATGCGTACAGAATGACGAACAAGATCGGGTAAGAGATATACATTGAAAGCAGCGCGTAGGGACGCGCCAATATCTCCGAAAACATCAGCTTCTGGACATGGCCGAAAATGGCGATCAACTGCCATCCCGTGATCCAATAGGGCCAGAAACGCTGCGTTTTCAATGCGATGAACCAAAAGCTCGCGAGCGCGACCAGGTCTATCGCAAAGATATTATATTCAATATGCGACCAATCCGGATTGGGTGCGAGGAGGGTGGTGCACACCGACGCGAGCAGGGCCGTATAGGCGGCCCAGCGCTCGAGGGGACCGCCGCGCCACATCGCGACGGCCACCGTGGTCAGCAGAACCGCATAATAGCCCGCTACGGTCCACATGTGGTTCGTCCACCCCCGCTCTTGAACTTACGACGCTTTGGCGAGCGGCAGATGCGCCACCGCGGGATCGCCGTGATCGTTGCTGCCATCCTCGACCAGCGTTGCCGCCGGCGGCTTGACGCCTGCACCGAACATGCGCGTGCCGAGACCGACCTGCTTTTGCGTGACGCTGAGCGCGAGATGCGCGTCGGTCAGCAGCTGACGGACTTCGCCGGCCGCGGCAAGCGCCTGCGCAACCTTGGCCATCGCTTCCTGGCCGACGATCGCCGACATATTGGTATCGCGCCGTGCGGTGGGCAGCGTCGCGGCGAGACGCGCGATGCTGATCATCGTATCGTCGATCGCATCTTCGGCCTGATGGAGGTCCGAGGCGATCTTCTTGGCGGCAGACATGCGTTCATTCAGCATAATCCTGGTCCTTGTATACGAATGCCGACGGAATCCCCCCCGCAGCATTCAGGTCAACACACGACCAAGACCGACAAGGATCGAATAGAGGGCGGAAAAAGCCAAAATGGTCGCAAATGCGATCAGGATTGGCCAGATAATCCTTTCCATCAACCCGTGCCGGTTGGCCGGCTGGGACGCGGTAGGAAATGGCGAACCGATATCGAAAAGCCGCCGGATCGAACTGCGCCCCACACCGGCTTCATCGGCGGGCGCCTCGTCGCCTAGGCTGATCAATTGATATCTCAATGGCTGATAGGGAGTAACTTGGTCGAATACACCGTTACGTGCCAAAATCGTCGCAGCCTCTATCCTGTTGGATGCATTGAGTTTTTTCAAAGCGCGCCGCACACGCTCATCAACCGTGTGCGGGGATACATCCATAATGCGAGCAATCTCTTTGGAATTTTTGTGCTCAAAAACCAGCCGCAGCGTTTCGATTTGCGCGGCCGAAAGGAGACTGATGTAATTGTCTGGGTCACCCTGCACACAAAAGGGCATAGAGGATCATGATTCGAAATCAAGTTACGAGGGGCGCGATAGGCGTATCATCCTGCGTCACCGGCACGCCCGAGGCGCGAATTTCCGGGATTCCGCGACGGCGCCTCATCCCGCCAGAGCGGAAGCTCTCGCTATTTCCAAATGCCGCGCATTCGGCTAGGCGAACGGCGTGACCGACTGTGCATCCTGCGTCGTGCGAAACCGCGCGATCTGTGCGAGCCTCAATCCCGAGGAGCTGTTGCTGCTCGGCAAGATGGGGCGCAAGCAGCGCGTCAAGGCGGGCCAGACGCTGCTCTGGGAAGGCGACGACGCACCGGTGGTCGCCAATGTCCTCGAAGGCGTACTTAAACTGGTCGTCGCGACCGCCGACGGGCGCGAGCAGATCGTCGGCATCGTTTTTCCGTCGGATTTCATCGGCCGCCCGTTCGGCAAGGAAAGCCCGTACAGCGTCACCGCGATGACCGATGCCGAAGTCTGCATTTTCAACCGCAACGCCTTCGACGAATTTGCAGGCAACCATCCCGACCTGCAACAGAAGCTCTTGCGCCGCACGCTCGACGAACTCGACCGGGCGCGGCACTGGATGATGCTGCTCGGTCGCAAATCGGCGTCGGAAAAGGTCGCCTCCTTCCTCCTCGAAATGTCCGAACGGCTTTCGGGGCAGGGATGCCAGGTCGGCGGCACGCGTAACGGTTTCGAGTTACCCTTCGGACGCCAGCAAATCGCCGACATATTGGGGCTGACGATCGAAACGACGAGCCGTCAGCTCACCCGGATGCGCTCCGACGGTCTTCTGGACCTCCCCTCGCGCCGCGAGATCGTGATTACCGATCGCGACGCGATGGAAGCGATGGCGGGATAGCCGGCGGCGTCGGCGACACACCCCCACCACCCGGCGGGGACATGTCGCCGATCAGCGCCGCGCGCCGCTTCAGAAGCGGAACGCCACCCCCGCGCTGATCACCCACGGGTCGAGCTTGTGCTTGGTTTGCAGCACTTCGGTCGTACCCGCATACCAGGTCGCGGTCGGACGCAGGAAATAGCGCTTCGCATCGAACGAGACCGCCAGCCCCTTGTCATTCACGGGAATATCGATCCCGGCCTGCACCGCGGCGCCGAACTTGTCGTTGATCTTCTGCCGCGTCGCGCCCAGTCCGCGCGTCGTCACGCCCGGCTTTTCGTCGATGAAGAAGAAATAGCTCGGGCCGGCGCCGACATAGGGCTGAATCCCGCCGTCGCGGCCGAAATGATATTTCAGCGTCAGCGTCGCCGGGATGATCTTGACGTCGGACACCAGCTCGGCACCCGCCAGCGCCCCGGCGCCATCGACGTCGTGCTGGGTCACGCCGGCAATGGTTTCGAGCGAGACATTGTCGGTGACGAAATATTCGACCGCGATCGTCGGCGTGACATTGTCGTTCGCCTTGCTCTGCGTCCCGGCGGGCAGGCTGAGGCCGTCATATTTAACGTCGGTGATCTTGCCGTCGGGCGCGACGAGGGTCGCGAGCAGCTTCACCTGAACGTCCCCGGCCTTGGCCTGGGCCTGGCCCGGAACCACCATCGCGGCGGCCAGAGCGGCGAGGGAGAGATAATGCGTCTTCATGTCGTGACTCCTTGCGTTGACGAGCGCCTCCCTGCGCTTGCCCGCCGCACCGCGCATTGATGGAACGCAAAAAATTGCTTGATCCTGGTCAATGTTTTGGCCACCGTCCCCGTCCATGAGCGGTTCCCAGCCGTGCGGTCGAAGGGACCGCGCCAAGCAGGGACAAGCATTATGGACGGTGTGGTATTGAAAGCGGGCGGCTGGCTGGGCCTCGCCCTTCTCGCGCTCGTGATGGCGGCGCTCGCGGTCGATGCGCCCTTTGCGGTGCATATGGGGATCGTCGCGGTCGCCTGCCTCGCCGTCCTGTGGGCCACCGTCTCGCGCGCCGATTTCGACGGCATCGCGCGCGGCATATTGAAAATGCCCGCGGACGAAGGCGTCTATGACGACGACCCGATCCGCTGGGGGGTGATCGCGACGATCTTCTGGGGCGCCGCGGGTCTTATCGCGGGCCTTTATATCGCGCTCCAGCTTGCCTATCCCGCGCTTAACCTGGGGTTTGAATATACGACCTTCGGACGGCTGCGCCCGCTGCACACCTCGGGCGTGGTTTTTGCTTTCGGCGGCAATGCGCTGATCGCGACCAGCTTCTATGTCGTCCAGCGCACCTGCCGCGCGCGGCTCGCCTTTCCGGGCGCCGCCCGCTTCGTCTTCTGGGGCTATCAGCTTTTTCTGGTGCTCGCAGCCACCGGCTATCTGATGGGCGTCACCGAAGCGCGCGAATATGCCGAACCCGAATGGTATGTCGATCTGTGGCTGACCATCGTATGGGTCGTCTATTTTGTCGTGTTCGTCGGCACGATCGTCAAACGCCGCGAGCCGCATATCTATGTCGCCAACTGGTTTTACCTCAGCTTCATCATCACCATCGCGATGCTCCACATCGTCAACAATCTGTCGGTGCCGGCAACGATCTTCGGGTCAAAAAGCTATTCGGCTTTCGCGGGGGTGCAGGATGCGCTGACGCAATGGTGGTACGGGCACAATGCGGTCGCCTTCTTCCTGACCGTACCCTTCCTTGCGATGATGTATTATTTCGTCCCCAAGCAGGCCGAACGGCCGATCTACAGCTATCGCCTGTCGATCATCCACTTCTGGTCGCTGATCTTCCTCTATATCTGGGCGGGTCCGCACCATCTGCACTATACCGCGCTGCCCGATTGGGCGCAGACGCTGGGCATGGTCTTTTCGGTTGTGCTGTGGATGCCGAGTTGGGGCGGCATGATCAACGGGCTGATGACGCTGAACGGCGCATGGGACAAGATCCGCACCGATCCGATCATCCGCATGATGGTGATCGCCCTCGCCTTCTATGGCATGGCGACCTTCGAGGGGCCGATGCTCTCGATCAAGGCGGTCAACTCGCTCAGCCATTATACAGAATGGACGATCGCGCACGTCCATGCCGGCGCGCTGGGCTGGAACGGCATGATCACCTTTGCCGCAGTCTATTATCTGGTGCCGCGCCTGTGGGGACGGCCGCGCCTCTATTCGCTGCGCATGGTCAACTGGCACTTCTGGCTCGCGACACTGGGGATCGTCTTCTACGCCGCCTCGATGTGGGTCGCCGGGATCATGCAGGGTCTGATGTGGCGCGAATATGGCGCCGACGGCTACCTCGTCTACAGCTTTGCCGAAACCGTCGCGGCGATGCACCCGATGTATCTGATCCGCGCTGCCGGCGGGGCGATGTATCTCGCCGGCTTTGTCCTGCTGATCGTCAACGTCTGGGCGACGATTGCTGGCAAGGTCCGCGAAGAGAAGCCGATGACCGAGACCCCCTATAACGCCGCCGCGGACCGCCCGCTGGCGCCCGTTCCCGCCGAATAAGGAGCCTCCAGGCCATGGCCACCCAATCCACCGAAAAGCGCTTCAGCCACAAGAAGCTCGAACGCAATATCACCCTGCTTGGCTTTTTTTCGCTCGTCGCCGTGGCGATCGGCGGCATCGTCGAGATCGCGCCGCTGTTCTGGATCGACAATACCGTCGAAAAGGTCGACGGCATGCGGCCCTATACTCCGCTCGAACTCGCCGGCCGCAACATCTATATCCGCGAGGGCTGCTACCTTTGTCACAGCCAGATGATCCGACCCTTCCGCGACGAGGTCGAACGCTATGGCCACTACAGCCTGGCGGCGGAAAGCATGTACGACCATCCCTTCCAATGGGGGTCGAAACGCACCGGCCCCGACCTGGCGCGCGTCGGCGGCCGCTATTCGGACGAATGGCATCGCGCGCACTTGATCGATCCGCGCAGCGTCGTGCCCGAATCGATCATGCCGCCCTATGCCTTCCTTGCCGAAAACGACCTTCGGACCGACGATCTGCGCAACGACCTGACCGCGCTCTATCGCGTCGGCGTTCCCTATACCAAGGAGGATATCGCCAAGGCCAACGAGGATTTGAAGGCACAGGTCGATCCCGCGTCGGCCGCCGATCTCCAGAAACGCTATCCCAAGGCACAGGTCCGCGATTTCGACGGCGATCCCGCGCGTCTTACCGAAATGGACGCGCTGATCGCCTACCTCCAGATGCTCGGAACGCTCGTCGACGTCGACAAGGCGGCGCCGCAGGAACAGGCGCACGCCGCCGACATCGCGCAGGAGAAAGCGCGATGACCTATGACGAGATACGGCATTTCGCCGATAGCTGGGGCTTGATCGTCATGGTGGCGATGTTCCTCCTCTTCATCGCCTGGCCGTTCCGCAAGGGAGCCGCCCGCCACCATGACGAAGCAGCGAACATGATCTTCAAGGAAGACGACAATGGCCGAAGATAAGCGCATCGACGAAGTGACGGGCACAGCCACCTCCGGTCACGAATGGGATGGCATCGAGGAACTCGATACGCCGATGCCGCGGTGGTGGCTGTGGTCACTCTATGCGACGATCATCTGGGGGATCGTCTATGTGATCCTCTATCCCGCCTGGCCGATGATCCGCAGCGCGACCGAGGGCACACTCGGCTGGAGCAGCCGCGGCCAGCTCGAAAAGGAACTCGCCGCCGAAACCCGGCGGCGCGCTCCGATCGTCGACGCAATCGCCGCGACGCCGATCGCCGAACTGCCCGCCAGACCCGACCTGATGCAGGCGGCCACCCAGGGTGGCGGCGCGGCATTTCGCGTCCATTGCGTCCAATGTCATGGTGCCGGCGGCGCCGGGGTCAAAAACCTCTATCCCAGCCTGACCGACGATGATTGGCTGTGGGGCGGCGACCTTGCCGCTATCCATTATACGATCACCAACGGCATCCGGAATCCCGACGTCGCAGCGACGCGGACCAGTCAGATGCCCGCCTTCGGCCGCGACGGCATCCTCGACGCCCGACAGATTGCCGATGTCGTCAGCCATGTCCGCGTGATCAGCCGCCAGGAAAAACCCAGCACCTCGTCGGCGCGCGGCGCCGCGCTCTTCTCGGCCAATTGCGCGGTCTGTCACGGCGTGGGGGGCGAAGGCGGCCGCAGCGTCGGCGCCCCCAGGCTGACCGACGCCATCTGGCTCTATGGCGGCGATCGCGCCAGCCTGACCGCGACGATCAACCATCCGCGCAACGGCGTGATGCCGCACTGGGGCGAACGGCTCGATCCGGTGACGATCAAGATGCTGGCCGCCTATGTCTATTCGCTGGGCGGCGGCGAAAAGGCGCCCGCCCCCGCAGCGGTCGCCGCAGCCGCCCCGAAAGGACAGGGAGCCGATGGCCAGCCCTGACGATCCGACCGGCGGCACGGCATCGCTCTACGCGGCGCGCAAGGGCGTCTATCCCAAGCGGGTGGACGGCCCTTTTCGCCGCCTGAAATGGGCGATCATGGCGGTGACGCTGGCGATCTATTACGCGACGCCATGGATTCGCTGGGACCGTGGCCCCTATGCGCCCGATCAGGCGGTGCTGGTCGACCTCGCGCACCGGCGCTTCTACATGTTCCAGATCGAAATCTGGCCGCACGAATTCTATTATGTCGCCGGCCTGCTGATCATGGCGGGCATCGGCCTGTTTCTGGTGACGAGCGCGGTCGGCCGCGCCTGGTGCGGCTATGCCTGTCCGCAGACAGTGTGGACCGACCTGTTCCAGCATGTCGACCGGCTGGTCGATGGCGACCGCAACGCGCAGATCCGCCTCGCGCAGGGGCCGTGGACGGCCGAAAAAATCGCCAGGCGCGCGCTCAAATATGCGATCTACCTGACCGTCGCCTTCTGGACCGGCGGCGCGTGGATCATGTATTTCGCCGATGCGCCGACGCTGACGCACGATTTCTGGACCGGCCAGGCGGCGCCCGTCGCCTATGGCACCGTCGCGGTGCTGACCGCGACAACCTTCGTCCTCGGCGGCTTCATGCGCGAACAGGTGTGCATCTACATGTGCCCCTGGCCGCGCATCCAGACCGCGATGATGGACGAAAAGTCGCTGCTCGTGACCTACAAGGACTGGCGCGGCGAACCGCGCGGCAGCACCAAGAAGGCGATGGCGCACCCCGGCGCCTTCGGCGACTGCATCGATTGCAACCAATGCGTCGCGGTCTGCCCCACCGGCATCGACATTCGCGAAGGGCCGCAGATCGGCTGCATCACCTGTGCGCTGTGCATCGACGCCTGCGACGGGGTGATGGCGCAGGTCGGCCGTCCGCGCGGCCTGATCGACTATTGCACGCTGGAGGATGCCGCCGCGGAAAAGGCCGGGGGCACCGCGCGGCCGGTGCGCAAGACGCTGTTCCGTCCGCGCACGATCATCTATTTTTCGATCTGGTGCGCGATCGGCGCCGCGATGCTGTTCACGCTGGGCCAGCGCACGCGGCTCGACCTGGCCGTCCAGCACGAGCGCAGTCCGCTCTACGTCCAGCTTTCGGACGGGTATATCCGCAACAATTACACGCTCAAGCTGCGCAATATGGAAACGCGCCCGCGCGGCGTCGAGGTGACGGTCAGCGGGCTCAAGGACGCGGCGCTGTGGACCGAGGAGGGCTCGCGCGACAAGGCGGCGCAGCGGATCACGCTGACGCTCGCACCCGACAGCGTCACCCGCGTCAAGCTGTTCGTCGCCGCCCCCGCCGCGGGCGCGGCGCGACAGGATTTCACCATCGCGACGCGCGGCCTCGACGGCGATCCGCGCGGCGACAGCGAGACCATCCAGTTCGACCGGCCGCCGGCCGACAATCAGGAGCCCGGACAATGAGCAAGGCGCGCCGCTTCACCGGTTGGCACATGACGACGATCCTCGTCGCCTTCTTTGCGGTCGTCATCACCGTGAACATCGTCATGGCGCGCTTTGCCCTCTCGACTTTCGGCGGCACGGTGGTCGAAAACAGCTATATCGCGAGCCAGCACTACAACGAATGGCTCGCCCGCGCCGCCGCGCAGGACCGGCTGGGCTGGGACAAGAGCGCCACGCTCGATGCCGACCGCCACATCGAACTCGCCGTCCGCAGTCAGGGCAAGCCGCTCGGCGGGCTGGCGACGACCGCGACGCTCAGCCACCCGCTCGGCCAGTTGCCGGCGCGCGCGGTGCATTTCGCGCCGGCAGCGGACGGCCGCCTGATCTCGCGCGAAACGGTGCCGGCAGGCCGCTGGCGGCTCGACCTTTCGGTCCGGCACGGCGCCGACGAGGCCCGCTACCAGATCGATCTGCAATGAGCGTTGCCACCGCCTCGCCACTGGTCGAGCGCGACTTCGCGGTTCCCGATATCCGCTGCGCGGGCTGCATCTCGAAGCTTGAACAAGGGCTGGTCCGCGACCGGCGCATCGCTTCGGCGCGCGTCAACTTCACCGAAAAGCGCGTCCATATCGCCTGCACCCCCGACGCCGAGACGCCCGATCTGGTCGGCGCCTTCGCGCTGCTGGGGTTCGAGGCGCATCCGATCGGCGACGCCCCCGGCGAAGGCGATCCCGAAGCGGCGAGCAGCCGCGAATTGCTGCGTGCGGTGGCCGTCGCGGGCTTCGCGATGATGAACGTCATGCTGCTGTCGGTATCGGTCTGGTCGGGCGCCGAGGGCGCGACACGCGACCTGTTCCACTGGCTGTCGGCGGCGATCGCGCTGCCGACCGTCGCCTATTCGGGGCGCCCCTTCTTCCGCTCGGCATGGCGCGCGCTGCGCCACGGCGGGACCAATATGGACGTGCCGATCAGCATCGGCGTCGTCATCACCAGCGCGCTCAGCGTCTACGAAACCGCGACGCACGGCCAGCACGCCTATTTCGACGGCGTCGTCATGCTCCTCTTCTTCCTGCTCTGCGGACGTTGGCTCGACAGCGTGATGCGCGACCGCGCCCGCGGCGGCGTTACCGCCCTGCTCCGCAACATGGGCACCGGCGCGACGGTGCTGCGCGGTGAAGACAGCGGCCATTGGGTCGATGCGACCGCGCTTCAGCCGGGCATGGTGATGCTGGTCGCCGCCGGCGAACGGCTCGCCGCCGACGGGGTGATCGTCGCGGGGTCGACCCAGATCGACCTGTCGCTGCTCACCGGCGAAAGCGCGCCGCAGGCGGTGCATGTCGACGACCATGTCCACGCGGGCACGCTCAATCTCGGCGCGCCGATCCGCGTCCGGATCACCGCCGCGGGCGCCGACACCGCCATCGCGGATATCGCACGACTGATGGGCGAGGCGGCGCAGGGCAAGTCGCGCTATGTCCGCATCGCCGATCGCGCCGCACGCTTCTATGCGCCCGCGGTCCACACGCTCGCGCTGCTCGCATTCACGGGCTGGATGATCGCGGGCGCAGGCTGGCATCATAGCCTCCTGATCGCGGTCGCGGTGCTCATCATCACCTGCCCCTGCGCACTCGGCCTTGCGGTTCCGGCGGCGCAGATCGTCGCAGCGGGGGCGCTGATGCGGGTCGGTGTGCTGATCAAGGACGGCTCGGCGCTCGAACGCATGGCCGAGGTCGACCGGGCGCTGATCGACAAGACGGGGACGCTGACGCTCGGCCGGCCGGTCGCCACCGATCTCGACGCCGTCGATCCCGCCCATCGCCCGCTGCTCCTCGCGTTGGCGCAGGCCAGTCGCCACCCGCTCAGCGAAGCGCTGACGCGCGGTCTGTCGGCGCTCGGCGTGGTACCCGAAGCGGTCCAGACTATACGCGAAACGCCGGGTTTCGGGATCGAGGCGGACTGGCATGGTCACAAGGTCACGCTCGGGCGCCCGCAAAGCCCCGCGGCGGGCACCGCGCTGGCCACCGAACTCGCCATCGACGGCGATCCGCTCGCGACGATCCGCTTCGCCGACCAGCTTCGCCCCGACGCACGCGCCGCAATCGACGCGCTGGCGGCCGAGGGAATCGACGCGACGATCCTGTCGGGCGATCGGGCCGAGGCGGTGGCACCCGTCGCCCGCGAACTCGGCATCACCGCCCAGACCGGCATGACGCCGCAGGACAAGCTCGCCGCGATCGCCCGTCATGCGGGCGCCGGACACCGGGTGCTTATGATCGGCGACGGCCTCAACGACGGCCCGGCGCTGGCCGCCGGCTATGCCTCTATGGCGCCGGGATCGGCAAGCGACGCGGGCAAGAATGCCGCCGACTGCATCTTCCTCGGCGACCGGCTGATGCCGGTGGTGCAGACGGTGCGCATGGCGCGCCGGACGCGGCGGATCGTGAAGCAGAATTTCGCGCTCGCCATCGGCTATAATATCATCGCGGTGCCGCTCGCCATCTTCGGCCACGTAACCCCGTTGATCGCGGCCATCGCGATGTCGGGTTCGTCGCTGATCGTGGTGGGCAACGCGCTGCGCCTGAAGGCGGCGATCCGGTGAACGGCCTGCTTTTCCTGATCCCGATCGCGCTCGGGCTGGGACTGCTCGGTCTTGCGGCCTTCTTCTGGTCGCTGCGCCACGGCCAGTTCGACGATCTCGACGGCGCCGCATTGCGCATCTTCGTCGAGGATGAAGAGGATGCCGTGCCATGATCCTGCGCCCGCTCGCCTCGCTCGCCGCCGCCACCGGACTCGCCTTCGCGCCGCTTGCCAGCGATGCGCAGATCTTGCTGCTTCCCGCATGCGGCGGCGGGACGCATCTGCTCGTCATTCCCGGCGCCCCGGACAAGCCCGGCGACCACCCCTGTTCGAAGCCCTGCCATGCCGTGACCGAGCGGCGCAGCAAGCCGACCGACGACAAAAAGGGTTGTTGCTGACATGGCCGCCGCCGCTTTGACCTTGGTCAATGCGGCAAAGACCGCCCGCCCGTAGGACCATGGCCATGTGGACCTATTATCCTGAGCTGCTCGCAAAGCCCGTGCCGCGCTACACCAGCTATCCCACCGCGGTGGAATTCGGCGACGCGGTGGGCGAAGCCGATTATGCGCGGGCGCTTGATGCGATCGAGCCGGCCACGCCGCTTTCGCTCTATGCCCATATCCCCTTTTGCGAACAGATTTGCTGGTATTGCGGCTGCAATACCGGGGCCGCGGGCCGCAAGCAGCGGCTCGCCGACTATCTCGTCGCGCTACGCGCCGAAATCGCGATGGTGGCGAAACGGATCGGCGGCCGCGCGCGCGTCCAGCATATCGCTTTTGGCGGCGGCAGCCCCAATGCGGTCGCGCCCGTTGAATTCGTCCGCATCCTCGACCGCCTGCTGACCGTCTTCGACGTCAGCCGGCCCGAAATATCGATCGAGATCGATCCGCGCGGCTTCACGACCGAATGGGCGCTTGTGCTCGCCGCGTCGAACGTCACGCGCGTCAGCCTGGGCGTTCAGACCTTTGCCCCGCACATCCAGCAGGCGATCGGCCGCGTCCAGCCGCTCCGCGATATCGAGGCGACGGTCGCGGCGCTGCGCCTGCGCGGGATCGACGCGATCAATTTCGACCTGATGTACGGGCTGCCGGGGCAGAGCATCGCCGATCTTAACGCGACGCTCGACGAAACGATCCGCCTCGCTCCCAGCCGGATCGCGCTGTTCGGCTATGCCCATCTGCCCGCGATGTTGCCGCGGCAACGACGCATCGACGCGACCGACCTGCCCGACGACCGGTTGCGCTTCGAACAGGCGGCGCACGGTTTCGAACGGCTGACCGCGGCGGGCTATATTCCCGTCGGCTTCGATCATTTCGTGCTGCCGGGCGATCCGCTTGCCGCGGCGGCCAAGGCGGGGCGCGTCAACCGCAATTTCCAGGGCTTTACCGAAGACGACGCCCCCGTCCTCCTCGGCTTCGGGGCGAGCGCGATCAGCCGCTTTCCGGGGTTGATCGTCCAGAATGAAAAGCGCGCCGGCCCCTATCGCGACCTGATCGGCGAAGGGCGGCTTGCCGCCGTGCGCGGCGTCGCGGTAGCCGATGAAGACCGCCTGCGCGGCGCGATCATCAAGGCCATCCTGTGTCAGGGACGCGCCGCGCTGCCCGCGGCATGGGCCGATGCCGCGCGCCCGGCGCTCACCGATGTCGCGCAGCGCGGACTGATCCGCTGGGATGGCGACGAACTGGTGCTGGATGAGGGGTCGCAGCCTTATGCCCGCACCATTGCGGCGCGCTTCGACCGCTTCCGCGGCACCATCGCCCCTGCCGATACCGCCGCCATCGCGCGCTGATCGCGCGCCGCGCTTCGCCGGAACAAGAAAGGCCAGCTCTCGGGGCGCGAGAGCTGGCCAGCAGCAGGTTGTTCGGGGCTTCGGGTGCCGGGGTCAGCCCTTGCAAGCCTGCTTGTTCTTGTTGCCGGGAAGGCTGCAATTATAGGTCACGGTCTTGCCGTTCGCCTGCTTCGCCTTGACCATATGGCCGGTGGGGCGGGCTGCGGCGACGCGCTGCGATGCGGCCTTCGGCTTGGCGGCAGCCTGCTTGACGGGCTTTGCGGCGGGCTTGACCGCGGTCGTCGCGGGCTTCGCCGGGGTGGTTGCCGCAAAGCTCGGGGCGGCGATCATCATCGTCGCGGCCAGGCCGACGCCGATCAGGGAACCAAAACGTGCCATCTCTATCACTCCGAATGGTCCCGCCGCACGGTCCCGGTCAACGCGACGGGGCCGGCGGGGAAACAGGACGTCCAGGGCGGGGTCTGGGTGGACAGGGGGCGATCCCGCCTTGGACAAACCCCTATTAGGCGGCCGCGACCGACGGGGTGATGGCCGCGACATGACAATATGGTAATTTGCGCGCCAGCATCCGGACGGCCGACCGGTTTCATAACGCGATCCTGCTCAATGGGAGTATCCCCGTGACCGCGCACGCCGACCTGGCATCGATCGCCGAACCCGCTTCGCCCGCCGCCCGCCGCGGCGGCGTGGGGCGCGGCGTCCGGCTGGCGCTCGCCGGCCTGCTGCTGGCGCTGCTCGCGCTCGGCGATTTTTATGTCTGGGCGGGCTATTATCACGGACCCCTCTACCGCGATCTCGCGTCGGACGCCGCCGGACCCGACCGGCCTGCGATCGTGATGCTGTCGGGCGACATGGGGAACAAGGTCGGCATGACCCCGCCGGTGTCGCGGCGGATCAATCGCCGCGGCTACGCGGTAGTGACAGTCAATTCGCTCGCCTATTTCTCGCCGCGCCGGACGCCGCAGGAAGCGGCAACGCTGATCGAGAATGCGATGGCGCGGGCGATGCGGCTCGGCCGCACGCGCCGCGTCGTCCTGATCGGGCAATCCTTTGGCGCCGACATGTTGCACGCCGGCCTCGCCGCGATGCCCGCGGCCGACCGGACGCCGATCAGCGCCGTCATCCTGATCGTCCCCGGCCACGATATCATCTTCCGCGCCTCGCCGATCGAACTCGCCGGTCTCGAAATCCCCGACCAACTCGCCCTGCCGACCGCATCGCAGCTCGACTGGGCGCCGCTCACCTGCATCTGGGGCATCAAGGAAAATGACAGCCTGTGTCCCGAACTGACCTTGCCCGGCGTGCGCAAGATCGCCTTGCCGGGCGGCCACAAGCTGCAATCCGACGACGCGGCGCTCGAGGCCGCGATTTTCCCTGCCATTGCGCATGCGACCGACCGGATGCACGCACCGCCCCAACGGAGAAACTGATATGAAGGCTCTGGCAATCGCTCTGCTGCTCGGCGCCGCGACCGGCATTCCGGCCCCGACGCCCGCCGCCAGCCCGATCGGCGTCTGGCAGAATCCGAAAGGCACCATCCTGGTGCGCACGCGCAATTGCGGCGCGATGCTGTGCGGCAATATCGTCTGGGCCAGCCCCACCGCCCTCTCCGACGCGCGCGACGCCGGTGTCACGGCATTGATCGGCACCGAATTGCTCAGCGACTATCGCGCGACGGGTGCGGGGCGCTGGACCGGGCAGGTCTATGTGCCCGACCAGGGTCGTCGCTTTTATTCGACGATCGAGGTAAGGAACCCGAACAGCTTGCGAATTTCGGGTTGCATCCTGGGCGGGCTGATCTGCAAACATCAGGAGTGGACGCGTCGATGACGGTTTTCGGGGGCGTGCGATCCTGGGCCTCGCGGCATCGCCGGACGTTGTCGATCGCAGCCGCGCTGGTCGTCGCGGCGCTCGGCTTCACCGCGCTCTATCATTTGCTGCATTCGGTGCGCCCGCACGCGATTCGAGAGGCTTTTCGCGCGGTTTCGAACGTGCAGATCGGATTCGCGCTGCTGCTCACCGCGGCCAGCTATCTGCTGCTCACCCTCTACGACACGGGGGCATTGCGCGTCATCGGCCGCAAACTGCCCTGGCGCACCGCGGCCCTTGCCTCCTTCACAAGCTACACGCTCAGCCACAATCTGGGCCTGGCCCTGCTGACCGGCGGCTCGGCGCGCTACCGCGTCTACCGCGCCGCCGGGCTCAGCGGCGGAGAGGTCGGCAGCGTGATCGCGCTCGCCAGCCTGAGCTTCTGGAACGGCGTCGTTCTGCTCGCGGGTCTGGCGGCCATGGCGAGTACGCAGTTGCTGCCGATTTTCGACATCGGCCTGTCGCTGCACTGGTTGCATCTCGGCGGAATGGTCGTCGCGACCCTGTGCCTGATCCCGCTGCTGCTCCGCCATTTCGGGCTGACCGCGCTCGACATCGGCGGATGGCGCACCCCGATCCCGGACCTGAAGACAAGTGCGTCGATGACGCTCGTCGCCGCGCTCGATCTGGCTGCGGCCAGCGCGGCGCTGTTTGTGCTGCTGCCGGCGCCCGACCCAGCCGCCTACCCCGCCTTTTTCCTTGGCTATGCCTTTGCAATCATTGCCGCGCTGATCAGCCATGTGCCCGGCGGGCTCGGCGTGTTCGAGGCGGTGGTGATCGCGATGGTCCCCGGCGACAAGGCGCAGCTCCTCGCCGCGCTGCTCGCCTATCGCGTCATCTATTATCTGCTGCCGCTGCTGCTCGCCGCGCTGCTGCTTGCCTGGCACGAAAGCAAGGCGTGGCACGCCCCGGCGCGCCAGTTCGCCGCGGCGAGCGAATCGCTTCTCCGCGAACTGGCACCGCCGCTGTTCGCCGCACTTGTCTTCGCCGGCGGCCTGATCCTGCTCCTGTCGGGGTCGACCCCCGCCGAGGCGGGACGGATGCACGATTTGCGGCATATCCTGCCGCTGCCCTTCGTCGAGGCATCGCATATCGCGGCCAGCCTGTCGGGTACGCTGCTGCTTTTCCTGGCGCCCGGCCTGCTACGCCGCCTCAACGGCGCCTTCGTTGCGACGCGTGCGCTGTTGCTAGCGGCCGCCATCTTTTCGCTGACCAAAGGGTTCGACTATGAGGAGGCGGTCATCCTCCTCGCCATCTGCGCCGCGCTGCAATGGAGCCGCCCGGCCTTTTATCGCAAGACCGCGCTGATCGACGCACCGCTGTCGACCGGCTGGATCGTCGCCGCGCTGATCGCCATCCTCGGCTCAGCCTTCGTCGGCCTCTTTGCCTATAAGCATATCGATTATACCAGCAGCCTGTGGTGGCAATTCAGCTTGCGCGGCGACGCGCCGCGTTTTCTGCGCGCGAGTTTCGGGATCGCGGTGCTGATCACCGGCCTCGCGCTGTGGCGGCTATTCGCGCCGTCGGCCCGCACGGTGCGCGATACGCCGGTGGGGTTCGATGCCCTCGAACCGGCGCTGGCGCTCAGCGACAGCACCGATGCCTTTCTGGCCTATACCGGCGACAAGCGCTTCCTGCTCGCCGACGAGGGCGACGCCTTCCTGATGTACCGGGTGCAGGGCGGCAACTGGATCGTGATGGGCGATCCGGTCGGCAACGAGGACCGATGGGCCGATCTCTTGTGGAAGCTGCGCGAGATGGCCGACGCGGCGCAGGGGCGTATCCTGCTCTATCAGATCAGCGCGGCCTGCCTGCCGCAAGCGATCGACCTTGGGCTGTCGATCGTCAAATATGGCGAAGAGGCGCGCGTCGAGCTTGCCCGCTTCACCCTTGCCGGGCCGCAGGCAAAGACGCTGCGCCACGCCGAGCGCCGCGCGGTGCAGGACGGCGCCGAATTCGCCGTAATCGCCGCCGCCGAGGTTCCCGCGCATCTGGCCGAACTCAAGGCCGTGTCGGACGATTGGCTACACGCGAAGAAGCAGCGCGAAAAAGCGTTCAGCCTCGGCCGCTTCGATCCCGCCTATATGGCGCGCTTTCCCTGCGCGGTGGTCCGGATAGGGGGGCGGATCGTCGCTTTCGCCAATATTTTGGCGACCCCCAATGGCACCGAAATGTCGGTCGACCTGATGCGCCATGTGAAGGACATCCCCTATGGCGTCATGGACTTCCTGTTCATTCGCCTGATGCAACATGCGCAGCAAGCGGGATACCGCTGGTTCACGCTCGGCATCGCGCCACTGTCGGGGATCGAGGGGCGCAAGCTTGCGCCCGCTTGGGCGAAGGGTGCCGCCTTCGTCTTTCGCCATGGCGAGATGCTCTATGGTTTCGAAGGTTTGCGCAGCTACAAGGCAAAATTCGCGACCGATTGGCAGCCGCGCTACATCGCCGGACCCCGCGGCATGGCCTTTGCGCAGGCGATGGCGGCGGTGCACCAGATCGTCTCGCGTGCGCCGGTGCGCAATGACACGCGCGCGCCCGTCGCCGCCACGGCCTGATCGCCGGCAAGATTACCGCAGTTTCATCTTCGCGCCATCGGGCGGTGGGACGCGGCCTGCTACGCCGGTCCAATGGACCCGCCGCGCATCCGATCCATGCCGCCGACGGCCTTGTTGATCCTGCTGCTGGCGGGGATCATTTTTCTGTCGGCGCGGCTCTATGCCTCGCCGCATTCGCGTGGCGGGGGGCAGGTGGGGGGATTGACCTTCGAAGCGGAGCCTGTCCGGCGCCACCAGCCGATCGCGCTCGTCGTCACCAGCGTCGAGGACGGCGGTCCGGCGGCAAAAGCCGACATTGCGGCGGGCGACCGGATCGACCGGATCGATGGCCGCCCCATTGCGTCGGCGGCCGATGCCGCCGCGCGGCTACGCCGCGACGCGCGCAAGGGGGTGACGCTGCGCATTCGCCGTGGCATCCGGACAAGCTATAAGCATCTTCCCGCGACGCGCGGGCCACAGCCGGGGACAGTGCATGTCGCAGAAAATATTGCTCGTCGAAGATGACCGGACGACCGCCGATTTCATCAGCAAGAGCCTGACCGGCGAAGGCTTCGTCGTCGATCATGCCGCCGACGGCCGCGACGGCCTGTTTCATGCAACCGATGGCAGTTACGACGCGATCATCCTCGACCGCATGCTGCCCGGCATGGACGGCATGGCGCTGCTCGCGGCGATGCGCGCTGCGCAGATCGCGACGCCCGTCATCATCCTGTCGTCGCTGGGCGCGGTCGATGCGCGGGTCGAGGGACTGACGTCGGGCGCCAATGATTATCTGGTCAAGCCCTTCGCCTTCTCCGAGCTGCTGGCCCGGCTCAAGCTGCTCCTTGCCAAGCCCGGCAACGGCCCCCAAGTCGAAACGGCGCTGCACTGCGAGGATCTGGAAATGAACCTGCTCAATCGCCGCGTGACGCGCGCCGGCAAGCGGATCGAACTGCAGCCGCGCGAGTTTCGCCTGCTCGAATATCTGCTCCGCCACAAGGAGCAGGTGGTGACGCGCACGATGATGCTGGAGGGGGTTTGGGAATATCATTTCGACCCCGGCACCAATGTCGTCGATGTCCATGTCAGCCGTCTGCGCCGCAAGATCGACGACGGGTTCGCAACGCCGCTGGTCCATACGATCCGCGGCGCGGGCTATATGCTCGGCGCCGCGAGCTGACCGCCGGATGCGCGCAGGCTTCTTTCAATCGACGATCGTCCGCCTGACGCTGGCGCTGGTGATCGCGCAGGTCGCGGCGCTGGCGCTCGGCCTGACGATCATCCACCGCTTCACCCAGGCGACGATCATCGACGACGCGCGAATCGCGGCCGAAGTCGCGCGCGACGATTTTGCCGAAACCCAACGCCAGCAAGGGCCCGAAGCGCTGGTTCAGGCGATCCGCGACCGGCTCACCCGGCGCGACGACCGCAATTTCGTCGTGCTGTTGAAGGCACCCGACGGCACGCGCGTCGTCGGCAATCTCAGCCAATGGCCGGCGACGGTGTCCGACCATGAAGCGTGGCGCGAAATCCGCCTGTTCCGGCAGGATGCGGCCGAGGCCGAACCGATCGGGTTGATTACCACGCCGCTTCCCGGCGGCTATGCCCTGCTGACGGGCGAAGTGCTCGAGGCGCAGGTTCAGCTCGCGCGCGCCAGTCAGGCCGCCTTTCTGTTCGCGCTCGCGGTCGGCATCACGATCGCCGGAATCGTCGCCGCGTTCGTCGCCTGGCTGCTCGGGCGGCGCATCGACGTCTTTTCGCGCGCCGCCTCCGCAATTGTCAGCGGCCGGCTCGACGCGCGGGTGGAGCGCGACCGGACCGGTGACGCCTTCGACCGGCTCGGCGTATCGATCAACGCGATGCTCGACCGGATCGAAACGCTGGTCGGCGAGCTGCGCATGCTTACCGATTCGATGGCGCACGATCTGCGTTCGCCGGTCGCGCGGATGAAGGCGAAGCTGGAACAGGCGCTGGGCCGCGCGCGCGACCCCGAAACGACGGCGGCGCTTGCCGGTGCGATCGACGAGGCCGACAGCCTGCATCGCCTGCTCGACACCGCGCTGGAGATCAGCCGCGCCGAGGCAGGCATCGGCCGCGACCAGTTCACGCGGTTCGCACTCGCGCCGCTGCTCGAAGACATGGCCGAAGTCTATGGTCCGCTCGCCGAGGATGAGGGCTTTGCCATTGCGGTCGCGGCACCCGCGGACCTTGAGGTCGTCGCACACCGCGAGATGCTGGTGCGCGCGCTGTCGAACCTGATCGACAATGCCCTGAAATATGCGGCCGGCGGCACGCAGATCCGGTTGACCGCGGCCCGAGAAGCCAGCGATGCGATCGACCTCGCGGTAATCGACGACGGTCCCGGCATCCCCGCCGACCGCATCGCCGAAGCGACGCGACGCTTCGTCCGGCTCGATCCTTCGCGCGGCGGATCGGGCGCGGGGTTGGGATTGTCGCTGGTCGAGACGATCGCGCATATGCACGGCGGTCGGATGACGATTACACCCGGGCAGCCGCACGGCACCGTCGTCACGCTCCGGCTGCCGGTCGTCGCGCCGGCCGCCTGAACGCTACGGCCCCGAACGCTTCGAATTGACGCCGAAGCCGAGGCGACGCTGCTCGGCAGCGGCGGACACCGCTGGCACCATGGCGTCATGCAGATGTCCGGTGCGCATATCCATCTCGTGCTTCCCGACGCCACCGAGCGCGCCGCCTGTTTCCGCGCGCTTGCCGATGGCCGCCATATCGTCCGCAGCTTTGCGAACGGCGCCGACTGGCTCGACGCGGGGGCGGCGGACGATTGCGCCGTGCTGCTTTTCCACTGGGCCCAGCCCGGCGCGGTCGATGGCAGCGCAATGCTCGCGGCGATCGCACAGTCGCCCGATATCGCCTGCTTCGTCGCCGCGAGTCGGCTGAGCGTCGGCGAAAGCCGCGCCATCCTGCGCGGCGGCGCGACCGATCTGCTGCCCGCCCCGCTCGATCCGCGGCTCGTCCGGTCGGTGATCGGCGATGCGTTGACGGCTTGGGAGCGGCAGCGTGCAATGCACGCGGACCGGCGCGCCGCCGAGGCGCGCCTCGCCGCGCTGACCCCGCGCGAACGCGATATATTGGATGCCATAGCGGCGGGGCTCGGCAACAAGGCAATCGCGCGGCGGCTCGACGTCAGCCCGCGCACCGTCGAGGTGCACCGCGCCAATATCATGCGCCGGTCGGGCGCGGCGAGCGTCGCCGAGCTGCTGCGGCTGCGCTTCACCGTCGAATTCGCGCGGGGCCCGAGCGCCAATCCCGTCCATTTCGGAGCTTGATGTCTGCCCGCCTCCGGCCAGCGCGATAGATTGGCCCCTATAAGAGAATCGAACGGTCCGTCGCCCCTGTGTTGGTCCCCAAGGGCGATCCGTTCGACCGCGCGTGCCATCCCCACCTGGCCGCGCATCCCAGCCGGGCCGGCGGAGGATGTTCCACTTCCGTCGGCCCCTTTGGCGCTGGCCCCTTCGCGGGACCTCGACAGACAGACGGGCTAGCCCGTGACGAGCGCGCGCTGTTCCGGGCGGCCCATCGACAGCAGGATCGGGTCCGCCGCCTGACGCGCCATGAAGTCGGCCTTGCCCGCGATTCCCTGCCATTCGATGCCGATCAGCGCCTGCGCGATCGCGCCGCCCAGCGTATCACCGGGGCCGGGCAGGATGATCACGTCGGGCGCATATTCCTTGACCGCAACCTGCACCGACAGCGCGAAATCATAGGGCGCAAGGATCTGATGCCCGAAGGTATAGTCCCAGATGCCCCAGGGATTGCTGGAAAAGCGCCGCCAGATATGACCGCGACCGTCGACCATCGGCAGGTTGGGCATGCCGAACAGCGCCGGGGGCAATTCGATCTTCGCCTTGTCCGAACTGCCGACCATCAGCGGCGTATGAAAGGGGCCATGTCCCGCCAGCCGCAGCGGATCGCGGCCTGGCGTCGGCGCCGCCTCGGCAAGCAAGGCGGCCAGCCCCTCTTCATTGCCCGCGAGGACAAGCATGCCGGCAAGGTCGATCGAAAGCGCGAGCGCATGACCCGGGCGCGCGGCGATGTCGGCGACGAGCCCCAGCAGGCTGGCGCGCAGCCCCGGCACCGGGCGCCAGTCTTCATCGACGATCTGCACCAATATCTGCCCGCCCGGCCCGTGCGTCTGGCTGTTGAGACCCATAGCATTGGCGATACGAAAGCCGTCCTCGACCGACACCGCGCCGCCAAGCGCGAGCGCGCTGTACCAGCCCATCGAATTGCCCGCGACGGCGACGATGTCATATCGGGCGCGGTCGATGCTGAGCCAGTCGAGCAGGGTCGCGGTGTAGATCAGCGGGGCCGCGACATCGCCGCGCATGTGCGTCGCGACGCTGAAGCGATCGGCGCCGTCGAGTTCGCTGACCGTCGGCTGGTCCCGCTCGCGGCGCTGGGCGTCGAACCCGGCGATGATATCGCCGAAGCGTGCGCCGTGCAGCCGCGCGATGCTGCCAAGCTCGCCCTTGCCATAGGTGCCGCGGCCGGGGGCGACGACAAGCGCGGTCTTCTTCGCCGCCGTCATGCCAGCAGCTCCTTCGCGGCGGCATAGATCGAATCGCGGCTCGGCAGCGTCACCGTCGCCGCCTTGCCCAGCGGGATGAAGCTGTCCTCGGCGGCGATGCGCGCCAGCTTCTTCTCCGGCGTGCGTTCAGTAAACAGCGCCATCAGCGCCTCGCTTTGCGAACCGGTGATGCGGCATTCGTCGACGATCAGGACGCGTTTCGCCTCGCCGACCGCGGCAACGAGCTTGTCGGCATCGACGGGACCGAGCCAGCGCAGGTCGATTACGCGCGCCTTGACGCCGTCGGCGGCGAGCAGCTTTTCGGCCTGCCGCGAGAGATAAGTGCCGTTACCATAGGTCACGATCGCCAGATCGGTTCCGTCGCCATGCACGCCGACATCGCCCAGCCGGATCGGCGTCCCTTCGCCGGGCGCTTCATAGGCGCTCGTCCACAGGCCATCGCCCTCTTCGTGCAGGTCGCGCGTCATATAGAGCGCGATCGGTTCGACGAAGACCACGACGCGCTGCTCCTCGCGCGCCAGCCGCACGCATTCGCGCAGCATCTGCACGGCGTCGCGCCCGTTCGACGGCACCGCCAAGATTACCCCGGGAATGTCGCGGAACACCGCCAGGCTGTTGTCGTTGTGGAAGTGTCCGCCGAACCCCTTCTGATAGCCGAGCCCGGCGATCCGGATCACCATCGGGTTGGTATACTGGCCGTTCGAAAAGAAGCTCAGGGTAGCCGCCTCGCCGCGGATCTGATCCTCGGCATTGTGGACATAGGCGAGGAACTGGATTTCGGGCATCGGCACGAAGCCGTTGTGCGCCATGCCGATCGCGAGGCCGAGGATCGCCTGTTCGTCGAGCAGCGTGTTGATAACGCGCGCCGAACCGAAGCGCTGATGCAGCTTGGCGGTTACATTGTAGACGCCGCCCTTCGGCCCGACATCCTCACCCGCGACGACGATTTCGGGATAGGCGAGCATCAGGTCGGCGAGCGCCCAGGAGAGCAGCCGCGCCATATGCATCGGCTTGTCCATCTGGTTCGCGTCGCCGGCGAACAGCGCCGCGCGCTCGTCGGTCGAGGGGCGATTGGCCGGCGGGCGGTCGATCTTCGGCGGAACCAGGCTCTCCATTACTGCCGTGGCGGTGGTCAGCTTGGGGCGGCGGATCGCGGCTTCGGCCTGCCGCGCCAGCGTTGCGCCGATCTCTTCATAGGCATCGGCGACTTCGGCGGCGGACATCCATCCCTGTTCGACCATCAGCGCCGCCCCCGCGAGCAGGGGATCGCGCGCCTCGTCGGCTTCGATCAGCGCCTTGGGCAGATAGGCACCCTGCACGTCCGACCCGGCATGTCCGTAGAGCCGCACCGTTCCCATATGGAGAAACACCGGCTTACGCGTGCGGCGCGCGAAGTCGGCGGCCTCTTTTGCGCCCGCGTAGGCCGCGACAAGGTCGGTGCCGTCGCACTGGATATAATGAAGCCCCGCACGGTGGCGGAACTGCGCCTCGATCCACCCCGTCGGGGTGCGTGTCGAGATGCCGATGCCATTGTCTTCGCACAGGAAGATAAGTGGCAAAGGCGTGCCCTGAAAGGCCGACCAGCCCGCGGTATTGAACGCGCCCTGCGCGGTCGAATGATTGGCCGACGCATCGCCGAAACTCGCCAGCACCACCGCGTCTTCGGGCAGCGGGAGGCCGCACATGCCCAGTCGCCGCGCGATACCGATCGAAAAGGCGGCGCCCACTGCCTTGGGCAGATGCGACGCGATCGTCGATGTCTGCGGCGGAATCGCGAGCGGCTTCGACCCGATGACCTTGTGCCGCCCGCCCGAAATCGGGTCCTCGGCCGAAGCGGCGAAGCTCAGCAGCATGTCCCAGTCGGGGGTCTGTCCGGGGAGCTGGCGCGCGCGGTGGAGCTGAAAGGCGTTCGAGCGATAGTGGAGGAACGCCATGTCGGTGACGCGCAGCGCCGCCGCGACCGCGGCATTGCCCTCGTGCCCCGACGATCCGATGGTATAAAAGCCCTCGCCGCGTGCCTGCAGCGTCCGCGACAGCCGGTCCATCTGGCGACTGGTGAGCTGCGACAGGAAAATGTCGATGGCATCCGACCGCGTCAGCCCGGCATGCGCGGGATCGGGCGCATCGGCGCGGCGAGCGAGCGTTCCGCTCGCCAGCGCGCCGAGAAATTTTTCATGTACCGCCTGTGCCGCGTCCACGCTGTCCTCCTGCCGGTGTTCCGGTTGCCCGTGCAACCATTTGCCGCCGCCTCGCGCAGCTAGAACGCGGGCTGCGGGCGTGCAAGCATCCTCTTGCGTCGGCGCTGCGCCTCGCGCTACCACCGCAGCGCGATGGTGCAGCGGGGCGAGGCCACAATTTCAATATGATGTCGATCTGGATCGCCCAGGCGTCGGCCGCCGCCGCCGCACCCGATCAGGGCTGGCTGCTCGATCCCGAACTCGTCGATCCGGCTTATGGTCAGACGGTTGCCCGCGGCGATATCCAGACGGCCTTTCCCGCGCCGCCGCCGCCGCCCGAGGTTCCCGACTGGCTGAAATCGCTGTTCGAAGCGATCGGCCGATTCTTCGAATGGAGCGCGCCTGCGCTGAAGCCGATGCTGTGGGGCGGCGCAATCTTGCTCGTCCTGCTTATCCTCTATTTCACGGTCCCCGCCTTTGCGCGCTGGGTCAACGCGTTACCCTTCCTGCGCAAGACCGGAGCGGGCGCCGAGGCGGAGGAGGCGGGCGCGGTCGAAGCGGGTGCGGCGCGCGCGCTGCTGGCCGAAGCCGACGCGCTCGCCGCCGAGGGGCGCTTTGCCGAGGCGGTTCATCTGCTGCTCTATCGCAGCGTCGAGGATATCAGCGCGCGGCGGCCGGGGCTGGTGCGGCCGGCGATGACGTCGCGCGAGCTGGCGGAGGCGCAGGATTTGCCGGGGGTCGCGCGCAAGGCATTCAGCCGCATCGCGCGCTCGGTCGAAATCAGCCTGTTCGGCGGACGGTCGATCGACGCGGCGGCGTGGGACGCGTGCCGCGGCGCCTATTCGGAGCTGACGGTACCGAAGAATTGGGCGCGCGCATGACGGGGCGCAGCGACCGCGACAACCCCTTCGACCCGCGGCTGATCGCAGCAGTGGTCGCGGTGGGGGTCGTCGCCTTCATCGCGCTGTGGGCGCTGGTTGCGCTTGGTCCGCAGCTGTCGAGCGGCAATGACGGCGGCGGGCACGCACTGTCGAAGGCGGCACCCGGCTTCGCGGGCATCGTCGACCTCGCCGAGCGCGCCCGCGCCGATGTCGAGCTGCGCCGCAGCGTCGAGACGGCAACCTATGACGACGACAAGCCCCTGCTCGTCCTGACGCCCGCCGCCGATACCGATGCCGAAGATGTCGCCGATATGCTGGCGAAGCAGGGCAATGGCCCGGTTCTACTCGTCCTGCCCAAGTGGCGGACGATGCCGGGCACCGGCGAGGGTCACAAGCCGGGCTGGGTCGGTTTCGGCGTGCCGCTGCCCGCCCCCACTCGCCTGCTGCCGCAAAGCTATTTCGGGACGGTCGAGATCGCGATGCCGCAGGCGAAGGCGCAGAGCGTCACCGCCGATGTGGCACGGCGCCGCTTTGCCGTGCCGCTGCCGGCCGGTGCCCAGACGGTCAGCGGCGCCAGTCTCGAGACGCTGATCCCCGGCGCGAACGGCGGCGCGGTGCTGGCGCGGACGACCAACCGCGAATTCTATGTTCTCGCCGAGCCCGACCTCCTCAACAATCTGGCCTTTGCGTCGCGCGACAAGGCGCTTGCCGCCGCCATGCTGATCGACGCGGTCGGCGAGGATGCGGAAGCGGCAGGGCTCGCCTTCGACCTGACGCTCAACGGCTTCGGCGGCGGTCGGTCGCTGCTGCGCTTCGCCTTCGTCCCGCCCTTCATCGGGATCACGTTGTGCCTGATCGCCGCCGGCCTGCTCGCGCTGTGGCAGGCGTGGGCGCGCTTCGGCCCCGCGCTGCGTCCGGCGCGCGCGATTCCGATTTCCAAACAGGCGCTGATCGCCAACAGCGCCGATCTGATCCGGCAGGCGCGCCGCGAACTCGATGGTGCCGATGCCTATGTGCGCAGCCAGCGCGGCGCGATCGCACGCCGGTTGCACGCCCCCGGCGGTCTGAGCGCCGAGGAAACCGACGCGTGGATCGATCGCCATCTGAAGGCGGATAGCGCCTCTTTCGCCACTCTCGCGCGCCGTCTCCCGCTGGCGCGCAACACCCATGAATTTCTGGCAGCCGCGCAGGCGCTGCACGACATCAGGAAGGAATTATTGCGTGACGGCTGACACTATCGAGGGCGTCCAGGCGCTCGGCGCCGCGATCGAGGGCGAAGTCGCCAAGGTCGTGTTCGGGCAGCAGGATCTGACCCGCATGGTCACGATCGCGTTGCTTGCTGGTGGCCATGTTCTGCTCGAAGGCCCGCCCGGAACCGCCAAGACGCTGCTCGCGCAGGCTTTCGCCCGCGCCGTCGGGCTTGATTTCGGGCGCATCCAGTTCACCCCCGACCTGATGCCCGGCGACATATTGGGATCGAACCTGTTCAACTTCCAGACGTCGAGCTTCACCCTGACCAAGGGTCCGATCTTCACCGAGTTGCTGCTTGCCGACGAGATCAACCGCACCCCGCCCAAGACGCAGGCGGCGCTGCTCGAGGCGATGCAGGAACGGCGCGTGACGATCAACGGCGAGCCGCACCCGATGAGCCCGCGCTTCACCGTACTGGCGACGCAAAATCCGATCGAGCAGCAGGGCGTCTATCCGCTGCCCGAGGCGCAGCTCGACCGCTTCCTGTTCAAGCTGGTCGTCGATTATCCCGACGCCGACGAGGAGCGGCGCATCGTGGCCGAACATGGCGGGCGCTTCAAAAGCCCCGTGGTCTCCGATTTCGGCGTTGGGCAGGTTGCCGACGCCGCGACGATCGGTACCGCGATCGACACGATCGCGACCGTCCGCCTGGCCGACGAGATCGTCGACTATATCGTCCGGCTGGTGCGCGCGACCCGCGAAAGCGCCGACCTCGAATGCGGCGCGAGTCCGCGCGCGGCGAGCCTGCTTGCCCGCGCCGCCTGCGCAGCCGCCGCGCTCGACGGCCGCGACTATGTGATCCCCGACGACGTGCAGCGGCTCGCCGGCGGCGTATTGCGCCACCGCGTGATCCTGTCGGCCGCGGCGGAGATCGAGGGGCGCGGCGTCGAACAGGTCGTCGCTGCGCTGCTCGACCGGGTGGACGTGCCGCGGTGATCTACCCGACGCGGCGCGCGATCTATCTGCTGCTGCTCGGCGCCCCCGTGGCGCTGGCGCTCGGCCTGCTGCGCCCGGACCTTTGGCTCTTCGCGCTCGGCTGGATCGCGCTCGTCGCCCTGGGGCTGCTCCTCGATACGCTGACCGGCGCGGCGCCGCGCAGGCTCGCGCTCGACGCCCGGTTCCCGCTGCAGATCGGGGTCGGCGAGCCGTTCGAAATGATGCTTGCGGCGCGCGCGCCAGCCCTTCCGCGCCGCGCCGAGTTCGCGCTGTCGCTCGACGACCGGCTGGCACCCGGTGGCCGCATCGCGGCGGCTTTCGAAACGGTGGGCGAAGGCGAAGATGCCGCGCTCGCCCATCGGCTAGCGCTCACCGCCTCGCGACGCGGACAGGCGGCGGTCGATGCGCTTTGGGTGCGCTGGGCAGGACCGTTCGGCCTGGTCTGGAAACAGCGTCGCTTCGCGATCGACCGCGCGATCAGCGTCGTGCCCAACATGCGCCTGGTTACTGACGAAGGCCGCCGCCTGTTCCAGCGCAACAGCTGGTTCGGGCTCCGCCAGCAGAAGCTGCGCGGCGAAGGCCATGAATATGAGGCGCTGGCCGAATATCAGCCGGGCATGGATCGGCGCGCGATCGACTGGAATGCATCGGCGCGGCACGTCAAGCTGCTTGCCAAGGAATATCGGGTCGAGCGCGACAACCGCGTCGTGCTGGCGATCGACGCCGGTCGCACGATGGCCGAGCCCGTCGGCGCGATGCCGCGCGTCGATCGCGCGGTATCCGCGGCGCTGCTGCTGGCCTATGCAGGGCTGAAGCTCGGCGACCGGATCAGCCTCTTTTCCTTTGCCGCCAAGCCGATCGGCATGACCCCCGCCTATGGGCACACGCAGGATTTTCCGGCGCTGCAACGCGCGGCGAGCCGCATCGATTATGCGCCGGTCGAGAGCAATTTCACCCTCGCGCTGTCGACTCTCGGCGCCGAACTCAACCGCCGGTCGCTGATTATCCTGTTCACTGAATTCACCGATGCGACGAGCGCCGACCTGATGATCCGTGCGGCGGGCCGGCTGGTCAAGAAGCACCGACTGCTGTTCGTCGTCATCAAGGACGAGGAATTGGAGGACGAGGAACGCCGCCGTCCCGAAAGCGGATCGGACGTCACGCGCGCCAATGTCGCCGCGGCGATGCTGCGCGATCGTCAGCTGGTTATCGCGCGGCTCCAGCGGCTGGGCGCCGACGTCATCGAAGTCCCCGCCGATGCGATGGGCGCACATGTCGTCGAAGCCTATCTGGGCATCAAGCGGCAGGGGAGCCTGTGATGGAAACCGCGCGCGCGAGCGACGCCCCCGGCTTCTCGACCAGTCGTTTTCGCGCTGAGCGCGAGGCCGACTGGATCGCCTTCGACACGCTGCTCGGCCGTCTCGAGACGCGCGGCGCCAAGGCGCTGTCGAGCGACGAACTGCTGCAGCTCCCGATCCTCTATCGCGCGACGCTGTCGTCGTTATCGATCGCGCGCGCGACGATGCTCGACAAGGCCCTGCTCGACCACCTCGAAGGGTTGGCGATGCGCGGCTATTTCCTGATTTACGGCGTCCGCGAAACGCGGCTCAGCCGCCTGCGCCGCTTCTTCCTTTACGACTGGCCGGCGGCGGTCCGCGCGGTGTGGAAGGAAACGTTGATCATCGCGCTGATCATCACGCTCGGGGCGCTGACAAGCTGGTCGCTCGTCGCGCATAATCCCGAATGGTATTATAATTTCGTCCCCGACGAGATGGCCGGCGGGCGCGACCCGCGCGCGACAGTGGAGTTTCTGCGCTCGACGCTGGGTCACGGCAAGGCGGGGGGCAAGGATGAGGGCGCGCTGCACGTCTTTGCGACCTTCCTGTTTACCCACAACAGCCGCGTTTCGATCATGTCCTTTGCGCTCGGCTTTGCCTTCGGTGTTCCGACGATGATGCTGGAATATTATCAGGGGATCGGGCTGGGCGCGATGCTCGCGGTCTTTTCCGCCAAGGGGCTGGGCGTCGATTTCGGCGGCTGGCTGTTCATCCACGGCACGACCGAATTGTTCGCCGCAGCCCTGTCCGGAGCGGCGGGGCTGCGGATTGGCAGCGCGGTCGTCTTTCCCGGCGCCCGCTCGCGCCTTCAGGCCGCCGCCGAGGCAGGCCGCACCGCAGGCAAGGTGATGGTCGGCGTCATCCTGATGCTGCTCGCCGCCGGCCTCCTCGAAGGGTTCGGGCGCCAGCTCATCACCGATACCGTGATGCGCTACGCGATCGGATCGCTGATGCTCGCCTTCTGGCTCGCCTATTTCTACATCCCGCGCCGCGAGAATGTCGCTTGAGCGCGGCGGGTAATCTGCGGATGCGCGCGGCGCAGGAAAAGAAGCTGCGCGAATTCGTGACGCCCGAAGGAGTCGATCTGCAATTGTACATTGCAAGCGCGGCGCTCCGGCTCGGCGCGCTGCTGATCGACCTGATCCTTATCGTCCTGACGCTCATCCTGTTCACCCTGCTGATCCTCTGGGCCGGGCTCGCGTCAAATTCGTCGATCGCAGTGACGGTCTGGCTGCTCGGCGCCTTTGTTCTGCGCACCTTCTGGTTCATCGGCTTCGAACTTGGCACGCGTGCGGCGACGCCCGGCAAGCGGCTGATGGGCATCCGCGTCGTCGCGCGCGACGGCGGCCGGCTCACCGCCGATGCGGTCGTCGCGCGCAACCTGATCCGCGAGCTTGAGCTCTTCCTCCCCCTCACCATGATGGGCGTCGGCGCGGCGGAGGATATGGTATCGGGCTGGACCGCGCTCGCGGGGGTCGCCTGGTCGCTGACACTCAGCCTGTTCCTGCTTTTCAACCGCGACCGGATGCGGATGGGCGACCTGATCGCCGGAACCTGGGTCGTGATGGCGAAGCGCGCGAAGCTTGACCGCGACATCACCGCCGATGGCGGCGGGGTCGACGCGATCCGCTTCACCGACGCCGAACTCGCCGTCTATGGCATCTATGAATTGCAGGAACTGGAGCGCGTGCTGCGCGGCGCCGATCCGCGCGCGATGCGCGATGTCGCCGACGCGATCCGCGGCAAAATCGGCCGCCCCGTCGCCGAAGAGGATGACGTGTTCCTGACGAGCTATTATCGGCAGCTCAAGGCCCGGCTCGAACGCGGCTTGCTATTCGGAAAACGCCGAGAGGATAAATATGCCAGCGAATGATGCCCTGTCCGTTGCCGAAGCGTTGCACCGCCGCCGTTCGGTGCGCGCCTTTTCGGACCGCCCGGTCGACCGGGCGGTACTGGCACGGATTTTTGCCGACGCGCAGCGCGCACCATCGGGCGGCAATCTGCAGCCGTGGCAGGTGACGGTCGTTACAGGTGAGCGCTGGGAGCGCGTGAAGGCGGCGGTGGCGGCGCGGATCGCGATGGGGCGCGACGGCCAGCAACCCGAATATGACATCTACCCGCGCGGACTGACCGACCCGTGGGAAAGCCGGCGCTTCGGCGTCGGCGAGGCGCTCTACGCCTCGCTCGGCATCCCGCGCGAGGACAAACCGGGCCGGCTTGCTCGGTTCATGGAGAATTACCGGGGTTTCGGCGCACCGGTGATGCTTTTCCTTCATTGTTCACGCATCATGGGCCCCCCGCAATGGGCCGACATGGGCATGTGGCTCCAGTCGGTGATGCTGTTGCTCGTTGAACATGGCCTTGCAAGCTGTCCGCAGGAATGCTGGGCGATGTACGGCGCGACGATCCGGCACGAACTGGAACTGGGCGACGACCAGATCTTGTTCACTGGGCTGGCGATCGGTCATGCCGATGCGGCCGCACCGGTGAATCAATGGCCGGTTCCGCGCGCCGAACTGGATGAGGTGATCGATTGGCAGGGATTTTGAGGATGGTTTTGCGCGGCAAGACGGGGGGACTGACGGCCATGGCGGCGACGGGGCTGCTGCTCGCCGGCTGCGCCGCGATTCCGAAAGCGGCGGCACCACCGCCCGCCCCCGCGCCGGAACCGCCCGCCGCAACACCGCCGCCGCCGGCCCCCGCGCCGACGCAAGGGTGGGACGACCGCGCGCTCGATCGCGGCGCTTGGCGCTATGATGCCGGCAGCCGCAGCGCGATCTTCGCACCGTCCGCTGGCGCGGCGCCGCTGTTGACCATGGCGTGCAGCGGCGGCGCTATCCGGCTGACTGCCGCGCTCGACGGCACCGTCGCACTGCGCACCAGCGCGGCCACCGACCAGGTGCGTTTCGACGGCGGTACGGCGATCGTACCGAGCCGCGATATCCGGCTCGACCGCATCGCCTTCAGTCGCGGCCGCTTCGCGCTCGAAGCCGCGAACGGCCGGGCGCTGACGCTGCCCGTCCAGTCCGAAATCGGCCGCGCGATCGAGGATTGCCGTTAGGCAGCCGCGCTAGGCGCCGAGCCGCACCGTTCCGCCGCGGATCCAGCCCCAGCGGCACGGTCCCTGATATTCGCGCGCGCTGCTGACCGAGCGGCCGACGCCGCACATATCCTCGTCGGTGCCGGGGGCCGCGAAGACGATGCCGAACCAGGCGTCGTCATCGGTAGCTTCGCACACCGACACCTTCATCGCGCCGGGCAGCCTCGCCTTCACGGCGCGCGTTTCGCCCGGCGCCCAATAGACGTCGGTGCCGCCATCCTTGACGCGGCTGATGCTGGAGCAGGCGGGAAGCGTCGGGCCTTCGGTGCCGGTCATGACCGCGCGCGTCGCGAGCGGCGGACCGGCAACCGCAGGGGCATTGTCGGCGGGCGGTGCGGGCTGCGAGCAGCCGGCGAGCGGCAGCGCGGCAAGCGCGATGGCGGCAAGGATCGAACGGGGGGTCACAGGGCTTTTCATCCTTCGAAACTAGCCGCCGCCGCCGCCGTGCGCAACGCCCGTCGGCAGCGCGCCGAGCGGCGCATTTTTGCTTGGGTTTTGCGGCCGCCGACCCTATATAATCGGCATGACAGACACCCCCGCGAGCGGCGCGAGCGAAAGCGCCCCCAAGCAGCCCAATCAGAACAGCTACGGCGCCGATTCGATCAAGGTGCTGAAAGGCCTCGATGCGGTGCGCAAGCGGCCTGGCATGTATATCGGCGACACCGACGACGGGTCGGGTCTGCATCATATGGTCTTCGAAGTCAGCGACAATGCGATCGACGAGGCACTCGCCGGCCATTGCGATCTGGTACTCATCACGCTCAACAGCGACGGATCGGTCAGCGTCGAGGACAATGGACGGGGCATCCCGACCGGCATCCATGCCGAGGAAGGCATTTCGGCGGCCGAGGTCATCATGACCCAGCTTCACGCGGGCGGTAAGTTCGAGAACACGAGCGACGACAATGCCTATAAGGTGTCGGGCGGTCTGCACGGCGTCGGCGTATCGGTCGTCAATGCGCTCAGCGAATGGCTCGAACTGACGATCTGGCGCGATGGCGAAGAGCATTGGATGCGCTTCGAGCATGGCGATTCGGTTGCGCCGCTCAAGGTCAACGGGCCGGCGCCTGCGGGCAAGAAGGGCACCCGCGTCACCTTCATGGCATCGACCGATACCTTCAAGAATGTCACCGAGTTCGATTTCGAAAAGCTGGAACATCGCTATCGCGAGCTCGCTTTTCTCAATTCCGGCGTGAGGATCAAGCTGGTCGATGCCCGCCACGCCGAACATGTCGTCCACGACCTGTTCTACGAGGGCGGGATTGCGGCTTTCGTCAAATATCTCGACCGCAACAAGAATCCGCTGCTGCCCGATCCGATCGCGATCAGCAGCGAACGCGACGGCATCGGCATCGACGTCGCGCTCGAGTGGAACGACAGCTATTATGAAAATGTCCTCTGCTTCACGAACAATATCCCGCAGCGCGACGGCGGCACCCACCTCGCCGCTTTCCGCGCGGCGCTGACGCGCACGCTCAACGGCTATGGCGAAAAATCGGGCCTGCTGAAGAAGGAAAAGGTCAGCCTGACCGGCGAGGATATGCGCGAAGGCTTGACCGCGATCGTCTCGGTCAAGCTGCCCGATCCGAAGTTTTCCTCGCAGACCAAGGACAAGCTTGTCTCGTCGGAAGTGCGCCAGCCGCTCGAAAGCCTGATGGCCGACCGGATGACCGAATGGCTCGAGGAAAATCCCGCCTATGCCAAAGCGGTGATCCAGAAGGTGATAGACGCCGCCGCGGCGCGCGAGGCCGCGAAGAAGGCGCGCGAATTGACCCGGCGCAAGGGCGCGATGGATATCGCGAGCCTGCCCGGCAAGCTTGCCGACTGTCAGGAACGCGACCCCAGCAAGTGCGAACTCTTCCTCGTCGAAGGGGATTCGGCAGGCGGCAGCGCCAAGCAGGGCCGCGACCGGCATGTGCAGGCCATTCTGCCGCTGAAGGGCAAGATCTTGAACGTCGAGCGGGCGCGCTTCGACCGCATCATTTCGTCGAAGGAAGTCGGCACGCTGATTCAGGCGCTCGGCACCGGGATCCGCGACGAATTCAACATCGAAAAGCTGCGCTATCACAAGATCGTGATCATGACCGACGCCGACGTCGACGGCGCGCATATCCGCACGCTGCTGCTCACCTTCTTCTACCGCCAGATGCCCGAGATCATCGAGAATGGCCACCTCTACATTGCCCAGCCGCCGCTCTACAAAGTCGCAAAGGGGCGCAGCGAGGTGTATCTGAAGGATGACACCGCGCTCGAAAATTACCTCGTCGATGCCGGAATCGACGCGCTGATGCTCGAAACGCCGGGCGGCGCACGGTCGGGTAACGATCTGCGCGGCCTGATCGAGCATGGCCGACGGCTCCGCGCGCTGATGCGTTACGTCCCCCGCACGCTCGATCATGGGCTGGTCGAGGCACTGGCGCTGGTCGGCGCCCTCGATCCCGCGCTCGATACGGCAGGACGCCACAGCGCTGCGGCAACTGCCGCGAACTGGCTCAATGCCGCTGAGCGCGCGCTGACCGGCGGCGCCGAAGCGGTGTGGACCGTCGAGGCGGTCGAAGGCGGCGGCTATACGCTCGAACGCCGCTGGCGCGGGGTGAGCGATCATCACGCGATCGACGCCGGTTTCCTCGCGAGCCAGGAGGCGCGCCGCCTTCACAAACTCGCCGCCGAACAGGCCGAAACCTATGGTGGCCCCGGACGGCTGGTGAAAGCCAGCGCTGCTACGGTCGTCGAGGCCGACAGCGATGCCGAGGGCGAGGATGGCGAGGCACCGACCGCCGCGAGCGCCGCAAAGGCCGTGCCGGTGACGCGGCCGTCCGAATTGCTCGATGCCATCTTCACGCACAGCCGCCGCGGCCTGTCGATCAGCCGGTACAAGGGACTGGGCGAGATGAATGCCGAGCAATTGTGGGAAACCACACTCGATCCCGCCAACCGCTCGCTGCTGCGCGTCGAGGCCGAACAGGCCGATGTCGCGCATGAAATCTTCGAGCGGCTGATGGGCGACGAGGTCGAGCCGCGGCGCGATTTCATCCAGACCAACGCGCTGTCGGTTGCCAATCTGGACGTCTGAGGCACCAAACCACTAGGCGCAGAATCAAACCGGCACGGCGCGGGCAGCTTGCAAGCCGCCCGCGCCGCTGCTTTGAGCGCTCCACCTGAAACGGGGGAGGCTGCGCATGCGGCGCGTGATGGCGATGAGTTTGGCGTTGATGCTGGCGATGCCGGCGGTGGCGCAGGATCAGTTCGGCGGCGGCGAAACCGAAATCGGCAACGGCACGGCAAGCTATTACGGCCGCGAACTCGCGGGCAATCGCACCGCGAGCGGCGAGCGCTTCGACCCCGATCAGATGACCGCAGCGCACCCCACGCTCGCCTTCGGCAGCAAGGTCCGCGTTACCAACCTGTCCAACGGCCAGAGCGTGATCGTCCGCGTCAACGACCGCGGCCCCTTCGGTGGCCGCCGCGTCATCGATATTTCGCAGGCCGCGGCAAAGGAAATCGGCATGCACCGCAGCGGCACCGCCAAGGTCAGCCTGACGCTCGTCGCCGACCAGGATTAATCGAACACCGACCAACCCGCCGCATAGGCGAAATGTTCGAGCGCGAGCGCGCCGACGAGCGATGTTCCGGCTTCGTTGAGGCCCGGCGACCAGACCGCGATCGATCCCTGCCCCGGTGCGATGCACAGGATGCCCCCGCCCACCCCGCTCTTGCCGGGCAGGCCAACGCGAAAGGCGAATTCGCCCGAATTGTCGTAATGGCCGCACAGCATCATGATCGCGTTGATGCGCCGCGCGCGGTGCGGGTCGAGAAGCTGTTCGCCGGTGCGCGGGTCGCGGCCCTCGAAGGCCAGGAACTGGCCGGCCTGCGCCAGCTGGCGACAGCTCATCGACAGCGCGCATTGGCGGAAATAGACCGACAGCACCGTCTCCACCGGGTGGCGCAGCGTCCCGAAGGCGTCCATGAAATAGGACAGGCTGCGGTTGCGCGCGCCGGTGTCATTTTCCGATCCCGCAACGCCGGTGTCGATCACCACACTTGCGTCGCCCGCTCTGGCCCGCATGAAGGCGACGATCTCATCGACCGCCTCGTCGGCCGAGCGACCGTCGATCAGCCGGTCGGTGGTCGCGATCGCCCCGGCGTTGATGAAGGGATTGCGCGGCACTCCCTGCTCGCTTTCGAGCTGGACGATCGAGTTGAAGGCACTGCCCGACGGCTCGCGGCCGACGCTGTCCCATAGCGAGCTGCCGACCCGGCGCAGTGCAAGGGCGAGCGTGAACACCTTCGACACCGACTGGATCGAAAAAGCCTCGTCGGCGTCGCCCGCGGTGTGGACCGTTCCGTCAGGGAGCGCGAGGGCAAAGCCGAAGCGGTCGGGATCGACCCCGGCGAGGGCGGGGATATAGTCGGCGACCTTGCCCTGGCCGCGGTGCGGCAGCGCAGTCTGATAGGCTTCGGCGACGCAGCGGGCGAGATCGGGCATGCCATTTTTCTAGCGACTTCAGACGGAATTGCACTTAGTTTCGTTTTTTGATAAATATTCTCCATTCTGGAAATAATGAGTCGCAGGGAGAGAGACATGACCGAAGCGCACCGCCCCAAGGGGCTATCGAGCGCGATCAGCTATCGCGACAGCAAGGCGGCGTTCCGCTGGCTGGAAGAGGCATTCGGGTTCGAACCGCTGTTCGTGCTGCTCGATGCCGACGGCAATCTCGCGCACAGCGAAATGGGCTATGGCGCCTCGGTGGTGATGATCGGCAATGAATGGTCGGACGATCACAAGAGCCCGCAGTCGATCGGCGGCAAGAACACCCAGAGCGTCCATGTCCAGCTCGCCCCCGGCGAGGATATCGACGCACATTGCGCAGCCGCGCGCGCGGCGGGCGCCGCGATCATCGCCGAGCCCGAGACGCAATTTTATGGCGACCGCACCTATCGCGCCAAGGATCCCGAGGGGCATATCTGGACCTTCGGCGTCACGGTCGCGGCCAAGACCGCCGCCGAATGGGACGCCGAGGGCGGCTTCACCACCCAGACGCGGCTCGACGATTGAGCGCGGCCGCGGTCGACGCCGTGTTTGCGGCGCTTGCCGACCCGCGGCGGCGGCGCGCGGTCGAACTGCTCGGTCGGCGCCCCTATAGCGCCGGCGAGCTGGCCGACACGCTGGGCCTCGCGCCGCCCGCGATGAGCCGGCACCTCAGGGCGCTGAAGGACGGCGGGCTGGTCGAGGATCATTATCTGCCCTTCGACGCCCGCGTCCGCATCTATCGCCTGAAGGACGGCGCAACCGACGCGCTCAAGGGCTGGCTCGCCGAAACCGAAAGCCTGTGGAGTGAGCAGCTCGCCGCCTTCAAGGCGCATGTCGAGCGCAGCGCGCCATGAGCCGCTCGCCATGAGCGGTGCGGCGGTGATCGTCGCCCTGCGCGTCGCGGCCACCCCGGCGCGCGCCTTCGAGGTGTTCACCCGCGACATCGGCAGCTGGTGGCAAAGCCATCCGCTGTTCGAGCTGGCGCGCGGCGACGACGGCGTGCCGCGCTTCGACCCCGCGGGGCCGAGCGGTCGGCTGGTGACGCGCTTCACCGACGGCCGCGAATGGGAGATCGGCCGCGTCCATGCGTGGGAGCCCGGCAAGCGGCTTGCCTTCGGCTGGCGCGTTCCCGGCTTTGCCGCCGACCAGACCACCGAAGTCGAGGTGCGCTTCGACGCCGTCGGCGCCGAAACGCGCGTCACCGTCGAGCATCGCGGCTGGGATCAAATCCCGCAAAGCCATGCCGCGCGCCACGGATTCGACCTGATGCTGTTCCAGCGCCGCCTCGGCGAACATTGGCGCGCGTTACTAGCTGCGATGGACCGCAATTTGTAAGGCGGGCCGCAGGCTCCTGCGGGTTTGGGCCCTAGTCGCGCGCGCCGAACAGGGCGGTGCCGACGCGGACGTGGGTCGCGCCGAGCATGACCGCTTTTTCATAATCGCCGCTCATTCCCATCGAGCGTAGCGGCAGGCCGTGGCGCTCGGCCAGTTCGTCGAGCAGCGCGAAATAGGGCGCCGGGTCCACATCGGCGGGCGGGATCGCCATCAGGCCGTCGATCGCCAGCCCCGCCGCCTTCGCCTCGGCGAGCAGCGCCGCGAGATCGGCGACGGCGCAGCCGCCCTTCTGGTCCTCGTCGCCGATATTGACCTGAACGAAAAGCTGCGGCCGCTTGCCGAGCTTGTCGCACGCCTTGGCGAGCGCCTGGACGAGCGAACTGCGATCGACCGAGTGAATGGCGTCGAACAGCGCGACCGCCTCTTCGGCCTTGTTCGACTGGAGCTGACCGATCAGGTGCAGCGTCACATCGGGGGCTTCACCGCGCAGGGCGGGCCATTTGGCCGCCGCCTCCTGCACGCGATTCTCACCGAAATGGCGCTGGCCGGCGGCGATCAGCGGGCGGATCGCATCGGCATCATGCGTTTTCGTCACCGCGATCAGGCAGACGTCGCCCGCCTTGCGCCCGGCGCGGCGCGCCGCCTCTGCAATGTTCGTCCCTACCTCGGCCAGCCGGCTTGCCGCATTGCTCATATCGTCATCCTCGAAGGGCGCGTTGCGTGCGCCCGCGACGCGCCTATAGGAAGGGCGATGGTCCGACGCCACCCCCTGCCCGCATGCTGGCTGATGAGCGACGCACGCAGCGCGGCCGGGACGGTGGCGCTCGCCGCGCTGTTGCCGCCGGGAAGCGGCATCGTCCTGCGGCACGACGCGCTGCCGCAAGGCGCGCGCTGGCGCCTCGCGCGCCGCCTCGCGCGTATCGCAAAAGCGCGCGGGCTGACGCTGCTGATCGCGGGATTGCCCGCCGAGGCGCGACGCTTGGGGGCCGATGGCGTCCATCTGCGGCAGCATGCCGCGCGCCGGGCGGCGCAGGCGCGCGCGAACGGCCTGATCGTCACCATGCCGGTCCATGACCATCGCGAGGCGCACCGCGCCCGGCGGGCGGGCGCCGACGCCGCATTCGTCTCGCCGCTTCACCCGACGCGGTCGCACATCGATGCCGCGCCGCTAAGCCGCGAGGCGTGGCTGCGGCTCGCACGCGCGGCCGGCGGCCAAGCGATCGCGCTGGGCGGGATGACCCCGGCGCGCGCCCGCGCGCTGATCCGCGCCAGCGCCGCAAGCGGCGTCCGGCCCGGCTGGGCCGCCATCGACGCATGGGAGAAAAAGGCAGCGACGCGCAAAGCGCGGCGCGGTCGGGCGCGTTAGTAGCCGACGCTGGGGGCATGATCGCCTATGGGCGGCCTGGCCCGACGATCGGTACTGCTCTTAGAAGCGGAAAGCGGTTCCGACATAGACTGCCTGACTGTCGCGGCGCGCGTCGGTCAGCGGCTGGAAGCGGTCGTCGGCCTTGTAACGGACGCCCGCGGTCACATCGAGGTTCTTGGTCAGGCGATAGCTGCTGACGACATCGACGGTCTGCTCTTCGCCCGGCGCGGTGATGCGGTCGGTTGCGCCGGCCGGATCGGTCGGACGGCTGACCATCTTGGTCGCGAAGCGCGATTTCTTGTTGTCGGCCTGTTCGGGCGCGCGCGCGACCGGCAGGTTGCGCAGGTCGGTGCCGCTGGGCAGCGCCGGGGTCACGAATTTTTCGAACCCGACCGACGCGCCCAGATTATAGGTCACAGGGGCGATCGAGATCGGCGATTTGGTGCGGCCGGCGGCAAGCGCGGCGGTGCGTGCGCTCGACGAATCGTCGCGGGCGCGAATCACGACGGTGATCGCGCGATTCTTATGTCCGTCATCGGGCAACGCGGGCGTGAAGCTGAAGCCGCGGCGCGCCTCTTCCGAGATTTTGATATAGCGGGCGATCAGGCGCGGGTCGCCCGACGCCGGGGTGAATTGGCCAAGCACCGAATTCGAAAGCTGGGTGTCGCGAATCCGGTCGGCGCGTGTCATCGACGCAAGCGCAGGCGGAAGCGCAACGGTAACCGCTGCTACCGCGAACAGGCCTGCTTTCCAAAAATGTCGCGAATTCCGCGCCATTGCTCTGCGACTCCAACCCCAATCGAATCCTGAGATAGGACGACGGGGGCGACAATTCCAGTGATTCCCGACCGATTGATCGCGCGTCGCCGGCTTTTCGCCGAACATGTTGCGCGAACAGCACAGTGGCGAGCGGAGATGAGCCGGGGATGAACGGTCGAAACACCGGAAATGGCGCGCTTGCCGGACGGCGGCAAGGGCGATAGAGACGCTTGCAAATTTCCGCATGCGCGCCCGCCATTTGCTGCCCGCGCGCCCAGAATAAGGTGTTACGGCATGTCCAAGCTTACCCTTCTTGCCTCGCTCGGTCGTCGTCCGGCCGCGCTCGCCCTGATCGGGGTCGCGGCGCTCGGCCTGTCGGCCTGCGGCGGGAAGGACCGGCCGCGCGCCGACCTGGCGGCGAGCCAAGTGACGACGATCGGCGTCAATTCCTATCTGTGGCGCGCGTCGCTCGACGCCCTGTCGTTCATGCCGCTGCTGCAGGCGGACAGCTCGGGCGGGGTCATCATCACCGACTGGTATGCCAACCCCGGCAATCCGAACGAGCGCATGAAGGTGACCGTGTCGATCCTCGACCGCGACCTGCGCGCCGATGCGCTGCGCGTCGCCGCGCTGCGTCAGGTCGCCCAGAACGGCACCTGGGTCGACGCGCCGGTTCAGGCTGCGACGGTGCAGAAGCTGGAAGAAATCATCCTCACCCGCGCCCGCGACCTGCGCCGCAGCGCGATCGAGGGCTGAGTTTCGGATTTCGGTGTTTCCCCGCGAAGGCGGGGATCCATCTCCGGTTGTTCCGGATTTGAACGGCAGGTGATGGGCCCCCGCCTCCGGCCTTTGGCTGAAGTTTATCCTGAGCGCCCGTCCTGCGGGCAGTCGAAGGGTGGGGGCACGCTATTTTGATCGATGGTATTTTGACAAACGGGGTAGCCGAACAAATGACCCGCGAAACGCGCTTTGGCGCCCTCGCCGCCGACGCCCGCTGGCAGGCGGCATGGGACGCCGCGAACAGCTTTGCGACGACCGACAGTTCGAATAAGCCAAAGGCCTATATCCTCGAGATGTTCCCCTATCCCTCGGGGCGCATCCACATGGGGCATGTCCGCAACTATGCGATGGGCGACGTGCTGGCGCGCTTCAAGCGGATGACCGGGCATGACGTGCTGCATCCGATGGGCTGGGACGCCTTTGGCATGCCGGCCGAAAATGCCGCGATGGAAAAGGGCGTCCACCCCGGCGGCTGGACGCGCGACAATATCACCGCGATGCGCGCGCAATTGAAGCGCCTCGGCCTTGCGATCGACTGGAGCCGCGAACTCGCGACATGCGAGCCCGATTATTACGGGCAGGAACAGGCGCTGTTCCTCGACCTGTTCGCGCACGGGCTGGTCACGCGCAAGGAAAGCTACGTCAACTGGGACCCCGTCGACATGACCGTGCTCGCCAACGAGCAGGTCATCGACGGGCGCGGCTGGCGTTCGGGCGCGCTGGTCGAAAAGAAGAAATTGTCGCAGTGGTTCCTGAAGATCACCGACTTCGCAGACGAACTGCTCGATGGCCTCAAGAGCCTCGACCATTGGCCCGACAAGGTGCGGCTGATGCAGGAAAACTGGATCGGCAAGTCGCAGGGCCTGGAATTCAGCTTCAAGCTCGCGGGCGGCGCGCCAGGCTTCGACGTCTTCACGACGCGCCCCGACACGCTGTACGGGGCCAGCTTTGCAGCGATTTCGCCCGACCATCCGCTGGCCGAGACGCTCGCCAAGGATGCGCCGCGCCTTGCCGCGTTCATCGAGGAGTGCCGCCGTCAGGGGACGTCGGCCGAACAGCTCGAAACCGCGGAGAAGATGGGCTTCGACACCGGCCTGTCGGTGCAACATCCGCTCGACCCCGACTGGCATCTGCCGATCTGGGTCGTGAATTATGTGCTGATGGATTACGGTACCGGCGCGATCTTCGGTTGTCCCGCGCACGATCAGCGCGACCTCGACTTCGCGCGCAAATATGATCTGCCCGTACACCGCGTGATTGCGGACGGCGACGAAACCGGCCAGACCTTCCGCGGCGACGAAGCCTATACCGGCCCCGGCCGCCTCGTGAACAGCCACTTCCTCGACGGGATGAGCATCGACGAGGCGAAGGCCGCGATCATCGCGCGCGCCGAGCATGAAGGCTGGGGCAAGGGCACGACCGTCTGGCGCCTGCGCGACTGGGGCGTCTCGCGCCAGCGTTACTGGGGGACGCCGATCCCCTTCATCCATTGCCCGGCCTGTGGCCTCGTGCCGGTGCCGAAGGACCAATTGCCAGTCGTACTGCCCGACGATGCCGATTTCTCGGTCCCCGGCAATCCGCTCGACCGCCATCCGACGTGGAAGCATGTCGCCTGCCCGACATGCGGCGGCGAAGCGGTGCGCGAGACCGATACGCTCGATACCTTCGTCGATTCGTCGTGGTATTTCCTGCGCTTCGCCTCGGCACCGGCCGACCGGCCGTTCGATCCCGATGTCATCCGTCGCTGGCTGCCCGTCGACCAATATATCGGCGGCATCGAGCATGCGATCCTTCACCTGCTATACGCGCGCTTCTGGACGCGCGCGCTCAACAAGCTGGGGATGATCGACATCAAGGAGCCCTTCGCCAGCCTGTTCACGCAGGGGATGGTGACGCACGAAACCTACAGCCGTGCGCAGGGCGAGGGCCTCCCTCCCCTCTTCTTCACCCCCGACGAGGTGATGCGCACCGCCGACGGCGCGACGCTGGAGGCCGATGGCGCGCCGGTCGAGGTCGGCCGGGTCATCAAGATGTCGAAGTCGAAGAAGAATGTCGTCGATCCCGACGCCATCCTCGACCAATATGGCGCCGACGCCGCGCGCTGGTTCATGCTCTCTGACAGCCCGCCCGAGCGCGATCTGCCGTGGAGCGAGGCGGGGATCGAGGGTGCGTGGCGCTTCGTCCAGCGCTTGTGGCGCCTGTTCGGCGACACCGACAATGTCGGCGACGGCGGCGAAGACAAGGTGCTGGCGCGCAAGCTGCACCAGGCGATCGCCGGCGTTGCCGCCGACATCGAATCGCTCGGCTTCAACAAGGCGGTGGCCAAGATCCACGCGCTCGCCAACGATATCGAAAAGGCGAAGCCCTCGGCGACCCGCGCCGAAGCGTGCCGGACGCTGATCCTGCTCGTCGCGCCGATGATGCCGCATCTGGCCGAAGAGGCCTGGGCGGTGCTGCCCGCGGCGCAGCGGACGACCCCGATGATCGCCGACGCCGCGTGGCCCGCCGCCGACCCGGCGCTTCTCGTCGATGATGAGGTGACGATCGCGATCCAGATCGCCGGCAAGCTGCGCGACACGATGACCGCCGCGAAGGGCGCCGACAAGGCCGCGCTCGAAGCCGCGGCGCTCGCCCGCCCGCGCATCGCCGAGCTGCTCGGCGGCGCCGCACCCAAAAAGGTGATTGTCGTTCCCGACCGTCTGGTGAATATCGTTCCCTGACATGAAACGCCTGCTCACCTCCTCGCTCGTCGCCGCTTCGCTGCTTCTTGGCGGCTGCGGGCTCCGGCCGCTCTATGCGAACGGCAGCAAGGGCGCGGTGGCGCAGGTGCTGGCCGACGTCGATGTCGCGCCGATCGAGGGGCATAATGGCTGGCTCGTCCGCAACGCGCTGCGCGACCGGTTGCAGGCGACGCAAGGCGGACATGGTGCGGGCCAGCGGCTGCGGCTCGACGTGCGGCTCGAGGATTCGATCACCGGCCTCGGCGTCCGCTCCGACGATGCCGTGACGCGCGAGCGGCGGACGCTGCGCGCCCGCTATCAGCTCGTCGATGCGGCAAGCGGCGAAGTGCTGCTCGACGCGACCGCGGCGCAGGACGGCGGGATCGACGTCGTCGGCAGCGAATATTCGACGATCGCCGCCGAATCGACGACGCTTGAACGGCTCGCATCGGGAATCGCCGACCAGATCGTCGCGCGGCTTGCGGTCTTCGCCGATCGTGGCGGCGGCCAGCCGGCGCCGTCCGCCCCGGCGCCCTGACCGGCATGAAGTCGGTCAAGCCCGGCGAACTCGAACGCCTCAGCCGCCTCGATCCCGCGGTCCGCTTCATCCTACTGACCGGCCCCGACGACGCGACAATGGAAAGCGTCGCCGCGCATCTGATCGCGCTGGCCGGCAAGGAGGCCGAGCGGGTCGATCTGACATCGGGCCAGATGGCACAGGACGGCGCGCTGCTTGCCGCCGAAGCGGCGTCGATGTCGCTCTTTTCGCCCGCGCGCGTGATCCGGCTCGAGATTTCGGGCGGCGGCGACGATTGCCTCGCCGCCGTCGAGGCGCTGCTCGGCGCGGACAGCGTGCTCAACCCAGTGATCGCGACCGGCGCCTCGGTCACCGCGCGATCGAAACTCGTCAAGCTTGTCGAGGGCGCTGATAATGCCGTCGCCGCCATCTGTTATCAGCCCGACCGCCGTGCGCTCGTAGGCATCGCGATGGAAGCCGCGACGGCGCAAGGATTGCGGGTTGCCAATGCCGAGGCGCAATTGCTCGTCGATCTCGTCTCGGGCGATCAGGCGCTGATGCGTCGCGAGATTGAGAAGATCGCACTCTACCTCGACGCCGGTCCCGACCGGCAGCGGCAGGTCACGCCCGCCGACATCGCCGCGCTGGGCGCCGCGACGCACGAAGAGGATGTCAGCGCGTGCATCAACGTCGCGCTCGGCGGCAAGCTGCGCGACCTGCCCGACATGCTCGCGCAAGCGGCGGCGGTCGGCGTCGCCGAGATCCGCATCATCCGCGCGCTGGCGATCCGCGCGATGCAGCTCGCCAGGCTGCGCGCCGAGGTCGATGCGGGCGCGCACCCGGCGACGGTGGTCGCGGCGAAAAGCAGCGGCGTATTCTGGAAAGAGCGCGATGCGGTGACGGCGCAGCTCCACATCTGGGATTCGGTGCGCGTCGCGCGGCTGATGACGCGGCTGCTGGAATGCGAGCGTGCGCTAAAAGCATCGGGCACCGCGGGCGCGGTGCTGTTCCGCAAGCTGATGACCGACATCGCGCATCAGGCCGCGCGAGCGCGCTGACGCCGGACCGTCAGGCTGCCGCGGTCGCCTCCTTCGCCTCGCGGCGCGCCTTCGGGTCGTCGGGCGGAACGAAGGTCCACACCGTATCGCCGGCCTCCACCGTCGGGCGGTGGCGCGTCGAAAAGATCGCGAGGTCGCCCGACGCCTTGACCACCATCAGGCTGTCGCCCCCCGACGCCTTCATCCGCGCGACAAAGTCGGCGTAAGGGAATTTTTCGGTGATCCGCGTGCGGCCGAAGGTCCATCCTGCGTGCAGGCGGTCGAGCTGCGTGTCGATTGTGGTGCCGCCGATGGTGAACACGCGACCGAGCCGCTGGCTCGCGCCGGTCGCCTCGCCCGCCACGCGGCTGACGCGGTCGTGGCCGATCTCGGGCGCCAGCTCGCCGCACACCAGCGCGTTATAGCTGTCATTGTCGGTCGCAGCGATGAGCTGCTGATACTGGCCCATGTCGATCGCGTCCTCGTGCACCTCGTCCAATATGTCGCCGTGATAGACGCGAATGTCGGCGCGCCGCGCGCGGCGTAGCGCGAACTTGCTGGCGTCGGCGATCATCGCGCCGCGATCCTGTTCCTTGACGAACTGCGCGAAGGCAATCGTCCAGCTGTTCGCCCCGACGAGCAGAACGCCGTCACCCTTGCCCTGATCGAGGCCAAGCCAGCGCGCGAAGGTTCCAGCGGTAAAGCCATGCGCAAAGATCGTCGCGATGACGACGCCGAAGCCCAAGGGTACCAGCGCCTCCGCCCCCGGCACGCCATAGTCGGTGAGGCGCAGCGCGAAGAGGCCCGTCACCGCGACCGCGACGATCCCGCGCGGCGCGATCCAGGCGACGAACAGCCGCTCCTTCAGCGGGATACGCGTGAACAGCAGCGCCGTCATGATCGTCAGCGGGCGCACGACGAAAAGCAGCAGAAGGAGGAAGATCAGGAATCGGAACTGGAAATTCTTGACCACGTCCCAGTTGAGCGTCGCCGACAGGATTATGAAGACGCCCGACACCAGAACGACGGTCAGATCCTCCTTGAAGCGCTGCAGCGAGCGGGTCGAATAGGTTTCGCGGTTCGCCATCACGACGCCCATGACGGTGACGGTGATCAGACCAGTTTCGTGCATGATGAGGTCCGAAAGCACGAAGACCGCGATCACCGTCGTCAGCAGCACCGGCGCCTTCAGATATTCGGGCACCCAGCCGCGCGGAAAGGCCCAGGTCAGCAGAAAACCGGCCGCACCGCCGATCAGGATCGCGAGCACGCTCGCCGCGACGACGTCGGTGACGATGCTCACGCTATTCGCATCTGCACCGCCGTGGGTGATGTAGCTGTAGATGCCGACCGCGAGCAGCGCGCCGATCGGATCGTTCACAATACCTTCCCACTTGAGCATATTCTTGACGCGCGGCGCGATGTTGAGCGAGCGGAGCATCGGCGCGATCACCGTCGGCCCCGTCACCACCATTACCCCGCCGAACAGCGCCGCGAGCTCGAACGGCAGGCCCGCGCCATAATAGGCCGCCGCGGTGCCGAGCGCCCAGCCGACGGGCACCCCGATGAAGACGAGCATGAAGACCGCGGTTCCCGCCTGGCGCAGTTCGCGGAACTTGAGGCTCAGGCCGCCTTCGAACAGGATCACCGCGACGGCGAGCTTGATCATCGGTTCGCGCAGGGCGCCGAAATCGCGCACCGGATCGATCAGCCCGAGCACCGGCCCCGCCAATATGCCGGCGACGAGCATCAACGCGATCGCGGGTTTGTTGGTCCGCCACGCCACCCATTGGGCGCCGATGCCGATCACGCCGATCAGCGCGATTTTTACGAGCAGGGAGTCGATTGCGAACATGCCCCCAGCCTATGCAGGGTCGGCGCAAAGGTTCCACAAAAAAGAGCCGCCCGCATGCCTTTCGGCAAACGGGCGGTCCCTTATTCGGCCGGACAAGCCGGCCGCATGTTACGCGATCAGAACTTGCCGCGCAGCGTCACGCCATAGGTGCGCGGTTCGGCAAGGAACTGCGAGAAGATCTGGCGCCCACCCGGATACTGGGGATCCGAGAATGCGCTGCTCACGCCGCCTTCCTGGAAGGGCGAGTTGAAGGCAACCTGCGCATATTGCTTGTTGAACAAGTTCTGCGCCCAGAATTCGATGCCCCACTTTTCGTCAGGGCCGCGAACGCCGACGCGGGCATTGAAGATCGCATACCCGTCCTGTTCCTTTTGCGGGAAGAGGTCCGAACCCGTGTTGTAATCGCTGGTCATGCGACCATCGATATAGACGAGGCCGGTCAGACCGCTGCTGCCGATTTCGGGCGTCCAGGTCACGCTGCCGGTCGCGACCAGTTCGGGCGCATTCGACAGATTGTTTCCGGGGAGCTGGCGCAGTGCCTGATCGAGCGGAGCGCCCGAAGCATTGCCGACAAGGTTATTGCGATATTTTGTCCGCGCATACGTCAGACCGGCAGTCATACGGAAGTCGCGAGCAGGAACCAGTGAAGCTTCGAGTTCGAAGCCCTGCGTACGAACGCCCCAGCCCACATTGTCGGCTGCACACGCACCGGTTGTAGCGGCCGCAGCATTATAGTTCGGCGAACCGGTGAACTTGCTCTGATCGCGATCGGCTCCGTTGAGATCAGCCGAACAGCCGTTGACGTTCTGCACGAGGAACACGCTGCCGTTAAACGTGTTGAGCTGGAAGCTGCTGAAATCCGAACGGAAGAAGGTCAGACCTGCGCTGAACGGCCCGGTCGAATATTTGGCGCCTAGTTCGTAGCTGTCGACCGTTTCCGGGTCGAACTGCAGATTGCCCACGAGCGACTGCGCCCCGCCCGCCTGGGCAAAGGACCAGGTCGGAACGCCGCCAACGATCTGGATCGGATTTTTCAGCGCCGATCGGTCGAGATTGAAGCCGCCGGCTTTGTAACCGCGGGCATAGCTGGCGTAGACCAACAGATCGTCGACCGGCTTGTACGAAAGGATCGCGGTGCCGGTCCACTTGTCTTCGCTGCGCTGATCGTTGATCGAAACACCGTTCAATTCGGCAGTCGAGTTGCCTTGACAGGCAAGCCCGATCAGCCCCGCAGAAACCGGCTGCAACGCAGCGACACCAAGAAAACCGCCGACCAGATTCTGGACGTTGACGCACGCCTGATTGTCGTTGGTAAACGTCGCCGCGAACTTCTTCTTATCGTGGGTATAACGCACGCCCAGCGTCAGATCGAGCTTGTCGGTGATGTGGAAGATATTGTGGGTGAAAAGCGCCCAGTTGGTATCGTCCTGGCGGTAGCGATCATTGATGCTGCCCTTGTCGCTGATGCCATCAAGTTGATCGAGTGCCGCATAAATCGCCGGCGAAGCCGCGCCAAAAGCGGCCGGTCGGGCAGCGACACAGCCGGCTGACGTCGGCGAATAGAGCCCCGCAAGCGCCCCGCCCGAGATAAGGCGGCACGCGGCGAAGCGGCCATATTGTGTGCCGAAGCGCAGATTGTCGCGAACAGTCAGCTTTTCATTGGCATAGAAACCACCGACGAGCCAGTCGAGTTTGCCATCGAATGCTTCACCCTGCAGACGCACTTCCTGGGTGAACGTGTGGAACTGGCGATAGGCATCGTCGCTCGGCGCGCGATAGAGAATGTCGACAGCGCCATAGTCGAGGTCACCCGCCTGGCCCGAGCGATATTCGCGATAGCCGGTGATCGAAGTCAGCGTAGCGCCACCGAGATCCCAGTCGACCTGGCCCGAGAAGCCATAATCCTTGGTCTTGCCAGCGAAGCTGCGGCCCGCGCTGACCGACAGATCGCGGCTGTAACCTTGGCTGAAGGCGCCGAGCGGCTGACCAAGGTCGCGCAGAACGTTAATAATATTATTGCCATCGGGCTGCGGCACGTTTGGCGGCGTTCCTGTCGCTCCGGTCGACAGCGGCGTCGACGGATTGTTGAGATTGCCGATGTACGGGTTAACGCTGTTGTCGACATAGATCGCGCCGCAGCATTTTTCGTTGCGATAGGTGTAGTCGGCGATCAACCGGATCGACAGCGCGTCGGTCGGTTCGAACAAAAGCTGGCCGCGCAGGAAATAGCGGTCGCGGTTGTTGACGTCGGTATTGTTCGTCGTGTCGCGCAAAAAGCCGTCGCGCTTCACCCAGACGCCGTCGAGGCGCGCCGCGACCTTGTCGGTGATCGGGCCGGTAACGCTGCCGCTCAGGCGCCAATAGTCATAGTTGCCATAGGTTATTTCGCCGCTGGCGCCGAAGTTGAAGTCGGGCTTTTTCGAATAGATGCTGATCAGGCCCGCCGACGAGTTGCGTCCGCCGAGCGTGCCCTGGGGGCCGCGCTGGACTTCGACGCGGTCAATCTCACCCAGTTCGTTGAGGCCGATGCCCGAACGCGAGCGATAGACGCCGTCGATGAAGACCGGAACCGAACTTTCGAGACCCGGGTTGTCGCCGACGGTACCGATGCCGCGGATACGCGCCGAGCCATTGGCTTCCGAGCCCGTCGACGAAACGAGCAGCGACGGCGCGACCTGGTTGAGCTGGCGAATGTCGTTGGCGCCGCTGTTCTGCAGCGTTTCGGCGCTGACCGCCGAAATGGCGACCGGCACGTCTGACAGCAGCTGCGAACGGCCCTGCGCGGTCACGACGATCGCATTGGCGGTGTCTTCGGCGTTATCGGTGGTGGCATCCTGCGCAAAGGCGGGCGCCGAGACGGCCGCGACGGCAATCGACACGCCGAGCGCGGTCGTGCGAAGCAGACGGGCATTCAGTAGGGAAGATGATGTCACTTTGGGCACTCCTCTCAGATAATTTCTTTTTTCGTTGCCCTTATGTCATACCGCAAATGGCGGCCCATTCCAGCGAGACCCCTGCTTTTTCGACGTTTTTGGACAGGTGATGCTTTTTGGCCACAGCCCGGTCAAGGCGCTATACGGCTCCGCAGGCCGCTATCGCGTCGCCGCCCTTTTGCTTGCCGTAGCGTCATCGTGGGTTGCCGCGGTCGAGGGAAAGGCAAGCAACCGCCCCTGCGCATTTAGCGCCGCATGATAGGAACCGGCAAAATTGGCAGCGATCGCCGGGTCGAATACGTCGAGGCCGCCGGTCAGACTGCCAAAAGCAGGCAGGATCAAGCGCTTGGCGTCATGCGCAAAGCAGGGGCGCGACACCGGGCGGCCGCGAAGCTGCAGCCGCAGCTTGGGGTGAAAATGTCCCGATATCTCGGGCCACGCCTCTTTCGGGCAGCATTGGTGGCGCAGCATGATGCCATCGACGCACAGCGCGTCGGCGATCGTCCCGCCCCATGCCCCGGCGGTCAGCCCGTCGTGATTGCCGGCGACCCAGACAAGTTCGGTCATCGCCCCCAGCGCGCGCAGCCGGTCGGCCGTCGCCGGCGCGATGCGCTCGTCCGCGGTCCGATCATGAAAACTGTCGCCCAGACACCAGACGGCGCGCGCGCCCGTCCGCCGCGCAAGATCGGTCAGCCGGTCGAGCGTATCCTGACTGTCGTAGGGCGGCAGCGGCTGGCCGCGCGCGGCATACCAGCTCGCCTTTTCGAGATGCAGGTCGGCGACGATCAGCGCCCCGTGCCGGGGCCAGAACAGCGCCCGTTCGGCATGCAGGTGAAAGGTCTGGCCGGCAAAGTCGAAGGCGGGCGCGGGCGGCATCGCGCCGCTATGGCGCGCTACCGCGCCGCGGGCAAGCGCCACGAACCGATCGCTTTGCTAGCTCCCGCTCCTCGCATTGTTGAGCGCGAAACGCTGGCCGGTCTCGCGGTTCGCACCGCTCGGCAAATCGAAGACGACGCGGCGGTTGGGGAAATCGATCTCGATCCGGTCAAACAGTGACATGCTGTCCATCCCCAGCAGCAAGGCCGGCCGATCATCGAGACCCAGCGCGCGAAAGGCTTGGCTGTCAGCGAAGCTAACGGGCAAGTCGTTGAGGTCCAGACCCTTGACCGTAATCCGCTTGATCGCCGTCCGCGTCGCAGAAACCGCCTCGCCGGTCACGGCGCTCAGCATAGTCTCGACAAAGGGCACGCGGTTGGCGCGCTTCGCCGCAACCAGTCGCTGCAACGCCAGATTTCCGACGCTCGTCTGCGCGCCCGTATCGACGATGAGGTCGATGCGCTTTCCATCGAGCCGGGCGTCGGACAGGATAAGGCGGCCCGCGGCATTGCGCGCGGTGACGACGATGGCGTCGTCGTCGCGGATAATCGGTGTAGCACGCTTTCGCGTTGCCAGTATCTCCATGTGCTGCTTGCGAAAGTCGATCAGCACGCGCCGGTCTTCGAGCATATCGACGCCGATCAGGCCTGCGGCCCCGATATGGCGGCCGTAGAAGGCGGGCGCGACCAAGCCGGTCATCTCAAGGTCGGTCATCTGCAGGGCGGCGACCCGAAAGCTGGGGACGGTCGCAGAGCCGCCGATGGTCGCCAGCCGGAGCTGTTCGCCCGGCGCCAGCTTCAGCCGATCCGCCAGTTCGCGCGCGATTACCGTCCGCTCAGCTCCGGTATCGACGAGGAAGGAGAATGGGCCTTGCCCACCAATCATGACATCGACCGCCATGCGCCGCGTCGCATCGAGATCGAAGGGTTGAATGAAGGGAATGAGCGCGCCGGTTGCGGGATCGACAACCATATCGGGAGTTGGCTCCGCGGCGGCCGGGGGAGCGGCAGGTGCTGCGGGCGCTGCCGGCGCGCCGGCAGGCTGGGCCGATCCGATCAACAGCGGTGCGGCGAGCAACAACGCCATCAGCGCGGGGCGATGCACATTATGCTTCATGGCGGCATCCTCTCTTTATTGTTATACGCTTATAATACGCCCCTTCGCGATTTTCAGCAATCGTGCGACCAACCCCGTCATTCGCTCCCCATCGCGGTTGCCGCGAGCGTATCGGCGAGCTCGCCAAGCAGCGCGTCGTCGAGGTCCGAGGCCGCGACATTTTCGCGCCCGATCAGCACCAGCACCGGGATCGCGAGCGGGCTGATGCGATCGAGCCTTTGATGCACCATCGTCCCCGCCGCGCGGTCGAGCAGGTCGCCGAGCCGCGCGACGTCGGTGAGCCGCTCGCGCGCGTCGGCCCAGGCGGCTTCGATCAGCAGATGATCGGGTTCATATTTGCGCAGGACGTCGAAGATGAGGTCGGTCGAAAAGGTCACCTGCTTGCCCGTCTTGCGCTTGCCCGGATGCTGGCGTTCGATCAGCCCGCCGATCACCGCAACCTCGCGGAATGCGCGCTTCAGGAGGTGCGAATTTTCGACCCATTCGACGAACTCGCCTTCCAATATGGTCGCGTCGAACAGCGCCTCGGGATGCGCGACCGGTTTCAGCGACCAGAGCGCGAGCGCATAGTCGGAGGCGACGAAGCCGAGCGGCTGGAGCCCCGCGCGCTCCATCCGTTTCGACAGCAGCATGCCGAGCGACTGGTGCGCGTTCCACCCCTCGAACGGATAGCAGACAAGATAATGCGCGCCCTCGTGCGGGAAGGTTTCGACGAGCAGTTCGCCGGGGCGCGGCAGCACCGAGCGCAGCGCCTGCATCTCGAGCCAAAAGCGCACATCCTCTGGAAATCGCCGCCAGCTCGCCGGATCGGCCAGGAAAGCGCGCACCCGGTCGGCGAGGCGCGACGACAGCGCCATCCGCGCCCCGACATAGGAGGGAATACGCGCCGGACGCGTCGTTGCGCGCACGATGAGGTCAGTGTCGCGGATCGTCTCGACCTCGAGGCTGAGGCCGGCGAAGGCGAAGGTGTCGCCCGCGGTCAGCGTGCTCGCGAAATATTCCTCGACGCTGCCGAGGCGCCGTCCGTTCTTGAAGCGCACGTCGAGTGTGGGGGCGTCGACGATGATGCCGGCGTTTAGCCGGTGCTGCGCCGCGAGCCGGGGGTGCGCGATGCGCCAGCCGCCCTGCCCGTCGGGCGCCAAGCGGCGGAAGCGATCATAGCTTTTAAGCGCATAGCCGCCGTCGCGCACAAAACCGAGCAGGCGCGCAAAGAGCGCGGCGTCGATCCAGCGATAGGGCTGCGCACCGCGGATTTCGGCGAGCAGATCCTCCTCGCGGAAGGGTGCGGCGCACGCGAGGGCCATGACATGCTGCGCTAGCACGTCGAGCGCGCCGGGGCGGAAGCGATCGGCATCGCGCTCGCCCGCCTCGACCGCGTCGAGTGCGGCGCGCGCCTCAAGATATTCGAAGCGATTGCCCGGCACGATCAGCGCCCGGCTCGGTTCGTCGAGCCGGTGGTTCGCGCGGCCGATGCGCTGGAGCAGCCGCGACGAACCCTTGGGCGCCCCCATCTGGATCACGCAGTCGACATCGCCCCAGTCGAGCCCGAGATCGAGGCTGGAGGTCGCGACGAGCGCCCGCAATCTCCCCTCGGCCATGGCGTTTTCGGCGCGCTGGCGCGCCTCGCGGTCGAGGCTGCCGTGATGGATCGCGATCGGCAGCGACAGGTCGTTGACCTTCCACAATTCCTGGAAAATCAGCTCGGCCAGCCCGCGGGTGTTGCAGAAGATGATCGTCGTGCGGTTCTTCGCGATTTCGGCCATCACCTGATGCACCGCATAGCGTCCCGAATGCCCCGCCCACGGCACCGCCCCTTCAGGCAGCAGGATCGAAATGTCGGGATCGGCGCCGCGCTCGCCCTCGACCAGCGTCACGCGCGCCGGATCGCCCTCGGGCGCGAGCCAGGCGCGATAGGCGTCCGCATCAGCAATCGTCGCCGACAGGCCGACGCGCCGCAGCCCCGGCGCGACGCGTTCGAGGCGCGCGAGCGCGAGGCTGAGCAGATCGCCGCGCTTGCCGGTCGCGAAGGCGTGGATTTCATCGATGACCACCGTCTTCAGATCGGCGAACATCGCGAAGCTGTCGGGGTAGGAGAGCAGCAGCGACAGCGATTCGGGGGTGGTCAGCAGGATATTGGGCGGCCGACTGCGCTGGCGCGCCTTTTTGTCCGAACTGGTATCGCCGCTCCGGCTCTCAACGCTGATGTCGAGATCCATGTCGGCGATCGGACCGAGCAGGTTGCGCTCGACATCGGCGGCCAGCGCCTTGAGCGGCGAGACATAGAGGGTGTGCAACCGGTCGGACGGGTTGGCCGCAAGGTCGATCAGACTGGGGAGAAAGCCGGCCAATGTCTTGCCGGCGCCGGTCGCCGCCACGAGGAGCGCGCTTTCGCCGCGCTGCGCCGCCGTGAGCATGTCGGCCTGGTGCCGCCGCAGCCGCCACCCGCGGTGCGCGAACCAGCCGGCGAAGGGAGCGGGAAGCGACATGCGCAAGATGTGGCGCCGACGCCGCGCCGCGGCAACCCCTTCCCCTTCGCGCCCGCCCATGGGGCGGGGCGGGCGTGAACCCGCCCCGCGTGTGTCTGGCTTAGAGGCCGTCGAGCCCCTTGCTGACGAGGATATTTACGGCCACGCGGCGATTCTGCGCCTTGCCTTCGACCGTGTCGTTGCTCGCTGCCGGATCGGCTTCGGCCATTCCGGTCGGCGTGAGCATGCGATAGGGCTTCCAGCCGCACGCCTGCTGCAGATAATTCACCACGCGTCCGGCGCGCTTTTCGCTGAGCTGCTGATTGAGTTCCTCGCTGCCGGTCGAATCGGTGTAGCCGACGACGAGCAGCAGGGCATTGTCCATGCTTTCCGCCTGCTGCGCGACCGCGCACAGATCGGATTTCGCCTGCGGCGACAGGACCGACTGGCCGGTGTCGAAATTCACCGTCGTCGTGGCTTTCACATTATACTGGTCAATGTCGCCCATCCGGCCGCGCAGCGCTTCGGTGGCCGCGGTCTGTTCGGCGAACCGCTGATCGGTCCCGTTGCGGATCATCGAGGCGGTGCGCAGATCCTTACTCTTGAGATCGATCTGGCTGGCGACCAGCCCGCCTTCCCACTGGCGCGTCTCGACCGACACGGGAAGGCCGTTGAGCAGCGCTTCGGCACCGAGCTTGTCGCGGTTCAGGCCCAGGAAGCCGCCGCTCGACTTGATCGTCGTGGCGTCGGCGATGGTGATCACGGTGTTGCTGCCGTCGGCGGTCGTCACCTGCATCCGGTCGCCGCTGCGCGCCGAGATGATGCCTTCGACCTTCGGGCCTTCGGCCATCTGCGCCATATCTGGCGGCGCGGCGCCGGTTACGAGCAAAGACCCGTCGCTTTCGGGCGCATCCTGCGCTTGCACCGCCACTGCGGTGCTGACCGAGCCGGCAAGCATCGCCAGCAACAACAATCGCTTCGATTTCATGGAAACTGCACGCATTACGCTACTCCTTCATTCCGAGCCGCCCCCGCGAGTTCCCGCCGTCCTTTTCTGCACCTGAAATCGTCCGGCAAGGCCGTTGATTGATCGCGCCGTCCATATGAGCAGATTGTGCGGCGAACCGTTGGTGAGGGCGCACTTTCGGCGCAATTCGGGCGGTCAGCGGCCTGCGGTCAGCGCAAACCATATCGCCACCCCGACGATCGCGAGCGCGAGGATACGGCGGACGGTGCGGGTGCGCGCCGGGTCTGAAATCCAGCCGCCGACCCGGGTCCCCGCCACGACGATCGTCAGGTGCACCGCGGTCGCGATCGCGATGCTGACGAGCGCGAGCGCAATGGCGAGGCCGAAGCCCGGCACCTGCCCGCCATTGAAGCGCGGGATGACGACGACGTAAAAGAGCATCGCCTTCGGATTGAGCAGATTGACCACCAGCCCCGACAGGAAATGGTGCCGCGACCGGCCCGGCGCGGCGATCAGCGCCGGTGAATTTTCGCCCGCGTCGCGCCAGCTTTCCCAGGCAAGCCAGAGGAGGAAGGCGGCGCCGCCCCAGCGCAAGACCTGCCACAGTAGCGGGCTGGCCGACACGATGAAGGCGATACCGAGCGCGGCGGCGACCGCGTTGACGAACAGGCCGATCGCCACCCCAGCGGTTGCGGCCAGCCCCGCGCGGCGCCCTTCGCCCATCGCCAGCGCGGCGAGCCACGCCATGTTCGGGCCCGGCGTCAGTTCGATCAGCAGCACCGCCAGGCCAAAGCCGATCCAGTCGGCGTCGGTCACGGCAGGCGTTTCGTCGGATAGGGCGTGCCATCCTTGTGGAAATAGCCGTCGGGCGTGAACAGCATGTCGATGTCCGAATAGCCGCCGCCGGTATCGTGCAGCTTGCCGCCGCCCAAGGCGACGAAGACGCAGTCGGCGTCCGATTCATTGACCAGATGATGGCCGTTGGTGCTGCCCTTCGGCCATACCGCAATGTCGCCCGCGCGCATCGGCCAGCGCCCCGCGTCCTCGACGAGCGTGGCTTCGCCCGAAATCATCACGAGCATCTCGTCCTCGCCGTCGTGCCAGTGGCGCTGCGACGACCAGGCGCCGGGTTTCAGCACGACATGGCTCGCGGCGAAATCGGCAAGGCCGGAGGCGGGCGCGAGGCGGCGGTACCAGCGCCCCTGTACCGGCGCGTCATAGGGGGCGGGATAGCCGGTGACGTTGGTCTGGGGGATGGTGTCGAGATCGAGCTTGGGCATGGCGGTCCTCCGATCTCCCTTTTGCCTTTCGCATCGAGCGAAGTCGAGATGCCCCTCGGCGCAGCGCACGGACGAATGGTGTCTCGACTTCGCTCGACACGAACGGATAAAGGATGCTCATGACCATGACCATCGACCCCGTCGACCTTGCCCGGGCGCTGATCGCCGCGCCGAGCGTCACGCCCGCGACCGGCGCCGTCTTCGACTTGCTGGAGGCGGCGCTCGCCCCGCTCGGGTTCACGGTCGAGCGCTTCATCGATGGGATCGAACCCGACGGGCCGGTCGAAAATCTGCTCGCGGTACGAGCGGGCACCGGCCCGGTGCATTTCGGCTTTGCCGGGCATCTTGACGTCGTACCCCCGGGCGTCGGCTGGACCGGCGATGCTTTCGCGCCCGAAATTCGCGGCGATCTGCTCTACGGCCGCGGCGCGGTCGACATGAAGGGTTCGATCGCCGCCTTCGTCGCCGCGGCGGCGGCAACCCCCGCCGAAGCAGGAACGATCAGCCTGATCATCACCGGCGACGAGGAAGGCCCGGCGATCTTCGGCACCCGCGCGCTGATGGAGCATATGGATGCGCGCGGGGTGAAGCCCGACATGATCATCGTCGGCGAACCGACGTCGGTGAACCGGCTCGGCGACATGGTGAAGATCGGCCGGCGCGGATCGGTCAATATCTGGATCGACGTGCCGGGGACGCAGGGCCATGTCGCCTATCCGCACTTGGCCGACAATCCGATCCCCAAGCTGGTGCGCATCCTGGCGGCGATCGACACGGTGACGCTCGACGAGGGGACCGCCTGGTTCCAGCCGTCGAACATCGAGTTCACCGACCTTGAGGTCGGCAATGGCGCGACCAACGTGATTCCGGCATCGGCGCGCGCGCGGCTGTCGATCCGCTTCAACGACCAGCAGAAGGGCGCCGATCTGGTCGCGATGGTCGAGCGCATCGCGCAGGACGTCGAGCCCGCGGCCAAGGTGATCGGCAAGATTTCGGGCGAGGCCTTTCTGACCCCGCCGGGCGCGCTGTCGTCGCTCGTCGCCGACGCGATCCGGGCCGAGACGGGCATCGAAGCCGACATGTCGACGACCGGCGGCACCTCTGACGCGCGCTTCCTCCATGCGCTGTGCCCGGTGGTCGAATTCGGGCTGACCAATGCGACGATGCACAAGCTCGACGAGGCGGTCGCGGTTGAAGACCTGCACACGCTGACGGCCATCTATCGCGGCATATTGGACCGTGCCCTTCGCTGACGCCTAATCCTCGCGGCTGCGCCGCAGGATGACATAGACCGCGCCCGCGCCGCCATGGCTGATGTGCGCGGGGCGCAGCGCGACGATGCGGTCGGCATGGGGCGACACCGCCAGCCAGTCGGCCAGCGAAGCGCGGATTGCGCCGCGCGGACGCGGTTCGTGCGGCTGCGGCAAGCGGTCGGCGCCCGGCCGCAGGCGCCCCGCGACGACGAGCAGCACGCGCGCGCCGCGCAGCAGCGCCCGCCCGATCGCATCGTCGAGCAGCGCCTGCGCCGAGGCAAGGCTGTGGCCGTGGAGATCGATGCTGAGGTCGGGGCGGACGTGCCCCTTGCGCAGCCGCCGGTCCCAATGGCTGTCGAGCGTCGCCTGCCCATGGATACGGCGCGGCGGGGGGAGCGCGGCGGGCCGGGCCCGCGCCGCGGCGGCGACGGCGAGGCCGCGCGGCTCCGGCTTGGGGGGACGCACCGTCGGCGGCGCCGCCGGTTCGAGCGGCGACGGTGCGCGATGGAGCGGCTTCACCGTGGCCGCGACCCGTTTCCACAGCGCATTTTCTTCGGGAGCGAGGCGGCGCGCCATCGCCGGTCAGCGCGCGGCGGCGGTGAGCCGCGCGACCGCAGCGCGCGGCAGCAGGATCAGCGCCGAACCGCGCGCCGCCATGCCACCCGCGATCGCACGCGCCTTGTCGCCGGCGCCCCAGAAGCTGTCGAACCGGTTCGCGCCCTTGATCGCGCCGCCGGTGTCCTGCGCCACCCACAGCCCATTGGGCTCGGCGCGGTCGAGCGAGAGGAAGACCGGGGCGCCGAGCGGCACATATTTGGGATCGGCGGCGACGCTCGCGCGGCCCGTGACCGGCACGCCGAGCGCGCCGAGCGGCCCGGGTCCGGTGAGTTCGCGGAAGAAGACCCAGCTCGGATTTTCATTCATCACCGCAGCACCACGCACCGGGTCGGCGCGCAGATAATCGAGGATGCCCTGCATCGAGGCCTGCCCCGGCTGGAGCGCGCCGCGGTCGAGCAGCAGCTTGCCGATGCCGACATAATCGCGGCCGTTCTGGCTGTCGTAACCGATCCGCATGACGCCGCCGTCGGGCAGGCGCAGCCGCCCCGACCCCTGCACCTGCAGGAAAAAGAATTCGGCCGCATCGGCCGCCCAGGCGATTTCGAGGCCGCGCCCGGCAAGCGCGCCGCGTTCGATCGCGAGGCGATCAAAATAGGGGATGAAATTGCTGCCATCGACGCGGCCGCGGATCTTCTTGCCCTGCAAGTCTTTCGAAAACAGGCCAAGGTCGACATCGACCAGATCGGCAGGGCGCCGGTAGATCGGCACGTCATAGCCCGGCCGCCGCGTCCGCGAGGCGGCGATTTCGGGTTCGTAATAGCCGGTGACGAAGGCGGTGCCTGCACCGACCTGCACCGTGCCGAAATAGCGGCTGAAGAAATTACCGGCATCGCGGTCGGCCCAGCCGCTCGCGGCGCTGCACGCTTCGGCCCATTCGCTCGGCTGCGTGAGCCCGCTCGCATCGGTACGGCGCTGCACCGACGGGCAGCTCAGCCGGAAGGCGATCAGCGCGGCGGTCGCCTGTTCGGGCGCAATGCCCAGCGCATTAAATTCGGGACCGGCAACGACGCCGCTTTCGACCGCGCTGGTCGCGGTCGCGGGAACCGGCGGGGCGGCGAGCGGCGGATTGGGGGTTGCGGGAATCGGCTTCGCGGCGGCGCCCGGCGGCACCGAGGGGCGCGGCTGATAAGGGCGCGGGGCGGCGGTCGTGGGGGCCGGAGTCGGTGTCGGGTTAGTCGCAGGGGCGGGGCGCGGTCCGGCGGCCGCCGGGATCACCGAGGCACAGCCCGACAGCAGCGGAACGGTCAAGAGAAGCGCGAGGCCGACGCAGCGAAGGCGCGGCCTGCGATCCGGCACGGCGTCCCCCCGGAACGTCATGCTGCCGCTCAGGCGACGTCGGCTTCGTCGAGCAGCCAGTTGGGATCGCTGCTGCCGACCTTGCGGCGGAAGGTCCACAGATCGTCGGTCTGCACCCCGTCGGTCATCGATCCGGCGATCAGCTTGCCGTCGGCATCGCGCGTCACCGCGCTGATATCCGCCTGGTAGCGCACGGTGATGCGCGCTTCATTGCGGCCGAGTTCGACTGCGGTGATCTTGGCCGAATCGATCCCGATCAGGCGATTTTCCAGCTTTTCGCCGCGCGCTTCACGATCCTCGATCGCCGCGATGAAGCCTTCGTAGCTGTCGTCGTCGCACAGGTCGCGCAGCGTGTCGCGGTCGCCCTTCCAGAAGGCCTCGAGGATCATGCGATAGGCCGCCTGCGCGCCGTCCATGAAGCGGCCGGCATCGAAGTGGCGGTCGCTCGCCAGCAACTGGCGCAGACCGGCTTCGGCAGAGGGTTCATAGACAAGTCCGCTTTTCACCGGTGCCTGATCACGCGACGAGCCCGCCGCATCGGCTTCGTCGAGCCGCACCGGCGCCGGCGCGGCGCGGTCGTCGCGGCGCGGCATCACGGGTTCCTGCTCATGCCCCGTCCGCTTGCCGAGCACCGAATAGAGCCGCATGCCGAGGAAGGCGGCAATCATGGCGAGCAGGATGATCGAGAAAGCGGTCACAAGCAAATCCGATACGGACAAAGGGTAAAGACGTCACCTTTACATAGGCGATGCCGGCCCATGTTTCAAATCTCCATGCCCGCACCATCGCGGCGGGTCAACGATTCGTCCCTTCGACGGGCGCCCGGCCGCGGCTCTTGCAGCCATTGTGCTGGCGCGCCGCCGCTGCTAAGCGCCGCCGCAACCATTTGACGCGGGCCTTGCACGGCCTGCGGACGGTGACCCACAGTTCATCCATCGTTTCAACGAAAGCGCATCTGACATGGCCGACGAGACCAGCATCGACATCAATCCCGCACCGCAGGCGAATGGCGAAGACACCAGCCCCGCGATCGGCCTGATTTCGCAATATGTGAAGGATCTGTCGTTCGAAAACCCCAATGCTCCGGCGGTTTTCCAGTGGCAGTCGGCGCCGCAGATGGACGTCCAGTTCAACATCGCCGCCGACGGCGTCGGTGACAATCTGTTCGAAGTGACGCTGAAGATCGATGTCACCGCCAAGCATGACGAAGGCACGGCCTTTGTCATCGAGCTCAAATATGCGGGCCTGTTCGGCGTGCGCAACGTCCCCGACGATCAGCTTCAGCCCTTCTTCCTCGCCGAAGCGCCGCGCATCCTGTTCCCCTTCGCACGCCGCGTCGTTGCCGACGTCGTGCGCGATGGCGGTTTCCAGCCGCTGCTGCTCGACCCGATCGATTTCCACGGCCTGTTCATGCAGCAGGTGCAGGCGCAGGCCGAACAGGCGGGCGACGCCGCGCCGGTCGGCCAGGCCTGATCCCGACAGCGGCGGCCGGCTGATCCGATGAGCAGCCTGGTCAAGAACGTCGGGACGATCGGCGGGCTGACGCTGCTCAGCCGGATCTTCGGCTTCGCGCGCGACATGCTGCTTGCGCGCGTGCTCGGAGCCGGGCTGGCGGCCGACGCCTTTCAGCTCGCCTTCACCCTGCCCAACACCTTTCGGCGGCTGTTTGCCGAGGGCGCCTTCTCGGTCGCCTTCGTGCCGATGTACAGTCGCGCGCTGCACGGCAGCGAAGGCGACGGCGAAGCGGCGGCGGCGCGCTTCGCCGACGATGTGCTGTCGGTCTTTCTGTGGACGCTGCTCGTCTTTTCGGGCGTCATGATGGCCGTAATGCCGGGAATCGTGTGGATTCTCGCGCGTGATTTTGGCAGCGTTCCCGGCAAGTTCGAGCTGGCGGTCTTCCTCAGCCGCGTCACCTTTCCCTATCTGGCGCTGATCAGCCTCGTCGCGATGCTGTCGGGCCTGCTGAACGCGCGGTCGCGCTTTGCGCCCGGCGCCTTTGCGCCCGTGCTCCTCAACATCGTGCTGATCGGCGGGATCATCACCGGCTGGTGGCTGCGCGGCGACAGTCACGACGACCGGATCGTCGCGCTCGCGCTCGCGGCAGCGGTCAGCCTCGCGGGGGTTGCCCAGCTTGCCTATCTGTGGTGGGCGGTGCGACGCGCCGGGCTGCGCCTGCATCTGCGGCTGCCGCGGCTGACGCCCGAGGTCCGGCGGCTGGGCATGCTGATCCTTCCCGCCACGTTCGGCGCGGGCATCTACCAGATCAGCCAGTTCGTCGACACCTTCTTCGCCACCTCGCTGCCGCAGGGGTCGCTAACCTTGCTCAAGCTCGCTGACCGGCTCAACCAGTTGCCTCTCGGCATTGTCGGCATTGCGCTCGGCACAGCGATCCTGCCGATGCTGTCGCGCCATATTCACAGCGGCGACGCCGCCGAGGCGCAGCGGTTGCAGAGCAATGCCTTTGAAATGGCAACGCTGCTCACCCTGCCCGCCGCCGCCGCGCTTGCCATTTGCGCGCCCGCCTTCGTCACCGCCTTTTTCGTGGGCGGCAAATTCACTGCGGCCGACGGCGCAATCATGGCCGATATCGTCGTGGCACTGGTCGCGGGGCTGCCGGCCTATGTGATCGTCAAGATATTGAACCCCGGCTTTTTCGCGCGCGAAGACACACGGACGCCGGTGTGGACCGCGCTCGCCGCGCTCACCCTCAATATTGCGATCAACCTCTATGTCGTCGAACGCTATGGCATCGTCGGACTCGCCGGGGCGACCGCAGCTTCGGCAAGCTTCAACTGCCTGCTGCTCTATGCCGTGCTCCACCGCCGCGGCTGGTTCCATTTTACCGCCCGGCTGGCAAGCCGGATCGCGCGGCAGATCGTCGCGGTCGCGGCAATGTCGGCGCTGCTCGTCTGGCTGATGCCCGTCGTCGCCCCCTATTATGGCGGCAATGTCGCCGAACGGGTCGGCGCGCTCGCCGCGCTCGTGCTGGCGGGCGGCGCGACCTTTTTCGCCGTGGCTTTCCTTGTCGGTGCGCTTGACAAGGATCTGGTCGCCATGCTGACGCGGCGCCGCGGCAAGCCCGCGCCAACACAGGAGTAAGACATGCGGATCGTTTCGGGCATCCAGCCCACCGGAAATTTGCACCTCGGCAATTATCTGGGCGCGATCCGCAACTGGGTGCGGATGCAGGATCAGGTGGCGAGCGAAGGCGGCGACTGCCTGTTCTTTCTGGCCGACCTGCACGCAATCTCGATGCCGCACGTCCCGGCCGATCTGACCGCAAACACCCGCGCGATGACTGCGGCGCTCGTCGCCTGCGGCATCGACCCCGACCGTTCGACCCTGTTCAACCAGGCGCGCGTCCCCGCGCATGCCGAGCTGCAATGGTTGCTCAACGGCACCGCGCGGATCGGCTGGCTGAACAGGATGACGCAGTTCAAGGACAAGTCGGGCAAGAATCGCGAGGGCGCCTCGGCGGCGCTCTACACCTATCCGGTGCTGCAGGCGGCCGACGTGCTGCTCTATCAGGCGACGCACGTTCCCGTCGGCGAGGACCAGAAGCAGCATCTGGAGCTGGCGCGCGACATCGCGCAGAAGTTCAACAATGACTATGCGAGCGCGCAAGACCCGGTCTTCACCCTGCCCGAACCGATCATCCCGCCCGACGCGGCACGGATCATGAGCCTGCGCGACGGGTCGGCCAAGATGTCCAAATCCGATCCGTCGGACATGAGCCGCATCAACCTGACCGACGATGCTGACACGATGATGCAGAAGGTGAAGAAGGCGAAGACCGATCCCGAACCGCTGCCGTCCGAGGCCGCAGGGCTGGAAGGGCGGCCCGAGGCGCGCAATCTGGTCGGGATTTACGCCACGCTTGCCGACTCGAGCACCGACGCGGTGCTGCAACAGTTCGGCGGGCAGGGCTTCGGCGCGTTCAAGCCCGCGCTCGGCGAGCTGCTGGTCGAGCGGCTGGCGCCGATCAACGCGCGCTTCGTCGCGCTCAAGGACGACCAGACGGCGCTCGACGCGATCCTCGACAAGGGCGCCGACAAGGCACGCGCGCTTGCAAAGCCGACGCTCGACACCACATACAAAGTCTTGGGGCTTTGCCGCTAAGTCATTGTCTGCGTGGAACGGAGCTGCGACGAAGCGGGTTAAACCAAGGTTCAGCCGCGCCGGCGTAGTCATGCTATAAACGGTGTGTGCTGTGCGCGCACCGAATCACGGAGCATGATGATGAGCAAGACAATCTTTCGGCGTCTGGGACTCGCCGCCATGACGGGCGCGGCGCTGGTGATGGCCGGCTGTGCCGCCACGCCCTTCCGCGCCGATGTCGCGCGCTTCCAGACCCAGCTTCCCGCACCGCAGGGGCAGAGCTTCGCGATCGAGGCGAATGACCCGGCGCTGCAGGGCGGGATCGAGTTCAATCAATATGCGACGCTCGTCGCGGGTGAACTGACGCGCTATGGCTATCGTCCCGCCGCCCCCGGCGAAAAGGCCGACATGGTCGTGCGCATGGATTATGGCATCGACAAGGGGCGCGAACGCGTCGTCTCCTCGCCCGGCTTCGGCAATCCCTGGTACGGCGGCTATTACGGCCGCGGCTTCTATTCGCCGCCCGTGATCGTGCGCGGCCCCCGCGGGCGCCGCTATATTTACGGCTGGCGCGACCCCTTCATGTGGGGCGGCTTCGGCCCGAGCTGGGGCTATAATGACGTCGAAAGCTTCACCGTCTACACCAGCGACCTCAATCTGCAGATCAGCCGCGCCGCCGACGGCTATCGATTGTTCGAAGGCCATGCACAGGCGCAGTCACGCGATAATGACCTGACGCAGATCGTTCCCAATCTTGTCGAGGCGATGTTCACCAACTTCCCCGGCAATTCGGGCGAACGGGTGCGCATCACCGTGGCGCCGCCCGAAAAGAAGTAACCGCCAAAGGTGGTTTTGTAAAAGCCCGCCTTCAGGCCGAAGGCGGGCTTTTTCGTGCGCGGGTTATCGATCAAGCCCCGCCGCCGCGATCGCGGCGAGAGCGCTTTCGAGGCGGGCGTCGCCATCGCCTTCGACCCAGGCCCAGGGCAGGCGGCGGCGGTCGAGTTCGGCTATCGCGACATCCATGAACTGCCGCCGTGCAAGGTCGCTTCCGAACAGCCGCGTGCCGTCCTCGCGCCACGGCAGGTCGAGCGCGGGGACGAGGTAGAAGTCGGCGACATCACTCCAGGCGTCGATTTCGGGCAGGCGCCGGCCGAGCAGCATGATCGCCCACGCCTGCGTCATCAGCGGATCGGTGTCCGAGATCACCCACGCCGGGGCTTGCGCGAGGGCAAGCTTCGTCGCGGCGACATGGCCGTGAAAGATGGCGAGCAGATCGGCGGCATCGAGATCGGTGCCGTTCGCCTCGCAATAGGTGCGACCATATTCGGGGATGACCACGCCGCCCAGACGCGCAGCAAGACGCGGCGCCAGCTTCGACTTGCCGGTCGATTCGGCGCCGTGGAGGCCGATATGGCGCGTCATGCCGGCATCGCTGCGGGCGCGGCGGCGGCGCGGCGCCACTGGATCAGCCCGTCGATCGACAGTCCCAGCAGGACGACATAGACCGCGCTGGTCGCATAAAGGCCGCGCCACGCGAACAGCGGCACCGCGACCAGATCGACGAGAATCCACAGCCACCAGCTTTCGACCCGGCGCCGCGCGAGCAGCCATTGCGCCGCGATGCTGAGCATCGCGATGCCGCCGTCGATCCACGGCGCCGCGGCGTCGGTGTAGCGGTGCATCGCCGAGCTCCACGCGACCCAGGCCACCCCGACAGCGGCGCCCCATCGCCAGCGATCGCGGCCGGGCATCCATCCGACGGGCACGCCGCTGTCGTCGCGCGCGCGAACCCAGCTGAGCCAGCCGTAAAGATTGAGGACGAAGAAAAATCCCTGGAGCAGCATGTCGCTGTACAGCTTCGCTTCGAAGAAGACGAAAGCATAGAGGGTGACGGCAGCGAGCGCGAAAGGATAGTTCCACACCTTGCGCATCGCGACCAGCGCAACGTTGATCAGGACGAGCGCGGCGGCCAGCCACTCGAGCTGGCTCACTGCGCCGTCTCCGCGCCGCCGGCGATCCGCGGGCGGGTCCACAGCCCGTCGCGGGCGATCCGCCGCAGCGGCGGGCGGCGCAGCACCGACCAGCCGGCGCGCGCCACCCAGCCGAATTTCGCGGCGCGCGTCGTCGCGGTGCGATGGTCCCACGCATGATCGCCGCGGCGCCGCACCGCCCGCGCGATGTCGCCATAGATGCCCGCGGCCGCAAGCACCGCCCAGCGGCTGCGCGGCGGCAGCTTGCGCGCCCCCCAGCGCGCCGACGCTTCATATTCTCCGGCCATTTCCGCGAGCCATTTCGCCATTACGGCAAGACGTGGACGAAAGGCGGGATGCATATGCTGACCCGGCGGAATATCCAGCTCGACCAGCCAGTCGACCGGCAGATAGCAGCGGTCGGCCGCCGCATCTTCGGCAATGTCGCGCGCGATATTGGCGAGCTGGAAAGCTATGCCGAGGTCGGACGCACGGTCGAGCGTCGTTTCGTCCGTCGGATCGACCCCCATGACGAGCGCCATCGCGACGCCCACCGCGCCCGCGACATGATAGCAATAGCGCAACAGATCGGCCTCGCTGCGCGGGCGCCAGTCGGCGGCGTCGAGTTCGAAGCCTGCGACGATGTCGTCGATCACCGCGCGCGGGATCGCGACCTCGGTCAGCAGCAGGCCGAGCGCGTCGAAGGCGGGGTCGCCGGTCGGATCGCCGGCAAAGGCGCGATCGGTCAGGTCGCGGATGCGCGCGACCGCCGCCACCGCGTCGTGCCCCGCGCGCATGGTGCCGCCATGATCCTGCCCGTCGGTCAGATCGTCGGCGGCGCGGCACCAGGCATAGAGCAGCAGCACCCGTTCGCGTGTCCGCCGGTCGAACAGCCGGCTGGCGAGCGCAAAGCTTTTCGACCCGCGCGCGATGCTGTCGTGCGCAAAGCGGTGCAGGGCCGCCGCATCATAGCCCCCGGCCGCGGTCATTACAGATCGTCGGCCTTCATCGCGAAGATCGGCTCGTGCGGCTGGTAAGCGGCCATCTTGTCGAGCAGTTCGTCGATTCCCGCATCGACAATCATGATCCCGGCGTGCGCGGGCCGGATGAAGCCGACGTCGATCATCCGGCGATTGAAGGCGATCAGATCGTTATAGAAACCCGCCGCGTTGAGTAGCCCGACCGGCTTGGCATGATAGCCGAGTTGCGCCCAGCTGATCGCTTCCCACAATTCGTCCATCGTCCCGACGCCGCCGGGGATGGTCAGAAAGCCGTCCGACAGGTCGGTGAACATCTTCTTGCGTTCGTGCATTCCCGAAACGACGTGCAGTTCGGTGCAGCCGCGATGCGCGACCTCGGTCCCAACGAGCGCATCCGGGATCACCCCGATCACCTCGCCGCCCGCTTCCAGGGCGCTGTCGGCGACCGCACCCATCAGCCCGAGCCGGCCCCCGCCATAGACGACCCCGATTCCGCGGCTCGCCAGCGTCCGGCCGACGTGGCGCGCGGTTTCCATATAGATTGGGTCTTCGGGGGTTGCGGACCCGCAATAGACGGCAATGCGTTTCATCATTCTTCCAACATCAATTGGGCGGTCGCCTTCGCGCTGCCGACGACACCTGGAATACCGGCGCCCGGATGCGTCCCGGCGCCGACGAAGTAAAGGTTCGAAATCATATCGTCGCGATTATGGGCGCGAAACCACGCGCTCTGCCATAGCACGGGTTCGAGGCTGAAGGCGCTGCCAAGATGCGCCGACAGATCGCGGCCGAAATCGGCGGGCGTATAGTGAAAGCGCGTGACAAGATTGGCGCGGAGTCCGGGCGCGACGCGGCGCTCGACCTCTTCGAGGATCGCCTCCGCGAAACGCGCGCCGAAATCGCCGTCCCAGTCGGCCTTCGCCTTGCCGAGATGCGCGACCGGGGCGAGTGCGTAGAAGGTCGAATGGCCGGGCGGCGCCATGCCGGGATCGGTGATGCTGGGATGATGGAGGTAGAGCGAGAAATCGTCGGGCACCCTCCCGCCATAGATGTCGTCGAGCAGCCCCTTGTAGCGCGGGCCGAAGAGGATGCTGTGGTGCGCGACGTCCGGATAGTCGCCCTTCGCGCCGAAATGGATGACGAAGAGCGATGGCGACCAGCGCTTGCGCGCCAGGCTTTTGGCGACCTTTGCCCCACGCGAATGGTCGAGAAGATCTCTGTAGCTGTGCATCAGGTCGCCGTTGCACGCGACCATATCGGCAGCACCCTGCCAGCCGCCGGCGGTCACCACCCCGGTCGCGCGATCGCCCTGCGTTTCGATCCGCGCCACCGGATCGCCCAGCCGCAGCACCCCGCCCAGCCGCTCGAACAATCGCACCATCGCCGCGACCAGCGCGTTGGTGCCGCCGCGCGCGAACCACACGCCGCCGTCCTTTTCGATCGTGTGGATCAGCGCATAGATGCTGCTGGTCGTCATCGGATTGCCGCCGACGAGCAGCGTGTGGAACGACAGCGCCTGCCGCAGCCGTTCGTCCCTCACATAAGAGGATACGATCGAATAGACGCTGCGCCATGCCTGATATTTCGCGAGCGCAGGCGCTGCGCGTAGCATTGCGGCGAAATCGAGGAAGGCGACCGAGCCGAGCTTCACATAGCCTTCTTCATAAACCCCGCGCGAATAATCGAGAAAACGCTCGTATCCCGCGATATCGGCGGGATCGAGCTTCGCGATTTCGGCGCGCAGCGCCGCCTCGTCGTTCGAATAGTCGAAGTTGGTGCCGTCGGGCCAGTTCAGCCGGTAAAAGGGGGTAACGGGAACAAGATCGACGTCGGCCGCCATGTCCTGACCACTGAGCGCCCAGAGTTCATTGAGGCAGGGCGGGTCGGTGATGACGGTCGGCCCCGCGTCGAACGTGAACCCTTCGCGCTTCCAATGATAGGCGCGCCCGCCGGGCTTGTCGCGCGCTTCGACGACCGTGGTCGCGATGCCCGCCGACTGGAGCCGGATCGCGAGCGCAAGCCCGCCGAACCCCGCACCGATAACGATGGCCCTTCGCGTCATAGCCAGTCGAAACTCCCGATTGCCCTGATCGCCCGTCCGATAGGCACCGGCGGGCGGCCCGACAAGAGCCGCAGCCGGTCGGCACCGCTCGACGCGCTGGCGTAGAAGCGCGCGATCAGTGCCGGCGACAGGCGATAGAAGCGCTGGAAGATGCAATAGCGCTCGGCCGGTTCCGCAGCGCGGAACAGCATTGCGCCGAGCATGCGGTAAAAGCGCTGACGCCGCCACGCGGTCGCCGCATCGGCGCGCAGCCGCGCGCCCAGATCGGCGCGATCGACGAGCGCGGGAAGCGCCGCCGCGGCGCGCACCGCGTCGGGCAGCGAATAGCCGGTCGTGGCGTGAAAGCGACCCGCGCGCACGCCAATACGCGCCACGGCGTCGTCCCGCGGCCAGATCGCGTCGAAATCGCCCGCCATGACGACGGGCAGCCATCCGGTTTCCTCGCGCGCGACTGCACTGACCGTCCACCCGCGCGCCGCCGCATAATCGGCGATCCGCGCGCGAACCGCGCCGACGTCAAGGTCGGCATCGTCGCCATAATAGGTGTCCTCGACGAAGACGGTCTCGGCATCGAAAGGCAGACAGTAGACAAAGCGATAACCGCCAATCTGATCGACCGTCGCATCCATCACCACGGGCTGAGCGAGGCCGTGTCCACCCGCGACGCGCAGAGCCTGCCCGACGAATTTCTGCCAGCCGCAATCGACCCCCGTGAGGTCGCCGATCCCGCGCGCGTCGATGACGTGGCGCGCGGCGAGCCGGTCGCCGCCCTCCAGCAGCACCGATTGCGGCGCGAGCCGCGTCGCCGCCTTCGCGATCAGCCGTTCGGGCGGCAACAGCGCGGCGACCGCCTCCGCCAGCGTTTCGCTGTCGATGCTGTTGTAGGGCATGGCAATCGCCCGGCGATAGGCGGGAAAGGCAACGTCATAGCCGCTCCAGCGATGCGCGATCAGCGGCTCGATCAGCCAGCGGTCGCGCGCCGCGACGTCGCCGTCGAAAAAGGACCAGAGATGATTGCCGCCGACCGGCCCTGGCTCGATCAGCCGCACGTCGAGATCGGGGCGCCGCCGCGCCAGCGCAAGCATTGCCAGCCCGCCGGCGAGCCCGCCGCCGACGATGGCAATGTCGCAAGAGTCGGAATCGGCGCCGTTCATCCAGCAGCCCTAGCGAGGCTGGCGGCGAGCGGCTATCGCTTTCGCATGGCAGCGCTAGTTCCCGTCATCCGCTCCGCGACCCCCGACGATGCCAAGGCCATCGCCGCAATTTACGCGCACCATGTCGCGCACGGAACCGCCAGCTACGACACCGAGCCGCGCAGCACGCTCGCCACCGCGGCGCTGATTTCGGAGCATCGCGCAAAGGGCTGGCCCTTTCTGGTCGCCGAGGCGGCCGACGGCGGGATCGTGGGCTATGCCTATGCCAGCCAGTTCCGCCCGCGCGCCGCCTATGCCTGGGCGTGCGAGGACAGCATTTACGTGGCCCCGACGCAGCAAGGACGCGGGGTCGGCCGGTCCTTGCTCGCCGCGCTGCTCGACGCCGCCGAAGCATCGGGCTTCCGCACGATGGTCGCGGTGATCGGCGGCGCCGAGCCTGCCTCGATCGCGCTCCATACGGCGGCGGGTTTTGTCCATGCGGGGCGCCTCGCCGGCATGGGCTGGAAGCATGGGCGCTGGCTCGACACCGTCTATATGCAGCGCCCTCTCGGCGACGGCACCGCGAGCGCGCCCGCATGAGCGCCGCGCTCGCCATCGCGCTGTCGGCGCTTGCGATGACCTTGATCGTCGGCGGACGCTATCTGCTGAGCAGCGGAGGATTTGCGCTCGCAACGCGGCTCAAGCATCCCGGTCTCTATCGCGGGCTCGAGACGCAGATGCGGCGCGAAATCGGCTGGAGCCTTGCCAGCGCAGCGATTTACGGCATTCCGGCGGGCATCGTCGCCTGGGGATGGCAGGCGCGAGGCTGGACGGGCATCTACACCGACGTCCACGCCTTTCCCCTCTGGTATCTGCCGGTCAGCCTCTTCGTCTATCTGCTTCTTCACGACACATGGTTCTATTGGACGCATCGCTGGATGCACCAGCCGCGACTGTTCCGCATCGCGCATGCCGTGCATCACCAGAGCCGGCCGCCGACCGCATGGGCGGCGATGAGCTTTCACCCCTGGGAAGCTATCACCGGCGCGATCGTCATTCCGGCGCTGGTCTTTGTCGTTCCTGTCCATGTCGCGGTGCTGGGTCTCGTGCTCGCGATCATGACGCTGATGGGGGTCGGCAATCATATGGGGTGGGAGATGTTCCCGCGCGCACTCGTTCATGGACCAGCAGGGCGCTGGCTGATAACCGCGACGCACCATGAGCAGCATCACGCTGCCTATCGGGGGAATTATGGTCTTTACTTCCGCTTCTGGGACAAGGCATGCGGCACCGATATCGGGCTGGGCAGCTTTGGCGGCGCTCGTGCCGCTGCCGGTCGCGGCGACCGCGCCGCCTCACGCTCCGATGCCCGGCCCGACGCTTGAAGTCAGCATTACCGGCCTGCGCAACGTCAAGGGACAGATTCTTGTCTGCCTGACCGCCAGCCCAAAGGCCTTTCCCGACTGCAGCAAGGACAAGGCGTCGGTGCGGATGGCGGTAAAGGCGGCCGACGCCGGCGATTTCAAAATCCGCGGAGTCGTCGCCGGAACCTATGCCATCGCGGTGGTCCATGACGAGAATGGCAACAACAAGATGGACATGGCGCTGTTCCTGCCCAAGGAAGGCTTCGGCTTTTCGCGCGACCCGGCGATCCGCATGGGGCCGCCGAAGTTCAAATCGGCGAGCTTTGCCGTCACTGGCGACATGCGCCAGTCGATCAAGATGAAATATATGCTGTGACGATTGTGGGCTGCGCGGCCGCCCGCTAAAGCAGCGCGCGTGACCGGCCTCCCCACCCGCATCGCTTCGATCGCCGACCGCTGGCCCAAAGGGCTCGCGCTGTTGCTCGGTCTGATTTCCGCAACCGGTTTTGCGCCGCTGAATCTCTGGCCGCTGACGCTGCTTGCGCTCGCCGGGTGGATGCTGCTCGTCGCGCGGAGTCCGCGGGGCACGCGCGCCTTCGGGATCGGCTGGGGCTTCGGGGTCGGCCATTTCGCGCTAGGCCTCAACTGGATTGCGACCGCCTTTACCTATCAGGCGGCAATGCCCGCGTGGCTGGGGTGGATCGCGGTGGTGTTGCTCGCGCTCTATCTGGCGATCTATCCGGCGCTCGCAGCGTGGGGGGCGTGGCTGGTATCCACGCGAGTCGCCCCCGCGAAGGCGGGGGCCGCTGGCGGCTTGTCCAGCGCCGATGGCCTAAGCCCGATTCCGGCCCCCGCCTTCGCGGGGGCGACGCTCTCCTTCATCCTCGGCTTCGCTGCGCTCTGGACGCTCACCGAATGGCTGCGAAGCTGGGCGTTCACCGGTTTTGCGTGGAATCCGCTCGGCGCAATCGCCTCCGGCCCCTTTGCCTCGGCCTCGATCTGGATCGGGACCTATGGGCTGGGTGCCCTGATCCTGCTAATAGCTGGAGGGCTGCTGCTGGCTTCCGCGCGGCGATGGAAAGCGGCCGCGCTCGTTGCGGCGGGCCCGGTGCTGATCACCGCAGCCGCCATTGCCGGTATTGCGAGTTCGAGCGTCGCCGTCGCGATCAACGGCAAGGTCCCTGGTGCGCCCCCACGTACCCTAATCACCGTCGTCCAGCCCAATGTCGGGCAGCAGGACAAATGGGAGGGCAGCAAGGCCGACGCCAATTTCGCCAAGCTCGCGCGGCTGACCGCGCCCAAATCCGACGCGCCGCGCCTGATCCTGTGGCCTGAGGCGGCGATTCCCGACTATCTCGAAACCGGCTATCCCGCGGTCTATTACGACCGCTCGCCCGCTGAGGCACGCGGACGGTTGACCGCGCTGATGAACTCCGGCGATCTGATGCTGCTCGGCGCGCTCAAGCTGGAGTTCGACCGCACGGGGCAGGCCGTGGGCGCGCGCAACGCTGTGATGACGGTCCATGCCGATGGGACGCTCGGCCCGCGGTATGACAAGGCGCATCTGGTGCCCTATGGCGAATATCTGCCGATGCGGCCGCTGCTTTCGGCGATCGGCCTGTCGCGCCTCGCCCCCGGCGATCTCGATTTCTGGCCCGGCCCCGGACCTCATACGCTCGACCTTGGCGCCTTCGGCAAGGCGGGACTGCAAATCTGTTACGAGATCATCTTTTCGGGCCAGGTCGTCGACCGCGCCCACCGCCCCGATTTCATCTTCAATCCGTCGAACGATGCCTGGTTCGGTACCTGGGGTCCGCCGCAGCATCTGGCGCAGGCGCGGCTGCGCGCGATCGAGGAAGGGCTGCCGGTGATCCGCGCAACGCCGACGGGGATCAGCGCGGTGATCGACGCCGACGGCCGGATCGTCGAAGCGCTGCCGATGCACGCCGCCGGCCGCATCGACACCATCATTCCAAAGGCGCATGCACCGACCCTGTTCGCGCGTTATGGCAACATGCTGCCCGTCGGCTTTGCCCTGCTGCTGCTCGCACTCGCCATTGCCTTTCGGCGGCGCGGGCGCTAACAGCGGCGCGACATAAAGTTTCCTTTATATTCGATTCCAAAAGGCTCCCCATGCGCAACAGCTTCCTCTTCACCTCCGAAAGCGTGTCCGAAGGACATCCCGACAAGGTGGCCGATCAGATCAGCGATTCGATCGTCGACCTGTTCCTGGCGAAGGACCCCGAAGCGCGTGTTGCGTGCGAAACGCTGACGACGACGCAGCTCGTCGTGCTGGCGGGTGAGATCCGCTGCAAGGGGCTGTTCGAAGACGGTGAATGGGCGCCAGGCGCGCTCGACGAGATCGAAGCGACCGTCCGGAACACGGTCAAGGACATCGGCTATGAACAGGCCGGCTTCCACTGGAACCAGTTCCGCTTCGAAAATAATCTGCACGGCCAGTCGGCGCATATCGCGCAGGGCGTCGACGAAAGCGCCGACAAGGACGAAGGCGCGGGCGACCAGGGGATCATGTTCGGCTATGCGTCCGACGAAACCCCCGACCTGATGCCCGCGACGCTCGACTATGCACACAAAATTCTCGAACGCATGGCGGCCGACCGCAAGGCGGGCATCGCCCCCTTCCTCGAACCCGATGCGAAGAGCCAGGTCACGCTGCGCTATGCCAACGAACGCCCGGTCGAGGCGACCGCGATCGTCGTTTCGACGCAGCATGCGCCGGCCTATTTCTTCCACGGCGGCGAAGGCGACGAGGCGAAATATCAGGAGCTGCGCAAATATGTGCTCGGCGTGATCGCCGACGTGCTGCCGGCCGAATTGCTGACCGCGAACACCGTCTATCACATCAACCCGACGGGACGTTTCGAGATCGGCGGCCCAGACGGCGATGCCGGCCTGACCGGCCGCAAGATCATTGTCGACACCTATGGCGGCGCAAGCCCACACGGTGGCGGCGCGTTCAGCGGCAAGGATCCGACCAAGGTTGACCGTTCGGCGGCCTATGTCACGCGCTACCTCGCCAAGAATATCGTCGCCGCGGGCCTTGCCCGCCGCTGCACGATCCAGCTTAGCTACGCGATCGGCGTCGCCGAGCCGCTGTCGGTCTATGTCGATCTGCACGGCACCGCGGCGGAGGGCGTGACCGAGGCCGCGCTCGAACAGCTACTGCCGCAGCTCGTCCGCCTGACGCCGAAGGGCATCCGCACCCACCTCGGCCTCAACAAGCCGATCTATCGCCAGACCGCCGCCTATGGCCATTTCGGTCGCCAGGCGTCGGGCGATGCCTTCCCGTGGGAACGCACCGACCTCACCGACAAGCTGAAAGCTGCGTTCGCTGGCTGATGCCGCCGCGGCGCTTGCCGCCTCGGCCCGAGGCGGCTAACGCGCGCGGCATGACGGCTTATAAATCCGGCGATCCGACAACGCTCAACCGCCTTTACGGGCGCGCGAAGGGCAAAGCCCTGCGCGCGGGGCAACAGGATCTGATCGACACGCTACTGCCGCAGATCGCGGTTCCGGCCGAAGGGCCGGTCACCGCGTCATTGCTGTTCGGCGACGCCGAAGGAGCCGGGCGTCCGCTGCACTTCGAGATCGGTTTCGGCGGCGGCGAGCATATGGCGGGGCGCGCCGACATGTTGCCTGACCACGGCTTCATCGGCGCCGAACCCTTCCTCAACGGCGTCGCGCAGGCGCTGGTGCATGTGTCGGGCGACCATGGCCGGAGCCTGCCGCTCGCCAATGTCCGTATCCACCATGGTGACGCGCTCGAGGTGCTGCGCCGCATCCCCGACGGGGCGCTGAGCTTCGCCTATCTGCTTCACCCCGACCCGTGGCCCAAGGCGCGCCATGCCAAACGGCGGATGATGAACGACGGCCCGCTCGACCTGATCGCCGCCAAGCTGAAACCCGGCGGCGAATTTCGCTTCGGCACCGACCATCCGGTCTACCTTGCCCACGCGCTGATGGTGATGCGGCGCCACCGCCACCAGTTCGAATGGCTGGCGCAAAGCGCACAGGATTTTCTGGTGCGCCCCGGCGGCTGGCCCGAAACCCGCTACGAAGCCAAGGCGCGCGCGCAGGGGCACGAGGTCTGGTATTTTCGCTATCGGCGCATCTAGATCGTCCGGTCGATTGCCGGCGGCCCTCTTACATCAACGCGCGATATAGTCCGAAGCAGCTCGTCGCGGTCAGGACGATGCCGACGAGTACGAGCATCAGCTTGGGGGCGATGCGCTTGGCCATGAAGGCGCCGATCGGGGCGGCGCAAACGCCGCCGATCAGCAGGCCGAGCGTCGCGCCTGCGACATCATCGAGGCCGAGGTGCCAGATGAAGGTTGCCGACACCGCGAGCGTCAGGAAAAATTCGACGCTGTTGACCGTGCCGATCACCTTGCGCGGTTCGGCGCCCTGGACGAGCAGGTTGGAGGTCACGACAGGCCCCCAGCCGCCCCCGCCCGCCGCATCGAGGAAGCCGCCGACGAGGCCGAGCGGCGCAATCACCGTCGGCTTGCGAATTTTCGGCGGATAGAGCAGCCCGCGGATCAGCAGCCACACGCCGACGGCGACGAGATAGGCGAGGACGATGGGCTTGACGATCGCACCGTCGATCGAGGTCAGCAGATAGGCGCCGGACACCCCGCCGATCAGGCCCGGGATGAGCAGGCGGAAGAAGAGGCCCCATTCGATATTGCGGTGGAACAGATGGCTGATCCCCGACACTGCGGTCGTGAATACCTCGACGACATGGATGCGCGCCGATGCAGTGGCGGGCGGCACGCCCATCACGGCGACGAGCAAGGTGTTGCAGATCACCCCGAACGCCATGCCGAGCGCGCCGTCGACGAGCTGCGCGGCGAAGCCGATCAGGATGAAGGGCAACAGCGCCGCGAAATCGAAGGTCGACAGATCGAGCATGATTCTTCCCAACTTTTTTAGTTGAGAACTAGCTGCCGCGATTTGCGCAGCTTGACCAGCATAAATTTTCTGCGTGCGGCAAAGAATATTATTTGTGCGGCCAGCAGCCGATCAGGCGCCTATCTGGTCGGGCAGATATTCGCGGACATAGTCGATGAAGGCGCGCAGCTTGGGCATCACCTGCTTGCGGCTGGGGTAATAGAGGAACAGCCCGCTGGTCGCGTCGGCATAGTCGCTGAGCACCAGTTCGAGCTCGCCCGTCTCGACCATCTTCTTCGCCATCGGCTCGGCCATCATCCCGATCGCGACGCCGGTACGCATCGCGACCAGCGCGGCGATCCAGTCGTTGACGATCACCGGCCCGGTCACCCCGACCTCGAATTCGCGGTTCCCCTGCGCAAAGGTCCACGGCATCAGCGCCCCCGTCGCCAGGCGGAAGCGGATGCAGCGATGATCTTTCAGATCTTCGGGCCTTTCGGGACGCCCAAAGCGGTCGAGATAGGCAGGCGAAGCGGCCGCGACGAAGCGAAACGGGCCGGTGAGGCGAATAGCGATCACATCGGCATCGAGCGATTCACCCATCCGGACGCCGGCGTCGAAGCCCCCGGCGCTCAGGTCGGCGAGCGCGTCGTCGGCATAAATTTCCAGCTCGATCTCAGGATAGGCGTCGACGAAGCCCGCGATGATCGGCTCGAACATCGGCTGCACCGCGCCGCGCATCAGGTTGATGCGCAGCCGCCCTGCCGGACGGTTGCCCAGGTTGCGCGCCGCTTCATAGGCGTCAGCCAGCCCGGCAAAGGCAGGCGCGGCGCGTTCGAGGAACATTTCGCCCGCCTGCGTCAGCCCGACGCTACGCGTCGTCCGCATGAACAAAGGCGCGCCGACGCGCGCTTCCAGCGTCTTGATCGTCTGGCTGATCGCCGAGGGAGATACGCCCAGATCGGCTGCCGCGGCGGAAAAGCTCCGCCTTTCCGCGACACGCAGGAAAGCTTCGATCCCGTCGAGCGCCCCATGGGGGATTGTTAAATCCTGCTTCAAGGCACTTGCAGATTATAGAGGATTATCTAAGTGCGCAAGCGCGCCTAAAAAGGTTGCACAACGAAACGAAAGGAAACCTCTCCCATGACCAATCAGCTCTCCTCTTTTCGCCGCTTTCCCACCGCTTTCGCGATCGTCGCCGGTTCGGCGCTCGCCTTCGGCGGCCTGATCGCTTCGACCTCGCCGGCCTATGCGCAGGGCAGCGCCGATTATCGCTGCACCGGCCTTGCCGACCAGGCGAACACCGCCGCCGACAGCGCCCAGGGTGGCAAGCAGGCCAGCGCGAAGCGCTTCGTCGCCACCGGCAAGAAGCTGTGCGAAGCGGGCAACGAACGCGCCGCCGCCAAGCAGTTCCGCGCCGCGCTCAAGGTTGCCGGCGTCGATGAAGCGACCGACAGCCAGGTTGCATCGCGCTGATCGAATAAGCCACGACACCATCTCCGGTCCGTCCTCTCTCCCTCTCCCCGGACGGACGCACAACTGGGGCGGCACCGAAACGGGCCGCCCCATTTTGTTTCAGCGATCAGCAAGCCCGATCCGGTCGCGCAGATACCATAAGGGCAGATGCGGCCGCGCAAGCGCCTTGTTGATCGCATAGGGCCACCAGCCGGGACCGAGCGGGACGTAGAGGCGCGTGCCGACCCCGCGCATCCGCGCCGCGGCCAGCGCGCGGCGCCCGGGCAGCCCGCGCAATTGTTCAAGCTCGCACGGGGTTCCCGCCGCAAGCAATCGGTCGAGCGCGGCAGCAGCCAGCGCAGGCTTGTGCGTCGCCACCGCTACGGGCGCCGCGCGCCCGGCGAGAGCGTCGATCAGCGTCCGATAGGCGGCATCGCTATCCGCCGCATCGCAAAGCGGATCGGCCCATTCGCCCTTCACCACTCGGATACGCGCCGATGTCCCGGACAGGCGCGCGGCATCGGCGGCGCTGCGCCGCCAGCGCGCGGGCAAGGCGATGCCGCTGTCCGGAAAGTCGGGCAGCAGGGCGGCAAGCGCATCCAATGTCGCGTCGGCATCGGCGGGGGCATGGGCATCAAGCAGCACCGGCAGCCCCGCGGCCGCGCCCACCTCGGCAATCCGGCGCAGCCGCCGCGGACAAAAGCCCAGCGGCGGCGCCTTGACCGACAAATAGCTTCCCGGCGGCAGCGGAGTGGCGGCGATCCGGCCGTAAGCAGCCACGATGGCGTCGGCGTCATCGGCATCGCCCTGAAAATAGCCGATCGTCACCGCGATACCGCCGCGCGACAGCCGCCGGGCGACCCGTGCGCCCGCCGCGGCGTCGGGAACCGGCAGCCAGCTGCCCGCCTGCTGCGGCAGTGCATAGCGCCGCGCGCGCAGCCAGCGCCAGAGCGGCCTATCCTTCATGTGCTGCGCCGGACCAGGCGTTGCCACACCCAATGGGCGCCGTCGGCGGCGAGCGCCAGCGCCCCCGACACGCTTGCCGGATAGGTGCGCACGCGCACGCACGCGCGCTGTTCCTGCGTCCAGAAGCGGGTGATCCAGCCCTCGGCCTCGCCGAGCAGTTCGTAGCTGCGCAGGCCCTCGCCCGCCGCCCAGCGCAGCGTGTGGAGCATCAGCAGCGTCCCCGGCGAGCATTTGCCGAAGCGGTCGTCGTGGCCAATCTTGAACAGCCAGTATCGATCGTCGCTGACCAGCGCCAATTGCATCGCCACCGCATTGCCGCAGATCCGCATGAAGGACAGCCGGAACCGGCCCTCGGCGGCGGCATCGCGAAAAAAGCGGCGGAAGAATGTCTCGCGGCGGCGGTCAACCGCGATCGCGCTGCCCGCCTCCAGCTTCCAGCTCTTCGCCTCGACCCCGATCGCTTCGTCGAACAGCGCGTCGAAATCCTCCAGGCCCGGCGCCAGCGTCTCGTACGTGACCGGCCCCAGGGCCTCGGCGCGCCGGGCCGCGCGCCGGAAATCGGACCGGCGGCCCGAATTGAAGTGGCTTTCGGGATCGCGCCAGCTCACGTCGAGCACGATCAGCGGACAGGGCATCGCCGGGCGCACCGACAGCAGGCCGCGCCCGTGCATCGCGCGGCGCAGCGCCGGAAGCAGCGGCGAGTCGGCGGAAATCCGGTCGAAGGAGAGCGGCTGGTGCAACCGCGCGAGCGCGCCCGCGATCGGGGCGGCATCATCGGGCCGCGCCGCAAGAAGATCGCCCGGCTCGAACAGTTCGCGCGATCCCGCGATGCGCCAGCGGCCGATCGCGCCCGCGTCGCGGCACAGCGGCAGGAGCGCCGAAATCGTGCGGCCGGCGCGCAGTCCGAGCAGCTTGCGGCGCTGGCCTTCGATCAACGGGGTCAGCGCGGCGGCGAAGGCGTGACTCTGGGTCGGCCAGCGGGCATGGGGTTCGAGCGCGCGCCATTCTTCGGCCAGCCAGGCGCTGCCGTCCCAGCGCGCAAGATCGATCGCGCGCGCCGAATGCGGCGGCGCCATTTGCGCGTGTCGGTCTGCGCGCCTGAAGAAATGCGCATGCAGCAAATTCTGCCCCTCTCGCCTGCGCGAATAGCGCGGAAAGGCTAATAAATGTCTGCGCGGCGCGGATCATCGCTTGACGCCGCACGGGGCTTGCGGGAGGCAGGCGCGAGCGATGCGACGGGAGGCGGCGATGACGGGCGACAAGACATCGGTGTTCGCGGACGACTGGTCCGGCGAAATGGGGCAGCGCTGGTTGCGCAATGTCGACCATTTCGAAGCGATGCTGGAACCGATCGGCACCGCGCTGCTCGATCGCGCAGCGATCGCGGCGGGCGAGCGCATCGTCGATCTGGGGTGCGGGGGCGGCGCGACGAGCCGCGCGATCGCGGCGCGCGTCGGACCGCGGGGAGCAGTGCTCGGGCTCGACATCTCGCCCGACCTGATCGTCGCGGCGCGCGCGCGGGCCGGCGCCGATCTTCCGGCGCTGCGCTTTTTCTGCGGCGATGCGGCGAGCGCGGTGCTGCCGGCAGCACCTTATGACCGGCTTGTCTCGCGTTTCGGCAGCATGTTTTTCACCGATCCCGCCGCCGCCTTTCGCCACTTGCGAACGCAGCTCGTGCCCGGCGCGCGCTTCGACCTCGCCGTCTGGGGACCGCCGCGCGACAATGTCTGGATGATGGCGGTGATGGCGGTGATCCGCGCGCACGTCGACGTACCGCCCGCGACGCCGCGCGCCCCGGGGCCCTTCGCCTTCGAGGATATCGATTATCTGCGCGGCCTGCTCGCCGATGCCGGCTTTGCCCGGGTCGACATCGACGACTGGCGCGGCGATCAGGCGATCGGCGGGCCGGGGCGCACCCCGGCGGAGGCCGCCGACTTTGCGCTCGGATCGATGTCCGCTGCGCGCGTGCTGAGCGAGGCGGGCGCCGATGTGATGGCAGTGGCGCGCGCCGATCTGGAGCGCGTCTATGGCGAGCATCATGATCCCGAAGCGGGGGTTCGCCTCGGCGCGCGCGCCTGGCTGGTGACCGCCGCCTGAGCCTTAGCGCCGCGCGATCAGCGCCAGCCCGTCGGCGAGTGCGGCGCGCGATATTTCGCCGCTGTGACGGCGGACAATCCGGCCCTTGGCATCGACGAACAGGGTCGTCGGCAGCACCAGCCCGCCCGCGGCATCGCCCGTCCGCCCGCTATGGTCGAGATAGACGTGCGTGCCCGTCACCTTGCGCTCGGCCAGATAGGCGGCGACGGTCGCGCTGTCCTGCCCCTGATTGACCAGCAGGATGGGCACGCGCGATGTCGCCGCAACCTCGGCGAGCATCGGCAGTTCGCGCTGGCACGGCGGGCACCATGTCGCCCACAGGTTGATGACCATCGGCTTCCCGCGCAGCGTATCGAGCGCGATCGCGCGCCCCTCCATGTCGGTGAGCATCAGCCCGCGCGCGAGCGGGCGCGGCGCGGGTTCGAGCGCCGGCGCCGCGACCGCATGAACCGCCGCCAGCCCGGCGAGCACGCCGAGCAACAGCGCTCTCGAGCGCGAGCGGCGGAGCCAGACGGCCACCGCCATCCCCGCCGCAGCGATCCCGGCCCAGGGCAGGAAACCACCCTGCCAGACCGCAAGGATCGACCAGGGTTCGGGTGCATAGGCATCGGCGTGGCGCACCACATAGGCGGCGCGCGCCACGAGCAGCCCCACGATGACGGCGATCCAGCTCGCTGTCGCCGCGCGCATATCGCCGCGCGCCGCGATCAGGCTGCCGCCCGCCAGAAACAGCCAGATCAGCGCGACCGCGAGCAGGCGGTCGGCGGCAAGCGCGAGCGGTCCGAGCGAAATCGTCATCGGCGCGGCCGCCGGGCTGCGCGATATGGTCGCGGCGATTTGGTCACATCCAAGTCGATTTCCTTTTGGCTCCCGAAGCGCCCCCTCCGCGCAATCTGATCGGCGAAACGGCGGCGAAAGAAAAGGGATGGCCGCAGGACAGTCGTTCGTTACATGTCGCTCCCGGGTCAATCGCCGATGCGGAGCGTAGCGACCGTGCCGCCCGACGGGGCGCGATCGAGCGCTACATCGCCCCCATAGTCGCGCGCCACATCGCGCGCGATGGCAAGGCCAAGGCCCGATCCGGCGCCGGGGCCGGCGCCGCGCGCGCCGATGCCGAACATAGCATCGCGCTGATCGGGCGGAACGCCCGGCCCGTCGTCGGCAATGGCAATGCGGCGCGCGGCGCCGTCGAAACGATAGTCGATCGTGATGCCCGATCGCGCCCATTTTCCGGCATTGTCGAGCAGGTTCGACAATATCTCGCTCAGATCCTCGGCATCCATGGGAAGCGAAGGGGCAGCGGGATCGAGCGCCGCGGCGGTCGCCGCGAAGCGCTTGCCCGGATGGCAGCGTTCCATCGCGGCGATCAGCGGCGGCAGGATCGCGGCGAGCCGCACGCCGCCGACCACCCCCGCATGCGACCCGCCCGACCGGACGCGCGACAGATGATAGTCGATCTGGCGCTGCATCGTCTCGCTTTCGGACAGGAAGACGTCGGCCGCAGCGCTTTCGGTGCCGCGCTGTTGAAGCCGTTCGGCCTCGTCGGTGACGACGGCGAGCGGGGTGCGCAGCGAGTGCGCCAGCGCGCCCGCGGCGACACGCCCGCGTTCCACGATCTCGGCGTTGCGCGCCAGATAGCTGTTCAACGGATCGACGAGCTGGCGGATTTCGTCGGGAAACAACCCCTCGATGTGATCGGCCTGCCCGCGGCGCAGCGCCGCGATCCGCGCGGCCAGCCGGTTGAACGGCCGGAAGCCGAACGTGATGATCGCAAGGCCGCTTGCCAGAAGCGCGAGCGCGAGCAGGCTGAGCCACAGACTGAGCTCGCGGGTGAAGCTCGCGATTACGGCGCGCAGCAGGCGCTCGTCGGTGGCGATGACGAAATGCAGCGGGGCGCCGCCCGGCACGGCGCGCTCGAAGCCATAGGTGATCGTGGGGCCCGTTGGGCCGTTTTCGACGCGGTGCAGGATGTCCGGGCTGTGCGCGACATCCTCGTCGAGCGCGCCGCGCGTCATAGAGGGCGACTTCAGCGAGCGATAGCCGGGGCGCCCGATCTGCCAGTAAAATCCGGACAGCGGCACCGCATAGCGCGGATCGGACAGCGGCCGCGACAGGCGGGGGTTACCCGCCGCATCGAGCACGGTCAGATCGGCGAGCTCGCGGACATGAACCTCCAGCTCTTCATGATATTGCTGTTCGACATGGCTGCTGAACAGCCGCACCGACGAAAACCACAACGCGCCGATGCCCAGCGCCACCCAGATCAGGATGGCGGCCAGAAAGCGCGCGCGCAGGCTGGAAAAGAGTCGGGTCACAATTCGAGCCGATATCCCAGGCCGCGCACGGTGCGAATAGCGTCGCGTCCGATCTTGCGGCGCAGCCGGCTGATATGCGCCTCCACCGCGTTGCGGTCGCGCTCGGCTTCGAGTGCGTAAAGCTGATCGAGGATGTCGGCTTGCGACAGGATATGTTCGGGACGCCGCATGAAGAGGTGCAGCAGCGCGAACTCCTTGCGACTGAGCGTCAGCGCTTCGCCGTGCAGCGTCGCGGTGGACGCGACGGGGTCGAGCGAAAGCGGGCCGACCGTCAGCGCGTTGCTGCCGCGCCCGCGTCCACGCCGCCACAGCGCATGCAGCCGCGCCAGCAGCTCTTCGAACCGCACCGGCTTGACGATGAAATCATCGGCGCCGCTGTTCAGCCCCTCGACCTTTTCACGCCAGTTGCCCCGCGCGGTCAGGATCAGGATCGGCACCGTCCGCGCGGCGCCGCGCCAGTAGCGCAGCACATCGATCCCGTCGCCGTCGGGCAGTCCCAGATCGAGGATCACCGCGCCCAGCATGTCGATGTCGGGCCAGTCGCGGGCGTCGCCCGCCGACGCGGCGCTGTCGACGGCAATCCCCGCCGCCACCAGCCGCTCGGTCAGGCGGCGGCGCAGTTCGGGATCGTCTTCGACCAGCAATACGCGCATCGGCATCTTGTCCTTATGGGGATGATCTCATCGTCTTCATCCCGGTGTGATGGTCCTAGCGCAATTGCCTGACGCGACACTGACAAAATGTCAGGCTGGCGTCAGACTCGCTTGGCAGAGGGCAGCCATGGACAGGAAAGCCCTCATCACCGCATCGACCGCGCTCGCCCTTGCGGCGGGTGCCGCAACCCTCTGGTGGTCGAAGGAGGCGCCCCCGCCTGCGCCCGACGGCGGCGAAACGGCCATCGCGCCGGGCAAGCTGACCGCCCGACAGATCGAGAAGCTCGGCATCGCGACCGCAGTCGCGGCGGCCGCCAGCAGTGCCGAGCTTGGCGCGGTCCCTGCGACCGTCTCGCTGCCCCCCGATGCGCGGGTCGCGGTGACCGCGCCATTCGACGGGATCGCAGTACGGCTGTTTGTTGTCGAGGGCGAGGCGGTAACGAGCGGTCAGCCGCTCGCCAGCATCCGCGCCGCCGAGCCTGTCCAATATGGCGCGGCGCTGGCGCGCGCGCAGGCGCAGCTGGAAGTTGCACGCGCCGCCGCGGGCCGCACCGGCCAGCTCGCCAAGGAAGGCATTGTCGCGGGCGCCCGCGCCGACGAGGCGCGCGCCGCGCTGCGCGAGGCTGAGGTCAATGTCGCCGAAAACCGCCGCATTCTCGCGCAGGCCAATGCCGACGGCAGCGGTATGATGACGCTGCGCGCGCCGATCGGCGGCCGGATCGCAGCCGTCAATGTGCAGGCGGGCGGTCCGGTGGGTGGCCTCAGCGCGCCGTTCATCGTCGAAAACACGGCGCGGCTGATGCTCGATCTGCAAATCCCCGAACGGCTCGCGGGCGCCGTTCATCCGGGCACCCCCGTCGAAGTCCGAATGCCCGGCACCGCGCCCGCCACGGGCCGCGTCATCGCGGTCGGCGGCTCGATCGACCCTACGACGCGCGCGCTGACGGCAAAGGCGCGCCTCGACGCCGCGCCCGCACTGGTCAGCGGCAAGTCGGTCGTCGCGATCCTCGGCGGCGTTCAGCCCGTCGCCGGTGCGAGCATCCCTTCCGCCGCGCTGACACGGGTCGGCGACAGGGATGCGGTTTTCGTGAAGGGGGCGGACGGATTCGCGCTGCGCCCCGTCACCGTCGCCAGCCGCGTCGGCGCCAGCGTGACGATAACCGCCGGACTGAAGCCCGGCGAACGCGTCGCAACCTCGGCAATCGCCGAACTCAAGGCCGTGCTGGGCGGCGAATAGGATGCTCGGCAAACTCGTCGAAAAGGCGCTCGCGCTGCGTCTTGCCGTCATCGGTGCCGCGCTGCTGCTGGGCGGCATCGGGGCCTGGTCCTTCGCCAATCTGCCGATCGATGCCTTTCCGGACATCAGCTCGACGCAGGTCAAGATCATCCTGAAGGCGCCGGGAATGACCCCCGAGGAGGTCGAGAGCCGCGTCATCACGCCGATCGAGATGGAGATGCTGGGCATCCCCGATCAGGCGAACCTGCGCTCGGTAGCTAAATATGCGATCGCCGACATCACGATCGATTTCAAGGACGGCACCGACATCTATTGGGCGCGCAGCCAGGTCGCCGAGCGGCTGTCGAATGTCGCGGGCGACCTGCCGGCGACGGTCGCGGGCGGGATGGCGCCGATCTCTACCCCGCTGTCCGACATGTATATGTTCACGCTCGAAGGGCCACAGGATCTGACCGAAAAGCGGCGGGTACTCGACTGGATCATCCGCCCGGCGCTGCGCACCGTTCCCGGCGTTGCCGATGTCAACGCGCTCGGCGGCTTCGCCGAAACCTTCGAGGTGCGCCCGGACAATGGCGCGCTGGCGGCGGCGGGGCTGAGCGTCGAAGATCTGCGCGCGGCGATCGAGGCGAGCAATCGCAACGACGGAGCCGGTCGGCTCAAGATCGGCGACGAAGCGCTGATCGTGCGCTCGGTCGGCGCTATCCGCACGCTCGACGATCTCGCCTCGGTCGTGGTGCGCTCGCGGGATGGCGGTATCGTGCGCGTCGGCGACGTCGCGGCGGTGCGCGCCGGGCATCTGACGCGCTATGGCGCCGTCACGAAGGACGGCAAGGGCGAGGCGGTCGAGGGGCTGGTCATCGCGCTGCGCGGCGCCGACGCGTCGAAGGTCGTCGACGGAGTCAAGGCGCGGCTCGCGGAAATCCAGCCCAGCCTGCCGCGCGGGATGCGCGTCGACGTCTTCTACGACCGGTCCGACCTCATCGAACGCGCGGTCGGGACGGTCGAGAAGGCGCTGATCGAAGCGACGATCCTCGTCGTCATCCTGCTACTCCTGTTTCTGGGCGATGTCCGCGCGTCGGTCATCGTCGCACTCGCTCTGCCGATGGCGGCGCTGCTGACCTTCATCTTCATGCGGGCGATCGGACTCACCGCCAATCTGATGAGCCTCGGCGGGCTTGCCATCGCGGTCGGCATATTGGTCGACGGCGCCGTTGTCGTCGTCGAAAATGTCGTCGAGCGCTTGTCCGATCCCAGGCATCGCCGGATGGGCAAGTTGCATGCTGTGTTCGTCGCCGCGTCCGAAGTCGCGATGCCGGTCGCCTCGGGGCTCCTCATCATCGCGCTCGTGTTCCTGCCGCTGCTCACGCTCGAGGGGCTGGAGGGCAAGCTGTTCGCGCCCGTCGCGCTGACCATCGTGCTCGCGCTGCTTTCGGCGCTGGTCCTGTCGCTGACGCTGGTGCCGGTGCTCGCCTATTTCATCCTGAAGCAGCAGGACGGCCACCGCGAACCGCGCCTGATGCGTTTCCTGGCGCCGCGTCACGCGCGGGCGCTCGAATGGGCCTTTGCCCACCGCCGGACCGTCGCCGGGATTTCCGCGATCGGCCTGCTGCTCGCCGGGGTCGCTTATACGGTGACGGGCAAGACCTTTCTGCCGACGATGGACGAGGGGTCGACGATCGTTCAGCTCACCAAGCTACCAAGCATCAATATCGAGCATAGCGCCGCGGGCGACATGAAGGTGCAGCGCGCAATCCTCGAACAGGTGCCCGAAGTTACCAGTGTGATCGCGCGCGTCGGCAGCGACGAGCTCGGCCTCGACCCGATGAGCCCCAATGAAACCGACAGCTTTCTTAAGCTGAAGCCGCGGTCCGAATGGCGCGTTGCCGACAAGGATTGGCTCAACGACCGGATTCGGGCCGTGCTCGCCGATTTTCCGGGGATCGATCCCAGCTTCACCCAGCCGATCGAGATGCGCGTTTCCGAAATGCTCACCGGTGCGCGCGGCGATCTGGCGATCAAATTGTTCGGCCCCGACCTTAAGGAACTGGCGCGGCTCGCGGGCGCGATCCAGGGCCGGCTCGAAACGATCCGCGGGACGAGCGAGGCGATGACGGTCGCCAACGACAGCGTCGATTATCTGCAGATCGACATCGATCGTATGGCCGCAGGGCGGGCGGGAATGCCCGTCGACATGCTGCAGGACATGATGCGCGCCGATGTCGAGGGCGTCCGCGCCGGCACGATCGCCGAAGGCGCGCGCCGGATTCCCGTGGTTATTCGCGGCGAAGGCGGCGACGGCATGGACGCGCAAAGCTACACCGACCGTCTCTATCGCACCCCCGCCGGGACTCTTCTTCGCACCAGCGATGTCGCGGCGATCGCACAGGTCGCGGGGCCGGTGAAGCTCGAACATGAAAATGGATCTCGCTTCGCGCTCGTGCAGGCCTTCGTCAGCGGCCGCGACCTTGTCGGCTACGTCGAGGAGGCTAAGGCGGATATCGGCAAGCATGTGAAACTGCCGCCCGGCTATCGTATCGTCTGGGGCGGCCAGTTCGAGAATCAGCAGCGGGCGGCCGCACGCCTGATGATCGTGCTGCCGATCGCGGTGCTGATGATCTTCGTCGTTCTTTATCTGACGCTGCGCTCGCTGCGCGCGGCGGCGCTGATCCTCGTCAACATACCCTTTGCGGCGGTGGGCGGGATGATCGCGCTCGCACTATCGGGCGAATATCTGTCGGTTCCCGCCTCGGTCGGCTTCATCGCGCTGCTCGGCATCGCGGTGCTCAACGGGCTCGTCATGGTCAGCTATTTCCGTCAGCTGCGCGAACGCGGCGTCCCGCTGCACCAGGCGGTGCGCGAGGGCGCCGCGCGGCGTCTGCGCCCGGTGCTGATGACCGCGAGCATCGCCGCCTTCGGCCTCGTCCCGCTGCTCTTCGCGTCCGGTCCGGGGTCGGAAATCCAGCGCCCACTTGCCATCGTCGTCATCGGCGGACTGGTGACGGCGACGCTGCTCACACTCATCCTGCTGCCCATCCTGTACGAGCGCTTCGGCGAAAGCGCTGCCGAGCGCGGCGCGGGCGATCAGGATCATCCTGCCGGAGCCCCTGCATGACCCGCCTTCTGTTCCTTGCCGCCAGTCTGGCCCTGACGTCGCCTGCCGCCGCCGAGCCGGGACTGTTGCCCGAAGCCGTGGTGCGCGAGGCGCTCGACGCCCACCCCTCGGTCATTGCGGCGAGAGCCCGTGTCGATGTCGCGGCGGCAGAGAAGCGCGCGCTCGAAGCCGGACCCTATGAGTTCAGCGTCACCGGCAGCTATGTCAGCCGCAGCATCGACCGCGAGGGGCGCTTCAACGAATATGACGCGATCCTCGCGCGTCCGGTTCGTATGCCGGGCAAGGCGCGGCTGGACCGCAAGGCCGGCGCGCTGGGCGTCGAGGCCGCCACCAATCATTTCGAAGATGCTCGGCATCAGGCCGCGTTGTTGCTCAACGCGCTGTGGTGGGACTGGGTCGGTGCCAACGCCGAGGCCGTCGTCGATGCGCAGGGCGTCGAAAATTATGCAACGCTGGTCCGGATCGTGCGCCGACGGGTCGATCTGCGCGACGCCCCGCAGCTTGAGGCCGATCAGGCCGAAGCCGCGCTGGCGGAGGCGCGCCTGCTCGCGGCCCAATCGGCGGGGCGCGCCGATCTGGCACGGGCCCGGCTTGCCGCACAATTTCCGGGTATCGCCCTGCCCGCCGAGGCACCGACGCTCGCCACGCCGACCTTCGATTCAGCCGGGGCGTCGCAGATGCGCGATCAGGTCATCGAACGCAGCCACGAAATCGCTGCCGCCGATGCCGAGGCGCGGCGCTTTGGTGCACTCGCCGAACGCGGGCGGCAGGACCGGATTCCCGATCCCACCGTCGGCCTCCGGCTGTTCAGCGAACGCAGCGGCGCCGAACGGGGCGCGGGTCTGACCGTAACGATCCCGATCGGCGGCAATCACCGCGGCGCCATGGCGGCGCGCGCGGCGTCCGAGGCGCAGGCCGCGGCGGCGCAGCTCAGCGCTGTCCGCTTCGATGTGCAGGAAATGGCCGACGGCGACCTCGCGCGCGCTGCCGCGGCTTATTCGGCGTGGCAGCGCGCCGATCAGGCGCGCGCGGCGCAGATGGCGGCGCTCGCCAAGCTTCGCCGCGGGCAGGATCTGGATGCGATCGATCTCGCCGACGTCCTGCTCGGAGAGCGCCAGACGCACGCGTCGTTCCGGGCCGAAACGATCGCCCGCACCGAAGCGCTGCGCGACATCACCCGGCTGCGCATCGACAGCCATAATCTGTGGATCAGCGAATAGGCCGCGCCGTTCAATTCGCCGGCTTCGTCACGTCGATCTTTTCGACCCATTCGGGATAGAAACTCGGTTCGCGCGCCGACCAGCCGGGCGCGGTGGCGGCGGCTTCGCTGATCGACTGGAGCAGCAGCTTGCGCTTGTCTGGGTGCAGGTGCGGCAGCGATGCCGCGGCGCAGAAGGCGCCGGGCAGCCATGGGCGCGCGTGCGCGCCGAGCAGACGTTCATAGAGAAAGCGATAGGCGGCGAAGGTGGGCAGGCGATCCTGCCCCAGATCGAAGGCCGATACCGCGACGAGCGGCGCCATGAAGCCTTCGAGCGCGTCGAGTCCGCTGTCCTCCGGAATATGGGTGCGAATGTCGCATAGCCGCTGATAGACGCGGGCTTGAACGCGGATTGCCGCTTCTTCGACCATGTCGCGCGACCAGCGTTCGATTGCATCGTCACGCTCGAGCCCGATATCGAGCGAGCGGCGAATATAGCGCTGCGTCCCTGCAGCGAAGCCCGCAAATTCCTTGATTTCGGCGAGGGACAAATCGCCGGATGCCGGTCCCGAACGCGTCGCCATGGTCATGCTCCCGCTTGCGCACCCCGGGGAGCCGTCCCCCCGGAGGCTTGCATCGAACAGTCTGCCACTGAAATGGTTAGTGGCCGGTTAACCATGACGTCGGCGCGCGTTCAGCTTCGCTTGTGGGGCGTTGCGCCGCGCCGCGACCGGGCCTAATCAGCGTGTCATCAGACCATAAGACACGCAGGGACAACAATGTCGCACGCACCGCAGCCGGTCATTTCCGCCACCGGCCTCTTCACCCCCGCCGAACGCATCACCAACGAAGAACTTGTCGCCAGTTTTAACCGGTATGTTGCGCTGCACAATAGGGAAAATGCCGCGGCGATCGCAGCGGGCGAGATCGACGAACTCGCTGAATCGAGCGTCGATTTCATCGAAAAGGCGAGCGGCATCGGATCGCGCTACGTCGTCGACAAGGCGGGCATCCTGGACCCCGAGCATATGGCACCGCGGCTTGCCGAGCGGACCAATGACGAGCTGTCGATCCTCGCCGAGATCGGCGTGGCGGCCGCAAAGGACGCGCTGGCGCGCGCCGGCCGCGATGCCGCCGACGTCGATGCGGTGCTGTGCGCGGCGTCGAACATGCAGCGCGCCTATCCCGCAATGGCGATCGAGATTCAGCAGGCTTTGGGCATCGACGGCTTTGCCTTCGACATGAATGTCGCCTGCTCCTCGGCGACCTTTGGCATCCAGACCGCGGCCGACTATATTCGTGCGGGGCATGCAAGGAGCGTGCTGGTCGTGAACCCTGAAATCTGTTCGGGGCACCTCAATTGGCGCGACCGCGACAGCCATTTCATCTTCGGCGACGTCGCCACCGCGATTCTCGTCGAGGACAAGGCCATCGCGCCGGCGGGGCATTGGGACATATTGGGTACGCGGCTGAAGACCGTTTTCTCCAACAATATCCGCAACAATTTCGGCTTTCTGAACCGCGCCCACGGCGCCATCGACCAGTCGGGACCGAAGACCGACAAACTGTTCGTCCAGGAAGGCCGCAAGGTGTTCAAGGAAGTGGTGCCGATGGTTGCCGCCATGATCGTCGAGGAAATGGAGAAACTCGGCCTGCAAGGCGCCGACATGCGCCGTCTGTGGCTGCATCAGGCGAACACCAATATGAACCGCCTGATCGCGCACAAGGTGCTGGGGCATGAGGCAAGCGCCGACGAAAGCCCGACGGTGCTCGACACCTATGGCAATACCTCAAGCGCCGGGTCGATCATCGCCTATCACCTGAACCACGAAGATATGCAGGCCGGCGATACCGGGCTGATCTGTTCGTTCGGCGCCGGTTATTCGGCGGGTACGGTGTTCGTTCGCAAGACGTGACCGCCAAAATCGTCACCTCCGCGAAGGCGGGGGCGACGGAACCGCTTACGGCACGAAGGTCGTGAACAGATAGATTGCGAACAGCATCAGGTGGATCGTGCCCTGCAGCACGGTCGTTCGCCCGTTCGCCAGCGTCTGTGACGCGACGATCAGCGACAGGAACAACAGCACCGTCGATTTGGCATCGAGGCCCAGGCTGATCGGCATGTCGGTGGCGATCGACAGGATCGCGACCGCCGGGATGGTCAGTCCAATCGTCGCCAGCGCCGATCCGAGCGCAAGGTTGAGGCTGGTTTGCAGCCGATCGGCCTTTGCCGCGCGTACTGCTGCCAGTCCTTCGGGGGCGAGGATCAGCGCCGCGATCAGAACGCCGAGCACCGCCGGCGGCGCGCCCGCTTCGGCGAGCAGCGCGCCGATCACCGGAGACAGCGCTTTCGCCAGCAGCACGACCCCGAACAGGCACGCGACGAGCAGGGCGAGCGACAGCCACATCCGCTGCGCCGATGGCGGGGCGGCGTGGGCGTCGGGTTCGTCCTGCGCTTCGCCATCGGGCAGGAAATAATGGCGGTGGCGCACGGTCTGGACGAGCGCGAAGGTTGCATAGAGGATGAGCGACACCACCGCGACGAAGCCGAGTTGCGTCGCCGAATAGCGCGGCCCCGGCGCGCTCGAGGTGAAATTGGGGAGCACCAGCGTCACCACCGTCAACACGGTGAGCGTCGCCAGCGCAGCGCCCATTCCGGTGCGCTGGAACCGTTGTTCATGATGGCGGATCGCGCCGCTGAGCAGACAAAGCCCCATCAGCAGGTTGATGATCACCATTACCGCCGCGAACACCGTGTCGCGCGCTAGCGTCGCCGCCTTTTCGGGCTCGGCCTGCATCAGTGTCAGGATCAGCCCCACCTCGATCACCGTCACCGCCAGCGCGAGGATCAGCGTCCCGAAGGGTTCGCCGACGCGGTGCGCGACGACTTCGGCATGATGGACCGCGGCGATCACCGACCCGGCGAGGATCACCCCGACCAAAAAGGGATTGAGCGGTATCGCCAGGCTGGCGATCGCGGTACCGAAACCGAGGATCGGAAGCAGGTCGTTGATACGGTCGGCGAGGCGGAGCTTGGCTGTCATCGGCTTTCTATTGCAGCCGCTTGGCCTCAGCGCCAGTCCTTCAGGACATCAATGCGCGCGCACCGGCAGCCCTGCGGCGGCGAGCCGCGCATGCGCCTCGGCGATCGTCGCTTCGCCGAAATGGAAGATGCTGGCCGCGAGCACCGCGCTCGCGCCGCCTTCGATCACGCCGGCGACCAGATGGTCGAGATTGCCGACACCGCCCGATGCGATCACCGGCACCGACACCGCATCGGCAATCGCGCGGGTGAGCGCGAGGTCATAGCCGTCCTTGGTCCCGTCGCGGTCCATGCTGGTGACGAGCAATTCGCCCGCGCCCAGTTCGGCAAGGCGCACCGCATGGGCAAGCGCATCGACCCCCGTCGGGGTGCGTCCGCCATGGGTGAAGATTTCCCACCGCCCCTCTGCGACGCGGCGCGCGTCGATGCTGCCGACCGCGCACTGGCTGCCGAAACGGTCGGCGATGTCGGCGACAAGTTCGGGGCGCGCCACCGCGGCGCTGTTCACCGCGACCTTGTCGGCGCCCGCGAGGAGCAGCGCGCGCGCATCATCGGCGCTGCGCACGCCGCCGCCGACGGTGAGCGGCATGAAGCAGACTTCGGCGGTGCGTGCGACCATGTCGAGCAGCGTGCCGCGCCCTTGGTGGCTCGCGGAAATGTCGAGAAAGCAAAGCTCGTCGGCGCCCGCCGCGTCATAGGCGCGCGCGGCTTCGACCGGATCGCCGGCGTCGCGCAGGTCGACGAAATTGACGCCCTTCACGACGCGCCCATCAGCGACGTCGAGGCACGGGATCACGCGGACGCGGACGGTCATGCCCGCCCCGCCGCGATCGCTTCGGCGAGGTCGAGGCGGCCGTCATAGAGCGCGCGGCCGGTAATCACGCCTTCGATCCCGTCGGCGACGCGCGGGCGCAGCGCATGGATGTCGCCAATATCCGCAACGCCGCCGCTCGCGATCACCGGGATGGCGACCGCGCGCGCCAGCGCCACGGTCGCGGCGACGTTGCAGCCCTTGAGCAGCCCGTCGCGCCCGACGTCGGTGAACAGCAGCGCAGCAACGCCGGCATCTTCGAAGCGCCGCGCCAGATCCTCGACGCGCACGTCGGAGACGTCGGCCCAGCCTTCGGTCGCGACCATGCCATCGCGCGCATCGACGCCGACGATGATCCGGCCCGGCAAATCGCGCGCGGCCGATTTGACGAAATCGGGGTCTTTGAGCGCCGCGGTGCCAATGATGACGCGCTCTACCCCGAGCGCGAGCCAGCGATCGACGCCCGCGCGATCGCGGATACCGCCGCCGACCTGCACCCTGCCCGGAAAGGCCGCGACGATGCTTTCGACCGCCGCGCCGTTGACGCTTTCACCGGCGAAGGCGCCGTCGAGATCGACGACGTGCAAATGGCTGGCGCCCGCGTCCGCGAACAGCCGCGCCTGCGCCGCCGGATCGTCGCCATAGACGGTTGCGCGCGCCATATCGCCTTCGGCGAGCCGCACCACCTGCCCGCCCTTGAGGTCGATCGCGGGGAAGATGATCAGGGGCGCCATGCGAGGAATCTTTCGAGGGTCGCGAGGCCATAGGCCTGGCTCTTTTCGGGGTGAAACTGCACGCCGACGATATTGTCCTTCGCCACCGCGGCGGTGAAAGGGCCGCCGTGACTGCTCGTCGCCGCGACATGCGCCGCGTCGGCGAAATGATAGCCGTGCAGATAATAGGCCTCGCCCGCAGCCAGCACCGGATGCGCGAAACTTGGCACGACATCGTTCCAGCCCATGTGCGGGATGCGCAGTCCCGGCGCCGGCGTGAAGGCGCGCACCGTTCCGCCGATCCAGCCGAGCCCTTCGTGCCGCCCATGCTCCTCACCCGCGTCGGCGAGCAATTGCATCCCGACGCAGATGCCGAGGAAGGGCGCGCCCTCGCCGCGAACGCGCTGCTCCAGCGCCTCGATCAGCCCGGGAATTGCCGCCAATCCGTTCATGCACGCGGCAAAGGCCCCCACACCCGGCAGCACGATGCGGTCGGCTTGTCCCACGACATCGGGATCAGCGGTGACGGCAACATCGTCCGCGCCCGCCGCGACGAGCGCATTATGCACCGAGCGAAGATTGCCCGCGCCATAGTCGATCAGGGCAATGGCGCTCATGGACGGCCCCTAAAGGACACCCTTGGTCGACGGAATCGCGTCGCCCTTGCGCGGATCGATCTCCACGGCTGCACGCAGCGCGCGGGCCAGCGCCTTGTACATGCTCTCCGCGATATGGTGGTTGTTCTCGCCATAAAGCGTTTCGATGTGGAGCGTGATCCCGGCGGTCTGGGCAAAGCTGTGAAACCAGTGCGGAAACAGCTCGGTATCCATCTCGCCGAGCCGCGGCTGCGAGAAGGCCGATTTCCAAACGCAGTGCGGGCGCCCCGAAATATCGAGGATGCAGCGAGTCAGCGTTTCATCCATCGGCGCATGGGCTTCGCCGTAGCGGGCGATACCGCGCTTGTCGCCGAGCGCCTTCGCCACGGCTTCGCCGAGCGCGAGCGCCGAGTCCTCGACCGTATGATGCTGGTCGATGTGCAGATCGCCCTTCACGGTCATCGAAATGTCGATCAGCGAATGGCGCGACAATTGTTCGACCATATGGTCGAGGAAACCGATTCCGGTGGACACCGAATAGTCGCCGGTACCGTCGAGGTTGACGGCGATCGCGATATCCGTTTCCTTGGTCGTGCGCTGGACGGTGGCGGTTCGCATGGCATGCCCCTTAGAGCCTAATTTTCGCGTTGCAAGGCGACTCTGCCCCACAGACCCCCCTTGACCCGCGCCCGTCGTCCGTTCATCCCCCACCGCCATGAGTGATGACGTTCGCGACAGCCTGATTCCCTATGACGAAATCGTGCAGGACGCGCTGCGCGCCGTGGTCGGCCGCGTGCTCTCGCAAGTCGAGGGATCGGACCATCTGCCCGGCGAGCATCATTTCTACATCACCTTCAAGACGCAGGCGCCGGGTGTATCGATCCCCGCGCATCTGGTTGCCAAATTCCCCGACGAAATGACGATTGTCCTCCAGAACCGCTTCTGGGACCTGAAGGTCGAAGAGGATCTTTTCAGCGTCGGCCTGTCGTTCAACCAGACGCCCTCGACGCTGGTGATCCCCTATGCCGCGATCACCGCCTTCGTCGATCCGTCGGTCGATTTCGGCCTGCAGTTCCAGGTCAGCGAAGACGAGCTGGAGCAGCCCGAGCCGCATGACGAAGCCGATAATGACCGCCCCGATGTTGCGGTCGAGGACGGATCGAATGTCGTGACGGTGGATTTCGGCAAGAAACGATAGGATGGCGGGCCCCAACTGGCCCCCCAGCCGCTTCTGGCAATATTGGGCACTCGCAGGGATGCTGGTGTTGACCGCCGCCTTCTGGTGGGGTGTCGAGGGCTATGCCCGGTTCGAAAGCGGCGTCGGCGATGCGATCGTCGACGGGCTGCTGCGCTTCAGCCTGCTGATCCTGACCCCGGCGCTGCTGATCGTCTGGGCAGCCGCAGCCTGGTTCCGGCGACGGATTGGCGAAGGCGGCTATTGGCAGTTTCTGGGCATGGTCGCGCTGATCTGGGCCGGCGCGGTGGCCGTGACGAGGATATTGATAGGATGAGCGGCACGCGGATCGAGAGCGACAGCATCGGCGAGATCGCGGTCCCGGCGAACGCCTATTGGGGCGCGCAGACGCAGCGTTCGATCGAGAATTTCCCTTTCGGCGCGCGCGAGCGGATGCCGATCGAGATCGTTCATGCGCTCGCGCTGGTCAAGCAGGCGGCGGCGCGGGTGAACCGTCGGCACGGCCTGTCCGCCGAAAAGGCCGACGCGATCGAAGCGGCGGCGCGCGAGGTCGCCGACGGGAAGCATGACGACCAGTTCCCGCTCGTCATCTGGCAGACCGGCAGCGGCACCCAGTCGAACATGAATGTCAACGAGGTGATCGCCGGGCGCGCCAATGAGATGCTATCGGGCCAGCGCGGCGGCAAATCGCCCGTGCATCCCAATGACGACGTCAACCGCAGCCAATCGTCGAACGACAGCTTCCCGACCGCGATGCATGTCGCCGCGACACTGGCGATGACGCACCGGTTGATGCCCGCGCTCGACCGTTTGATGGACGCGCTGCTTGTGAAGGCGAAGGCGTGGGACGATATCGTCAAGATCGGCCGCACCCATTTGCAGGACGCCACTCCACTGACGCTGGGCCAGGAGTTTTCGGGCTATTATGCGCAGCTCCGCCTGTGCCGGACGCGCACCGAACCGATGGTCGACCATGCCATCACCCGGCTTGCGCAGGGCGGGACCGCGGTCGGCACCGGGCTCAATGCCCCGGCGGGTTTTGCCGAGGATATCGCGGCCGAACTGGCGGCGATCACCGGCCTTGGCTTCAAGAGCGCACCCAACAAGTTCGAGGCGCTGGCGAGCCACGACGTGCTGGTTGATCTGTCGGGCCGGCTCAACACGCTCGCAGTCGCGCTGACCAAGATCGCCAACGACATACGCCTGCTGGGATCGGGGCCGCGCGCCGGCCTGGGCGAGATCGACCTGCCAGCGAACGAACCCGGCAGCTCGATCATGCCGGGCAAGGTCAATCCGACCCAGTGCGAAATGCTGACGATGGTGGCGGCGCAGGTGATCGGCAATCATCAGGCGGTAACCGTCGGCGGGATGCAGGGGCATCTTGAACTAAACGTGTTCAAGCCGCTGATCGGCGCCAATGTGATGCGCTCGATCGATCTGCTCGCGACGGGGATGGAAGGCTTTGCGGTGCGCTGCGTCGAGGGAATCGAGCCCAATCGCGCGCGCATTGCCGAACTGGTCGACCGATCGCTGATGCTGGTGACGGCGCTGGCGCCCGAAATCGGCTATGACAAGGCCGCGAAGATCGCCAAACATGCGCATGAGACGGGATCGACCTTGCGCGCGGCGGCGCTCGACCTCGGCTATGTCGACGCTGCGACCTTCGACCGCGTCGTCAACCCGCGGCACATGCTCGGCCCGGAACCCGAATCGCCTGCCGGGGATTGATAGGGGGAGGAAGGATATGAAGATGATGGGACGGATCATCGGCGGCGTGATCGGGAGCGCGATCGGCCGCAGGAAAGGCAATCATACGATGGCGGGCGCCGTGATCGGCGCCGGGACGCTGTTCGTCGCGCGGCGGATGTTCCCGCAGCGCTATGCGGCGCTCGCCGCGACCGCTGCGGCGGCCTATCTTACCAAGAAATGGGCCGACCGCGCCGAAGCGCGGCATGCCGCCGAGGCCGCGCATCGCGCCGACAGCGCGCTCGCGCAGGAGGGCGTCGTCGATCCCTATGCGGGGATCGTCCACACCGACGGCCAGGATCTGGGCGACGCCCTGCCGCCCGCGATTCCGGTGGACGAAAAGGCGCCGCGCCTCGCCACCCACTGAGCAGCGTGCACCGAGCAGCGAGCGCTATCCGCCCGCCTGCCACTCCTTCACCGCCTCGATCGGTGAGACCAGCATGAGTATGTTGAGCGTCAGATTGTCGCGGATCGCCCACAGGGTGAAGAGTTCGAAGGCGAGCGCGAGCGTGACGGTCGTCCACCAGCGCATCCGGCTGGCGGCCAGAAATCCCAAGATCATGAAACCGGCGTCGCTGACCGAATTGAGTACCGAATCGCCCGCATAGCCATAGGCCATGGTGACCTCGCGGTAGCGGTCGATGATAACCGACGAATTTTCCAATATCTCCCATGCGCCTTCGATCCCGATCGCTACGGCGAGCGCGGCCCACAGCGGCGCGCGCGGCATCAGCCAGCGCGACAGGCCGTAAAAGATGAAGCCGTGGATGATATGGCTGAAGCTGTACCAGTCCGAAATCTGCTGGCTGTTCTGGTTTGACTGGACGGTGCCGTGCCAAAGGCTGATCGTGCCGCAGGGGCAGATCGGCGGGCGCCCCATCGCGATAAGTATCGCGGCCAGCAGGCCGAGCAGCCCCGCCGCGACCAGCCAGCCCGTGCGCGACATTCCCCGCATCCCCGCATTCCTTCCCGCTTGACCGCCGCCCTCGCTCGGGCAATTAGCGCCCATGGCTGAAAGCGTCCACCTCAACCGCCGCGGCGTCCTGTTCGTCCTCTCCTCGCCCTCGGGTGCAGGCAAGACCACCATCTCCAAAAAGATGCTCGCGGGCGACCGCGACATTGCGCTGTCAATCTCTGCCACCACGCGGCCGATGCGTCCCGGCGAGCAGGATGGGGTCGATTATCATTTCGTCGACGTCGACACGTTCAAGCAGATGGCCGCTGATGGCGAGTTTCTCGAATGGGCGCATGTCTTCGGCCATCGCTACGGCACCCCTCGCGACCGCGTCGAGCAACTGCTCGCAGCCGGCAAGGACGTGCTGTTCGATATCGACTGGCAGGGCGCGCAGCAACTCTATCAGGAAGCGGGCCCCGATGTGGTGCGGGTGTTCATCCTGCCGCCGACGATGGAGGAGCTCGAACGCCGGCTGCGCGCGCGCAACACCGACAGCGACGAAGTGATCGCGGCGCGGATGGCACGCGCGGCGAACGAGATCAGTCACTGGGACGGCTATGACTATGTGCTGATCAACGACGATATCGAAGGCTGCTTCGAGGAAGTGAAGGCGATCCTGCGCGCCGAGCGGCTGAAGCGCCGCCGCCAGATCGGCCTGATCGGGTTCGCCCGCGATCTGATCCGCTCGGTGCCCGAGGCGGACCCGACGCTTTAGAGCGCCGTCATTGCCACCCCGGCGAAAGCCGGGAGATTACCACGTCGCCGTTGGTTCCTCGCAATGACGAAAGCTCAACCCGGCCGCGCCAGCTTCGCTTCCAGTTCCCTTACCATTTCGGCGCGCAGCGGCTTGGCGGCGCCGTCGGTGCGGCACACCACGACCGTATCACAGGTCGCGATGCAGCGACCGTTCTGGAACATCGCCTGCACGATCGTCCAGCTCGACGTGCCGAGGCGGCCGATGCCGGTCGCAATTTCGACCGGGTCGGGAAAATTTCCCTCACCCAGATAGTTGATCTCGACCGCGGCGACCATCGTGCGCTCGTTCGCCGGGCGCTCCTCCCAAGGACGGATTTCGCGGTTCAGTAGCACGCGGCCGCTTTCAAACAGTGCCGCGAAGGCCACATTGTTGAGGTGACCGTTGATGTCCATGTCCTGGAACCGCGTCTGCAGATCGAGGTGGACAGGGTAGCTGGCGGCATCGAGCCGCCAGCTTTCCGGTTTCGGCATATCAGCGCGGACCCATGCGGATGCCGCCGTCGAGGCGCACGTCCTCGCCGTTGAAATAGCCGTTTTCGATCATGGTCAGCGCGAGACCCGCATATTCGGCCGGGTTGCCGAGGCGCTTCGGATTGAGGACCGAGGCCGCGAGCGCATCGCGGACATTCTGCGGCGCCGCGCCGAGCAGCGGGGTGTCGAAGATGCCCGGCAGGATCGTGTTGACGCGGATGCTTTCCGCCGCAAGGTCGCGCGCGATCGGCAGGGTCATGCCGACGACGCCGCCCTTCGACGCCGAATAGGCTGCCTGACCGATCTGGCCGTCCTCGGCCGCGACGCTCGCGGTGTTGACGATCGCGCCGCGTTCGCCATCTTCCATCGGGTCGAGCGTCATCATGCCCGCCGCCGACTTGGCGATGCAGCGGAAGGTGCCGACTAGGTTGATCTGGATGATCCAGTTGAAGGCATCGAGCGGGAAATGCTTGATGCTGCCGTCTTCTTTCGACCGGCTGGCGGTCTTGATCGCATTGCCGGTGCCGGCGCAGTTCACAAGGATACGCTCCTGACCGATCGCGGCGCGCGCCTTTTCGAAGGCGGCGTCGACCGACGCATCGTCGGTGACATTGCATTCGCAGAAAACGCCGCCGAGTTCGGCAGCAAGCGCCTCGCCCTTTTCGGCCTGCAAATCGAAGATCGCGACCTTGACGCCCTTCGCGGCAAGTGCGCGCGCGGTGGCGGCACCAAGGCCCGAAGCGCCGCCGGTGACGACGGCGGATACGGTGGAATCGAGTTTCATGTCATGTCCTTTCCCTGAAAAATGCGTGTTCCGGCGAAAGCCGGAACCCAGAGCGTGAACAACTGACGCCCGCGTCAGGCCGCCCTGGGCTCCGGCTTCCGCCGGAGCACAAGATCGTTAGAGCCGCTCGACGATGGTGACATTGGCCTGGCCGCCGCCTTCGCACATCGTCTGAAGACCATATTTGCCGCCGGTGGCGTCGAGCACGCCGAGCAGCGTCGCCATCAGCTTGGTTCCCGAGGCGCCAAGCGGGTGGCCGAGCGCGATCGCGCCGCCATGCTGGTTGAGCCGCGCATGGTCCGCGCCAAGATATTTGAGCCAGGCGAGCGGCACCGGCGCGAACGCCTCGTTCACTTCATAGGCGTCAATGTCCTCGATCCGCAGACCCGCCTTCTTGAGCGCCTTTTCGGTCGCGAACAGCGGCTCTTCGAGCATGATGATGGGGTCGCCCGCGGTCACCGAAATATGGTGGATGCGCGCGCGCGGGGTCAGCCCATGATCCTTGAGCGCCTGTTCCGACACGATCAGCGCGGCCGACGCGCCGTCGCAGATCTGCGAGCTGGTCGCCGCGGTGATGGTGCCGCCTTCCTGCAGGATCTTCACCCCGGCAATGCTTTCGAGCGTCGCGTCGAAGCGGATCCCCTCGTCGACCGTGTGGCGCTGCGGCCCTTCGGGCGTCTCCACCTCGATCCCGACGATTTCATTGCCGAACAGCCCCGCCTCGGTCGCGACGCGGGCGCGGCGATGGCTTTCGAGCGCGAAGGCATCGAGGTCGTCCTTGGTGAAGCCGTGCTTCTTGACGATCATCTCGGCACCCATGAACTGGCTGAACATGATGCCGGGATATTTTTCCTCGAGCCGCGGCGACTTATAATTGCCGAGCCCTTCCTTCATGAACAGCGTCGCGACGCTGCCCATCGGTACGCGCGTCATGCTTTCGATGCCGCTGGCGAGGACGATATCCTGCGTGCCCGACATCACCGCCTGCGCGGCGAACATCATCGCCTGCTGCGACGATCCGCACTGCCGGTCGATGGTCACCGCGGGGATCGAATCGGGAAGCTTCGAGGCGAGCACGGCATTGCGGCCGAGGTCCATCGTCTGCTCGCCGCCCTGGCTGACGCAACCGGTGATGACATCGTCGATCTTCGACGTGTCGAAGTCGTTGCGGTCGGCGATCGCGTCATAGACCGCGGCGCCGAGGTCGACAGGGTGAACACCGGCGAGCTTGCCGCCGCGGCGACCGCCGGCGGTGCGGACGGCATCTACGATATAGGCTGTGGCCATGGAGAGTTCCTTTCCGATTGTCGCCGCCCCTGCGAAGGCGGGGGCGACGGGATTAAAGCTTGCGCCCGATCAGTTCCTTCATGATCTCGTTCGTGCCGCCAAAGATGCGCGTCACGCGCGCCGCGCGCCAGGCGCGGGCGATCGGATATTCGTTCATATAACCCGCGCCGCCGAACAGCTGGAGACACTTGTCCATCACTTCCCACTGAAGATCGGTGTGCCACAGCTTCGCCGCAGCGCCCTCTTCGGGGGTGAGTTCCTTCTTCAGATGCCGCGCGAGCGCCCAGTCGAGGTGCGCCCAGCCGACCTGCAGCTTTGCCTTCAGATCGGCGAGGACGAAGCGGCTGTTCTGGAAATCGAGGATCGGCTTGCCGAACGCCTTGCGGTCGCGCGTATATTCGACAGTATCGTCGAACGCGCGCTGCGCCGAGGCCTGCGCCGACACGGCGATCGACAGGCGTTCCTGCGGCAGTTCGCTCATCAGATAGATGAACCCCTGTCCCTCTTCGCCGAGACAGTTAGTGATGGGGACGCGGACGTCGTTGAAGAAAAGCTCCGACGTGTCGGCTTCGTCCTGCCCGATCTTGTCGAGGTTACGGCCGCGCTGGAAACCGTCGCGATCGGCCTCGACGAGCACGATCGACACGCCCTTCCAAGCGGGCTGCACCTCGGTGTCGGTCTTGACGCAGACCAGGACCAGGTCGGCGTTCTGGCCGTTGGTGATATAGGTTTTCGACCCATTGATTACATAATGGTTGCCATCCTTCTTTGCGGTCGTGCGCATGCCCTGAAGGTCGCTGCCGGTGCCCGGCTCGGTCATCGCGATCGCGGTGACCACTTCGCCCGACACCATCTTGGGCAGCCAATGCTTCTTCTGCTCTTCGCTGCCGTAACGGACGATATAGTTGGTGACGATATCCGACTGGAGCGAAAAGCCGGTGGTGACGCGGCCATAATAGGCGCTTTCCTCGTCGACGATCGCATTATAGCCGAAGTCGAGACCCAGCCCGCCATATTCTTCGGGAACGGTGGGGCACAGCAGGCCCAGCTCGCCCGCCTTGGGCCACAGATCCTTCGGCACGATGCCGTCCTCAGCCCATTTCGCCTGATTGGGCGCGACTTCTTTTTCGAGGAACTGGCGCACCGTCGCGCGGAACGCCTCATGATCGTCGGTGTAAGCGGTGCGCGACAGATTATCGAGCGACATCCTTCTTCCTTTCCCTGAGCGCGTCCGGACGATTTCGGGGAGCCGGTGCGCGCGAAACGGGGCCGCGCCGGGGCACGTCCTTCGCTTGCTAATGGACCTTACGTTTACGTCCACGTCAAGTGGAAATGCCGTTACGGCATAAAACGCACGCGAAGCCGCCCACCGTCTTGTCGCCCCGGACCGGATACCGGACCCGTGCGCCCCGCGCGGCGAGAATCGACCCCGCATCAAGTCAGTGACGATGAACGGAATCTGCGCCGAGGCGGCTGTTCCATAATCGAATCAGGCACCGAATAGGTTTGCGGGCGCTGGGCAGCGCCGCCGCGCCGCGCTAAGCCGCTGCGATGGTCGATCTCCTTCTCGATGCGCAGGCGCTGCTCGGCGAATCGCCGCGCTGGCACGCCCCCGAAGCACGCCTTTACTGGGTCGATATCGATGCGCATCGCATCCATCGCACCGATCCCGCGACTGGCGCGACCGAAACGATGCAGCTCGACCAGCCCGTCGGCTGCGTCGCGCCGCGCGCGGACGGCGGGCTGGTCATGGGCCTCAAGGACGGCTGCGCGCTGATCGACGCGTGGGGCGAGGACCCGCGCCCCTTCGGTCCGGCGGTGCTGGCGGGCATAGCCGAACAGCGCTTCAACGACGGGTGCGTCGATGCCGCGGGCCGCTTCTGGATCGGCAGCGTGACGCGCGACAAGTCCAACCCGGGCGCAATGCTGTTCCGCCTCGACCCCGACGGGACGCTGACTCCGATGCTCGGCGGGCTGCTGACGAGCAACGGCGCGGCCTTCAGCCCCGACGGCCGCACCTTTTATCATGCCGACACGCCAACGCATGCGCTGCACGCCTATGCGGTCGACCCCGCGACCGGCGCGCTTGGCGACGGCCGGCTGTTCCACCAGTTCGAGCAGGGCAAGGGCCGCCCTGACGGCGGAACGGTCGATGCCGAGGGTTGTTACTGGTCGGCGCTGTGGGACGGATGGCGCGTCGTGCGCCTGTCGCCCGCCGGCGAGATTCTCCAGACGATCGAGATGCCCGTCCAGCGCCCCTCGATGATCGCGCTGGGCGGCGCCGACCTGTGCACCGCCTTCGTCACCAGCGCGGGCAAAGACCTGTCCGATGGCGACCGCGCGGCCCAGCCGCACGCTGGCGGCCTCTTCACCTTTCGCGTCGATGTGCCGGGGATCGTCCAGCCGGGCTTTGGCGGGTGAACGGCGCGCGCCATATGGCATGAAGCGACAGGTTGCAGGCATTCGAGGGCTCTACACATCGTTTATGTTCCCGCGATAAGACGATTATCGATGGTTCCGGCATGAGGATGATACATTGTTAATGCAGTTCATCGTGGCTGTTTTGGCCCAGACGGCTTCCCCGCCGCCGCCACTAACTGCGATAGAGGACTGGTCATCCTACGCCCCAATCGCAAACAGCGACCGTGTTTCCGTCGTCTGCCCCGAGGCAGGCCGAGTAACGGCGGAGTTTGACCGGCAGGGCTATGTGGTTTCTGTCGTTGCAATTGAAGGATTTTCGCGGCGTCTTTCGAAGGATGATCGGTCAGCAATCAACGCCGCCATCGCGCCCCTTCACGTTTTGGACCGGGTCGAGATCGGCTGCAACGGTCCTAACGAAGCACTAATTCACGTTTTGGGAGGATTCGAAGAAGCCAACGGCAAGATGATGCGGCAAGTGGTGCCGATGGTCTGGGGAAAGTCGGGCTTAAGAGGCGTCGGGGGAAGCAAACTTCCTCGGATAGAGCTATCACCAAATCTCCGGTGAAAACCAGAAGCGGTCGGTCGGCATCCCATCCCAAAGTCGCCGTTCGCCACCGATTTAAATTGAATCGGAATCGACCGATTGCTGCCATTTCACAGTGATGTATATTCCTCATGATGAAGAGTCTGCTCTGCGTGCTGCTTGCAGCATCTTTTTTGATTCTGATTGGCCGTTCCATCCGAGCGGGCGTGCCGATTGGCTTCACCGATCCACGCCGCGATGAAAGACCGTTTCAATTCTGGCTCGTGATGATTTTCATGCTGCTGCCGGCCATGTGGCTCACAAGCGAAGCGTGGAGTAAACTGCGCTAGTACTGAGGTAAGCTAGGCGCGCTTCCGACCGGTTTTGGTCATCATTCCAAGGTGCCAACGATCCTAATAGCCGTCGTTAGTTTTCCCAAACATCTCCGTATAGCCCGTGATTTTCTTCGAAAATTTCAATTATCGACTGGGCATCTCCGGGTGTCGCGGCGGTCAAATCCTCCAGAGCAACACTGACCCCATCTGGGCTGATGATCCGATTAGTGACTCGCAAAACTCCGGTGAATGGGTGGGTGTCGCAGAAGGCTTCGACCGACCTTGTAATCCGGAATGACAATACATCGCCGACCTGAGGAATCAGGGGTAAGCGCATGCTGCCTGAGATCATGCCAAACGCGGCGTTCGTGGTGAACAGTGATATGTCTAGATGAACGTCAAACACGGCCTGGCTCCGAAGCGGCTCGGTAGGGGCATAGGCAAGCAGTCTTAACGTCCCCTTTGCACCGATCTAAGGCCGAAAGCCGCCTTTCTGCTCTCCCACCGCATTCCGGTCATTCCCGCAACGACTGGAGCGCTTGCCGGGCTTGACCTCGTCGGCTTGCACACTGCCGCCCTATCGGGTTAAGGCACCTCCCGACATGGTTTCGTCCGAAACCAAAACCCCCGGGAGATCACAGATGCTGCGTATCGCGCCCCGCCCTGTCCGTCATTTGTCGATGCTGCTTGCATCGACGGCACTGATGATGGGTTATAGCCAGATGAGTATTGCCGCCGAACCCGCCGCCAAGGCGCCCGCTTCCGCCCCGGCCGACGCGAACCCGCTGCTTGCCCCGTGGACCGGTCCCTATGAAGGGGTGCCGCCGTGGGACAAGCTGGACCCCGACCTGTTCCCCGACGCCTTTGAAAAAGGGATGGCCGAGGTGAAGGCCGAGGTGCAGGCGGTCATCGACAATCCCGCCGCGCCGACTTTCGAAAACACGCATGTCCCGATGCAGCTTGCCGGCGAAACGATGGACCGCGTCTTCGCGATGTGGGGCGTGCAGACGTCGAACAAGTCGAACGACCGCGTCGAAGATATCGACGCCGAATGGAGCCCGAAGCTCACCAAATTCTATACCGAGCTGTTCCTCGATCCCAAACTCTTCGCGCGCTACAAGGCGGTGTATGACACGCGGCTGACGAGCGGGCTCAACGCCCAGCAGATTCGCATTGTCGAGCGCAGCTATGACGAGATGGTGCGCGACGGCGCCAATCTGCCCCCCGCCGATAAGGCGAAGCTGGTCGATATGAACGCCAAGCTGGAAGGGCTGTTCTCGACCTTTTCGTCGAAGCTGCTCGGCGATGAAAAGCTATACACCTTCGTCACGGACAAGGCCGAACTCGACGGGCTGCCGGCAGGTTTCGTGGCTTCGCTGGCCGCCGCGGCCGAGGCGCAGGGCAAGCCTGGCCAGTGGGCGATCAAGAACACCCGCTCGTCGGCGCAGCCGGTGCTCCAAAATGCGACCAACCGCGCGCTTCGCGAGAAGGTGTGGCGCGCCTTCGTCAACCGCGGCGACAATGGCGATGCCAACGACACCAATGCGACGATCGCCGAAATACTGAAGCTGCGCCAGGCGCGCGCCGAACTGCTCGGCTTTCCGACCCACGCCGACTATCGCATGGCCGACACGATGGCCAAGACGCCCGCGAACGCGATGGCGCTGATGATGAAGGTGTGGCCGGCCGCGGTCGCCCGCGTGCATGAAGAGGTCGCCGACATGCAGGCGATCGCCGATGCCGAGGCAAAGGCGGGCAAGGGGCCGAAGATCACGATCGAACCGTGGGATTATCGCTTCTACGCGGAGAAGGTCCGCAAGGCGAAATATGACCTCGATGAAAGCGAGGTGAAGCCGTACCTCCAGCTCGACAAGCTGCGCGACGCGATGTTCTGGTCGGCGGGGCGGCTCTATGATCTGGGCTTCCGCGAAAACACCGGCACGATCCCGGTCTTCGATCCCAAGGTGAAGACGTTCGAGGTCTATAACCTCAAGACCGGCAAGAATGTCGGGGTCCTCTACCTCGACAATTTTGCGCGCGACGGCAAGCGTTCGGGCGCTTGGATGACCACCTATCGCAGCGAACAGGGCCTGGGCGGCGAACGCAATGTCCTCGCGTCGAACAACAATAATTTCACCGAAGGCGCGAACGGCGAACCGACGCTCGTCAGCCTCGACGATGCGACGACGCTGTTCCACGAATTCGGGCACGGCATCCATTATCTGTTGCAGCACGTCTATTATCCGGCGCTTGCCGGGGTACCGCGCGACTTCGTCGAATATCCGAGCCAGGTGAACGAAAACTGGCTGATGACGCCCGAAGTGCTGTCGAAATTCGCGACGCACTACAAGACGGGCGAGCCGATGCCGCAGGCGCTGGTCGACAAGATCATCGCGTCGAGCAAATTCAACCAGGGATTCGACACGGTCGAATATCTGGCGAGCGCGATCGTCGACATGAAGCTGCACGACCGCAAGGTGCCGGTAACCGACGTCGATGCTTTCGAACGCGAAACGCTGGCCGAAATCGGCATGCCCAAGGAAATCGTCATGCGGCACCGTTTGCCGCAGTTCGGCCATCTGTTCAGTTCCGACGCCTATTCGGCGGGCTATTACAGCTATCTCTGGTCCGAAACGATGGACGCCGACACCTGGGCTGCCTTCATGGAAGCGGGCGGGCCGTGGGACCGCAGCGTCGCCGACAAGTTCCGGACAATCCTGTTGATGACGGGCAACGAGACCGACCGCGCGGAAGCCTATCGCGCTTTCCGCGGCCGCGACCCCGACGTGAAGGCTCTGCTCGAACGGCGCGGGTTCCCGACCAGCGAATAATCAAATGAAAACCGGGGAGCAAAGGGGGCCGCCGTGCCCCCTTTGTTTTGCCCGCTGTCCACAACAAAGGCGACCGGAGGCCTTCCAACAGCCGATAGACCCGCCCCATCCGATTCCTGTTGACGGCCGCCGAATCCGATATAAATATGATATCATCTTTATATCGGATGATTCGGAGGGTAAGATGGGAGACGGAACTGCGCCGGCACTGAACCGCAGCCGCGAAACGCGGGCTGCGACACAGAGCGGCTATCTGATGCTGCTGGTCTGGCTGGTGCTGTTCGGCATCGCGATCTGGGCGGCGGTGACCAACATCCAGGGCGAAACGGCCGGTTGGAACTGGAAATGGGGCGTTGCTGTCGCGAGCGGCATCGTCGGCACCCTGATCCTGTGCGGCTTTTACCTAATCAACCCCAATGAAGCGGCGGCGATCCAGCTGTTCGGCAGCTACAAGGGCACCGACCGCGAAAGCGGGCTGCGCTGGGTGTTGCCGTGGTTGACCCGCAAGAAGATCGCGGTGCGCGCGAACAATGTGATTTCGGACAAGATCAAGGTCAATGACCTGCGAGGCAACCCGATCGAGATGGCGGCGCAGGTCGTCTGGCGCGTTACCGACACCGCGCAGGCGCTGTTCGACGTCGACGATTACAAGGAATTCGTCCTCGCGCAGATCGAAGCGGCGGTGCGCGCGATCGGATCGCGCTATCCCTATGACGATCACACGCATGACGAGATCACGCTGCGCGGCAACCATGACGAGGTGGGCGTCGAACTGCGAAAGGCGTTGATCGAGCGGCTCGACGTCGCGGGAATCACCGTCGACGAATGCGGGCTGACGCACCTTGCCTACGCCCCCGAGATCGCCGGCGCCATGCTGCGCCGCCAGCAGGCCGAGGCGGTGGTCGCCGCCCGCGCCAAGCTGGTCGAAGGCGCGGTGTCGATGGTCGAGATGGCGTTGCAGCAATTGTCCGAAAAGCAGGTCGTCGACCTCGACGATGAACGCCGCGCCGCGATGGTATCGAACCTGATGGTTGTCCTGTGCGGTGAGCGCGACACGCAGCCGGTCGTCAATGCCGGGTCGCTCTACTGAGCCCAAAAACGATGTCGACAGCTGCCAGGAAAGCCTTTGCCCTCCGCGTCGATCCCGCCCTTTATGCGGCGATCGAGCGGTTGGCGGCGGCCGAATTGCGTAGCGCCAATGCCGAGATCGAAATGCTGCTTCGCGAAGCGCTCGCTCGCCGCGGCGTTGCCGTGAAGGCGAGCGAAAAGCCCCGCCGCGGTCGCCCGCCGGCGGTAGCCGATACGCGCGCGACGGAGTCCCCTGATGAAAAATAGGATCGCCGCTGCGGCCCTCGCCGCTGCCCTGCTGCCCACCGCCGCGCCTGCCGGGGCAAGCCCGGTCGCCAGCGAAATCAGCGCGCCGGGCGCCGACGGCCCGCTCGCCGGCACATTGCTGAGCGCCGAGAAGGCGAGCGCACCCGTCGTCTTGATCATCCCCGGATCGGGGCCGACCGACCGCGACGGCAACAGCCCGCTCGGCATCACCTCGGCAAGCTACCGCCTGCTTGCCGAGGCGCTGGCGCAAAAGGGCATCTCCGCGGCGCGCATCGACAAGCGCGGCATGTTCGGCAGCGAGGCGGCGGTCACCGATGCGAATAAGGTGACGATCGCCGCCTATGCTGCCGACGTCGGCGCATGGGCGCGTAGCCTGACCGAGCGAACCGGCCAGCACTGCATCTGGGTGGCCGGACACAGCGAAGGCGGGCTGGTCGCCATCGCGGCCGAAGCCGATCCGCATGTCTGCGGCCTGATCCTGATATCGGCGATGGGACGCCCCTTCGACGTTGTGCTGCGCGAACAGCTTGCCGCCAATCCGGCCAACGCGCCGATCCTGTCCGACGCCAACGGCGCGCTCGACCGGCTCGCGAAGGGCGAGCATGTCGATGTGAGCGCGATGCACCCGGCGCTCGCCCGCGGCCTCTTCAATCCGGCGGTGCAGGATTATCTCATCGACCTGATCGGGCACGATCCCGCCGCGATGCTGGCCGCCACCACCAAGCCGTTGCTGATCGTCGCGGGCAGCGCCGACTTGCAAATTCCCCTCGTCGATGCCGAAAAGCTGAAGGCCGCGCGCCCCGACGCGACACTGTCGGTGATCAAGGGGATGACCCATGTGCTGAAGCAGGCGAGCGCGAGCGACCGCGCCGCCAATATGGCGACCTACACCGATCCGAGTCTGGCGATCGACCGTTCGCTCGTCGTCGACATCATCCGCTTCGTGCGCGCGAACAGCCACTGAAGGAGGCCCGATCATGCTTCACCTCTTCCTCGACAAGAAGCCCTGGTTCCGCGCCAAAAACCACGGCTATGGCACCGGCCTGCCGATCGCGTGGCAGGGGTGGGTCTTCATGGCGCTCCACATCGCGCTGATCGCCGGGCTGTCGATGGCGCTGCGTAGCCAGCCGGTCGCGATGACCATCGTTGTTGTCCTCGCCGCGCTTGCGCCCATGCCCATCTACCAGGCCCGCACCGAGGGCGGCTGGAAATGGCGCTGGGGCAATCGCGCCGCCGAAAAGCGCGACGACAAGCGGCGGAAAAAATAGCCGCGCTGTCCGCCCCGACCGATTATCGACAGTCTCCGCCGGGCGGCGACGTCCAGCGCCTTGCCCCCATACCGCTTGATGGTTAAGGGCGGTCGTCATGACCGCCGATCCATCCTCCGTCCGCATCGCCCCTTCGATCCTCAGCGCCGACTTCGCGCAGCTGGGCGAAGAGGTGCGCCGCATCGAGGCGGCGGGCGCCGACTGGGTCCATATCGACGTGATGGACGGGCATTTCGTGCCCAATCTTACCATCGGACCGATGGTGGTAAAGGCGCTGCGTCCCCATTCGACTTTGCCTTTCGACGTTCATCTGATGATCTCGCCGGTCGATAATTTCCTCGACGCCTTCGCCGCGGCGGGCGCCGACATCATCACCGTCCATCCCGAAGCCGGGCCGCACATCCATCGCAGCATCCAGCACATCAAGTCGCTGGGCAAGCAGGCGGGCGTGTCGCTCAATCCCGCGACCCCGGCGAAGATGCTCGACTATCTGATCGACGACATCGACCTCGTCCTCGTGATGAGCGTCAATCCGGGTTTCGGAGGGCAAAGCTTCATTTCGAGCCAGCTTCGCAAGATCGAGGCGGTGCGCAAGATGATCGACAAATCGGGCCGCGACATCCGGCTGGAAGTCGATGGCGGCATCGACGCCGCAACTGCCCCGCTTGCCATCGCGGCGGGGGCCGACGTCCTGGTCGCCGGCACCGCAACCTTCAAGGGCGGTCCCGCGGCCTACGCCGACAATATCAAGCGCCTGCGCGGCTGATCGATGGAAGGGAGACCGTTGACCTCTGCTCCCGTCGATCCGATGCCCGAAACGGGCGACCCCGTCGCCCCGCTCGACGACAGCATCGAACCCGGCAAACGGCTGATCCGCCTGCCCGCCGACAAGGGACTGTCGCTGGGCGACCGCATCGCCAATCATTTCACCCGCCTGACCTGGCGCACTCCGCTCCATGCGCTGCGGCTGAAGGGGCGTTTCCCGCTCAAGCTGCTGGGCGTTCCGGCCGATCCGGTTCCCGGCGACACGCGCGCCGGCATGGCGATCCGCGCCGGCCATTTCCTCCACCGCGGACTCAAGCTGCCGATAAGGGAGATTGATTTCGCGGCGCTCTCGGTCGCCCCGGCCTTCGCAGATTATCTGCACAGTTTTGCCTGGCTGCGCGATCTTGCCGCCACCGGGACGCGCGCCGACGGCGCCCCGATCGCCGAAGCGCTCGTCCGCCAATGGCTCGCCGCGCACGGCGAAACGGTAAGCGAACCCGCATGGCGCGCCGACAATGCCGGCTGGCGCATCCTGTTCTGGGCCGCGCACGCGCCGCTGATCCTGTCGTCGAGCGATCTCGTCTATCGTTCCGCCGTACTCAACCATCTCGCGCGCGCGGCGCGCCACCTCGATCGCGTCGCCGACAAGACGCGCCCCGGCACCGGCCAGCTTGTTGCCTGGATCGGCATCGTCGCTGCATCGCTGCTGATGCCGGGCGGCGAGCCGCGCCAGGTGTTCGGCGAAGCAGGGCTGCGCAAGGTTCTCGAGACCAGCTTCTATGCCGACGGCGGCAATATCGCGCGTTCGCCGCAGGCACAGCTCGACGCGATCATGGCGCTGTCGATGCTCGCGCGCATTTACGACATGCGCCGGATGGAGGTGCCGCCCTTCCTGCAGGAAGTGCTTGCGCGCACCGTGCCAGCGCTGCTCGGGCTCGTCCACAGCGACGGCGGCATGGGCAATTGGCAAGGCAGCGGCGCGACGCCGGCAGCGGTTATCGAAGCGGTCGTCGCGGCAAGCGGTGTGCGCACCCGGCCGCTCAAACAGGCGCGCGACTGGGGCTATCAGCGCTTGGTTGCGAACAAGGTGGTCGTATTGGCCGACGCCGCGCCGCCCCCGATCGCGCGGGTTACCGAAGCGGGCTGCGCCTCGACGCTGGCGTTCGAGCTTTCGGATGGCGACGAACGCATCGTCGTCAATTGCGGCGGCGCAGCGCTGACCGGCGCGACGATTCCCGCCGACCTGGCGCGCGGGCTGCGCACCACCGCCGCCCATTCGACGCTGACCATCGCCGACAGCAATTCGACCGCGATCCTGCCCAACGGGACGCTTGGCCGCGGCGTGACCGAAGTCGAGCTCGACCGGCGCGAAACGCCGCAGGGCAGCCGGGTCGAGATGGGGCATGATGGCTATGTTCGCCGCCACGGTCTGATCCACCGCCGCCTGCTGATCCTTTCGCCCAACGGGCGCGAGCTGCGCGGTGAGGACATGCTGCTCCCCGCCCCGCGCAGCCGGCGCAAGGGCGACAAGGCTTTCACGCTGCGTTTTCACCTCGGCCGCAATATCTCGGCCAGTCTGACCGCCGACAAGCTCGGCGCGCTGCTGCGCATCGCGGGCGGCCCGCTGTGGCAGTTCCGCACCTCCGAAGGCCAGCTCGCGATCGAGGAAAGCCTGTGGGTCGACGGCGACGGCCGGCCGCATCCGACCGAGCAACTCGTCGTAACGGGTGCCGCGCCCGCCGGCGGTGCCAGCATCGGCTGGATCTTCAAGCATATCGGCTGACCGCCCATGCCGCGCGCAGCAGCGCGGGAAAAAATCCTGGGCCGAATTTTAAACGGATTTTCCAGCGGTTTAGCATAGCCGCACCCCTGCTTGTTTCACTCGTGTGACACCGACGTAACACAGCCGTCATGGGCGATTGTCACAGGCCCCCTCGATCCGCCGGCACAGGGCGCCGGCGGCCATCTGGACAGGGGCTCTTTCCATGACACTGATTCGCAGTTGCCGTTCGCGCATCCTTCTCGGCACCGGCCTGGTCGCGGCCATGCTCGCTCCGGCGAGCGCCTTCGCTTCCGACATCGTCGGCATCGTCACCGACGCCACAGACACGCGCGCGCTGCAGAGCGCTGAGGTTCGCATCGTCGAACTGGGCCGCGTTGCCGAAGCTGGCCGCGACGGCAGCTTCCGTTTCGGCGACGTGCCCGCCGGTACCTACACGCTCGAGGCGCGCTACGTCGGCGCCGAGCCCGTACGCAGCACGATCGACGTGCCCGCAACCGGCGGAGTCACGGTCAATTTCAGCCTCGGCGGCGCGAACGACATCCTCGTCGTCGGACAGGCCGCGAACCAGGCCAGCGCGCTGTCGCGTCAGAAAGCCGCCGACGGCGTCGAAAGCGTCCTGACGCGCGACGCGATCGGTCAGTTCCCCGACCAGAATGTCGCCGAATCGCTGCGCCGCCTGCCGGGCGTCAACATTCTGAACGACCAGGGCGAAGGCCGCTTCGTCTCGGTGCGCGGGCTCGATCCCGAACTCAACGCCTCGTCGCTCAACGGCGTGCGCCTGCCGGCACCCGAAAGCGATGTCCGTTCGGTGGCGCTCGACGTTATTTCGTCGGACACGATCGAATCGATCGAGATCAAGAAATCACTGACTGCCGACATGGATGCCGACACGATCGGCGCCTCGATCGAGATTCACACAACCAGCGCGTTCGACCGCCAGCGCGACCTCTATTCGGCGCGTATCGAGGGCAGCTACAATGATTATTCGGGCAAGCTGACCCCCAAAGGCAGCCTCGATTTCGCGACGCGGGTCGGCGACAATTTCGGCATCGCGGGCAGTATCAGCTATTACAAGCGCAAGTTCGAAACCGACAATGTCGAAGCCGGCGACTTCTGGAAAGAAGCCGACGGCGTCGCCTTCGCCCCCGAAATCGAATATCGCGACTATGACGTCACCCGCGAGCGGATCAGCGGCGCGCTGTCGTTCGACTGGCGCGCGTCGGACACCACCAAGGCCTATATCCGCGGCAATTTCAGCCAGTTCGACGACCATGAATATCGCCGCCGCACGACGATCATCTTCAACGAAGATCCCGCCTCGGGCGACGCGAACAGCGCCTTCTTCACCGATGCCGACGGCCGCATCGAAGTCCGCCGCGACCTCAAGGACCGGTTCGAGCGTCAGCGCATCCGCACCGTCGTCGTCGGCAGCGACACCGACACCGGCGTGTGGAAATTCAACTGGTCGGCAAGCTGGGCCAAATCGAGCGAGCGCGAGGATTTCTCGATCGACCCGCTGCGCTTCCGCGCCCGCTTCAACGACGATGGCGTCGATGTGAACATGGATTACAGCAATCCGCGCGTGCCGCTCTACAGCGTCACCGCCGGCGCCGCGCTGTTCAACGATCCCACCGAATATGGCTTCAACCGCCTCGAACTCACCGACCTGTCGGACAGCCAGGACGAGGAATATGCGGTCAAGGCCGACCTCGCCCGCACCTTCGCCGGCGACAAGGGCGACTTCACGATCCAGGGCGGCATCAAATCGCGCTGGCGCGACAAGAGCTATAATTTCAACCTCATTTATTATGGCGATTATAACGGCGACTTCACCCTCGCCGACGTGCTGGGCCAGCAGACCTATCGCCTCACCGATATCGGCCCCGTGGCGAGCAAGACCGGTCCGGCCGCCTTCTACAATGCCAATCTCGGCAATTTCGAGGTCAACCAGTATGAGACCGACCTCGGGTCGAACAGCAGCGACTATTCGGTCAGCGAGAATATTCTGGCGGGCTATCTGCTGGGCCGCTGGGACAGCGACACGCTGCGCGTGATCGGCGGCGTCCGCGTCGAACGAACCAAGAATGTGCTCAACGGCAACCTCGTCGCCGACGACGGGTCCGACGTGTTCGTCACGCCGGTGTCCTACCGCCGCAACTATACCGACTGGCTGCCCAGCATGACGATCCGCTTCCAGCCGCAGCAGGATCTCGTGCTGCGCCTGGCGGGCTCGCGCAGCATCGTGCGTCCGAAGCTGTCGAAGCTCGCGCCGCGCTTCACGATCAACGAGGATGACGAGGCCGAATTCGGCAACCCCGACCTGCTGCCCTACAAGGCGTGGAATCTCGACGCGGGCGCCGAATATTATTTCGGTCGCAACGCCGCGCTGAGCATCGGCGGCTTCTACAAGTCGATCGACAATTTCATCGTCGATGGCTTCTTCGAGGACAGCGACGCGCCCTATAACGGCGTGTATCGCGGCACCGCCTTCAGCGAGGCGATCATCCCGGTGAACGGCGACAAGGCCGAGGTCGCCGGGCTCGAAGCAAGCTACAGCCAGGTGTTCGACATGCTGCCTGCACCCTTCGACGGGCTGCTGGCACAGGCCAATTACACTTACACCTGGTCGAAGGCGAAGCTGTTCGACGGCCGCAGCATCGCGCTGCCGTCAAATTCGCGCAACACCTTCAACCTCGTGCTCGGCTATGAAAAGGGGCCGATCGACATCCGGCTGGCCGGCACCTACCGCGACAAATATCTCGACGAAATCGGCGGCGATGCGGAAACCGACCGCTATGTCGACAACCACTTCCAGCTCGACCTGTCGGTCAAGTTCAAGCTCACCGACAATGTCCGCCTCTATGGCGAATGGGTGAACATCAACAACGCCAAATATTTCGCCTATCAGAATTATGCGAGCAGCCAGCGGCTGCTCCAATATGAAGAATATGGCTCGACGTTCAAATTCGGCGTCAAGGCCAGTTTCTGAGGAGGGCGAGGCCATGACGACGGGAGCGCGGCGCCGCCGCAACCGCTGGATCCTGCCGATCGCGCTCGCCGCGATCGGCGCCATCCCCGCCGTGGCGGGGGCGTCCGCCGCCGGCGGCGCCCTGCCCCGTTCCCCCGGCATGCCCTATGCGCCGCGCAACCTGCCCGACCGCATAGTCCTCACGCCCGGCTCCGATCCGGCGCGCGAGATGGCGGTCGCCTATCGCACCGACACCGCACAGGCCGAGTCCCAGGCCCAGATCGCGGTGTCGGTCGACGGGCCGACGCTCGAGGAAAAGGCCCGGCTCGTGACCGGCACCGCGGTGCGGGTCGACAGCAGCTACGGGCCGGCGCTCTATCACCAGCTGCGCTTTACCGGGCTCACGCCCGACACCGTCTATGCCTACCGCGTGAAGGGCGCGGCGGGATGGAGCGAATGGTATCAGTTCCGTACCGCAGCAGCCGAAGCCAAACCCTTCCGCTTTCTGTATCTTGGCGATGTCCAGAACGGCATCCTGACCTATGCCAGCCGCGTCATCCGGCAGGCGTTCCACGCCAACGGCGACATTCGCCTCGTCCTCCATGCCGGCGATCTCGTCGGCCAGCGCGACGACCTCGACCATGACGACGAATGGGGCGAATGGAACCAGGCGGGCGGCTATAATTACGCGATTGTCCCGCAGCTGCCCGCGACCGGCAACCATGAATATGTCGACGCTCTCGCGCCTGACGGCAGCGAAAGCCGCCGGCTCGGTCCCTATTGGCCCGCGCAGTTCGCGTTGCCGTCGAACGGCGCCGATCCGGTCAAGGCGACGACCTATTTTGTCGATTATCAGGGCGTGCGCTTCATCGTCCTCGACGGCACTTCTGCCCTCGACCTCGGCACGGTGGCGGCGCAGACGCGCTGGCTCGATGCCGCGCTGGCATCGAGCAAGGCCAACTGGAATGTCGTGCTGTTCCACCAGCCCGTCTTCACCTGTGCCCGGCCCGACGACACCAAGGAAATCAAGGCGGCCTGGAAGCCGGTGTTCGACGCGCGCAAGGTCGATCTCGTCCTGCAGGGACACGACCATTGCTACAGCCGCCTGACGTCCGAAGCCGGTCGCGAGGCCAGCGCCAGGGCGCGCGCCGACGGCAGCGTGCAGGGGCCGGTCTATCTGGTCTCGGTCACCGGATCGAAGATGTACGCGCTCAACGACCGCACCCCATGGCAACCCGACAAGGTCGCCGAGGCGACCGAACTCTATCAGATCGTCGATGTCGAACCGCGGCGGCTTGCCTTCCGGACCTTCACCGCGTCGGGCCGCCTCTATGACGGTTTCACGCTCGAACGCCGCGCCGATGGCGCCAATATCCTGCGCGAAATCGATGAACCGACGATCGCGGCGCGGCGGTGCAGCGGCCCTGTCGGGCCCGACGGCGGCGCCTGCGTCGCGCGCGGCAAACGACCGGGCCGCTTGTTCGGCATGACAGGGGAATTTCGATGATGTCTTTGCGCCCGCGGCAGCTCGCCGCTTCGATCGGCTTTGCCGCCCTGCTCGCCGGATGCGCCGCGCAGCAGGGGCCGGCGATCCACGGCCTGCCGCCGGTCGCCGTCACCGCCGACGGCGAAACCGCCCCCGTCGGCACGGCGAAGGCCGACGCCGCCGACGATCCGGCGATCTGGGTCGATCCGGCCGATCCCGGCCGCGCGCTGATCATCGCGACCGACAAGAAGGCGGGGCTGCACCTTTATGACCTTGCCGGCCGCGACCTCGCCTTTCTGGAAGGCGGACGCGTCAACAATGTCGATGTCGCCGGCAATATCGTCGTCGCGAGCGACCGTAACGACGGTGTGAACGCGCATCTCGCGGTCTTCGCGCTCGACGGTGCCAAGCCCGCGCTGACCAGCCTCGGCCGCGCCTCGGCCGGCCCCGGCGAAGCCTATGGCCTCTGCCTCAAGCGCAGCGCGCCCGGCGAGCCGGTGACGGCAGCCCTCATTATCAAGGACGGCACGGTGCGCGTCGGCACGCTGAAGCTCGCCGAGGGGGCCAAACCCGCCTTCGCCGTGCAGTGGGAGCATAAGATACCGACCCAGTCCGAAGGCTGCGTCTTCGACGGCGACACGCTGTATGTCGGTGAGGAGGACGCTGGCATCTGGCGGCTGACGCCGAACGCGAGCGGCGTCGATGCGAAGCTCGTCGCGCCCGTCGACAACCAGCGGCTCGTCGCCGACGTCGAGGGGCTGGCGACGATCGACCACAAGGGGCAGCGCTATCTGATCGCATCGAGCCAGGGCGACAGCGCCTATGCGGTCTTCCGCCTGCCCGACATGGACTATGTCGGCCGCTTCGCCATTTCGGCGGGACGCTATGGCGCGACCAGCGAGACCGACGGCATCGAGGCGGTCGCGGGCAATTTCGGCGCGGCCTATCCCGGCGGCCTGTTCCTGGCGCAGGACGGCGACAATGCGCCCGCAGCGCAGAATTTCAAGCTGGTGCGCTGGGACCGGATCGCGGCGGCGCTGGGCCTGCAATAGGAAACCTCCCTTCCGCGAAGGCGGGGACCGCTGGCGATATATCGCATGGCCCCCATGCGGCCCCAGCCTTCGCGGGGGCGACGACCCTTGCCCAAATGCCCGCACCCGCCTAGGGGGGCCGCGTCTTTCCCGTCTTGCAAAGGCCGCCCTTCCCATGACCGATCTCGTTCCCGTCCGCCGCGCGCTCCTTTCCGTCAGCGACAAGGCGGGCCTCGCCGATCTTGCCGCGGCGCTCGTCCGCCATGGCGTCGAGCTGGTTTCGACCGGCGGCACCGCCAAGGCGCTGCGCGATGCGGGGCATGACGTGCTCGACGTCTCCGACCTCACCGGCTTTCCCGAGATGATGGACGGCCGCGTCAAGACGCTGCATCCGACGGTACACGGCGGCATCCTGGCGGTACGCGACGATGCCGCGCATGTCGCATCGATGAAGGCGCATGGCATCGGCGGCATCGACCTTGTCGTCGTCAACCTCTACCCTTTCCTTCAGACGGTGATGAGCGGCGCGGACCGCGATACGATCATCGAGAATATCGACATCGGCGGGCCCGCGATGGTGCGCTCGTCAGCGAAGAACCACGCCTTTGTCGGCATCGTCACCGAGCCCGAGGATTATGCGGCGGTAATCGCCGAGATGGACGCCAATGGCGGCGCGACGACGCTCGGCTTGCGCAAGCGGCTCGCCGCGACCGCCTTTGCACACACCGCCACCTATGACAGCATGATCGCGCAATGGTTCGCCTTTGCCGATCAGGGCAAGCTTTTCCCCGACACGCTGCCGCTCACGACCAGGCTGTCGGGCGAACTGCGCTATGGCGAAAATCCGCACCAGAAGGCGGCGCTCTACCTCCCCGTCGGTCCGTCGGCGCGCGGCGTCGCGCAGGCCGAGCAGGTGCAGGGCAAGGAGCTTAGCTACAATAATCTCAACGACGCCGACGCAGCGCTCGAACTTGTCGCCGAATTCCGCGACGCCGACCCGACCTGCGTCATCGTCAAGCACGCCAATCCCTGTGGGGTGGCCACCGCAGCCACGCTGACCGAGGCTTATGACGCCGCGCTGAAATGCGACGACGTCTCGGCCTTCGGCGGCATCATCGCGGTCAACCGCAAGCTCGACGGCGCGACGGCCGAGGCGATCAGCAGCATCTTCACCGAAGTTGTCTGCGCGCCCGATGCCGAAGCCGACGCGCGCGCGGTGTTCGCAAAGAAGAAGAACCTCCGCCTGCTGCTCACCGGCGACCTGCCCGACCCGGCGCGCGGCGGGCTGGTGATGAAGGCGATCGCCGGCGGCTGGCTGGCGCAGACGCGCGACAATGGCCGCATCACGCGCGATGACCTGAAAGTCGTGACCGACCGCGCGCCGACCGACGAGGAGCTGGCCGACGCGCTCTTCGCCTGGACCGTCGCCAAGCACGTGAAGTCGAACGCCATCGTCTATGCCAATGGCGGATCGACCGCTGGCATCGGCGCGGGACAGATGAACCGCCGCGACAGCGCGCGCATCGCCGCGATCAAGGCGCGTGAAGCGGCCGAGAGCCACGGCTGGGCGAGCCCGCGCACCGTCGGCAGTGCGGTCGCGAGCGACGCCTTCTTCCCCTTCGCCGACGGGCTGCTCGCCGCGGTCGAAGCAGGCGCCACCTGCGTCATCCAGCCGGGCGGCTCGATCCGCGACGACGAGGTGATCGCCGCGGCGAACGAAGCCGGCCTGGCGATGGTGTTCACGGGGATGCGGCATTTCCGGCACTGACGCTGATTTTCGAACCGTCATCCGGGCGAAGGCCGGATTGACGAGAGATGAAGGAAGCGTGCTCCTGTCTCGACTTCGGGCACCGCGAACGGCATAGGGAAGCCGGGATCGTCCTGATCCGCAACCAAGGACCAGCATGACCGCCATCCCCCGCAACAAGTCGATGATCCAGCGCCTTTATGGTTGGACGATGGAGAAGTCGGCGCATCCGCACGCCGAATATTGGCTGGCGTTGGTGTCGTTCGTCGAGGCGAGCTTCTTTCCTATCCCGCCGCATCCGATGCTGGGGCTGATGTGCCTCGCCGAGCCCAAGAAGGCCGTGCGCTATGCGCTTATCTGCACGCTCGCCTCGGTCGCGGGCGGGATGCTGGGCTACGGGATTGGCTTCTTCCTGTACGAAAGCGTCGGACTGTGGCTGCTCGGCGTGCTCCATCTGACCGAGAGCTTTCCTGCCGCTGCCTGCTATCTGCGCGACTATGGCGCCGAGATCATCCTGGTGAAGGGGGCGACGCCGATTCCCTTCAAGCTGCTGACGATCACCGCCGGCTTCATCCACATGAACTTCGTCACCTTCCTGTGGGCAAGCCTCGCGAGCCGCGCCTTTTCCTTCATGCTGGTGGGCCTGTTGTTCCGCCTGTTCGGGGCGCCGATCAAGGCGTTCATCGACAGATATCTCGCCTGGGTCGCGGGCGGCTTCATCATCCTCGTTGTCGGTGGCTTCATCGCCGCGAGCGCGCTGTCGGGCGGCGGCAGCAAGACCGCCGACAAATGCAGCCATGCGACGCTGGAAAGCATGGGGCTGGGTCGGGAGTAATCAAATATCTTCGTCATTGCGAGCAAAGCGAAGCAATGACGGGCCCTTTTAGATTAGACTACTCGTTCGCGGCCTGATGCAGCCAGTCGGCGTGGCGCGGGGCCTTTTTCGTCCGGCTCCATTCTTCGAGCATCAGCGGCGCGACGCGCGCGAGTTCGGCATATTGTTCGTCGGTGCCGATGTCGCACGCCAGTTCGACGCGGTGGCCATTGGGGTCGAAGAAATAGATCGACTTGAAGATGCCGTGATGCGTCGGACCGAGCACATCGACGCCATTCGCTTGGAGATGCGCCTTGGCGCCGACCAGCTCGTCATAACTGCCGACCTTGAAGGCGAGGTGCTGGACCCACTTGGGCGTATTTTCGTCGCGGCCCATGTCGGGCTGGTTCGGCAGCTCAAAAAATGCAAGGATATTGCCGTTCCCCGCGTCGAGAAAGACGTGCATGTACGGATCATATTCGCCGGTTGAGGGCACATGATCCTCGGCAAAGGCGGTGGTATAGGTCATGCCGAGCATGGCCTCATACCATTCGACCGTCTCCTTCGCGTCCTTGCAGCGATAGGCGGCGTGGTGGACGCCGCCCAATTTGATCGGACTCGTCATTCGGCGGGCTCCTCGACATTGAGCGCGCCGCGGCGGATCTGGTCCAGTTCCATCGACTTGAACAGCGCGGTGAAATTGCCCTCGCCGAAGCCTTCATCCTTCTTGCGCTGGATGAACTCGAAGAAAACGGGGCCGATCACGGTCTGCCCGAAAATCTGGAGCAGCAGGCGGGGATCGCCCTCGGTCGTCGATCCGTCGAGCAGGATACCGCGCGATTTGAGGTCATCAACCGGCTCGCCATGGCCGGGCAAGCGGTCGGCGAGCATCTCGTAATAGGTTGCGGGCGGCGACGGCGCGAAGGGATTGCCGAGCGCCTTGAGCTTGTCCCACGACGCGTAGAGATCGTCGCAGCTGAAGGCGATATGCTGGATGCCCTCGCCATTATAGGCGCGCAGATATTCCTCGATCTGGCCGCCACCGCCCGCGCCTTCTTCGTTCAGCGGAATGCGGATCTTGCCGTCGGGGGCGGTCATCGCCTTCGAGGTCAGACCGGTATATTCGCCCTTGATGTCGAAATAGCGGATTTCGCGGAAGCCCGCGATGCGTTCGTAAAAGGCCGCCCAATGCGCCATGCGCCCGCCATAGACATTGTGCGTCAGGTGATCGATCACCTTCAGCCCCGCCCCTTCGGGATAGCGGTCGACGCCATCTTCATAGACGAAGTCGATGTCATAGATGTTCAGCCCGTCGCCATAGCGGTCGATCAGATAGATGATCGAGCCGCCGATGCCGCGGATCGCGGGCAGGCGCAGTTCCATCGGGCCGGTCTTGACCTCGACCGGCTCGGCCCCGCGCGCAATCGCCTCGGCATAGGCTTTCGCCGCGTCGCGGCAACGCCAGCCCATGCCGCACGCCGACGGGCCATGCTCGGCGGCGAAATAGGCCGCGGGCGATTTGGGTTCGTAATTGGCAATCAGGTTGATGTCGCCCTGCCGCCAAAGCGCCACATCCTTCGAGCGGTGCCGCGCGATGCGCGTGAAACCCATGCGCTCGAACACCGGTTCGAGCATGCCCTTTTCGGGCGCCGAAAATTCGACGAATTCGAAGCCGTCGAGGCCCAGCGGATTGTCGAACAGGTCGGCCATGGTCAGTCCCTTAATGTGGTTTCAATTGAAACTATTATGATGGATCGCGGACCGCGAGTCAATGCCGGGGCGCTTCAGATAGACCGTCGCCTGCGCTCGGGCGACGCTTCTCGTCGCAGCGACTACGCCGCTTCCTCAATCGCCTCGAGCGCGCTCATCCATGCCGCCTCGACGCGTTCCAGCTCGGATGCGAGCTTGCCGCGGCGCTGCGCGAGATCACCCATCGTCAGCTTGGCAAGCGCCGGCTCGGCGCTCGCGGGGTCGAACATTGCGCGGTCAATCGCGCTGACCTGCTGCGCGAGCTTGGCCGCGCGCGCCTCATGATCCTTGGCGGTCTTGCGTAATGCCGCCTGGGCTTCGCGGGCTTTTGCCGCTTCCTGCCGCGCCGCCTTTGCATCCTTCGGCTTCGCGGGCGCGGCCTTCGCATCGTCGCCCGACGGCGACTTGCCGAGAATGAACGCGACATAATCGTCCATGCTGCCGTCGAAATCGCGCGCCGTTCCGTCATCAACGAGGACCAGCCGGTCGGCCGAGAGTTCGAGCATATGGCGGTCGTGGCTGACGATCAGCACCGCGCCCTCGAAGCCGTTCAGCGCCTGCACCAGCGCCTCGCGCGCATCGACGTCGAGGTGGTTGGTCGGTTCGTCGAGGATCAACAGGTGCGGCGCCTCGCGCGTGATCAGCGCGAGCGCGAGCCGCGCCCGCTCGCCGCCCGACAGCTTGCCGACCTCGGTCGTCGCCCTGTTACCCGAAAAGCCGAAGCGTCCCAGTTGCGCGCGCACTGCGCCGGGGGTCTTGCCCGCCATCACGCGCGTCATATGACCGAGCGGGGTATCGGCGCCGTCGAGTTCCTCGACCTGATATTGGGTGAAATAGCCGACGCGCATCTTGCCGGCGACCGCCATGCCGCCCTCTTCGGGCTTCAACTGAGCCGCGAGCAGGCGCGCCAGCGTCGTCTTGCCGTTGCCGTTGCGGCCGAGCAGCGCGATGCGGTCGTCGGGATCGATACGCAGGTTCAGGCGGCGCAACACCGGCGCGCCGGGCGTATAGCCGACGCTGGCAAGGTCGAGCGTGATCAGCGGCGGCTTGAGTTCGTCGCCGGGGCTCGGGAAATCGAACACCAGGCTCGGATCGTCGGCAATCGCCGCAATCGGCTGCATACGGGCGAGTTGCTTGGCGCGCGACTGCGCCTGCTTCGCGGTCGAGGCGCGCGCGCTGTTGCGGGCGATATAGTCCTGCAATTTGGCGCGCTGCGCGTCCTGCGCCGCCTTCGCCGCCGCAAGCTGCGCCGCGCGTTCGGCGCGCTGGCGCTCGAACGCGTCATAGCCGCCGGCGTAGAGCGTCACCTTCCCGCCTTCCAGATGCAGAATATGGTCGACGACATTATTGAGCAGGTCGCGTTCATGGCTGATCACGACAAGTTGCCCCGGATAGGCGCGCAGGAAGCTTTCGAGCCACATCGTCGCTTCGAGGTCGAGGTGGTTCGACGGTTCGTCGAGCAGCAGCAGGTCGGGGTTCGAAAAGAGCAGCGCGGCAAGCGCGACGCGCATTTTCCACCCGCCCGAAAAGCTGTCGAGCGGGCGCCCCTGCATATCCTCGTCGAAGCCGAGACCGATCAGGATGCGCGCGGCGCGCGCTGGCGCGGTATAGGCGTCGATCGCGATCAGTCGCTCGTGAATGTCGGCGAGCCGGTCGGGGTCGGATTCGATCTCTGATCGTTCGAGCAGGTCGGCGCGTTCGGTATCGGCGGCGAGCACGGTTTCGAACGGCGTCGCGCTGCCGCTCGGCGCTTCCTGCGCGATATAGCCGAGACGCGTCTTGCGCGGCATTTCGATCCCGCCGTCGTCGGCTTCGAGTTCGCCAATCATCACTTTCATCAGCGTCGACTTGCCCGCACCGTTGCGACCGATCAGCCCGGTGCGGCTTTTCGGCGGCAGGCTGGCGCTCGCGCGGTCAAGAATGGTGCGGCCGCCCAGTCGCACGGTCAGATTGTTGATCGTCAGCATGGGCGCGCGCCTAGCACGGCTGTCCGCCGGTGCGAAGCCCGATCGGAGCTAGTGCGAAGCGCCCATCGAGATCGTCTTGGGCCGCGGGATCAGCCACACCGCCGCTGCTGCGATGACGAAGACCGTCCCCGCTGCGAGGAAGATATGCAGCACACCGAGCGTCGAGGCCTGGACATCGACGATCCGGTCGAGCGCGGCGCGCGCCTGTTCGGTCGTCAGCCCGGCATTCTGCATCTTGTCCATCGTCTCGGCCGCGCCGTTGAGCGCGGGCACCAGTTCGGCGCGCGATACGCGGCTTGCATCGTCCCACGCCGTTGTCGCGATGGCTGTGCCGATCGCGCCGCTCAGCGTGCGCAGGAAGCTCATCAGGCCGGCCGCCGAGGTCTGATCCTTCGCCGGTACCGAGCTCAGCGCCAGCGCGGTCAGCCCGACGAAGAAGAAGGGCATGCCCATCCCCTGCAGCAGATGCGGCAACGCGAGGCTCCAATAATCGACGTCGGTATTCCAGCGCGCGCGCAGGATCGACATCAGCGCCATCCACAAGATGCCCGCGCAGACGGTGATCCGCACGTCGATCTTGGTCAGCAGCCCCGCCGCCAACGGCGAGAAGAGCACCGCGAAACAGCCGATCCACGCGACGATGAAGCCGGTTTCGGTCGCGGTGTAACCCGCCACCTGCTGCAACCATAGCGGCGTCAGCACGACCTGCGAGAAAAAGGCCCCGAAGCCTAGCGAAATGGCAACGGTCGCGAAGCTGAAGCCGCGAAAGCGGAAGACCCGGACATTGACCACCGGATTGGCGTCGGTCAGCTCCCAGATCAGAAAGGCGGCGAAGCTGATCGCGGCGACGATCGCCAGCATGACGATCCATGCCGATCCGAACCAGTCGTGCTCGCGCCCGGTGTCGAGCATGATCTGGAACGACCCGACCGACAGGACGAGCAGGATGAGGCCGACGATGTCGATCCGCATCTTCGCCTTCTTCGTCTCGAACGCGCCGAGCATGCTGCCGACGCCGAAGGCACAGACCGCGACGACGGGCAGGTTGATGAAGAAAATCCAGGGCCAGCTCCAATTGTCGCTGATCAGTCCGCCCAGAATCGGCCCCAGAATCGGGGCCGTCGTTGTCGTCATCGACCAGATCGCGAGCCCGACACCGGCCTTTTCCTTCGGAAAGATGCGCAGCAGCAATATCTGCGACAGCGGCATCAGCGGCCCGCCCGCGAGCCCCTGCAGGACGCGGAACAGGATCAGCGCGTCGAGCGTGCGCGAAATGCCGCACAGGAAGGAGAAGATGCCGAAGCCGACGATCGACACGATGAACCAGCGCACCGTGCCGAACCGCGCGGCGAGCCAGCCGGTGAGCGGGACGCTGATCGCGTCGGCGACGGCGTAGCTGGTGATCACCCAGGTTCCCTGGGTCGGCGATACGGCAAGGCCGCCCGCGATGTGGGGAACCGACACATTGGCGATCGTCGAATCGAGCACGACGACGAAATTGGCGAGCGCAAGCGCGAAGGCCGCGGCGAGCAGCTTGACGCCGCTCAGCGGCTGCGGCCCGGCCGGTGTCGATGCAGCGGATGCGGCGGCGCTGGCCATCGTTCAGCTCACTTTCCGCGCGTGTCGATCGTCGCTTCCATCGACAGGCCGACGCGAAGCGGATGGGCCTGCAATTCTTTGGGATCGAGCGCGATGCGCACCGGCAGGCGCTGCACAACCTTCACCCAATTGCCCGTCGCATTCTGGGCGGGGATCAGCGAAAAGGCGGCGCCCGTGCCGCCCGCAATCCCGATCACCTTGCCGTGATAGACGACATCGCCGCCATAATAGTCAGAGGTGAGCTCGACCGGCTGGCCGATGCGGATCTTGCGGAACTGGCTTTCCTTGTAATTGGCGTCGACATAGGCGGTGGCGATCGGAACGATCACCATGATCGGTGCGCCAGCCGCGATCCGCTGGCCGACCTGGACCTGACGATTGGTGACGATGCCGGCGACGGGCGCGCGGATGATCGTGCGCTCAAGATCGAGTTGCGCCTTCTCGAGCCGCGCCTGCGCCGCGGCAACATCGGGGGCGGTCTCGATCGTCGTGCCGCGCACCACCGCTTCGGCGGCACCAAGATCGCCGCTCGCCGAACCGCGCGTCGCTTCGGCCGAAGCGATCGCCGCCGCAGCAAGATCACGCGTCGCGCTGGCGGATGCAAAGGCGGTGCGCGCCGCGGTCAATTCTTCGCCCGACACCGCACCCGTTCCGGCAAGGCCTTCGCGGCGCGCGAGTTCGGCACGCGCTTTCGCCACCGCCGCATCGGCGTCGCGCAGCCGCGCGCGGGCCTGCGCGATATCGGCGCCGCGCGCCGAAACGCGCGCTCGCGCGGCATCGGCATTGGCGCTCGCCTGGCCATAGCGCTGGCGCGCCTGCCGCAGCGCGGCTTCGGCATCGGCAAGCGCGATGCGCTGATCGGCATCGTCGAGGATGACGAGGATATCGCCCTTCTTCACCGCCTGGGTACCGCTGACGCGCACCTCTTTGACCGGGCCGGAGACGAGCGCGGTAACCGCGGCCGAATCGGCGCCGACATAGGCGTTGTCGGTCGACACGCGCCCGGCCTGCGTCAGGAAATACCAGATGCCCCACAGCGCCGCGATCGTCACCACGACGAGCGCAAGTATGCGCAGCGCCTTGCGGCGCGTCGCCGGGCGCCCCTCGGCGGCGGCGGGGGTTTCGCTGTCGACCGCGGGAGTATCGGTCATTGCTTGTCTCCTGTTGGCGATGCGGCCGTAAATCCGCCGCCCAGGGCACGGATCAGGGCAATGTCGAGCGAAAGCCGGCGCGCTTCGAGGTCGGCGACCGCGCGCGCGAGCGCGACCTGGCTGTCCTCCGCGGTGAGCTGCGCAAGCTGGTTGGAAAGGCCGGCACGGTAGCGCATCCCGGCAAGGTTGGCGGCGTCGGCCGCGGCCTTCAGCGCGTCGCGCCGGTCGGCAAGTTGGCGCGCTATGGCGTCACGGCTGGCGACGATGTCGGCGACATCGCGCAGCGCGGCGACGAGCGTGCGGTCGTAGTTGGCGACGGCGCCGTCATAATCGGCCCGCGCCCCGCGATACTGGCCCTGCAGCCGCCCGCCCTCGAAGATCGGCAGGCTGATCGCGGCGCCGCCATTGCCATATTCGGACCCGGTCTTGAACAGGTTTGACAGCCCGAGCGACTGGAGCCCGACGAGCGCCGACAGGTTGATGTTCGGATAAAAGGCGGCACGCGCGACGTCGATGCGCTTCGCCGCCGCCTCGGCCCGCAGCCGGGCCGCGACGATGTCGGGCCGGCGGCCGACCAGGTCGATCCCCGCCTGCGGCGGCAGTGCGAGCGACGGCGCGGCGAGCGCCGGACGCGCGATGCTCCGGCCGCGATCGGGTCCGGCGCCGAGCAGGGCGGCAAGGCGGTTGCGGGTGAGCGCGATCGCCTCCTCGATCGCGGCGACATCGCCGCGCGCCGAGGCGGCGCGGCTTTCGGCCTGCCGCTGCGTCGCCTGATTGTCGAGCCCGGCGGCGGTGCGCTTCACCGACAGGTCGGCGCTCGCGCCGCGGATACGGATCGCGTCCTGCGCGACGTCGAGATCGGCATAATAGCCCGCCAGATCAGCGTAGGCGGTGGCAATCCCGGTCGTCAGCATCAGCCGCGCCTGCGCAGCATCGACGCGCGCCGCTTCGGCTTCGGACGTGGCCGCCGCCAGCGCCGCGCGGTTCTTGCCCCAGAGGTCGAGATCGAAGCCGAAGGTCGCGGCAATGCTGCCGGTATCCTGAATACCGTCGGGCACGAAAGCCGGCGGGATTCCCATATTCTTGCTCTGCTGGACGCCTCCTGCGCTGCCCTGGATGCCGGCGCGCGGGAGCAACGCCGCCCCCGCCTGCTGCGCCAGCGCCTCGGCGGCGCGGACCCGCGCTGCCGCCGCCGCAATGTCGGGCGATCCCGCCAGTCCTTCATCGATCAGCGCATCGAGCTGCGGGTCGCCGAAGCGCTGCCACCACCCCTCGACCGGCCAGGCGCCCGCCTGATCGGCAAGTGTCGCCTGCGAATCGAGCGCCGCGGCGGCGACCGGCGCGGGCTTCTGCCCAAGATCGGGGACGCTCGCACAGCCCGCCAACAGGCCGAAAACCACGGTGGAGAGGAAAAATGATCGGGGCATGGCTTCCAACGATACTAGCTGGTATCATGCGCCATTGGACTTCGGAGGATGGCTTGTCAACGGAAATGATACCAGACAGTACGGTTGTGATGGATGACGCCGCGACCGCGCGCCGCAAGGCGTTCGTCGATGCCGCGCGCGAACTCTTCTTTGCCAATGGCTATGCCGGCACCACCATGTCCTCGATCGCCAGCAAGGTCGGCGGCTCGAAAACCACGCTGTGGACCTATTTTCCGTCGAAGGAGGATTTGTTCGAAGCCGTGGTCGACGATATTGTCGAACGCTATGGCGACGCGCTGGCCATCGACCTGCCGCTCGACGAGCCGGTGCCCGACGTGCTGCGCCGGTTCGGCAATGTGCTGATGACCAAATTGACCGCGACGCCCCTACTGTCGCTGTTTCGCCTGGTCGTCGGCGAGGCCGAGCGTTTTCCGCACCTGTCTAAGACATTCTATGATCGCGGGCCGCGCAGGGGCAAGGCGCGCGCCGCCGACTGGGTGGCGGCGAAGATGGCGCGCGGCGAACTGCGCCCCGGCGATCCGATGCGCGCCGTCCAGCATTTTTCGGGCCTCTGCCAGTCGGGACTCTATCAGTTCGCGATCCTAGGCATGACCGACCCCGACGATGTCGAGCGGCTGCAGGCCGACGTCGAGGCCGCGGTCGAAACCTTCTATCGCGGCTGGCGCCCCGACACGGCAGCCTAAATCCATCCCTGTCCCAAAAGGCGACAGTTACGAGGGCGGTCGCTGCTGGCGCGGGCGGCGATCATGCTAACGAGGCGGCGTGGAACCGATTCGCGACGCCATTTATTACGAGCAACTCGCCCGGGTCGCGCGGCTTAAGGCCGACGCGAGCGACGACCCGTTTCTGGCGCGGCGGCTGCGCGAGGCGGCGATCCGCAACGAGCGGCTGGCGCGCCGGTTACGCCGCGAGGAAGAGGGCGGGGCACCCGATGCGTAAGCCTGAGCCGCCCGCGGCAGCGTTACAGTTCGATCATGATCCGCACGCTGTCGGCATCGACACCCGCGGCGAGCGCGATGCGGCGGCGTGCCGCGGCAATTTCCATTTTCAGCATGTCGCTCTCGGCATCCGCCTCGGCACGCGCCGAGGCGCGCAGGCCGACCATCGCGGCGACACCGCTCAGCTGCTGCTCGGGAACGTCGAGCGCACGCGCCAGCGCGAGCAGGCTCGTGCGGCGCGGCGCGGTGGTGCCATTTTCCCACGCCCAGATACTCGGCTTGCTGAGACCGGCCGCCTGGGCGAGCCCCGCGAGGCTCAGCCCGCGCGCCTGCCGCAGCCGCCGCAGCCGCGCGCCGAGCGTCTCCTCAGCATCGGCAGCGGCATCGGCTTCAGCCCGGTCGGCGGGATCGAAATCGGAGGGGAGCGGATTGCGCAGCCGCGCCGCGCTGAGCGCTGCGCGCGGCAGCGGCTGGCGAAAGCGGCAGCCATAGAGCCGCTCGCTCTGCCAAACGACCGCGGCGACGACGTCGCCGGCCTCGGGCAAGGCGATCGTTATATCCTGTCCCATCGTAAGATCGGCGGCGGTTTCGATCAGCACGCCGCTGACAGACAGATTGTGGACGATAACCTCCGTGCCCTGACCGGGCGCCACCGCGCCCGCCACCGCAAGATTGAGACGCAGGCGATCCGCCCGTTGCTGCCCTTCGCCCGCGGGGGGCTCAACCATCGTTCCGTGAATGACCATAGGCGGCTGCTTGTCGCAGCGCAGGGTAAGCGAGGGGTTAATGCGCACGCTCGTCTCATCCGATTCGTGCGGCAGCTGGGGCGAGCCGGGGACGCAGGCGAAGGAGCCGGCGGACGGTCCCGCGGGACTTCGGGGCGCGGATGCACGCCGGGGCAGGCTGGACATGGCGACTTTCTGTTCTTGCTGTTCTTGCACCCCGCAAACCGGAATGGCGACCGACAGAAACGCCCGAAAGCCGCGCTTTGTTGCCGCGACTCACCGCACGCTTGCCCCGCCGCGGCGCAGAAGAGCGCCGATACGGCGTCAAATGTCGTTCACTTTTCCGTTAAGAAGTTAACCGCCGCTGTTTCATATCAGGACGGCCGCAAAGGTGATCCGCGGAGCCGATTTTCGGATTAACCCTCGAAACCCCCGCGAATCCGGTAATTATCAATCCTTCCAATGGCATCGGCAGTGTCGAATCTTGCCAAGATGCAATTTTGAGGGTTCACATCTAACTGAACCATCGTATTAAATCCCTCTTAACGGAAAGGGGGGTTAGTCGGGTCGCGACTTCCCCGGGCATCCAGTGCCCGAGACCGCCACTGAGCCGGTCGAAAGCCGTTCTAGGTTTTTTGAGGGGAGAGCCATGCGTCCGCTGCTTATCGCGCTTGCTGCGTTTGCATTCGCTTCGCCCGCCCTCGCGGGCGAAATCGAGAACGCCCGGTCGATCGACATCGCGGTCAGCGGGTCGATTCGCGAACATTGCGGCATCGGCAGCATCGGTGACATGGACTTCGGCAATATCGAACGCCGCGGGCTGGGCATCCAGACGCGCGTAGCCTTTGACTGCAACGTCCCCTTTACGATGACGATCAAGGGCGCCAGCGGCGCACTGACGCACTCCACCATGCCGAACGGCCAGGGCCCCTATGGCGGCAAGCTGCCTTATAATCTGGCGGTGCAGATGCCGGTGCGGTTCCCGTCGTCGCAGACGATCAGCAAAAGTTTCAGCAGCGCCCAGCTTCAGGCCGGCGGCGTGATTTCCAGCAACGGCGGCATCGCCACCGACGGCATGACGCTGGCGGTCGAACTGGGTCAGCCTACGGGTGAGGCCGGGATGCTGCTGGCAGGCGAATATTCGGAGACGATCACGATCACCGTTTCTCCGACCTGACGAAATTCCTTCGCGAGGGGCGACTTCGCGGACGGATCAGGCCCTTGGGGTGGCACCGACCCCCTGGGTTCTCCGACCAGCCGGTGCATATGAACAGCCGCCTCCCCGCGACGGGGGCGCGGTTCAAAAATGAGGGAAGAAGGTTATGAAAAAGATTCTTACCGGCGCCGTTGCCGCCATCGCTCTTGTCGGCATCGCTTCGCCGGCCGCTGCGCAGACCAATCAGCGTCACTATGCTGGCGTCGTTGCGGGCATTCCGTACACCTCGACGAACCCCGGCCCGTTTGCGACCTTCGGTCTCGAAGTCGGCCTCGCTCTTGGCGTTGGCACCCGCTACACCGCCGTCGCCGATGCGCCGAGCGACAGCGAAAGCGCGACCCCGACCGTCACCACGACGTTCAACCTCACGGGTTCGGTGAACAAGGACTGCTCGTTCTATGCCGGCAACAACGCCAGCGCGACGAACATCGACTTCGGCGTGATCGGTGTCCGCACCGGCAACAACGAAAACGTCAACTCGGCTTTCGAAATGGTCGGCCCGGCGTTCGCCAACATCGAAACGCTGACCGCTGGTTGCAACTTCAACAACGAAGTTTCGATCACGAAGAACAACGTCAACGGTCTCGTGAACAGCGCTGCCGGCGGCTATGACACCGACGAATTCCAGGCGAACATTCCGTACAGCGTCACGGCTGCCTGGACCGGCGTTCCGGTGAACACCGTCACCAGCGGCACGGGCCAGTCGCTCGCCGTTTCGACGTCGCAGCTCGGCAACACCATCCAGCAGGGTGCGTGGCGTTCGAACATGACGATCAACTTCAACGCCCCGGCGATCACGAACAAGGGTCTGGTCGCCGGCAACTACGCGGGTTCGACCACGCTGGTCCTCAGCGCGCTCTAAGCTCGTGGCGTAACCACAGGGAAAGGGGGAAGAGCAATCTTTCCCCTTTCTTCATGAATTAATGCAATTATTCCGGGAAATGCAGGGGGGAAGGGGAATCATGGCTATCTTGTCCGTGCTGAAGCGCCAGTCGAAGGCGCTGCTGGCGGCGATTGCCGCGCTGTTCATTCTTGTCCCCGCGGCATACGCCATGCGCGTTTCGCCGATGGTCGTCGAAATGGAATCGAACGGCAGCAACACCGTCGCCCGTGTCGAAGTCCAGAATATCAACGCCGGCAAGCTCGCTTTCCAGACGCGCGTCTTTCGCATGGAAATCGACAAGGACGGCAAGATTACCGAAACGCCGGCCGACGACAAATTCCTTGTCTTCCCGCCGCAGGGCGCGCTGCCCCCCGGCGGACGCCAGGTGATCCGCCTGCAATGGGTAGGCGACCCCGAAATTCCGACGTCGCAGGCTTATTATGTCTCCGTCGAACAGCTTCCCGTGCCGTTCGAGCCCGGGAGCAAGGACGCTGCCTCTGCGCAGGTGCAGGTGCTCTATACGATGCGCGCACTCGTCGTTGTCGCCCCGCCGGGTGCCAAGCCTGACGTCAAGGCAGCATCGGCGCACCAGGTCAATTACCAGCCGCCCGCGCTGCCCGGCGCGACCGAACAACCGCCGCTGCAGGACGGGGTCGCGGTAACGCTGCGCAACGACGGCCGCCGCCATGCAATGATGGCAAATTTTTCTTGGCACCTCGAGGGCACCGACCGCGAAGGCAAATTCCTGCGCGTCGATGTATCGCCCGAAGAATTGGCGCGCGTCGTCGGCACCGGCTATGTCCCGGCGCAGGGTGAGCGCACCTTCAACCTGCCGGTCCCGGGCTTCGGCCCCGGCCCGATCAAGCTGACCTTCGCGAAATGAGGCTGCGGGCGGCCGTCTGCTCGGTCGCTTTGCCGGCCCTTTGGGCCAGCACCGCCGCCGCGCAGGTTTCTATTCCCTTGCCCCAGCGGCCGGGGACAGCTCAACCGACGCCTGCGCCGGCACCAGCGCCGAGCCCGCCGCCGACCAGCATCCCGCTGCCCGGCACGCCGACGCCTGCCCCGACGCCGACCGAGCCCGATCTCGGAATGCCGCAGGTGCCGATGGGCCCCTACGGCCGGCCCGACATCAATCCCTACGACCGCGACATCGAAATGACGGTGCCGCTGACCTTTCTCAGCCGCAGCCTCGGCGACATTCCGATGCGGCTGACCGCAGACGACCGCTTCCAGCTCGACACTGAAACCTTTCTCAAGCTGCTGAAACCCATCCTCAATGACGAGGCGCACGCCAAGCTGGCCGCGCATCTGGCGGGCAAGACGCAATTCGGCCCCGACGACCTTGCCGAAACCGGCGTCGCGCTGACTTATGACCCCAGCACGCTCGCGGTGGTGGTCGTTCAGGTATCGGCAGATCAGCGATCGACGGTTGACCTCTTCGCGCCGCCCAAGGAGGATATGGACGATATCTCGCTGCAACCGGCGGGATTTTCGGCCTATCTCAACCTCAACCTCATCCAGTCCTACCTCTGGGAAGGCAGCAACAACACCGATCCGCCGACGATCAATTTCGACGGTGCGATGCGCGTCGGTGACTTCGTCTTCGAAGGCGATGCGCAGATCGGCCAGCAGATCAGCCTGTCGGGGGGCGACAGCTATAAATTCCACCGCAACTATGCGCGCCTCGTCTACGACCAGCCCGAGGATTATCGCCGCTGGTTCATCGGCGATCTCGACCCCGAAATTCGCGGGCAACAGGCCTATGTCCAGATGGGCGGCGTCGGCGTGCTGCGTCAGCAGCGGCGCTTCAACGCCTTTCGCTCGGCGATTCTCCAGGCCAACCGCCAACTGATCCTGCAGCGCGAATCGACCGTCCGCTTCCTGCGCAACGGCTCGCTCTATCGCGAATTGCGCTTGCAGCCGGGCCGCTATGACTTCAGCTCGCTGCCGCTCGTCGCGGGCAGCAACGACATCCAGATCCAGGTCACCGATAATACGGGCGCGGTCCAGGATCTGTCGTATCAGCAATATCTCGACCCGATCGACCTCGACCCGGGCGATTATGAATATGGCGCCTTCCTGGGGCCGACGAGCAGAAACTTCGGCTATGCCCCCGATTATAAGGGTCCGGTCGCCTTTACCGGCTTTTTCCGCAAAGCGTTCGTCAACGCCCCCGCCATCGGCGTCGGCCTGCAGGCGAGCAAGGATGTCCAGACGCTGACCGGCCAGACGCAGTTCGTGCTCGGCAACGGTGGCCGCCTGCTGCTCGATGCGGCGGGCAGCCATTCGAAGGATGTCGGCACCGGCTTTGCCGCGGGCGTCAGCTACGAACATTTCTTCGATCGCGGCGGTTTGTCCGACAGCATGACGCTGCGCGTCGATTACACGTCGCCGCATTTCGCAACGCTCGGCAACCTCCTTGGCATCAACACGACTTCGGTGACCGCGTCGGCGCAATATACGCACCAGTTCAGCCAGAAATTCCTGACGACCTCAACCGCATCCTACATCAAGGGGCGCGGCACATTGGGCGACAGCTATCGCATCGGCACCACTGGCTATTACCGATTCGATCGCGAATGGACGTTCCGCGCAGGCGTTGAATATGCGAAATATCCGGCCTCCTTTTCGCGCAACAATGGCTTCAGTGTCGTCGCCGGCCTGGTCTTCCAGCCCGATTATCGCCGCCGCGCCGAAGCGCGCTACGAAAGCCGCGACAATCTGGCCGAGCTTTCCTACAACCAGAGCGGCCTCAACCAGCTCAATAGCATCGGCTTCGGCGGCGTCCTGACGCGCCAGGACAATTCCGCGCAGGCCGCCGGCTATGCGACCTATACGGCCAACCGCTTCGACGCCGCGATCAGCCACGCCGCCTTCGGCCCGAACATTTCGAACTTCGCCAACGTCAATGTGACGACGCTGCGCGTCGGCACGACGCTGGCCTATGCCGACGGCATGTTCGGCATCGGGCGCCGCATCAACGACAGCTTCATGCTGCTCAAGGTGCATGAAAATCTGGGCAAGCGCGACGTGGTCGTCGGCCAGTCGCTCGCGCAGAACGACTATATCGCGCGGAGCGGTTCGCTCGGTGCGGCGGTGCATAATTTCCTCGGCTCCTACACCACCCAGTCGGTGCAGTATGACGTCCAGGACCCGCCGCCGGGATATGACACCGGCCCGGGCGTGTTCCGCGTCCATCCGCCTTACAAAAGCGGCTATGCTGCGCGCATCGGCACCGACGCCTTTGCGAGCGCGATCGGCACGCTGATGCTCACCCCCGAAAAGCCGGTGTCGCTGGTCGGCGGGCGCGTCACGCTGCTCGACGTCAAGGAAGGCGACAATCCGCAGCCGACGCCCTTCTTCACCAACTCGGTCGGGCGCTTTGCGGTATCGAACCTGCTGCCCGGCCGCCGCTATCTTGTCGAAACCTATGGCCCCAACGGCACGGTCGACAGGGCATTCGAATTTACCGTTCCGGCCGATACGACCGGTCTCGTCAATCTCGGTACCGTGAAGTCGGGCTCGTTCAAATAGGAGGCTTCCATGCTTCGCGCATCGCTTTTGCTCGCCGCCACGCTGATGGCCGCTCCCGCCTTTGCCCAGTCGGCCAATTCGGCGCGTCCGACCGATTGCATGGTGCGGATGAACGCCGCGCCGACGAGCTGGATGATCTCCGGCTACGATCCCTATGGCGGCTCGCTGCCCGAAGGGACGTTCAGCGTCACCTATATCAATGACGGCGGGTCCGAATGCCGCTTTGCGCCGCTGTTCGACCTGTCGCAGCCGCCGTTCGGCCTGTCGAAGGGGACGGGCAAGCGCATCGGCTATGCGCTCGTCAACCTCACCGATTCGCAGGATGTGACGCCGCGCGCCGGCCGCTCGCTGCGCACGCCTTCGCAGCGCGAGCTGGTGCTGGCCCCCAATGAATCGAAGACGCTTCTCTACAAGCTCGTCGCCAATCCCGAAGACGTCCGCGATTCGGGCACCTTCACCCAGGACGTCAGCATCGAGGCGCAGGACCGCAGCTTCCGGTCGCTCGGCGGGACGCAGGTCGTTCTCGGCCTCGAGGTGCTGCCGTCGGCGCGCATGGGCCTGTCGGGCGCCTATTCGATGAGCGACGGCCACGCCGTCGTCGACCTGGGCGATCTGCGTACCGGGGTGGCGCCCGTGCCGCTGCAGCTGCGCGTCAGCAGCACCGGCCAATATGATCTGCAGGTGACATCGGCCAATTCGGGCAAGCTGCGCCTCGGCGCCAGCGACTGGACGGTGCCCTATACGATCGCGGTGGGCGGAACCGCGGTGAATCTGGCCGGCACCAGCCGCCTGTCGGGGCCGACCGGCAATGGCTACCGCCGCGATTCGCTGCCGATCCAGTTCATCATTGGCGATGTCAGCGATCGCCGCGCCGGGACCTACAGCGACGTGATCTCGATCTCCGTCACCGCGCGCTAAGCACTTAAATTTCCGATCTTCATGCGCAGAAAGCGCCGGTTCCCGGCGCCTGTTCGCGTGGGCACTTAACTGAATATTAGATGTGAGCGGCTAATCACCATCCAACACGTCGGCCAATTCGGGCGGAAAGGGTGGCGAATGAAACGGAAACTTTCGATTGCTCTCGCGGGCGCCGCGCTCGTGGCAGTACCGACGACGGCGCTGGCCGCCTCGTACGGCTTTAACCTGTTTGCGACGGTGGCGGTCAATTGCACCGTCAATCATCAACTGACCGGCTTCGGCGCGATCGAGGGCGACGCGGTGTCGCTCGGCTCGTTCCGCGAATATTGCAACGCGCCCACGGGCTATGAGCTGATCGTCAGCTATGCACCGGGCACTCTCGTCGGGACGCGCATCATCGCCGGCAGCGACGAAATCCTGCTCAACGGTTCAGGCCAGGCAGTGCTGAGCCGCGCAACCGGCCCGCGAATCCGCGAACGGCCGATCGCCGCGGTTCCGGGCGAGAACGGCTTCGATTCGGACCATCTGGACCTCCAGATCATCCCGAGTTGATCGCGGCGGCGATGCGGAAATACGAAGGGGGCCGGTGCAAACCGGCCCCTTTTCTTTTGTCGTCGAGCCTCACCGATCGGCTTTGGCGCATGCGAAGGCGATCGTCGACGCCTTCGCCGGCATCGAGGCAGTAATCGAACCCGCTCCAGATAAGACAGTCGCGGTCCTATTCGAGCCACCAATCCCGGCGGCCGACCACTGCCTTTCGGTATCCGGGCGGCCGCTCGTGAAAAGCGGGTCTCGCAAAGCCAAATGCAGGACAAGCTACCTCTGTTCGGACGGATATCGCCTACGCCGGGTCGATCAGGGAATGACCATCACAAGCCGCCGCACCGACGATCTCGGAGCCTTCTGCGATGCGAATATAAAACCGCTCGCGCCGGTCGATGCGGACGTCGGACGACGCCAACTTTAACGCAAGAATTGCCGAAGATAGTCCGGACCGCGCGAGAGCGCGGCCCGGTGGAAAGCACTCAAACCCTTATCGTTTTGAAGCTCGCCGGGAATACCCCGATGTCCGCCGCCCGGTTCCCTGGCGACACGATATTTTTGCCTGAAGGCATGAGGTTATGGCAATGCCAGCGTGAAACCGGGCCTTTAGCGCAGGTTTCGACCACCAATGGCCAAGCTGGTTCCAGTCATCATATTGCCCGGTTCTAGCGAGCCAACGGCGGGTTCTGGCATCATTGATGGAGCAGCTGAACGACCGAAATCGGGAGCGTTGCCGTCCCGCTGCTATTCGGCTCGAGTTGGAGATTTGCGGCCAGGCGGCTTTGAGCGCTGCACAGAAACCGCTTCGCCGTCATGGCGACCGGATCCGCCGGTAGGATTTGTCCAGCGTAACGGCTCGCCGGCGACATGCTGTTTCGCGCTAGGCGGCACCAGACCCAGCTCCTTTCAACAAAGAAAGGGCTCGCCCGAGGGCGAGCCCTTTCGGATTCCCGACAATCACTGCCGTGAACCCATTCTCCGCTCGGGGTCGCGACGAGCTTCGAATATCGTCTATTGTCAATCGGGGCCGGAGCATTTTGACCCTGCTCCGGCCCCAGCTGCATGTTGCCTTTGATCGGGGTAGAATGATCAGAAGGCGATCCGCGCGGTCACGCGTGCGCCATGGGTGTTGCGATCGCCGGCCAGCGTGCCGCTATAGGCGGCGCCGATCCGGAAATTGCCCGCGCTGTAATCGAAGCCCGCTTCGATCTCGGCCGAATTCTTCGGGATCGGCGTGCCGATCAGGGCGAAGCTGCCGCCCCCGGTGGTGAAGGCCGCGGCCACCGGCGCACCGCGGTCGCCCGAAGCCCGGTTCCACGCGGCCGACACATAGGGCTGGAAGCCCTCACCGATGTTGAACCGTGCGCGGCCGCCCAGGCTGACGAAGGTCGTTTCCTGCTTCGCCGCCGCGATCGAAAGCGCGGCATTGCCGCCGGCTTCGGCAAAGGCGTCGCTCTTGGTGCGGACATGGGCGAGACGGAAGAAGGGCGTCAGTGCAAGGTTGCCCATCCGCACGTCATAACCAAGTTCGCCGAAGATCTGCATCGTGTCCGCATCGCGCTTCGACGTCAGCGTCTGCGCCAGCGTCGCGACGCTGATCGAACGACTGGTGTCGATATCGTGCCAACCATAGGCAAGGCCGGCGGCGGCGCGAGCGCCCTCACCCGTGCCATAGCTGACATGCGCGGCCAGATATTTGCTGTCCGCCTGTGCATGGTCGTTGCGGCCGCCGAGACGGAAATCGCTGTCGCCGATCCCTGCTGAGATTGCCGCCGCGAAGCCGTTGCCGCCATAGCCGAAGCCGGTAACGAAGCCCTTGTGGTCGGTATCCATGCCAAAGCGTCCACCCTTGGCATCGAAATCGCCCCAGCCGCCGAAGGCCGAACCCCAGAGGAAGAGGCCGGCCTCGGCCGGACCCGACATGCTGTACAACGCATTGCGCAGGTGCCGGCTATCGTCGGTCAGCCCGCTGAGCGTGCTGGCAAGAATTTCACCTGAGAGATCACCAAAGGCGGCCTGCGCGCCGGCGGCATTCTGGTTGACCACCGCTTCGAACAGCGGATCGTCGATGCCGCGCGACTGGACCGCCGCGGCAACGCTGGCCTGGTTGAAGCCGATCGCCACGTCGGCGAAATCGACGTCGTTTCGATAGAGCGACAGCGTCACCGAATTGGCGCCGTAACGCAGCAGCGGATCGAGGAAGGCCAGGTCGCTGGTCACCGAACCGAAGGTGCCGTCGATCCCGCCCGCACCCGTCAGGATCACATAGTCGGTGCGGCCGTTATAGTCGCCGTCCTCTGCAAGCACGGCCACGCTCGCATCGCTGTCGATGGTGACGAGGCCCGTCGCATCGACGCGGTCACCCGCACCCGCGGCATTGACCTCCACCTCATAGACCGAACCGGCTGCGAAATTGAGATCGCCGTTGACGGTAAGGCGCCCGATCGAATTGCCCGGCGTCAACTTGCCGTCGCCATTGATCGTCGTCGTGCCGACGCTGCCGTTGCCGCCCAGCGCGCCGCCCGCATTGACGGTGACGTCGGAGACGATCGAACCGTTGACGGCAAGCTTGCCGCCATCGACGGTCGTCGGGCCGGTATAATCGCTGTCGCCCGACAGGTTGAGCGTGCCGTCGCCCGATTTGACGAAGCCGCCGCTTCCCGAAATGGTGCCGGCAAATTCGCTGTTGTCGTCCTGATCGACGGTCAGTTGATTGTCGCCGAGTACGACTTGGGCGCCGCTCTCGCCAGCAAGGCCGCCGATCGTCTGGTCCTTTCCGGTGATGTCGAGCGACCCGCCTTCACCCAGATTGAAGTCGGTACCGGGGTCGATCGTCCCGCCGATCCGCACCGCGCCTCCGAAGATGTTGGTCACGCCCTGGAAGCCATAGTCACCCATGAAGGTCAGCGTGCCATCACCCAGCTTGTCGAGCGTACCGCTACCCGAAAAGGCGCCGAGGAAGTCGTAGTCGTCCGAACGGTTGAAAACGAAACGCCCGTCGTTGACGATGTCGCCGGCGAAGCTGCCTTCGGTGCCGCCCGCGCCGAGTTCGAAAAAGCCGTCGCCCTCGGTCTTCACATCGCCCTGAAGCAGGCCGGTGAGGACAAGGCCGCCGTTCGACACGATCGTCCCGCCGGTGTGCGCCACCGTATCGGTATCGACGGTAAAGACCGCATCGCCGATCAACTGCAGCTTGCCGCTGCCGCTGATCGTCAGTTCGTCAAGGTTCGAGACGGTCTCATCGTCGCCGAAGTTGAGCACGAGCAAGCCGTTGGTCGTCACCGCCGGGGTAAGGATGGGCGATTCCGCGCCGTCTTCGCCAACCACTTCATTGACCTGCAACGCAGCGCCTTCATCGATCACGACGTTGCCGAATTCGCCGACCATGCCGCTGGTCGACCAATAGCCCGCGGCGACCGTCAGCGCTTCAAAACCCGATACCGCAGTCAGTTGCTGCGCCTCGGTCAGTTCAAGGATGTCGCCATCGAGCACCAGATTGTCTTCGCCCGCCCCGGCATCGATCAGGCCATCGACGGCGCTCCCGGTGTTCAGCGTCACCACATCGTCATACGCATCGAGCTGGATTGCGACGCCATTTCCGCCGCTCAGCGTGCCCGCATTGGTGACGTTCGACTGGACATGGGCAATGATCGGCGCGCCATCGGTGCTGGTGATCGTCCCGCTGTTGATGAAATTGCCGAGCAGGCCGGGCGTATCGGCAAGGTCGCTCTGAATGAGGACGCCGCCGGTGGTGCCGGTGATCGTGCCCGCATTGTCGACGGTGCCGCCGCCCGACAGGATGATACCGAACCGGTCGCCACCGATCGTTCCGCTCGCGCTGTTGACGACATTGGCCGCAAAGCTCTCGCCATCCTGTCCGTCATAGGCGTACATCGACACGCCATCGGCAAAGGAAGCCCCCGCACCGGTAATGGTGCCGCTGTTGGTTACGGTGCCGCCGCCGATCAGACGGACGCCATCGTTCGATTCGCCGCTGATCGTGCCGCTGTTCTCGACCGTGGTTCCGATCGCGATGCCGACCAGATCGCCAATATCGTCATCGAATTGATAGGCGGTGGTGATCCCTGCGCCCGCGCCCGAGATGGTGCCGCTGTTCTTCACGCTCGACGCTGCGGTCGTGATCGTGATCCCGGCGTCGGGCGCGGCGGCGAAGCCGTCGTAGCTGCCGTTGCCGCGGATCGTCCCGGCATTGTCCACCGCGAGCGTCCCGGTCGCATTGGAATAGATGCCCGACGTCGCGCCCTCGATCGTTCCGCCTTCCAGATTGGTAACGATGGCGTCGGCACGCGATCCTTGCGAAACCGCGGCACCGAAGTCGCTGAGGATCGTGCCGCTGTTTTCGAGCGTGGCGCTCGACATGTCGCTGCCAAAGCCCACGCCATAGCCGTCGCCGCCGCTGCCGCCCAGGTCTCCCGTGCCGTGGATCAGCCCGCTGTTGACGACGCTGGCCGTCAGCCCGCTGCGATCCTCGCCCGGCGCGCTGTTGAGTGCGGTCCCCTGGATGAACATGCCGCCGACGACGCCGACGATCTCGCCCGCGTTATCGACCGAACCGCCGCCCGACAGGATGATGCCGAAGCGCTGCCCGGCGATCGAGCCGCCGTCCTGATTGGTCACGCTAGCCGCATAATCCTCGTTCGCCTGGTCGGCATAGCCATACATCGAGACGCCGTCGGCGTCGACGCGGCCGGCGCCGCTGATCGTGCCCGAATTGGTCACGCTGCCGCCGCCGATCAGGCGGACGCCGTCGTTGCTCTCGCCTGCGATCGTGCCGCTGTTGACGATCTCGGTATCGATCGCGCGACCCTCAAGCTGTCCGGTTTCGGGGTTGAAATAATAGGCCGTGGTGATACCGGCGCCGGCGCCCGAGATGGTGCCGCTGTTGTCGATCGTCGATGGAGCCCCCGCGAGGGTGACGCCGGCATGGGGCGACGCGTCGAAGCCGTCGTAATTGCCATTGCCGCGGATCGTACCCGCGTTGACCAGATCAATGCCTCCTTCGTCGTCGTGGACGCCGATCGTTGCACCCTCGATCACTCCGTCTTCGGAATTGACTATCGAGAGGCGGCCGTACGAGCCGTTGGCGACAGCATAACCCGTCGTCCCCACGAGACTGCCGCTGTTAACGAGTTCGGACGATTCGAGGTTGCCGCCGAAGGTGATGGCATTGCCACCCGAAATCGTCCCGCTGTTCGTCACCGACGCGGTTTTGCCCGTTTCCTCCACGGTATTAGTCTGAATATAGAGGCCGCCCGTATTGCCGTTGATCAGCCCTTCATTCTCGACGACGCCCCCGCCCGAAATGATCGCGCCGAAGCGATCGCCCCGGATCGTGCCGTCCTCGCTATTCGCGATCGTACCGATGGCCGTGACCCCCGACAGATCCTGCCCGGCAAAACTGAACATCGACACGCCGTCGGCGAGCGTCGAGGGCGTGCTGGCGACGCCTTCGATCGTGCCGCTGTTGGTGACGCTGCCGCCACCGATCAGGCGGACACCATCGTCGGTCTCGCCGCGGATAAGCCCGCTGTTGGTTACCGCGGTATTGACGGCATCATGCACCGACACGCCCGGCGCGGTCTGAAGCGCGTTCGTCGTAATTCCAAAGGTCTTGCCGCTGATCGTGCCGCTGTTGTTGATGACGGCATCGGCGCTCTGGATGTTGACGCCGATCTGGCTCTGGCTCTGGATCAGCCCGACGTTGGTGAGGGTCAGCGTACTGGTTCCGGCCGTAACCGCATTGCCCCCGGCCAGAATCTGGCCGTCCTCGGTATTGTCGATGACAAGCGCCCCGGCCGATGAGCCCAGGATACCCAGTACCTGTCCGTTGATGGTGCCGCTGTTTTCGATCGTTACGGTTTCGAGCGACCCCGTCGCGACGATGCCAAGGAAACCCTGCACCAGACCCGTGTTGGTCAACGTCGCGCTGCGGCCTTCCTGGGCCGGCGTCGCTCCCATCACGATGGCGATCGGCGTCTGGGCACCCGGAATGGCCGGATTAAACTGCCCCGTGGTGCGGATGATGCCGCTGTTTTCGATCGTTCCGCCGCCCGACAGGACCACCCCGAACGTCTGCCCCTCGATCACGCCGTCGCTGTTGTTGACGATCGATCCGACGCCCGCAACCCCCTCGGCGATCCGGTCGGGAAATTCGGCGATCGCGACGCCGATGCCGTTGATCCCGCTGCCCGGCGCGCCATTGGCGCCGCGGATGGTGCCATCGTTGGTGACGCTGCCGCCGCCGACGAGCGACACGCCCGCTCCGCCTTCCCCGCTAATCAGACCGCTGTTGACGACGACCGTGTCGGCGGCGAGCGCCGCCGGCGGCAGATTGTCGCCATTTTCATCCTCGCTGAAGAAATAGGACGTGGCGATCCCGTTTGCCGCACCGCTGATCGTCCCGCCGTTGGTGATCGACGCCCCCGGCTGCGCGATGACGATGCCACCGGCTGGCCGGCTGTTCAGCCCCGCAGGCGAAAAGCCGTTGCCGCGGATCGTCCCGGCATTGTCGACGATGACTGTGCCATTATCCGCGTAGATACCGATGTCGTTACCAACGATTTCCTCGTCCTCGCCGACATTGATCTCGACCGTCCCGGGTTGGTCCACATGTACGCCGAAAGCGGGGGTCTGTTCCTGCGCATGGGCGGCAGCGCCCAGTTGCAGGATCGAAAGTCCGGCGATCGCGCTCGTCGCGAGCAGGCGCGATTTTGAATTATTCGATATCATCTGGAATTCCCCTTGGTTCACCATAGTGCGCGAAGGGGTGCCGGCGGACGCGCAGCGTCACCGTGTATAACCCTCCACCATGTTCATGCGCCCCGCATGGCCGAATGACGCCTCGCCTTCGACCTTTACGAGGCCAGCTAGGGGACCGCGGGAGCGAGCGTCTACCCAATGTTTTTTAGGGTCGCCGGTTTCGTGAGGGACGTTCGTCTTGCCAGGCTCGGAAAACCGCGGCGACACGCCACCACATTGATTTCAATGAAATTTGACTTTGACTTAACAGATGGCGACGAACGTCAATCATGCCACACCGATTTCGCGCCATCCTCCACCTGCTCGCGCTGCTTGCCGCTTTCGGGTTTACCGAAGCGCGCGCAGCCGAGCTCCCGCTTCTCGATTTGCAGGCGGAAAAGGACGCGCCATCGCTCACCCCATATGTCCGCTATGCCAGGAATCTCGGCGATCCGGCGGCAATCGGCCTTGACCGTCTGCTCGGCTCGCCGCTCGTGCCGATCCGCGGACAGGCGACCCATTTCGGCCCGCCGGGAACTAGGCCGTGAACCCATAAAACGTTGGCGTTGGGGCTCGGCTGTGCCACCCTGCATTTATGGATGAGCAGCACGATCCCAGCTTGATGGGTATGACGGTCAATGAGCGGCTATTTCATGGTGGCATTCTCGGTCAGTGGGATGCTGCGGTGAGGCGGCGAGATCGGCAGGAGATGCTCGCGCTGCTGGAGCAAGTGGAAGTTACTGATCCGCATTTTACGGTCGACACCGTACTCGCCAACCCAAAGGCCTACGGTTTTTGAACGGAAGATCTTTCCCTCAGGGAGTTTCTCTGATTCAGCGTCGGCATGAGCCGATATGACCTGACCGACTTCGAGTGGCGCGTGATCGAGCCGCTGCTGCCCAACAAACCCAGGGGCGTGCCACGCGTTGATGACCGGCGGGTGCTGAACGGCATCTTCTGGGTGCTGCGATCCGGTGCGCCGTGGCGAGACTTGCCCGAACGCTATGGTCCACGCACCACTTGCTACAACCGCTTCATACGATGGCGGAAAGCTGGCGTGTGGGATCGGATGATGGACGCCATCACCGCCGCGCATGATGGCGACATTCAAATGATCGACAGCACTTCCATCCGGGCGCACCAGCAGGCTGCGACGGCAAAAAGGGGGATCGAGATCATTGTCTCGGTCGCTCCCGAGGCGGCCTCACGACCAAAATCCACGCGGTCGTCGATGGGCAAGGCCTCCCGATCCGGCTGAGTCTGACCGCCGGGCAAAGCCATGACGGCCAAGCTGCTGACGAACTACTCAATCATGTCAGCGCCGGAACGATCGTGCTGGCGGACAAGGCATATGATGCCGATCGCATTCGGGCGTCTCTCCACGGAAAAGGAGCGTTCGCCAATATCCCGCCCAAGGCAAACCGGAGGTCGAAACCGTACTTCAGCACATGGCTGTACCGCGAGCGCAACCTGATCGAGCGCTTCTTCTCCAAGCTGAAGCACTTCCGTAGGGTGGCCACCCGATATGACAAGCTCGCCGAAAACTTCCTGGCCATGGTCCAACTTGCGTCAATGCGGCTTTGGCTCCGCGTTTATGAGTCTACGGCCTAAGACTACGGCCCTTCTTCGCGTGCGTAATGCCGGGGACAAGAGTGCGGCATGGATATTCACGACCGGGCGCGGTTCGCTCAAATATTTTCGGCTCTACGAGGTTCAGGACGGACGCTTCGATCTGACTGTCGATGGTGCCGACGCCGCTTCAGCGAGCCGCAACCTGCGAACCTATCAGGCGTTCAGCAGCGAATTGGTGCTCGATCCGGGCCAGGAGAAAATCCTCGTCATCGACTTTCTGTCCGAAAACTCGACCTACATGCCGCTGAGGATCGAAACCTACGGCAGCTTCTTCAAGGCGAGACGCGAAAATATCGCAATGGTGTCGGGCGTCGTGATAGCGGTTGTCGTGCTGATCCTGCTCAATTTTCTCTTCTTCTCGATCACCGGTCACCGCGAATTCATCTGGCTCGCGATCGCGCAGGCCTTTTTCGCCCTCAACACCGTCCATTCGGAGGGCTATTTCACCATCTTCTTCCTCGCCGACGCCCCGCTCCTCGGGGTCGCCATCGAGGAGATCTTCAAATGCGGCTTCGCTGCCGCCATGGCTCAGTTCGGCCGCAGCTTCGTCGGCACCCGGCAACGCTTTCCGAAGCGCGATCTTGTGCTTCGCACCCTGATCGGCGCGGCGCTTGCGATCATGCTGCTCCAGCCCGGGCTTTGGCTCTATCCACCGGGCCTGCGCAGTGCTCTCCACATCGGCGGCTGGTTTGTCGCGGTTGCGGTGGCGTTGTTCCTGCCCTTCATTGGTTTTGCCGCCATGAAGCAACTGGGGCGTCAGCTCTGGCCGCTGTTTGTCGGCTGGGGCAGCCTTGCCGCTTTCATCATCTATGCCGCCGTGGCTTCGATGGGGATTTTCTCGTGGCTACCGATCAACTGGCATCTTTCGGGGCCCGTGGGGCTCTTCGAATCGCTGATGGTAACACTTGCTCTCGGGCTCAATCTCAAGAAGATTCAAGGCGACAAGCTAGAGGCTGACTCCAACTATGCTCGCTCGATGGAAGAACGCGTGGCGATTAGCGAGCAAGCGGCGCGACTGGCCAAGGAAAAAGCCTTCGCGCTTGAGACGGTCAACAGCCAGAACGCTCTTTTGCACGCCTCGGGGCATGACAGCCGCCAGGTAATCCTCGCGCTCAACAGCGCGATCGGCGTGCTGAAGCGCGGCGATGGCGCGAGTGCGCATGGCGAATTGACGGCCATGCTGCAAAGCTCTGCCGACTATCTGAACGAGATCGTCTCGACGACGATCTCGGGCGCCAATATCGTCGGGGACGACACCGACTTCCTCGCGCTGTCAAGCTTTCGGGCGCAGGCGCTCGTCGAGCCGCTGGCCATGATGTTCCGCACCCCCTTCGCGGGCAAAAAGCTGACACTGACCGTTCAAGTCGAAGGAGAGGTGACCCTAGTGTCCGACAAGCCTCTGCTGATGCGCGCGCTGGCAAACCTGCTCAGCAATTGCTATCATTATACCGAGCGCGGTGGCGCCAGCCTGACTATCGGTACGGGAGCGAGCGGCGCGGCAATCCATATCCGCGACAGCGGCCGGGGCATGTCCCCGGCGATCATGCACGCGCTGAACGGCGACGACACGGGGCGGCTGCGCGGGCATGCAGATGTGGGCGGCACCGGCTCGGGATTTCGGTCCGCCAAGCGGCTCATCGAACGTCTGTCGGGTTCGCTGGAAATCCTGTCTTCGGATTCGAGCGGAACCCTTATCCGAATTCTTCTGCCCTGCGCTTGGCCGGAGGTGACGCCGTGCGACGCAGAGACGATCCAGGCAGGCCTTCCAGACTGGCAACTTCTCGACTTTGACCAGCGCGCAGCGTTCGAAACCGGACTGGCCGGCTCGACCGTCGCGAAGCGGCAGATAATCGCCTTGAGCTATGACGACACAACGGTCACGCGCAGCCGGCTGAGAAATCAGGTCGGCTTGATGATCATCAAGCCAATTTGCCGCGAGTTGCTTGGCCACCCCGTTTTTGCAGCGAGATCAGAGAATGTTTAGCTCCTGCGCGCGTTCGACGATCTTGCGGTTGTTGGCCACCTCGAGCTTGCGCCGGAGTTCGGCGATGTGAAAAGAGACAGTCGGCTGCGCGATTGACAGTCGGTAGGCAATTTCCTTGTTGCTCTCGCCCTGGGCCAGGTAGTGAAGAATCGCCATTTGCCGTGAAGAAAGGGTGACGGGGGGCTGGCGATAGCGACCGAGCGCGTCCCGCATGTGCGGAGAAATATAGAGCTCGCCTGCGAGCGCCGCCTCGCAAGCAGCGATGACTTCTTCGGCCGGATCCGCTTTGCTCACCACGGCCCGAGCGCCGAGTTTCAGCGCATATTCTACCTCGCCATAAGCACTTTCGCCCGTCAGGATGATCACCGTCATGTCGCGCGAACCAACGATCTCAGCAAGGATGTTGATGCCTTTCACATCGGGTATGTTGAGGTCCAGGATGACCAGATCGACTGGCTGCGACTGGACGAAGGCCGCCACCGTAGCGCCGCGATCGAGGGCACCCACGACGATATATTCGGGATAGGCCTGAAATAGCATCCTCAAACCGGCCTGCGTGATCTGGTGATCGTCAACGATCAGAATCTTTTGTTCGCCAGCCATCCCGCCCATTCCGAAGCCTCGATCGCATCGTCGATGCCCGAAACAGGCGATTTTTCACACTCAAATTAATTTTGGATCGGGCCGACTGCAGATCCGAAAGCCTCAACGGCCTTTCCGCGGCGACGGAGCCGAGCCGCAGCCGCCTCATCGACCCTCCTCCATTGGCTCGAACATAAGATCGCGGGTCACGATCACGCGGAAGCCAAAGCCCGGCCGTATCCGGATGGTCGGCGCGATTGCGAGCTCGCGCTCGACGAGCCTGCGCCCGGTCTGGCCGAAGCTGTCCTGTGCGCCCTCGCGGACCGCCCGGACCAGTTCATCATCTCGGCCCGATCCAAGTTCGGCACCAGCCCCCAGCAAGGTCGAAACGAAGGCGGCGCGCAGCATCCTGCCCCAATGATGGTCGGTTCGATCGGCGAGCCCCGACATCCCGGCCGCGTCGGCGCCCGGCTGGCGATCGAGCATGATCGAGCGCCCGCCCGGAAGGATCAGCCGATCCCATGCGAGAAGGACCCGGCTCTGGCCGGGCGCGACCTCGGTGTCATAGGTGCCGATTAGCCTCGCCCCCTGCGGGATGAGCAGATGGCGTCCCGTCGGGCTATCGAAGATGTTCTGGGTAACCTGCGCGGTGATCTGACCCGGCAGATCCGAATGGATGCCGGTGATCAATGCGGCCGGAATGATGCTGCCCGCCTGCAATATATAAGGCGAAGCCGGGGTGCGGATCCGCTCAGCACTTTCGGCATGTTCCGCGCGCGGCGCAAGGAACCCGGTTCTTCCCGCGGACGCCATGGATGGAACGTCCGGTTCCGCGCGCCCCGTCGATCCACGCACGGGAGCCGAAGTCCCCGTCGCAGCGCCGAAAAGACGACTCGACCGCGCCGTCTCTCGTTCTTGCTGTGCCCGCTGAAGCGCCTGCTGACCTGCATCGGGAGGCGGCTCTACCGGTCCGGTCGCCGGCTCGGGTAGCGACTTTCCATCGCGCTGCGCCGATATGATCGGCCGCCCGAGATCGCCGGACAGATGAGGCCCGAGCTTCGGCATGACAGTATAATCCTTCGGCGCCCCGGTTACGGTCTCGGAGCGGCTGCTGGCCGCCGCATCGTAAAGATTTTCCGGCGTCTCATGTGCGGTCGGCCTAAGCGCGTAGAGAAGCGCGCCGCCAATCGCGACGCCCGCCGCGCCGCCCGCGATCACCAGCGCCTTTCGCGACAGGCGCATGACGCGCGGCGGGTCGGCGGCAAGCCGAAAGGGTTCGGCGGCAGCGGGGTCTGGATCTGGCAAGTCCGCCGCCGGGATCTGCCGCTGGCTGCCGGTCATGACGCGCTCCGTCCGCGCTTGATGCGAACGGATTTAGCGGCCCGCCCAGCGCCGAGCCGCAGCTCGGCGCGCTCGAACAGGCGATCGACGACGATATAGCGGCCTTCGACCCGGTAGTTGACGAGCTCCGCCTGATCCTTTTCGTCCAGGATGAAGAGCGGCGGCATGTCACCCGCCGCAATGCTCTCGCCGAACTCGACGAATGTCTGCCGGCCGTCATCGAAGACGCGTACCGGGCGCCACGGCACGCGATCACCCGACAATTTATAGGCGAAGCTGAGCGACGGCAGCGCGATGCCGGCAGCAACCGGCGCAGACCGAGCCGCCTCCGCTTCGGCGCGCTTCACCGCCAGCAGTTCGTCGGCAGGATAGGTCCATGAGACCGACGCCATATAGGCGGACGGCGTCGCGCGCAGCTCGACATGGTAGGTCCGCCGGTCGGTGTTGATGATCATGTTGGTCGTGATGTCGGAGCGCACTGGCTTCACGAGCAAATGAACGCGGCGCCTCGCGCCGGTGCCGCTCACCGTGTCGCCGATGATCCAGCGCACCGTATCGCCCGCGGCGACCGGCCCGGGTCCGACCAGCTGCTCGCCTTCCTGCAGCACGATATCGGTGATCTGCCCCGGCGCGGCATAGACCTGGTAGAGCGCGCCATCGGTCCATGCATATTGCTGGATCGCGTTTCGGAAAGCCTGCCGGTCGGGCTCCACGCGCGCGTTCGCGTTGGCGCGCCCGACCTGCTGCCGGGGGTCGGCGGGCTCGCTCGCCCAAGCGGTCGGGATCGCCAGCGCGAGAGCCAGCGAAATGGCGGAAATTCTGATCATTGATCAAGCTCCTTGGACCATGAAATAGCGGACACGAAGACTCCGACGGGGTTGCGGCGCAGCGCCTCTGGCGTGCGCGGGGGCGTCAGGGTCACGGTCAGGATCGCTGACCATCGCGAGGTCTCGACGAGGCTGCCGTCCTGATAGCGGCGTTCGGACCAGGCGATGCGGAAGCTGTTCTTCGACGCGCGGATCACGCTCGAGACATCGACCGAGACCTGGAGCTTGCCGACCTCGGCGAACGGATCATTGTTGCGGGCGTAATCATTGAGTGCCTGCGCCCCGGTCGCACTCGTGAAATCATAAGCGGAAAGCCAGTGTTTGCGCAGAACCACCGGATCGGCGGGAATGCTGCGCACATGCTCGATGAAGCGCGCGAGGTGAAAGGCGATCTGCGAGTCCGCCGGCGTCCAGTCGGCGTCGGCTGGGGCAATCGCCCTCGCTTCGCCAAACTTGTCCACCTCGACCACCCAGGGGGTGACCGTCCCGCGCGCCGACTGCCAGACAAGTCCTGCGGCAAGGCCGCCCGACAAGGCGAGACAGCCAAAGAAGGCCAGCCGCCAATTTTTCGCCTGGACGCGCGCCGAGCCGATCCTCTCGTCCCAGACCTGCGCCGCGCGCTGGTAGGGGGTGACCGGCTCGGGGGCGCGGCCGTAATGATTATGCGGTCTCTTGAACATGATCGATCAGTCCTTTTCGCTGATGTCGGGGACCGCGCCGCCGCCGTGGCTGTCCCCGCCCTTCAGACTGTGCGCCGCGAGGGTGGCGCCCTGCGCCACCATCTGGCGGCGGCGCATCGCGGCCGCCCATGCAGGCGGTGCGTCGGCGCCGCTCGCGCTGGTCTTGTCCGACGTGCCGGGTCGCGGCGAGCTGGCGCGGCTCGCGGCGGTGCCGGCAACATTGGCAAGGCCGGACCCGATTGCCCTCGCCCCGCGCTTTCCTTCCGTTCCCGCCGCATAGGCGACCGAGGCGCTTCCGGCACCTCGAGCGCCCGCAGCAGCCGCACTCCGCGCCGCCGCTGCGGCTGCGCCGCCCGCCAGCGTCGCGCCGGCAGCACCCGCGGCAAGGGTCGCGCCCGCCCCGACGGTGGTCGCTGCCGCTGCGCCGGCGCCGAGCTGCGGTCCGCCTGCGACGATGCCATTGGCAATGCCGGGGCCGAAAATGCCGAGCCCGAGGAGCGTCAGCGCCCCGAGCGCGAGCGCCATCGCCTGCTCGATGTCGGGCTCGGGCCCGATGCCTGCGTTGAGGAAACGATCGAATAGCTTCGTCCCGATGCCGGTGATCACCGCAAGCACGAGCACCTTGATCCCCGAGGAAATGATATGTCCGAGCACCCGCTCGGCCATGAAGGCGGTGCGCCCGAAGAAGGCGAAGGGGATGAGCACGAAGCCCGCGAGGGAGACGAGCTTGAATTCCAATATGGTGACGAAGACCTGCACCGCGAGAATGAAGAAGGCGAGAACGACGATCACCCAAGCGACGAGCAGGATCATGATCTGGACGAAATTGGTGAAGAGCCCGACCGGTCCCAGAAGATCGGCGGTTGCGTCGAGCAAGGGCTGGGCCGCGTCGAGCCCCGTGGCAGCGACGACGCCGGGGCGCATGAAGTCGCCGATCGCCATCGCCCCGCCGCTCGCCTTGAGACCAAGGCCTGCAAAGCTTTCGAGCATGATCGTCGCCAGGCTCTGGAAGTTGCCGATGATGAAAGCGAAGACGCCGATGTAGAGCGTCTTCTTGACGAGGCGCTGGAGGACATCCTCGTCGGCGCCCCATGCCCAGAACAGCGCGGCGATCGTCACATCGATGACGATCAGTGTCGAGGAGAGGAAGCCGACCTCGCCGCCCAGCAGGCCGAAGCCGCTGTCGATGTAAGTGGAAAAGACCGACAGAAACTGGTCGATGACCCCGGTATCGTTCATCGCGCACGCCTTTCCTGGCCGAAGAAGTGGCGCCGCTTGGCTTCCCATGCTGCCTCGCATGCGTCGTCGGCGACCGTGACGGTGCGGCAGCGGCGCAGCGTCACGCCAAGACCCGGCCGTGCGTCCGCTGCGGAGATCTGCGGGGGAACGGACGCACGGGGCGCGGGTGGACCGAGCGCAGCCAGAAGCGCGAGCCCCAGCGCCATGCCGCCGGCGATTGCTCCGGCGATGAGCCTGCCCGCCCGGCCCATCTCAATGGCCCTTGCGAAAGCGGCGGAAGCGTTCGCGGCCTTCGGCCTCCGCGGCCGCAGCGCGCGCGGCATCCAGCATTTCGGCGCGCCCCTGTGCCGCGATTGCGGCGGCGAGATCGCCGAGCTGCTGCGACTGGAGCGCGAGCAGCTGGTTGCCCGCTTGCGCCGCCTGGAGCGCACCGGTCGCCGACTGGCTCGCGGTGACCAGGGTCCCGATCGACTGGCGCGCGGCGCCCATATTGGTGACGACGCCCGCCTGCACTTTCATCGCATCCTGGAAGGCGGCGACGCTGTCGGCCCAGCGAGCCTCCGCATTGGCGACCATCGCCGCCTGCGGTCCTGAAAGCGCCGAGCCCTTGTAGCGCGCGCCGAAAGCGTTCTGGATATCGCCGACATCGAAGGCGATGCGCTCAGCTTCGCCGAGTAGCGCGCGGGTGCGATCGACCTGGTCCTGCAGCTCCCGCAGCGTCGATGTCGGCAGGCTTTGAAGATTGCGCGCCTCGTTGAAGAGCGAGGTTGCCTGGTTCTGGAGCTGCTTGATCTGGTTGTTGATCTGCTCGAGCGTGCGGGCTGCGATCAGGATATTCTGGGCATAATTGCGCGGGTCATGAACGATCCCGCCGATCTGCGCGCTCGCCGGCGCAATGACCGACCCCGCTGGCAAGATGACAATCGCGAGCAGGCCCGCAAATGCCGCGCTGCGATAGATAGACATCGTCATCAGATCTCTCCTTCAGGGGGCTGCGATTTCGAGGTTGCCGAGAAGATCGGCGGCCCATGGGAGGCCGCGGCGGCGCAGCCACGCCGCCGCGAACTGCTGCCGGCCGTGCGCGGCGATGAGTTCGCCGATGCGGACCTGGTCGGACTTCGAGGAGGCGGCGGTGAAGGCGAGCGCGACCTCGCCAAGGCCGAGCTCGAACAGCCGGTTGCCGCGACGCGACTGGCAATAATAGTCGCGCTTCGGCGTCGCCCGGCTCAAAATCTCGATCTGCCGGTCGTTGAGCCCGAAGCGCTCATAGACCCGCGCGATCTGCGGTTCGGCGGCGCGATCATTCGGCAGGAAGATGCGTGTGGGGCAGCTTTCGATGATCGCCGGCGCAATGCTCGACCCTTCGATGTCGGCGAGGCTCTGCGTTGCGAAGATCACGCTCGCATTCTTCTTGCGCAGCGTCTTGAGCCATTCGCGCAGCTGCGCCGCGAAGGCCGTTTGATCGAGAATGAGCCAGCCCTCATCGATGATGATCAGCGTCGGCGAGCCGTCGAGTTTCCCCTCGATGCGGTGAAAGAGATAGGAGAGCACCGTCGCCGCAGAAGAGGCGCCGACCAGGCCTTCGGTTTCGAGCGCCTGCACGCGCGCATTCCCCAGATGCTCGGCCTCGGCGTCGAGCAGCTGGCCCCAGGGCCCTCCGACGAGATAGGGCGCGAGCGCGAGCTTGAGCTCCTGCGACTGGAGCAGCACCGCAAGGCCGGTGAGGGTCCGTTCGCAGGCAGGCGCCGTGGCGAGCGACGTCAGCGCCGACCAGATATGCGCCTTGGCCGAAGGATCGACTTTCACGCCTTCGCCCACGAGCAGCGCCGCGAGCCACCCGGCGGCCCAGGCGCGCTCGGCTGCCTCGTCGATCCGCGCCAGCGGCTGGAGCGCGATAGCCCCGCTGCTGTCGGCGTCGTGGAGCGCGCCGCCAAGATCCTGCCAGTCACCGCCCATTGCGAGCGCGGCGGCGCGGATCGAGCCGCCATAATCGAAGGCGAAGATCTGGCTGCCTTTATAACGCCGGAACTGCAGCGCCATCAGCGCGAGGAGCACCGACTTGCCGGCGCCCGTGGGGCCGACGACGAGGCAGTGGCCGACGTCGCCGACGTGCAGCGAAAAACGGAACGGCGTCGAGCCTTCCGTCTTGGCGTAAAGCAAGGGGGCGTCCCCGAAATGCTCGTCCCGTTCCGCCCCCGCCCACACGGCGGAAAGCGGGATCAGGTGCGCGAGATTGAGAGTGGAGATCGGGGGCTGGCGGACATTGGCATAGACATGGCCGGGGAGGCTCCCGAACCAGGCCTCGAGCGCGTTCACGCCTTCGACCGTGCAGGTGAAATCGCGGCTCTGGACGATCTTCTCGACCAGCCGCAGCTTTTCGGCAGCGAGCGCGGGATCGCGGTCCCAGACGGTGATCGTCGCGGTGACATAGGCGATGCCCGCTTCGTCGGCGCCAAGTTCCTGCAACGCCATGTCGGCGTCGGCCGCCTTGTTCGAGGCATCGCTGTCCATCAGCACCGAGGCCTCGTTGGTCATCACCTCCTTGAGGATCGCAGCGACCGATTTGCGCTTCGCGAACCATTGCCGCCGGATCCTGGTCAGCAATTTGGTCGCATCGCTCTTGTCGAGCATGATCGCGCGCGACGACCAGCGATAGCCGAAGGCCTGGCGGTTGAGTTCGTCGAGCAGCCCGGGAAAGGTGACGCTCGGCAAGCCGGTGATGGTGAGCGTGCGCAGGTGATGATCGCCGAGCCGTGGCTCGAGCCCGCCGACAAGCGCTTCGTCGGCAAGCAGTGCATCGAGATAGGCCGGGGTTTCGGGAACGCGGACGCGCTGGACCTTGGTCGAAACGCAGCTGTGCAGATAGGTCAGCGTCTCGCCGTCATCGAGCCATTCGGCCGCGGGCATGAAGGTCTCGGCGAGATGGAGGATGCGCGACGTGCGATCGATGAAGCTTGCGAGCAGTTCCTTGGGATCGACCCCGGACTTGGCACGCCCCTCGTAAAGCCAGGCCTCGGCCCGCGCCGCCTCCTCGGCGGGCGGCATCCACAAGAGGGTCAGATAATAGAAGCTTTCAAAATGCGCCCCTTCCTCGCGAAATTGTTCGCGGCGCTCGGCATCGACCAGCTCGGATACAGCATCGGGAAACTCGGACACCGGATAGGACAGGGCCGGGACGCGCTGCGCCTCGATAAACACCGCCCAGCCCGAGCCCAGTCGCCGCAGCGCGCCGTTGAGCCGCGCAGTGACCGCGACGAGTTCGGCGGGCGTGGCGCTGTCGAGGTCGGGCCCGCGAAAGCGCGCCGTGCGCTGGAAGGCGCCGTCCTTGTTCAGCACCACGCCCTCCGCCACCAGGCAGACCCAAGGGAGAAAATCGGCGAGGCGGGCGGATTTCGATCGATATTCGGCAAGGTTCATCATGGGCGCATCCAGACGGGATATTTGAGATGACGACGGGCGACGTCGACGAATTGGGGGTCGCGGCGCGCGGTCCAGACCGCGAGGCCGTGCCCGACCGCCCAGATCGCGAGGCCGACGACCCAGAGCCGCAGCCCGAGGCCCACGGCACCCGCGAGCGTGCCGTTGACGATCGCCAGGCTGCGCGGGGCGCCGCCGAGCAGGATGGGCTCGGCCAGCGCCCGGTGAACGGGCGCGAAATATCCGGGCACCTCTCCTTCCCGGCCCATCAGACGAGCGCCCCGCCGCCAAAGGAGAAGAAGGAGAGGAAGAAACTCGATGCCGCGAAGGCGATCGACAGACCGAACACGATCTGGACGAGCCGGCGGAAGCCGCCCGAGGTGTCGCCGAAGGCGAGGCTGAGCCCGGTCACGATGATGATGATGACCGCGATGATCTTGGCGACCGGTCCCTCGATGCTCTCGAGGATCGACTGCAGCGGTGCTTCCCAGGGCATCGACGAACCGCCCGCCCAGGCCGGTGCGGACATGGCAAGCGAGACAAACAGCGCGGCTGAACCAAGCATGGCGCAGCGCGCGCCATGCCGAAGGGCATGGGTCATCGGGATTCTCCTTCGTGAGTGACAAGCGGGATGAGGCGGTAATCGCCGGACGCGGCATCGATCCCGTCGACGCGCGCGAGCTCGGATAGGCGGCGGCCGCTGCCGTCTCGCGTGAGGACGGCGACAAGGTTGATCGTCTCGGACAGCAGGGCCCGCGGCACCGTAACCACCGCCTCCAGGATGAGCTGCTCCATGCGGCGCAGCGCGCCGAGCGCGCTCCCGGCATGGATCGTGCCGATGCCGCCGGGATGTCCGGTTCCCCAGGCCTTGAGGAGATCGAGCGCCTCGGCCCCGCGCACCTCGCCGATGGGGATACGGTCAGGGCGAAGGCGCAGCGACGAACGGACAAGGTCGGAAAGCGACGCGGCTCCGTCCTTCGTCCTCATCGCGACGAGGTTCGGCGCGTTGCATTGCAGCTCGCGCGTGTCCTCGATCAGGACGATCCGGTCATTGCTGCCTGAAATCTCGGCAAGCAGCGCGTTGGTGAGCGTGGTCTTGCCAGTGCCGGTGCCGCCTGCGACCAATATGTTGAGCCGGCCGCGCACCGCGGTGCGCAGGACATCCGCCGCATCTGCGGGCATGATGCCCGAGGCGACATAGTCGCCGAGCGTGAAGACCGCGACCGCCGGCTTGCGGATCGCAAATGCGGGCGCCGTGACGACCGGCGGCAGCAATCCCTCGAAGCGCTCGCCGCCGTCGGGAAGCTCGGCCGAGACACGGGGCGCCGCGCCGTGCACCTCGGCGCCGACATGATGCGCGACGAGACGGATGATGCGCTCGCCATCGGCGAAGCTCAGCCGTTCGCCGCTGTCGCCGATTCCCTGGCCGAGCCGGTCGACCCAGAGCCGGCCATCGGGATTGAGCATGATTTCGGCAACCTCAGGGTCGCCAAGCCATTCGGCAATCGCTGCGCCCATCGCGGTGCGCAGCATGCGCGCGCTGCGTTGCTGTGCTTCGAGCCCGGCAGAATCTGTGCCCATTGCAACCCCGTTCCAGCTGGCCGGACAAGGGCGCCCGGCGCGGCGGGGTCGAGTAAGAGACGCATGAAAGGCGCAAAATCAACAGCGCAATGCGCGCGGCGTACTGTGGCGTAGAAAGACAGGCGCTGGCGTAGGCGCCCCGAAGCGAAGCGGCCGCCAGCAGCCGCCGAATCGCGGCGTGGGGCTTGTGCCGCGCTCCATTTTGACAAGAGTGTAATTATGACTGATTCGGGGTCGCATCCGTCCGACGATGCCGCGTGCTGGGCGCGGCTCACGGACAAGCAGCGTGCTTGTCTCGATCTGCTGCTTGCGCATCAGACCTCGAAGCAGATAGCGCGGCACCTCAATATCTCGAAGCAGGCCGTCGATTTGAGGCTCACGACCGCGCGGCGCATCATGGGAGCAGACAGCCGGGCTGCGGCGGCGGTTCGCTATGCGCGCCTCAAACAGACCTATGATCGAATATCATGTGACGCGGTCATACTAGCCCCGCAGGCCGAACTGCTGCCATCCGATTTTCCGGACGGAGAGTCGGCTGCATTGGCGCTGGCACACAGCGCATCGCTCACCGAGCGGGCTGATGTTGCCGATGCTCCGACCAAGGGTCTCTGGAGGCACGATCACCCCCGCCTGAGCAGGGCCTGGATCATGGCGGCAATGTTTGTTGCTCTGGTCCTGCTCATATTGGCGGGCGTGACGATCGGCGAAACGCTGACACGGCTGATCTCCGGCTGATTCTTTCATCCCGTACAGCAAGGCGCCGGGGTTCATGCTTCCGGCTGAGGAGAAGTCATGTCCAACGAAATTGCAATTTCGGCCGCGCGCCTGGCGCGCGACGTGCCAGCGGCCGAGCTCAGGCTCGACGAGGCACTCATCGCGGTGTCGACGCTGATGACGAGCGCGGTGGCCGCCCGCCGGGATGTCGTTGGCGTCCCGGCGACGAAGGGTCAGGCGACGATCCGGCGACTGTTGAAGGCGCAGATCGCTCTGGTCGACGCCAGCGGCGACATCCTGCGGGTTCATGGCGCGCTCGCCGAGATCGGGCGCGAGACCGCGGGCTATGATCTGCATGAATGCCCGTCGGTGGCACAGGCCGGAACCAGGGTGCAGGGCGCTGCGGCCTGACCCCGGTTGACCTCGAGCAATGGCCATGAAAGTTTTGCAGCGTGCGTGTCGCCCTGTTTCTAGCTTTCTTGGCCATTGCCGCCGGTTATGCCGTCTGGAAAGGCGGGGGGCCGGAACGGGTGATGGCAGCGATCGCACTGACAATGGTGGGCTTGGACAAACTACTCCACCTTTTCATTCCGCCGAATTTCGTGTCGCTCGACACAGGTCATCTCGTCATCGACCTTTTTGGAGCCGGCTCCACGGTCGCACTTGCGCTCCTGGCGCATCGTTTCTGGCCGCTCTGCATCGCCGTTTTGCATCTGATGCCGCTGCTGGCCCATACGAGCCGCCTGTTGAGCGCGGGGATGCATCCGGCGGCATATCTCGCGATGCAGGTGGCGACCTCATGGCCGGTACCGGCCATCCTCATCCTCGCAACCTGGCGGCACCAGCGTCGGCTGGCACGCGGCATCAGCGAGCCATGCTGGCTGAGTTCATCGCGGCCGTCGACCCCGACAACAGCGCCGCCCTAGCCGAAAAGCTGCTGACAAAGCATGGCTCGCTCGCGCGGCTGCTAGCGCGCCCTCCCGAAGCGCTGGCGCGCACGCTGGGGGAGAACAGCCAGGTCACGGCGATGTTCGTCGCCGCGCGTGCGCTTTCGCTGGAGGCCATGCGCAGTGATTTTGCCCGCCGTGCGATCGATCCGGTCGACCCGCATCTGCTGCAATATCTGCGCGTATCGATGGGGGCGCTGGCCGACGAGACGCTACGCGTCTTGTTCCTCGATGCATCGCGCCATCTGATCGCCGATGAACAATTGCATCATGGAACGGTCCGGCAGCTTGCCTTCTATCCGCGCACCATATTTTATCGGGCATTCGAACTCGGTGCCGCCGCGATCATTCTCGTCCACAACCATCCGAGCGGAAATTCCGCGCCGAGCGAATGCGATGTTGCGGCTACCGAGCGGCTGGCGGAGATCGGCAGCCTGCTCGATGTCGAACTTCTCGAGCATATCGTCGTCACCGCGAGCGACCACCGGATGATCCTGGCAGGCGGCTCGTCCGCAGGCGCGCGGCTTTCACCCAAGATCATCCTCCGTGACGAGGGCGGCGACTGGTCGAGCGCCCCCGATGCGGGCCGGGCGCTCGCCAATGCCCAGCGGACATCGCGGCGCCGGCTGCTACGGCGCCAGCTGGTGGGGGCGCGGGAGCTCTTCGGCGAACCGGCATGGGACATGCTCATCGACCTGTTCATTCATGAGGCGGAGGGAAAGCCCGTGTCGACCAGTTCGCTCTGTATCGGCTCGGGGCTGCCGATGAGCAGCGCGCTGAGGCTGCTTCAGCGACTTTGCGATATGGGACTGGTGACGCGCGAGCCTGACCAGGCCGACGGAAGGCGTAACTTCATCCGGCTGGCACCCGACCTCGGAAACCGGCTGGTGGCCTATTTTGCGGGTGGCGAAGATTGATAGGAGGCGCCCCGTAGCTGTTGCTCTAGTGACGACCGTCCCGAGCTTGATCCTTACCTTGCAGACGGTCGCCGCGCCGATCCAATGCGGCGGCGCGGGCATCGTATCGACCGCCCGCAGGAGCCGCCGCAACCGGCGCCAGCCACGCCCCCATTTGGGAACCCCGCACCGACTTCATGAGAGCTGCTCGCCTGCGCCGAGCTGGTTAGCGCCGATACCGGCGTCGCTATCAGAGTGGTCCATGACTTGCGGCGGGCGGCGGCAGCTTCCTTGCAGGCTTCGCCTTCTCGGCCGGTGCGGGCTCGCCCCTGCCGGACTGTTCGGCAGGCGCCTTCTCCAGCGATTGATGCCAAAGCGTGGCCTGCGCATGGGCCTCGACGAACGCCGGTTGGCGCGGCTTGCCGCGCTTCGCGATATGATCGGCGGTAAGCCCGATGCGCGCGACGGGGAAGCCATCGGGGAACAGCAAATAGCCCTGATGGCGCGCAAGGCGGAGTTCGCTTTCGAAGACCGCGGGCCGGGTCTGGCGCTGCCGGCCAAGCGTCATCCGCGGCTTGTCATCGCCGTCGCCCAGCGCATTTGTCATGGTGCGAACCTCGACCTCGCAGGTGCCGATCGTCTCGCTCGCCCAGCGCCGGGACGCGCCGTCGGTCACCTGGAGGAAAAGCTTGGTGTTGCAACAGCCGAGCATGGATTCGGCAAGATCGTCGCCGTAGCGATGACGCATCTGCCCGATAGCCTGGAAGGTCAGCACGACCGCCGCCCCGAACTTGCGCCCTTCGGGCAGCAGGCGCGTGAGATTATCGACGCGCGGCAGGTCGGCCAGCTCATCGAGCAGGAACCAGACACGGCGAACCGGCGACGGAGGCAGCGCGAGCATGGCGCTCGCGGCGCATTCGAGCCAGCAGGCGAGCAAGGGCTTCAGCGCCGAAAAATGTTCCTCCTTCCGGGGCACGAAGATCCAGGGCTTCGCGCCCTTCCGATCGTCAAGGCCAGCGATGAATTCGCGAAAGGCGAAGGGCGCCTCGCCCTCCTCGGGCATGCGCAGGAACTGGATCAGGTTCGCGGCCTTGGTAAGCATGAAAAGCACGCTACCGGTGGCTCGGTCGGCGTCGTCGGAGAAGGTGCGGGCCGACGAAGTTTCCTTCAGCCAGCTCTTGAGGTCGTCCTTGTCGAGCGTCTTCAGTGCTTCGAGAAGATCGAGGAGGGTGCATCTTTCCTCTTTCCACAGTTCGCGGATCATGTTGGCGACGAGGATGCGGCTGGTTTCAAGCCAGACGTCCTTGGCCTTGTCACTGGCCTCGGCGATGAGCTGGTGCGCGATGCGATCGGCGTCGGCGGGGTGCGCGATCTCGGCGAAGGGCGACCAATAGGCGCAGCGGGCATCGAACGGGTTGAGAATGATGTCGCCGCACTCGGGGCGGTAATAATGGGCAATGAACTCGCCGCTGGTATCATAGACCAGCGCCGCTTCGCCGCGCGCCGCGATCCCGTCAAGCAGCTGGCGCAGCACCGTCGTCTTGCCGCTGCCGGTCGTGCCGACCATCGCCATGTGCCGGGTTTCGAGGCGGCGGGGAAAGGGGATGCGACCGATAGCCAGCGGACGCGTGCCGGCTTCGGCCCGCGCCTGTTTCGCAAGCTCTGTCTCGCTGGCGACCTTGGTGCCGCCAAGCACATGATCCCGAAGCGCCCCCTCGCGGCGCCGCGCCGCGATGTCACGAAGGAGAGAGAGGCCCGCCAGCCATGCGAGAAAGCCGAGCAGGCTGCCGCGCAGGATGAAAGATTTGGTGATACTGGCCCGTCGGACAAAATAGGGGTCGGCCGCGACGGTGCGAGCCGGGGTCAGATAGTCTCTCCCTTCGTAATGGATCACGATCCCGGGGTCGCCTCGGCTGCCGGCAAACCATGACAAGATTTTCGCATGATAATGGGTGCCGGTATCCTGCACGATATGCGGATCGAGCATCAGATAGGGCGCGGCCAGGCCGCCAAGCGCGATCGACGAAAGCATGATGGCGATGTGCCGTTTGAAACGCCGCGCCTGGCTGAAGCGAAGATGACGGCGTAGCGTCTCGGCATGGAGCCGCCGGTCGTAGGGCTCGCTCATGACCGCTCCCTTGCTGCCGCCCGTTGCCGGTCATCGGCCCCATAGATCTCGGCGGCTATGGCTTCGTCGGTCTTGCCGCCCTGCGCGCTGCGCCGGGCAGCGCCAGGGCGGCAGGAGCGCCGCGCCAATACCGGGTGAATTGACGCGCGCGAATGCGAGTGGATTGCGCGATCGGCCATCACCGAGCCTTTCGTGACCGCAGCGGGAAAAGCCGATCGGGACCGGCGCCAGGCGCGCGGCCATCGTCCCCCGGCGCGTCCGAACCGGGCGACGATGCAGCGCCGGGGTCATTCTCCAAGCCCCTCGTGAGGACAGCGAAAATATCGGCGCCGCGCCAACCGGGCGCTGGGGGGAGCTGAGCTTCGGCGCGGCGACCGGGCGAGCCGGCTTCGAGGTCGGGCGCAATCGCTGCGACATAGACGAGGGTTTCGGCGGGCAATTGCCGGCGCCCGGCGACATAGGCGTCGACGCGCCCGGGACCCGCATTATAGGCGGCGAGCATCAACCGAAGGTCGTGATAGCGATCCCACATCGCGCGCAGATAAGCCGTGCCGGCGTGGATATTGGCGCGGGCGTCGAAGGGGTCGGGCCCGAGACGATGCCTTTCCGTCAGCATCGCCCATGTCGCGGGCATGATCTGCATCAGGCCCCTCGCGCCCGCTCGCGAGACGGCGCGTGGGTTGCCGCGGCTTTCGGCATGCATGACGCGCCAGATCCATTCCTCGGGGATGCCGAAGCGCCGCGCCGCATCGGACACCGAGGCCGCGTAAGGATGCACAGGCAGCGGCGCTTCGGCTGCCGCCGCGATGCTCGGCACTGGCGCGGCAAGCGCGGCTGCGGCGGCACCCGCGTGAGCGGCGCGGCCCAAGACGCGCGCAAGAATGATGCCGCGAAGATCCGTGGAGCCGGTCATCGATCGGCGGCGCCGCGCGCAAGCGAGGGATGCGCGGCGGCCTTGCTCGCGTCGCGCCGGCGGCCAAATGGCTCGAAGCTGCTCGATATTGCTTCCCCAAATTGGAAGATGGGCGGGATGGAGTCGCGAGGAGCGCCTGCGCGCGGGTCGCTCGATGCACCGCGGGTGAAGAGCGGCTGCGCCGTGCCGATCAGCCCGGAGACGGGGATCGGCCCGAAATAGCGGCTGTCGAGACTGTCGCGCGCTGCGTTGATCAGGAATATCTCGCCATGGGCGACGGTGCGGCATCCGGTCCAGATGGGAAGCGGCCGGTTCGCCCGGTCGCGCGCCAGCGCGCGGGCGACGCCCACCCCGTCGATCGTCACGAAGGTGCCCGATCGGCAGACGAGCGCGCCGGGGCGTCCGGCGACGCGCTTGAGAAGCGGCACATCAGACGGCAGATATCCGCGCGCGCCGAGGAAGCGCGCAAGCTCGGGCGGCGGCACGATCGCGACAAGGTCGCCGGTTTCGGGCGCTGCGCCGACATGGATCCAGTAGAGGCCTACCGCGGCACTGGCGCTTGCATTCCAGAGGAGACGCGGCGCCGGTTCCAGCCAGCAAATGGCGGTAAAGAGCGCGCCGAACAGCGTCGCCGCCGCGGCGCTCGAGCCAAGCATCGCGCGGTTCGCGCGCCTCCGGTCCGACAGCAGGATCGAACATGGAAAAGAAGGAGGCCCGCACATCAGCGCGATCGCTTCCGCGCGGGATATACCGTGCTGATGCCGGGATCGAAGGTCGATGTGCGGCGGCCAAGGTCGACCCAGGCGTCGAGTTCTTCGATCACATAGAGCACACGCCCCCCAACCTTGCGGAAGACCGGTCCGGTTCCGTAGCAGCGGTGCTTCTCCATCGTGCGATTCGAAAGGCCGACGCGTTTTGCGGCTTCGGGGGTCGTGAGAAAGCGCGGCGGGTGGCGGGTTGCCATGGTAAGCTCCTTTCAGACGCCGGATCGAAGAGCGCTGGCCGGCGGGCGGTGTCGGCTCATGGCGTGAAGCATGAGGCTGGGGGGAGCGGCTGAATTCTGCGGCTATTTTTGTCGCACCGCACGGCCCGAAAGCAGAGCGCGGTAGCCGCCGGCTGCGAGCGCCTCAGCCTCGCGGATCAGGCGCTGGGTGCGTCGGCGCTCGGGCGATGCCTTCCATACCGCGCCGCGGCCGGTAGCCAGCCGAGGGTAAACGAGCCGACTGGCGATGGCGTGGCTCGTGGCCCTGGCGGCCTGCCGCAGGTCGAGGATCGAGAGGAGAAGGTCGAGCCGCTGCGCCTGGTAAGCGGTCGGACGCGGGACCGCGGCAGGCGCGGATGCGCCGCGCCGCCACCGGTCGAAATCGCTAAGAGCGGCGAGGCGCGTCGCGGTCATCGCATCGAAGGGGACGATAGCGGCGAGCGGCCCATCCCGCCGAGCGCCGCGCAGCCAGACCCGGTAAAATGATGCACCGCCGCCAAGGACCAGGTGCGTCCCTTCGGGCCCGCTATACCGGTGCGCCGGTTGCGGCCAGCAGGCCGGATCGAAGCGCGACGTGGCCGGGATACCGGGAGGCGCCGCACCGAGGATGACGACATAGGGGCAGAGCGCCGCGTCCCAGAAGGCCGGCGCGTCGACGGCCGGCACGCGGGGGTCGAGCGGGAAAGCTAAGTCCCCATCGCCGGGCCATCACCTCCTGCGACCCGGGCCGCGCGTCGCGCTGCGCGATCAGGCGGGCGTACTGACTGCAATAATCCGGGCTGCGACGAAGAAATTCCTGGGCATAGCCGGGAAAGTCGAGGCGCGGTCGCCGATGCGTTTCCTCTTTCGCCGCTGCCATGACCGCCTCCCCGCAAGCCAGCAGATTCGGGGCTGGAGCGGCAAAGGCCAATTCCATGCCAGGGGCATATATATGCCCATTAGTGGGTATCCCGCCCGGCCAGGCCGGGCGTGAGAGCGGCTCAGTCGCCGCGCCTCGCCAGGGCGTTCAATCCGCCGCGCGACTGCCGACTTTAACTCAGAGCCCCAAAAGACGGCTCCGTCGCACCGCGGGCGACTTCCGTCGCTTTCATAGAGTGCCTCGCCGGGCGTGACCTACCAATCGCGCTGCGGCCTGCCGCAAACGGGCGCGGTACGGCAAGGCGATTGCGCCAAGCTGCCCGGGGTTGGGTTGTCGATGCTCCCTGCCCCCTTCCGCGCCATCAACTCAGGAGGCCCGCCAACACTCGACGCTCAGAGGTGCGCAGGTGGAGGGCGGGGAAAAAGGGCAACTTATGAAAAAACGAAATATGATGATGGCCAGCTTGCTGGGCAGCTCAAGCGCTGCTTGCGTTCTGTTGCCGGCGAGCAGCTTGCTTTTTGTGGCGCCAGCCTATGCCCAGAGCCAGCCGGCGGCCGATACACCATCGCCCCAAACCGAGCAGCTTGTCGGCGTCGGCGAGGCGGCAGAGACGGGCGAAGAAATCGTCGTCACGGGTTCACTGTTTCGCCGCGCCAACACCGAAACACCCTCGCCGGTTACAGTGCTCTCGTCGACAACGCTCGAGCAGCGCGGTTTCAACACCGTCGCCGAAGCCCTTCAGCGCGTCACCGCAGGCAATGCGGGCACGATGACGCAGGGCTGGAACTCGGGGAACAATTTTGCCGCCGGGGCCAATGCCGTAGCGCTCCGCGGACTGACCGTCCAATCGACGCTCAGTGTGTTCGACGGACTGCGAATGGCGCCTTATCCGCTCGCGGACGACGGCCAGCGCAATTTCGTCGATCTCAACACGATTCCGAACGCCGTCATCGAGCGCATAGAAGTCCTGCGCGACGGCGCGTCATCGACCTATGGCGCTGACGCGGTCGCCGGCGTCATCAACGTCATCACCAAAAAGCAGATCGAGGGCCTGCATGCCAATGGATCGGCCGGTGTTTCGCAGCGCGGCGACGCGAGCGAGGTCCGGTTCGACGCGACCTATGGCTATGGCAGCCTCGCTGATCAGGGCTTCAACGTCTATGTCAGCGGCGAATATCTGAAGCAGGATGCGCTATGGGCCCGCGACCGCGGCTATCCCTACAACACCTCCGACTGGAGCAGAATCTGCAACGCGGCGGGCTCCTGCCTGCCCAACCTCAATCCGAATGGCGTAAGTCCCGACGGCTACTTCAACGGCTTCTCGGCCGTTCCGGGCGTAGCCGCCGTTCGTCCCGTGACGACCGACGGGGCAAGCATCGGCTCCGGCCGCTTCGCCTATCTGAATCCGGCGGCGGGATGCGGACGTTGGGACACCATCCAGGTGACACCCGCGCAGGTCGACGAAGCGGTGACGGCGCCGGCCGACGGCCGTGTCTGCACCTATAATCCGACGGGCCAATATTCGATGCTGCAGCCCGATATTGAACGCTATGGATTCACAGCGCGCTTTACAGCGAACCTCGGCGAGGATCATCAGCTTTACGCGCAGGGCAATTTCTATCAGACCAATACCTTCTCATCGTCGGCACCGCGCAGCTGGACCGATCGTCCGACCGTTCCACGCAGCGGCGCGGTTGTCTATAATGTGATCGCGCCCGTCTATGTCTGCCCCACGGGCGTCGGTACGCTCAACGGCGTGGGAACCGGGTGCAACGCCGCCAATGGTGTGCTCAATCCTTACAACCCCTATGCGGGCGCGGGGCAGACTGCCCAGATCCAGTTCATGCCGGATCGTCCAACAACCGACGAAACGTCCGGGCGTTCTCTGCGCGGTGCGATCGGCCTGTCGGGTTCCTTCGGGGACAGCTGGCGCTATTCGGCAGAATTCACGGCGTCTAACGTACAGCTCACCCGCGTCCAGAACGGCTATGCGATTCCGCAGCGGATCATGGACGTCGTTGCGCGCGGGACATTCAACTTTGCCAATCCCGAAGCCAATTCGCAGGCGGTGTGGGATTATGTCATGCCGACGAACATCACGCGATCGGAATCGAACCTGTGGCAGGCCACCGCCAACCTCACCCGTTCGCTGTTCGAATTGCCGGGCGGCACGCTCGAAGCTGCTTTGGGCTTGGCCTATCGTCACGAATCGATCGATGCGCCCAGCGCCAATCCGCAGAACGACGCCCATCCCTATGATCGCTATTATGTGATCAATGCCGTCGGCACATCGGGCAGCCGCAACGTCTTCTCCGGCTTCGGGGAAATCAATGCGCCGATCCTCGATCAGCTCGAAGTCAATCTGTCGGGACGCTACGACAGCTATTCTACCGGACAGAGCAATTTCTCGCCGAAGGTGGGCGTCAAGGTCACGCCGATCCCGCAGATCGCTCTGCGCGGCACCTGGTCAAAGGGCTTCCGCATTCCGAGCTTCAACGAATCCTTCGGTACTCCGACCACCGGCTTCGTATCGCAGGGCGGCGGCACCTTCTGTGCGACCTATGCGGCATTCTGCGCCGCGCATGGCAACAACGCCTATGCCACCTCGCCGTTTTCGGTGGGCCTGACCAACGTCGGCAATCCGAAACTGTCCCCGGAACGGTCCGAGAATATCACCCTTGGCGCAATTTTCGAGCCGATTCCGAACCTGAGTTTCACGATCGATTTGTGGCGGATCAAGGTCCGCGACCAGATCGTCGGCGTCAGCAACATCGGCCCGGTCATCGCTGCCTATTACGCCAACAACGGGGTAGTGAATATTCCGGGCTTCACCGTGACTCCCGGCGTTGTCGACCAAGCAAACCCCAGCGCGCTGCCGCACATCGGCACCATCCTTGCCTCTTATGCCAATGCCAACCGGCAGGAACTTCAGGGTGTCGATCTTGGCGTCAACGCACGGTTCGACCTGACCGACAATCTGCGCCTGACAAGCGCGTTCGAGGCGTCTTATCTCGACAGGAACCATCTGACGCTGGTCGATCCGCTGACGGGCGAAGCCCAGGATCCGCAAAAGTTCGAGGGGACGCTCAGCCCCTGCAACACGACGTCCTGCTCAGGTTCGCCCAAGTGGCGCGCCACGTGGCAGAACACGCTGGCGTCCGGCAATACGACGGTTTCGGTAACGGCCTACTACACCGCCGGCTATCACGTCTCGCAAGTCGATTTCGGCGCAACGCCGGGCGATTGCGCAAGCGCGGTAGACGCGGGTGCAGCGGCCTATCCCGACGGAAGCCCGGTGATGTGCAAGTCGAAGGCGATCTGGAACGTCGATCTGACCGCGTCGCAAAAAGTGAACGACAAATTCACGCTCTATGCCAATGTCCTGAATCTGTTCGACACCAAGGCGCCGTTCGATCCGAACGCGGCCTATGGCATTTACGGTTACAACCCGGCGTGGGCGGGCCCGAACATCATGGGCCGCTACTTCCGCATCGGCGCCAAACTCGACTTCTAGGAGTTCGGTACCCAGCAGCTGGGGGGCGGCGTTTATCGCCTCCCCCCTTTTTTTGCACGTAATTAGCGGCGATAGTCTTGCCCGGAACGACGTCTTTCTGATCAATCGCCGGGTGCGCAGATAAATTCGCCAGTCTATTCGGGCCGAAAGCGCGTCAGCCTTCCATCGGCAGCGGCGGATGCGGTCCAGACGACCGCCTTATATTGGAACGCGAGCCTGTACCGCCGCTCACCGTCCGCTTTGACCTCCAGCAATTCCACCGTTCGCAGCGGGCCCATGCCGCGCAGCATCGCGCGCGCGAATGGCGAGACGATACTCGATGCGGCATCCTGCCCGGTCGGAGCGAACGCCGCCGCCGCGCCGGTATCGCCCGCTGCGGCCTTTGTCACCGCGACGCGAATATTTGCCGCGATCGCCGGGCGATCATCCGCGATTACGGGTTCCGGCGCCAATGGCGGCAACAAGGTGTCGATGATCGCCTCTGCGATCAGCGGGTGCAGGACCTGCTGGTTCGTCAGCACGATGACCGTCAGCTTGCGATCCTCGATGCGCCAGATGTCGGCAAGCGCCGGCCCACCGCTATGCCCCGCCAGCGTGACGCCGCGATAGGGGCGCGCGATCCAGCCCAGGCCGAAAGGCGCGCGGCGGCCGTTGGTCAACGTCGCCGCTTTCTCGAGCTCACGGATGCTTTCCGGTTTCAGCACGCGCCCAGCATCGAGACCTGCGAACAGCTTGGAGAGGTCTTCGATTGAAGAATAGAGGCCGCCCGCGCCATATCCTTGCGGTGCAAAGAAGAAATCGCTCGTCGTCAGCCTGTCGTCGCGCAGACCATAGATCTGGGCGCGTCGCGGCAGCAGGTCGCCGATGCGCACGGTGCCGTCGTCGCTCGCATTGGCGAATGCCGTTGCGCGCATATCCAGCGGCTCGAACAGCTGCTTGTGCAAAAGTCGCGGCAAGCTGTCGCCGCCCGCTTTCTCCAATATGACGCGCAGTACCGTAAAATCTGTAAATCCATATCGCGCCTCGCTCCCCGGGACATAAGCGAGCGGCGCGGCCATCGTGGTGGTGAGAATGCTCTCAAGCGTCGCATCGCGCGTCGCGCCGCGTTGCTCAGCCAGCCCCGATGTGTGATCGGCCAATTGCCTGACGCGGATGGCTGACCAACTGGCAGGCGCGTCCGGAAGCCAGCGCGTCACGGGGTCGTCGAGACCGAGCTTGCCCTGTTCGGCGAGCCGCATCAGCAGCATGCCGGTAAACATCTTGGTTGCCGAAGCGAGCTGGAACCGCGTGTCGAGCCCGACCGGCGCATCCCATTCAAGATTGGCGGTGCCATAGGCCGCGATCTTCACGATCCGCCCCTGCTCGACGACCGCGACCGCCACGCCGGGAATGTGGTTCAATTCCATTTGCCGGTCGACGATCAAGTCTATCGGATCGGGACGGGGCGCGGAAAGCGCTGGGGTGGCCCAGGTGCCGACGGCGGCTGCAAGGAGGAGCGCGAGCGTGCGCGGCACCCTTTTGCTCTTACGCCGGCTCGTGCTGCCCGAAATCCGCATCGCGCATATCCTCTGGTCTTTGGTCGGTTCCTGCCGCGACGCCCGCTATGGTAAGGACGACATCGCGATCAGCAACCTTGATGAATGAACCCGCTCAAACGCCAATGGCACGGTCCGGATTTTCATCCAGACCGTGCTATCGTACCCGCTTGGGGTGGGACTAATCCCCAAGGGGAGAGACGTCAGAAGCGGACCGTGAGGCCTCCCATGACGCTATTGCGCTTCGTGCCCGCGAATTCCCCGGCATATCCGGCCTGGACGCGGACACTGTCGGTGAGGTCGAGACCAAGGCCGACGGCGACGCGCATCGCGGTCTTCTCGCGCTCGATGCCGTTCACCACGATCGCGCTGTCGGCGCCGGTGAATTGGCCCGAGACCAGGACGTCGCCATCGCTCAGCATCTGGCGCACGCCCAGCTGGGCATAGGGCGTGATGCCGATGCCCCCGGTCTGGAAGCGGCCCGACACATTGACAGCCGCCTCACCGAAGAGGCTGCTCTTGCTGCCCTTGTCGATGGTAAGACCGAAATCACCGGCCCCCTGCTCGACCGCCGCGCCGCGGCTGGTGCGGACATAGGTCACGCCCAATTTGGGTGCGATCGACCACGAACCCAGCTGCACCTGATAGTCGACGCCCAGATCGACCACCCAGCTATTAAGGTCGTATTTCGCCTTCGCCTCGCTGTCGGTCACCAACAGCCGGCGATGGGTCTCGGCCTTGCCGCCGCTGACCGCCAGCAGCCCATGGACGCCAAAGCCGCCCAGCGCCGCGTCGGCAAAGACACCGCCAGCCAGCGCATCCATATCGGTCTTCGCACCCAGGCCACGGATCGTCTGATCGCTGTTCAGGCCGCCGAAGAACAGGCCGACCTGCGCATCTTCCCCGAAGCCGTAGCCGACGCCGCCGAAGAAGCCGGTGCGGGTCAGATGGCTGTGCGAGGCGCCAGTGTTGCCGCCGGTGGCATTGACGTCGGCACTTCCGGTGAGGAACTGGCCAAAGCTGTACAGCCCGCTATGCCCAGCCTTGGCCGCCTTGGCGCTTTGAGCCCCATCGACCAGCGACAGGCTGTTCTCGATCCCGAGTTGCAGCGCCGAGCCATAGGCTTCGGGCGTGAGCTGGCGGAACGCCGCCTGGTTGACGACGCCTTGCGCGTCGACGAGCACCGGCAGCCCGGCCGTGAAGGCTTGCACGCCATAACCGCCGCGCAGCACCTCGTTGGCATAATCGACACTGGCGTGGATGTTGGTCGGATAGGCATCGTCGTTGAGAAACTCGCTCTGAATCTGGAGCTTGTTGCCATTCTGGACGACGAAGCCGAAGACGTCCGCCGATTTGTTGATCGTCGTGAAGCGGCCGGTGATGCCGCCCTGCGCCACGACAAGGTCGAGCGTGTTGCCCGGCGTCCCTTGCAGTACGCCGGTGATATCGATCGCGGCGCCGTTCGCGATGGTCAGCTTGCCCGAGATGTTGAGCAGGTCGCTGACTGTCGGCGAGACTTCGATGAGCAGGTTGGAACCCGCCGCGAAGTTGACATTGCCGTTGACGGTCATCGTCCCCGGCGATGCGCCCGGCGAGAGCGTGCCCGCCACATTGATGTCGGCGTTCACGATACCCGCCGAGCCAAAGGTCGCGCCATGGGCCACCTCGATCGCGCTGCTTGAGGAGATGACGCTGCCGGCCTGACCGATCAGGCGTCCGCCGGTGATGCTGACATTGTCCCAGCTGCTGGTGCCCGCGATCGAGACCACGCCGCCCGCGACGTCGAACTTTTCGAAGCTGCTATAGTTAGATCCGTCGAACGCGGTCGGCGAGGCATAGGTACCGCTGGTGTCGAAACGCAGGCGATCGGTGCCGGCGCCGCCCGTGACGGTGCCCGAGATGCCGTCGAGACCGGTCAGGGTGAGCGTGTCGTCGCCGTCGCCCAGATCGACATTGCCCTCGATCGACCCGGCGACGATCAGCGTGTCCGCCCCCGCGCCGCCCGTAACATCAGCGATCAATTGCTTGCCCGCCAGTATATTGACGGTGCCGTTGTTCAGGAACACGCCGCCGGTGTGGGCGGCGTCCTCGTCGATGCGCAGCTCGCCCGCACCGGACGCTTCCAGCCGCTCGAACCCGCTCTGCTGCAGGCTGCTGAGCAGGCGTGTCGTGCCGGCATTCTGGATCAGCGCCAGCGTGTCATTGCCTTCGCCGCCGGCCACAACGCCCGCGACGGTCGCGCCGCTGCCCAGGGTGAAGCGGTTGTCGGCATCGTCGAAGATCACGCCCGACGCGGTAAGGTGGGTGTCCTCGCCAAGTTCGAAATGCCCGCCCTTCACATTCACCGTTTCAAAGCTGTAATTGCCCCCCGTTAGCGCCAGCGTCCCCTCGCCTTCGGACACCAGATCCTCGAACGAGATGATCTGCGACGCGACCACGGTGCGGCTATCGGCCGCGCCCGACTGGACGCGGAGCAGGTCGCGACCCGCGCCGCCGTTGACAATGCCTTCGAAATTCACGCCTTCGCCGATGATCAGCTCATTATCGATATCGCCGGTGAAGTTGACCTGCTGGCCCGCACCCAGATCGCCAGTCAGGGTAAGCGGCGATGCGCCCGACACATTCGCGATTTCAAAGCCGTACATGCCCGCGATCGACGATGCACCAGTCAGGTTGAGGTTGAGCGTGTCGGTGCCTGCCCCGCCATCGAGCGCGCCTTCAAGCAGTCCCGAAAGCTGCATCGTCAGCGTGTCGTCGCCGCCGCCAAGCGAAACGCCGCCCGTCAGCGCGCCCTCGATGGTCACGGATTGCGCGCTGTCGTCGCCGATCACGTTGCGAACCGAACCATTGCTGCCGGTGAGCACCAGATTGGCATTTTCGAGCAGTTCGAGATTGTTATAGGTCTGCCCGGCGTCGAGATTCACCGTCAGCGTACCCGGGCCATAAGCGCCGAACGAGTCGAAGTTGACCACCGAGCCGGGGATCGAGCCGTTGCCGCCGTCGAGATTGAACACGAAGGTGTTGTTCCCCGCGCCGCCGTCGATCGTTCCGGTCACGGTGCCGCCGCCGCGTGCGATATAGCGATCGTCGCCATCGCCAAGATCGAGATCGCCATCGATCGTGCCCGCGTTGGTGACGACGTCGTTGCCGCCGTTCATATAGACGCTGCCGTCGACCGTGGCGCCGGCCTTGAGCGTCAGCGTGTTCGCGCCATTGTTGCCGCCGATATCGCCGCTGAAGGTGACGCCTTCGGCAATGCTGGCGTTACCGCCATCTTCGTTGGCCAGCGACACCGTCGCGCCGTCGCCGAGCAGCAACCGCCGATAGCCGTCGGTGCTCTGGTCGATGTTGAGCATGCCCGCGCCTTCGGCGGCAAGCTGTTCGAAGCCGGTGACATTGCCGGTCGAGCTCAGATTGCGCGTCTGACCCTGCGCCAGTTTGAACGCCAGCGTGTCGGTGCCGTCGCCGCCGTCGACAAGGCTGCTCACATTGCCTGTGCCTTCGAGCGTCAGCTTGTTATTGCCTTCGCTGAAATTGACGCCGCTGGCCGATGACAGCGACGCGCCGTCGCCGATGCTGAGGTTGCCGGCGATGTCGACCGACTCGAAGCTGTAGCTCTCGCCGTTCAGGGCCAGCGTGCCGTCGCCGCCGGTGATCAGACGCTCGAACGAGACCAGCTGCCCCGCGATGATCGTGCGGTTGCTCTCGGCGCCGGTGTTGATTTCGATCGTATCGGTGCCGGCACCGCCATCAGCGCGTCCGTTGAAGGTCGCCTCCGTATCGACGATGAAAAGATTGTCCGCCTCGTCGAAATTGATCGACTGGCCCGCACCCAGCGTGCCCGCGAGCGTCAACGACGCGCTGCCGGCGACATTGACCACTTCGAAATTGAACAGGTCGTTGACCGTCGAGGCCGCAGTCAGCTTGAGATTGAGCGTGTCGGTGCCGGCCCCGCCATCGAGCGCGCCCGACAGCTCACCGCCCAGGTTCAGCGTCAGAACATCGTCGCCGCCGCCTAGTGAAACGCCGCCGGTCAACGCGCCGTCGATCGTCACATTCTGGGCGCTGTCATCGCCGATGACATTTTCGACCGAGCCGTTCGAACCCGTGAGGACCAGATCCGCCCCTTCGAGCAGTTCGAGATTGGTATAGCTCTGTCCCTTGTCGAGGTTGACCGTCAGCGTGCCCGGACCATAGGCGCCGAACGAGCTGAAGTTCAGGACCGATCCCGGAATTTCTCCCTCGCTTCCTTCCAAGCGGAAGACGAAGGTGTTGTTGCCGGCGCCGCCGTCGATGTCGCCGGTCACGATCCCGCCGCCCGATGCGATATAGCGATCGTCGCCGTCGCCGAGGTTCACATTCCCCTCGATCCGGCCCGAATTGGTGACGACGTCGTCACCCGCCCCCGTATCGACGTCCCAGCCGATCGTGCCGCTGTTTTCGAGGCTGTCGTTGCCGCCGCCCATCGACACGCCGCCCGCAATCGTTCCGGCGTTGACGATCTGTTCGTCCTGGTCGGTTCCGGTGAAAGTATAGCCGCTGTTGCCGCTTGCCGACGAAACGCTGTCCCCGGCATCGACGTGCACGGCGATATTGGCAAGCTGCAGCGAATCGGAGTCGATATTGCCAAAGATCGACACCTTGCCCGACCCTGCGGTGCCCTGCAGCCGGGTCAGCGCCTCGAACCCGAAGAACTGGCCTGCATTGATGCGCTTCGCCACGTCGCCGGTGAGATCAACCGCGATGATATCGTTCCCGTCGCCGCCATAGGCCGATCCGGTCAGGCTGCTGCCGCCACCCAACACATAGGTGTCGTCGCCTTCGCCAAGCCGCAGATCGCCATCGAGTTTGCCATAATTGCGGAACTGGTCGTCATAATCGCCCAGATCGACATTGCCCTGAATCAGGTTGCGATTGGTGATGCTGTCGGTCGTGCCCACCGTGTGAATGGCGCCGGCCAGGCGGCGATAGGCCTCGGCTACGCCCTGATCCTCGCGGAACAATGTTTCCGCGTGCCCGCGAATTGTTCCGTCATTTTCAAGCTCGAAGGCCGCGCCTGCCGCCCCGTCGCCGCCGACGATAACGGCACTGGAACCGGCGCCCATCGCCTCGATGGTGCCGCTGTTGACGACACGTCCCTTGGCGGTGTCGCCATTCAGCCCAATAACAACGGCAGCATTGAAACGGACGTTGCCATCATCCGAATTCGTCCATGCCCCGCCATTGGCGGCGATCAGGCCACTGTTGACCAGCGACGATACGACGGTAGGCTGGTCCGGATCGAGGCGCGATACGATACGGACGCCGCTACCACCCATCCCGTCGACCCGGATTGTACCGCTGTTCACCACCTCATTGTGGGCACTGTCGAGCGAAACGCCGCTCACTCCGCGACCGGTCGTTTCAACCAATCCTTCGTTACGGAAGCGCAGGCTGTTGTCGACCTCATAGCTGATGTCATAGAGGCGGACGCCGTATTGCTCGTAATCATAGAATGTTTCTTGCGCGCCGCTGTTGCGGATCGTCCCCGTGTTCACGACGTTGGCAAGCGGACCATCGGAGTTCGAGGCATCGAACTGCATCCCCAACGCATGATCATAGTCCGATGTCGTTTCGATCGTTCCCTCGTTGCGGAACTCCAGCGTTTTCACCGAGCTGCCGAGGTCGCCGACATTGAAGAAAACGCCATCGCCGTCGGTCGCGCGGATCAGCGCGGTGTTGAGGAAGCTGGTGACGCCTGCCCGGCCATAGACGCCCTTGGTGCTGACCACATCGGCATTGTTGGTGAAGCGCATGCCGCGCGTCACGTTGGCAATGTCGCGCAGATAGACGCCGAAACCATCGGCATTGATCTTCGCCGTGTTGACGACTGAGCCATCGCCGACGAGCATCAGCCCGGCGTCGAGCGTCTGCGACGCCGCGACGGTGACGATGGTATCGGCGCCCGATGCTTCGATCCCGTGCATTTCGAAGCCGCTGTTGCCGTTGCCGAGAATGTCGTTCGACAGCGTGTTGGTCGCACTTGCGACAAAGGAACGGCCATAGCCGTCGAGGCCTTCGCCGCCCTCGATCGTGCCGGTCACGCCATTGGTCGCGCCGTTATAGAGGAACATGTCTTCGCGGTTGCCGAGATCGACGTCGCCGGTGATCGTGCCCGAATTGACCACCATGTCGGTGCCATCGCCGCCCTGAACGGCGATGCGGCGGCCGTCGACCATGCCGCCAGTGATCGTTCCGGCGCGGGTGCCGCCTTTCGAGAAGTTCCATACGGTATTGCGAAGCACCATCGTGCCGCGCAGGCTTTCGACCGCGGCGCCGGTATTGGCGCTGATGTCGCCGACATTTTCGATATAATTGTCGCCGTTGGCGGCGAGAACGCCGCTGGTGCCACCGATGATGTTGCCAAAACCGCCACTGGCCGCGCCCGTTCCACTGCTATTCTCGGTCAGGATATTATAAAGCTTCCCGTCGTCCAGCCGGACCCCGACGCCGGAGGCATCCGAATTGCCAGATTGCCCGCCCACGCTGATCTTCGTCGAATTGAAGACCCGGCCCGAGCTTTTGATCAGCGTCACGTTCGGGAAAGCCGCATTGGTCGAATTGACCCAGGTATTGGCTTCGAGAAAGATATCCGCATTGCCGCCGACAATCGCGGTGCCTTCCAGAATCTGGACGCGCGAATTATTCCTCAGCCGCAGCGATTCGGCGTTGGTCACGTCGATCAGACCCCTGAAGGTGCTTCCACCACCAACGTCGCCCTCGATAATGAGCGAGAGCTTGCCGTCGCCCCCAGCTCCCTGGTCCTGCGACGTCGACCCCGACAGGACGCGGATCGCCTGCTGTGTTTCCTTGGGCTGATCGGCCGCCGCCACCGAAAAGGTCAGCACGATCGTGCCGTCACCGGCAAATTGAAGCGGCCCGTGACGCAGGTTCATAAATGCGTTGTCGGGAAGCTTCGACGGATCGCTGGGAATGGGCGAGCGCGAGCGATTTTCGAGCGTGAGGACCGTGTCATTCCCCGACGCTTCATAAACCGTTCCGCCGTCGAATGGCGTGCCCGTCGCCGAATCCGCGCGCACGAACTGCTGCGTCGTATTGCCCTTCGGTTCGGTGAACACGACATTCTGCGTCTGGCTGGAATTTGCACGGAGCCACACCGTGTCGCGCCCCCCCGCATCGGTAAGCGGGCCGGTCGTCAGGCCGGTCAGGTCGAGGACGCCGGTGTCGGCATTGACGCGCGAGATGTCGACGACGACCCGGTCGTTGCCCGCGCCCAGCTCGACCGCGACCGGGGCCTGCCCCTCTTCCAGAACGACCGTCTGATCCTGCGCCCGGGCAGACGCCGCCATCATCAGGGGGACGAGCGCGCCGCCGAGCAGAAGCGCGGCCCGGCCGCGGATTGCTGCGCTGCCGCGGCGAGGAGAAAGGGCGGCGGAATTGATACGGTTCACTGGAAACATCCTTCGGTTCGATTGCATTGAAGCTGGACGCGCGCGAGGCGCTCGCCGTGCCGCTAGGATGAAGCGAAGGGTGCAGGCCGCGCTTTTGCGACCGATCCGGACGAGCCAGCGATGAAAATTCCGGCGCAAATTCAAGCAGGAACAGATGAAGGGTGCGCGGATCACCGTCGCGGCAAGCTGCGCACCCTTCTTTCCCGGGGAGGGAAATCAGTTGATGAGGTCGACCAGCAATTGCCAACCGCTCACGTCGTGGCGCCAGATGCGGACATAGTTGCGCGAAGGTTGCGCGCCATCGAAGGTCAATCGACCATATGTGGTTGCCAAATCCTCGGCGCGCGAAACCCGCATACCGAATCTTTGAGCTGTGGAGACGCGCAGATTATCTCCGACGGCGTCGACGGCCGCCGCTTTTGGAACCCTTCCTCGCTGCAGCCGTAAGACGAATCCGTCGTCTGCGAGATGGCCAGGAATTACCGCAGTCCCCTGCGCGATGACTTCCGCATTCAGCGCCGCATCGGCATCGATCACACCCGACGGTCGTCGACGAGGGCCGGGCTGCCCTTGGCGCATAATTGCGACCTCACCCGGCAGACCGGCCGGCGCAGACGCCTTGATCGGCAGCAGCCCATGATCGAGAAGCCAGCCCCACCGGCCATCAGCGCCACGCACCCAGACGGTCAGCGTGTCGCCGTTCATGACCTCGGCACCCTGGAACAGACGATAAGGTCCGGTGGTGAAGCCAAGGTCGCCCGAGAGCGACATGCCCGCGATTGCAGGTTTCCATTCGAGACGCACACCCGGCGTATCGACATTGCCTTGCAGGACTTCGAGCGCTGGCGCCGGGTCGGGCCGCATCAATATGCCATCGGGCGCGGCATGGCGGCGGAACGCTGGTGCGATGCCGATCCGCTGCGCGTCGGCCGCAAAACTGAGCTCAGTCGCGATCATCCGATCGACAGGATCGGCGCCGGGCTCCGCGGCTAAAGCGTATGCGACGACAAGCGGCAGGACGGAAAAGGACAGCGTACGCGTGAATAATCCAACGCCGCTTCGGAATGGGGTGACATGCGCCATTTCCCCAACCGGCCTTACTTTCGCCGCGACGTAAACCGCGCTGCGACCAGCCCCGTTCGCCCCGCGACAAGCATTGTCGCGGGACCAAGATCAAGCGCTAAAGCCGCAGGGCCCGGACGACGTTGGCTTGGAAGTTGGATCCGACCTGAAGCGCGGCGCCATCGTTCAGAAGCAGGCGCAACACCCCTTTGCCGGGCCGCTCGATACCCACAACACTATCAATGCGGACCATATGCGAGCGATGGATCCGGATCATGATCTTCGGGTCGATACGCTGTTCGATTTCGGTCATTCGCGCCCGCAAAATATAGCATTTGGTCGCCGTGTTGAGCAGCACATAATCGCGCGCCGCTTCGATCCGGTCGATCGCCTCGATAGGCACACGCACCGCGCCTCCCCGTCCAGGGACCCATATTCCATCGTCATAGCTAGCTTGGCCCCCATCACCCCGATCCGTCCCGGCGGGATCCGCTCGCACGAAGGCGTCGGGATCCGGCAGAGCGCGGCGACGGCGGACGCGATCGATCGCCATTCGCAACCTGTCAAAGCTGACTGGCTTGAGAAGATAGTCGACCGCGTCGACGTTGAAAGCTTCCATTGCGAAATCGTTGAAGGCCGTAACGAACACAAGTTCGGGCCGGCGCGGCGCATCGGCCAGGCGATGTGCCAGCTCCATCCCGCTGACTTCGGGCATCTGTATATCGAGGAGGACCATATCGGGATCGAGCTGCGCGATCTGACGCCCTGCTTCCTCGCCATCGGAGGCGCTTCCGACAACCTCGACATCGTCCATCTTATCGAGCGCCACGCGCAGCCGCGCGGCAGCAAGAGGTTCATCATCGACCAGCAATATACGCATCACGCCGTCGCCCTTTTCATTGCCCGCCGCAGCGGAAGGGTCAGCTCCACAGCGAACCCTCTGTCGCTCGCGCAGATATTGACCGCGGCATCGTCGCCATAAAAGGCCGCCATCCTGCCCCGCACGTTTCGCAGCCCCGATCCGCTCCCTTCTCTATCTTCGGATGGAAGGGCGGCCGCTCTGCCCCCATCGTCCTCGACCATCAAATGCAGCCGGTCGTCCACCTGACGGCAACGGACACTGAGCGTAACCAGCCGGCGCGAAGTCTGCACCGCGTGCTTGACGGCATTTTCGACAATCGGCTGCAAAAGAAATGTCGGCACGTGCGCGTCGAGAAGAGCGCTCTCGCAGTCGAACGTCACCTGCAGCCGCCCGGGAAAGCGAGCCGCTTCAATATCCAGATAGGCCTGCGCGATCGCCCATTCTTCGACCAGCGTCACCTCGGCCTCGGGGTCGGCCTCGAAGGTCAGGCGCAGGAAGTCGGACAGCCGCATCGTCAATCGGTCAGCTTCCGCCGACGCATTCGTGACAATGAGCGATGAAATGGAATTGAGAGTATTGAACAGGAAATGCGGGTTGAGCTGGAATCGCAGGGCGGCGAGTTCAGCGCCTTGAGCCGCGCTGCGCGCCTCGACCAAGCGTCTCGCGCTGTCCCGAACCGCATTCTCGCTAAGCCGCAGGCCGAGCGCCAAGGCATAAAATCCGTATATGAGGACGAAAGGCATCAGGCTGCGGTTGAACAATTCCGCCAGCGGCATCGACCGCATTCCCATCGACGGACCCAATATCTGCATCAATATCGCATCGATTAGCGCATGCAGCAGGGCGAGCGCCGTCGTGACAAGCGCGACAAGAGCCGTCATTGCGGGATTGGGCAGCCTCCGGGCGAGCATGATGAACCCGGCCAGCGCTCCGCAGAATATCACGCCCAGCCCCAAAGTCATCGCCTGAAGGACTTTCAGCGCATCGGGTATCGGTTTGCCCGAGGCGATGTCCTGCGCGGCCCATAGTAGAAGTACCATGACCCAAAATATCAGGGTCATCGCTGCGCCAAGCGCAAAACCCTTCAGTTTGAGGCGGAAAGTCGGGAGCCGGTTCACGGCGCGCGTCTTAGCACAGGCTGGCGTTTCGGCCGACCGGATTGGTCGCATCAAGGTCCGCGTTGGTCGAATTTCGGACGGGGATGATTTCGTCGTCGCTTGCGCGTCGAGCTTTGTCGCGCATCCATCGCCATACCGCCCGCCCCTGTGATTGCTCATGGAGGGCGCGACAGTCGCGCCGTGGAGAAAAGCGATGATCACTTCAGCGACGCGCCGCCGGCTGGCACTGGCTTTGCGCCTATCGGCTATATTGATTCTGGGGGCGGATGCCGCCGTGATGGCATTTCGTCCAGACGCCCTCGCGGCGGAATTTGCAGCGACGGGCTTTGAAGCGGCGCAAGCGCCGCAGATTGCCGCCATTCTCGCCGTCTCGATCCTTCTCTATGCCGTCCCGCGGACAGCGCTGCTCGGAGCGATTTGCATCACCGGCTTTCTTGGCGGGGCAATTTGCGCTCATGTCCGGCTGGGCGAACTGGCCTCACCCCCGCAGTGGATATGCGTAATCCTCGGGATCATGACCTGGGCGGGCGTGAGAGGTTCGAAGAGCTGGCAGCCTTGGCTAGACTATATTGAAACTGCAGATAGGCAGTAGAGAGCAGAGGGTCGGAAGACATCGGCGGGGTGCCCTCTGACGCCCCACCGATGTCATGATCAGCACTTCTTCTCGTCGAATATGCCCATCAGCCGCTGCTTGCGCTGGTTGCGCTGGAGCATCGCCTCGGCATCCTCTTGACCAGAGCCGCCCATCCCGCCCGCTACGGACCCGGCGGCGCCCATTGCGGTAGAGGCGACCGCGCCGCCGCTACCGGCAACCCCGAGGATCGGGCTGGCGGCACCGAGCATCTTGAGAAAGCCAAGACCCTTCTTTTTCTTCTGCTTGGCACTCGCATCCGCCTGCCGCTGCCCGTCGAGCGAATTGATTTCCGCAGCCAGCGCCTCGCAGCTCATTTCCCGGTCTCCAGGCTTTACCGTTTGGAAGGCCGGTGCCTCCGCCTGCTTTTTGGCATAGGACGGCGCCGGCACGAGCAATGTCGCCGCGATCAGGCTGCCCAGTATCGACCATTGAATTTTACGCATTATCGGCTCCTTGCACATTGATGAGGTCAAAGGCCGAGCTTGCCCCGAGCTTATCCATCGCGAGAGCCGATTGCGATCAAGCCCGCCCCTGCCGCGTTCGGGCCGGCTGCGCATTCGATCGAAATGAACTGGCAGTACCAAGCGAAGAAACGCCCGCCGGGACTGTAAAGCGATCTTTGTCTTGCAAATGTCGGACTTGGTCGCGACGAGAGGCTTGTTTGTCGCGATATCGGCTAGGCGTCCTGACCGCTGACGCTTGGGCCGACTCGCCCGCCCGCCAATCTGCCCGCAACCCGGCAAGAACATGCGCAGCAATGGATCCGCCGGTTCGCAAGGAGGAAGCATGCAGGATCGCAGTTTTATCGCATGCGCCGCAGCATCGCCCGCGGCGCGGGTTTCGCTGATCCTGTGGGGTTTCGGCTTTGCGCTGGTTGCGATACTGGCCGGACTGATGGGGCGAGGCTTTTTGGTGCAGGCCATGATCCAGCTGCCCCTCTGCCTCACCGCGCTGAGCCTGGCCATGGCGCTCTTTTTTCTCTGGCAACGCCTCGAGCCGGCCGCGCCGGCGCTGCGCTGGCCGTCAATCCTCGTCGGCTGCCTTTGCGCCGGCGCCCTTCAGAGCGCCCTCGATCTTGTGCTTTATCGGTGGCTCACGGACACATTATTTCCCGAGTGGCAAAGCTGGACCAATATCGATTTCAGGCGAATTGGTTTTGTCTTCATCCTCTACACCTGGACTTTCTGCCTCAACGTCACGCTGTTCTGGGCCCTTGGCATCAGCGAGCGCGCCAAGAAGCAGGAGATGCTTGCCGCGGCAGCCGAAGCCCGCGCACAGGATGCTCGGATCGAAGCGCTACGCTTCCAGCTCAACCCGCATTTTCTGCTGAACACATTGAACGCGATATCGAGCCTGATCGTGCAGGGCCGCCCCGACGATGCCGATGCGATGACTATGAAACTGGCTACTTTTTTCCAAATCAATCTGGGCGGCGATGTCAAAACGCCTATTGCACTTGCCGATGAGATTGCGACGATCGAAGCCTATCTCGACATGGAAGCCATTCGTTTCGGCGAGCGGCTCAAGGTCGAAATCGACTGCCCGGCCGATCTTGGCAACGCGAGTGTTCCAGGCTTCATCCTCCAGCCGCTGGTCGAGAACGCCGTCAAATATGCTGTGGCTTCGTCGCGGCTCGGTGCCACGATTTCCATCGTGGCCCGTGCCGCGGACGATATGCTGACAATCTGCGTAAGCGATGACGGGAGAGCCGAACTGCCCGGACCAGAAAATGGAACAGGGGTCGGACTTCGCAACATTCGTGACCGGCTGGCCGTACTTTACGGAGAGAGGGGGCAATTGCACACGTCGGCCAGCGAGTCCGGTTTCACCGCGACCCTTCATATTCCGCTGATGCCCTGCCAAGCCCGCGGAAGTCGCGCCTTGATGCAAGTCACGGCGAGAAGCCCCTCCTATAGCCGGCGTGCATTCGGCGGCCGATCCTGATGCAGTCAGCAGCATTGACATTCGTATGAAGCATCAAGATTTTCCTCGCGCGCTTTCCGAAGACACGGAGCCGGCGAACCGCGCGCCGCCTTACCCAAAAGTTGAAGGCAGAGCCGCTCAATCGAAAATGATGATGGCGGCACTTGGGCCTTATCGATGAGGTGCAGAATGAAATTTCGCAGTCTTTTACTGGGAGCCTCGCTAGCCCTGGCTCAGATTTCCACCTCCTCGCCCGCGCAGGCGAGAGAGCAGGTCACGCCGCGCACAGATGCGTCTCCGGACGCGGTCATACCGCTGGAACGCTGGCGCACGCGTTGGATGCTTCGCGCCGAGTTCGGCGGGGCGGAACGCAAGCTGCTGTTCGATTCCGGCGCTGGTCTGACGCTGCTCCATCCCGATGCTCTTGCGGCAGCAAAGTGCGAGCTGTGGGGCCGCGTGACAGGCTTTCGGATGTTTGGGCAACGGGGCGATGGTCCCCGCTGCAATGCCATGGATATCGTCATCGCCGGTCGCGCTTTCAGGCCGCCGCTTCTCGGCGCGATCAATCTCGGGAAGCTCAATCCTGCCGACGCCGAACTGGAAGGAATCGCCGCGCTCAACATGTTTGAAGGGCGGGCCATTACCTTGAACCTTGGCGAAGGCGAGATCATCGTGGAATCTCCGGCGAGCCTTGCTGAACGCATACACTGGATGCATCCCTTCCCGATCCGCTTGAAGCGCGAGGTGGAGGGCACCGCGCTCGCCGTGATGGCGGAAGTGCCTACGCCGCGCGGCCCCGTCTGGATGGAACTCGACTCGGGCAATGGGGGCACCGTGCTGGTGGCGAAGCACAACGCCTCGCTATTCGGCTTGCAGGCTGACGCAGAGGGACCTCAATCGGGGCATTTCAAGGTGGCCGATGGCGTCGAAATCGAGTCACAGCATATGTTCACACCCGACATGATCATGGACGGCAATCTGGGCATGCCCTTTTTGCACGACTGGATCATCACGCTCGACTTGCGCGAGGGTCGCGGCTGGATCATCCGCAATCCGGAAGCCGGGCCCGCGCCGAAAGCGGCGCTGCCCGGCAAGAGTTCACCATGAATTAGCAATTCGAAAGCTTATCAGAGAGCATCAATGGCCGATTCCAGACATGCGGCTTCCGGGCGTCAGCTTGAGACAGCTGACCTTCGCGAGCATCTGACGGGTACAACGAATAGTCAGGTTCGGATGGTCGGAATACTAGCCGATCAGCGCAGCGGCATCTTCGCGCAGAATCACCGCATGGGCACTTTCGCGCGCACGATGGACACCAAGTCGCCGTACCCCTCTTGGTTCGTCGTCACACCCGCAGCAGCGGTTCTCGTCGCCGGGTCATAGAGAGCGTAGGTTCCCCAAAAGCCGCTGTGCCAATAGACATCGCGCCCTCCGATATGGCCGACAAATATCCCCAACCGGTACTGATCGCTGCCTTTGTGTTGTCCCGGACGCAGCATCTCTTGCAAGGTTTCTGATCGCGCGAACACCCTGCCTTCGAAAAGCGCCTTGAAAAAACGCGCCATGTCGCGCGCGGACATGAGCAGTCCGCCGCCGCCGTAAAGGTCGATAGACGCGTTGACGTCCGTTACGTCATGATCGCCAAGCCATTGTCGCGCGCGCGGACGAGTGCCCACCGGCGGTTCTTCCATGATTTCCCACCAGCTATCGGTAAGCCCGAGGCGATTGAGAGCGAGTTGCTCGCGTACCGCCGCTGCAAGCGTTTGTCCGGTTATGCGCTCGATGATATGGCCAAGCAAGATATAGCCGTCGTCGGAATAGCGAAATTCGGTGCCGGGCTCGCTTTGGGGGTCGGCATATTCAGTCATCAACGCGACGAGTTCGATGGGTTTCCACACCCGCGCCGGATCGGCAAGAAAGCGCTTGGCAAAGCGCGGATCGCTGCCGTGGTCGGAAAGCCCTGCGCTATGACTGAGCAAGTGTCGAACGGTGATCCGCCCGGGATCGTAGCCGTCGGAACGCAGAAGCCTGTCGAATTCGGGCGCTATCAGCTCGACAATCGGCGCGTCGAGGTCAATTCGTCCCTGCTCCCAAAGCCGCAGGACGGTGGCTGCGGTGAACGTCTTGGTGTTGGATGCGATCCGCAAAGGGGTGTCGACCCCAAGCGGACGGCCTGCATCGGCGTCGGCCATGCCTGTCGCCGCTACGCTGTCACCATCGTCGCGCAACACGTAAATGGCGGTGGGATAGCGCAGCTTGCGAACGGCCTCGAAAATGTCGGACGGTGCATTTGCTACTTGAGATGCGCATGCCGGCAGCGTGGAGCAGAGAGCGAGGCACAACGCGGCGAAGAGAGTCATCGACCGCTTCATGCGCTCTTTCCATGAAGGCAATCGGCGATCCATTCGTCGACAACGGTTTCCAGCGCCGCCAGCGGCATCGCACCGGCGAGCAATATGGTGTCGTGGAAGGCCTTGAGGTCGAAACGTTCGCCGAGCGCGCGCTCGGCCTTCGATCGAAGCTCGACTAGCCGGTTATGCCCGACCTTGTAGCTAGTCGCTTGGCCGGGATGAACCGCATAGCGTTCGACCTCGGTTGTCGCTTTGCTCTCGGCCTCGCCCAGCGTATCCATGAAATATCGTATCGCCTTCTCGCGCGACCAACGCATCCGGTGGATACCGGTATCGACAACGAGCCGTGCCGCCCGGAATAGCTGGCTCTGCAAATAGCCGACACGTCCGAGCGGATCGTCGCGATAGGCTCCCATCTCGTCGGCGAGTTGCTCGGCATAAAGCCCCCAGCCCTCCGAATAGGCCGAATAGCTCATGATCTGGCGCAGCGGCGGCATCTTCGGCGTTTCAGCGGCAATTGATAGCTGCCAGTGATGGCCCGGAACGCCTTCATGCACGCTGAGCGTGGGCAGACGCCAGCGTGGCCATTCGGCCGTATCGCGCAAATTAATATAATAGATGCCGCCGCGCGAGCCATCGAGTGCCGGCGGATAATAATAGCCGCCCGGCGCGCCCGCCTCGATCGCTTCCGGAACACGGCGAATTTCGAGCGGGGCCTTTGCCAGAACGCCGAAATAGCGGGGTAATTGCGTTCGCATGGCAGCTGCGTGCTGATTGAGATCGTCGAGCAGCTGCGCCCGTCCCGCCGCATCGTTGGGATAGATTTGGTCAGGCTGGCGCTGAAGCCTTGCCAGCCGCGCGCCGACGCTGCCTTCCGTCATACCCTGCGATTGGAGAATCCGATCGATTTCCGAGCTAATTTCGGCAACCTGCCGCAGACCTATCCGATGAATTTCCTCGGCCGACAGGTCAGTGGTCGTAAAATAGCGGAGCGCGAAGTCATAATAGGCGTCCCCGTCGGGCAAGCGCCAGACACCGGCATCGTGCGTCGCGGCAGGTTGCAGCGACCGAATAAGTGCGATCTGACGATCGAGAGCAGGCGTTACTGAAGTCTGCACGATCTCGACCGCACGGCCGACATGCGCCGCATCGAGATTGGCGGCAGCCAATCGCTTGGCGAAGGCCGTCACGAGGATCGAAGCCGCCGGATCAGCCGCTCGCAGTGCGCCCAGCTGCTCAAGCGTGCGCGCAAGTATGAAGTCCGGAGGCGCAGCGCCCTCCGCGGCTTCGCGGCGCACCTGCGCGCTCTGCTGATCAAGTGATGTGGCAAAGGCACCAAGGCGCGCAAGATAGGCCTCGGCATCGGCTTCGGTCTCGAGCGGGTGCTGCTCGGAGAGAAGGTCAGGTATGTCGCGATAGGCACCGTCGAGCTGCGAGACGCTATAGGGCGCAGGATAAGCGGCGGCACCATAATCGAACCGCTGCTCGCCCTCGCCCGCAACGCGAAGCTGAAAGATGACGGCGTCATAATTGCGCCTCTGACGCGGCGAGAGCGCCCTACGGTCGACGGCATTCAGACGCGTAAGCAATGCCGCGCTGCGCAGACGCGAGGCGGCCCGCGCCTCAGCCGATAGATCGTCGAGCGCCGACCTCGCCCAGCTGTTTTTGCCGCTGTCCAGCCCAAGCAGCGTCATCGATTGCGGCTGCTCCTTGACCGTCGTGCGGAACACTTCGAGCATCAGCGCGTCAAGTTCCGCATCTGCCGCCGCGGCGGGCTCGCTTGGCGAGGCCGTATCCGCGGCGGCAGGCTGCACGGCACCGGGGATGGCCGCGCAGAGCATCAGGGCCGCTCGAAGCGGCCGCAGTTCGATTTTCGTCATCATCTTCATTCCTGTCAGTTGGAGGTCGATTATTCGCGGCCTGTCGGGTCAAGATCGAGAAAGCGTGCCGCAAGCGCGGGACCGTCTGCATCCAGACGCCCGACCCCGGGCCGCTCGCCCGGCGCCCAGGCGGCCACCCGATGCGTCACGCGATAGAGGGGATCCGGGTCGGCATCGGTAATCGGCGCCGGGACGCAGATGAATTCGACGTCGATCGCAGATGCGGTGACCCGAACAGTGGCAAATCCGTGTCCGGCCATATCGGCAAAGGCGAGATGCGGCGCCACGTCGGGATTTCGCAGCGCCAGCGCCGCGCTCCGATCGCCATCCTCGGCAAGCTGCAGGCTGGCGGCAACGCCGTGCGTGACGGTCATATTAATCGCGGGTGCAGCATCGTCGCCTTGCAGATAGAGCGGGCGCAGCGGGTGATCATCGGGAACCGCATGCGCCGCGGCTTCGGCGAGCGTGGGCGTTCCGATCGATCCCACGACAAATTCGGCGGCGACGGGCGCAAATTTTCCGGGGCACAGCGACGCCGAGACCGTCCCTGCGCAAAAGGCATGTCGATCGCCCGCCAGCGACACGAAATTGCTCACCCCCGCCGCTCGCGCCGCGCCTAATATCTCTGCGCGTTCGGTCGGATAGCCGCCCCAGTCGTGGGTGTTGGTAATGGCGAAGCCGTCGAGCTTGGCCGATGTCGCCAGAGATGCCGGCAAATTGCCCAGGTCGGCGCGAATGTCGGTCATCGCGACCGAGTTACCCCAGAATTTCCATCGCGCGGTCGATCCGCGAAGGCGATCGAGAAACCAGCGCTTCTGCTCTTCGCCCAGCATGGTGCCCGCTTCCATCCCGGCAGCGGGATTCGCGATCGCGATGCCGCCGTAAACAATCTCGGCGGGCGGATTCCCGCCCGCGAAACTCTTCCCGGCGTCAAGAATCTCGACCACCTTCTGCGGGGCGAAATAGGGAGGCATCCCGCGGCGGAAAGGAGCGGCGAAATCGGCTTCATAGACCGGCTGCGTCCGGAAGGACCGCGTGTCGGTGAGCAGCAGATGGAGCAGCGCGCCCCAGCGCAAGTCGCGATATATCCGCAAGCTGTGAATGGCGCGCTGATTATTCGGCTCCCTAGCGGCGCTATCGCGAATGGGTTCTGCAAGCGGTACGTCTGCAACGGCGGGCGCCCGAAAGCGCATCGGGTCGGCCTCGCCGGGCTGCGACACGCGTGCCGGCACATATTCAAACCAGGCCTGGTTTGCCGCAACGCGTAGCCGCTGCGCAGCCCGGGCGCGATCATAGACGGCGACGCTTTGCCAGCCGCGGTTCGAAAACTCATGGTTGTCCCACACGCAAATGAACGGCCAACGCGCCCGCGCATCCTGAATGTCTGGGTCCTCCAGATAGGCGCGGTATATCGCGCGATAGTCGTCGACTCCGCGCGGAACATGATAGACACCGATTTTTTCACCCTCGGGCACCCGGACATGGCCTCTCATCGGCCGGCCCTGCAGCATCCCGCCGGGTAAATCCTCAGGATAGAAGAGCATTTCGTAGATGAAGTCGCCGAGATGGAGGACGAAACGCAGCTGCTCGTGCGCAGGCCTCGCGCAGTCCTCGGCAATCATGCGCCGGAAGGCCGTCGCATAGCCCATGTTGACATTCTGGCAGCTGACGAAGGCAAAGCGCGCCTCGCGCTCGGCGTCGGGACTCGGCGCGGTAAAGGTTCGACCGGTTCGGCTCAAGCGCCCATGCTCATCGCGAAAGCGGTACCAGTAGGTGCGATCGCAGTGCAGGCCGGTGACCAGTATCCGGCACGTCCAGTCGCCGTCGGCGTCGATCGAACGAGTCCCCGATACCAGAATATTGTCGAAATCGGATGTCTCCGCGACTTCTACCGTTAAACGCGATGCCTTGCGTCCCGCGGTCGGCGGGCGGCGCGTCCACAGCAATATGCTGTCGCAGGTCGGATCGCCCGACGCGACGCCTTGCGGAAAGGCGCTGCGGTCCTCGACCCCTGCGTCCGCCGCACGCACAGGCGCAGGCCAGGCCAGGGTGGCGCCCATGGCCGCTGCCATTTTCATCAGTTCGCGCCGGTTTTGCATCGGCATGCCTCTTTTGCTCCTCGATCTCGTGTCGTCCGCCGGGACCGACGGATCGCCAGTTCCAGATCGGCGTGCCGCAGCCGTTCCCGGCGCGTGGAATTGCCGTGGAATCCGACGAACGACTGTGTTACTTCGACAAAACAACAAGAAATTTCCGGAGTGGTGCCGTCCCATGGGGAATTGGACTTTGTCCCTCCTGGGGCGCAACGAATTGCGCGCGCCGGACGGGACTCCCATCAGCCTTCCCACGCGCAAGAGTTTCGCGCTGCTCGCCTATCTGGCGTGCAGTCCGGAGCGCGCCGCGGCACGCGCACGGCTTGCCGCATTGCTGTGGGAGAATGCCGATGCCGAGCAGGGCCGGCTCCATGTCCGCAAGGTTCTCTGGACGCTCCGCAAACAGTTGGACGGCTTCGATGCCGAAACGCCGATCTCCGCCGACGTCGACAGCATCCGTCTTGGGCAAAACTGGAGCGCTGACAGCGCCATTTTCGAAGCTGCCGTGGCAAGTGCTGGCGACGACCCGGCGCTGCTCGACGCAGCCTGCACGCTCTACACCGGCGATTTTCTGAGCGATCTCGCCTTGCGTAATGCACCCGCTTTTGACGAATGGGTCGCGATCGAGCGTCAGCGGCTGCGCAACATCGCCATTTGGGCGCTGCGCCGCCTGCTCGATCTGCAGGACGCAAGGCAGCCGGCCGACGCATCGACCTTGGCGACGGCGCTGCGGCTCGTCACGCTCGATCCTTATGACGAAAAGGCGCACCGGGCGATCATGGATGGGCATCGGCGACAGCGGCGGGCTGCTGCAGCGATCGCGCATTATCAGGACTTTCGAAGCCGGTTGGCAGGCGACCTCGGCGTCGAGCCGGAAGCGGAAACCACCGCGCTGTTCGAAGATATTGCCGGGCGCCGCCGCACCGGCGGAACGCCGCAGGCCGAGAGCAAGCCGGTCCTCGACTCCGCCGGCCGGGCGCCGCCACCGGTCCAGCCTGGCTCAGAAATGGCTCGCCCGGCGCAACCCCTCGCCCGCAAGCGGCGTTGGCCCTGGATTGCCTCGCTCTTGGTCATCGGCGCGCTAGGGGCGGCAGGCTGGTACGCCATCGATCGACCGAAGGCGCCGCGCGTGGCGCGCCTTTCGCCGATTGAAACCGAGCTTGTCGTTTCGGGTCGGCCAGCGCTGTCAAACGATGGTACCCGGGTCATCGTCACCGCCCGCCCACGGTCTTCCGACAATGTCGATCTCTATATGCTGTCGCTCGGCTCGGCGCAGGCGAGACGCCTGACCGACGCGCCCGAGGTTGACGACAATGCCGCCTGGTCACCCGCAGGAACCGAAATCGCCTTCACACGAACGGTGGACGGTGGACGCAAGCCCTGCACGATCCATGTCATGACCGTTGCAGCTGCAACGGAGCGCGCGATCGGTCGATGCCTTACCGCCGGCACTGCGGCGCTTGCATGGGCTGATCCACGTCACCTGCTGTTCACCGATGCGGCCAACAGCGACGATCCTCTCCGCCTTTACCTTATGGACATTGAAAGCGGAGCGACGCGTTCGCTTTCAGAGCCTCCAGCCGGATCATTCGGTGACGACTTTCCGCAGATTTCTTCGAGTGGCCGGATTGCCTTCGCCCGGCAATTCGGCGCGAACAGGGCCGACGTCTTCACTCTCGATGCGCGCGGAGACAAGGGGCGGCGTCTGACACAAGACAGCGGGACCGTAAGCGGCCTTGCCTGGGACCGTAGCGGCGATGGCCTCTTCTACGCATCGACCCGTGGCGGCGATGCCGGCCTGTGGTGGATAGCCGCGCGTGGGGGCCAGCCGCAGCGCATTTCGTCGGGGCTTCTCGACTATCGACGCGTTTCGCAAGCACGCGACGCCAACCGTGCCGTCGTCGAAACGGCGCTCGACTCCAACAGGTTGATGCGGCTGGTCGATGGGCGGCTACAGTCCATCCGGGCTTCGACTGGCCCCAGCGACCGTTTTCCGAGCATCGGCCCGCAGGGACAAATCCTGTTCGTTTCGCGGCGCTCGGGCGAGGATCAGCTCTGGTCCGCCGACCGGTCCGATGCGCCAGCCCGCCAGCTAACGCACGGCGATGGCTGGCAGCTCAGCGATCCAGTCTGGTCTCCGGACGGGCAATGGATTGCCTTCGCAGCGATGCGGGACGGAATGAGCGATCTCTATCTCGTCAATGCCGATGGCAGCCAGCTGCGCCGTCTCACAGCGGATGCAAGCGAGGATTCGGGGCCGCAATGGGCGAGCGATAGCCGGTCGATCTTTTTTTCGTCGCGGCGCGGCGGACAGTCGCGCATTTGGCGCCTGCCCATAACATTTGCCGCCGACCCGAGGCCGCAAGCGGCGGTTCCTGTCACCCCTCCCGGACCAGGCGACTTTCGCTTGTCGCCCGATGGCCACACGCTTTTTTATCTATATCCCGGCCGCGCCGGCATCTGGAGCCATGCTTTACCCCCGGCGCTCCCGGCGACCACCGCCGGGGAACGGCTGCTCGTTAAAGACTTCGCGCCCTCCGACTGGCGCAATTGGGCGATCGACGGCGACTATCTCTACTATGCTGCACGGCCGACCGCGCTTCCCTTCGGCACGTTGCGACGTCACCACTTACCGAGCGGCCGAGATGAAGCGATCGGGAGCGCTGCCGACCTTAGCCGCGCCTCCCCCTTTGCGGTGGCCCGTGATGGCTCGCTGATCGTCCCGGTCCGCGCATTGGAAATCCGCCTCTTCGCAATCGACTGGGAGCAGTAGCCCGGAATTGTCCTCAATGGGGACGCGGTAGACCAAAAATGTCTCGTTCCAGTTTGACCGGCCCCCACCGAGTGGTCCGCTGGGATTGTTAGTGCATTGACGCGTCCATCGCCAGTGTTGGCCGCAGGTGGAGCGAAGCGGAACCGGCGGGCGACACTGGCGATGGAACGGCCTCCGGCGCCGGTGGTCGATATCCCAGCGAGCTGTGCGGCCGGACGGTGTTGTAATGCCGCCGCCAAGCCTCGATCAGGATCCGGGCCTCCGCGAGCGAGTAGAAGATCTCGCCGTTGAGCAGCTCATCGCGCAGGGATCCGTTGAAGCTTTCACAATAGCCATTCTCCCATGGCGATCCGGGCGTGATATACAGCGTCTTCACGCCGATCTGGGCGAGCCATTGCTGCACCGCCGTCGCGATAAACTCCGGGCCGTTGTCCGACCGGATATGCGCCGGCGGCCCACGCGTGACGAACAGCTCGGCCAGTGCCGCGAGCACGTCGTCGCTCTTGAGCTTACGCGCCACCGGCAACGCCAGGCACTCCCGGCTCGCCTCGTCGATGATCGACAGGATCCGGTATTTGCGACCATCGTGCGTCCGGCCCTCGACGAAGTCGTAGGACCAGACATGGCCGGGATATTCTGGCCGCAGCCGGATGCACGATCCGTCGTTCAGCCACAGACGCCCGCGCTTCGGCTGCCTTTGTGGCACCTTCAGCCCTTCGCGGCGCCAGATACGCTCAACCCGCTTGCGGTTCACATGCCACCCCGCATCGCGTAGCAACGCCGTCACCCGGCGATAGCCATAACGACCATATTGCCGGGCCAGTGCGATGATATCCTCAGTGAGGGCCGCTTCGTCATCCGCCCCGCGTGGCGCCTTGCGCTGCGTCGATCGGTGCTGCCCGAGCACGCGGCACAGCCGCCGCTCGGACACCGGCATCATCATTCTGATGTGGTCGATACAGCGCCTGCGGCGTGCGGGGCTCAGAAGTTTCCCCGGGCAGCCTCCTGCAGGATCAGCTTGTCCAGCGTCAGGTCCGAGATCGCACGACGAAGCCGCGCATTCTCCTTCTCCAGATCCTTCATCCGACGCGCCTGATCGGTCTTCAGGCCGCCATATTCCTTGCGCCACCGATAATAGGTCTGCTCGCTGATCGCGATCCGACGACACGCCTCGGCGGTCGTAGCGCCCTGCGCAAGCACAACCTCCGCCTCACGTAGCTTGCCGATAATCTCTTCCGGGCGATGCTTCTTGCTCGGCATTCTATATCTCCTTCGTCGTCCAAAATATCATCAATTTTGGACCACTCAGAAGGGGGCAGATCAGTGATCTAGGACCATCCGGACCGCACGTGCGCGAACCTCAGGTGCAAATTTGTTCGTTGTCTTACTCATCGTAGGCCCTTCCTCTCAGGAGTTAGGGCCTCCGGCAATCCCGGGGCGGTTCAACCCAGCCGCCGGCGCCTGACAATCGAACTGCAGTGACGAGTGATAGGAGAGAACGTGAAGGACAAGATTCAGGCGAACTATGAAGAGCGGCTTTCCCGCTATGTCTCGCTGGTTCAAGGTACGGAGCCTCCGGGCCTGGTTCCTAAGTTGGCAGTCTATCGCGAGCTTCTCCGGCAGCACGCTATCCATGGAGACCGCCTTTGGAAGATAGAGCCAGTCCTTCATCCCCTGATTTTCTCGGCTGAGACCGACCTGCATCTTGCAACGGCGCGACTGCTGGAGGAACCGCGTCGGGCAGCGGGAAGCTTATTCGCGTTCTTGGATTTCTGCATAACGAACCGCGCGAACATCACTTGGAAGTCCGGACAGCCGACGGTCGAAATTCTGGAGGGGCAGCTCAATGCACTGGAATCGCGGCGCAAAACGATCAATGCTATAATGGGGCGCCGCGACAAGTTTTTCGCTCATCTGGACAAGAGGTATTTTAAGGAGCCAGCGCGTATCTACGCCGACTATCCGCTCGAAGCGGACGACGTGATCGCACTGGTGAATGCCGTGATAGGGGTGGTCACCGAGCACCAGTGGAAGTTGAAGGAAAGCGCAGCCATCGGTGTAGCCGAGTTCTACGCGATCAGCGTCGACAACATGGTGCGCAATCTTGAAGCTGGCCGCCGCAGAAACTTTCCGGGGCAATTAGACTGAGCCAAGCCGACATTCCGGTCCGAGTGCTGGCTCTCCACAAGGGGACGTTGGCTCAGATGGTCCTCGACGGACGGTACTGGCCGGTTACTGCCTCACTGCTTGTGATCAGTTCGAATGCGAAAGCCGCGAATCTATTGCGTGCTGATCGACCGGATGATGGAGCACCAAGAAGTCAGGCTACGTCAGGACGGTCATTAGCCCCTAGCCAGCCGGCGTAGCGGCAGCTTTTCCGCCGCCTCCGTCCGCCAGCCCGACATCCTCCGCGACTTCTGCCGGCAAAGACGGTGCTGCACCGAGAATGGGCACCGCCTCCTCGATCGGAATAAAGTCGTCGAGCGCGGCGCTGGCCTCGGCCTTGGTCGGGTCGAGCGGCCGACTGAGCAACAAAGGCCGCTCGCTCAGCACGCCCTTGCCGAAGGCAAGGAAGTTAAGAAAGCGCAGGTTGGGAATGCTACGAACATAGGCGCTGTCATAGATATTGAGGAGGAATTGCAGGCTGGTCTGATCGACCAGGGCATGGGTCAGGAAGGTATTGCACTGGGACAGGATGGTCTTGCTCACCAAAGCGGTACGCTGCGAGACGATGAACAGCCCGACCCCGTATTTGCGGCCCTGCAACGCAATCTGGCCGATTTTGTTAACGACGTGCTGGGTGTCATAGTCGAAGCCAGCGCCGGCCGTTTCTGGGATGATCGTATGCGCTTCCTCCAACACGATCAGGATGCGGCGGCTTTTGCGGTTCGCGCGGGCCCAGAGCATGATCTCCGAAAGGAAGAGCTCGGTGGCCAGCAAGGTTGCCCGGGTATTCGTGACCTCGGCGACTTCGAATAAGCCGATCGCCGAACCGGCTTCGCGCAGGAAATTGTCGACCTGCTTGCGGGCATCTTCCCGGATGGACTCCATGAAATTGCGCAGCAGCTTTTTCTCGTCGCCCGCCTTGAACGCGCCTGTTTCCACCGCGAACAGTTTCTCCTCGAGCTCGTCGGCCTTGTTCTTGCGCAGCCCGATCGCTGCAGGCGCGAGATCGGAGAGGCGCTTGCGATACTCGCCGGTCAGGTCGACGCAGAATATCTTAGTACCCTGAGCATGGGCCTCGCGGATCAAGTCGAGGACAAGCTCGGTCTTACCGGTGCCGGTCACGCCGAGAATGGCAGTATGATAAGCAATCATCTGGGGCAGCGATGCTTTGACTTGCATAGCAGTACCGGGGATTTCGCCGATGATGAACTCGCCGGGGTGCATCTCGACCGGGTGCTGTGCCCCTTCCGCGAGCTTAAACACTGGCACGTTCATCCGTGGCAGCCAGGCGAATTTCTGGAAACCCTTGTCGGGCGCCCATGTGCCGAGTTGAGCTGCGTTAACGATATGGGTGCCGCGTGGGTTCTGCTGGAAGCTTTCTTCGGCCGTGCTGGCGTTGATCACCTGGTAGAATACGGAATTGCCGTCGATCGAGCAGAACACTACCGAGCCTTCCTGGATGCCAGTGCGCTTAGACACTTCAAAGCGGATGCTGGCGATATCGGAGCCTTCGACGACGAACCCGACTAGTTCGGCATCCTCGCCCTGCCCGCACAGATCGCCGATCAGCCTTTTGCGCGTCGTCACATCGTCCACAGTAAAGACTAGGCCGGTAAGGTGCGGCAATTGGCCGGTCGGAGTCTCGGCGACGATCAGGCCCGTGCCCATGATCAGCTCGTCTTGGATGTGTGAGAAGAGCGGGATAACATAGCGGTGGGTGCCGCCGGCCAGGGCAGCCACATGCAGCCCCGCTTCCCAAGCCTCCGCACTGGTGACCTGGACACGAACGATATCGGGGTCGTCGACACGGACGATGCGCCCGGCGCTATAAAGATTGCCAATTGTTCGCTCTGCGCGCCATTCATTCCACAATATCAGTAGGAACTCGATCGGCCGGATTAGCGCGAACAGCAACCACAAGGTGGTGAGGATCAGCAGATGACGCGGTTCGGTATAAAAACCAAAGATGCTGATTAGCGCAGCGGTGCCGAAGATGAACGGCCCGCTCGAAAGGCGTTCGGCGAGCAGATAGCTGAACCGGCGCAGCGGCGATTGCTGGTTCTGCTCGACAAGCGCGGCGACCAGCGCCGCGACCCCGACCAATCCTGCATAGCCAATAGACGCGCCGCGGGCGAGTTCGAGCTCGAAGCTCGCCGCCGGCGCAGTGCTCAGGTCGAGCGTGAACAAGGCGGCGAGCGCGGCAACCGCTGCGCCCAGCGCGTCGCGCGGCGGGCGGTACCAAGGCGCCGAGAGCAGTCCGAGCGTCCACCAGGCGACCGCCGAGGCAAGCCAAAGCGTTTCGCCGTTGCCGGTGACATGCCAGTGGCCGGTCGCCCAGATATAGGCGAAATAGAAGATGGCGGTGTTGAGCACGAACGCGACGAAGCGTTGCGGCTGGGTGAGCGCGTCTCGTTTCATCGAAAGGATCGGCCAATACGCGCCATGCCACCAAGCTATAATCTGGCGGAGGGATTGTCACGCCGATTGCATGATGGACAGGTCTTCGCTGGGAATTCCATTTCCATCGGCTCGATCCCCGACACCCTCTTGCAGCAATTTGCGGGTACGGTGCAATTCGGGGCTGTGCTCGGGCTTTGTGACCGATGACGGTGATCAGTTCCTCCAGCGATTTCTACTGGGCGTGGAATCCTTTCAGCAACTGCGGCCTAATGTTACGGCAGCTTCTGGGATCCTAGAGGGGCCAGCCCAATGACCGACATCAGGCGCAAAGCTTCCATGCAAAAGCGGCGACCCCCAAGGAGTCGCCGCAGGAGAATGGAGGAGCCCTCCATTTGGGTCGCGGAACGCGCAATAGTCGAGCCGACATCAAACGCCAGCGGATTCAGGATTCCGTAACGGAATCTTGCAGTGTGGTGCTATCAGGCAACACATTGTTTCCGGCGCAACCAATTGGCGTACGAATTTGATCGGGGAGAGGTTATCCCGCCGCGCGACAGTTTGCCTCAAGCTCGGCAATGCGCTCCGAACAGATTTTATGAACAGCCCGGCCGAGTTCCTCGACACGTGCCGCAAGCCACAGCAGGTCCGCTTCGCTGATCCGATAATGTTTCGAGTAGCGGGCCTTCACATAGGCTTCCTTGAGCTTCTCGAAGCGAGCGCGATCGGCCTTCAGCTCACGCGGCCACGCGTCGACGAGACGCATATCGATCCGCTCAGCTTGCGTCCGCAGAAAGCCGAGATTGTGAACGTGGGGCGAATAGAATGTGCACACCAACAGGACGCAGTGGTACAAGAACTCGGTACTCTGGTGGAGGTCGAATGCCGCGGGCTTAAGATAGCCCTTCTCCCGACCCATGGCTGACAGCTCGAACCGCTGCATTGCCAGAGGAAACCACTCCTCAAAATATTCCTTCGCCATCGCCAACGCCTGGTCAGGCGTCTTCGGCTTCGGCTGATGCAAGGCCTTGTCGTCGGCCTCGTAAAGCGCAATCCCGTCGCGCGCGACGTCCATGAAGAAATAGCGGCCGTGCGCGAGCCCGTCGTTCACTTCCTGCAGGGTGTGGACGATGAAATTCACCGGGGTCTTGAGGGTCCGGTCGATCAGAAGTTCCCGGGTCAGCCGGTCGTCAAGCTTCGACCAGACATCGACCTTGTCGATGAGCCGCTTGTCGCTGACGATGATGAGCAGGTCGAAGTCCGAGCGATAGCCTTTCGCCGTGTGCGGTTCGTCGACCCAGCCGCCGCGCGCATAGCTGCCGTAGAGGATGATCTTGTCGATCCGCCCCTTCTTCTTCCAGCTCATCGTGCCGAGCGCCAATGCATCCTCGAATTCTTCGAAGATGATCGCCTTCACGCGCTCGAGCTCGCGCTGCTTGTTGGCCGGGAGATGGTCGAGATCGTTCCGCATCGCTCCTTTCTTCTGTGGGCACATGCTTGCCCGATGGCAAGCGCGGTCATGTCCAGATCGACACCTGATGCCGGATCCCGGATACGAAAATCCCAGACAGGGATGCCGAACGCCCGTGCCTTGTCGACGAGATTGTCCCGGATGCCGGTGCCGGAGAAGACGATGAGCCCGGTGGGCATGGCGTCGATCAGCCACTCGTTGGCTTGAAGGGCGCGGCTTTGCGATCGCGGTCCGGTCGGGGCGGAATGCCCCTGCGGGATTTTGCGCGCGTCGGCTCAGCAGGCGGCGGCGCGCCGGTCGGGGCCGCGCCGTGGCGGAAGACCATGTCGGCATGGCGGACATGCACGCGGACTTGCCAAAATGTTCTTCCTATGTTCTCATTGATGCATGGACAGAATCGATACCGCCCGAGTCGCCGAAACACTGCTCACTGCGCCCGGCTGGGCGCGCGTGGGCCTTACCGCACCCACCCGCCATGTCCGCGTCGAGGCAGCATTCGAGCTGGCGCGCGCGATCGCAGAAAGCTTGGGCGAGAATGGCGAGCCCGCGCATATCGACCAGCTCGGGCTGTCGCTGTGACGTGGGCGGCTGGACCAAAGACGGGCAGCGGCGCGCCACACATTTATTCGAAGCGGCGGCCTGGTATCAGGCGGTCAGGCCCGTTTGCCGCTGCGGGCATGGCGCAAGCTTCGATCCCTATGGCCTCTGGTGGCTGTTCCAGCGCAAGATGTGGGACGATGATCTTAGGCGCGCCCGCGAGAAATTCTGGTGCGCGCGCTGCAAGGCGCGAACGGGCAAGCGTATACGCCCGGTCCGGCTCGACCTGGTCGAGCCTGGCAAGGACGACATTCGGCTGCCGATGCCCGACGAGCGCGAATGGAAGCGCGCGCTGAGCCGTTTCCGCGCCTAGCCAGCGAAAGGCAGACCGATGGATATAGAAGGCGACGACGCCCTCATCGGCATCGGCAGGTCGCATCGCGTGATGATCTGGGACGGTGTGCGCGAGCGCGAGAAGGAGCTCCACTGGGGTTTGCCTTCGCGCGATCCCGATGTCATCCAGATTCCGCTGCTCAAGTCCGAGACTGCGATCATCGATCGGCCCTGTCTGCTGCTTGCCGATGCCTTCGGATTGGTGAAGCAGGGCAAGACAATCTATTCGGCCAGCCTGATCGGCGAACCGTTGATGGGCATCGCGGCGGTCTGGCGACCGGAGAACCGCGAATGGCCGGGCAGTTTCGCGGCGCTCACCGTCGCTGCCTACGACGATCTCGCACCTTATAAGGACCGCCATGTGGCGGTGGTTCACCCCGAGGATCTTTTCGACTGGCTCGAGCGCGCGCGACCGCCGCTGGACATGTTGCGCCGCTTCCCCAAGAATAGCTTCAGAATCGCGCCGCCGATCCAGCAGAGCTTCGGGGCTCTGCTGGGGGCAGCCTGACCGTGAGCCGTCCCTGACCTGGAGCCGTCAATGTGCAATCTGGTGACGCTGAACAGCTCGGTTGACGAAGTGGCATCCTATTTCAGGGCGCGCCGGCCGCAGGCCACCAATGTCTCGCCAGGCGACGTCTATCCCGGCGGTCAGGGTTTCGTGGTCCGCCAGGACGGCGGCGAGCGCGTCCTGCAGGCGATGACCTGGGGCTTTCCGGTGCGGCTCAAGCATATGAAGCCCACGAGCAAGCCGAAACCCGTCAACAATGCCCGCGACGACAAGCTGATGTCCTTCTGGCGTCCCTGGTTTACCAACCCGGCGCATCGCTGCCTCATTCCCTTCACCTCCTTCGCCGAAGCCGAAGGCGAGAAAGGACGCATGACGCGGACGTGGATCAGCGTCACCGACCAGCCGCTCGCCGCCTGGGCGGGTCTCTGGCGTCCGAGCGATGAATGGGGCGATTGCTATACGGGCGTGATGGTCGATGCGACCGAGGAATTGTTTCATATTCACGACCGCATGCCCGTGATTCTGCACCCCGAAGATCATGAAGCCTGGCTCCAGGCGCCTGCCGAAGAGGCGATGGCGCTGGTCGCCAAATTTCCCGCAGACCGCCTCGCCGTCGAGCGGACCGACGTGCCATGGTTCAGCCGCAAGGCCCCGCCGGCTGAGGCGCCAAACCTCTTTCCGTGATGCGGTTCCGATGACCGATAAACCCAGGTGGAAGCGTCGCGCCGTTGCTATCGAGTTCTGGCTCGCCGCGGTGATCGTGGCGGGCTCCTTCATCGCTGGAATTATCGGCGCGGTTCGGTCGCTCACCGGCGACTGACTGCATAGCTCGCGCAGCGGGGACATCGCATCGCATGGCCGTCAGGCCAATGACATGTCAAAATGGTCCCATCTTCTACTTGCACAGGCTTTACGTCACTTCTCGGGACGTTAGACCGTTGGAACCGATAGATCGCCGCGCCGAGGCAGCGAAGACTGCCGTCCGGCGCGCGATATCAGGACCCGTCGGTGACTTGTCCCAATCTCGCGCGTCCCGGAGAGGAACCGGCGGCGCTCGACCCCAGGGAGCGGATCGCGGGCAGCCGGGTCGGGAACGCGCCAGCGGCCGATTATCGACGTGAAGCAGTTTTATTTGACAGAGGAACTCGCCCGGGAAATTTCAGGCGCCGGGCATGAAGACCATCTTTTTTCGGCGCTCGCGAAAGCCGCAGACCGTATGGGTTTTGACCATTTCGCACTCGCCTTCGAACGACGCGGCGGCGATAACGCGTCAATCCTTGTCCATAATTATCCCGAGGCCTGGGCGCGGATTTATATCGGCCTCGACCTCCGCTCAACCGACCCGATCCGGCGCGCCGGCGAGCGATCGCTCACCGGCTTCGAATGGCGCAATGTCGACCATTTTATTCCGCTGTCGCGCGGCGATCGGCAATTTCTCAGCGTCGCGCGAGAGAGCGGCGTCGGCGACGGATTCACCGTTCCGCGTCATCTGCCCGGCGAGGCGAGCGGATCCTGCTCTTTTGCCGTGAAGCCGCGCGCCGACACGCCCGGCCATATGCTCCATGTCGCAGAGATCATCGGTGCCGTCGCGATCGCGAAGGCGCGCGAGCTCGTCGGCGCGGCGCCTCTGAGAGGACGTTCCATCCTCACCGAGCGGCAGCGCGAATGCGTGCTCTGGTCGGCGCGCGGCAAGACCGCGGGCGAGATCGCAGACATTCTCGGGATCAGCGAGGAGACGGTGGTGCGCCACCTCAAGATGGCGCGCGATCGCTATTCGGTCCATTGCCGCTCGATGCTGATCCTTTGTGCATTGTTCGACGGTCTGATTGGCTTCTCCGACATCTACGACTGGTGGCGCCCCGACTGATCCGGCGGTCCAATCGCAAAAGGCTTGCCCATAAATGGGAATAGCCGCCCCGCGGGATTGGTGGTCTGAAATGAGCTTCCAGCAACAAAGGACATTTCATGACCGATCAATCCCCGCGGGCGCCAACTGCGCCCGGCGACGCGGCGCTGCGCGCCATGTTCGCCGCCCGCAAACACGTGTTCATCGACCGGTTAAAATGGGATCTTCCTGCCCTTGACGACCGCTTCGAGCTCGACCAGTTCGATAATCCGCAGGCCCGATATCTTATCCTTCTCGATCCCGACGATCTGCGTCACCGTGCATCGGCGCGATTGCTGCCCACGACATCGCCGCATCTTCTCGGCAACATCTACCCGCACCTCTGTCCGGACGGCGCGCCCTCTGACGAGAGCATCTGGGAGGTCAGCCGCTTCTGCCTCGACCCGGCGCAAACGGCGGCAGAGCGTCTCGACGCGCGCAATCAGCTCGTCAGCGCCCTTGCGGACCATGCCCTTCACAGCGGCATCCGCGAATATGTCGGGATCGCCGACACGCGCTGGTTCGCGAAGATCAGCAGCTTCGGCTGGTCCTGCCGCGCGTTCGGCCCTGCGCGGCCCGACGGGGCATGCCCGATCCTCGCGTTCGGCATCCGGATCGATGAGGACACGCTTCCCGGGCTGCAGCGGACGGGAACATGGGCGCCGCTCGGGCTCAGACTCGAAAGCGGGGAGCTCGCACCATGAGAAGGGCTATCAACCACGCCGCCCTTGGGCGCCTCGTCAGCGAGCTCCGCCGCGACGGATATTGCATCCTGCATGGGGCCGCGCCCGCGCCTGTGCACGCCCTCGCGAAGGATCTCGAGCCGGTCTTTGCCGAAACGCCCTTTTGCCAGGGCGACTTCTACGGACGGCGAACGAAGCGGTTCGGCAGCCTGTTGCGGCGCTCGCGGCACATGGCCGATCTGGTGCTCGACCCTCTCGTTCTGCCCGCCGTCGAGGCGATCCTTGGAACGGGATGCGAACGCATCCAGCTCAACCTCACGCAGGCGATCGAGATCCACCCCGGTGAAGTGCGGCAGTTTCCGCATCGCGATCAGGACATGTGGCGCGGGGCAGACGGCAGCCAGGAATATCTGGTCAATGTCCTCTGGCCCCTGACGCCCTTCACCAGGGACAATGGCGCGACCGAAATCTATCCGGGAAGCCATGGCGTCAGCGGTATGGCCAAAGAGGATACCGGCCCTCCCATATATGCCGAATGCGAACCCGGGGCGGCGATCTGCTTTCTGGGATCGACCGCGCATGGCGCTGGCGCGAACATCAGCGAGAACGTCCGGCGCGGCGTGCTCGTGAGCTACAGTTTAGGATGGCTGAAGCCCTATGAAAATCTGTGGCTGGCTTACCCACCTCACGTCGCAAGAGATTTTCCGCCCGGGCTCGCGGCGCTAGCGGGCTATGCGCAGCACCGCCCCAACCTTGGCAATTATGAGGGGCAGTGCCCTTCCATCCTCCTGCAAGGCGATCCGCCTGGTCCAGTCGGCGCCGTCGATGCGCTTCGTCCCGACCAGGCCGATGCCGTCGCCGATTTTGCCGCCGGCCAGAGGAACGCCCAATGAGCCCCGCGCATGTGTTCGAGCCGACCTATGAGGCGGTCAAACGGCGCCTGATGACGGGTGTGTGGCCGGCCGGCGCGAGGATCGAAGCCGCGCGCGTCGCCGATGAACTTGGCGTCAGTCTGACTCCGGTGCGCGACAGCCTCTTCCGGCTGGATGGCGAACGCATGGTCGACTTCCGACCGGGTGAGGGTTTTCATGTGCATCGCCTCACCGAGACCGAATTTCGCGACCTTCTCGAACTGCATCAGGTGCTCCTGCTCGCCGCGATTGCGGCGGCACCGAATGCGGCCGCAGCGCCGGTGTCTGCCGACCAGCCCTATCCCGACCGGATCGCCGATCTGTTCCTCGCCATCGCCGAACGAACTTCGAACGGCGAGATCGTCGCGAGCATAGCGGCGATCGGCGACCGGCTGCAGTTCTCACGGCACTTCGATGCGGCAATCCTCGGCGACGTAGAGAGCGAGTACCGCCGGATCGAGACCGCAGTCGCCGATGCCGAACCGCAGGCCGCGGTCCGAAATTTGCTGCTTGGCTATCATGAGAGACGGGCGCACGAGGCGGCGCGCTTTGCACGGATGCTTGGCGCTCACCAGGGCGGCCAGGCTTGATGCGCGAGACCGCATCCGACACTTTTGCTTGTCAGCGCCCCTCGCACTTGACATGATTCAGGGGCGCGGAAGCATCGCTGGCAGCTCCTGCGCGGAATCTTTCGCCAGGCATTAAATGCGCCAGTCCCTGACCGGACCGGCGGCCGAACCGGACCTGGATCGCACCCGCGACCGAACGGCGGCGCAGCATGGAGAGACGGGCATCCGGCCGCGGCGGGATGGCGCCGCTCGTGCCTGCGGGATTTTGTGCCGTGCCCTCCTGTACCTGCGGCGACCGCGCCCCGTCGCGCCATCCCTTTTCGGTGTCGTCAGCGTGCCACGCGCATCCCGACGATCGTCCGGTGCCGACCGAACAGCAATGCGTATCCGGGCAAGATCTGGAGACGGCGTACCGTACTCACCGCGCGTCGCTCTTTTATTTCCTGCGCCGCAAGGCGGGAGCAGAGGAAGCGCCCGATCTTGTACAGGAAGTTTTTGCGCGCGCCGCAGGAAGCGCGCAGCGCGACCGGCTCGCCAACCCGGGCGGTTTTCTGCGCCGCATTGCCCAGAACCTCTTGATCGACCGGGCGCGCCGCCGCAAGTCTGCGCCCACGGCCCTCTTTTCGCTGCGCGAAGAAAGCGATGCGGCAACTCCGGCGACCCAGGAATGGAATCTCGAAGCCGCTGATCTGCTGCGACTTTATGAGCAAGCGGTTGACGCCATGCCGCCGAAGACACGCCGTGTCTTTCTCATGCACCGGGTGGACGAGTTCTCCTATCGCGAGATACATGAGCAGCTCGGCATCAGCATCGCGACGGTTGAATATCATATGATGAAAGCACTCGGTCTGATCGCAAAGGTGGTGGACGGCGAACAATGAGCGGACCCGGCGGCCATGATTACACGGTCGATGAAGTCGCACGGGCCTGGCTCGTTAAACTGCGCGGCGGTGATGGAGATGCACTCCGCGACGAGTTCGATGCGTGGCTGCAGGCATCGGCCGAGCATCGTGAAGCCTATCGGCGCGCCGAGAAGCGCATGGCCGCGCTCGCGATCCTCAAGACGTCACCGCGCCACGGAACGGCGCATGCCGAGGCGCGGCGCGGCCGGGTTCGCGGCTGGTTCGCATGGGGCGCTGCCGCCACCGCGCTCGCGCTCCTGATCATCGCGATCGGAGCCGCAGGCGCCCCGCTTCCCGGCCAGCCTGGCGGCGCAGCGAGGGCGTTCGCCGCCGAACCCATCGAGACGCAGCGCGGCGAGATCCGGACCTTTCAGCTCGCCGACGGCTCGAGCGTGACGCTCGACACCGACAGCCGGCTCGACGTCGCCTTCGCGAAGGACGCACGCAGCGTTCGTCTGGTCAGGGGACGGGTGCGGCTTTCGGTCGTGCGGGGCGATGTCCCGCTGAAGATCGAGGCGGGGCGCGGCGGGGCGATAGCCAATGATGCCGAGATCGATCTCAGTCTCGACGCGGAGGGGACCGTCGTCGCATCGCTGCGCCGCGGCGCGGCCGAGGTGCGCGCGGATGGGGATAGCGGAGAGGCGAAGCGAGTCGAGGCGGGAAGCGCGCTTGCCTATGGGCCGGGCAAGCGGCTCGCGCCTGTCGCGGCGCCGGCGACGGTCATTCCGGCCGGCTGGCCCGCGGGCTGGGCGGACTATCGGTCGATCAGGCTCGGCGCGCTCGTCGCCGAGGCCAATCGCTATGCGGCGGTCCCAATCGTCATCGACGATAGCGCGATAGCCGCACGCGAGGTGTCGGGCCGCTTCCACATCAGTGAGACCGAGGCGTTTGCCGAACGGATCGCAATGCTGCTCGACCTAGCGGTCGACAGCCAGGCGGACGCCATCCACCTCAGCCGCCGATAATTTTTTCATCGCGCGGCTAAGGTCGCTCGGCTTCTTCCGTCAACGCACCCCACTGACCGCCTGCCTGATGCACGGCCGAGCCTTTGGGGGAGTGAAAATGTCGATCAGAATCCGTTCGCTGGGCGTCCTGCTTGCCGGGACCGCCGCCTGCCTGTCGCCGCAAGCCGCGCAGGCGATGCAGGCGCCACGCCAGTCCTATGATCTACCGGCGCAGGACCTCGGCGATGCGCTGCGCCGCGTCGCTCTGCTCGCCGATATCGAGCTTTATGTGAGCGCGCCTAGCATCGCGGGGAAGACGGCGCCTGCCCTGCGCGGCGAACTGACGCTTCGCGAAGCGATCGAGGCGCTTCTCGCCGGCAGCGGCCTCACCGCCCGCTTCGAGGAGGGGTCGGTGATCATCCTGAGCTCCGCCGGAGCGCCGGCAGCCCCCACGAGCGAGCCCGCTGCGATTGTCGTCACCGGTTCGCGCATCGCCGGCGCGCCCGCCGCAGCGCCAGTGATCGACATCAGCGCCGAGGATATCCGCAATGCCGGGCATGCCGATCTCGGAGAGGTTGCGCGCAGCTTGCCTCAGAATTTCGGCGGTGGGCAGAATCCGGGGATCGGCAATACGCAGGGCGCGGCCAATGAGAATGTCAACGCCAATGGCGCATCGACCTTCAACCTGCGCGGGATCGGTCCCAATGCCACGCTGACGCTGATCAACGGCAAGCGCTTTGCCTATAGCAGCGTAAACTCGGTCATTGACGTCAGCGCCATTCCGATCGCCGCTGTAGATCGCGTCGAGATCATGGCGGATGGCGCATCCGCGATATATGGCGCCGACGCGGTGGCCGGGGTGGTCAATATTCTGCTCAAGCGAGACTATGATGGCGTGTCGACCAGCGTGCGGCTCGGGGCTTCGACCGACGGCGGCAATTTCCAGCAGCAATATAATCTTCTTGGCGGCTCGGCCTGGTCGGAGGGCGGCATCATCGCGGCTTATGATTATTCGCGCGGTACCGCGATCCGGGCGAAGGATCGCAGCTATGCCGGCGCGAATAATCCCCATTCCACGCTATATCCCGACTTGAGCAGGCACGCGCTTCTCTTGAGCGGGCACCAGTCGCTCGGAGGCGGTGTGACCTTGGCAGCCGACCTCATCTACAAGCGCGGAAGAATGAAATCGGCCACGGGCTTCACAGTGGCCCAGCCACTCCGCAACGCGGGGCTCGAAGCGCGCACCGAGTTTGAGACATTCGGTTTCGCCCCAACCCTGTCCGCTGACCTGTCGGGGAGTTGGAAACTCAATGTCGGAGCATTTTTCGGAACCGACACGACCGACGGCCTCAGTCAGAATTACAGCGGCGGTGCGCCGAGCAGCGCGACCGCACGACATTTCTTCAACCGGAACATCGCCGTTGAGGCCGGGCTCGAGGGTCGGCTATTCGACCTCCCCGCGGGCGCCGCGCGCCTTGCGCTGGGTGGAGGCTATCGGATCAATCGCTTCTCATCGAAGATCGGCACGCGCAGCTTTGCCCGCTCGCGCCGCAATCACTTCGCCTATGGCGAGTTGCTGCTTCCTCTGACGAGTCCCGACCAGCATATCGCGCTCGCCTACCGCGCTTCGATCACCGCGGCGCTGCGCTACGAGGATTATTCCGACTCCGGAGACATCGTCACTCCGAAGCTTGGTTTCGTCTATGATCCGATAAAGCAGCTCCGGCTCGGGGTGTCGTGGGGCAGATCCTTCAAACTCCCGACGCTCTATCAGCAATACTCGGGCTATTCGGCACTGCTCGTCCCGGTTGGCGGCTTCGGCCAAGGCTTTCCTGCCGGTTCAACCATTGCTTACGCGCTTGGCGCAAATGATCGGCTCGGGCCCGAGCGATCGGAAAACTGGACTTTCAGCGCAACCGTGCGGCCACTGTCGGGGCTCGCGCTAACCGCGAGCTATTTCCGGATCGACTACAAGGATCGGGTCGCGCCGCCGCTGGCTTCGGGTGCCGGGGTTCTCGACAACCCCATCTATGCCGATCTCGTGACTCGCAATCCGGCACCGGCACTGCTGGACACCATCTTCGATGGCGCCGATGGCGGGCTCCAGAACATAACGGGCGCGCCCTACGATCCCGCGCGCGTTGTGGCCTTCCTCGATGCGCGCGACCGCAATGTCGCACGGCAAAAATATCGTGGGGTCGATGTGGCCGTGCGATACGACGCCGCGCTGGGCAGCAACCGTCAGCTAAGTCTGAATGCCGGTGCTACTTGGCTCGATAGCAGCCAGCAGCTTCTCACTGGCCTGCCGGTAACCGACCTTGCCGGGACAATCTTCCATCCGGCGCATTTCCGGGCACGCGGCGGGCTGACGCTGAGCGGTAATAACTTTTCGCTCTCCGCCTTCCTCAACCACAGCGGCGCCGTCACCGACAACCGCCGTCCGGCTTTTATCCAGATAAAGGGATCGACGACGATCGATCTCACCGGCCGCATAAAGCTGGCCAAGGGGACGGAAATCGCGTTGAGCGCGCAGAATCTGTTCAACAGCAAGCCCGCGCCGATTTTCACGACGTCGCCGTTCGACACGCCGTTCGACACAACCAACGGGTCGGCTATTGGACGCTTTTTGAGCGTGACGGTCCGACATGACTGGTAAGGCGCGTGCGTCGGCGCTTGCCTTCGTGGCGATCCTCGGCACTGGCAGTCCGATCGAAGCCACGGAAGGCCGTCGATGGACGATCGAGAATATCGCGATCGTACCGACCGATTTCGATCTGAGATTGGCGAGCGATGGCAGGTCGCTCGCCTATCTCGAGCGGCGAGCGGATATCGAAACCGATAAAAGCGTCTCGATCCTTCATCTGTACGATCTCGACTCGCACAGGTCCCGCGAAATTTTGCGGGCGCCAAGCGCCGAACAGCTCAGACGTCTGCCGGATGGCCGAGGCTGGAGCCTCCTGATCGATCGCGGAGATGGGCTTCAACTCTATAAGCTGGACGCGCGCGGGACGCTCACGCTGCTGCTCAAGCGAGAGGCCGTCGTTACCGTCGGGCAGACGGAAGGCGGGCTCTTCGCCGTACGAAGCGGCGCACCGCGCCGGATCGGCATATTATATCACGACTGGTCTCCTGACGGACGATGGCTTTGGTATGCGACGCTCAGGCCGCGTCCCGAACCGCTCGCCATGTCGATCGACGCTACGGTCGTCGCACAGCGCTACCGGCGGCGCGCGCCGGTAAAGGCAACAGTGGAATTGCGACTGAGATCGGCCGCGGGCGAAGAGTGGCTGGTGGCATCGCGGCCAGCTCAAGATCGTCTCGCTTTCTACTATGGTGCGAATGTGCAGTGGACGCGCGAGGGCCCCCGCTACCAATTGGAGCAAGGCGATGCGGAGCGTTCGGGTGGCACCGGGACCTTCATTTGGAGCTTTGCAACAGGATCAAGCCATCCCGCGGAGCAGGAACCGGGTTTCCCGTCGATCGGCCTGGTCAGCGGTCCGCATGGCGGCGTGCTCGCGAGCGAAGGCTTTGGCCGCGAGCTCGACCTCACGGAGACGCGCCCGGATGGCCGCAAAATCCATTATGGCCCACAACCCTATTATATTGGCGATCCGCGTGCGGCAGGCAATTGGCTGGCGAACGACGGGCGCAAGGCGGTGCTTGGCGTGCGGACGATACCGCACCCACGCTATGGGCTGGTTCTGCTCGGCAGCCGGAAGGTCAAGCCACTCCTCGTCGCAGGTAGCCTAACCGCTTGCGATTTCCGCCAGGACCTCGCGTGGGGTGTTTGCGTAGAAGAATCCCTCAATCAAGCCCCGCGGTTGGTGCATGTCGCTCCGGAATCCGGGGAGGTGCGGGCGCTCGCCTCGCTCTCGTCTGTTCATGAGTCAATAGCGCCGCTCCGCGTGACCGCGCATGAATGGACGAACCGGCTAGGCTATCGGTCGACGGGTTTCATAGTCTGGCCGCGCGATTATCAGCAAGGGAAGGCCTATCCAGCGATCCTCATCACGCATGGCAGCGACGCCGACGAGCGCTTCGCCAGCCCGGACTTGCAATGGAATTATCCCGCCCAATTGTTCGCCGAGCGCGGTTTTCTTGTCATCCTTCAGAATGATCCTTCGGCGCGGCAGCAGGCAGAGCTCTGGAATGCCTATATGGAATGGTCCGGCGGCCCGGGTGTACTCGGGCCGTCGCGGCTCCGCGAACTGATCTGGCTCAACGGGGTCTATAGTTTCGAGGACATGATCCACGAATTGGTCGGCAAAGGCATTATCGATCGCGAACGGATTGGGATCGCGGGTTACAGCCGCGGATCGCAGATGGTGAATGTCGCTGTGACCCAATCGACCATATTTGGAGCGGCATCCAGCGGGGACGGCAATTATCTTGAGCCGGCATCCTATGCCGATCCGAAAGAGGGGTATCACGCCATTTTCGGCGGCCCGCCGTCGGGCCGCCATCTCGCTTCCTATCGTCAGCTGTCGCCGTCGCTTCGCGCAGAGAAGGTCTGCGCGCCCGTGTTGCAGCAAATGGCGTCTCCCTTTGCGGGAGCGATCGATTTCTATACCGCGCTTCGCGATGCGGAGGTGCCGGCCCAGATCAGCCTCTATCCCGGCGAGGATATTGCCACCGACGAAACGCATTTGTTTCACATCCCATCGAACCGGCTGCGCGCGATGCGCGAGAATATGGCCTGGTTCGATTTCTGGCTTCGCGGGCGACGCGATCCGAACATGGCCCCCATTAGCACATATGACCGCTGGTCAACGATGGCAGCGCAATTGCGGGATTGCTCGCGACCGCCCAGCGCCCTGCAGCCCGAGCCGTCATGACCGGGCGGCATCGCTCCACCAACGGGCCCAGCTTTCTGCCGCGCAAAGCTCGAGTACACGCTGCGCCTTTTCGAAGCCTTGCGCTGTCGGCCGGGATGCCGCTTCCAATATCGACAAGTCGAGCAGGCCTGCGCGCGCGAGCAGGCCGTTGCGAAGCAGGTCGCCAGCGCGTTCGGCGTTTGCCTGATAGATACGATGCATGAAGCCGCCCGGTCCGCCTTTCGAGGTGCGGCGCAGAAGTTCGGCTGGCACGACGGATCTGAAGGCAGCTCGCGCAACGGACCGATCCCTGCCTCCAGCCACCCACTGCCATGTCGGGATGGACAGGCATGTCTCGACGATGGGCTGCGAAAGCAGGGGCGGGACATGCTCCGGATGGGTACGGCGGGGATAGAGTTCAATGCTGCGCTGCGCGCGAGCCAGCAGTCTGACGTGCGCCGCCTTGCCGGGAAGGGTGCCTTCGGGCGCCTGCATCCAGGGGTGCGAGGGAGGGGAATGCTCCAATTCGGCAATCGCAGCAGCGGAGAGTCCCGAATAGTCACGATGAAGGGACGGGGGACGAGCGGCATCGCGATAGCGGTTCCAGGCATGTCGAAGGATGGTCGTGCCGCTCGCGCCCGTCAAATCGCTCAAGTCGCGCAGCGTGTCGAAGAGCCCATGGCGCGGCCCCTGCGCCATGAAGCGATCGACGAACGGCGCGGCACTGCGGATCGAACAGAAGATATTGTCTCCCCCATTACCCGAAAAAAATGCATCGATTTTCTGCTCGCGGCAGAGTCCGTCATGCACCGCCTCGATCGCCTGCATGTAGAAAGGGGCATGGGGCCATGGATGGTGCGGAGCCACGGCGCGGCCGATATCGACCGCACTGAGGTTGTAATGCGCTTCGAGCAATGGAATGCCGAGTGCCGTAGTGAGAATGGAAGCATAGCGACGCTCATCTCCAATAGCGTCGTCTTCGACCATCGTGAGGCAATGAAGTGCCACTGCGCGGTGAGCGGCGGCGCGGGCGACGATAGAGGAATCGAGACCTCCAGACACGCCGACGAGTATCGAGTCAAAGCAGGACGTCCAGCTTCCAATGCAGTCGAGCGCGACGGCGCGAAGCTCTTTGGCGGCTGCAGCATATGATCTGTGTCTGACCTGCGTCCAATCCCAAGGGGACCACCAGCTTTCCAGCTGATGGGAGCCTCCGGCGACTATCAGCCCTTCTCCGGGAAGCAGTAGCCGGACATCTTCGAGGCAGGTTTCCCTGCTCGGCGCGCCGGCGCTGGCCAGGAACCTCAGCATTGCAGGATAATCGACCCCGCCGCGTCTGCCGAGCTCCGCAGCATCGCTCGACACGATCAAGCATCGATCATCTTCGCGGTAATAGACGGGCAGCAATCCTGAAGGATCGCGAAAAACGGCAATATGTCCATCAGGTCGCGCCAGGATTGCGACATAACCGCCCCAATAGTCGGTAGCGAGCGATCGGCCGCCAGATGCGAGGATTTTTTCGGCCGCCGCCTCGCACAGGTCGAGCACCCGGCTCGTGGCACCTCGCTCGAACAGATGACCGATCAGATATCCATCTCCGCCAACTTCCAGCGGATGTTCGTCGCACCAAAGCCGAGCGCCGTGGAGCAGGAGTGCCGACCGGTCCACCTCGGCCTTATTGCCGCCGTTGCGATCCGAACGTCTGGGAACTTCAAGGCGAAAATAGGCTGCCATCAGGCGATCAAAATGGGGGTGTAGGGAAGCACGACATCAAGCGGATCTGTCAGCACCGCCGAGCCGAGCTGGACCCAGCAGTGCGCAGCAAATGGCAAGGTCACGCCGACCACCAACCGGGCGTCGCAGCCCTTTCCGGCCAGCACTCGGCGCATTGCAACGCCGCAGCCAAGACATTCGTCCACACCGGAAAAATAGCGCCTTGCGCGCTTAAACGCGGCCGCCGCGCTGCGCCCGGCCGAGCGTTGCTCCTCTGTCGGCAACGGCTCGATTTGGGGGAAGGTGCTCAAAATCTGTCCCAGCCGAAGCTTTCGAACATGCCGCCGCGCTAGGGCCAGGGCGTATATGGCGCGTATGGTATCGACTGCGGACGCCTTCTCCGCGCCTGGAGAATCCAAATAGCTTGACGTCGGTGCGATTGCTTCGGGGAATATTTGATCCACCGGCCGGGCCAGATTGTGCAATCCTCGAGCAGCAAGCCAATCTTCGTCTGCGGCCTCCTGTCCACGATGAATGATGAGAGAGAACCGATCCGCTGCGCTTGGTTCAAGTGTGAAATAGCGATCTGAAGCCAAATCCAGAAATATGAAACCATTGCCCGTTCGGCACCAGTACGTTGCGGCGGAGGCAGGCTTTCCCATGAGAAAGTATCCGAGCGAAAGTGGCGTGCAGTGCCGAGACCGCACGCCACGCATCGATCAATCGTCGGCGCTGATACCGCCAAGGATGAAGCGATCGCCAGGCTGCACGTCCGGCTGGCCCGCCGGCAGCGCGCCATGGGTTTCGTCCTGGGCGGCGCCGAGGTCGATGATGTCGTCATGCGTGTTCATGTCACATTCCTTTTCAGCATTGCGACCGAGATGAGTCGCATGAGAAAAGTATGTTTTGCGGAAAGCCGTTTCCAACTTATAATTCAATTATTATTGGCAACATGGATCCACGTAAAAAGCGACCGAGCTAGGGAAATACACGTCGGGGCGCATACCGCTACCTTTAGCTTTCGCCTGGACATGCGTAGCGGAACCCGGTCACACACCTCATTGATTTCGAAGTGCGGGTTTTTATTCAGGATTATATGGTCGATTGGCAACGACAACCGGAACCGGAATTGGATGTTTCAGCGTTCGCGGTCAACGGCGTGAGCTCCGGAGGCCGGGAACAGCCGCGCCGGCCTGGTCGAGCCCTGACATGCGCCGGATCGATCGCCAGCAACTGCGGGACAGCGTCTGAATTAATATCAAGACAAGGCGGCAGGGCAAGAATGGTCGCGGTCGCCCTGAGCCCCAACGGAGCGACGATTATGCTGCCGGCATGCTTGCGGCCTTGCTCGTGGAGATCGTGGACGAGAGCAGCCGCATGGTGATATCGACCGAGGTGAAGCCCCAAAGCCATGGCGTGTGCGATGTCTGGGGCATTGACGAGCCTTGGCCGGAAGGATGCGAGCCGAAATGATAATTGCGCTTGTTCTCGCGGCCGCGGTCGTTCCTGCGGGCCAATCCTTCGATTGCACGCCCACGGCCGTTTGGGATGGCGACGGGCCGATCTGGTGCGCCGAAGGGCCGCACATTCGCCTGTCGGGCATCGCGGCGCGCGAAATGGACGGCTCATGCCGTCCCGGCCACCCCTGCCCGGCCGCCGACCCCGTTGCCGCCCGCGATCATCTCGCCGAGCTCGTTGGCACGCCGCAGGGCAAGTTGCGAACCGGCCATGTGAAAGTCAGCGGCCCGACGATGCACTGCCGCTCCGCGGGCGGCGCCGGGGGAAACCGGACAGCGGCCTTTTGCGTTTCGCCGAAGTCGGGGGATCTTTCGTGCGCAATGGTGCGGAACGGATATGCTGCCAAGTGGGACCGCTATTGGCAGGGGCATCGCTGCCCATGAAGGATCGCGCCACCGTCGCTATCGGCCTGGCGCTCGCGACCGCCGCAGTCGGGACCTTCGCCTACGCTGTCTGAAGGCGGCTCTTCGGCTGAATCGACTCTTTAACCCCTTCGTGGCAGTCTTCCGACATGGGCAAGAGGGGCAACAGCAACATAGGAACGATTGCGCTCGTGGCGCTGTTTGCGTTCGTTGCCGGCAAGCTGTCGAGTGAAGATCCGAAGCGCAGCGCATACGAGGCACCCCAGGCTCTTGTTGGCCAGGCGCCAGCCAATTACGATCCCAGCGCCTCTTATGCCGAGCGCGAGCCCTTTGCGCTCCAGCCGCAGCGCTTTGTCTCGGACGAACCGCAACGGGCCTTCGGAAGTCGGCCCTTTCGCAATTGCCGGGAAGCACGCGCGGCTGGCGCTGCTCCTGTTCGCATCGGCGATCCCGGCTATGCGCCGCGGCTCGATCGCGATGGCGACGGCATCGGTTGCGAGTGATGTCGCCCGAGTATGAACTGTAGGCCTGTGCGCTCCACGCCGAGAAGGAGCACGTGGGCGCGCAGGCCACAGTTCATCGCTGAGCGGGTGCATGTCTCGGCCATGACGCGCGACATCTTGGACGTCGAGCGTTGGCGGGCGATCGCCGATAGCTTCAATCAACTCCAAGCGGCCAATGCGTGACTGCCTCACGGAGCGTTCCATCTCGCCACCGCCGAATACTTTTTCAAATTTGCCCGCGCCGCCTAGGCGCGACTTCTGAACTCCAACTCCGGGAAACCCTCGGCCGCCGACTGATCGAGCGCGTCATAATATAGGTTGGCGCCGCCGAAATAGATCAGCACGCGTGCACCCTTGTCGTCGCGATTGGCGCCCATCATCCATGAATTGACCTTGTCGCCTTCGGCCATCAGTGTCTGGCCATGGATATTCGCGGTCGCAGCGGTCCATTCGCGTTCCGCAGCTTCCCGTGGTTCGAAGATATCGAACTCTTCATTTTCCATCTTGGCGATGCAGCGCGAGATCCAGATGGCATTCTGCTCGATTGAGGTCGGCAGGTTGGCGAATGGCGCCTGCGGACTGTCCGCCGTCAGCGCCAATGGCACAGATTTGAGGTTGTGATTTAAGGAGGATTTGGGCTTCGTCGTAGTGACGAAGGAACGAAGATGAAGCCCAAATCCTCCTTGAAAAAATCGGCGCCGAAGGCCCCAGCTGAGCGGGTGGTGAAGGACATACGGCGTGCGACGTGCCGGCACTTCTCTGCAGAGGACAAAATCAGGATCGTGCTGGAGGGGCTGCGCGGCGAAGACAGCATCGCCGAGCTGTGCCGCAAGGAAGGCATCGCCCAGAGCCTGTATTACACCTGGTCGAAGGAGTTCATGGAAGCGGGCAAGCGTCGTCTGGCCGGCGATACCGCCCGAGCTGCGACCACCGGCGAGGTGCACGATCTGCGCCGCGAAACCCGTGCCCTGAAGGAATGCGTGGCCGACCTGACGCTGGAAAACCGTCTGCTCAAAAAAAGCATGATCGCGGATGGGGGCGACGAAGAATGAGGTATCCCGCATCTGAGAAGCTCGAGATCATCAGGATCGTCGAGCAGTCGCATCTGCCCGCCAAGCGGACGCTGGACCAGCTCGGCATCCCCCGCCGGACCTTCTATCGATGGTATGACCGCTACCTCGAAGGCGGGCCGGAGGCGCTAGAGGATCGGCCATCGGCGCCGAGCCGGGTGTGGAATCGCATCGGCAACGATATCCAGCAGCAGATCGTCGAGATGGCGCTGGACGAGTCCGAGCTATCGCCCCGCGAGTTGGCTGTGCGCTTTACCGACGAGAAGCGCTACTTCGTGTCGGAATCGACGGTTTACCGGCTTCTGAAAGCCCATGACCTGATCACCAGCCCGGCCTTCATCGTGATCAAGGCGGCCGATGCGTTCCACACCAAGACGACGCGGCCGAACGAGATGTGGCAGACCGACTTCACCTACTTCAAAATCATCGGTTGGGGCTGGGTGTATCTGTCGACCGTGCTCGACGACTTCTCCCGCTATGTCATCGCCTGGAAGCTTTGCACCACCATGCGCGCCGGGGACGTCACCGACACGCTGGAACTGGCGCTTGAAGCCTCGGGCTGTTCGTCGGCCAGGGTCGTGCAAAAGCCCAGGCTGCTCAGCGATAACGTCCTATGTTGGGAAGCAGCGGCGGGAACAGGCCAGCAGATCTCGTTGCGCCGAATGTGATCGGCGCTGATGATTTTATGATCCAGATGGCTTCCATCGTCAAGGAAGGCGCTCTCGGCCATAGCAAACATAGAATCCATCGATCATCGGGATCGTGGTCCTCACCGTCCTTAAGATGAGATACGCATGCCAGATGGAAGGCCCGAACATTATCTACAGGGTCGCCGTAGCGCCCTCACGGCACAGCAGAGAGGGGTCCTTCCATCTGGTGTCCGCCCGTTCGACGAACGGGCGGTACTCGGTTCCCGTCTTGATGACGGCGTGCACGACGCGCGCCATCTTGGCGGTGAGAGCGGTCATCGCCTTGCGGCGGCGATCGGGGTCGTCGGCATGGCCATCGACATAGCGGGAGAGCTTGTCACGGAAGCTGTTGTTGGGTTGTCGGATCGCGACCTGCGTTGCCATCCAGAAGGTGCGTCGCAGCCGGGCATTGCCGTACTTTGATAGCTTCGTCCGCCCCCGAAATATCCCTGACTGGTAGGTAGCGAGGTCGAGGCCGCAGAACTTGAGGAACTGGCGATGGTGGCTGAACCGGCGCAGATCGCCGGCCTCGGCCAGGATCGTCAGGGCGTTGATCGGACCGATACCGGGGATCATGCGCAGGAGCTGATAATCGCTGTTCGTCGCCAGCGCGTCATGGGCGATCCGCTCGATCTCGTTACGCTGCTGAATCAGGGTGCGTGCCTGGGCGATGACCATGCGGAACATGGCGACCGCCGTGGAATCTTCGTCGATCGGCAGCGCGATCGATGCACAGGCGGTCTCGTAAATATCGTTGACCACCCGGGCCTTGGAGACCTTGCGACCGATCAGCGGCCAGGCCTGTTCGGTGAACGCCTCGCGTCCGATCGAGGTGATGCTGCCCGGCGTCGGGAAGCGTTCGATCAACGCCAGGAACCAGTCGGACCGGCTGTTGCCGGCGAAACGCTCGATCTCCGGAAAATACAGTGGCAGATAATGCGTGAGGATCCGATGCCAGGTCTGGGTCTTCGCCTTCGATATGGCTTCATGCGTCTTCGACATCTCCTGCAGATCGTTGATCCCTGCCGCCAGCGGATCGACATAGCGCTGGGTCGCGCCGATCTTCAGCATGTGCAGGATGACTTGCGCGTCCTTGGAATCATTCTTGTCCCAGCCATTGTGCAGCGCTTCGCGTGTCCGGGCCAAGGCGACCGACGAAATCAGGCGCAGTTCGCACCCGGCGGACAGCAATCGATGCGCCAACGTGCGGTGATAGTTGCCGGTTGCTTCAAAGCCGACGATCACGGGCCTACCGATGGTCGTCAGATCGTCCGCCAGCCGGTCATAGTCCGCCTTCGTTGCCATGACGGTCATACGGCGTCGGCGGCCGCCCTCCGGTCGTTCGAGGAGAACCTCCTGGCGGTGCTTCGACATATCGATGGCTACCAGGACGGCGTCGGGTGGCGTAGAATACAGCTTGGTCATGATCGGTCAGCCTCCAAAGGGTTGTGTCGACAACTTCTCTTTAGAGACCTGCTGGCAGGTCATGACTGCCTTGATGAAGCCGGCGGGCGCTACGCGCCCTTGTCTCCATCAAGGCATCGCGGCCCTTCGAAAGGCTGCTTCCCAATGTGCTATGGGCACGAGCTACATCGCCGAGGAGCTGGCCCAATGGATCGGTGCCAACGGTATGAGCCATGTCCGCGGCGCCCCGATGCATCCCCAGACCCAAGGCAAGATCGAGCGCTGGCGCCAGACCCTCAAGAACCGGATCCTGCTGGAAAATTACTTCCTGCCCGGCGATCTGGAGACCCGGATCGAGGCCTTCATCGACCACTATAATCACCGCCGATATCACGAAAGCCTCGGCAATGTGACGCCCGCCGACACCTACTTCGGCAGGGCAGACGCCATCATCCAACAGCGCGAAAGGATCAAACGGAAGACCATCGAACACCGACGCTTGCAGCACCGCAAGCTCGCCGCTTAATATCAACCCCAGGACGAGGCCCGCGCTCCGCTAATCAACGCCGCGATCTGCGCCAAATGTTCTGACGACAGACAATCACCGTGGGGTCGATCGGCATGGACCGCGACCTGATGCAGGATTTCGTCGAAGGGATTTCCTCGCCGATGCTGGGGCGTTTGAAAGATCTGGTTGCGATGTTCGAACGCGGTGAATTCGACCTCGTCGCGCTCGGTCGCGTCCTCCTCGCCGACCCCAACTGGCTGGAGAAAATAGAACAGCATCGCATCGACGAATTGACCCCCTATGATCGCGCGACTGCGCTCAAACAGTATGAACATCATTAAAGATTCTGTTCGAAGTCTGCATAGTCGCTTTGCGGTCCGTCGAACGCGGTCGCAGTTCCCCAAGCTAGACGGAAGCGGTTCGCTGCGGTTCGCTAAGGTCCCCCCGGCTGCGACGGAAATATCTGCCGACCCGTTTGCGCTGCAATAGGCCCCGCGAGACGACCGCACCGTGCTGCCGGGCGGCGGCTCTCACCCAGCGATCTAGGTTGGCTGAGAACTGAGGCGAGCGCTAGATCTGACCGCGGCCGCGCTGAACAGGTCTGACCTGGAATCGACACTTCGATCGGCGCTCACAACCACGCGCGGTGGAGCGATTCGCGATCTGGCGCGGCACGAAGAGGCGATGGCGATTGCATTCGAAGCCCATGCGCTGGAGCGAAAGAACAAGCGCCTCCATGCCCCGCGTACCCGCCGCCGTCTCAGGCCAAGAGTGCCACTCACAACATCCTTGCCGCAAAATAGGCCCGCACCTCCTTCTGAAATTCCAGCGTCAGCCGCGAAGGCCGCGACACGTTCGACACGGCAAAGGCATATTCATGCTCGATTGGCGGATCAAAGGGTCGGGCGACCAGCGGATGGTGAAGATAGGGCTTAACGAGCAATTCGTTCAGTATCGCCATCCCGTTCCCGCGTGCGGCAAGCGCGCAGGCTGAACCGTGCGTGTGCGTTTCGATCGCCACTGTAGGGCGGAGGCCAAAGGCGGCGAACGCGGCATCGACCTGCGTGCGCCAGTGGCGCCCCGCGCCGAGCAGAATTAAAGGATGCCGGCCGATGTCGGACGGCGTGATTTCGCCGCGTCCGGCAAGCGGATGATCGCCGCGCATCACGCAAACCGATCCGCTCGAAACTATCTGCTCGATCGCTAGATCGCTTTCGTCGGTCGGCAGCTTGACGAAACCGCAATCAACATAACGCATCGCGATCATCGTCCGCGCGGTTTCGACGCTGCGCGAATCGATGCTGAACTCGACGCCCGGAAAGCGCTCCCGAAAGCGGGAGACGATGTCGGGCAGCACGCCTTCGGCAAAGCTCGGCGGCGCGACAATCCGGACGGTACCCGCCGAATAGCCCGCAATGTCACGCACCAGACTGTTGAATCGGTCGAGGCTTGAGAGCGAAAGCTCGACTTCCTGGATCAGCTTGGTGCCATCGGCGGTCGGTACCAGCTTACCGCGATCGCGATAGAAGAGATCGAAGCCAACCTGGGCTTCAAGCTGCGCTATCAGGCGGCTGACCGCGGGCTGGGACAGGGACAATTGCTTGCCAGCGGCGGTCGCCGATCCGGTGCGCATTATCTCGGCAAAAACGCGCAGCGCGCGGAAGCTGACATCCTTGTCGGGCTCGACGCCGGCGGGTGCGAGCGGCTTTCGCATCGTCAATCGGTACCGGCTACGACGACAGGCAGCAGTATGCGCGAGGCACAGTCGCCGCCCACATGGACGCTATTAACTGCCACGATGGGGGCAAGTCCTTCGACGCGCCAGTCGGTGCCCGGGTTGATGTCGAAATGGGGAAAATTGCTCCCCGCGATCTCGATACGGATGCGATGCCCGACCGCGAAACAATTGCTCATCGGGAACGAGGCGATCAGCACGCGATAAACCTTTCCGGGCTCCATCACTTCTGGCACTTCAAAGGAGTCTCGGAAGCGCATTCTCAACAGGCCATGCGCGATATTGAGCGCATAGCCCTCCGGATAGTCGGCGCTCACCGGATAAACATCAACAATTTTGATCATGACGTCGGTATCGAGGGCTGTCGAGCTTACGAAGAGTTCGGCAACCGCCTGACCGGTCAGTTCGACGTCGCTACCCAGCGGATCGGTTTCAAACACCAGCACATCCGTCCGATCGGCAAGCGGGGACCAGGGTTCGCGCGCGCCGAAGAAATCGGGTCCTTCGCGTTGGTCGAATCCCCCTGCTTCCATCACCGGGGCTCCCGATGCGATCGCGCCGCCGATTGTCGGCACCGGATGATAGGGGTCGTGAATGAAGCTCGACGTGTGGGAACCGGCTGGTGCCGCTTCGCGCAGCGCGGCGTCGGGATGCAAATAGAATGGCGTCAGGCGCATCGTCGGCAGCGGCCAGGAAGCGGCGGTGCTCCAACGTCCCCCATGGTCGAGCCGCCCGCTCGGGAGGCGCCGGCCGGTGCCGCCGCCCATTATGAAGAAGTAAACCGGTTCGGGCAGCGGGTCGATAGCGCTAGCCTTCATATGACGGTCGAACCACGCCTTTCGCAGCGCGCCATAATCACCAAACAGATGGTCGAGGGTCGACTGCGGCCCAAAGTCGGCATCCCCCGAATAGGTAAGCGAGCGCTTCCCATGCGTCCACGGCCCGAGAATCAACTTTACGGGGCCGCGCTTGAGCTTCGACAGAGCGACGAAATTCTCCACAGCGGTCAGCGCGTAAGGATCATACCAACTCGACATGTGCACCATGGGCACGTCGGCGAAGTCCTCGTACCAGCCGCGCGCATAAAGGCCCCGCTGTTTCCAGAAGTCGGTGAAACGATCCTCGTCCCATTGTTCGAGGACGAAATCCTCATATTCCGGCGCCGCCGCGATCGGCGAGTGGCCGGGGCGCCATTTCTCGACGCCGATCCATTCGCGAATGTCGGATGCCTCGAGCGCCGCGCGCCGCGCGGGATCAGCCAGCGTTTCCGGCGCAAGCAGCGCATGCTTGAGCGCCCAGGTCAGTTGCTTGAGTTCATAGGCGCCCCCTTGTCGGATGCCGCTGTGGTAGGCGCTCGAAAATCCGCCCGAATCGAGGAACATCGCCGCGAGGCCCGGCGGATCGAGCGTCGCGAGTGCGGCCTGCACATGCGCGCCATAGGACAGGCCGAGCGTGCCGATCCGGCCGTTGCACCACGGCTGCTGCATGATCCAGGCGATCGTGTCGGCGCCGTCCTCCGCCTCCGACATATATTTGCGGAACACGCCCTGCGAGCCATAGCGCCCGCGGCAATCCTGCAACACGAAGGCGTATCCGTGCGCTGCGAAATCGGCGGCAATCACGGGCTTCGACCGCGGCACCGGATCGGCGACCGAGAAATCGGCGTGGTTCGTGCCAGACTTGTCATAGGGCGTGCGTTCGAGCAGCACCGGCACGGCCTTGTCTTTGGCGCCTGCGGGTAGATAGATGTCGGTCGCGAGATGCACGCCATCGCGCATCGGCACCATGACGTTGGCGATCACCTGGGCGGTCATGGCCGCGGTCACCGCGCAGGCATCATATAGGTTGCCGGTGCACCGGGGCCGACCGGCAGTTCGAGCCCGGTCCAGAATCCGACAAGGCAAAGTCCGGTCAGTCCAATTGCCATCGAGAAGGGCAGCATCAGCGCGATTAGCGACCCGACCCCGAAATCGCGGCGCCAGCGCTGTGCAAGGACAAGGACGAGGACGAAGTTCGATGCAACGGGTGTCACGATGTTGAAGATCGAATCGCCCATCCGGTAGGCGGCCGTGGTCATTTCCGGCGAGACGCCGAGCAGCATCAGCATCGGGACGACAATCGGCGCCATCGCGCTCCATTTCGCCGAGGCCGAACCGATGACGAGATCGAAAATCGACGACATTAGCAGCAGTAGAATCAGCATCACCGGGGTCGCAAGATGCTGGGCGCGCAGCCAGTCGGCGCCGTTGATCGCGAGCACCGGACCAAGGTTCGACCAGGCGAACATCGCGATGAAATGCGCGGCGAAGAATGCGATGACGAGAAACGGAGTCATGGTCGCAAGGCCGTCGGTCATCATCTTGACCACGTCGCGGTGCGAGGTGACGGTGCCGACCGCGGCGCCGTAAGCCCAGCCGCTGACGAGGAAGAGCAGCATGAAGCCTGCCACGAGCGAGGCGTAAAATGGTTCGAACCGGGCCGGCCCCAATGCCCCTGCATCGACCAGCGGCGTATAGCCGGGCCAGAAGAGGAAGGCTGCGAATAGGGCAATCACCGCGAAAGCAGCGAAGCCCGCGCGGCGCAGGCCGCGGCGCTGCAACACGGGATCGGCATGATCGTCGATCTCACCCTCGGGCGGCGGATCGCGCCACACACCGAGCCGGGGCTCGACGATCCGGTCGTTGACGAACCAGGTGATCGGCACGAGCAGCAATCCGAGCGCGGCGGTGAAATACCAATTGCCGAGCGGGTTGAGCATATGATCGGGGACGAGCAGCGCGGTCGCCGTTTTCGTGATCCCGAGCATCAGAACGTCAAACTGACCTGGCACCAGGTTGGCGGCGAAAGCGCCCGATATCCCGGCATAGGCGATCGCAATGCCCGCCAGCGGATGCCGCCCGGCGGCGGCAAAGATGATCGCCGATAGCGGAATCAATACGACATAGGCGGCATCGGCGGCCTGATGCGACAACAGGCCGATCAGAAAAATCGCCGGGCTGAGAAAGCGGCTTGGCACGCCGCGCATCGCGCGCGTCATCAGGGCGGTGAACAGTCCCGATCGCTCGGCGACGGCGGCCCCCAGCATGACGACAAGGATCAGCCCCAAGGGAGGAAAGCTGGCCATGGTGTCGGGCATGGCGGTCAGCAGCTTGCCGATATTTTCCGCCGAAAGCAGACTTTTGGTGACCAGTATTTCGCCATTCACCGGATTGACCGCGCTCCAGCCCCAGCTTGCCGCAGCCGCCGATACGGCGACCAGCAGCGCGATCAGACCAAGGAAGATGAAGACCGGGTCGGGCAGGGCATTGCCCCAGCGCTCGACCCGGTCGAGCCACTTTTGCGTCTTGCCTGACATCGTCGAACCGCCCCGCATCGCTGATTCCGTGATGGCCGCGCCGGTTCCGGCGCGGCGCATCGGTTTACATCTTCACCGAGAAGCTGGCGTAGAGGAAGCGGCCACGCGCGTCATAGGTGTAGATGTCGTAGTTGATGGGCGCATTGGCGTAAGAAGCAGGCGGCGCCTTGTCGAACAGATTGTTCACGCCGATCGCGAAGCGCGCCGTATCGTCGCCGATGTTGAAGCCGAGTTCGACGTCGGTGTAGATGATCGACCGGGTCCGGTCGTCCTTGACCGCGTTGACCACATCGCTCGTCGGGCCAATGTAGCGCGCGCGCAAGGTCGCATCCACCGTGTCGCCGGTCCAGCCGAGCGACGCCTGCCCCTTCCAGTGCGGATAGGTTGATCGCGGAGCATCGCCGCGGCCGGCGCGCTCGTCGACGATGGGGTCGCCTCCCGCGGGGTTGGGCGCGGTGGTCTTGAACGAATGGAGATAGGACGCATCGACGACCGCCGAGATGCGGCCGATGCTGGTGCTGAAATCATAGCGCAGCGTGGCGTCGACCCCATCGGTGGTGATCGAGTTGAGGTTCTGGGCGCCCTGCAGCAGTTCGAGGATCGCGCCGGTCCCGCTGTCGCGGCTGACGAGGTCGCAGAATATTCCGCCGCGAACGGCGCAAAGCTGAAGGATCTGGGTCGCCGACTGCGAGGCGATCGCGTCCTTGATCTTGATCTTGTAGTAATCGACGGTCAGCGACAGGCCGCGCACCGCGCGCGGCGAGATAGCGATGCCTGCGCTGAACGTGTCGGCTGTTTCCGGCTTGAGGCCGGGGTTGCCGCTGATGACGCCCGGGATCAGGCCATTGAGGTTGTAATTGGCTTGGTTATATCCGGTCGGCACGCCGGCGCAGCCTGGCAGGCCGGGGTTCGCAGATGCGCCGCCGTTGCACGGGTCTGTCCCCTGGAAGCTTGTCTGGCGGGCACCCTGATATAGTTCGAGGATCGAAGGCGCGCGAAAGCCCTGCGAGTAAGTGCCGCGGAACAATATGTCCTCGATAGGACGGTAGCCGACGCCTGCCTTCAAGGTAACCTTGTTGCCGACCGTCGAGTAATCCGAATAGCGCCCGGCGAGGCTGAGCTCGAGGCTCTCGGCAAATGGCTGGTTGCGGAAAACCGGAACATTGAGTTCGGCATAGGCTTCATGGAGGTCGTAGCTGCCAACGGTCGCGGTCCGGGTTTGCCCGGTCGTCTTCGCATATTGGGAGGCGAGGTAGAGCGAGGGTGCGTTGACCACCGGATCGGGCGCATCGAAGCCGCGGTTCTGACGATATTCGTAGCCGACCGCTAGCGCCACCGGTCCGGCGGGCAGGTCGAACAGATTGCCCGTCACGTTGAATGCGGCATTGTAGAGCTCGGTGCGGTTATATTCGCGCGTCGTGAAGCGGATATAGGCCGCCTGTGCGTCCGTCATCGGCGCGAACAGGTTGATCGGCACGCAGCCGGCATTCGCTGCGCAGGTCGCGGGCGAGCCGAGGCCTAAGAACAGATTGTCGTAGTTGATACCATTCTCGGCGGTCGTGTGGATGGCATTTTTCGAATAGGATCCGAAGACGTCCCAGCGCCATTCGCCGTCGCCGATCATGAAACTTCCGTCGAGACCTGCCGACACCCGGATCGTTTCAACGTCCTGCAGATTGTTGCGGTTGCCGACGTCGGTCATGACCTTGCGAATGCGCCAGGCGCTGTTCGCAGCGAAGCCGATGGCGTTGGCGGTCGGTACCCCGTTAGCAGTGCCAAACGGATTAAAGGCCTGATTGTTCGGGATCGAAAATCCGCGCACGGTTCCCGATGAGCCACCGATATCGAGCAGGACTGGCGAGAAGAGCTGGTTCGACTTGCGGCGGTTGTAAACGCCGTCCAGTTTGATCGAAACATTGTCCGAAAGCTCATAGTCGAAGCGGCCATAAAAGCCGTAACGTTCCGAGGGACCCGCCGAATAGATGCCCTGCGCCTGCGTGTTGTAATAATCGCCTGGCAGCGCTCCGACATGAAATGCATTGTCGGCGAGCGCCCCGGCGCCGATCGTCGCGCCGCTATTGAGGATGATCGGGTTTGAAGAATTGGCGAAGCCGGTCGCGGTGCCGAAATAGGCGTTGTTCGACAGGCCCGGCAGGATGAACAGACCGTTGGGATTGGTGCCAACCGAAGTCGCCGGCACCAAAGTCTGCGTGGTCAGCTCGCGTGCGTCGGTACGGATGGGCCGCGACCGAAAATAGCTGCCCGACAGGATGACCGAAGCCCGGTCCCATGTCTTGCCGACGGTCAATTTGCCCCCGAGTTCGGCGCCGTCGCCGTGGCTGGTCACGCCCGCACGAACAGATCCTCGCAGCCCGTCGAACGGTTGGACGGTCTTGATATTTACCACCCCCGCGATTGCGTCGGCGCCATAAATGGCGGACGCACCGTCCTTCAGGATTTCAATACCGTCGATCATTCCCTGCGGCAGCGTGTTGAGATCGACGAAGTCACGGAAGCCACGCTGGCCGACGCCATCGACCCAGCGGTGCCCGTCAACGAGCACAAGGACCCGGTTGCCGCTGCCCTCGGCGCCGCCCAGATAGCGCAGGTTGATCGAACTGGCGCCGTAGGAGGTTCCCTGCGTGCCGTTGGAATTAAGGCTGACACCTGCCGACGGCAGCTTTTGCAGCAGGTCACCGATCGACGAACTGCCCGACTTGGTGATGTCTTCCGACGTCAATGTCAGAATAGGACCGACCGAGTCTGCATCCTTGCGCCCGATGCGCGACCCGGTGACAATGATCTCGCCGCTGCCAGCTGCATCTGTTGCCGCCTCATCCTCTGCGTCTTGAGCATGAGCGAGCGCAGGCCATGCAAGCGCGGCGAGGCTGATGCCGGCGATGGCGGCAAACCTCGCGGCCTGTCGGCGCCGGATGAAACGAGCGGATGCGATGGTCATATTGTCCCCCCAAATTGCGATTCGGTCACTGGCTTAGGGCCAACTGTTCCCCCAAAAAATATTATGACGGTCGCAAATGCGCTCATACCGAAAGTGCATGACATTGCCCTGCTTTGCACGCACTTGGTATGGAGTGAAGCGGAGGAACGGTACTCATGTCATCAGCCTACCGGCTCACGCCTACCCGCAGACACCTCATCGGCGCTGGCGTTTCCGTCGTCCTTCTGCCGGTTCTGGCCGGAGCCGGGAAGCGGCCTCTGCGGATCAGCCTGCTCGGCCAATCACTTATCAAAACCGACCTGCGCAAGCTTGGCTGGAGCGAGCTCGAGGCGTTCGGGCACCTGTTCAAAGGGCGCGACGCCGTTTTCACCGATCTTGAAACGGTAATTGCCGGCCCACTCGCAGGGGAATCGACGCGGCCTGCCGATAGCGAGGTGCTGCACGTCGCCGATCCTACGGTTATCGATTGCCTCCTGAAAATCGGGGTCAATATCGTCGCAACGTCGAACAATCACGCCTGGGACCTGGGCAGCGGCGGGATATTGTCGACCATTGACGCGCTGGAGACCCGAAATCTCGTCTATGCCGGAAGCGGCCGCAACCTCGCTGCAGCGAGCGCTCCCGGCTTGTTGCAGGCGCGCGCCCGGGTGGCGCTTGTCGCGGCGGCGGCGGGTGCAATCCGCGATGGTGCGGCTGCCACCGACACAAGGCCGGGCGTCAACGAGCTGCGCCGCGGAGCAGACGGAGCGCTGGTCGGAAGCGACGTCGAACGTTATCTAGCCGCCATCCGCATTGCCGCAGCCAGCGGGGCGACAGTGATTGCCTATCTGCACAGCCATTATTGGGAGCCGCGCAAGTCCGATACGCCGGCTTCGCAGCGCGACCTCGCCCGCCGAGCGATCGATGCCGGCGCCGTCACATTCGTTGCCCACGGCGTGCCTGAATTGCAGGGCATCGAATATTACCGTGGGGCGCCGCTCTTCCACGGCCTCTCGTCCTTTATCTTCCAATCCGAAAAGCCTCACGGCGCCTATGGCCCGGAAGCGTGGCAGTCGGTGATTGCCGAACTTGACGTCATTGATGGCGGCGTAGCCCGTGCAGAGATTATCCCCGTTCAACTCGATGCCGAAGGTGTCGACTACGGGGGGCGGCGGGTGAAGGGTAGCCCGCAGCTTGCCACAGGGCCTTCGGTCGGCGTCATCTGCACGCGCCTCGCTGACCTGAGTGACGCTCTTGGATCCTCTGTCTTTTTCGAGGCCGGTCGGCCGCGAAGCCGTGGCGCAACGGCTGTGAAAATTGTTCCGAAGCTTCCACGGAGCTGACCGCCAGGCAGCGATCGATGCTCTGGAATCCAGTCGGAATTTGGCGGAGCTCGTGGGCGACGACGAGCCTGAGATTAAGATATTCACAACGACATAGAGGCATATTGGGCCTCGATAGCCGTGGCGTTAGTCGGCACCATCACACTCCGGCCTTAAGCATGATCGATCAAAATACTAATCTCGGTTTGGCCGCTCGGTATCTGGTCGACGACCTTCCAGGTGCGCGGCAAGTTGGCGCACGGCTTAATGGGATTCTCTGCAAGATCGAAGCCGGCGAGTCACCCTCGGCAGCAACGCTACAGTTTCTTGCAGAAAGGGGCCTGGAAGCTATTCGCGCTTGCGTGATCAGCCAGCGGGATTGGTCAGAGTTTTCGGAGCAAGCCGAGGCCGAGCGTAGAGAGCGGATCGAACGTGCCGAGCAAAAGGCGGCAGACGACGCAGTGGCCCTTGCGCAGGCTGCGGAAAGCAGAGCCGCGACAGTTAAACAATATTTTGCCGAGCGCGAAAATGACCCTGTATTTCGTCGGCGGCGCGAGTCCAAAGAGCTCCGGAATCGTTTCGGAATCGGAAATGTTGATGCCGATCAGTACCGTCGCATCATGAGGCTGCTTTCGGAGCTTGCTGCCGGGCGGCGGCTCTCACCGAGCGACGTAGCATGGCTGAGAACCGAGGCCGATTATTGCTGGACCGATGCGGTCAGTCACGCATGGCACACTGCCGAAGCGAAAGCCTTCACCGAAGAATGGGAACGAAGCCAAGACCCTTGGACGGCGGTGAATGCCAGCGGCCACTGGCGGAAGGCAGGAGAACCGAGGCGATCGCTAGATCTGACCGCGGCTGCGTTGAAAAGGCCAAATCTGGAATCGAAACTGCGATCAGCGCTCACAACCACGCGCGGTGGAGCGATGCGAGATCTGGCGCGGCACGAAGAGGCGATGGCGCTTGCATTCGAAGCGCATGCGCTGGAACGAAGCAGCTACCGACCATGCACGCTCTTGGGCGCGCTGCATATGGAGGCCGGTAATCTAGCCGCTGGTCACAGCTGGTACGAAAAAGCAGAAGAACTCGGCGCTCCGAGTGAGGCGATTGATGGTGAACTTCGTGCCCTGATGGCTCGATGCGCGCCGGAGGAGCGCGAGCGGATTCGCAGATTCTTGCTGCAGCACGCACCTGACAGGTTTGCTTACCTCGGCCGCTGACCGGCGGTCGTTGGCCGCTTCTCGCGCCGCCTCGGCGTGGTGCTTCCGGATTGTAATGAAATTAAATCCGTCTGCGTAGGGTGTGCTAACCGATGATGCAGAGGCGTGCTTCCAGATTTCCCCCGAGGGGAACTTTATCATGGAAATCAAAGGGGTTACTGGTTGCGGGAGTAGGATTTGAACCTACGACCTTCAGGTTATGAGCCTGACGAGCTACCGGGCTGCTCCATCCCGCGTCAACCAGAGCGCGGCGCCGTTTGGGGCCGCAAAAACAGCAAAAGGCCGGCATCGCTGCCGGCCTCTAACTTTGTGAATGGGTTTCTTTTCGACCTTACGCCGGCTGCAATGCCTGGCGACGTCCTACTCTTCCGTGGCTTAAGCCAAAGTACCATCGGCGCTGTCAGGTTTCACGGCCGAGTTCGAGATGGGATCGGGTGGGTCACTGACGCCATGGTCACCAAGCAATGAAGCCGGCGTAGGTCAAAAAGGGTTTCAATCGATGTCCGTGCAATACTGTCTGATCAATCATCCACTTATCGCGGACAATCCTGACAGGATTGTCGTTGATGGTGGGACTCTTCAAGCGCGAATAGAGCAATTAGTATCGGTTAGCTCCATGCGTTACCGCACTTCTACATCCGATCTATCAACGTGGTGGTCTTCCACGGCTCTAAGAAATCTTATCTTGAGGGAGGCTTCCCGCTTAGATGCTTTCAGCGGTTATCCCGTCCATACATAGCTACCCTGCTGCGCGGCTGGCGCCACGACAGGTACACCAGAGGTATGTTCAACCCGGTCCTCTCGTACTAGGGTCAACTCCTCTCAAATTTCGACGCCCACGGCAGATAGGGACCAAACTGTCTCACGACGTTCTGAACCCAGCTCACGTACCACTTTAATTGGCGAACAGCCAAACCCTTGGGACCTGCTCCAGCCCCAGGATGTGATGAGCCGACATCGAGGTGCCAAACGATTCCGTCGATATGAGCTCTTGGGAATCATCAGCCTGTTATCCCCGGCGTACCTTTTATCCGTTGAGCGATGGCCCTTCCACTCGGGACCACCGGATCACTATGACCGACTTTCGTCTCTGCTCGACTCGTCAGTCTCGCAGTCAGGCAGGCTTATGCCATTGCACTCTCGCAGACGGTTTCCAACCGTCCTGAGCCTACCATCGCGCGCCTCCGTTACTCTTTAGGAGGCGACCGCCCCAGTCAAACTACCCGCCACAGAGGGTCCCTGATCCAGTTTCATGGATCGAGGTTAGACATCAGAAAACAACAGGGTGGTATTTCACCTATGGCTCCACGTCAGCTGGCGCCAACGCTTCAAAGCCTCCCACCTATGCTACACAGTTCTTTCCTAATGCCACTCTGAAGCTGCAGTAAAGGTGCACGGGGTCTTTCCGTCTAACCGCGGGTACTCCGCATCTTCACGGAGAATTCAATTTCGCTGAGCATCTCCTGGAGACAGTGGGGAAGTCGTTACGCCATTCGTGCAGGTCGGAACTTACCCGACAAGGAATTTCGCTACCTTAGGACCGTTATAGTTACGGCCGCCGTTTACCTGGGCTTCGTTTCGGAGCTTGCACCCCTCCACTTAACCTTCAGGCACCGGGCAGGCGTCACACCCTATACGTCGTCTTGAAGCCGACTTAGCAGAGTGCTGTGTTTTTGCTAAACAGTCGCTACCCCCTGGCCTGTGCCCCCCACAAATGGTTGCCCAAATGTGGGGCCTCCTTCTTCCGAAGGTACGGAGGCAATTTGCCGAGTTCCTTCAGGAGACTTCTCTCAAGCGCCTTGGTATACTCTACCATCCCACCTGTGTCGGTTTAGGGTACGGTCTATACGGTGGGGCTATTTCCTGGATCTGCTTCGAAGCCTGACCAATCCAATAAGGACAGACAACTTACGCAAACCGTCACACACCACCAGGCCCACGAATATTAACGTGGTTCCCATCGACTACCCCCTTCGGGCTCGTCTTAGGGGCCGGCTTACCCTGCTCAGATTAGCTTTAAGCAGGAACCCTTGGGATTTCGGCGAGAGGGCATCTCACCCTCTTTATCGCTACTCATGTCAGCATTCGCACTTCCGATACCTCCACGGTCCATTACCAGACCGCTTCATCAGCCTACGGAACGCTCCGCTACCGCGTGTATTGCTACACACCCTAAGCTTCGGTGCACGTCTTGAGCCCCGTTACATTTTCGCCGCAGGAACCCTTATTTAGACCAGTGAGCTGTTACGCTTTCTTTAAAGGATGGCTGCTTCTAAGCCAACCTCCTGGTTGTTTTGGGATTCCCACATGCTTTCCCACTTAGACGTGACTTGGGGACCTTAGCTGTAGGTCAGGGCTGTTTCCCTTTTGACGACGGACCTTAGCACCCGCCGTCTGTCTGCCGGATATTACTCTTGGGTATTCGGAGTTTGGTTAGAATTGGTAGATCTCGCGACCCCCGCATCCATCCAGTGCTCTACCCCCCAAGGTATTCATCCGACGCTCTACCTCAATAGATTTCGCGGAGAACCAGCTATTTCCCGGTTTGATTGGCCTTTCACCCCTAAACACAACTCATCCGACAATTTTTCAACATTGAACGGTTCGGCCCTCCAGTGCGTGTTACCGCACCTTCAGCCTGGTCATGCCTAGATCACCGGGTTTCGGGTCTAATGCATCAAACTCATTCGCCCTATTCAGACTCGCTTTCGCTGCGCCTACACCTATCGGCTTAAGCTTGCTTGATACACTAAGTCACTGACCCATTATGCAAGAGGTACGCAGTCAGGCCTCAAGGGCCCTCCTACTGCTTGTAGGCATTCGGTTTCAGGTACTGTTTCACTCCCCTCATCGGGGTGCTTTTCACCTTTCCCTCACGGTACTAGTTCACTATCGGTCATGCAGGAGTACTTAGGCTTAGAGGGTGGTCCCCCTACGTTCAGACAGGATTTCACGTGTCCCGCCCTACTCAAATCCTTTGACATCACTTTCGCATACGGGGCTGTCACCCACTATGGCGCTCCTTTCCAGAAGCTTCTGCTAGTTGAATCAAAGGCATTGGCCTGGTCCCGGTTCGCTCGCCACTACTACGGGAGTCTCTGTTGATGTCCTTTCCTCCGGGTACTGAGATGTTTCAGTTCCCCGGGTTCGCTTCACCAAAGCTATTTTATTCACTTCGGTGATACCCTTCCCATTTAACCTTCGATGCCGACAAGTCGGCAGCGAAATTAAATGGTGAGGGTGGGTTTCCCCATTCGGAAATCGTCGGATCAAAGCTTGCTCACAGCTCCCCGACGCTTATCGCAGCGTGCCACGTCCTTCATCGCCTCTGCATGCCAAGGCATTCACCAAATGCCCTTACCTCACGCTTGAGAGTCCACACCACCAACGACAAGCCTGAAGGCGTGCCGTCC